>CAWGPY010000005.1:0-323527 GCA_963824595.1 Vulcanimicrobiota bacterium
AATCGCTGAGGTCGTCGCAAGGCGACTGGTAGGTTCGATTCCTACACGCTCCCGCCACTCGCTCGATTCCGCGTTATTTTAAGCGGGTTTGCGAGGCGACGGTGTTTTCGCTACACCGTTTACAACGCAGAATCGCCCGGGCTAGGCGCTCCGGACGGCCTTATTGAGGTGGTTGGTCGAGCAGCTTCGCGGCTGCCCTTCGTTGCTCGTCCATGATGTGGGTATAGACATTTGCCGTTACGTTAATCCCCGAATGCCCGAGCAGTTCACTCGCGGTCTTCAATGGGACGCCGGCGGCGAATGCCAGTGACGCGTATCCGTGGCGTAGATCGTGGAACCGTGTTGCGGGCAACTTCTTGCGCCGGACAAGACGCGAGAACTGACGCGAGAGCTCGTTCGGGTTCCAGCGCGAGCCGTCGTACCGGTCGAACACAACCCCTTCTGCACCCCGGTTCCCAATGCCGAGGAGTCGGTGGCGCTCTTCCTGTTGCTCGCGATCCACCCGTAGAGCCGTCACAACGACGTCCGGCATGGAACACGTCACGGCGCGACCCTTTCGTCTTCGGAGCCTTCGTGATGATCCTACCGTCGAGTAGAGCGGCGGACTGGCGCACGCGGACCACGGCTTTATCGAGGTCGATGTGGCACCAGCCAAGCGCGCATAGTTCGGCTCGGCGCAGCCTCGTCCCGATCGCCGCCGTCACGGCGGCTTCGATTTCGGTACCTTTGGCGGCGTTGAGAAGCCTCCGCACGCGTTCGCCGTCGAACCGGCGCGAACGACGACATGCTCGCCCCTGTGAGAGTTGCCGTATAGCGTTTTGCTATACGAACAATCTCGTCGGTTGGGGAGGAGATCGCGGAGACGGCCACGGGCGCTGACTTTTCCCTCGTGTTGTGCGCGATGACGAGATCGGCGTACCGCTTGACGTCCTCGGTCGCGTCGCGCAGGCCCTTGATGTCCTCTTTTTTTTGAAGAGCGCGGAGCCTGTCAGCGCTACTGCCTACGTCACCGACGTTCTTCCACATCGATTCCACGAGAAAGTCCCGGAGTTCGCCCTCATATGCCGGGGCGTCGCTCGCATCGAATAGGCCATCTATCTCCCACCGGCCGAACGTTTCAGCCGCTCGACGCATGTCTTCAAGGAGCTGCACGAGGGACCACACATCGAACCCAGGCGTGTAGGGCTCCACGAGGCGCCTTATCGAAGACAAAACTGAGTGCGACGGGGTGCACGGCTGACCGTCGACGCGTTCATGCTTAAGGAGGACAGCACATGAGAACTTCAGACTTTGGGCGCTACGCGCTTGGCATTTGCGTGGCCGTGGCAATGCTCGCAGGGTGCGGCGGTGGGGCCCAGTCACAACTAGCGCCGTCGGGCTCGTTTCAGCAGAGCACTGCGCAGTCGCCCCTCGGCCAACTGCCCGAGGGCCTGGTAACTGCGGCTACGAGCGGCGCCGCGCAGGCCAGCGTGGTGACGGCCACTGCACAGACAGGCTATGTCGGCATTCTGGGGGGAGGGCCGGTTTACAAGCACATCCCGAAAAATATCGAGGAACTCAAAAAGTCAGGGTTCAATGAACTGATCGTCTGGAGCGTCGAGGTCGGCAGCACGGGCGATTTGAACCTGAATGGCGAATTCCCGCTGACATCGGAGGGCGACTATATCGGGAATGAAACATACCCCGATTTCCCCGCCGATCTAAAGAAGATCAAGCGGGGCACGGTCAAGCGCGTCACCCTTAGCATCGGGTCGTCCAACTACGGCGACTGGGAGAATATCAAAGCGCTGGTCGATTCGCAGGGAACCGGACCAGACAGCATTCTCCACAAGGATTTCGCCGCGCTGAAGGCGGCGCTACCGCTCGACGCGATCGATTTCGATGACGAGAACAGCTATGATTCGTCTTCAACGATCAAATTCGCGGTGATGCTGGGTAAGCTTGGCTACAAGGTCACCATGAACCCCTATACCAATTCCGACTACTGGACGTCGGTGGTGTCGCAAATCAACAAAAAACGCGCCGGCACGGTGGATGGCATTCATTTGCAGACCTTTGCTGGGGGGGAAGGCAACAGTCCCTGCTCGGGGTCGAGGTCGAAGATGGGCTGGAATTTTGGCAGCGTGCCGGTTTATCCCGGCGTATCGGACCAACCCTCGGCACCGCCCGATCTGACGCCGGCGGAGGCAAAGACGGCGATGAAGAACTGGCATACGCAATGCGGCATCGCCGGCGGCTGGCTGTGGATTTTCGATCAGATCGCGGGCACCAACCTGGTGCGGAAATACGCCCACGCGATCACCAGCGGCGTCGGCGGAGCGGCACGGTAGTGGCGTTGCGGACCGGCGATTTCTGATTTTAGCGAATCTACGTCGGTAACGGCAGCATCTCCACCCAGAACATCCAAGGTTTCGACGTGGATGAGCCTGTGGCCATAAGAACCTGGGCGATATCGCGTAGCCGTTGCTGGGGTAGTGGCGGGGACGGTAGGAGAACCTCCTACACGCTCCCGCCAGATCAAACGCTCCCTCCGCTTACGCTCTGCCGCCTGTATTTTACGCAGGTTTACGGCGAACCGCGCCTTTCGCTTGGATCCGCGTTTGCCGTCGGCAGCTTCCCGTCGAGCGCGATTTGCAACGGCGGAGTCGCGCCCGTCACCGTAACGGTCTGTTGCTGCGCCGGATGGACGGCGTTCTAACCGAGCATCCTTTTCGCAAAGGGGCCCCGGTCGTCGTAGCAGCGAAAGGGCAAGCAACGTCGTTGTACCTCTAGAGACACTCGATGGAAGGATCGTCTATGAAAGTCTTCTCGTGGCTCGTTTTGGGGCTGCTCGTGACTGCCGGCGCTACGATCGCCGCGATGCAGTCAGCTCCGCTCTTCTTTACGTCCGATGGTCTCCACTGGGTGGCCGCCACCGGTCCTGGAAAGGGCTCTTGGAATGCGGTGATGGTCGGCAACCCGAACTCATCCGGCACGGCAATCATCCGCGTCAAAATGCCCGACGGCTACACAAACAAGCCCCATTACCATTCGCAGGCCGAATATATCACCGTGATCCAAGGAACGCTTTTGTTCGGGACGGGTGATACCATCAACAAGTCTAACGCGCGTGTGCTACCGGCTGGGTCTTTTATTGCAGTTCCAGCAGGCGTCCATCATTGGTCGGTCGCAAAGGGCATTACCATCGAGCAGGTCGGCGGTGAAGGGCCACTGACGAACATTCCAGTCAAGCAAAGTATGTAGTAGGCGGATTAAGAGGTCTGCGAGACCTTCTCGAGCGCTTCGGCGGCGTAGCGTCTGCGCCGCGGTCCTCCCTGCGGCGCATGAAGGAACTCGATTTCGACCTGTGAGTCGGGATGCACGGCCGTAACGATCGCTTCCTCGTCCTCGCCTTTCACGATTACGTGATCACCGAGTCGAATCACGGTGCAACTCCCTAACGTCGTCTATGGCTGGTTCCATGCTTGACTCTTGACCCTCGCTACGACGAGTTCCCCCAGCGATGGCCCGAGTCATCCTGAGCCTGCCGGCTGGCGGCCTTGTCGAAATGAAACTAGCCGCCGGGCGATGACGCGAGACTTACAGAAACACGCTCCTCGGGCAAAGGTCCCATCTCGTAGGTCGGCATTTCAAAATCGTCGCTGACGGTTCGGCCAAGAAAGAAGTCCGAAACCTTTGGCAGACGCATGAGTTTTGTTACTTGATTGCGCGTCCATATTCCAAATGGTGTCCTGGGCACGAACGACGAAGCGAAGCCCTCGGCCGCCTTCTGCTTGCGCTCCACAAAGGGTCGCAATCGCTCCTCATGATTCCTAAACGCCGCGCGGTAGTCGCTTTTTGCGCGCTCTAACTCGCCTGCCAATACGTAAGCCTCAGCCATGGCAATGCCAGTTCCCTCCCCGGCCAAAAGCGACACCGCCGACGCCGCGTCTCCAATTAGCATCACGCGTCCCCTGGACCAGGCGTCCATTCTGATTTGGCTGACGCGATCGAAATAAATTTCCTCGACCTCGTCCATCGCCTTAAGTATTTGCGGACTTTCCCAACCTAGATCCTTATATATGCCGCGCAGCACGGCGCGGATCTCGCGCAGGTTGGAAGGCTCGGGTTCAGTCATGAGCTCGGTGCGAAAAACAAAGAGAAATACCGTACGGTCTCCGCGCAGGGCAATTCTCGCAAACTGTCGACCCGGCGCCGAACGGGCGACGTAGACTAGTTCGTCACGCGGTTTGTACCCATCTACCTGGAAGGATGCCACGCGGTAGCCGAGTTGCTTTTCGAACCTGTCTTCCGGCCCGAACAGGAGGCGCCGCACCCTCGAATGCAACCCGTCGGCTCCGATCACGAGATCGAAATCGCGCGACCCACCGCGCTCCAGCGTCGCTCGCACTTTACTCTCGCTTTCTTCGAGTTTTGAAATGCTATTTTCGAAGAGGCATTCGACGCGGTTCTCAATAGTTCGATAAATCGTCGCCCCCAGGTCTCCGCGCGGCAAACTGGTAAATTTCCCGTTGGTCATTCGTCGAAAAACGTCGGTAGAGAACCCACCTACTTTGCGACCGGTTTCGTCGAGAAGACGCAATTCTTTGAACGAATAGCCGGCGTTCAGCACCTCCGGCAGAATGCCCATTCGCTCGGCGATCGAATAGCCGACGCCCCAAAAATCGACCACATAGCCACCGGTCCGAAAGCGGCGAGCTTTCTCAATCAGCGTGGGTTTGTGGCCGTTACGATAGAGCCAATGGGCAAGCGTCGGGCCTGCAATACCGGCTCCATTGATGGCAATTCTCATGACAGCTAGGGTCTACCCTTGGGCGCCGTTGGTAAACGGTCACCTCGCGCCTCGGGAACCGAACGTATCACGCTCAGTTGCCTGGAGGCGGACGTTCGCATTGCGTTTCGGTGTGACGCGCCAATAGAGCCCGACGAAATTGCGCCGAGGCTGTGCGCAGGCGCTGAGTTTGCGAGCACTTCCTCGTGCGTTAACTCGCTTTCGTTTACCGCCCAAAACGCGCGGGAAGGAGAGAACGATGGTCTCAAAAGCTAATCCGTGCGAGCGCAACGTTGCTGATGCGGTAGCGGAGTTTGGCTCTTTTGCGGTCCAGGCGACTTGGGCGTAAGGGGCCAGGAGGAAGATTAGTTATGCGAGTCTTGGCCGTAGGAGCTAGCGGCGCCATTGGCGGTAGCCTCGTCCCGCAACTTCGTGAACGAGGGCACGACGTGATTGGTAGCGCCCGTTCGTCGGCAAGAGCCAAGACGCTGCGAGCGCTCGGTGCGCAGCCGATCGTGCTCGACGCACTGGATCGCGACGCCGTACGCACGGCAATTGCCGCCAACCAGCCCGATGCAGTCGTCTACGAAGCGACGTCGCTTGCAGAATTACAAGACTTTAGGAACTTCGATCGCAGCTTTGCCCAAACCAACAGATTGAGAACCGAGGGGATCGACATCCTTGTTGCCGCGGCGCGCAACGCGGGAGTGCGCCGGATAGTCGCTCAGAGTTACGCCCCTATTCGCTACGAACGCAAGGGTGGGCCGGTCAAAAGCGAGGACGACCCCCTCGATCCGAGTCCGCCTGCTGCGATGCGCGAGACTGTGGCCGCTCTGGAGCACCTGGATAAGGCGGTCACGGATGCGGGTGGAATCGCACTTCGGTACGGCAGCTTTTATGGCGATCCCCTTGACAAGATTGGTGCTGCGGTTCGCGCTCGTAAGTGGCCGATTGTCGGCGATGGCGGAGGTGTCTCGTCGTGGATTCATGTTGACGACGCCGCCGCCGCAACCGTGCTCGCGCTCGAGCGCGAAGGCCCCGCGATCTACAATATCGCTGACGACGAACCGGCCCCCACGCGCGTATGGTTGCCGGAGCTAGCAAAGATCCTCGGAGCACCGCCGCCTCTTCGCTTCCCTCGCCTACTGGCGCGTCTCCTGGCAGGTGAAGCTCTCGTCGTTATGTCGACCGAGGCGCGCGGCGTTTCGAACGCAAAGGCAAAACGAGAACTCGGCTGGACGCTCAAATACCCGAGTTGGCGACAAGGCTTCGCAGCGACATACGGCGGAGACCATCGCGGTCAAGAAGGGAAAACCCATCGGGTGACGGGCGCAAGCGTTACGAATCGATAGGGCGCGGCGCGGCCAACACGCGCTCCAAAATCGCTGAGGTCGTCGCAAGGCGACTGGTAGGTTCGACTTCATCCGATGTCGTCGAGCAACTTTTGAGCTGTCGCCTGCCCTACTTGATCGTTCGCCGCTTTGTAGTAGCGCAATGCCGTCTCGGCAGACGCCCGCGCTTGTGCCCGGCTCCCGAGCCGAAGCTCGAGCCTTGCCTGCAGCAGATACGCGTCCGCGCTGGACGGGTTCGCTTTCAAGTACGTTTGCACGTCCGTCAAGCCGCCAACGTAGTCGCCGGTGTTCAAACGTGCGTTGGCTCGCCAAAAGTGCGGGAACGAGAGCTGCGGATCGCGCGCGAGTGCCGCGCTGCAATCGGAGATAGCTTCCTCATAGCGGCTCGCCGAGTAGTAGACGAAGCAACGCGTGGAGAAGCTGCTCGCCACCTGCGGCTCCAGCGTGACGGCACGGTTGGCGTCGCGGCTTGCGGCTGCGAGCTGCTTCAAATTGCTGTCCCCGACGCGCGTGACGTTGATTATCGCGCGCTGTCGCAATGCCGAAGCGAGGCTTGGGTCGAGCTCGGCCGCCTTGTCGCAATCGGTCATCGCCGCGTCAATCATTCCGTTCTCCCCTTCTATTCGGCATTTACCGGCGAAGGCGTAAGCGTCGGACGAGTTTGCGGCAATCGCCGAGCCGTAGTCGAAAAGCGCCCACTGCCGATCGTCGATCGTTTCGTACACGCGACCGCGATCGGAATACGCGCGGGCGTCGTGGGGATTGGCGAGAATCGCGCTTGAATCGGCGGCGAATCGCGGGCCCAAATCCTTCTTGGCAATGGCATCAACGTCGTCGGCCACTACTTGCGCGACCTTCTTGTCTTCAGTCGTTGAAAGAAGCGACCAGGCTTTGCGCGAATTCGTCGAAGCATCGCTCCAGTCGCCGGAGTTGAGCTCGATTCTCGCCAGCAGCAGGTAGCCGTCGCCACGACTTGGATTTTGACTTATGTACCGTTGAGCGTCCGGGCGCGCACCGCGATAATCACCCGCGCGCAGCTTCGCATAAGCCAAATAGTAGTAGGTATTCCACTCGTGGGTGTGGGACATGGCGGCGATCGCGGCCTGCCAACTCTGCTGCTGTATCAGCGCCTTGCCAAGCCAAAACGTGCTCCAATAGTCGTTAGGCTTACTTCGCAGCGCTGCGGTGAGATCGGCAACGGCTCCCGGATCGCCGTTCTTTGCTTCGGCCACACCCAGCCAGTAATGCGCGTTGTAGAAACCCTGGCCGGTGCGGTACGCTTGCGCGTCATTCTTTAGGACGTACGCTAGGTCTCGCTCGGCGCCGAGCAAATCGATGCCGCTGATGGCTTTGGCCTGCGCTCTGAAGTAATAAGCATCGTAGTACTTGTTATCGATCTCGATCGCGGCCGTCAAGGCTGCGATGGCGGCGGCATACTCATCTTTGTCGATCTCCGCCCTCCCGAGGCCGATGTACGCAACCGGCTGCGCTGGGGACGATCTATGATAAGCCTTTGCGGCGCGCGTGCAATAGGCGATTGCGGCATCGTAATCTTTCGCCGTGAACTCCAGCTCGCACATATAGCGCAAACTGACCTCTTCGGTCGGGTCGATCGCGAGCGCACGCTGCACGCTGCCCACGGCGCCCGCCCGATAACGATCGCCCCCGGGTAACAGGCTGAGATCGTATTGTACGTCGGCGCGCGAACGCAGCGCGTAGGTCATGTTCGGCGATAGCCGCAGCGCTGTATTGCAGTCCTCGAGCGCTTTCTGGAGCAAGCTCTTTTTCTCGCTCGCCGAGTATTTGTTGGAGGGAGCAACCGCCCGAGCCGCGATCACGTCGCAGAGCGACGCGTCTACGAACGCATCGTTCGGGCTGTGCGCCGATTGGAACTGCTGCTGCGCCCCTGCCAGGTCGCCGGTCACCTCGTTATATACGCCGAGGGCAACGCGAGCGGAGATGTCGTTCGGATGCTCTTGCACGTCCGCCGTGAGCATCCGCTTTCCGGAGGCCTGCGAGTGCGTGAGCTGCTCCTCCCAGAGGATGATCGAGCGTTTGTTCGTCGCCGCCAGCTGGGCGACCGCGGACGTCAGCTTCGAGTTTACCGTGGCGAGCGTCGCTTTTTCCAACATGATCTTCGCACCGGCCTGCGCCAGCTGATTCTTTTGGGCTGTGAGTTTGTCTCTCTGCGCGGCGAGAACGCGCGCTTGCGCGGTCTTGACTTTGATGTTCGCGTCTTTTTGGCCGTTGAGCTGCTGGAGCTGAGTGTTGGCGCGAGAGAGCCTCTCGTTTAAGGTGGCCGCGGCGTCGTTAGCGACCGTCAGTTGGTGGTCCTTTAGGAGCGCCCAGGCCGTGCTGCCGAGCGCGACGAGCGCAAGCACGGCCATGGCGACGGCGGCGATGAGCGTGCGTCGAGCGCGGACTCGCGCGAACTCTTCTTGAACGCGGCGCACCACTTCGTCGCTGCGAGCCTTCTCCGCTACCGCTTCGCGTTCGCGCGCTGCCTGCGCCTCCTGCCGTTGGCGTTCTTGTTGTTTTGCCAGCTCCGCGCGGCTGTCGTCGAAGAGCTTTTCGACGAGTTCATAGCCGCCGCCGTAGCGCTGCGCCCACGTTGCGGTGCGTTTGCGCGAACTCCACCACTCGTATCGCCGCTCGACCTGTTCGAGCGGCAGCGTGACCGTTGCGCCCGCCGAACCCGATTTGACCAGACTCAGGAGTGCGCGATATTCCCACCCGTCCGCGGCCTCGGCCGCGAGCCATCCACTTTCGCGGCGCCCGTCTTCGACGGTGAGCGGGGCGCTGATCTTCATCCAGTTTCTCAGCAGCGCTTCGTGCGCGACGTCCACCTGCGTCTCCGCCGTCAGGGCCGCAGTAGACAAGACGAGGAACGAGCAGTCGTCGGCACTGAAGCGCTCGACGACGCGGCGCAGTTCGGCTTCGGGAATGCCGGTTTCGGCCAATAGTTTTGAAAAGGAAAGCGCGCGGCGCGTCGCTCGTCCGTCGGCATCCGTCTCGCTTAGCGCGCGGAAGACCGCCTCCACCGCCGGCTCGAGCGGCTTGCCGAGCTCCTGCACGATCTCATCGGCATGCTGCGACAGGGCGTGCGCGATGCCGCCGATGGCGTCGTACTCTTTTTCCGCGAGCCGACGCGTTCCATCGAGGAGCACGGCGCACTCCCATAGCCGCAACAGACAGTGCTGCAAGACCGGGAGCTGGTCCATTTCGGCGCCCCCGTCGTTGAGCAGGCGCTCGACCAAGAGCGGCTCTATTTCGGCTTCGCCGAGCGCGATCGGCTTTAAGATGACCTCTTCGCGCTGCTCGCGGTCGAGCGCCGGCACTAAAAACTGCGAACGGCTGACGGCCTCCGGCAACCGCTGAAATTGCGCGCAATCGCCGATGAAGTCCGAGCGCATCGTGATGAGAACGTGAATCGTGCTCGAGTAGCTTCGGGTGGCTTCCAGGAGCCTCTGCACGAAATCGATTGCCTCGTCGCGGCTTCCTTCGTAGCGAAAGAGCTCTTCGAATTGATCGACGACGAGCAAAACCTTTCGGTTCGAAAGCCCGGGAATCTCGGCGACCGCCTTCGATAAGCCGAAGCTCGAGGTCCCGAGCGCGGTCTCGACGTCTTTTACGAGAACGTCCGTCTCGAGATCGGCGCCTGCCGCGAGCGCGACGAGTGCGTCGCGCAGCGCCCGCATCGGATGGTCGCCGGGATGAAACGTAGCCGATCGCCAGATCGGGAGACCCGCTTCGTCAAGCTCCTCCGCCAGCAGTGGCAGCAAACCGGCGCGAACCAAGGATGACTTGCCGCTCCCCGAGCTGCCGACGACTGCGACAAAGCGACTTCGATCGAGGAGCCGGTAGAGCGCGTACGTATGCTTTTCGCGACCGAAAAAGAACTCGCGATCGCGAAAATCAAATGGCCGAAGCCCGGGGAAGGGATGCTCGCGCGAGAGCTCCACTATGCGTCCGTCTCCGGAAAGAGGGGGTTCAGGTCGTCAGGCGACGGCTTTTCGTTCTGCGTGAGATCGAGCACGACGTCGATGGACTCGCGGGGCGGAAACCGTCTGAACGAGGTCTTATCGGCGGCGTTCGGCGGTCCGGTAACGACGCAGCGCTGCAAAAACGGTTTGTCGCGTCCGAGCTCGTGCCAATCCCGCAGCTGATCGCTATTGCTGAATACCCAACCGGGCTTTGCGGCGGCCCACGGAATCAGCACCGCATCGCAGGTCGCCAGTTGTTTCTCATGCCAAGCGTTTGAGGTCTCGTCCCGGTTGTCGAAGATCGTCGGAATCGGCCTCGTGCTGCATTTGTCGAGCGCCTCGGCAATTTCGAGCGCGTAATCGGCATCCTCTTTGGGTGCCCAAACGTACACCTTTGCATTTGGCGCGAGCGCACTGTAATGCCGCAGCTCCGCCTCCGGCCGTTTCGGCGGATGATCCACGAGATGCTTGACGACGAACTCGACGAAGTTGCCGAGCTCGCACCCTTCAATCTTATCGCCGTCGATCGCGCCGAATCGCTTGACCACCTCGAGCGGATCGCGAGGGTTGGCCGCCGCGCCGTTAGCGGCAAGCGCTCGAGGTGCCCAAATGATGCGGCAGAAAGTCGCGCCTTCGGGCGCCGAGGCGGCACGCTCGGCTGCGAGCCGGAGCTGGAGCGGCAGAATAGGCTCCTGCTCTTCGGGCGCCGGGCCGGCCTTTTCGCCGATCAGGTGAATCGAAATCTCGGAATCGCGCAACGCATTCTCGATAAAATCGGCGGCGGTCGAGTCGCTGGGCATTTTTGCGGAGGGATCCGGAACGGCTCGATAGCCGCGCCCTTGCAGCTCCTCGACGAGCCGATCGTAGGCATCCTTCATATCGCTGGCAGGTGCCGCCAAGAAGACGACGCGCTCGTGGCGAGAGAGTGCGTCGGAACGATCCGGCGCCGGATTCTGCGCTGCCTGACGCTTTTCGCTCGATCCCTTGCCGAGCTGCTCTTCCGTTCGCTCGCGCAGGTCGGCCGTCAGCTCGCGGGTGGCCGAATTAAACTCTTTCGATTGCTCGCGCTGGCCTTCGGCGAAGTACTCGTCGTACCAGCCGCGCCGCTCGGCGTGCTCCGCGTAGAATTTATGGCTTTCTTGAAAGCTGAAGCCGGCATTGTCCTTCAGCAACTCCGGAAGGTCGTCTTCGGAAACGAATTGCTTCGAGACGACGATCAGCCGCTGCTGAAAGGTACTTTTGCTCTCGCGAGAGCGGAAACTCCTAAACGTTTCTAGCTCGCGGTTGCAGTAGGTCGAGGCGACCCAATTGCGAGAGAGGACGATCATCAACGCATCGCACGTCTCGAGCCCCTCGTCAATGATCGGTTTGTACGCGCGACTCTTGCGGATATCGTACAGATCGCGGAAGAACTCGGGAACGGGCGGCCCGTCTACGACAAAGTAGTGGCTGACGCGCCGCATGAGCGCGCTAACGAAACCCTCGCCGCCGCCGTCTATAGGCTTAGCGTCGTCGTTGTGAGCGTACGAGACAAAGACGCGGTAGGGCATGCCGGGCCTCCATTTTCCGGAAAATCCTTAGCCGCCGGGCGCTCAAATCCATCCTAGGAGGCGCGGTTTATATCGTCTGCAGCGAACTCGCAACGAGGAGGGTGCTTCCCTCGGATTTGACCTCGCGATATGAAACGCGAACGCGGGTTCTCCCGATGGTGACGGGAGCCCAGCCCGGGCAGCCGGGCATGGTGCCTTTTGTAAAATCGCCGAAGCCGGCCGTTCCTTGGCAATTAGGCTGATGTCCGTTGATTGCGAAGTTGGAGGCGTTGTCGAACCAGAACCGTACGGGAACGCCGCTGATTTTGATGTAAAATTCGGTGCCTTGATTCCCGCGCCCGACGTGCGTTATAACGCCGTCAGCGTGGTGCACCGCGGAGCCGCCTGCGTAAGCCGGCGACGGGCTCCAGAACGGCGAAGCCGCTATAGCACAGAGGACGAGTACAGCTTTCATGGCAAGGCCCTCAAAGACGAGTCTTTTCACAGTTCGTTACCACTTTTGGGGGGAAAAGCGTGCGTGTCAGAGTTGACAGGGCTTCGCGCTGCCCCATCCCAAGCAAAGCTTGTGCCCGATCGAAGTCGGCACGCCATGCTGGGCCATAAGACTCACATTGGTCACGCCGCCGCTGAAGTCGATCTGTTTCCATCGTTCGCCCGAGGTGCGCTTGTACAGCGCATACCCTCCCGATTCCTGATCGTACCAATCGAGCAACGCATAGTCGCCGACCACGTGCACCGCGTCCACGTGTCTGCTCGGAGACTCCCGGCTCGACGCCGCGCGCACGGCGGCGACGTCCGCCTTGGGCCCCACATCTGCAGCGAAGGCCAAACCGGTCGTCAACACGGTCAACGCAACCAACCCACTCACGAACTTTCTCACTCGAAAACCCCTCTCCGGCCGCCTTCATAAGGAAGACCAGCCGAACGCACCTGTTTGAAATACGCACTCTGGCTTTCGGTAGAAGGGTGAGGCGCTCCCGCGGGTCAACTCCGGGGCACCGACTCGCCGGAGCGCCCCGGGTGGCTCGAGCTACGCGGGTACGACCTCGACAACAATGGAGCGACCGTCGCCACGCAACCGCTCGACGTTAGCGCCGGTGCAAGGTCTCGCTCGATTTCATCCAACTTGTAACTCAATGGACGTTCTGCGAAGCTTTGGCGACGATCTTTGGATAGCCGACGGACCGACCGTACGTTTCTTCGGCATGCCATATCCAACCCGGATGGTGGTGATTAAGCTCAACGACGGATCGCTCTGGATCTATTCACCAGTCGCCGCGACGTTCGAGCAGGCGGTGCGCGTAGAAGAGGTCGGTCCCGTAACCCATCTCGTTTCGCCGACCCCGCTGCACGACTGGCGTTTAAAATTGTGGGCCGACTTCTTCCCGCGCGCGCGGGTCTGGAAAGCCTCGGCGCTCGGTGACGAACCGCCGCCAGCGTGGGAGAGAGACATCGACCAAATAGCCTTTCGGGGCAGCGCCGTGCTTTCCGAGATCGAGTTCTTTCATCGTCGATCGCGCACGCTCATTATGGCAGACTTCATTCAAAACTTTCAGCCTATGCCCCGGCGCCCACTGCGTAACGTGCTCCTGCGTTGGGGCGGAATACTGCAGGGCGGCGCGCCACGCGATCTACGCCTTTCTTTCCTCGGAAAGCGCCGTCGTCGCATGGGCCGAGAGTCGCTGCGAGGGATCCTCTCATGGGACTTCGATAAACTCATTGTCGCGCACGGCGATTGTGTCGACACCGATGCAAAAGCATTCGTCGAGCGGTCGTTCCGATGGCTTCGCTCATCGTGAGAAACGTCGGCTTTGGGTTGGTTGTTCCCGCCGCCGCCGCATCGTCGCCGACAGGCTAATCCCGCTTGTCAAACTCCACTAAAGCGTACTGATTGCTCGCGATCGCCGTGGCAAAGGCATCGTCCTCCCGCTGCAGGTCCTTCCGCCAGCCGCCGTTCAGACTCTCGAAAACGCGGCGGACCGTATGGCGGCGCAGCGCGCCCTCCCGCCGTACGGCCACCGTTATGGTGTGCTCCGACCGGTTCGCCAAGAGCAGTACGACGCCGTCGTCGCGAGCGAACGCGATCGTCGCCACGTCATGACCCTCGACGGAGACGTCGTCAGTGACGTCGCGTTCGTAAACTTCGAGCGGTGCGTCGGTCTCGACTGCGCGCGTAGCGAAGAGGCGTTGTCTCCCGTGCCGATGTACCACGAACCACGAGACGGGCTCTCCGCGCAGTGGTACGTTGCGCACCCCGAGCCAGAGCCAATCCGGCGGCAGGTTCGGATGAAGACTCATACCGCGCGGCGACGGCGTTAGGCCGCACGCCCCTTCGATTGCGGCCCAGATGTAACGCGGCGCAAACCACGGCGAGAGCATCATGCCCTCGTTGACGAGCGTTTCGCCGTGTAACCACTCGGAAAACTGACCCGGAACGGTATTGGTCGCTCTGGGATCGCGCGCGTAATGCGCAAAAGTCTGCCGCAGTGCTTCCAGCATGACGTCCGGCGCGAACCGCGATGCGGCGAACGCGTACCAGAACGTCACCGCGACCCACACGCCGCCGAGAAGGCCGTCGCCCTGCGTGGGACCGTACTCGGGCGCGTCGCGGGGTACCGTTCGCACGCCCGCCTCGGTCCAGAAGTCTTGCGCGCGCAGACGTTCCACAATCCGCACGCTGGTTTCCTCGTCGGCGACGCCGAAAATCACCGGGAAAACGAGGTCGGCGCTAATTTCACTGCGCGGACGTCCGTCGACGTCAATGGTGAGATAATACAGACCGTTGTCCGGATTGCGCAAATGCTTTTCGATGGACGCGCGCAGCGCCTTCGCTTCGAGGTCGTAGCGCTTCGCGTCGTCGTCGCGGCCGAGCATTCGTGCGAGCTCCGCGAGTTTCCCCAAAGCCGCGTAGGTCTCGCTGTTGAGCTCCGTGGTCGCACCCGAGATACGGTAATCTTTAATGATGTTGCGCCAACCGACGATTCCGCGAGCGCCGGTCCCATCGGCATCGCACCACACGAGGCCTCGATCGTTGCGGTTTGCCAGGAGCTGCTCGACCGCACGACGAGCGGGCTCATAGAACTCGTGGAGAAAGCCGGAATCGCCGGTCGCAAATGCGTGGTGCCAAACCGCGAGGACGAAGAGGGCCGTGTTGTCGTTCACGTTTAGTCCGTCGTCCGAAGTTTCGCCGGTACGGAGATCGTAGTACTCGACGATCTTTCCGTCGTCTTCTTGCCTGTCGGCAAAACCGCGCAGTAGTTCGCGAGAGAATGATGGATCGAGCCAGTCAGAGCCGTGAACGAACCAGAAGCTATCTCGTCCTACGCAGTTGTTGGAACGCCCGGGATCGTTCGTAAAACCGCGCCCGGTCGGCGTTTCGCGAAGCACGCGCAGCATGTTAGCCTTCGCCCAATATACGCCCCGATCGGCTTCAATGAAAGGAGAAAGCATCTGCGTCAACGCGAGCTTCGAGCGGTAGTACGCCGCCGTACTCCCGAGCGCGTCGCGGCCGGGCGGAAGGGCCGCGGCGGCGGCGTCGATCGAGGCCTCGCCTTCGGCGAGCTCGACGATGGCAAACCAGAGCGTATGTGTCGCGCCCGGGTCGAGCTTCGCTTGCAGGTGAAGTATACCGAGCGGATCCGGGCCCCCGCCGTCGACATTACGTTCAAACGCTCCGTACCACCGTCTGCCGACGACGCGTGCGTGATCCGCCGTCACCGCCCACGACTGGGGCGCCTCGGAGGCCAGCACGGCGCGCGCCGCGCCGGCATCGCGGTCCCAGACGACCAGACCGTGCGCCCGAGACGAAAAGCGGGCGTCGATCCGCTCGGAGGAGGAAAACTTCAATCGGGTCACCGCAACTGTGGCCAGCTCGATGGCGCGGTGCCCCTCGTTGCGCGCGCAAATCAAAACATAGCACGCATCGGGAAGAGTGCCGTCGCCGGGTTCGCCCGCGAGAACGAAGGTCGTACTTTCTACGTGGACGGTGCCGGCGAGCACGTAGCGGTGCACCTGGCGATCGGGCTTCAGCTCGAACGATCCGCGCGGCCCGCGCGCGAGCCGGACGCCGGTCCGCGCGTCCCAGTGATGCACGTCGAACCCGCGCACGAGATCTCTGCCGGAGCGAATGGAGTGCACGTGTTCTATCGCGCCGTTCGCAAGCAGCTTCACGGCGAGCGTCGGTCCGCCGAGCGTCGAGCCGACGGCGAGTGCGTCGGCGGCGACCACGTACGAGCCGTCGGGCTGGAGCAGGGGCGAGGGTCGGCGGCTCACAGGCCCTTTGTGTATCGCATCAGACCGCCGTCAATCACGAACGTTGCACCGGTCACATAGCCGGCAGCGTCGGACGCGAGGTAGCACGCAAGTGCGGCGATTTCATTGGGATCGGCGACGCGCCCCAGCGGAATCTCTTCGAGCAGCTCGGTACGCTCGTGCGGCTTCTGCCGTACTTGGCGATTGATCCGCGTGGCGACCGCCCCGGGGGCGATATCGTTCACGGTGATGCCATACGTCGCCAGCTCGAGGGCGAGAGTGCGCATGAACATGCGGACCCCGCCCTTGCTCGCGCAGTACGCGGAGTTCTTCGGCATGGCCAAATCCTCGTGAACCGAGGAGACGTTGATGATACGACCTCCCCGATTACGCCCGATCATCGCTTGCGCGGCGGCCCGCGCGCAGAGAAATGTGCCGGTCAGATTAACGGCAATAATCCGATTCCACACGGCGAGCGGCATCTCGACGACCGAATGACTCTCCTCGATACCGGCGTTGTTGATCAAAATGTCAATGCCACCGCGGCGCTCGACCGCCGCCCGAACGAGCGCAGAAGCGCCCGCCTCTTGAGCGACGTCCGCTCGTACGAGTTCGCACGTGCCGCCGTCGCGCTCGATCGCGGCACGCACCTCGTCGGCGTGACCGCGCTCGGCTTCGCTCGGGTAGTCGACGAAGACGTGGGCGCCCGATCGCGCGAAGCGAGTCGCGATCGCACTCCCAATGCCCGCCGACGCCCCGGTGACGATTGCCGTCCGGCCGCGAAGATCGACGCGCAAGTCGTCGTTGTGGACGGCGGTCTTGACGTCAGTCGCCATGGGTAGAATTACCTCCGTTATGAGTTGGACGTTTGGAGTGAGTGAGGTCACCACGCTGCCGTGGAGCTTCGAGGAAGACGTCGAGCGGTATGCCGCTCTCGGCGCCGGTGCGATAGAAATCTGGGAGAAAAAGCTGTCGAACGATCCGCGACATCGGCGGGAACAGCTGCGGTTTCCGAGGCGGTGCGGCCTGAAAGTCTCGTCGTTTCAGGCCGACGTACACGCGCTCTTTCCAACGCATATGCAGCCCGAGCCGGCGGCGTTCCAGCAGCGCCTCAAGGCGTTCGCGGAGCTTTTGGAAACGTGCGCTCCGGAGCTGCCCGACACGGCGTTCGTGCTGAATACCGGCATCGCTTCGGGGGGCGACGTCGATAGCGCTTTCGCTCAGACGGTCGAAGGCTACCGGACCCTTGCGGCGCGCGCGCGCGCGCTGGGCGTACGTTTGGCACTGGAGCCGTTGCATCCCATCGCGATGAACGAGGACTCGTTTATTTGGAACCTCGAGGACGCCCTCGATTTGGTGGCGGCGGTCGGCGAACCAGCGCTTGGGATCTGCGCCGACATTTGGAATCTGGCCGGACAAGCAGACCTGCGCAGGCGCTTGGCGCGTTGCGCCGGGCGGATCTTTCTCGTGCAGGTTTCCGACTACCGGCGCCCGCGCTCGTTTCTCGATCGCCTTCCGGTCGGGAAAGGATCGCTCGACTTCGCGCCATTCGTCGCGGGCGTCCGCGAGGCGGCGTACGGCGGACCGTGGATACTGGAGATTTTCTCGGAAAATGTGCCAGACTCGCTTTACGATGGCGATCTGGAAGCGATCGTTACCGAGAGCCGGGAAGCGTTGGACCATTTTCTAGCGTAACGCCCTTTGCAAGCCGATGGACGTTCCTACCGCAATGGCGAGCGCGGCCGCGGCGGCGATGAACGGATGGGTGGTCAGCACGAGTTGCGGGCTCCACCTGCGAGCGCGACTGTCGAAATCGCCATGCGCTCCCCAATCGCCGGGGAGCGGCTCCCACAGGTTGTTTGGACGGTCCGGATCGCTGCTGCCGTCGTACTGCTGCGACGAATAGCCGCTCTTGCCGAGCAACTTGTCCGCGAGGCCGGGGAAGACGCTTTGTACGACGAGCGCGTTGATACTGGAAAGCCCGATCCGCAGTTCGCGCCGATTCGGATGATCGACGAGCCAGCCCACCGCGCGGGCGATAACTTCGGGTTGGAAGATCGGGGGCACCGGCTGCGCCTTGCGCGGAAGCTTTGACTTGCACCACGAGAACTGCGGAGTGTTGACGGCCGGCAGGATCGCCATCGTGATCTTCACCTTACTCCTCTGATGGACGAGCTCGCAGCGGATCGAGTCGGTAAATCCCCGGATGGCGGACTTCGCACCGCAATACGCGGCCTGGAGCGGAATGCTGCGATAGGCCAGCGCCGAGCCGATCTGCACGATCGTACCGCGGTCGCGTGGCAGCATTCGTCTCATCGCGGACATCGTGCCGTGCACGAAGCCGAGATACGACACCTCGGTGATCCGCCGGTACTCCTGCGGCGTTAGATCTTTAAACTCGGCGAATACGTTGGAAAACGCGACGTTCGTCCACACATCGATGGGCCCGAGCTCGCGCTCGACCGTCTCGGCGGCGCGCTCGACCGCCGCGTCGTCGGCGACGTCGGCCGAGACCGCGACGGCTCGACGTCCGAGTTCCTCTACCTCGCGCTGGGCGGCCGCTAACCCCTCCGTGCCGCGTGCGATCAGACCCACGTCGAACCCCATACGGGCGTACTCTCGAACGACGGCCCGGCCGACACCAGCCGACGCACCGGTAACGACGGCGACTCGATTCACGAGCGTTTCCTCCAAATCAGATAGCATGCGGCCGCGGCAAGGCCGGCGACGAATGCGGCGCCGGTCGCGAAGTCTCGCCGCGCGCGCGACCGAACGGCTTCCCTATCGGGCATCGCGAGCAACTCGGGGCGTTCGCCGTCGACCGGTTCTGATTGAAGCGCTAGCCATAGCACGTCAGCGAGATGCAACACTTGACGATCCGTCGTCTGCATGACCTGTTCACGGCACGAGAAGCCGTCGCTGACGACGAGTTGATCTCGTGGCATAGTGCGGACGTGCGGTAGGTACGCGAGCTCGCCCGCTCCCATCGAGACGTCGTAATGCTCCCCGGCCTCGAAGCCGAACGCGCCCGCCATACCGCAACAACCATCGTCGAGCCAGTTCGCCTCGACGCCCATCCGCTCTAAAATATTCGCGTCGCCGGCCGTCCCCAATACCGACTTGTGATGGCAGTGCGCGTGGACCGTGGCGCGCTTTTCGAGGCGCGGCGGCTGCCACGCGGCGTCTCGAGCTAGGAAATCGCCGAACATCATCACCTGGTCGCTCAAGCGGCGAGCGTCACGATCGTTGGGATAGAGGTTGAGCAGTTCGTCCTTGAATACGGTGACGCACGAGGGCTCGAGGCCGACGATCGTCGTGCCCGCCTCGATTTCGGGCCGCAGCACCTCCATGATCTGGCGGAGCATCGTCTTGCCGAGCTCGAGCATGCCGTAGTCGTAGAGGGGACGCCCACAGCAGAGCGTGCGCTCGGAGATGACGACGTCGTAACCGGCGGCCTCCAAGACCTCCAGCGCGTGCCGTGCGGTCTCGGCGTGGAAGTAGTTATTGAAAGTGTCTGTCCACAGAAGGACGCGCTTTTTGCCGGCGTTGGGGCGTGACGTCGCGCGGTGCCTACGATACCAGTCGCGGAATGAGAGGGCCGAGAGCGGAGGTATGTGCCGTTGCGGAGCCATGCGAACGACGGCCTTGGCCAAGACATCGAAAGGGGGCGTCTGGGTAATGGCGTTTGCGAGTCGCACGACGCGTGAGCCGAGACGCGCCCACCAAGGGATCAAGCCAAAAGCGTACGCCCAAACCGGCCGCAGACGCCCCTTGTAATAGTGGGAAAGAAACTCCGCCTTGTACGTCGCCATGTCGACGTTCACCGGGCACTCGCCCTTACAGCCCTTGCACGCGAGACAGAGGTCGAGCGCCTCGAACACCGCGTCCGACTTCCAGCCATCCTTCAGCGGCGCGCCCTCCAACATTTCGAAAAGCAGGCGCGCACGCCCGCGCGTCGCGTGCTTCTCTTCGCGCGTCACCCGGTACGACGGGCACATCGTTCCGCTCTCGTGCCTGCGGCATTTACCGACGCCGACGCAGCGATTGGCCGCATACGCGAACGATCCGCGATCGCTTGGCTGAAAGCTGAAGGTCGTGTCCAACTGCGGCGGGCGGTAGAAAGGACCTTCGCGCAGGTTTTTATCGATTGCGTACGCGTCGACGACCTTGCCCGGATTCATCCTGCCCTCCGGATCCCAGACGCGTTTGAAACCGCGGAATGCCTCGACGATCGTTTCGCCGTACATGATCGGGAGAAACTCGCCGCGCGCTTGACCGTCGCCGTGCTCTCCCGAAAGCGATCCCCGGTAACGACGGATCATCCGCGACGCCTCGTTCATAAACGAGCGCCAGCGCTCGACGCCCTGGGCCGTGCCGAGTTCGAACGAGACCCGGCAGTGGATGCAGCCTTGCCCGAAATGCCCGTACAGCGCGGCCTTGTAGCCGTACTTGTCGTAAAGCGCTCGCAATTCGCGCAAATACTCTCCGACTCGATCCGGCGGAACCGCCGAATCCTCCCAGCCCGGATGGAATGCGGGTTCGTTCGGAACCTTGGCGGTCGCACCGAGCCCCGACTCGCGCACCTCCCAGAGTTCTTTCTGCTCCGCTTCCTTGACGACGAGCCGCGATCCGATCGCGCCGTTGGCGAGTAACTCAACCTCGCACGCCTTCGCCATCGCGATGGCTCCGTCGAGGTCGTCGACGAGGCCGAACTCGCACATCAGCCAGCCCTTCGCCCGGTTATTCGCCGACGGCAGCAGCCACTCGTCATTGGTGTGAAAGTGCTTGAGCTGCATGTAATCCAGCAAGCGGTGATCCATGCCTTCCAAGGCGATGGGTTTGTGCCGGTTGATCCGGGGCACGGCGTCGCCGGCGGAATAGATGTCCTCGAAGGCGAGGACCAGGACACAACGCGCGTTGGGGTTCTCGATGAGCTTAACCTTCGCAGAGAGCACCACGACGCACGTGCATTCCGTGCCCACGAGCGAGCGCGCGACGTTGAATCCGCGCGACGGCAGCAGTTCTTCCAAGGGATAGCCCGAGACGCGTCGCGGGATGTCGGGAAAACGCTCGCGGATCTCGGTCGCGTAGCGGTCGCGGAGCGCTCGCAATCCGCGATAGATCTCGCCAATCCGGTCGCCTCGCGCGCAGAACCCTTCGAGCTGCTCGTCGGATGTCGGGCCGACGCTCAGCCGGAGGCCGTCGTAGGTGAGTACGTCGAGCTCGAAGACGTTCTCCTCCGTCTTTCCAGCCATTTGCGCGTGCATGCCGCATGAGTTGTTGCCGATCATGCCGCCGAGCGTATTATGCGTGTGCGTCGCCGGATCGGGACCGTAGGTGAGCCCGTACTTGCCGGCAGCCTTGCGCAGGTCGTCGAGCACCACACCGGGCTGCACCCGTGCCCATCGCTCGACCGGGTTGATCTCGAGAATTCGGTCGAGATACTTCGAGAAGTCGATCACCACGGCGACGTTACAGCACTCGCCCGCGAGGGATGTGCCGCCTCCACGTGCCAGGATGGGTGCGCCGTGCCGCCGCGCGGCCTCGACCGTGGCAATGACGTCGCGCTCGGTCTTCGGAACGACGACGCCGATCGGAATCTGGCGATAGTTCGAGGCGTCCGTCGCGTACAAAGCCCGCGACCCGTCGTCGAAGCGAACCTCGCCTTCGATGCGATCGGTCAGCTCCGCGCACAACGACGCGACATTTCCGTGCCATTCGCCCAGTTGATCGCGGCGAGTGCCGGGCGGCGGTCGCTCGCGCTCGACGCGCTTCACCGTGCGTTCCTCAACGTAGCCGATGAGATCGATCATTACCGGTCGTTAGACCTCGTACTTTCGTGCATCCGCGCGCTTGAAGGTCAGCCCGTGCCCCGGCCGCGTTCGGTCCGGGCGCAAACGGCCGGCTACAGGCGAAACGAAGCCATCGAAGAGCATTCGCTCGATGCGCGCGTGATCGTAGAAGTATTCCATGTGCCGCACCCGCAGCGCGGCGGCTGCGGCGTGGAGGTGCAGCATCGGCGAGCAATGCGTCGAGAGCGGCTTGCGGGCCGCCTCGCAGAACCCGTCGATCGCCAGAAATCCCGTGTATCCGCCGCACCTCGTCGCATCGGCTTGCAATACGTCGACGGCGTCGGCAACCGATGGCGCGCCGGACGTGTCCGTGAGGTACTCGCCCGAACTGATCGCCATGCCGGGCGGCGCGTGTTCGCGCACCCGCGCGGTGCCACGGAGATCGCGATGGTCGACGGGCTGCTCGAACCACGTCACGCCGCTGTCTGCAAAACGCCGTGCGATCCCAATCGCTTGCTCGACGCTGTATCCGCCGTTGCCGTCGACGAACAGATCGACGTCCGGTCCGATTGCGGCGCGCGCCGCATCGACGCGATCGGGATCGGCCCCTCGATCGCGCCCGACCTTCATCTTCACCGCGCGCATGCCCTCGGAGACCCAGCCGCCGAGCTGCTCGCGAAGCTGCGCGACGTCGTAGGACGTAAAACCGCCGCTGCCGTAGACCGCCACGTCGTCGCGAACCCGGCCCAGCAGGTCACAGAGCGGCACGCCAAAAAGGCGCGCGCGCAAATCCCAAAGCGCGACGTCGATCGCGGAAATCGCGTAGGACGCAATTCCGGAACGGCCGTCGTTGCGAACTACCGCGTTCAGCTTCTGCCAGATCTCGCGCACGGCGAGCGGATCCTCACGCTCGACGATAGAGCGCAGCTTCTCGTCGATCAGCGTCGCCGCGGCACGCGATCCATAGGTCCAACCGGTCCCCGTACGCGCCCCGCACTCGATCTCGACCAGCACCATCGTCGTCGCGTCCCAGACGGCCGTACCGTCGGACTCGGCCCGAAGCTCGGTTGGAATTCTGTACGTCGAGATCTTCAGCAGCGAGCCCTTTCGAGCGGTCGTCGTCGGTGCGGGTGCGATCACTGCGCGTCCCCACCGCCACGGTGCGCCGGGAACATTCCGGCCAGAATGCCTTTGACCGACTGGACGATCATCGGCCCTTGGTCGGGATCTCCCTTGAGCGCCGTGCTGGCAAACGTCTGCGCGAGTTCCGGCGTCACGTGCGGCGGCAGCATCGCGATCTCCGCGTCGGTCACAAACTCCAAGAGCGTGGGCCGATCGGCGGCGAACGCGGCATCCCAGGCCGCGCCGACGTCACGCGGGTCGTCCACGCGAATTCCTTGGAAGCCGAAGAGCTGCGCGTACTGCGCGTAGGGAAAGTCTGGCAGATCCTGCGATGCCGGATACTTCGGAACGCCCGTCTCGATGCGCATTTCCCAGGTCACCTGGTTGAGATCTCGATTGTTGGCGACGCAGAGAACGAGCCGCGGATCGCTCCAGCGACGCCAGTACCGCTTCACCGTGATGAGATCGTTCATGCCGTTCATCTGCATGGCGCCGTCGCCGGTCAGCGCGATCGCAACGCGCTCCGAAAAAGCGAACTTCGCTGCGATTGCGTACGGCACGGCCGAGCCCATCGTCGCGAGGCCGCCCGAGAGCGAGAACTTCATGCCGTCGCGCATATGCAGCCGGCGCGCGGCCCAGTTCGTCGACGTTCCGGCATCGGCCGTCACGATCGCGCCGGCAGGAATGCGCGCGTCGAGGGCGTCGAAAACGAGCGCGGGATTGATGGGGTTTCCCTCCACTTGCGCACGGCTATCCATCACGTCGTCGTATTGTGCTCTGTTCTTGGCGAGCTTTTCGCGCCACGAGGCATCCGCCTTGCGTTCGAGATAAGGCAGCAACGCCGCAAGCGTGCTGCGCGCATCGCCCTGCAGGCTTACCTCGGTCGGATAACGGATTCCGAGGCGCTCGCCGGCAACGTCGATTTGAACCCCGCGGGCACGCCCTTCTTTTGGCAGAAACTGCGAGTACGGGTAGTTCGTTCCGACCATCAGAAGCGTGTCGCACTCTTTCATCATGTCGCTCGAGGCGCGCGTACCAAGAAGACCGAGCGTTCCCGTCACCCATGGAAGATCGTCCGGCAATACCGCTTTGCCGAGGAGCGCCTTAGCGCACCCGGCCTGCAGCGCATCCGCGACTGCGATCAGCTCGGTCTCGGCCCCGAACGCCCCGGCCCCCGCCAGGATAGCGACTTTCTCGCCGGCGTTGAGCACGTCAGCCGCCCGCTGTAGGTCCCGTTCGTACGGAAGGATCCGCGCGGGTGCCATCCCCGTGGACGACATCGTAAAGTTCATCTTGTGCGGAGGGTGAGGCACTGCGCCGTCTTCTTGGATGTCCTTCGGAAAGAACAGCGCCGTGACGGTCTTAGCCGAGAGCGCCGCACGCACGGCGCGATCGATGCAGTGGCGTGCCGCGGCCGGTGCCGTAATGGTCGCGAGGTATTCGCTTGC
This sequence comes from Vulcanimicrobiota bacterium, assembly GCA_963824595.1. Taxonomy (GTDB): domain Bacteria; phylum Vulcanimicrobiota; class Vulcanimicrobiia; order Vulcanimicrobiales; family Vulcanimicrobiaceae; genus Cybelea. The sequence continues at coordinate 24,270 of CAWGPY010000005.1, forward strand.
AACGTCTTTGAAGAGATTCTGCAGATCAACTTCCTGCTGGTACTCGCTGCCCATTGCGGACCTCGCGGCCTGTCCGGCGATCGCCAGCACCGGCATATGATCGCCCTTGGCATCGTACAGCCCGTTGAGCAGATGGATCGCGCCCGGGCCCGACGTCGCTAGGCAGACGCCGAGCTCGCCCGTGAACTTCGCATGCGCGGTTGCCATGAATGCGGCCTGTTCCTCGTGCCGAACCTGAACGAAATCGATTGCTCCATCATTCCGCGCTTCCTGGAAGCGGTGGATGGCGGCAATAATGCCGTTAATCCCGTCGCCGGGATAGCCGTAGATTCGTCGCACGCCCCATGCATAAAGTCGCTCTATCAAAAAGTCGCCGACGGTGAACACGAATTGATTCCTCCTAATGACTGGCCGGATAGGCGACGGTTGTGACGAGCGCGTTCTTGTCTTGGCGCGAGTCCAGCCGCGTGTGCTGCACGACTATCGGCACGTCGGATACGATCACGCTCGCATAATCCGTGGCGCGCGGGATTGGCTCGGGATCGGTGAGGTCGTTGAAGCGTTGGTGTAGCGTGCGGCGCGCGGGCACGACTAGGTGATAGGGGCCGGCGGGCTCCCTGTCTTTAAAAAAGACCGTGATCTGAACGTGCGCGTCGTCGTCCGACGTATTGAGCATGCATGCCGTCTCGTGGCTGGTGAATTCGGGTTCGGGTCCGTTGCTCCAACCCGGAATATAGCCCTCGGCGATAATCCATGTCTTGTCACCAAATGCTCGCGAGATCACTTACCGGGTTATACCCGCCGCTAATGTTTCCGACGCATCGTGAGGAACGCGAGCGCTTGCAAGCTCCAACGCGCCATGCGCCTAGGGCTTGCCTATCAGGATTCCTGACGGACGCAGAATCGTTGCGCGGGGCGCTCAAGATTTCCGGCGCCCAAACGACAAGAACCGAGCACCAGTTTGGAAGAATGCCGGAGGTGTGGCCGGCTCCATCTCAGCAGGAGTTGCTTACGAGTTTACCTTTGAAGATTTCGAGGACGCCCCCCGATTCGCGGTAGAAAACGTTGTCGAAGACGCCGCCGACCCTCGATAGCTGTCCGCCGTACTTCGACGACTTCTTGGCGACGACATAACACGCGCCCAGTTCCGTCCAGCCGACGATGACGTTCTCCCATAGCTGGACCGTATAGGCTTTGCCGGCTGAAACGTGACTGCTCACCAGCGGATTGCCTTTCGGCAACGTTGTGCCGAACGTCGGAAATCCGCTAAATGCATATTGAAGGTAGAAGATCGGCTTCAGCGAGCCGTTCGGCGGCCATGCGCCCGAAGCGTACGCCTTCGTGCTGCTGATCAGCTGGATGGTGAAGCTCTGCGAATACTTCAGATCGGGATACTGCAATGCGCCGCCCCAACCGCCGAACGAGGGAACGCATAAAGATCCACCCGGGGTCTTCACGTTTTGCGTGGCGACCTCGGCATAAAGTTTCGTATTCTTCTGGCCTTTGCATTTAGGGGGTGGGCTGACGTCGGGACGGTTCGCGGCCGTATCGAAGCTCGGCAACGCGCCGGAGCCGGATAAAACCGTCGGCGAAACGGCCGTCGGACCGGCGCAGCCGGCAAGCACGATCGTGACGACGGCGGCAAGGAACGCCGCGGGCGACGGTCCCAGCAAAATCCGACGAAACATGATGCCTCCTCAAACGACGTAACGGCGCCCGAAGCGATCGGGCCGCCCGAAGCGTATCACCGCCCGCCCGGCGCGCGGTATGGGGGGCGACCCTACCTTTCCAACGCTCACGATTAGGGACGCCCCCCATACCGGCGGGGCGGCGGGCGCGCTATCTTTGCCGGGTGTCGATCCCCGACGTCTTGCGCGCGAGCGTCCTCCGCCGCTTTCGGCGATTGGATCGCCCTGCTCGAGATACCGTCATGCGAGCCTCGGTCATCGGCCGAGCCTTCGATCTCGAGGTTCTGGCCGCGACGTCCACGCGGTCGGAAGAGCGCGTGCGCGCCGCCCTGCGAGAGGCGTGCAAACTTCAGCTGCTCATCGAAGAGGGGGATGGCCGTTACTCCTTCCGGCACGCGTTGACGCGAGACATCATCTACTCCGAGTTTTTGGAGACGAGAACGCGTCCGTTCCATCGTCGAATCGCGCGGGTTCTCGAACACCTGCAAGACGCGAAGGACGTGGCCCTCGCAGAGCTCGCCTACCACGCGTGGGCAGGCGGTGACGCGCGCCGCGGGCTGCGCTACAACGAAATCGCCGGCGATCAGGCTGCCGCCGTCCACGCGAGCGCCGACGCGCAGCGCTACTACGCGCGGGCGCGAAGCTTGATCGAGACGGACTCCATCGCGTATCGGCGCCTGACCGAAAAGCTCGACGCCGTCGGCGGCGCATAGGCAGAGGTTCCTGCGGCAGCGAAGCTGTTGCGCCTGTATGATCGTGCGACCCGTGCTCTGCCGGTCGTTTATTGGTCGTCGGCAGGAGCTCGCCTACCTTCACGAGCGCCGGCTCGAGGCCGGACGTTCGCACGGCGGTTTGGTGCTCGTCACGGGTGACGCCGGCGTCGGCAAATCGCGCCTCATCGTAGAGTTCTGCAAATCGCTCGCGTACGCGCGTTGGAAGGTGGGATGCGGCGCCTGTCTCGAGTTCGCAAGGCCGCCCTACGGTCCGATTTTAGAGGCGCTCGCACAAGTCAACGCAGCGAAATTCGAGTTGGCCGTGGCCGCTACCAAACGCGAGCAGTTCGATACGATCGTCGACCGCATCGGATCGATCGCCGCTCGAAATGCGCTGGTGCTCGTCGTGGAGGATCTGCACTGGGCGGATGCCGCGACGCTCGACGTGCTGGCCTATCTCGCGCCCAAGCTGAAGCGCATGCGGGTGCTGGTCGTCGCGTCGGTCCGGGCTGACGAGCTGCACCCGGCTCATCCCTCGACAAACGCGACGGCCAGGATCGCGCGCGGCGCGCGGGCTGGGCGCATCGAGCTCGGCCCCCTGCGCGGCTCCGAGTTGCGCGCGTTCATCGACGATGCGCTCGCGGAGATTTCGTTGCCGGAAGAGGCGCGCCGATCCATTGCGATCGCCGGTGACGGCAATCCGTTTTTTACCGAAGAGCTGTTGAAGAGCGCGGTCGAGCAAAGTTCCCTCCACGCCGAATCGCAGCTGCGCCGCGATCTTCCGCAAACGGTTCGCAGCGCGCTTTTGGAACGGCTGCGGCCTTTCGACGCCGGCGAACGCAGCGTCGTCGAGCAAGCGGCCGTGATCGGCCGCACCTTCGGGCTCGATTTGCTGGCTGCAACGCTGGAGGCCGACGCGGCGGCAATACTGCCTGCGCTTCGGCGCGCCCGCGATTATCAACTCGTCGAGGAAATCGGGCCCGGGGTTTTTCGCTTTCGTCACGGCTTGACGCGCGACGCGATCTATAGCGAGTTCCTCGGCGCGGAGCTTCAGCCGCGCCATCGCACGATCGGACTCGCGCTCGAAGAGGCGCCATTGGAGCCGCGATCGCTGGAGCGGCTCGCCTATCACTGGTGGGCGGCAAGGGACCCGGCGAAAGCGACGGATTACAACGAACGAGCCGGCGATACGGCCGCCGCGGTCCACGCTCACGAAGATGCTATCGCCTTTTTCGAGCGAGCGCTCGAGTTTTGCAGCAACGCGGCCATGCGCGGATCGATCGTGCGGAAAATCGCAGATCGCCGCCTGGCGTTGGGCTGGACGAAGGAAGCGCAAGCGACGTATGCGGACGCCGCGGAGATCTTCGGCAGCGCGGGCGCCCACGAAGACGAAGCGAGTTGTCGCGCGACGGCGGCTATCACCGCGTACGGCGCCGGACAGCCGGAATCGACGGGGCCGCTCGAAGACATGCTGGTCCGCCTGGACGCCGCGGAATACCGTGCGCGGAGCCGCGCGCACCTCGGCTTGGCGTGGCTGGCGGGGACGTTCGGGTTTCCGACCCGCGCGCGGTACCATCTCGATCGCGTGGATCCGCGGGCGCTGCGAGAGGCCGCCGACATCGCGCTCCGCTTCCACAACGTCGCGGCGTTCGTCGCGATGACGGTCGGCGACCTCGATCTGTTTCGGCGGGAATTTGCGGCGTGGGTCGCGGCGACGGAAGCGAGCGGATCGGCGGCGGTCAAGGCCGGCGCGCACATCAACGGCGCGATGTGTTTCTCGTTCTTCGGGCTTCACGAGGAAGCGAGGGCGCAGATCGAGCGCGCGCTGCAGCTGTCGGAAGAGGCGCACAGCCGCCATTGCGAGGAGATGGCCTATGCATTCGCTTCGCTCTGCTCGCTGATGCGCGGCGACCTGTCGCAGGCGAGGACGGAGGTCGAGCGCGTCGCGACGTCGAGCGAGAATCACGTCAACATCGTTTTTGCGACCGCGTGGGGGACGCTGATCGGCGCTGCACTCGACGATCGAGCGCTCGTCGAAAAATGGTTCGAGGGATTCGAAGCCGCGATTTCGGCGAAGCCGGATCCGGAATGCGGCGCCGGGTTCGCCGAAATCATGATTCGCCGCGGCCGCGACCGCGATGCCGCTGCCCTTTTGCATCGGGCGTTGCCCGAGTGCGAGCTCATACGGGGCAACGCGATGACGCTGCTCGCGGTGGGCCGCTACGGCGACCGCGAAGACCGGGAGCGCGCGCGAGCCCATCTCGAACGCGCCGCGGACGCCGCCGTCGAGACGCCCGAACGCCCGGCGCTGGCCCTCTTCGATGCGATCGAGCGCGCGCGAGGCGGCCGTACCGATGAAGCGACGGAGCTCGCAAGGTGTGCTGCGGCCGGTTTCCGGCGTTTACGGATGCCCTTGCTTGAGGCGCAAGCGCTCGAAGCGGCGGGCGATCGCGAGGGAGCGCGGGAGTTATTCCGCCGATGCGGGGCGGTTTACGACGTGCGCCGCCTGGGGGGAGATAGCAGCAGCGGCGACGGCCCGCTCGAGTCACTGTCGGCGCGCGAGCGCGAAATAGCGGCGCTGGCCGCCGCGGGCCGGACGAACCTCGAGATTGCCGAGAAGCTGTCGGTCACGCACAAAACGGTCGAGAAGCATCTCGCGTCGGCGTATCAAAAGCTCGGCATCACGTCGCGCGCGAAGCTCGGCGCTTACCTGCCGAGCTCGGCCACGTAGCGGAACTGCCCGGACTTCCACGCACAAACGCTGCCGTCGTTCAGGACGAACGACTCGAAGCCGTCAACCTCGGAGTTGAAGTCTTCATTAAGCCGCTTGGTCGCCGGCCAGTTCACGGCCGGCTCCTGGCGCGCCACGCCGCGGGCCTTTGAGTTCGAGAACTGCCGATCGTTCACGGCCGCGTTGAGCGCCGCAGCCAGTCTTCGAGCATCGTCCATCGTCATGGGGCGCTCCTTTTTGGGTATGCGGACGAACGTACGCCGACGGGCCGCGCGATGCCCCTCCGATCCGCGGACCGCCGAGCAAGATAGGAGCGGTTCGGCCGATGCACGTAACGAGATGACGCTATGACCGGCGATGAACGGCGCGTCGACAGAGTCGAGGTCACTTTTACGGTCAACGGACGGGCGGTCGAGCTGACGGTCGACCCGCGCGCGACTTTGCTGGATACGCTGCGCGAGACGCTCGGTCTCACCGGCACAAAGAAGGGTTGCGACCACGGCCAATGCGGCGCTTGCACGGTGCACGTCAACGGACGGCGAGTCAACTCGTGTCTGTCGTTTGCTGCGATGCACGAAGGCTCGGCGATCGACACGATCGAGGGCTTGGGATCGCCGGACGGCTTACATCCGGTGCAGTCGGCGTTCCTGGAGTGCGACGGTTACCAGTGCGGGTATTGCACGCCCGGGCAAATCATGTCGGCGGTCGCGCTGTTGGGCGAGCCGTGCGGGCCGTCCGACGCCGACGTCGCCGAGCTCATGAGCGGAAATATCTGTCGCTGCGGCGCCTATCAGAATATCGTCGCCGCGATACAATCCGTCCGGGCGAAGCCGGCGTGAACTCGTTCACCTTGACGCGGGTGCAGAGCGTAGCGGATGCGGTACGCGGCGCCCGCGCCAACGTCAAGTTCGTCGCGGGAGGCACGACGCTGGTCGATCTGATGAAGCTCGACGTCGAGCGGCCCGCGGAAGTCATCGACATCAACTCCCTTCCGCTCGCCGACGTGATCCGAACGCCGGACGGCGGCCTGCGCATCGGCGCCCTGGCGCGGAACTCGGACGTCGCCCATCACCCCGACGTCGTGCGCGACTATCCGCTGCTGTCGCAAGCCTTGCTCTCGGGAGCTTCGGCGCAGTTGCGAAACATGGCCTCGACCGGCGGCAATCTGTTGCAGCGAACGCGATGCGTCTATTTTCGCGACACGGCGATGGCCTGCAACAAACGTTCGCCCGGAAGCGGCTGCGCCGCGATCGGCGGATTCAATCGGAACCTCGCGATCTTAGGGACGAGCGCGGCGTGCATCGCCACGAACCCTTCGGATCAAAACGTCGCGCTTGCGGCGCTCGAGGCCACGGTTGCGCTCACGGGCCGCACCGGCGACCGAAGCGTGCCGATCGAGGGCTTCTATCTGGTACCGGGGCAGACGCCGGAGCGCGAGACGGTCCTCGAACCCGGAGAGCTGGTGACGTCGGTGACGCTGCCGCCGCCGGCCGCCGGGTCGAAATCGGTCTACTTGAAGCTTCGCGATCGGGCATCGTATGAATTCGCGCTCGTGTCGGCGGCGGTCGTTGTGACGATGACGGGCGGCGCCATGCGGCACGCGCGCGTGGCGATGGGCGGGATCGCCACCAAGCCGTGGCGCGATCGCGACGTCGAAGCGTCGCTCGAGGGGTACCCCGCTACGCGCGATCGCTTCGAAGCGGCGGCGGCCGTTCTGCTGCGCGATGCGAAGCCGCAATCGCAGAACCGCTTCAAGCTCGAGCTCGCGCGGCGCTGCCTCGTGCACGCGTTGAGCCAGGCGACGGGGCTCGCGTAGGCGATGGGCACTAACGTCGTCGGTCAATCGTTGGCACGCGTTGACGGGCCGCTCAAAGTGCGCGGGGAGGCGGCGTATACGTCCGATCGCACGATGGAGAACCTGGCGTACGCGGTGCCCGTGGGCAGCACGATCGCGAACGGCCGGATCGCCGCGCTGAACCTCTCGAGGGCGCGGCAGATGCCCGGCGTTGTCGAGATCTACCATCGCGGTAACGTCGGTGCGCTCTACAAGCCGTCGCCGGACGCCGGCGCGATCGACGAAGCCCGGCCGCCGTTCGGCGACGACGTGGTTCGCTATTACGGCCAGTACGTGGCGCTCGTGGTCGCCGAGACGTTCGAAGAAGCGACCGCCGCGGCGGCGCTCGTCGAAGTGGAGTACGTCGACGCCGCCGCTCCCAACGTCGAACTCGAGCTCGTCGCGGACGACGAGCCCGCCGAGGTGAACCGGCGCGGCGACCCGGAGGGCGCCTACGACGCCGCCCCCGTCAAAATCGACCACACGTACGTAACGCCGGCTGAAACGCACAACCCGATCGAGCTGCACGCGTCGGTCGCGACCTTCGACGGCGACTGCTTCACGCTCTACGAGACGACGCAAGCGATCGTCAACCACCGCAACGTCGTCAGCGAGATCCTCGGCGTGCCGCGCGAGAACGTGCGGATCGTGATGAAGTTTCTCGGTTCAGGCTTCGGCGGCAAGCTCTGGCCGTGGACGCACGGGACCCTCGCGGCGGCCGCCGCGCGCAACCTGGGGCGTCCGGTCAAGCTCGTCGTCACGCGCAAACAGATGTTCCAAACCGTCGGTCACCGCGCGCGGACGCAGCAGCGCGTCCGCATGAGCGCGCTGCGCGACGGCACGCTCACGTCGCTGCGCCACGAGTCGATCAACGACGCCGGCATGCTGGACGAGTACGACGAGAACTGCGGTGAGGCAACGCCGTATTTTTACGGAACCAAGAATCTTCGCGTGACCACGGCGCAGACGTGCCGGCACGTCGGTTCGCCCACCGCGATGCGCGGCCCCGGCGCGGTTCCGGGTCTATTCGCTACCGAGTCGGCGTACGACGAGCTGGCGATCGAACTCGGTATGGATCCCGTGCGGCTCCGCCTGCGCAACGAGCCGAAGCGCGACCAGGACCTCGACGTTCGGTTCTCCTCGCGGCACTATGCCGAATGTTTGAAGCTCGGCGCGGAAAAGTTCGGCTGGTCCGAGCGCTTGGCCAAAGTCGGTTCGATGCGCAAGGACGGAACGATTCTCGGGTGGGGCGTCGCCGGCTGCTCGTGGATTGCCGGGCGTTTTGCGGCGGAGTCGCGCGTCGAGCTTCGTGCCGACGGCTCGGCTCGGGTCGCGATCGGCACTCAGGATATCGGCACCGGCACCTACACCGTGCTCGCCCAAATCGTCGCCGAAGCGACCGGAATCCCGATCGAGCGAATCGTGGTGGATCTGGGCGATACCCGCTTGCCGCCGGGGCCGACCTCAGGCGGCTCGCTGGTGACGTCGTCGGTGATCCCCGCGGTCTTGGAGGCGGCGCGCGCGGCCATGACGTCGGCAATCGATCTCGCGCGGACGCAGAAGAAGGCGCCGTTCGAAGATTGGTCGCCGGACGATCTGTCCTTCGAGCGGGGAAAGATCGTCGCGCGCAACGGTTCCGGTGGAAAGCAGATCGACTTTCACCAGGTCTTGCAGCACGCGTCGGTCGCCATGGTTTCGGGAACCGGGAAGGCCGCCCGCGAGCTAGGAGGAGAGCACCCGAAGTACTCGCTGCACTCGTACGGGGCGCAGTTCGTCGAGGTTGGGTGGCAGCCCGAGATCGCGCGGCTGCGGGTCAACCGGGTCGTCACGGTCGTGGATGCCGGCCGAATCATCAACCCGCGCACCGCGCGCAACCAAATCGAAGGCTCGATCGTGATGGGCGTCGGCATGGCGCTCTTCGAGCAGACCAACTACGAACCGCGTACCGGTGCGCCGATCAACGCCAACCTGGCCGATTACATCGTCGCGACGAACGCCGACACTCCGCGGATGGACGTCACGTTTCTCGACTATCCCGACACGAAGGTGAACGAGCTGGGCGCCCGCGGCGTCGGCGAGATCGGCCTAGCGGGGGTCGCGTCGGCCATTGCATCGGCCGTCTATCACGCGACGGGCGTGCGCGTGCGCGTGCTGCCGATCGAGATCGAGAAGCTGCTCGAATAGAGCGGGCGACGGGTTATCCGAGACCGAGCCTGCGTCGGGCCTTGACGGCGAGCGGGGGCAGGTCGTACCCGAACTCCGCGCGCGGCCAGCCCGCGGCTGCGAAACACTGCTCGTACATCGAGTCGAGGAACGCCCGCAGGCTCGCATGCGGATCGGCCGATTCGCGCACGGCTTTATACGGCAGCACCCACTCGCTCAGCTGCGTCGACCACGCGGCCTCCGCCGGCGCGATCGCGAGCTCCTCGGCCCCGGCAGGCTGCGGATAGATGTAGCCGTAGAAGAACGGCGGCGTATTCTCGTCGCCGAAGTAGAGCCCGGCGTTCATCAGCTCCGCGTCGAGGTCGTACTTCATCAGGTAGCCGCGATCCGTCGGCGGCGGCACCTTGCGGCCGCTGAACAGCATCACGGCGACGTCGAACGCTCCCCACCACACCTGGATTCCCGTCCGTCCGAAAAACGGCGCGCGCCACGCGTCGAAGGCGCCCGTCACCGTGGTCGAGAGCGTGAACCACCGCAGCGCGGCCGCCGGATCGTATTCGCTGGGCCGGCGATCCTCGTCGAATGGCGTCGTGTCGGGCACCTCTTGCGGAATCGTCGTGATCGTCGCGTCCACGCCCAGCTCGCGCAGAGCGTCGCTGAGAGCGGCGTAAACCTCCGCCACCGTTCGCGCGGGTACCAGCGGCACGCTCGTCCGCGCTCCGTCGCTGCGCAGCAGCACGATCGCGGACTCGAAGAAGTCGATCGTCACGTCGAACGACGTGTCGCGCCAGGGAATCGCACCCGTCGTGAGCCCGCGCGGCGTCAGATACAGCGCCGTAAACATCCAGTTTGGCTGCAGCGGGCTCGCGGCCAGCCTCACCTTGCCCACCATCTGCGCGTACGCGTGCAGGCTGCGCTTCGTCCCCGGCCACCCGGCCACGTGGATCTCCGGCCACGAGGGGCCGTCGTTGCGGATGTTATACGATGCCGTCATGCAACCAACGCTTTGCGCCGGCTCAACCGGGCTCCCGCCGAGAGGTCGCCGTGCTGCGCTTTTTCACTGAGAGCGACCGCCTGGAGGCGTTCAGCGACGGCGTTATCGCCGTCATCATCACCATCATGGTGCTCGAGCTGCGGCCGCCGGAATCGACCACGCTCTCCGCGCTGCTGCAGGTGTGGCCCACGTTCGCCGCTTACGCGCTCAGCTTCACCTTCATCGGCATCTACTGGAACAATCACCATCATCTGCTGCGCGCGACGCGCGGCATCGACGGCAGCGCGATGTGGTGCAACCTGCACCTGCTGTTCTGGCTTTCGCTCGTTCCCTTCACCACCGCGTGGCTCGGCCGCAACCCGACGGCCGCCGGTCCGACCGCCGCCTACGGCGCCGTGCTGCTGCTCTGCGCCATCGCGTACACCATCTTGCAGCAGGCGCTGCTGCGGCTGAACCCTCGCGACGGCGCGTTCGCTGCGGCCCTGCGGACCGACGCCAAGGGACGCGGCTCCATCGTGCTCTACGTGCTGGCCCTCGTCTTCGCGTTCGTTTGGACGCCGCTCTCCGATCTGATCTTCGTCGCCGTCGCCGCTCTGTGGTTCGTGCCCGACCGCCGTTTCGAGCCCATCATCGCCGCGAAGGGCGACCGGCGCGACTCGCCCTAGACGCACGCCCGTTTTGACCGCCGTTTGATGGAGCGCCGCTCCGGCCCCGGGGTAGAATGAAGCGATGATCGCAACGGTCCTTTTGGCGGCGGCCATTCAAGCGTCGCTGGCGCAAACGCACGGCGCGCCGTCGCGCTGCGGCGGCGGCGAGATCTACGACGTCGCCGTTCCCGGCGCTCCGATCGGCGCGGTGGCGACCGCCGACGAACAGGCCGTCTTCGTTTCGCTCGACTCCTCGAACCCCACCCAACCCAACGGCATTGCGATTCTCCGCTGCCGCGGCGGCCGCTATCGCTTCGAGCGCACCGTTCCGCTCGAAAGCCAGCCCGCGATCGCGGCGCTCACCGGCGACGGCAAGACGCTCGTCGTCCCCGACGACGCCTTCATCGCGCTGCTCGACGTAGAACGCGCGCTCAACGGAACGGGCGATCCGATTGCCGGATTCGTCGAAGACGTCCCGGGCGACGACGGCGGCGCCATCTACGCCGCGATCGCTCCCGGCGACCGCTACGCCTTCGTCGCCGAAGAGCAGACCGGCACGCTGACCGCGCTCGACGTCAACAAAGCCCGCGCGCCGGGCGCCGGACGCGATGCGATCGCTTCAGAGTTCCTCATCGGCAACGCGCCGGTCGGGCTCGCCATCTCGAACGACCGCAAGTACCTGTTCGCTACCGTACAGGTCGCGTTGCGCCGCTACGGCTATTCGCACACCTGCGCGCCCGAGGGCGGCGAGGGCGCAAAGACGGCGCCCGGTGCGATCGTCATCATTGACGTCGCGAAGGCGGTTGGCGATCCCGCGCACGCGATCGTGTCGAACGTCGTCGCCGGCTGCCATCCCGTGCGCGCCGCGCTCTCGCCCGACGGAGCGACGCTGTGGGTCACCGCGCGCGGTGACGACGCCGTCCTCGCGTTCGCCACCGCCAAGCTCGTCGCCGGCGCTCCCGGAGCGCAGATCGCTCGCGTCGCGGTCGGCTCCGCGCCGGTGCCCGTCGTCGTAACGCCCGACGGGCGCTACGTGCTCGCCGGCAACAGCAACCGCTTCGCCAAGGACGCCGGCAACCAGACGGTGGTGGTGATCGATGCCGCGACGCACCGCGTCGTCGGGCAGCTGCCCGCCGGCGCCTTTCCGCGGCAGTTCGGCGTGACGCGCAGCGGCTCGGCGATCTTTCTGTGCAATTACGGCTCCGGCAGCGTGACGATCATCGACCCCGCTGCGATCCCCGGCGCGATGAAATAGACGGACGGGATGGGGTTCCGTCCCCATCCCGTCGCCCCTACCCCCATCGCGGTGCGGACGGCTCCGCACCGCCTCCTGCTACTTGGTAGGGATCTTTGTGAACTTCCGCGGCGGCTGCGTGAAGTCGAACGCGTCGCCGATGCTGGTGGCGCGCGTGTCGGTGGTGTTGAGGCGTCCGAGCGCCCAGGTGTCTTCGACGAACCGGATGATGCTGCCGAACTCGTACTGCGTGTGCGAGACGTACCCGCTCTTCGCGTACGGCGAGACGACGATCATCGGAACGCGGACCCCGAGCCCGGCGTAGTCGAGCTGCGGCGGCGGGACGTGATCGTACCAGCCGCCCCAATCCTCCCACACCACGACGATCGCGGTCGAGTTCCAGTACTTGCTGGCGCCGATCGCGTTGACGATCTTGGCGACCCACGCCGGGCCGCTGTCCTTCTTACCGAAGCCGGCGTGATCGGAGTTCACGTTGCTTGGCGACACCCACGACATCGCCGGCAGCGTGCCCTTGGAGACGTCGGTGAAGAACGTGGTCTCCGGTGACGAGACGTTGTTGGTCCACTCGGGACCGTTGCGGACGGCGCTGATCGCGTCGAACGCGTTCCAGTACGCGCCTGCGAGGCCGCCGGTGAAGAGCTGCGGCGTGTAGTATTTCCACGTGACTTGCTGCGCGTCGAGCAGATCGCGAAGCGTCGAATACGTGAAGCACGGGAACGGGCCCTTTTCAACGTACTGCCCATCGTCTCTGATCAACGGCGTCGTCGTGCCATTCTTCGCGTCACATCCCCACGGGCCGTGCGTCGGAAAGTCGATGACGCTCGAGTGGGCGTCGACCGCCGAGCTGCCGCGAATCAGGTCCTGATGCGCGCTGAAGTCGCCGCTGCTCTCGGTCGGGAACATGTTGTCGGCCAGCACGTACTTCTTGGCCATGGTCCAGTACGGCTTGATCTGGGCCGGATCCACGTAAGCGTAGGCGCAGGTCGCGCACGGCTTCTGGTTGACGTAGACCTTGCTCCAGCCGTCCATCAGGCCGCCGTCGTAGTCGACTTGAAATGCGGCGCGGCTGTTCTGATACAGCTTCGGATCGTAGAGATTACTCTTCTTGAGCTGGATGGTCTGGCCGCCGGGCATCTGGCCCGTCGTGGTGCCCTGAGCGCCGGGGAACGTCGCAAAGAGGTTGTCGAAACTGCGATTCTCCTGAATTACGACGACGACGTGGGAAATTTTATTGCTCGAGCCGCCCTGGCGCATTTTCGAGTGCGCGGACGGAACGACCGAAGACGTCGCCGGGTTCGAACCCACGCCGCTGCACGCAGCGAGCACGGCCACGAGACTGCAAGAAATAAGATGATGTGATCTCATAAGGGCTGCCGATTCCGTTTCAAGTGCAGCCCGGTCCCCCCAAAAATGGCCACAAATTGAAAAATGAGCCATTCGGCTCACCCCCTAGGAACGACGGTGCCCGCTAGGCCATGGAGTATTCGTCAGAACCGCCGTGCTGCGCGGCCCCCTCCTCGGGCTGCTCCGCCCCGAGCAGCTCGTCGACGGCGGCGCGCGCTTTCTTGCGTAAGGCTTCGCAGCAACCGGAAATCGCGTATTCCAGTCCGTCGGCTTCCGCCGCGACGATCGTCACGGCGGGCGCTTCGCCGTGCGTATCGCAACGCACGGCGCGCGTTACCTCGGCGGCCACGCCTTCGGCGATCATTCGGCTGATTTGCGCGGGGCTGCGCGATGGGGCGTTCATACGCAACATCGTTCCCCGTTTCGCGCGATCTTACGCCGCCGAGCCGGGCAGCCGGGCGAGGTCGATCTTGACGCCGGCCTTCACCTCAGGAGGCGGCCTTCCTCGCAACGAAGGCTTCGAACCCCATGCGTCCGTCCGGCACGGTCACGTTCCTGTTTACCGACATCGAAGGCAGCACGCAGCGGTGGGAGCGCGATCGCGACGCCATGAGCGCCGCGCTCGCCCGCCACGACGCGATTCTTCGAAACGCCATCGAGAGCGGCGGCGGCTTTTTGTTCAAGACGGTCGGCGACGCGTTTTGCGCGGCCTTCCCCACGGCCCCCGGGGCACTCGCGGCAGCGCTCGCCGCGCAGCGGGCGCTCGCGGCCGAAGACTTCGCGGCCGCAGGCGGCGTGCCGGTGCGAGCGGCGCTGCACGCCGGCGTGGCGGAACAACGCGACGGCGATTACTTCGGCCCGGCCGTCAATCGCGTGGCCCGGCTGCTGGCGATCGGTCACGGCGGCCAAATCCTGGTGTCGCGCACGGCCGCCGACTTGCTGCACGGCGAGATGCCGAGCGACGTCTCCCTGCGCGATCTCGGCGCGCATCTGCTCCGCGATCTCGCGCATCCGGAGCGCGTCTATCAGGTCGAGGCGACCGGCCTCGCGGCGGAATTTCCCGCCTTGCGTTCCCTCGGGGGACTGCCGAACAATTTGCCGGCGCAGCTCACCTCGTTCGTGGGGCGCGAGCGCGATCTCGCTGAGATCGCGGCGCTGCTGCGCGATCACCGGCTGGTGACGCTGGTGGGAAGCGGCGGGTCGGGGAAGACGCGATGCGCGATTCAGAGCGCCGCCGAGCTGTTGGAATCGTTTGCGGACGGCGTCTGGTTCGTCGAGCTCGCGCCCCTCGCGGACGCGTCGCTCGTGCCGGCCGCCGTCGCGCGCGTGCTGGGCGTGCGCGAGTCGCCGGATGTACCGCTTGCGCAAACGCTCGTCGCGCATCTGCAGCGGCGGCAGGTGCTGCTGGTGCTCGACAACTGCGAGCACGTGATCGACGCGGTCCGCGAGGTCGTCGCCGCGATCTTGCGCGACTGCCCCGGCGTGCGCATCCTCGCGACGGGCCGCGAAGGCCTCAACATCGCCGGCGAACGGGCGTTTCGCCTGCCGTCGCTCGCCGAGCCCGCGGCGGTCGCGCTCTTCGTCGATCGCGCGCGCGCATCGCACGCCGCGTTCGCGCTGACCGGCGAGAACGCGGCGCACGTCGCGGAGATCGCGCGCCGGCTCGACGGCATTCCTCTCGCGATCGAGCTCGCCGCAGCGCGCGCGAAGGTTCTCTCGCCGCAGCAGCTCGTGCAGCGTCTCGACGAGCGCTTTCGCGTGCTCACCGGCGGCGACCGCAGCGCGCTGCCGCGCCACCAGACGATGCGCGCGCTCATCGATTGGAGCTACGACCTGCTCTCCGAGCGCGAGCGCGCGGTCTTTCGGGCGCTGTCGGTCTTCGCGGGCGGAGCGACGTTGGAGAACGCGGCCGAGGTGTGCGGCGGCGGCGACGAGCTCGAGACGCTCGACGTGCTCGCCTCGCTGGTCGACAAGTCGCTCGTCGTGGCGGATCCAGCCGGCGACTGCCGCTACCGCATGCTCGAGTCCACGCGGCAGTACGCGCGCGAGAAGCTCGTCGAGCACGGGGAGCTCGAAACGACGGCGCTCGCGCACGCGCGCGCCTTTTTGGCGCTGGCGGATCGCCTCGAGCGCATCTATAACCGCACGCCCGACGCGCAATGGTTCGCGCTCGTCGAGCCCGAGCTCGAGAACTGGCGTGCGGCGCTCGACTGGACGCTCGGCACGCGCGGCGACGTGCTGTTGGGCCAGCGGTTAGCCGCCGCGCTCGGGCGGCACTTCGCGTTTCTGCTCGCCGCCGAAGGCCGCCGCTGGATCCTCGCGGCGCAAGCGTCGGCGGACGACTCAACGCCGCCGGCGGTGGTCGCTCAGCTCGAACTTGCCGAGGCGCAAATCGACGCCGTGCTCGGCCTGCAGGAAGCGAGTTACGCGGCGGCGCTGCGCGCGCTTGGGCGCTACGAAAACCTCGCCGACGCCGCCGGCGTCGCGCACGCTCGGCGCCACGCGGGGCGCGGGCTCATCTTCCTCGGCCGCGTCGAGGAAGGCGAGGCGCTGCTGCGGCAGGCGCACGCGGCGTTCGAGACGTTGGGCGACCGAATTTTGGCTGCTGCCGCGCTGGAGAATCTCGGCATCGCGCGCAACGTGCTCGGCGACTTCGACGGCGCGCGCCGGCTGCACGGCGACGCGCTGGCAATCTTCAAAGCGAACGGCGCCGATCGCCTGGCCGCGGCGCTGGCGAACAACTTGGCCGAAGCCGAGTTTCACGCCGGCGAGGCGGAGGCCGCGCTGCGGCTGGCGTTGGATGCGATCGCAATGCACGGCGTGGCGTCGTTCACGTCACGCTTGGGCTTAATGACGTGCAACGTCACGGCCTATCTCGTTGCGCTCGGGCGCTACGATGAGGCGCGAACGTCGGGGCGGGAGGCGCTCGCGATGGCGCGCGACGCTCACCATCAAGTCGCCGTCACGTGGGCGCTCCAGCATCTGGCCGCGGTCGCGGCGCTGGATCCGCACCGCGCCGGCGACGGGCGCGCTCGCGCCGCGCGGCTCCTCGGCTACGTTGACGAGCGGCTCGCCGCACTGGGCACGCGCCGCGAATATACGGAAGAGCGAGAATACGGCCTGGTGCTGGCGGCGCTGCGCGAGGCACTCGGCGAAACCGCGCTCGCCGAGTGCATGGGCGAGGGGCGCTCGTGGAGCGACGAACGCGCGGTCGCGGAAGGGAAGCTGGCGTAGACGGCCTAAGCAGGGGAGTGCTTCCTGTGTGCGGCCGATTCGAGTTGCTACGAAAGGTCGTGTCTTGAGTTTCTTCAAGCGGTCCGTGATCCTCGTCGCGCTCGCCGCGTGCTCCGGCGGGCATACAAACTTCGCCGTACCCCCGACTGCCGGCGCGCCGTTCGGCGACGCCGCCGGGGTGTCGCAGACCGTCACGTCGTCCGACTTCAAGCGCATCGCTGCGTGGGGCGCAAAAGGCAAGCTGGCCGTCGTGCAGTGCCCGCAAGGCTATAAAGTCGTCGCCGGCGGTTCGGCCAGCAGCGACGGCAGCTTCGTCGGCACGGGCTACGCCGATTCAAATCGAACGGCGTGGATCGTCAAGCCGAACTCGAGCGCGAGCGCCGAAGCGTTCGCGACCTGCATTTCGAAGAAGGGCAACGGTCAGAGTTTTCGCTGGCGCTCCGCCGGGCCGTTGAGCGGGCTCGCCGCGGCGCAATGCCGCAGCGGCTATATGCTGGTGACCGGGTACGCGTCGGGCAGCGTCACCGCCTCGTGGTTCGATCCGTCGACCAATACGTATTGGGTAAGCGGCGGCGCGACGGCGTACGCATCGTGCGCGCGCAACTCCGCCGGCGTCGTGATCAAGCATGCGTGGAACAAGAGTCAGAAGCCGAAAACGGTGTTCGCCGGCTGCGGTCAGGGCTACACGGCCATCGGCGGAGCGATGGGTAACAGCGCGTGGCCCGGTCCGCCGATCCAGGAGCACCCCGGCTCGGCGTCGGGGCCGGGAACGCACGGCTATGCCGGGTGGTGGACGTTCAGCAACGCGCTCAACGAGCTCACGTGGGCGGCCTGCGTCCGCACCTCGTGAAGGGAAGCGCTCGATTAAAAAGGAAGGCTGCCTCCTGCTTACTTCGTATCATTCAGGGAGAGAGAACGGAATGAAGTCTTTCGGTCGCATCGTCGCCGTAACGCTCGCCGGAGTTGCGGCAGCCACGGCGTCGATCGGAACGGCGCAGGCCGCCGCGCCGATCCTCATCAAGAGCTGCACGGTCGCGAAGCCCAAGCCGATGAGCCACATGGCCGGCGGCACGACCATCGTGTACGTCAATCTCGGCAAGAAGACCGCCGCCAGCATCACGTTCTTGGTCGGCTATCGTAACGCGTCCACGCACTACCTCCGCCGCATCGAGGATGTGGGCTCGTTCGCGCCGGGCGCCACGATCGATCACACGCTGCCGCTCTACAACGACGTGACCTACGCCGGATCGCAGACCTCGTCGTGCGTACCGGTGCAGGTGAAGTGGGCCGGCGGCCAGGTTTGGATCGCGCCCTCGCACTAGCGTTTTCGCAGGGAAAAGAACCGAAGGAACCGGTCTAGCGGCCGGTTCCTTCGTTCTATTTCATAGGACGCGCCTGCGGGGCGTCGAAGCGGCGACCTCGTGCGTGTCGGGTTTCGGACGCTCGTTTCGCTCGCCTTATGTGCCGCTGCCGCCGGAGCGGCGATGGCGCATTATGCGATCGACGTCGTCGGCGACTACGTCCTCGCGCGCGACAGCTACGACCATCTCGCACACGACTCGCGCGCGCTGGTCACGGGTCTAGCACTCGCCGTCGCCGCCGTTCTCGCCGCGCGTGGGCTGCGGATCTGTTGCGACATCGCAACGGCCAACCGCGGCCGGCTCGCGCGGCCGGTGCTGCGCCTGCGTGAGACGGCCGGCCTGCTCGTCGGCGCGGTAGCCGCGAGCGCCCTTACGGTGCCCGCGATGGAGTTGCTCGACGGGCGGCTCGACGGCGTATCCGTCAACGGTCTCGACGACGCGTTCGGCGGATCCATTCTGCTCGGCCTCGCCACCACGCTCGCCTGCGCGGGGTTCGTCGCGCTGCTCGTGTACGCGATCGCCCGCTGGCTCATCTCCCACCGCGATTCGATCGCCACCATGATCGAAACGCTGATGGCGCGGGCCACGGCTGCGATACGTCCGAACGGCTACGACCTCGCCGCGCAGCGCTTCACTCCGCGCCGCCGGCGAGCGGCGCACGCGCTCCGCGTATCCAAGCGCGGGCCTCCTGCGATCGTCTTCGCCTAGTTCCCAACAACTAGCAGACGCTTCACAGGAGTAGCCCATGGGGATTTCCCTCGCTCGCGCACGCGCGTCGTGCGTACCAATTACCGTCGCCGTCGCGCTCTTTCTTTCCGGTTTCGGTTTCGCGCAGGCGCAAGCGACGATCGACGTTGCCGGTTCGGTCACCGCGAACGACGGCACGCCCATCGCAGGCGCCACGATCGTTCTCTCGTCGCCCGGCACGTCGCGTCGCGCGGTCAGCGACGCGCGCGGCAGCTTCGTCTTCAAGAGCCTGCCGGGCGGCACGTACGCGCTCGCCGCGTCGGCAGCCGGGTACGAGTCGATCTCGCAGAGCACGGTGACGCTCGACCCGAACAACACGCTGCTCTCGATCTCGCTCTCGCCCGCGACCACCAACTCGCTGACGGTCATCGGCGAAGTGCGGGCCTCGACGGGCGAGACCGTCTCGACGTCGTCCGCGCCGACGGCTACGCTCGACGCGCAGAAAGCGGCCGCCGCGGGTGTGCCGTCCGTCGGGCCGATGATCTGGAGCCAGCTCTCGACGACGCCCGTCCTGCCGCTCGGCGGCGGAAGCAACGCGACGCAGACGTTCGCGGTGCGCGGACCGGACCCCACGGAGACGCTCGTTGACATCGACGGCCACCCCGTCAACAACGGGACAACGGGCGACTTCGATCTCTCGCTCGTCGACCCGGCGGCGCTGCAAGACGTGCAGCTCGTCTACGGCATCTCGCCCTCGTCGCTCATCGGGCCCAACACGATCGGCGGCGGTATCAACATCGTCACGCTGCAGCCTACGACCACGCCGCATTCGCTGCTGCGAATTTTCGGCGGCTCGTACGGTACGTTCGGTTCGACCGTGCAGAGCACGGGCAGCGACGGCCGCTTTGGCTATGCGTTTTCGGCGCACGGCGTCACCGCGAACGGGTCGGTGAACCAAACGATTCTTGCGCCGCTCCCCAACGGCGATCCCGACGACCAGGTTCCGCAGTTCGTCGGCAGCGGTTCCTACGGCAACTCGCTTCTCACGAAGCTGCGCTATCAGCTGGGCGGGCCCAACGGCTACGGCTACCTGCAGGTCAACTTCCGCAACCAGAACGTCTTCAAAGACGATTCCGCGCTGCTCACCAACTTCACCCCGCCCGGATTCGCGGGCGGAGGAGGCGACGACGCCATTCGACGGTCGGAGGGAGTGTCGCCGCTGGACGGTGCCGCCGACGCCGGCACCTTTCAAAGCTTCGCCGGCACGACGCTGGCCGCGCATCAATCCAACTACGGG
Organism: Vulcanimicrobiota bacterium; assembly: GCA_963824595.1. Classification (GTDB taxonomy): domain Bacteria; phylum Vulcanimicrobiota; class Vulcanimicrobiia; order Vulcanimicrobiales; family Vulcanimicrobiaceae; genus Cybelea. Next base: position 44,218 of record CAWGPY010000005.1, read on the forward strand.
TTCGACGCGCAGGTGCCGCTCGGAGATCAGCTCACCAACGGGGCGCCGGCCAACGTGCTGCTCTACAGCCACCTCACGAGCCTGGCCGCGCAATCGGTCGGCGGCCCCGGCGCGCAGACGCAGCCGTACCTCTACGACCAGCGCGACCTGCTCGGCGACGACTGGCTGGAGCTCGACCATCACTTCACCAAGGGCACGCTCTCGCTGAAGTACGATCTCTATACTGAGAGCCTGACGACTAACTTCGTGCAGGGTCAGGTGATCGTCGACGGCGTTCCGATCGGGCCGCCGATCGGCCCCGGAGTGCCCGTTCTCACCCCAATGTCGGCCCTAACCAACGCGGGACTCCTGCCGCTCGCCGACGGGCCGCCGATTCAGAATCTCGCATTGTCGCAAACGCAGCGGTCGGCCGTGCTGCGATACACCGGCGACCCGTCGAGCCATTGGCATTTCGCCGCCGCCGCCTACTACAGCGACGACAGCACCTTCGGCACGAGCTTCGATCCGCGCGCGGGCCTCACATGGACCCCGACGGGCAACACGGCCGTCCGTTTCTCGCTAGGCACCACGTACCAAACGCCGCAGCTCTCCGAGCTCGTCGTTCCCCCGCCCAGCGAACGCGTTCCGATCGGCGGCGTGATATTCATCGGCAACCCGGACCTCAAGCCCGACTTCGCCACCGACTATGACCTCGGCGCCGAGCAGATCTTCGGCGGACACGGCCACGCGCTCAAGCTCTCGGGCGATCTCTACCAGACGAACCTGCGATCGCCCGCGGCGCAGCTCGAGGTCGACCCGATCCCGCACTGCCAGACCAAACGCAAGCCGGTCCCCTGCCCGATCAGCATGCCGGTGAACGCGGGTAACGGCATCTACCGCGGGATCGATCTACATGCCGATCAGCAGCTCGGAGGAAACGCCCACGTGCTCGCGGGTTGGGACGTGGACAGCTCCTACCTGACGGTGATCCCGGATTCGATCCAAGACGGCACGTTGGTCGTCGGCGAACAGACGCTCGGGCAGCCGCTGCACAAGGCGTACGTTGCGGTGGTGAACGAACCGCAGCAGGGCCTCGCGTACGGCGCGCGCCTGAACTACGAGGGCTTCTACAACGAGCTCAACCGCTCGCCGTACGCCACGCTGGATGCCCACGTCGCCTACCGGAATGCCGGCTTCGAGTACGGGCTCTACGGAACGAACCTGACCAACGTCTACGCCGATCCGTTCACCGTCGTCGGCGGCGGCGTTCTCTACGGCACGGTGCCGGGCAATCCGATGATCACGCCCAACGCATTCGTGCTGCAAGGAGCGCAAGTGAACTTCGTCCTCACCCGGGCGTTCTAAGGCGTCCATCAGCGTCTCATCTTGCCGGCGCTCGTCTGGGGGGCGAGCGCCGGTGGGGCACGCACGAATCGTTACGCCCGCGGGCGTGCTAAAACAGGATCGTCTGAAAGTCGGCCACGTGCTCGAAGCCGACCCGGGTATAGAGCGCGATTGCGGCCGCGTTGAAGTCGTTGACGTAGAGCGAGAGCGTCGGCGTCGCGTCGAGCAGGCGATCGCAGATCGCGGCGAGCGCCGCCGTCGCCAGTCCGCGGCCGCGCAGTTCGGGCGGCGTCCAGATGCCCTGCAGCTGCAGGGTCTGCTCGCTCGAGGGGCCGATGTGGCAGAAGAAGCAGAGCCTGCCGTCGTCGGTGCCGACCCACCACAGCCGGCGTTCGATCATCTGACGGATGCCGGCGGTGAAATCCGTCGAGCCGCGGCGCGGATCGTACTCGAGCTCCTGCCGCACCATCTCGGCGGAGCCGTCGGCGACCGCGCCCCACTCCTCGATCTTCGCCGAACGCACGAGCACGCGGCGCCCGACCGGGCGAAGACGTTCGCGGTCGATCGCCATCACGAGCTGGCGGTCGCGCACGATTCGCGGCGGCAGGTGCCAGGATCGCACGATTTCCCAGAAGGCGCGAACCGTCGCGCGCTCGCCGACGATCATACGCTCGCCGCGGTGGCGCTTGGCGTACTCGCCGAACGCCGGCAGCGCCGCGGGCTCGGCGGCGATCACGAGCTGGCGTCCGCAGTAGACGACGCCGGTGACGGCATTGCCGTCGACCGCGACCGCCACGTTGCGGCGCGTATCGGGCGGCCGGTCGTGCAGCACGACGTGGCTGAGGAAGACGTTTTCGTACGGCGCCCGCGCCAGATATTCGAGCGCGCGGGCCTGCATCGCCGGCGAGACCGGCTGAATCATTGCGCGTGCAGCGCCACGCTCATCAACGCCTTGCCGGTGGGATCCTTGCTGCCGCCTTCGGGCTCGAGCGTCACGGAGACGACCGCGGTGGAACGCGCGTCGGCGGCGAGAACGACCAATGCGATGCCGCGCGCGTCGGGCAGAAACGACGCCGACGGCAGTTCCTTCGGCGATCCCAATGCGACCGTCCACGCCTGATACACCTTGCCGCGCGGCGGCTGGGGCAGGTCGCGCAGCGCGAGATAAATGCGGCCGCCGCCGGCGACGGCTTCGCCGTCGCCGATCCGGTAGCGCTGAGCGTGGCTATCGAGCATTTCGAAGAGTGCCATGCGTTCGTTCACGAGGCTCCGGGCGAGCGCCGCCGACCGCTCGGAGAGCGTCGCGCGCTCGCGCTGCTCCTGCTTGAGCTGGCCGAGCAGCGAGATGTTGGCGATCGACGACACCAGCGCGATCGCGAAGCAGGCCGCCGCAACCAGATACGCGGGCCAGGCCGTTGCGTGCTTCACCTGTACGTATCTTCCCAGGGCGAGTTCGAGGCCCTCCGGCGGGCCGTGTCGTACCTGTGCCGCCATGGAGCCGCTGGAGCAGCTGCGCGAACGAATAAGCGGGTTCCCGGGTTACGACAATCACCTCGACCGGCGGCGTTCCGACGAGTACGTGCGCTCGTATCTGGGCGAGGCGCTCGCCGAAATGGGGGCGCGCTGCGCCCTGTCGCCGGACGTGCAAGCGCGCCTCGACGCGCTGCTTCTGCGCGTCGGGTTCGCAGATCCGCGCGCGTTCAGCAATCACGACGGCGCGGCGGAATCGAACGACGGTGGCGAGGTCGCCGTCGAGGACGTGGCCACGCTCGACGTCGCCAACCGAGCGGCCGACGTGGACTGCGCGTCGGCGGCGGGCTACTTCGACGAGGTGTCCGCGATGCTCGACGGCCGCGATGCGGCGTTGAGAGCGGCCGCAGCGGCCACGCCGTAACCGCGTTGACGCCGCTCTTCGCAATCGCCGCGGCGTCGCTGCATCTCGTTCCCCTCCCCACATCCGTCGACGTGGTGCCGTGCGGCGCGCGCGGTATGCCGGTGCCCGTCACCGTCGGCGCGACCTTCGATCCGGCGGCGCGGGAACTCGTGGGCGAACGTTGGAGCGCGTTGCGCATCGGGAAGCTGCGCTCGTCGCCGTCACCCGCCGTCGTCGTACGCCGCGACGCGTCGTTGCCGGCGCAGGGGTACCGGCTGACGTCGGCCGGCGGCCGCATAACGATCGCCAGTGCCGACGACGCCGGCGCATTCTACGCCGCGATGACGCTCGCGCAGCTTCCGGTGCGCGCGAACGGCACGTGGGCGATGCCGTGCGTTCGCATCGAGGACCGGCCCGCGCTGCGCTGGCGCGTGCTCTCCGACGACGTGTCGCGCGGGCCGCTGCCGACGATGCGCTACTTCGAAGAGCGCATCAGGACGATCGCCGCGTTCAAGATGAACGGCTACTCGCCGTACATGGAGCACGTGTTCGTCAGCCCGACCGACCCGCTGCCGGCGCCGCTCGACGGCATCACGCCGAGCCAGCTGCGCGACCTGACGCGGTACGCGGCGCGTTTCCACGTCGCGCTGATTCCCGAGCAGCAAAGTTTCGCACACATGCACAACACGCTGCGCGTCGAGCGCTACGCCGGCGCGGCCGAGTTGCCGCACGGGTTCCTGCTCGCGCCCAACGTCGCTCTCTCGCAAGAGTATCTCGCGCGCATCGTCGGGCAGGAGCTCGCGGCGGTCGGGCGCCCGCCGTTCTTTCACATTGGATCCGACGAGACCGCGACGCTCGGCCTCGGGCGGACGCGGGACTACGTTGCCCAGCGCGGACGATCGCAAGCATACGCCGACCACATCGTCGCGATGAATCGCCTCATCGCGCCGTCCGGGGCGCGCCTGATGCTTTGGGACGACGGTATTCAGAGCGATCCCGGAATCCTGCGGCTGATTCCGCGCGGCGCGGTGGTCGTCAACTGGCACTACGGCGCAGAGGCCACGTTCGAGCCTTACATTCAGACGATCGCGCGCGGCGGCTTCGAGCAGATGGTCGCGCCGGGCTCGAGCAACTGGAACGAAATCTTTCCCAACCTCGACGTGGCGCTCGCGAACGAACGGCGCTTCATCGGCCAGGGAAAGGCCGCGCGCGTGCTGGGCTTGTTTCAAACCGTCTGGCACGACGACGGCGAGACGCTCTACGAGGCGACGTGGTATCCGGTCATCTACGCGGCCGCAGCGGCGTGGGAGGGCGGCGACGTGCCGCCCGAGCGCTTCGCCGCCGATTTTCCGTTCGCGTTCTTCGGCGCCGGCGATCCGTCGCTTAGCGCCGACGCGCTGCGCCTCGCCGCGGTGCTGCGGCTGCTCGAGCCGCGCAACGCTTCGTACGGCCAGACCGACGCGCTGTTTTGGGCCGGCGCGTTCGATACGGCGGCCGCGGCGCAGGTTGCCGATGGGGATCTGAGCCGCGCGCGCCGCGAGGCCGAGGCGGTCGAGGAGGACCGCTATTTCAATGCGCCGCCGCTGCACGCAAACGCGGCGTTCGTGATGTTCCTCGCGGCCCGGCGCTACGACGCCCTGGCGCGGAAACTCCAGATCGGCGCCGAGGTGCGCGCGATGTACGCCGACGCCCTGGCGCACGCCGGGACGGATCGCGACCGCACGCTCCGCGATCTCTTCTGGTGCCGCTACTGGATGTGGGAGCTGCGCGACACCTTCGAAGACGTCGCTCCGCTCTACGAGCGCGCCTGGCGCTACGAGAGCCGCGACGGACACCTCGCGAGCAACCTCGAGCGCTACCATCTCGCCGCACAGCAGGCGATCGAATACGCCGACGCGTTCTACGGCGTCACGCGGCAATACGTGCAGAGCGGCTCGCTGCCGCCGCTGGCCGGCATCGTCTCGCCGTGACCGCAGCGCTGATCCTCCTGGTCTTCGCGTTCTTCGCGGTGCTGATGTATCTGCGTGCGATGCCGGCGCTGGTCGCCGTGCCCGTGATGGCCCTCGTCATGGCGCTGGCCGCGGGGGTTCCCGCCGCGCGACTGGGCGGAATCGTAACCGGGGGCGCGGCGAGCCTTGCCCCGTTCTACGTGGCGGTGATCTTCGGCGCGCTCCTCGGCCGCGTGACGATCGAGACCGGCATCGCGCGCGCCATCGTGAACCTCGCGGCGGAGTACGGCGGCGAGCGGCCGATGGCGCTCTCGCTGGGGCTGTGCGCGATCGTCGCGCTGCTCTTCACCGCGCTCTCGGGGCTCGGCGGCATCATCATGGTGGGGTCGATCGTGCTGCCGATCATGATGACGGCCGGAGTTTCCCGCACCATCGCCGCCACGCTGTTCCTGATGAGCTTCGCGTTCGGCTACATCTTCAACATCGCCAACTGGACGTTCTACACGACCTACTTCGGCGTCTCGCGCGAGCAGCTGTTCCGGTATTCGATCGTGCTCGGTCTGCTCGACGCGCTGGCGCTGCTGATCTACGCCGCCGTGTCGTTCGCGCGCGATCGCGGCTACGCGACGTGGGCGGTGCGCGCCGAGCCCGGCGAGCGCCCGCGCGTGCCCGCAATCGCGCTGATCACGCCGTTGCTGCCGCTCGCGTTCTACTACGCGCTGAAAATGGACGCCGCACCGGCCTTTCTGGTTGCCGCGGCGTACGGCGTGGTCGTCACGCGGCCCAGCGAGGCGGTGCAGCGGCTGGTGGCCGCCGCCATTCGCGGTTTCGAGGACGTCGCGCCGGCGGTGCTGCTGTTCATGGGCATCGGCATGCTGCTCGTCGCGACAAAGGAGCCGCAGTTCGCCGCCGCGCTGCGGCCGCTCGCGGGCGCCTGGCTGCGAAACCCCATCGCCTACGTGCTGCTCTTCGGCGTCGCGAGCCCGCTCGTGCTCTATCGCGGACCGCTCAATCCGTTCGGTGTGGGCATCGCGATCTTCACGGCGATGCTCGCGGCCAACGTGCTGCCGCCGGTCGTGCTGGCCGCCGCGATCATGGCCGTCGTGCAGGTGCAGAACGTTTGCGACCCCACGAATACCGCGAACGTGTGGGTCGCGAACTTCACCGGCGTGCGAATCGACACGATCACGAAGCGCACGCTGCCGTATCAGACGGCGGTAGCCGTCGCGGCGACGCTCGCGGTCGTGCTGTTTTCACCGGCGCTGTTCGGCGCGCGAGCGTTCGCGCACGCGGCGGGTGCGGCCGTCGCCGGCGAGTTGTTCCCGGGCCTCTACGCGCCGGAGTCGGCGCGCAATCGCATCGCAATCGACGACGACGGCAGCGCCCTCGGGCGCGCGGCCGCCGACGCGGCAGCCGCGGCGCTGGCCGGCGGCGCCTGGCAGACGATGCGCCTGCACGACGATCCGAACGCGAGCGACTGCACGAACAAGCGCTACGCGGCCTACGTGCAGGTCGGCGCGTCAACCTTCGCGCTGCTCGAGGGCACCGACCTCGACGTCGGATTGCGGCTGCAAGACTGCGGCGGGTGGATCGTGACCGAATGGCACAACCACCGCGTCGTCGCGCCGCCGCCGACGCAGGACGAGGCGCGCGCTCTCGCGCTCGACGGGGTGGCGCGGCTGCGCGGCTGGGCCACGGCGCAGCCCACGCGCAGCGCCGGCCTCTTCGCCGAGGGGCTCGCCGCAAGCCCGGGCGACAAGCCGACCTACTACTACGCGTTCTTCAAGAGCGTCGACGGCAATCTGCGCGCCTACGTGCGCGCGGGCGGACCTGCCTACGCCGCGGGCCTGCGCTCGGGCGACATCGTGGAGAACATCGACGGCCAGCCGTGGTGGATGCTCGGAACGTATCAATCGCAGCGCCGTCCCTACGACGGACGGCCGCACACGTTCGACGTGCTGCGCGACGGCAAGGCGCTGCAGATCCGCCTCGCCGTGCCGTTTACGGCATGAATCCGACCGGGCGATTCGGCGACCGGGCGCGCGCGTACGCGGCGTTTCGGCCGTCGTACCCTGCCCAGGCCATCGACGCGGCGCTCGACGGCCTCGGCGATGCGAGCGCGCTCGAGATCGCCGACGTCGGCGCGGGCACCGGCATCTCGGCGCGGCTCTTCGCCGATCGCGGGGTTGCGGTGATCGCCATCGAGCCCAACGCGCGGATGCGCGAAGCCGCGGAGCCGCACGCGCGGGTCGTCTGGCGCGACGGGACCGCGGAGCGCACGGGTTTGGCCGACGCGAGCGTCGACGCCGTCGTCGCGTGCCAGGCGTTTCACTGGTTCGCGACGCCCGCGGTGATGGGCGAGTTCCGCCGCGTCGCGCGCCGGCGAGCCGCGCTGCTGCAGTACGAGCGTCACGAACGCGACGAGTTCACGCGCGCCTACGGCGACGTCGTGCGCGCGTACGCCACCGACGACACCGAGGCGCTGCGCGCGCGGGCGCTCGTGGCATTCGAGGCATTTTCCGGCGCGCGGGTCGCGCGCGCCGAACATCTCTCGCGCCAGACGCTCGATCGCGAGGCGATCGTCGGCCGCGCCGCGTCGTCGTCGTATCTGCCGTCGTCCGGGCCGGACGCGGACCGGCTGCAGCGCGATCTGCGCGCGCTCTTCGACCGCTACCAGCGCGAGGGCGCCGTCGAGCTCGTCACGGTCACGTACGTGCTGGTCGCCGACTGGCGATGAGCGCGCCGCCCCGGACGCTGCGCGTCGGCATCGACGTGGGCGGAACGTTCACCGACGTCGTGGCCATGGACGCGGCGACGCGCGAGCTCGTCGCGGCGGTGAAGGTGCCCACGACCCATCGGGACGCGCGCGGCGTCGCCGCGGGCATCGTGGCCGGCATCGAGCGGCTGCTGGCGAGCCCGGAGGTCGACGCGCGCGGCATCGGCTTCATCGCGCACTCCACGACGCAGGCGACGAACGCATTGCTGGAAGGCGATCTCGCAAGGGTCGGCGTGCTGGGACTGCTCGACGGATTGGCGTGGCTGTCGCGGCGGCAGATGCGCTTCGCCGCGTTTCCGACCGGCGGTGGAACGCCGTTCGCACCCGATTTCGACTTCGTGCGCGGCGACGACGAGGATGCCGTGCGATCGGGCATCGAGCGCCTGATCGGCCGCGGTGCGGAGGCGATCGCGGCGAGCGAGAGCTTCGGCGTCGACCGGCCGGCGCGCGAGACCCGCGCGGTCGACCTCGCGCGCGAACGCGGCGTTGACGCGACTAGCGGCCACGACGTGAGCGCGGCCTACGGCCTGCGCGCGCGCACGCGCACGGCGGCGCTCAACGCGGCGATCCTGCCGCGGATGATTCGCACCGCGCGCATGACGTCGCAGGCCGTGAACGACGCGGCGATCCCGGCGCCCCTGATGGTCATGCGCAGCGACGGGGGCGTGATGGACGTGGGCGAGATCGAGCGGCGGCCGATCCAGACGATGCTCTCGGGGCCGGCGGCCGGCATCGCGGGGGCGTTGCTCTACGAACGCCTGAGCGACGGGATCTTCGTCGAGGTCGGCGGCACCAGCTCGGATTGCTCCGCGATTCGCGGCGGCCGTCCGCAGATGCACGCCGCGATCGTCGGCGGGCACCGCACGATGCTGCGCACGCTCGACGTGCGCACGCTCGGCGTCGGCGGCGGCAGCATGCTGCGGCTCGGCGAGCGCGGCATCGCCGCCGTCGGGCCGCGCAGCGCGCACATCGCGGGCTGCGCCTATGCGTCGTTCGTCGCGCCGGAGCTGCTCGACGGCGCACGCTTCGAACGCGGCGAGTACGCGGCCTTCGTCGCGCGTGACGGCACGCGAATTGCGCCCACGACGACGTGCGCCGCGAACCTGCTGGGGCTGGTGCCCGACGGGGCGTTCGCGCGCGGCGACGCCGAGAGCGCGCGCCGCGCGTTCGAGCTGTTGGCGCAACACGCCGGCGGCGACGCGCTCGCCCTTGCGCGCGATACGTTGCGTATTGCGGGCGACACGCTGCGCGGCACGATCGGGGCGCTGATCGCGGACTACGCGCTCGATCCGGGCACGGTGGCGATCGTGGGCGGCGGGGGCGGCGCGGGCGCGCTCGTGCCGGCGGCCGCGGCGGCGATGACCCTGCCGTATCGAATAGCACGCGACGCCGAAGTGATCGCGCCGATCGGCGTGGCGCTCGCGCTCGTGCGTGACGTCGTGGAGCGCACGATGCTCTCGCCGTCGCCGCAGGAGCTCGCGCGGATCCGGCGCGAGGCGGCCGATCGGGTCGTCGCCGCCGGGGCGGCGCCGGATCGCGTCGAGGTGGAGCTGGAGATCGACCCGCAGCGCAATCGCGTTCGCGCGACGGCGTCGGGCGCGACGGCGCTCGTGGAATCGGCGGCCGGCGCCGCGTACGGACCCGACGAACGGCGCGCCGCCGCGGCGCAATCGCTGCGCTGCGGCGCATCCGAGCTCGAGACGATCGAGCTCACGCCCGGGCTCACCGCCTATGCACTCTCGCGCGCACCGGCGGCGCGGCTGCGCCGCGCGCGCTCGGTCCGCGACGTGCGCGTGCTCGACGATGCCGGCGCGATACGGCTCGCGCTACGCGACCCGCAGTTCGTGGTGACGACGGTCGGCCGGCTCGGCGATCGCGTCCGCGACGCGGTGGAGCGGGCCACGCGCTTCGGCGACGTCGGTCGCGCGCTGCCCGCGCTCTATCTCTTGCGCGGCAGGCGGATCGCGGCGTACGAGGGTCTTACGAGCACCGATCAGGCCGTTGCGCTCGCCACCGAAGAGACCGACGGTTGCGTTACCGACGAGCCGGTGGCGCTGCTCGTCGTGGCCCGCGAAGCATAGGCCCCCTCAAGGTTAATTCACGCGCGGTTGTTTGACCGCCAAACCTTCGGCTTGTTCCAGCGCGACGGTGCTCTTCTTGTGTCCGTACGCGAAGTAGAAGATGAGGCCGATGGCGAGCCAGATCAGGAACCAGAGCCAGACGATCGGGAAGAATCCCCACGCGAGCGGATTACCGACTCGAAGATACCCGATCAATCCGAGCGCCGTCACGGCGGAAAGAATCGGGATGAGGTACGGCCCAAGCGGCAGTTTGAACGATCCTTGCATCTCCGGGTGGCGCACGCGCAGAATCGGGACCGCGATGGAAACGAGGATGAATGCGAACAGCGTGCCCATGTTGGTGAGCGAACCCACGATGTTGATGGGCGTGAAGGCCGCGATCAGCGCGATGCAGATCCCGAAGAAAACGGTCGAGAAGATCGGCGTGCGCCACGTCGGATGGATGCGGGTGAACGACGCCGGAATCAGACCGTCGCGCGACATGGCAAAGAAGACTCGGCTTTGCCCGAACATCATCACCAGCAAGACCGTCGTTAGTCCGGCGATCGCCCCGAACGAGATGATGACGCCGGCCCATCCCAGGCCGACGTAGTTCATGGCGAACGCCACCGGGAACGCGACGTTGAGTTTGAAGAACGGCACCATGCCGTTGAGAATCGCAACGACGATGATGTAGAGCACCGTGCAGATCACCAGGCTCATGATGATGCCGAACGGCAGGTCGCGCCCGGGGTTGCGCGCCTCCTCCGCGGTCGTGGACACGGCGTCGAAGCCGATGTAGGCGAAGAAGATGAACGCTGCGCCGCCCAGCATGCCGGTCCAGCCGAACGGGAAGTAGCCGCCCAGCCCGGCGGGACCGCCCGGCGGAAGGTGATAGTTCGCGCCGTTGATGTGGCCGACGCCGATCGCGATGAAGAAGAGCACGATCAGCAGCTTGATGGCGACGATGACGGCGTTGACCGAGCCCGACTCGCGCGTGCCGCGCGCGAGCAGCGCGGTGATGACCAGGATGATGGCCGCCGCGGGCAGATTCGCGTAGCCGGAGACTCCCGCTTGGCCGGCGAGGCCCCAGTGCGGTCCGTTTGCCCATTCGGCCGGAATGTTCAGCCACGCGAACCCGGTCTGGTGCAGGATGTTCGTGAAGTAGCCGGACCAGCCGATGCTGACGGTCGCGGCGCCCAGCGCGTATTCGAGCACGAGATCCCATCCGATGATCCACGCCAGCAGCTCGCCCATCGTCGCGTACGTGTACGTGTAGGCGCTGCCCGAGATCGGAATCTTGCTCGACACTTCTGCGTAGCAAAGCGCGGCGAGCGCGCTCACGACGCCGGCCACGACGAACGAGATCGTGATCGACGGGCCCGCGCGCGTTGCCGACGCCACGCCGGTCAGCACGAAGATACCGGTGCCGATGATCGCGCCGACGCCCATGGCGGTCAGCGCCCACGGACCCAGCGAGCGCTTTAGACCGTGCTGGTCGTCGCCGCTGCCCTCGGCGAGGATGCGCGAGAGCGGCTTAACTCGTTGCAAGAACATGTAGCAACCTTATCGCAAGAAGCGGATGGCAAACGGGTAGGTGTAGGGGCGCCCGTCGCTGGCGGCGATCGTTCCCATGATGATGAAGACGATCGAGCCGATGACGATGGCCAACGCGGCCGCGCCGAAGACGATCCACACGGCGACCAGAGCGGCTCCGGCGGCCGCATCGCCCGCCGAGCTCAGCGGCAAGATCAAGCCGAACATGGCGGCAACCGCGACGATGCCGCCGAGGATCGCCAGGATCGAAACCGTGATCTGATAGTTCAGCGACGCGCGTGCGTGCTCGGCGACGAACGCGGACTCGCGAGCCTTCGCCAAGTAGACGACGAGCGGTCCGATGATGTGGCCGAAGGGGAATCCGGCGATCGCGACGAGCGCGCTCAGATGCGCGGCCATCGCCCAGTTGCGCTCCTGCGCGGCGAGCTGCACTTGCATGGCGGGTTATTTGCGACGACGCGGAAATGGCCTCCATGCCCGATTTCGACGTGCTGGTCGTCGGCGGCGGGAACGCCGGCTGCGCCGCGGCGATCGCGGCTGCGCGTCGCGGCGCGCGAACGCTCTTGGCGGAACGCTATGGATTTCTCGGCGGCACGGCGACGGCGGCGATGGTCGGACCGTGGATGACGTTTCACTCCGGCGGCGAGCGCATCGTCGGGGGCATCGCGCAAGAGATCGTGGAGCGCCTGATGCGCAAAGGCGCGTCGCCGGGACACGTATCCGACTCGTCGGACTACGTGGCGACGATCACGCCGTTCGATCCCGAGGTGCACAAAGCGGTGCTGCTGGAGATGATGCGCGCTGCCGGCGTGTCGCTGCTGCTGCACGCCTACTTTCTCGCCGCAGAGTTCCGCGACGCGACGGTTTCGGGCGCCACGTTTGCGACGGTCGGCGGCGCGCGGACGAAGAGCGCGACGGTGACGATCGACGCGACCGCCGATGCGCTGGTTGCGGCCTCGGCCGGCGTGCCGACGCAGCAGGGCGACGAGCGGGGCCGCGTGCAGCCGGCCACGCTGATGTTCCGGCTGAGCCACGTCGACCTGGGCGAGCTGGCGAGTTACCTGCGCGCGAACCCCGCCGAGATGCGCACCTCGCTGACTCCGGAGGAGCGGACGCCCGGCGCGCTCACGGCCGTCGCGGGACTCCATTCGCTATGGCAGCGCGCGATTGACGACGGCGTGGTCAACGTGCCGCGCGAGCTGGCATCGTTCTTCATCTCGCCGTATCCCGACGAGGTGACGGTCAACATGACGCGCGTCGTCGACATCGATCCGCTCGATCCCGACGACCTGACGCGCGCCGAGGTCGAGTCGCGCCTGCAGGCGATGCAGCTGCTCGACTTCTTTCGCGAACGCGTGCCGGGGTTCAAAAGCGCGCGGATCGCAGCCAGCGGTACGCAGGTGGGCATTCGCGAGTCGCGGCGCATAGAGGGCCGCTACACGCTGACGCGCGACGACGTGCTGCAGGCGCGGCACTTCGACGACGCGGTCGCGCGCAGCGCCTATCCGATCGACCTCCACAATCCCAGCGGCAGCGGAACCACGACGCACCGCTTGGCTCCGGGCGAGAGCTACGAGATTCCCTATCGCACGTTGCTGCCCGTCAACCGCGAGCAGCTGCTGGTCGCCGGCCGCTGCATCTCCACCACGCACGAGGCGCTCGCGTCAACGCGGCTGACGCCGACGGTGATGACGCTGGGCCAAGCCGCGGGAACGGCGGCGGCGCTGGCGTGCGAGCGCGGCGTGCGTGCCGGCGACGTGGACCCGCGCGAGCTGCGCGCGCGTCTCGTTGAAGACGGCGTGCTGCTGTGAACGCGGTGGCGCGCGCGCACGCCTACGGCGTAGCGGTCCGTTTTGCCGACCTGGGCGATTGGGGAAGCGACGAGCTGCGTTCCGAGTACGACGCGACAGTTCCGGAGATTCGAATCAACGTGCGCGTCGCGGGCACGCTGGGCGCGTGCGAGCTGGGCGAGTTCGTGGCGCTTGCCGTGGGCCACGAGCTCTACCATCACCGCGAGCGCATCGGCGAGGTGCGCGTGCTGGCCGGCCGCGACGAACGCGAATCGGCCGCCGGCGCGTTCGCGCGCGAGCTGATGCTCGAGGACGCGACGTGACGCTCGTCGCCGGAATCGACGGCGGTCAGAGCTCCACTGTGGCGGCGATCGGCGACGAGCGGGGCCGCGTACTCGGCCGCGGCGCCGCGGGCCCCGCCGACGAGATCGGCGCCGGCCCGGAGTCGACGCGCCTGTTCGACGCGCTGCGCGGCGCGCTCGACGACGCACGCTGCAACGCGGGCCTGCCCGACGGGGCGCGCTTCGACGCGATCGTCGCCGGCGTCAGCGGCTACGACGGGCGCGTGCACGGACGCACGCTCGCGCTGCCGTCGCAGCGCGTGCTGCTGATGCACGACACGCCGATCGCCCACGCCGGGGCGCTGGGCGGACGATCCGGCGTCGTGGTGATCGGCGGCACCGGCTCGGTGGTCTACGGGCGCGCGGAGAGCGGCTCGTCCACGACGCTCGGCGGCTGGGGCTTTCTCTTCGGCGACGAGGGGAGCGCGTTTCGCATCGCGACCGACGCGCTTGCGATGCTGATGCGCGCCTACGACGACGGCGACGCGTCGCTCGCCGGCGAGCGCGAGGCCGCCTGCGACTTTTTCGGAGCGCGCTCTCTGCGCTCGCTCGCGCACGCGTTTTATAAAGGAGAGATCACGCGCGCGAGGCTGGCGTCGTTCGCCCCCGAGGCGCTGCGCTTCGACGCCTTTCGGGCGCTCGCGTATCGCGGGGCCGACCGGATCGTCGAGCTCGTGCGCAGGGCCGTCGAGGCGGGCGCGCCCCCGCGGGTGGCGCTCGTCGGCGGCTGCTTCGCCGACGCCGGCTTCCGCGACCGCGTCGCGGCTGGCGTCCTGGCATCGGTGCCCGAAGCGGAGATCGTGCAGCCGCGCTACGATCCGGCCGCGGGGGCGTTGCTGCTCGCATACCGGGAGCTCGGAAGCGGCGTGACGGAGCTGAGCCCGTGAGCGTGCTCGAGTCGCTGCGCGGCGGGCTCATCGTCTCCGTGCAGGCGTGGCGAGGCTCGGCGATCGACGATCCCGCGTTCATCGCCGCCATGGCGCGGGCCGCGCAGGATGGCGGCGCGGTCGCCGTGCGCGTCGCCGGCGAGGACGACCTGCACGCGGTGCGGGCGCGCGTCGCTCTGCCGATCGTCGGATTGATCAAGCGCGAATACCCGGGCTTCGAGCCCTACATCACGCCGACGCTCGACGAGGTGCGGGCGATCGTTGCGGCGGGAGCGGAGATCGTGGCGTTCGATGCGACGCCGCGCCGCCGCCCGAGCAGCACCGACGTGGCGGCTCTCATCGCCGAGATCCACGCACGCGAGCGCCTGGCGCTCGCGGATTGCGCGACCGCCGCCGACGCGGCCGCCGCGGCCGACGCCGGCGCCGACATGGTGGCGTCAACGCTCTGCGGCTATACGGCCGAGACGGCGGGCGTCGCGCTCCCCGCGCTCGAGCTGGTGCGCGAACTCGCGCAGCTGCGCCGGTTCTGCCTCTGCGAAGGCGGGGTCCGCTCGCCGGCCGAGGTTCGCGCGGCGCTCGACGCAGGAGCCGATGCGGTGGTCGTCGGCAGCGCCATCACGAACGTCGATTGGCTGGTGCGCGAGTTTGCAGGGGCGGCCGACAGAGTACCTTAAGAGCCCATTTAGTCGGTGCGCACCGGCGATTCTACGTCTATAGTGAGTGTGGGGAGAGAGCTTTCTTTTGGTTGAGAACAGAGCGCAGCCCGTCCACCTCGGCCGCGGATTCTGGACCGCCACGGCAATCTTGGCAATTCTGGCGATCGCGTCGATCGTCTTCTGGTATCAGTTTCCGCTGGAGAAGTATCTGCCGGCCGCGATCATCACCGCGCGGCAGGTCGACCGGCTGTTCCGCTTCATGGCGGCGACCGGCAGCGCGCTCTGGATCTTCGTGGCCGGATACCTCCTCTATTTCGCGATCGCGTTCCGCGCGAAGGCGTCCGACCCGCCCGATGCGATCGGGGCGCAGATCCACGACAACCGCAAGCTGGAGTTCTGGTGGACGCTGATCCCGGCGCTGTTCGTGGTGCTGCTCTCGGTCATCTCGGTCCGCATTTGGTACGAAGTGATGCTCGAGCCGGAGAACGGCCTGGTCGTCGAAGCGATCGGGCACCAGTTCTACTTCTCGTTCCGGTATCCGCAGATCAACGGCGAGGTGACGAACGAGATGCACCTGCCCAAGGGCGTGCCGGTGACGCTGAACCTCACATCGGCCGACGTCATTCACGGCTTTTGGGTGCCGGCCATGCGCCTGAAGAACGACACGGTGCCAGGCCTGGTCACCACGATCCGCTTCACGCCGCGCCTCGACGGCCGCTATCCGATCATCTGCACGCAGTTCTGCGGCGCGCTCCATAGCGAGATGAACAAGCAATACCTGGTGATCGAAGAGAAGCCGGCCTTCGACAGATGGTTCGAGATGTGGCAGCAGAAGAACGCGCACGCGAGCAACGCGCTGCCGGCGGCCGGCGGCGCGGCCGTTTCGCTGGCGGGCGGCAGCGCGCCGTCGGGTAAGGCGCTCTTCGCCCAGAAGTGCTCCGCGTGCCACAAGGTCGCGCCGTTCTCGCAGACGCTCGTCGGGCCCGGACTCGCGGGCGTGCTCCACGATCCGTCGCATCCCAATCTGGTCAACGGGCAAGCGGCGACGCCGCAAAACGTTGCCGGCATCCTTCAGCACGGCTACACCGGCAGCATGGGTACGATGCCGAACGCGACGGCGAACGGACTCTCCGCGAAAGACATCGCGGACCTCGTGGCATTCTTGGACACTCTCAAGTGATAATATTGAAGGCACAATGGCAGTAGCAGCGGTACACTCAGGCGGAATCGCCGACCACATACATCCCGAACCTCAGGGTTTCGTTCGGCGATACGTCTTCTCGCTGGATCACAAGATCATCGGCATCCAGTACATCATCACCGGATTCGTCTTCTTCATGCTGTCGGGCTTGCTCGCCGAGGCGATCCGGACGCAGCTGCTCAATCCCAACGGCGGCTTCGTCGCGGCCGACACGTACAACGAGATCTACAGCGTGCACGGCAGCGCCATGGTCTGGCTGGTGGTGATCCCGCTGCTCACCGGCGGGTTCGGCAACCTCGTCTTCCCGCTGCAGATCGGGGCGCGCGACGTCGCGTTCCCGTGGCTGAACATGTTGAGTTTCTGGATCTTCCCCGTGTCGGGCCTGATGCTCTTCGCGTCGTTCCTGATGGGCGCGCCGACCGCCGGGTGGATGGAGTACCCGCCGGTCTCGCTCCAGGGCGCGGCCGGAACGTCGATGTGGTGCGCGGCGATCTTCTTAGTCGGCGTCAGTTCCACGATGACGGGCATCAACTTCGTCGTGACCATCTTGAAGATGCGCGCCCCCGGCATGACGTTCACGCGCATGCCGCTGTTCGTGTGGGGTCAGTTCGCCACCGCGCCGCTGCTGATGATCGCGACGACCGCGCTCGCCGCGGCGCTCGCGGCGCTCTTCATCAACCGCGAGTTCGGCGTGCCGTTCTTCGACCCGGCCAAGGGCGGCAGCCCGATCATGTGGCAGCACATGTTCTGGTTCTACTCGCACCCGGCCGTCTACATCATGATCCTGCCCGCGTTCGGCATCATCTCCGAGGTGCTGCCGACGTTCGCGCGCAAGCCGATCTTCGGCTACAAGCTGATCGCCTTCTCGTCGATGGCCATCGCGCTCGCCGGCTTCATGGTCTGGGCGCATCACATGTTCACGTCGGGTCTCGCGCCGTTCCTACAGCTGCCGTTCATGATCATCACGTTCGTCATCGGCGTTCCGACGGGCATCAAGATATTCTCGTGGACGGCGACGCTCTTCGGGGGCAAGATCCATTACAGCACGGCGATGCTCTTCGCGATCGGCTTCATCGGGCTGTTCACCCTGGGCGGCATCACCGGCATCTTCCTCGCCGCGATCCCGTTCGATCTGCACGTGCACGGCACGTACTTCATCGTGGGGCACATCCACTACGTGCTGGTCGGCGGGAGCCTCATGGGCATCTTTGCCGGCATGTACTACTGGTTCCCGAAGATGTCGGGGCGCCTATTGAACGAGACGTTGGGTAAGATCCACTTCTGGCTGTTCTTCATCGGCTTCAACGGCACGTTCATCCCGATGCACTGGCTCGGCATGCTGGGCATGCCGCGCGAGGTCGCGACGTACGACCCGCAGTTCACGTTCTGGAACCGCTTCGAGTCGTTCTCGTCGTACCTGATGACGTTCGCGATCCTGATCTTCTTCGTCAACGTGATCTGGAGCATACGCAACGGCAAGCGCTCCGGTCCCAACCCGTGGGGCGCCCGGACGCTCGAGTGGCAGATCCCGTCGCCGCCGCACTACTACAACTTCAAGCACATCCCCACGGTCTACGGCCTGCCCTACGACTTCGGCCAGCCGCTGCCGTACCAGGGGCTCGACGACGAGCTAACCGACGCGCCGCCGCCGGTCGGTGCGGGAGCGCATTGATGACGATCGCGACGATGGCGCACGACGCCCACGGAGACGTCGATCAGCTCTACATCGAGACGCGGGAGCTGCGGCTGCAGGGCTTCTTGCTCTTCTTGGTCAGCGACTGCGTGCTGTTCTCGTCGTTCATCTTCGCATATCTCTACCTTCGCAACAGCGGCCAGGGGTGGCCGCCGCCCGGCATCCCCCGCCTCGACGTGGCGTTCGCCGCGTGGAACTCGGTCGTGCTGTTCGGATCGGGCGCGACGATGCACTACGCGCTCGAGAACTTCAAGCACGGCAAGTTCATGGCGTACATGGGGTTCTTGCTGGCGACGATCGTGCTGGGCGCGGCGTTCCTCGGCGGCCAGGCCTACGAGTACACGCACCTGATCTACGGCGAGCACATCACGTGGTCGGGCAGCGGCATCTTCGGCGCGTCGTTCTTCACGCTCACCGGCATGCACGGAATGCACGTCTTCCTCGGCGTCTGCTACCTGACCGTGCTCGTGCTGCAGTCGGCGGCCGGCGTGTACGACCGAGGCAAATTCTTCGGGATCACGGCCGGAACGCTGTACTGGCACTTCGTGGACGTGATCTGGGTCGCGCTGTTCTCGATCTTCTACTTGATTTAAGGAGCGCTCGAACGTGAATACCGTAATAGTCGAACGGTTGGGAGCGGTCATCGCCGGCATCTTGGTGGGCACCGTCGCGTTCTACGCGCTCTACAAGGACTGGCGCGCCACCGGGGTCGAGAACCAGGTCTTCAAGCTGATGCTCGCGCTGCTGGGGCTGGGCGCGATCCTGGCGCTGCTCGCGGGGCTGAACGTCATCGGCTTCACGCCGAAGGGAGCGTAGGGATGATCTCACGGGAAGACGAGCGTCTCGATTACAGCAAAGTACCCGAGAGCCGCGGCGTCCCGACGGCGCTCTATCGCGTCGCCGTGCTCGGTCTCGTGGTCATCTTCGCGATCGGCGCGGCCGTGTGCCTGATGTCCGGCTACGGCCACCACTGGCCGTCCGACACGACGCTCCGCGTACCGCTGCACAATACGGAGTAAAGCGTTAGGTAAAGAAGAGCTAGAGGTCCGTCTTCCGCCCATGGCGGGTTGCGATTCCGATGGCGAGCAGCGGGAGGTCGCCATCGGGCAGCAGGCCCGTCGGCCGCCCGTCGATCTTGTGGATGCCCGCGTAAACCGAGTATTCGACGAGCGCCGGGATCGTGACGTTGGGAAGCCGCCGCGTGCCGATCCACTCCCACTCGCCTGCGGCCGACCCGTCGGCGAAGAGCACGGCGGCGTAGCCGCACGCGTCGGGACGCGAGGCGTCGTCGGGCTCGCGATAGCGCACGTAGCCGTCGAGGATGAAGATCGGGCGGAAGGTCTGGAGGTAGGCGGCGACCGGCGCGACGAGCACCGCGATGAAGTAACCGCCGAACGCGATCGCGCCCAGCCCGAAGATCCAGGCGATCTTGGCGAGCGTCGCGTCCGAGGGCACGTGGTGCGCGCGGTAGAGGATGCCCCACGTGAGCAACGCCATGAAGATCGTCCCGATCAGCGGCTCGATTGCGAGCGCGAAGCGTCCCGTGAGGCCGCGCCAGACGATGCGGCGTTCTTGCCGCGTCCACGAACGGCGCGCGAGCGCGTGCGCCCGCGGATCGTTCTTTGCCGCGGGCACTACGCGAGCGCCGTCGCGCGCGGCGCGGCGCGATCCACGATGTCGCGCAGCGCGCAGCCGCGCGGAAGCGTGCCGAGCGTGCGGCCCCAGTCGCCCTCGATCCGGCTCGCGACGAACGCGTCGGCGACCGCGGCCGGCGCGTGCCGCGCGAGCAGCGCCGCTTGCCAGAGCAGCGTCAGCCGCTCCGCGGCTCGCCGCGCCTGCGACTCGTCGCCGGCCGCATCGCGCAGCTCGATCGCCAGCGATCCCGCCGCGCGAACCACGCGCGGGTCGCCGGACGCGGCGATTTCGTGGCCAAGCACCTCGAGGACTTCGGGCTGCTTGCGCAAGACGCGCAGCACGTCGAGCGCGTTGACGTTGCCCGACCCCTCCCAGATGGAGTTGAGCGGCGCCTCACGGTACAGTCGCGGCAGGACCGACTCCTCGACGTAGCCGTTGCCGCCGAGGCACTCCAGCGCCTCGGCCATCGCCGACGGCGTGCGCTTGCAGACGTAGTACTTGCCCAGCGCCGTACCGATGCGTTTGATTGCGGCGGCGTGCGGATCGCTCCCGGCCTCGTCGATGGCGTGCGCCACGCGCAGACAGAGCAGAATAGCCGCTTCCGACTCCAGCGCGAGATCCGCGAGCACGTTGCGCATCAGCGGCGCGTCGTTCAGCAGCATGCCGAACGCGCGCCGGTGCGCGGCGTGATGGATCGCCTGCACGAGCGCGGCGCGAAGCAGCGCGGCCGATCCGATCGCGCAGTCGAGCCGCGTGAAGTTGACCGCCTCGACGATGCGCGCCAGGCCGTCCCCCTCGTCGCCGATAAGAAATCCGCGCGTGCCGTCGAACTCGACCTCCGCCGACGCGTTGCTGCGATTGCCGAGCTTGTCTTTGAGCCGGGCGATCGCAAACGGATTGCGCGTGCCGTCGGGCAGCGCGCGCGGCACCAAAAAGCAGGAGAGCCGTTCGCTCGATGCGCCGGGGCGTGCGACCGCCTGCGCGAGCACGAGAAACGCATCGTTCATCGGTGCGCTGCAGAACCACTTGTGGCCGGTCAGCAGATACTCGCGTCCGGGCCCCGACGACGCGGCCGGCACCGCGCGCGTCGCGTTCGAGCGAACGTCGGAGCCGCCTTGCTTCTCGGTCATCGCCATCCCGCACAGCGCGGCGGCTTTCCGCGCGACCGGAATCAACCGCGGGTCGTACTCGCGCGCCGTGAGAGCGGCGCGCCACGTCGCGGCGAGTTCCGGCTGCGAGCTCACGACGGGGACCGACGCATAGGTCATCGAGATCGGGCACCCGTGGCCCGACTCGACCTGTGCCCACACGTAGAACTTCGCCGCGCGGCGAAGGTGCGCGAACGGCTCTCCGTCGGCCCACGGAGCGCCGGCGAGCCCAGCCGACGCGGCGTGCCGCATCAGCGCGTGCCACGCCGGATGAAACTTCACCTCATCAATTCGGTTGCCGAAGCGATCGCGCGTGCGCAGTTGCGGCGGATGCTCGTTGGCCTCGAACCCAAGCGCGATCGTGTCGGCTCGCCCCGCCAGCTCGCCGAGCTGCGTCAGCTCGCCGTGCGGCGCTCCGGGCGCTTCCCGCGCCAGCGCGCCGACGAGCGTCCGGTCCGAGGAAAAGACGTTATAGTTCTCGAGCGCAGGCGGCTGGTTCAACGCTCAAAGCGCTCCGGCTGCGGCCTCTTCGATCGGGCGCCTGCGCTCGCCGCGCTGCGACTTCAGCGTGGCGGCGATCAACAGCGCGACGAACGCGACGGCGCAAAACGCGAGGTAGGCGTTACGGTATCCGGCGATCTCGTTCGTCGCGAGGCCGAAGAGCGCGCCCGCCAGCGAACTGCCGAGGATCTGCCCGACGATTAGCGCTTGGCTCAAGAATCCCACGGCGGTGGCGCGCGCGCGCTCGGGCGTCTCGTTCGTGACGATGTAGCGCGTGGGGGCGCCCAACAGCGCCCCGAATCCGCCGCCCGCGACGATCACCGCCACTACCGCGAGCGGCAGCGACTGAAAACCGAGCGCGAAGATCGCAAGCCCCAGCTCTGTGAGAATCGCGCCGAACAGCAGCACGTCGCGGCTGCCGACGCGGTCGAGCGCGCGGCCCGACGACGGAATCACGGCGACGAACGTAAACGCGCCGACGGCCGCGACGACCCCGGCGGCGAGATACGACAGCCCTTGCGCGCCGACGAGGACGGTCGGGATGAAGAACAGCGAGCCCTCGAGGACGCCGATGACGATCTCGAGCGCGTACGTCTTCACGAGCTGCGGCGTGCGCAGCAGCTCGAGTGGAACGATCGGCGCGCTCGCCGCCGTCTCCCAGATTGCGAAGCACGCGAGGATCGCTATTCCCGCGAGTCCGATCAGCCAGCGCGCCGCGATCAGTCCGTCGGTGAGCGCGAGCAGGCCGAGGCAGAGCAACGCCAAGCCGCCCGCGTCGAGCGGCTCGCGCCGGCGCGGCGCGCCGGCCGGAACGTCGCGCAGTGCCAGCGCGAAGACGGCTGCTGCGAGCGGCACGTTGGCGGCGAAGATCCAGCGCCACGAGACGAAGTGCGTCACGATGCCGCCGATCAGCGGGCCGATGACGGCAGCGAGCCCCCACATCGCCGCGACGACGCCGAGAGCCGCGCCGCGCCGGTTCGCGGGAACGACGTCGCCAATCGTCGCGGTGGCGACTGGGAAGATGCCGCCGGCTCCCAACGCTTGAATCCCGCGCGCGATCAAGAACACGGCGTAGCTTGGCGCGACGATGGCTACGATGCTGCCGATCGCGAAGAGCGCGAGACACGTCAGGTAGACGGGACGCCGGCCGTAGCGGTCGGCGAGCGTGCTCGCGAGCGCGATCGAGAGAACGGTGACGAGCAAATAGATCGTGAAGACCCACGCCAGATCGTTGGTCTGCACCGCGAACGCGCGGCCGAGCGCGGGGAGGGCCGGCGAGAGGACGCTCAGATCGAGTGCGCCGGCGAAGACGCCCAGCGAGAGCGTCGCGAGCAGCCGGTTCACGTGACGATGCGGTCGATCACCATCACCGCGCACATCAGCGCCAGGTAGAGCAGCGAGAAGCGAAAGAGCTTGCGGGCCTGGATCGTGCCGGCCTGTTCGCGCCACGTGCGCAGCGCGTCGATCAGGAAGATGCCGCCCAGCACGCCGGCGGCGGCGAAGTAGAAGGCTCCCATCACGTGCAGCGGGTAGAGCACGAGCGACGCTGCGACCAAGAGGATCGTGTAGTACACGATCTCGCGCTTCGTGCGCTCGCGCCCGCAGACGTTGGGCAACATCGGAATCTTGGCCTTGTCGTATTCGTTCTCGGTCATCAGCGCGAGCGACCAGAAGTGCGGTGGCGTCCACAGGAAGATCAGCGCGAAGAGGCCGAGCGCCGGCGCGCCGACGCCGTGCGTCACCGCGGCCCAACCCACGAGCGGCGGCACCGAGCCGGCCGCTCCGCCCACGACGATGTTGAGCGGCGTGATGCGCTTGAGCCAGATCGTGTAGACGACGACGTAATAGACGTTGCCGGCGAGCGAGAGCCACGCGGCGAGGGGGTCGACGAGGAAGTAGAAGAGGGCGAACGAGATCGCGCCGGCGGCGACGGCATAGATCGTCGCGTCGCGCCGGGAGATCCGGCCCTGCGGGATCGGTCGGTTCGCCGTGCGCTTCATCACGCGGTCGATGTCGGCGTCCCAAACGCAGTTGAACGCCCCGGCCGACGCCGCGGCCAGCGCGCCCGCGAGCAGCGTCCAGAAGAGCAAGCTCGCGGGTGGAATGCCGCGCGCGGCCATGACCATCGCCGCGGCGGTGGTGATGAGCAGCAACACCATGATACGCGGCTTCGACAGCTCGTAGTAATCGGCGACGCGCGCGGCGACCTTCATCGGCGCGCGGCGCCCTCGGAGACGCGCCCGGGACGCTCGGCCATGGCGGCGTCGAGCATCGCGAACGCCGTCGCGACGAAGAAAGCCAAGAACACGAGCGCCGCGTTGACGGCGTGCGCCTCGCGCAGGTTCGTCGGCAGACGAAGCGCGACGTTGAGGAGCCCGAGCAGCACTTGCAGCGCGACGAGCGCGACGCCGGCCGAGATCGCGGCACGAATGCGCGGCGACGCGCCCTGTGCCCACGCGAGCCCGAACGCTGCGGCGGCGCAAAGCAGCGTGGACGCGGCAGCGATTCGGTGCAGCATCTGCACGTATTGTCCCGTCGTATACACCACGACGTTGCCCGCGCAGCCGGGAATCGAAAGGCAGGCGAGGCCCGCGCCGCTCGAGCTCACGTACGCGCCCACGCACATCGTCGCGAACGCCACGGCCGCCGTGACGCCCAGCACGGCGATCAGCGCCGGCGAGACGCGCGCGTCCCGGCTGCCCCGATCGGGCGACTGCGACGCGGCGGCGAACACCGCCATCGCCGAGACCGAAGCGATGAGTGCCATGGCGGTGGCCCAATGCAGCACGACGGAGAGCGGGCTGTTGCCGAGACGCACCGTTTCGGCTCCGAGGAAGACCTGGACGACGAAAACGATTGCGATGGTCGCCAGCGTCGGCGCGATGAACGGCGAGCGAGCGCGGCGCCGCCACGCCGCGACGACGAGCGCGACGACGAGCGGGGCCACCGAGAACGCAAGCAGGCGGTGCAGCCACTCCCAGAAGGTGCCGCCCCCCATCGGCGGGAGCAGCCGGCCGTGGCAGAGCGGCCAGTCGGGGCAGGTCAGCCCGGCGCCGTTGATGCGCGTCCAACTCCCCAGCATGAGGGTCAGCAGGGCGGCAAGGTCCGTCGCCAGCGCCAAGATCAGCAGACGCTTCATTCGAGGCTTAAGCCTAACGTCGGCGGCGGCGTCCGGGCAATGACAAATAGGTTCCCGGCGGATAAAATTTTCACGCGGCGGGGAGGCCGCCGGTAGGCACAAGCGAAGCGCCTGGCCGTGAAGCGCTGGTCGGCCCTGGCGGGTCTAGCCCTGGGGCTCGTCTTGCTGGTCGGATGTCGTGAGATTCGTGTAAAGACGCTCTCAACAGGCACAACCACCGTTCTAGGAGGGAACCAAATCACCATAGTACGCGATGCGGTGTCCCTGGGCAAGCTCGGGATTCACGCGCCCGTCCACTATAAGGGTGAGTTCGGCGCGGTTCTGCTCATGGGGCCGCACGATCGGACGGGTTACAAACAGATCGTCGAATCGATCGGCGCGAATAGCCAGCGCGTGCGCATCATAGCGTTCGAGCAGGCGCCGGCCGACGGCGGCGAGCCGTCGGCCCAATATCGCACCTACACGCTGTGGATCGTTCCCAACAGCGTCTATCGCCGCGGCGTTCGCGTCGAGGTGGTGACGCCGAGCAACGAACCGATTGCGTCGACGTATCTGCCTTAGGCGTTAGCGTACCACGTGATCTCGCCGCGCAAACAGCTGCCCGCGCCCGAGCGCATCGGTCGGATCGACGCCCGCGTGGAACGCCTTGGCCTGGTGATGGAGCCCGACGGCGATCCCACCGAGGCGGGTGGCATCTTGAACCCCGGCGCGGCGCGCGCCAGCGACGGCGAGCTGCTGCTCTATCCGCGTTGCGTCGCCGAGGGCAACATCTCTCGCGTCGGCACGGCGCGGGTGCGCGCCGGAGACGCAGGCTTCGACGTGAACCGGCTGGGCTTTGCGCTCGAGCCCGACGCGCCGTACGAGCTGCGTCCGCATCCCGGCTACGGCTGCGAGGATCCGCGCGTCACCTACGTGCCGGCGCTCGAGGCGTACGTGATGGCCTACACGGCGTTCGGTCCCGATGGGCCGCGCATCGCGCTCGCGATCTCCGACGACGGGCGCTCGTGGCAACGCCTGGGTCCGGTTCGCTTTGCGGGAACGGCGAACGTCGTGGGCGACGACAAGGACGCCGCGTTCTTCCCCGAGCCCGTCATCTCGCCGAGAGGGCGGCGCAGCCTCGCGTTCTATCACCGGCCGATGTTGCATCTCTCCAGCGTCGACGGGCGCGCCGCAATCCCCATGATCGAGCACCTGCCGTTCGAGGATCGCGAGTCCATTCGCATCGCATACGTGCCGCTCGGTCCGGCGCTGAAGGATCGCGCCAATCTTTGCAACGTGTCGGAGAGCGCCCAGGTGCTGTGTCCGGACGCGCAGTGGGGCTCGATCAAGATCGGCGCGGGCACGCCGCCGGTTCGCGTGGCGATCGCCGGGACCGAGGGTTGGATGTCGATCTTTCACGGCGTCGACGTGATCGGCGACCGCGCCCGCAAGCCGTCGCTGCGCTACAGCGCGGGCATCGTCGTTCACGATCTGGAGCGTCCGCACCACGTGCTCTACCGCTCGCCCGAGCCCATCATGACGCCCGAATCCAGGCGCGAACGCCACGGCATCGTCGACAACGTCGTCTTCCCGACCGGCCTCGATCCGCGTCCCGATCTCGGCGAACGCACTTACGACGTCTACTACGGCATGGGCGACCACTCCATTGGTGCGGCGCGGCTGCGTATCGGAGCCTGAATCAGCGCCGATGCCCCACGACTCGGACGCTCGTCGGCCACATCCATGTGGCCTCCTGCTCCGCCGCTTTTCCGCAACACCAAAGGAATACGACATCCTGTCTTTTGCGGAAAAGTCGGAGGCCTCGCTGTGGGGCATCGGGACTGCTTCAGGCTCCATACGCTCGCTATGGTGAAATATTTGTTGTTGTCGGCCGCGATCGTCCTCGGTATCGGCATCATCGTCGCAGGTTGGGTGAACCGCGATCTCATTCGCATCAAGATCGCGTCGGTCTACGCGCGCGTTCCGGCAAAGCCGGGCGGCGCGAGCGGCGCGCAGGCCGGGCCGAACGGCGCGCTGCGGGGCGACGCCCCGTGGGCGCTCTCCGCTCTGCCGGAGTGCCTCACGCAGACGTCCGAATCGAACGGGCCGAGCGCCTACGTACGGACGCACCTGCCGGCGGGGGCGACCGAGATTGTGCCGCCGGCAACCTTGGTGTATGGTGATTGCAATATTCGGATCGTCGGCGAGGAGGCGTACGTCGTGCGCGGATCCGACCGGCTCCGAATTCCGCCCCGCGTGCGATTCTACCGTGCGGACGGCCTCCTCGCGCTCGTCCGCGAGACGTCCGGCGGTGCCGAGCTGCGGGTCTATCAACCGGCGCGACGATAATGGAAACGCAAACGATATCCGAACAGGTCAACCGGCGGCGAACGTTCGCGATCATATCGCATCCCGACGCGGGCAAGACGACGCTCACGGAAAAGCTGCTCCTCTACGGCGGCGCCATTCACGTCGCCGGTCAGGTGTCGGCGCGCAAGCGGCAGCGCCAGGCGACCAGCGATTGGATGGCGCTCGAGCGCGAGCGCGGCATCTCGATCACGTCGACGGTGCTCCAGTTCCCGTACTCCGGCTACACGATCAACCTGCTCGACACGCCGGGCCACCAAGACTTCGGCGAGGACACCTATCGCACGCTGCTCGCCGCCGACAGCGCCGTGATGCTGATCGACGCCGCCAAGGGCGTCGAGCCGCAGACGCGCAAGCTGTTTGCGATCTGCCGCGAGCGCGGAATTCCGCTCTTCACCTTCATGAACAAGCTCGATCGCCCGAGCCGCGACCCGCTGGAGCTGCTCGACGAGCTGGAGAGCGTGCTCGGGATCGGCGCCTTTCCGATGAACTGGCCGCTGGGCAGCGGCGACGATTTCCACGGAGTCTACGACCGGCGCACGCACACGGTGCACCGCTTCGAGCGCGCCGCCCACGGCGCCACCCGCGCCGCGGTCTCGTTCACCGACGCGGCCGACCCCAAGCTGCGCGAGCTCGTGAGCGACGTCGTATTCGAGCAGTTTCACGAGGGCATCGAGCTGCTCGACGGAGCGGGCGAGCAGTTCGACCGCGAGGCGATGCTGCGCGGCGAGATCACGCCGGTCTTCTTCGGGAGCGCCGTGACGAATTTCGGAGTGCAGCTCTTCCTCGACGAGTTCGTCGAGTTGGCGCCGCCGCCGGCGCCGCGCGCCGGGATCGATCCGGCGGCGGAGTCGTTCAGCGGATTCGTCTTCAAGATCCAGGCGAACATGGATCCCCGCCATCGCGATCGCGTCGCGTTCGTGCGCGTATGCTCGGGCAAATTCGCGCGCGACATGACGGTGCGCAACGCCCGCACGGGCGCATCGGTGCGCCTCTCGCGCGCGATGCGGCTCTTCGCGGACGACCGCGAGTCGCTCGACGTGGCCTACGCGGGCGACGTCGTGGGGCTTGCCAACCCGGGCGCCTTCGCGATCGGCGACAGTCTTTACGAAGGCACGCCCGTGACCTTCCCGCCGATCCCGGCCTTCGCCCCGGAACATTTCGCGGCGATCCGGAGTATCGACACGGCAGGTTACAAAGCGTTTGGAAAGGGCATTTCGCAGTTGCGTGAAGAGGGCGCCGTGCAGGTCTTCTATCCGTGGGGCACGCCGCGGACCGAGCCGATTCTCGGGGCCGTCGGCGAGCTCCAATTCGAGGTGGCGAAGTATCGCCTCGAATCGGAATACAACGTGAAGACCGCGCTGACGACGCTCGGATGCACGCTGGCACTGCACGTCGAGGGCGACGCCGATGCGGTCGCGCGCGCGCAGCTCCCGTCGAACGCCCGGTTGGTCGAGGACTGGGCCGGACGGCCGGTGGCGCTCTTCGAGAGCGAGTGGAGCGTGCGTTTGGCGCGGGAGTGGAATCCGCAGCTCGCCTTCGTTGCTTTCTCCGCGCAGACGGGCGAGGAGGCTCTGGCATCGTGAACGTATCGAAGGCGCTCGCGCTCGCGGCGGTGGCCGCGCTGCTCGCGGGCTGCTCGTTTCAGAACCGCAACGAACGGGAGGCCGAGCGCATCACGCGCGCGGTGATCGCGAACGACCTATCCCCCGTGCAGGGCGACATCGGCAAAAACGTGGCGATCACGCGGGTGCAGATCGCGCAGTGGTCCGACGAGCTCAACGCGCAGGGCAAGCTGCTCTCCGTCAAGGAGACGACGGCCGCCTGCGAGGCGGGCTGGCACTGCTTCGACGTGAAGTTCCAAAAGCACGCGTACGTCGAGCGCATGCGCCTCGACGAGAACGGGAAAGTAGTCAACTGGAACTTTCACATGGCGTCCACGTAACCGGCGCGGACGTCCGCGCGGCGGCGCGGCTGCTCGCCGGCGTCGCGCACCGGACGCCCGTCGTGAGCTCGCGAACGCTCGACGAACGCTGCGGCGCGCGGGTCTTCGTGAAGTGCGAGAACCTTCAGCGCATGGGCGCGTTCAAGTTTCGCGGCGCGTATAATTTCTTGTCGTCGCTTTCGCCGGAGGAGCGGGGACGCGGCGTCGTCGCGTTTTCGAGCGGCAATCACGCCCAGGGAGTGGCGCTCGCGGCGCGCCTGCTCGGCATTCCCGCGACGATCGTGATGCCGTACGACGTGCCCGCGGTCAAGCTGGCCGCCACGCGCGAGTACGGCGCGGACGTCGTGCATTACGAGCGCGAACGCTCGCATCGCGAGGAGATCGCGCGCGCCGTGGCCGCGGAGCGCGGCGCCACCGTGGTGCCGCCCTTCGACGACCCGCGCATCGTCGCAGGCGCCGGAACGGCGGCGCTGGAGCTGCTGGAAGACGCCGAGCCGCTCGACGCGATCGTGGTGCCGGTGGGCGGCGGCGGATTGATGAGCGGCACGGCGATCGCCGCGCGCTCCGTCGACCCCAAGACCGCCATCTACGGCGTCGAGCCGCGTGCCGGCGACGACTTCGCGCAGTCGCTCGCCCGGGGCGAGCGCGTCTCCATCCCGGTGCCGAAGACGATTGCCGACGGGCTGCAGACGACGTCGGGCAGCGATCTGACCTTCGCCATCGCGCGCGAACACGGGTGCACCGTCGTCACCGTGACCGACGACGAACTGCGCGCGGCGATGCGATTCGCGTTCGAACGGATGAAGCTCGTGGTCGAGCCGAGCGGGGCCGCGCCACTCGCCGCGCTGCTGCACGGACGCATCCCGGGCATCGCCGGCAAGCGCGTCGGTGCGATCGTCAGCGGCGGAAACGTCGACCCCGTCCGCTACGGCGAGCTATTGCGCGACGATGTTTCCGCAGGCGACGTACTTGCCTAAATTCGCCGCGCTTTCGTGAACGTTGATCGCCGTCGGATTGGCGAGGAGCGCGTCGATGGTCGTTCCTTTCACGACGGTCGTCGAGTTGCCCGCGACGACGTTCGTGAGCGGGTTGGCCACGCCGCCGAGGTCGCTGCACGTGCCCGAGTGGATGTGCGCGGGCTGCGGGGTCGCCGGCGCACCCTTGAGCGCGACGACGACGCTCACGTCGGGCCCGACCTGCGTCAGCGTCGCCGTTCCGCTCTCGCCGGAGCCGTTCTGTTCGGCCAGCGTAACGGTTAACGTCGAGGTCGCCGCACCCGCGGAGGCCGACTGACAGAACGCGGCCACGACCAGCGTCGCGAGCATGAGGCTGAGGCGTTTCATAGGTGTCCTTTCGCCGGGAGAGAGATCATGGGCGCGCTTCTTTCGCCCCCACGAGGGCCCGAACCGCTTCGACGGCCTGCTCGGTGGGCGCGGCGTCGGCGCCCTCGATGGTATCCAGCAGGAACGCCGCCCTGGCGTTGAGCGTGCCGTCGCCGCGCGCGTAGCTGCGATCCATCAGCGCCGTCAGCTGCCGCGCGAGCTCGTACTGCTGCTGCAGTGCGCCGGCGGAGATCGCGACGCGCGGATCCATCTTCACCTCCAGCGTTCGTCGTTGCGTGGTGCCGTCCACGTCGAGGCGAACGGTGTAGCGCCCGGGCACGACGAGCGGGCCTTCGGGCACGCGCGGCGTGTCGTGCGGCACGGCCGAGATGGGCAAGTCTTGCGCGAGCGCCCGTGGCGGCGCCTCGCGCAGGTCCCACACGAAGCGGTGCATTCCCGCGCCGGCCGGCAGCGCCGCGAACGGCCGCTCCCAGTACGCGGGCTTGTCGAGATGCGGAATCGGCGGCGGCGGCGCGTCGTCGCTCGCGTAGCGGCGAACGAGCCGGCCCGACGAGTCGTAGAACGACAGGACGACGCGGTGCGCCGGCGACGCGAGCGCGTAATCCACGATGGCTCCCGCCGGGGGATTCTCGCCGGCCGGCTCGTCGGGCGGCAGCGGCGTGTCGGTGTTGGTGCTTCTACGCACGCGATACGCGAGCGCCGGCGAGAACAGGTGCACCATTTCGGGCTTTGCAAGCGCTGCCGTAACACCCAACGCACGCGCCAGTTCGCGCAGCGGCTCGACGTCGCTGAGGATCCAGAATCCGCGTCCGTGCGTCGCGACGATGGCGTCGCCGTCGTGCACGATCAGGTCGCGCACGGACGTGTGGGGCAGATCGAGCTGCAGCGACTGCCAGTGCGCACCGAAGTCGAACGACGCGTAGACGCCGTTTTCGGTCGCGGCGTAGAGCAGGTTCGGCTCGACCGGGTCTTGGCGAACAGCGTTGACCGGCTGCATCGGCAGGCCGTCCACGGCGAGGCGCCACGTCGCGCCGCCGTCGCGCGTGATGTAGACGTACGGGCGCAGGTCGTCGAGGCGAAACCGGTTTACGGCGACGAAGGCCGTGTTGTCATCGAATCGCGACGCATCGATCTGTGCGATCTTGCTCCAGGGGGTCAGCGCGGGCGGCGTGACGTTCTTCCAGTGGACGCGCGTCGAGCCCGGCGTTGCGTCGCGCGTCAACCAGACGAGCCCGTCGTCGGTGCCCGCCCAGATCGTGCCCGCGCGCACGTACGACGGCGCCAGCGCGTACACGACGCCGCGGTGGCCGCCGCCTTGCGGATCGTCGGCTTCGAACGCGCGGATCTCGGCCGGCACCGCGCCCTTCTCGCGCGTCAGGTCGGGGCTGATGACCTTCCAGCTGTGACCGCCGTTCTCGGTCGCGAACACCACGTTGGCGCCGAAGTACAGGCGGTGTTGGTCGAAGCGATCGAAGGCAAGCGGCTCGGTGCGAACCGTGCGGAAGCGCTTCGACGGCAGCGCGATGGGCGAGACCTCTTGCTGCTGCGTCGTGCGCTCGTCGAACCGCTCGACCTTCCCACCGTAGAACACGCCGGCGTACAGGGGATCGGGAACGACGTACCCGTACTCTTGCGCTCCCGCCGTGTACCAGTCGCGCTGCGTGGTCATCCCCCAGTCGCCGCGGCTGAGCACGCAGGCGGAGCCGCTCTCCTGCTGACCGCCGCAGACCCGATACGGAAACCGGTCGTCCGCGTTGACGTGAAACATCTGCGCCGTCGGCTGGTTGTACCACGAGCTCCAGGTGGCGCCGCCGTCCACCGAGATCGTCGCGCCCTGATCGGCGGCGAAGGCGATGATGGCGCCGTCGCGAGGATTGACCCACACCTTGTGATAGTCGTCGCCGCCGGGCGCGCCTTTGAACGGCACCAGCGTCCTTCCGCCGTCCGTCGAGCGATACGCCGACGTGTTCGTCAAATAGACGGTCTGCGGATCGCGCGGGTCGACCGCAAGCGAGACGAGGTCGTCGCCGCGCTGCGCGATCTCGTCTTCGGCGTTGACGCGAGCGAAATGGACGCCGGCGTCGTCGCTGCGATAGAGCGCCCCCGCGTCGTCGCCCTTGGCCTCGACGTCGGCATACGCGTACACGACATTCGAGTTGCTCGGCGCGATCGCGACTTCGGAGCGCCCGATGCGGCGCGGCAACCCGGCGGCGAGCTTCGTCCAGGTCGTCCCGCCGTCGGTCGATTTGAAGATGCCGCTGCCCTCGATTTCGAACGAGCCGCCGATCTCCCAGGGCGCCTGACGGGCAGCCCAGAGCGTGGCGTAGACGACCTGCGGGTTCGCGGGATCGATCGCGACGTCGAACGCGCCGACGTCGTCGTTTTCGTAGAGCACGCGCTGGAAACTCGCGCCGCCGTCGGCCGAGCGATAGATGCCGCGCTCGGAATTCGCACCGTACGGGTGACCGAGCACGGCGACGAAGAGCCGGTTCGGATCGCGCGGATCGACCGCCATTGCGGCGATCTGCTGTCCGTCGCGCAGTCCCAGATGCGCCCACGTGCGCCCGCCGTCGGCCGACTTATAAACGCCGTCGCCCACGGCGAGGTCGGGCCGCTGCAAGCCTTCGCCGCTGCCGGCGTAGACGATCTGCGGATTGCTCGCGGCGACGGCGATCGCGCCGATGGACCCCGTGCCCTCGCGGTCGAAAATCGGCACCCACGTGCGGCCCGCATCCTGCGTCTTCCACACGCCGCCGTCGGCAACTCCGATGTAGAACACGTTGGGTTGTTCGGCGACGCCGGCGATCGCGACGGTGCGTCCGCCGCGCATGGGTCCGACGAAACGCCAGTGCAGCGCGCGGTACAGCGAGGGCGAGACGCCCGCCGCGCGCGCCGGCGCGCCTGCGAACGCGACGAGCGCGAGCGCGGCCGCTAGCGCGGCGGCGCCCCTCAAAGCCGTTTGCCGTTGCGCCGGCCGTTCCCGCGGCGCTTGGGCGAGAATGCCGGGCCGATCTTCCACGACGTCTTGCGCGGCAGCGACTCGTCGACGTCGGTGCAGCCGATCGGCGTGAAATCGCGGCAGTCGTGCGGGCGCCCCTCGTAGATTCCGCAGTAGTGCCGGCCGCTGCGGCTGCCCATGAGGAAGACGCACTGGTCGGCCAGCTCGTCTCCGACTTTGCGCAGCCAGCCGACGTGGAAGCCGTCGGCCGACGGCCGGTGGACCACGTAGCGGCGCATCGTCTCGTCGTAGCTCATGCCCAGGTGCTCGGCGATGCGCTGCACGTCGGTTTTGCTCACGAACGGCTCGTACCCGCTGCAGCATTCCGCGCAGCCGGGCGGGCACGCGACGTTCTCGGGCAGGTCGCGCAGATGCGTTCGCGCCAGCTCGATCACGCGGCGGATAGCGCCGACGAACACCGGGTCGTCGTTATACTTGTACACCCACTCGCGCTTCGTGATCTCGTTGAGGTTATAATAACGCGTCGTCTTCTCGTCGAACTCGATCGTGATGTGCTCTTCGTCGATCTCGATTTTATTGACGTGTTCGAGCGGGCGGCTGTCCAGGAGCTCCGGGTGCGTCGGTTGTCCGGTGCGGCGCGCGAACGACCGCAGTTTGGTAAGATCGATGGTATCCATAACCCGGCTTCGATTCCCGCGTCTTGCGGGTACCGCCTGTGCCCGGCGCCAAAGATAGCCGGCATGCGAACGGCTATCGGAGTAGACCTCGGCGGATCTCACGTCACCGCCGCCGTTGTAACGGAAGACGGTGCCATCCATCGCCAGCACGAGGAAGACCTCGAGGACCTGCGATTCGAAGCCGTCATCGCGGCGCTCGACGCCACGATCGGGGCGGCGATCAAGGATGCCGGGAGCGTCGTCGCCATCGGCATCGGGTCGCCCGGCAACATCGACGCCGCGTCCGGTGCGGTGCTCTACAGTCCCAACTTCGGCTGGCAGGACGCGCCGCTCGGCGCGGCGCTGCGGAAGAAGTTCGAACTGCCCGTCTTCGTGGCCAACGACGCGCGGTGCGCGACGCTGGGCGAGTACACGTTCGGGATAGGCAAGCAGACGAAGGATTTCGTGCTGCTCACACTCGGCACCGGGATCGGGGGCGGCATCGTCGCGCGCGGCGAGCTGCTGTTGGGCAGCCACTGGGGCGCCGGCGAGATCGGCCACCACCAGATCCGTCCCACCGCCGGGTTCGTGTGCAGCTGCGGGAAGATCGGTTGCTTCGAAGCGCAGGCGTCCGGCACCGGACTGATCCGGCACGCGTTCGCGGTCGCTCCGTCGTTCCCGCGCAGCGAACTCCTCGACGTCGGGCGCGACAAACTGAGCTCGAAGAAGATCCGGCGCGCGGCGCAAGCCGGCGACGGGCACGCGCTCGCTGCCTGGAAGAACTTCATCGGCGACCTCGCCATCGGACTCGCGAACGTCATCGCGTTCGTGAATCCGCAGATGATTGCGCTGGGAGGCGGCGTGTCGAGCGCCGGCGACTTCATGCTCGACGCCGTACGGCCGCAAGTGGACGTGCTGACCACGATGGTTCCCAAGGGCACGACCGACATCGTCGTGGCGTCGCTCGGGAACGACGCGGGTCAGGTCGGCGCGGCGACGATGGCGCTGCGCGGGGGTCTCACGACCGGTGCGGCCGCCACTGCGTAGGGCGCTCTTTCTCGCGCTGATTCTCGCGCCGTCCGCCGCGCCCGCGGCCCTGCCCGTGCTGTCGCAGAGCGACGATCCGATCCACAAGATCCGGCACGTCGTGATCATCATGCAGGAGAACCGCTCGTTCGATACTTACTTCGGCACGTTCCCCGGCGCCGACGGCATCCCGATGCACGACGGCGTGCCGTCGGTCTGCGTTCCCGACCCGCGCGCGGGGAAATGCGTCCGGCCGTTTCACGACGCGAAGGGACGCGAACCGCGCCGGGCCGCACACGGCGAAGGCCGCGGTCGCCGACGTCGACGGCGGAAAGATGGACGGTTTCGTCGCGTCGGCGGAGCGCCGCCGCAGGCGCTGCCGCGATGCCGACGCCCCGAACTGCGCCGGCAGCGTCGAGGTGATGGGGTATCACGACGCTCGCGAGATTCCCAACTACTGGAAGTACGCGCGCGACTACGTGCTGCAGGACCGTCTCTTCGAGCCCAACGCGTCGTGGAGCTTGCCGCAACACCTGTTCATGGTCTCCGAGTGGTCGGCGGCGTGCGATCGAGCGGGCGATCCGATGAGCTGCACGAACGAGCTGCAACGGCCCGACCTTCCGCCCGATTTCGGCGCGCGCAAGGGCCGCGTGCGGCCGCCGCCCGACTACGCCTGGACCGATCTCACGTACCTCCTCCACGCGCACGGCGTCAGCTGGGCCTACTACGTGATGGCCGGCACCGAGCCGGATTGCGCCAACGACTACGAAGCGTGCGCTCCGGTTCCGCAACGCGCCAAGACGCCGGGCATTTGGAACGTGCTGCCGTACTTCGACACCGTCAAACGCGACGGCGAGCTGCGCAACGTTCGCGACCTGCGCGATTTCTACGTGGCGGCGCGCAACGGCACGCTGCCCAACGTCGTGTGGATCGCGCCGTCCGGGCCGTACAGCGAGCATCCGCCGGCGCTCGTCAGCCAGGGCCAGGCCTACGTCACCGGTCTCGTCGACGCGATCATGCGCGGCCCGGATTGGAAGAGCACCGCGATCTTTCTGAGCTGGGACGATTGGGGGGGATTCTACGACCACGTCGTGCCGCCTCGCGTAGACGTCAACGGCTACGGCATCCGCGTGCCCGGAATCGTCATCAGTCCGTACGCGCGCAAAGGCTTCGTGGACCACCAGACGCTCAGCCACGACGCGTACGTCAAATTCATCGAGGACGACTTCCTCGGCGGGCGGCGCATCGATCCGAAGACCGACGGCCGGCCCGATCGCCGGCCGACGGTCCGCGAAACGGTGCCGATTCTCGGCGACCTTCGCGGGGATTTCGATTTTCGCCAAGCGCCGAGACCGCCCGAAGTTCTGCCGGGCGGCCTCGTGTGGAGCGGAACGCTGCGATGAGCGGCGTTTGAGAAGGGTCCTCAGGCCTTCCGCGGTTTGCAGCGTTTCTTTTCCGCCACGACCTTGGCTCGCAGCCCGGTGGAGAGGTAGTCGGTGC
Source organism: Vulcanimicrobiota bacterium (assembly GCA_963824595.1). Taxonomy (GTDB): domain Bacteria; phylum Vulcanimicrobiota; class Vulcanimicrobiia; order Vulcanimicrobiales; family Vulcanimicrobiaceae; genus Cybelea. The sequence continues at coordinate 80,522 of CAWGPY010000005.1, forward strand.
TCGGGATGCCGTCGACGACGAAGCGCACTGAGTCGTCGAGGCTCAGGCAGAGCTTCTTCAACTTAAACGGCAGGTCTTGACCGTAGGAGGAAATCTGCCCCGAAAAGAGCTGATACGGCTGGCCGGAGATCGTCGCGTCCACTTCGACGTTGTGCGCGGCTTCGTCGACGTCGACGCCGCGGAAATCGCCGCTGACGCTGTACGTGAGCGGTCCCGCGGACGGAGCGAATTGAACGGCGACGTTCGTGTTGCTCTCCGGATCCAAGCTGAGATATCTCCGCGGCAGCTTGATCGTCAGGTACGATAGCGTCGAGTTCGTCGCGTTATACGCGACGCTCGCCGAAGTGGGTACGTTCTGACCGTTCCACCAGCACTCCAACCCGGCGACGCCGGAGCAGGGGTTGGGTTCGGCGTGGTGAGCAAGGTGTTCCCGTTGTAGAGGTAACTCCATGGGCCGTTGGGATTGCCGGCGGTGCTCCAGTTTCCCCAGGCGGTGTACGTCACGTTGTCGGGCGTGATGCTCTGCCCGGTGCTCGACGGGAGAAGGCTCGCGGCGTCGCTTTGAGCGCGCTGGGAAGCGGCGGGAAGCCCCGAGGAGGCCGGCAGCGTGACCGATCCGTTGGAGCAGGCTCCGAGCGCGAGTGCCGCGACGGCCGCCGAGAGTGTCAGACGATTGAAACGCATGTGATCCTCCCCCGACAAGCCGGCCGGACATCGCCGCAAGCGGGGTTTGTCCGGGTGGCTCCCCGAAGCTCGGGCCACCGTGGAAGACGAGGGCAGAGCCTCAAGCTCGTCCGACTTTGGAGCGCTCCTACGGCGCCATCGCCTGGCCGCCGGGCTCTCGCAAGAGGCGCTCGCGGAGCGTGCCCGCGTGAGCGCGGACGGCATCAGCGCACTCGAGCGCGGGCATCGCCGCACGCCGCAGCGCGAGACCCTCGCGCTGCTCACGCGCGCTCTCGAGCTCGACGGAGAGCGGCGTCAGGAGTTCGAAGCGGCGGCCTCGCGTCCCGCGGCGGCTCGCGCGGGCGGCGGGGCGTCGCCCGCTGATCCCGCCGCGCTTCCACTGACGCTCGCATCGTTCGTCGGCCGCGAGCGCGAGCTGCGTGAAATCTGCGAGCTCCTGCTCGAGCACCGCCTCGTCACGATCACCGGCGCAGGCGGGGTGGGCAAGACGCAGACCGCGCTGCGCGCAGCGTCGGAGACGTGCGCTTCCGACGGCGTGCGCCTGCGGTTCGTCAGCCTCGTCTCGATCGCCGAGGCGGCGCAGGTTGCTTCAGCCGTCGCCACGGCGGTCGGGGTGCGGGAAGCGCCGGGCCGGCCGCTGCTGGAGACGCTGATCCCCGCCATCCGGGAGAAGCAGTTTCTGCTGGTGCTCGACAACTGCGAGCACGTGATCGAGCAGGCGGCGCGCGTCGCCGACGCCCTGCTTGCCGCCTGTCCGGCACTGCGCATCCTCGCGACGAGTCGCGAACCGCTGCGGACGCCCGGCGAGAATACCTATCGCCTGCGCTCCCTGAGCCCCGAAGCCGCGGCCGAGCTCTTCGTGCATCGCGCTCGTGCGATGGACCATCGTTTCGAACTCTCGGACGCAAACGCGGGCATCGTCGCGGAACTCTGCCGGCGGCTCGACGGCATTCCCCTCGCGATCGAGCTCGCTGCCGCTCGCGTCGACAAGCTCTCGCTCGAATCGCTCGCAAGAAGAATCGACGACCGGTTTCGCATCCTGACCGGCGGGGCTCGGGCGGCCTTGCCGCGTCAACAAACGATGCGCGCGACGATCGACTGGAGCTACGACTTGCTTTCCGAACGCGAACGGCGCGTCTTCGAACGGATGTCGGTCTTTGCAGGCGGCTGCACGGTCGAGGGCGCCGCGCAGGTGTGTTCCGGCGGCGGCCTTGCCGAGGACGACGTGTTCGACGTTCTATCCTCGCTCGTGGACAAATCGCTGGTCGTGGTCGATCGCACGCCGAACGACCCCCGCTACCGTTTGTTGGAATCGTTTCGGGAGTACGCGGCCGAGAAGCTGGCGGCTCGAGGCGAATACGACGACACGGTGCACCGCCATCTGGCCGCCTACCTCGGGCTGGCGGAACGTATGGATCGGGCGTACTACGACGATCCCGGTGCCTACCGGCACGCCGCCGAGGCGGAGCTCGACAACTGGAGGCTCGCGCTGACTCGATCCTTGCGCGACCGTCGCGACTCGGCCGCGGGAATGCGCCTCGCCGGCGAGCTCGCGCAGACGGTCTGGCTGGACCACGCGCCGCTCGAGGGCCGCCGCTGGATAACGGCCGCGTTCGGTGCGGCCGATGCGGCCGGTGCGGCGGTGCCGATGTCCACCATCGGAAAGCTGAGCTACGGCGCGTCCGTCCTCGCCCAACATTTCAACGACGCGCACCTTCAGCTGGAAATGGCGCGCCGGGCGATCGAGTGCTTCGCAGCGACCGGCGATGCGCTCGGCACGGCGCGCGCGCAGAGCTTGGCGGCCGACGCGCTCATGCGACAAGGCAACACCGGAGAAGCGCGGGCTCTGGAGCGCGAGGCGCTGCGCACCGCGCGCGAGCTCGACGTGCCGCGACTCGTCGCGTATCTGCTTCGGGGCCTCGCGAGCGCCAGCTTCTTCGACGGCGATATCGCGACCGCTCGCGTGCTTTTGGCGGAGGCGCTCCGAGAGTACGAACGTGCCGGTTCGGCGCTCGGAGCCGCCAGCGCGCTGAACGACCTTTCGATATGCGAGTGCATCGCGGGCGACGTGGACGCTGCGATCGAAAAGATCGATCGCGCGCTGGCAACCGCGCGGGAGTTCCGGCAGACGCGTTCGATCATTCACTGTCTCACCAACGCTACGACGTATCTGATACTGCAGAGACGTTACGACGATGCCTACGAGCGGGGGCACGAGGCGTTGCAGCTCGCGCTCGATCAGACCCGCGGCTTTGCTGCGTTTGAAATCCTCAACGGTCTCGCCATAGCGGCGGCCCTGCGGCGGCATGCGGAGCCCGGGGAGGCGGAGCGGTGCGCGAACGCCGCCGCGCGGATTCTCGGCTACGTCAACGCGAACGCCGCGGCTCGAGGGTGGGTGATGCGGTTGATCGAGCCGCACGAGTACGAGCGCATTCTGGGCGCGATGCGCGCCGTGATCGGGACGGATTCGGTAACGGAGCTGATGACCGCCGGCGAGGCGCTGACCGAAGAGGAAGCATGCGCGCAGGCCGCCCGGCTCTAGGCTCGGCGGCGTTCCGCGGGGAAAATGGGGATGTGAATATGCGTCGGATCGTTGGGTTTTGCGCGACGGCCGTTCTTTTGGCCGCGTGCGGTGGGACACAGCAGGCGATGACGCCGCTCCAGCCCCTCGCGGCGGGCTCGCCGGCCGGTCGTACCGCGCCGGGGACGGCGGCCTGTCCGGACGTCCGCGCGCCCGCTGGCCGATGCTTTGCGCGCATCGAGTCGCAGGGCGTCGGCCGCGCCGTCGCCGGGTGGGGACCGGCCGATTTCCAAGCGCGATATAATCTGCCGTCGGCGACGAAAGGCGCGGGGGCGATCGTCGCGATCGTCACCGCGTACGATAACCCGAACGTCGCCTCGGATCTCGCCGCGTACCGATCGCAGTTCGGTCTCGCGCCTGGATCGTTCGCCAAATACAACCAGAGCGGCGAGATGAACGACTACCCCCCCGGCAACAGCGGCTGGGGCGTGGAGACCGATCTCGACGTGCAGATGGCCGCGGCCGTCTGCCCGCTGTGCACGATCTATTTGATCGAGGCGAACAGCTCGAAGTCGAAGGATCTCGCCGCGGCGGAGGTCGAGGCCGTGAAGCTCGGCGCCCACATCGTCAGCAACAGCTGGGGCTGCATCGGCTCGAATCAGTGCGTCGACCGCAAGAGCTTCAGCCACAAGGGCGTCGCCTATCTGGCGGCCTCGGGCGATGCCGGATCGGGCGTGGTCGGGCTGCCCGCGGCGTTCGGGAGCGTGGTCTCCGTCGGAGCCACGGTGTTGTCGAAGAACGGATCGCAGTACAGCGAGCAGATCTACGACGTCGCCGGCGGCGGCTGCGCCACCGGCATCAAGAAGCCGAAGTGGCAGCACGACTCGACGTGCGCCTCGCGCCTCGCCAACGATGCGGCGGCGGTCGGGGCAAACGTGGCCGTCTACGACTCCTACGGTTACCATGGGTGGCTGACGGTCGGCGGCACGAGCGTCGGGACGCCGCTCTTGGCCGGGGTCTTCGGACTCGCGGGGAACGCGAGCAAACAAAACGGCGGCCGGACGTTCTGGGTGACGCGGCACCATCGCTCCCTCTACACGCCAGGGGGCAGTTGCGATGGTTACACGATGGGCCAGTACACGACGTGCGCGGGCTGGGGCACGCCGAACGGAATCGGCGCCTTCTAGCGTCTAGACTGCGGCGGCGGCCGTTCGCAACGGGCGTGCGGCCACGTCGTCCGACGCGGGGATCGCTCCGCTCTCGGCGATGGCGGTGATCAACGCCGCGATCCGGCGCGAGCTGCGCCGCGGAGCGACGATCTCTTGATTGTGCCTGATGGCGGCCAGGCGCTCGGGCGTCGAGATCAGCGTTCGCACGGCCGAGACGACGGTCGAGGCCCCCTGTAGCGCGATCATCCCGAGGCCGTTGTGGCGGACGAAGTCAACGTTGCCGCGTTCTTGCCCGGGGACGAAGTCGTAGACGACGACCGGCAGCTGCGCGGCGTTGGCCTCGGCCAACGTGCCCGGACCCGCCTTGGTGACGAGCAGGTCGACCGCGCGGAAATACTCGGGGATCTTATCGGTAAAGCCCAGCACTTGCATGGGCGTCGGCAGCGTCGCAGCGAGTTCGGTTAGCTTCTGGGCGAGGTGCTCGTTCCGTCCGCAGACGACGACCAGCTCGATGGGCAGCCGCGCCCGGGCGAGTGCGAGCGCCGTCGAGAGCAGCTTCCCGCCGCCCTCGCCGCCCGCCATGAGCATCACCGCCGGCATGCCTGGCGAGAGATTGAGCTGCGCGCGGAGGTCGGCCTTGCTGCCGGTCACGTCGTCGAATTTTGGGTGGATCGGGTGGCCGAGCAGCCTGAGCCGGGCCGGCGGGACGCCGCGCGAGAGCGCGCGGGCGTAGACCTCGCGGGCCGGCACCACCATGGCGTCGGCCTCGGGCACCAGCCACGACTCGTGGACTTTGCCGAGATCCGTGATGACCGTGACGACTGGGACGTGGCGCATCGCCGCGTCGTCGCGCGCGCGCAGCGCCGCGTGGTTGAGCAGCGGATGCACGGAGACGATCACGTCGGGGCGGTAGTCGATGAAGAGGTCGCGCAAGCGTTCGCGATAGAGCGGCTCGCAGAAACGAACCAGGGCCCGGTAGCGGCGCCTCCCGTTCGTGGCGTGGTAGAGAGCCCCGTAGACCGGCGGCGCGTAGCGCAGCGCCATGCTGTAGCCGAGTCCGAGTTGCGTGAGCGGGAAGGCGCAGTGGGCGGCGACGTCTTCGATCCGGGTCTCGAAGCGGTTGGGTGACTTGGTCTCGTCGAGGGCCGCGGCGATCGCGTTGGCGGCGCTGCGATGGCCGCCGCCGGTGTCCGAGATCAGCAGAAGGGCCCGTTTGGTCATACGCTCTCCCGATTAGGCTCTGGCCGCCGCCCTCCTCGTCACGCGCCGGACGGCATTGCGCGCCCGCCGGCTCGTCGGAGCGAACCAGGCCAAAAGCGCCCGAGCCGGCGCATCGTAGAAGCGGAAGATATCGCCAAACTCGATGTCGGGGTTTCGGTGGTGGCCATCGTGGTCCTCGGGGAGCACCACACCGAGCGGGCGCAGGATCGTTTTTAGCCACTCCGGCGTTCGCCAGCCCAGGTCGGTGGCGTGCCGCCACCACACGTGGAGTTGCCCGGCCGCGAGTGCCGCAACGGCTCCCGGCCAGGAGAGCCGCGACGCCAAGAGGGCGATCGCAAGGTATGGCAGCGCGCCGAGCAAGCCATCGAGCAAGACCGCCGGGTTGGCCGAGATGACCGCGTGATCGAAGTACGACCGCCGCCGGTCGTGGTGGGTGCGCAGGTGCAGCGTGAACCAGAGATGCTGCGGCACGTGGTAGAAAAACGTCGACGCGAAGTCGCCCGCGACGAGCGTAACGATGAAAGCGGCAATGAAGAGCATGCTGGTGTTGATCTCGCTGGCAGGCTGTAACGTTCATACCCTATACCACGGCAGCGGCATCGCCGTTACGCCCGTGCGGCTCGATCGCGTAACGAACATCGCCCTAAGCTGGCCGTCGCCCGGCGGCGTCGACGCGCTCGAAGGGGCGGTGCTCGTTCGCGACGGGCCTCCCGTCGCGCGGCCCGAGTTGGCCATCGCGCGCGCGATCCTCCGTACGAACCCGCGCATCGTCGCGGCCGCGGCATTGATCTTCGCGGGCGCGACGGCGCACGCGGCACGCGCGAACGGCCTGCCGCCCGAGTTCCTCGGCGCCGCGCTCTTGCAAGAATCGGCGTACGATCCGCGGGCGCAGTCGCTGGCCGGAGCGATCGGCATCGCACAGTTCATGCCGGAGACGGCCGCCGGCGCGGGGGTCGACCCGTACGATCCGCTCTCGTCGATCGACGGGGCCGGCGCGCTGCTGGGGAGTTACGTCGCCGCGTATCGCGACCGCTACGCCGATCCGTACGCGGCCGCCCTCGCCGCCTACAACGCCGGTCCGCTGGCCGTTGCCAAATACGGCGGCGTGCCGCCGTACGCGGAGACTCGCGAGTACGTCGCGCTGATCTTCGATCGCTGGGCGCGGATAATTTCCTACGAGCAAGACAAGGAGCGGTGACGGACGAACTGCCGGAGATGCCGTTACGAAGCGGGGCAACCATGCTCGCCCTCCTCGCACTGGCCGGCTGTTCCTTGGCCGCGAGCCCTGCGGACGGCCTGACCTTCAAGCCGCCCGCCGGCTGGAGCTCGTCGCCGGGAATCATGGGCTTCATGCAGTTCTGGCGCCCGCCGTCGACCGAGCGCGAGGTGCTGATGCTCTTCAAGTCGCCCACGCCGCTCAAACCCACCGACGTCTTCAAGAACTCCCAGGTCAACCGTTCGCTGTCGAACGTCGCGATCGAGCGCCAGACGGCGATCACCATCTGTGGAAAACAGCCGGCCGCCCTGTTCGTGGCGCACGGCACGTCGAAGGGCGGCGACGAGCGCGTCGAGATGGTGCTGACGAACGTCGTCGGCAGCAGCTACCTGGCGATGTACGTGCGGCCCGCGCAAGGCTCGTCGAATCCGAGTGCGGAGGCCGCGCTGCGAGAGCTCTGCGCGAAGCCCTGATCGCTTGGCGCGAGCCGGCCTGCTAAGACGGCTCTTCGCCCGTCAGCCGATCGGGTGGACGGCGTACGGCGAGTCCGGTCCGAGGCTGCGGCGCATCCTGGGGTGGCCGGCGCTTACGGCGATCGGGCTCGGCACGATGCTGGGCGGCATCTTCCCGACCATCGGGGCCGGCGCCCACGCCGCGGGGCCCGGCGTCGTTCTCGCGTACGTGCTCTCGGGATTGGTGAGCCTCTGCGTCGCCCTCTGCTATGCGGAGTTCGCCTCGATGGTCCCGGTCGCGGGCAGCGCGTACACGTACGCGTACGCGACGCTCGGCGAAGTGATCGCGTGGATCATCGGCTGGGATCTGATCCTGGAATACGGCCTGTCGCTGGCGCCGACGGCGTCGTCGCTCTCCGATTACTTCCAGCACATGCTGGCGAACGTGGGCGTCGTCTTTCCGGCGTGGGCTCAGACCGCGAACCTTGGAGGCGGGCACGTCCAGGTTGACGTCTTCGCGGGTCTGACGACGCTCGCGGTCGCCGTGCTCGTCGCCGTCGGAATTCGCGAATCGGCGGGAGTCAACGGTGCGCTCGTCGTCGTGCAGATCGTCGCGATGCTGGTCTTCATCGCGGCTGTGGCCCACGCGATCAATCCAGCGAACCTGCATCCGGTCGCGCCGTTCGGCTATCACGGCGTGATCGCGAGCACCGCGCTGGTGTTCTTCGCGTACATCGGCTTCGACACCGTGACGGTCGCGTCGGAGGAGGCGACGCGGCCCGAGCGCGACATCCCGATCGGCATCATCCTCGCGCTGACGCTCGGCGGTATCCTCTACGTGGCGCTCACGCTCTGCACGGTGGGAGTGCTGCGCTTCGACCGCCTCTCCGACGGCGCGGCGATGCTCGACGCGCTCGGTTCGGTGAGCAAGAGCCACACGCTGTATTGGATCGTCGCAATCGGCGGGCTGGCCGGAAACGCGACCGTCATGCTCACGTCGCTGCTCGGTCAGGTGCGCATCTTCTACGTGATGGCGCGCGACCGCATGCTGCCGCCGGGCGTCGCGCGCATTCACAGCGTGTTTCGAACGCCCGCGCGAATGACGCTCGTCACCGGCGCCATCGTCGCGATCTTTGCCGCCGTGCTGCCGCTCACCGCGCTGTTGAAGCTGGTGAACATCGGCACGCTCGTGGCGTTCGCGATCGTGTGCGCCGGGGTCTTGGTGCTGCGCGTCGTCAATCCGAACGCGAAGCGACCGTTCCGCGCGCCGCTCTTGCCGCTCTTCTCGATCGCCGGCGCCGTATCGTGCCTGTATCTCGTGACCGGCCTGGAGCTGATGACGTTCAAGCGATACGCGATCTGGTTTGCCATCGGGATCGTCGTCTACGCGCTTTACGGCTTTCGCAAATCGCGCCTTCGGGACGCGAGCGCCGGCCCCGCAAAGGAGGGTTAGCGGCGGCCCCCGCGGGAACAGCGCGAGGTGACCATCGGCAGCGCGGTCTCGGACCGATTCGAGCTCATTACCGTGCCCCGGTCGCGCGGGGTGCCCTCGTTTGCCGACGACGTCGTGCGCGGCCTGGGGTCCCGGCCCAAACGGCTGCCCTCGAAGTATTTCTACGACGACGTCGGCTCCGCGCTCTTCGACGCGATCACGCGACTGCCGGAATACTACCTCACCCGCGCCGAGACCGAAATTCTCTCGCGGTGGGGATGGCAGATGGTTCGTTTGCTCGACGCGCCGGTGGATTTTCTCGAGCTCGGCAGCGGAAGCGCGATCAAGACGCGCATCCTGATCGGTGAGGCGCTGCGCGTGCAGACCGACCTGTGTTACAGCCCGATCGACATCTCGGTCGAGGCCGTCCGCGCCGCGTCGCTCGCGCTCGTCGAGGCCTATCCCCGGCTGCGGGTGCGCGCGTACGCCGGCGACTACTTCGACGTGTTGGAATCGCGCGCGATCGCGCCCGAGCGCAAGATGCTCGCGATGCTGATGGGCTCGAACGTGGGTAACTACGAGCCCGACGAGGCGGCGCTGTTATTGCGTCTGCTCGGCGGAGCGCTGCGTCCCGGCGACGGGCTGTTGCTCGGCGCCGACCTGAAGAAAGATCGCGCGACGCTCGAGCTCGCCTACGACGACCCCGCCGGCGTCACCGGCGCATTCGACCGCAACATGCTCGCGCGCATCAACCGGGAGCTCGGCGCCGACTTCGATCCACGCAACTTCGCGCACGTCGCACGCTACGACGAGCGGCGCGGATCGGTCGACTCGTTCCTCGAGGCGCGCGAGGCCGCGATCGCGACCATCGGCACGCTTGGCTTGCAAGTCAGCCTTGCGGCCGGCGAGAGGATTCACACCGAATCCTCTTATAAGTTCAGCGACGACGAGATCGTCGGCCTCGGACGCGCGGCGGGTTTTCGACCCGAGTCTTCGTGGCGCGACGGAGCCGGGCGTTTCAGCGTTCACTTGTTAGTTCGTGAGTAGGAGCGGAGCACCATCATGCGGCGGTTGATAGCAATTTTCGTTGCGCTTGCCTGGCTTTCAGGATGCGGCGGGGGCGCGAGCGGTCCGGCGAATCCCCCGGTTTCCAGCGTGCCGGCCGGCGTGAAGCCGCCGTCGCACGACACCAACGTCAACGAGCTGCCGGAGTATCCGGTGGTCAAGTCGGTGCACGGGGTCGCGAAGGTTTCGCTCATCGCCAACATCGACCCGGCGACGGGCCTGCCGTCGTTTCAATATCAGTACCAGCACGGCGTCGCTCCCACGATCGAGCTCAAGCCGGGCGAGACGATCGTCGTCGACCTGACCGACGACCTGCCGCCCAGCACGGGCGCCGCCTCCTACATTAACCTGCACTTTCACGGCCTGACCGTTTCGCCCGACGGACACGGCGACAACGTGCTCGGCCTGATGGCCAAGCCGGGCCAGAAGCTGCACTACGTCGTCCACGTCCCGAAGAATCACGAGCCCGGGCTCTACTGGTACCATCCGCACATCCACGGCCAGACCAGCTATCAGGCGGGCGAGGGCGGAATGTCGGGCGCCATCGTCCTCGACGGGCTCGAGAAACACATTCCCGGCCTGGCCAAGATGAAACAGCGCGTCATCGTTTTTCACGCGACCGGCATCGGCGTGAACCTCGGTCCGCAAACGGCCGGCGACGACATGGACGGCATGCCCGGCATGTCCAACTCGGCGGGCGGCCCGCACGTTCATCCCGCCGGATCGAACACGAATCCATGCACCTTCAAAGACGGGCTAAACCTGTCGATGAACGGCGCCTACCACCCCGTCATCTCGATCTCGCCCGGCGAGAAGCAGTTCTTCCGCGTGGTCAATGCGACCGGCCACAAGACGCTGCGGCTCAACGTCGAGGGCGGCACCGAAGAGGTCGTGGCGATCGACGGCTTCGCCTACGATACCAATCCGAGCAATCCACCGACCTTCACCGAGAAGACCGTGACGATTCCGCCCGCCGGCCGTGCCGAGTTCGTGGTAACCGGCCCCGCAAGCGGCCACGCGAAGTTTCGGACGCTCTGCTACAACACCGGACCCAACGGCGACGCCGATCCGTATCTCTACCTCGCCCACATCCAGGCGCCCAAACACCGCGACGGCGGGGACTTCTCGAAGGCGCCGCTGAGCGTCGGCGAGCCGCTGCCGAGCAACTCGTATACCACGTCGCTGCCGGCGCCGTCGGCGAAGCGCCTCGTGATCTTCAGCGAGAACAACAAGCCGCACTTCTTCATCAACGGCAAGAGCTTCTCGATGCACTCGCCGCCGATGTTCGTGGTGCACACCGGAACGGTCGAGGAGTGGAAGGTCGAGAACGTCACCCAGGAGATGCACGATTTCCACATTCATCAGATCCACTTCTTGGTGGAGAGCATCAACGGCAGGAAGCTGACGCACCCGTACTGGGCCGACAGCGTGATCGTACCGCATCGTTCGACCACCGGTCCGGGCGAGCAGCACAGCGTGCCGGGTAAGGTCGTCCTCTTGATGGACTTCCGCGACCCGATCATCCGCGGCGAGTTCGTGTTCCACTGCCACATTCTCGATCACGAAGATCTGGGGATGATGGCGAAGATCGAGGCTATCTAGCGAGGCGTTCGGCGAGGCGCAGCGCGGCATCCGCGCCGATCGCCAGCGCGCACGCCGCGAGGCTTCCCGCGACGATCATCTGCGGCTGGTGCAGCGTCAGGCCGTTGAAGATCAGCACGCCCAGGCCGATGCCGCCCACGTAGCCGCCGAGCGTCGCGATCGCGATCATCGCGATCGCGGCGATGCGCACGCCGCCGATGAGCACGGGCAGCGCCTGCGGCAACTCGACGCGCAGCAGCACCTGCGCGCCCGACATGCCGAGGCCCCGCGCGGCGTCCACCTGCGCGCGATCCACGCCGGCGATGCCGGCGGCCACGTTGCGTGCCAGCATGAACTGCGCGTAGACCACGAGCGCCGCGAAGACGGGCGCGTAGCCCAAGCCGAACGCCTGCACCAGCACCGCGAGCAGCGCGAGGCTCGGGATCGTGTAGATCGCGCCGAGCGTGCCGAGCAGCCACGGGGCGAGGCGCGGCCGGCGCGCGGCGACGAGGCCGAGCGGAACCGCGATCGCGAGGGCGGCGATCAGCGCGACCGTCACCAGCTCGAGGTGTCCCGCCGCGAGCGCGGCCACGCGCAGCGGGTGTGCCGACAGATAGTTCACGACCGCAGCTGCTCGCGCCCGCGCTCGAAGTAGCGCCGGTATACGTCGTCGCCGGCGTGCACGAGCTCGCGCACGTACGGCGTCGCGGGGTTCTCGAAGAGCGCGAGCGGAGCGTCTACCTGCTCGATGCGCCCCTCGCGCATCACGACGATCCGATCGGCGAGCCGGAACGCCTCGTCGACGTCGTGGGTCACGAAGAGCGTGGTCGTGCGCAGCTCGGCGACGATGCGGACCAGCTCGCGCTGCAGCGTGCCTCGGACGACGACGTCGACGGCACCGAACGGCTCGTCCATCAGCAGCGCTCGCGGGCGGGCGGCGATGGCCCGTGCGACGCCGACGCGCTGCGCCTCGCCGCCGGAAAGCTCGCTCGGCCGGCGATTTCGATAGACCGCCGGCTCGAGCCCGACCAGCGCCAGCAGCTCGTCCACGCGCGCGGCGGTCTCGCGCTTCTCCCAGCCGCGCAGCGACGGCACGACCGCGATGTTCTGCGCCACGGTCATGTGCGCGAAGAGCCCCACCGCCTGAATCGCGTAGCCGATGCCGCGCCGGAGCTCGACGGGGTCGAGATCCCGCACGTCGGCGCCGTCGAGCGACACGCGCCCGCCGTCGAGCGGCACCAGACGATTGACGGTGCGCAGCAGCGTTGACTTGCCGCAACCCGACGGCCCGAGCAGCACGACGAGCTCGCCGCCGGCGACGTCGAACGTGACGCCGTCGATCGCGTTGCGGCCGGCTCCGGCGTAGCGCACGGTCGCGCGATCGAACGCGATGGCGGCGGGGTTCAACTCGGCGACCCTCGCGAGCGGAGGAAGGCGGCGGCGACGTCGGCCGGATCTTGCGAGAAACGCTCGACGGCCGCGTTCATCGAACGGGCGGCGCGATCGGTGATGCCGGGCGAGACGGCGTCGAGCACGCGCGCGATCCGCGGACGTGCGGCCAGCGTCTGCTCGCGCACGACGGGCGCTACGTTGTAGGCCGACCAGAAGTGCCGGTCGTCGCGAAGCACGACGAGCGAGTCGGTGGCGATCTCGCCGTCGGTCGTGAACGCGCTGGCGACGTCGGCCTTCCCCTCGGCCAGCGCGCGGTACTTCAGCGCGATGTCGTACGTGCGCACCTCGCCGAAGCGAAACCCGCCATAGAACCGCTGCAGCCCGGGCAGGCCGTCGGGCCGCGCGAGGAACTCCTGAATCGTCGCCAGGCGAAGTTCCGGAGCGGCGCGGGCCACGTCGGAGAGGGTCGCGATGCGTTTGCGGGCCCCGATCTCGCGCGTCGTGGCGAGCCCCTGCGAGTCGTTCATCGGCGACGGCTCGAGCCAGACGATGCCGTAGCGTTGCCGGAAGAGCCGGGCGACGACCTCGTACGCCTTCTTCGGATCGGGGATCGGGGCGAGGTGCAGCACGTCGATCAGCGCGGTGCCGGTGTACTCGGGATAGAGGTCGACGTCGCCGCGCCGCATCGCCGCCATCGCGATCTGCGTGGAACCGAGATTGAACAGCCGGTCGACGCGCATACCGGCGCCTTCGAGCGCCTGCGCGTAGATCTCGGCGATGACGAACGATTCCGTGAAGTTCTTCGAGCCGACCGCGACGCGCGAGCCGCGCAGACCGCAACTCGCGAGCGCGGGAGCGGCGCCGAAGAGCGCGAGCGCGCGCCGCCGCGAGATCGTCACGCGCGCGCCGCGATCCGGCCCGCGGCGCCGAGCGCCGCGTCGGCCGCGAGAGCGAGGATCGCCACCGCCGCGGCCGCTGCGAAGAGCAGCGGCGGATCGTCGGTCTGCAGGCCGCGAACGATCTCGTCGCCGAGCCCGCCGGCGCCGATGAACGTTGCGAGCGTGGCGCTCGCAATGGTCTCCGTCGCCGCCGTGCGCAATCCCGCGAAGGAGACCGGCAGGGCGAACGGTACGACGACGCGCGCGAAGCGCTGCAGCCGCGTCATGCCCATCCCGGTCGCGGCGTCGAGCGCGGCGGCGGGCACGCCGCGGATGCCGAGATCCACGCTGATGACGATCGGCGGAATCGCGAGCAGCGCGAGCGCGACGATCGCCGGCCCGGAACCGACGCCGAGCCACGGGAGCAGCAGCATCAGCACGGCGAGGCTCGGAATCGTTCGGCCGACTCCCGCCAGCGCCAGCAGCCAGCCGCGAAGCGGGGCCCGCTCGGCGGCCAGGACGCCCAGGGGAAGGCCCGCGGCGAGCGCCAACGCGAGCGAGGAGAGCGCCAGCGCGAGATGCTGGGCGACGTGAGCCGGCAGGTCGGCCATGTGAGCCCAAGTTTTTTGCCGCGCGGGAGGCGAAACCCGGCCCCCACCGCTAAGCAGACTACGCCGATGATCACCCAGCCGCATACGCAGCAGGCCGCCATCCCCGTCGCGACGCTCGACGATCCCTCGCTCTACATCAGCCGCGAGCTCTCATGGCTCGAGTTCAACGACCGCGTGCTGGAGGAGGGCCTCGACGCCCGCAACCCGCTGCTCGAGCGCCTGAAATTCGTCGCCATCTACGGCACGAACCTCGACGAGTTCTTCATGATTCGCGTCGCGGCGATCAAGCAGCAGATCGAGGCGCAGGTCATGCGCCGTTCCGACGACGGCCGAACGCCGACCGAGCATCTCGAGGCGATCTCGCAGCGCTTGCGCGGCTCGCTGCCGCAGCAGATGCGCCTGCTCAACGACGAGCTGCTCCCTGCGCTCGAGCGGGAGGGCATCCGCCTGCTGCGAGTGGCCGAGCTCGACGACGACACGCAGAGCGCGCTGGAGCGGACCTTCGACGAGTCGGTGTTTCCCGTGCTTACGCCGCTCGCGGTCGACAGCGGCCATCCGTTCCCGTACATCTCGAACCTCTCGCTCTCGCTGGCCGTAGAGTTGGAGGAGGCGACGCGCGACGGCATCGAGCTGCATTTCGCGCGCGTGAAGATTCCCCAGACGCTGCCGCGCTTCGTGCCCGTCGAGGGCGGGGCGCCCGGCGAGCGGCGCTTCGTGCTGCTGGAGGATCTGATCGCCCACCATCTCGACGGCCTGTTCCCCGGCATGCACGTCCGCGACTCGTATCTCTTCCGGGTGACGCGCGACGCCGATCTCGACCTGCAGGAAGACGAGGCCGACGACCTGTTGCGCGCCATCGAATCGGAGCTGCGGCGCCGGCGCTTCGGCGAGCCGGTGCGCTTGGAGATCGAGCGCGGTATGCCGGAGTACATGCGCGACTTCCTCTTCAACTCGCTCGAGCTCGAGCCCGTCGATTGCTACGAGATCGAGGGCATGATGGCCCTGAGCGATCTGTGGCAGATCGTGAACCTGCCGGGGTACGAAACGCTGCGCGACCGGCCGTTCATGCCGGCGATCCCGAAGCGGCTGATCGGCGAGAGCGACGTCTTCGCGCAGATCCGCGAGGGCGACATTCTGCTGCATCATCCCTACGACTCGTTCGATCCCGTGATTCAGTTCGTGCAGCAGGCCGCCGAAGACCCGAAAGTGCTCGCCATCAAGGCCACGCTGTATCGGACGTCGGGCAAGAACTCGCCGATCGTGCGCGCGCTGCTGACCGCGGCGGAGAACGAGAAGCAGGTTGCGGTGATCATCGAGCTCAAGGCGCGGTTCGACGAAGAGAACAACATCGAGTGGGCCAAACGCCTGGAGCGCGCGGGCGCGCACGTCGTCTACGGCTTCGCCAATCAAAAGGTGCATGCGAAGACGCTGCTGGTCGTTCGGGAAGACGAGGACGGCCTGCGCCGCTACATGCACTTCGGCACCGGAAACTACAACGAGAAGACGGCGCTGCTCTACACCGACCTGAGCCTCTTCACCGCGCGGCCCGAGCTAGGGACCGACGACACGCAGCTCTTCAACGCGCTCACCGGATTCTCGAAGGTCACGGACTACGAAGACCTGTGGGTCGCGCCGGTCACGTTCCACCGCGAGCTGATCGCGCGCATCGACCGCGAGACCGAGCACGCGCGCGCCGGCCGGCCCGCGGGCATCCGCGCCAAGATCAACGCGATCACCGAGGGCGACGTCGTCCGCGCGCTCTATCGGGCGTCGCAGGCCGGGGTGCCGATCGACCTGATGGTGCGCGGCATGTGCGTGCTGCGGCCGGGCGTTTCGGGCGTCAGCGAGAATATCCGCGTGCGCAGCATCGTGGGCCGCTTCTTGGAACACTCGCGGATCTACGTGTTCGAGAACGGCGGCGACCGCGAGACGTTCATCGCGAGCGCCGACTGGATGGGGCGCAATCTCGACCGGCGCGTGGAACTGGCGGTTCCGGTGCTCGATCCGGTGGTGGCCGAAACGATCGCCGCGCACATCCTCACCGTACTGCTCGCCGACAACGTGAAGAGCCGCGAGCTGCAGGTGGACGGACGTTACAAGCGGCTGATGCCGGGTTCGGGCGAGATGCCCATCGACGCGCAGCGCGTGTTCCTCACGCAGGCGTCCTAGCGAGCTCGAGGACGATCTTCCACTCGTGCGGCATGACCGGCTGCACGGAGAGACGCTGTCCGCGCCGCAGCAACGCCATCCCCACGAGCCGTGGGTCGGCGCGCATCGCGGCCAGCGTCACGGGGTTGGCAAAGCCCTCGCCGTACGCGACGTCAACCATGTACCAGATCGGCTTCGCCTCGCGCGCGCGGCCGTCGAAGTAGTCGCTCGCGCGGTCGAACTGCGTGAAGTCGGGATAGGCTTCCCTCGACACCCGGCAGGTGCCGACCGCGGCGGGCTGCGCGATGCTCGAGTGATAGAAAAGCGCGAGGTCGCCCACGCGCATCTCCGTCATGTTGTTGCGCGCCTGAAAGTTACGGACGCCGGTCCAGGGCGTGGTGCCGTCCGCCCGGAGCCGTTCGAAGGAGTAGGCGCTCGGCTCGGTCTTCAGCAGCCAGTAGCGAGGCATTAGCCGCCGATGCTGATCGTTACCGCCGCCATATGGCTCGAGAGGTGAATCACCTTCGTGGGCTTGCCGCCGTCCGGATACTTGTAAAACGACAAGTTCGAGAACGGGGTCGCGACGATCGTGTCGCCGTCGATCCACGAGCCGCCGGAAACTTTCTCCGACCAGCCCGTAAACTCGCTGATGCCCACGATCCTTCCGCTGGAGCCCGACACCTTGACGCGGAAGATGCGCTCCCACAGCTTCTCGCCGTTGTGATGCGTGACGTGGAACGACTGCAGCGCCAGATCGGTGCCGTCCCACTGCACGTGCTTCACGCCGCCGAGCGTGCGGTTCAGCGTGATCGTTGCGAACGATTTCTTGCCGGCGGCGAGCTCGGCCATCACGTTGCCGCCGCTCGTGACGAACAGGTTCCCCTGCGCGTCGTAGCCGCACGACGGATCGGCGCCCAGCGCCGAGCTGTCGTACATCGCCGGCTTGCCGCTGCCGCCCGCATAGACCGCGACGGCCGGCGCGTAGCTTCCGCTGTTCTGCATCGTGACTGCGAGGTTGCCGCTGCTCGCATCGCTCGCGCAGTCCATCGGCATCTCGCCCGACGGAACGGTCAGCGATGCGATCGGCGACGTGCCGCCGTGCGCGTACTCGACCACGGAGCCGGTGCCGTCGGGCGAGTTGCGCTTCGGCAACTCGGTGACGAAGACGTTGCCGCTCGTGTCGGAGCACACCGAGCTGACGGCGCCGGGCGACTTGAACGACCCCTCGGCCGTCCCATCGGGGTATGCATAGACTTCAACGACGTGGTTGCCGCCGACGTAGAGAAGATCGCCCGATCCGGCGGCGTGCCCGCGATGCGCGCTCTGCTGCGTTGCGGTTGGGGGAGTGAGTGCGGGCTGCGCCGCGCTGCACGCAGATAGAATGGCCGCAACCGCGCCGAAGCATGCCGCGCGGCGCGCCGTATAAAAAGTCGTCCGCATAGCGCGCTTCTTCGCGGACCGCCAGGCATGCCCTGGCCGCCGTGGCGGCGATATGCTATCGTAGGGCGGCTATGCAGCGGCGAGTCGTTCGAGCGACCGGCACCGGGTGGGAAGGCGTCGAGCCTGCCGGCTATACTCCGCAGGCAACCGGAACCGGCGTCGCGCGCCATACCATCGTGGGTTCGCGCAAGGCCGACCCAAGCGAGCCCGGCCCGCGCATGGAGCTGCGCTACTTCGAAGTCGCGCCCGGCGCCGCGTCGCGTCTCGAGAAGCACGAGCACGAGCACTACGTCATCGTGCGCACGGGTCTCGGCTACGCCGTGATCGGCGATACGGCGAGCGAGATCGGGCCCAACGACGTGATCTACGTCGGCCCGCTCGAGTTGCATCAGTTCGTGAATCGCGGCGAGGAGCCGTTCGGATTCTACTGCTTCGTCGACACGTGCCGCGATTTCTCGCAAGCGCCGACGAGCGGCGACCTCGACCGCCTGCAGGCGTCGCCGGCCGGAGCAATCGCGAAACCGTTCGCAGTCCCGCCACCCGTTAAGCGCTAAAGAACGACACCGGCGAAGCTGCGCTTCGCCCGTTCTTCGTTCTTCGCGGATGTCGGGGGCCGACCGCTCCAAGCGAAGTCTCTGACTTTTTCGGGTCGGCCCGGAGGGCCGTTTCAAAACGTTGTTCTCCCGAAAAGGCAGCGAAGCAGGAGCGCCACATGGAGGTGGCGCGACGAGCGTCTTCGCGGGAGCGGTCGGCCCCCGACATCCGGGAAAAACGAAGAGCTACTTTGTTCCGGTTTCGATTGGGCGTGACGGGTCGGAGACCCATTCGCTCCACGATCCGTTGTAGATGCGCGAGCCGGTGAGGCCCGCGCGTTCCATCGCTAAGTAGTTCACCGCCGCGGAGACGCCGGAGCCGCATTGATGCACGGTGCGCCCCGGATCGAGGCCCGCGCGCTCGAACTCTTCGCGCAGTGCCGCGGGCGATTTCAGCTTTCCCTCGGCGTCGAAGTTCTCTTTGAACCAGCGATTCCTCGCGCCGGGAATGTGTCCGGCGACGGGGTCGATCGGCTCGGTTTCGCCGGAGTAGCGCTCTCTCGCGCGCGCGTCGACGAGGCGCATGTCCGGGCTGTTCAGGTGTTCGTGCACGTGCGTGGCGTCGACGAGATACTCCGGACGCAGGCGTACGGTCAGCGTCCCTTCGCGCGCGGCTTTCGACGGGTCCGCGGTGAGGGGGTATCCGAGCGCGAGCCACGCGGGGAAGCCGCCGTCGAGCACGGCGACGGCGTCGTGGCCGAGCCAGCGGGTGAGAAACCACATGCGCGCGGCAAACATGTCGGCGCCGCCGTCGTAGGTCACGATCTGCGACCCGTCGTCGGCGCCGGCCGCGCGCAGAAAGCGCGCGAAGTGCAGCGGATCCGGCAGCGGGTGCCGCCCGTTCCGTCCGGTCTTCGCTCCGGCGAGGTCGCGTTCGACCGACGCGAAGTACGCGCCGGGAATATGCGCCTCGTCGTAGAGCCGGCGTCCCGACTCGAGGTCCGCGAGCGAATGACGGCAGTCGAACACGACGAGCTGCGGATCGCCGAGCCGCTCGCGCAGTGCCTCGGGCGAGACGATCGTTGTGAACACGCTAGCGCAGGTTGATGGTTTGTTTCTGCTCCGGCCGCGGGCCGCCGAACGCTTCTTCCAGCTTCGCCTGCAGCTCGCCGTTCTGCGCCATCGGTCCGAGGATGTCGGTGTCGCCGTAGAACGTTCCGCCGATGAAGACCTTCGGCAGCGTCGGCCAGTCCGTCATCTCGGCGAGCGCCTCACGCTTGGGCGCGTTGTCGAGCACGTCGATCACCTCGAACGGATAGCCGAAGCCGTTGAAAAACTCGATCGTTTCGAGCGTGAAGCCGCAGCGCGGGGCGGTCTTCGTTCCCTTGCCGTAGACGAGAATCGTGTTCTCTGCGACCTCGCGCGCGATCTCTTCGCTAAAATCCGTCGGCATGGTCATTCCTCCGCTACGATAGTCTTGAGCTCGACCGCGTGCACGCGGCCGTCTTTGAGGGCGGTTTTGAGCGCGCCGTACACCAGCTGATGCTGCTCGATCAACGTCTTACCCGCAAACGCCTTCGAGCGCACCGTTACGTTGAAGTGGTCCATCGTTCCCGTACGGTCCAGCACTCCGACTTCGGCGTCGGGCAACTCGGCGCGAATCAGGCTGGTGAGCGCCCGCCTCTCGATCACGACTTCAGCCTTGGTGCGCGGGCGTTGAGTGCCTCGGCGAGACCGCGCGCCTCGCCCAGCGTCTCGGGCAGACGCGTCGCGCCGCGGCTGAGCGCGGCGGTGACGCCGCTCGCAAGAATGATTCCCGTGACGCCGAGCAACACGGCGGGAACTCCGCTCGCGCGCAGCGGGCCGATCTCGAGCTTGAACGTGCGTTGAACGCGCGCGACGCCGCGGAGGAACGCGCGAAGTCCGCTGCCTTGAGTATTCACGACCCGTTCTACGTCGGGCCGCGTCGGAAGGCCTGGCGCGGAGGAGGGGGCGAACCAGCCCTGGCCATGCTGCCGATCTTGATTGCCGCTTGCTGCCTCATCGGCGGCTCGGTGCACGCGCCAAGCGGGGCGCCGATCGCCCACGCGCAGGTGACGCTGCGCGGCCAGAAGACCGTCTCCACGACGACCGACGTGCGCGGAACCTTCTCCGTCGAGGTGCCGGCCGGGCGCTACGATCTGACCGTCGTCGCGCGCGGCTACGCCGCGGTCACCGTCAACACCGGCGAGTTGGGCGACGGAGCGCGCATCGACGTCGCGCTCGAGCCGAACGACGCTCCGAAGCTTCGGACGATCGGCCAGGTGACGGTCAACGGCGGGTTCACGCTCGATCGCAACGTGATCCCCGAGATGGACGTGTCGCGCTCGCAGATGGACGCGCTGGGCTACACGCAGGTGCTCGAAGCGCTCGGGCAGGTGCCGTCCGTCGTCATCCAGCGGCCCGACGCCGGCGCGCCGACGACGCCGGCCGTCGTCTCGCTCCGCGGTCCCGATCCGTCGGAAGCGATGGTTACGCTCGACGGCCAGCAGCTCAACGACGGCAACACCGGCGACGTCGATCTGTCGCAGTTTGCGGTTCCGGGCTTCAGCAGCGTGACCGTGACCGAAGGGCTGGGCCCGACCGACGCGGAGGGGAGCAACACGTTCGGCGGTGCGGTGAACCTCGTTTCGTTGCGGCCCACACAGGACGAGCATCTGGCGTTCTCGGCATCGGCCGGTTCGTACGGCACGACGCAATCGTGGCTCAACGCAACGGGCTCGATCGGCAAGCTCGGGTACGCACTGGCCGGCAACGACTTCCAGCAGATCGGGCAGGTGAACGAATACGACTCGGTCGTGCCGTCGAACAACCTGCCGATCTACTGCGGGCCCGCGACGAAGACGAAGACGCCGAACTGCCCGGTCCAAGTCCATCTGGGATCGTCGATCGCGGCGATGCTCGGCTTGGTCAATCTCGACTACAATTTCTCGCAGCGTTCGGACGTCGGATTCCGCCTCTTTACGCTGGGCGACAACCGCGACGAGTCGAGCGCGCTCAACGGCATCGCGGGGAACCCGACGTGCGTGTTCAGCGGCCCGGGCGCGGGCTGCGCCTTCGCGCCGCCGTCGTCGGGGTCGTCGAACGAAGTTGCCAACCCGGTGTTCGGCGATCACGTCGGGCAGGGCAGCGCGAACTTTGCCCAGAGCATTCGCGCGTACGACGGCTACGGACGCGTGCCGATCGGCGCGGGGACGCTCCTCGCCGACTTCTACGCCACCGACAATAACATTGACTTCGAGGGCGGGGGCGTCTCACCGTACGACGTGTCGCACCTCGACACGCGCTACAACGAGGGGCTCTCGTGGGGACGGACCTTCGACGCCAGCGAGTTCGCCTTCGGCGGCTACGCGCGTCAGGAGTCGCTGCAGGGGCTCGGCATCACGCAGACGCTGTCGCAGAGCATCAGTTCGTACTTCTTGCGGGGCGCCCAGCAGCTCAGCCGCAGCACGCGGCTCTCGGGCGGTCTCTACGACGCCGACTACTCGACGTTCGGCAACACGCTCAACTGGCGGCTCGGGCTAAGCCAGGATCTCGGCACGTCGAGCGTCGCGCGCTTCTCCGTGGGCACGGGGTTCCGGTCGCCGTTGCTCGCGGAGCTCTACTTCTTCCCGCCGGTGCTCGTGGACGGCAAGCTGCAGCCCAATCCGGCCGCCGGGCCGATCGACTCCAACTGCGTGGCTCCCAACGGGAATCCGCTCGAGAAACCGGAGCATGCCACCGAGTACGAGTTGGGCTTCTCGCATCTCTTTTCGAGCACGTCGAACCTCGACGTTTCGATCTACCGCTCGAACCTGCGCGACACGATCGAGAACTACTATCCCGGCGGCGGCGCGAAGAGCTTCTGCGGCACGCCCCTGGGCTTCACGTACGAGATTCCCATCAACATCGGCAACGCGGTCTACGAAGGCGCCGAGGCGCGCTACAAGCAAACGTTCCCGCGCGTCCACGTGACGGCGACGCTCTCGTACGGGCTCAACGTCGCCTATCCGTACGCGCTGGGTCCGTTCGTGTCGAACCCGACCTCGGGCGGCACGCTGATCGACAACCAACAGTTTCTCGGCGTTCCGCAGCAACAGGGCTCGGCCGTCTTCCTGTGGTCGCAGAACGGCTGGCATGCGTCCACGGCGTTCACGTTTGCCGGCAAGAACAACACGCTCAACCAGCCGCCCTACACGCTGGTCGACGGCGCGATCGGCAAGAACTTCGGTCGCCTCGATTTCACGATCGCCGCGACCAACATCTTCAATGCGGCGTCCGGGCCGTTCACGCTCTACGATGCGGGCACGCCGTATCGCGGCCTCTACCCCGGCCCGTCGAAGACGCAGTTTCTTGCGAACGTGCCGACCGACGCGCTGTACGTGCAGCCGGCTGCGGTGAAGTTCATCCTCACGTTCCACGAATAAGCGGCAACGGTGAAGGCGCTGCGTCTGCACGAGCTCGGCGGTCCGCAGCAACTGAGGGTTGACGAGGTCGAGCGTCCGCCGATCCGCGAAGACGAGGCGCTGGTCCGCATCCGGGCGGCCGCGCTCAATCGCCGCGACCTGTTCATCACGCAAGGCCTCTATCCCAACGTGCGCCTGCCGGTCACGCTCGGCTCCGACGGGGCGGGCCAGATCGCGGAGCTCGGCGCCGTGTACGGCGATCTTCACGCCGGCGACGAGGTGGTGATCGATCCCATGCTGGGATGGGGCGACGATCCGCGCGTCTGGGACGCCGCAGGGTCGTCCATCCTCGGGATGCCGCGCGCGGGGACGTTTGCCGAGTACGTCGCAGTGCCGGCGGCCAACGTCTATCGCAAGCCGGCGGCCCTGTCGATGGAGGAAGCCGCCGCGATTCCGCTCGCCGGTGTGACGGCCTATCGCGCGCTCTTTACGCGCGGCGCGCTGCAGCCGGGCGAGACGGTGCTCGTCACCGGCGTCGGCGGCGGCGTGCAGACGTTCGTGCTGCTGTTCGCGAAGCGCGCCGGCGCCCGCGCGATCGTCACGTCGAGCAGCGACGAGAAGCTGGTGCGGGCCAAGGAGCTCGGCGCCGACGTCGCGATCAACTACGCGTCGTCGCCCGACTGGGCCAAGACGCTGCGCACGAGCGAGCGAGTGGATCTCGTCGTGGATTCGTCGGGAGGCGACACGCTGCGCGCCGCGCTCGACGTCGTGCGGCCGGGAGGCCGAATCGCGATCTACGGCGGCACGAACGGCGACGCGACGATCAAGATGTTCCCGCTCTTCTGGAAGCACGTGACCATTCTCGGCACCTCGATGGGAAGCCCGGAAGACTTCGCCGCGATGCTCCGGCTGTTCGAGGGCGATCTGCGCCCGGCGATCGACCGCACGTTCTCGCTCGACGACGCGCCGGCCGCGTTCGCGCGGCTCGCCGAATCGAGCCAGTTCGGCAAGGTCGTCCTCACGTTGTCATCCTAAGCGACGACGAAGGGCAAGCGTGCGCTGCGGGGGCTTGTCCTTAAGTCGGGAGCGCGGTCTCCGGTTTGCCGTCGCACGTTCCGTCGGGCGGCGGCGCGTTGCGATAGAGCGGGCCGGCGTGGCGAACCGGCATTCCGTCGCGCGGCCAGAGGATGACGGGGACTCGGCGATCGGGCGTCAGCTTTCGCTCGCACGCGAAGACCGCGTGCTTCTTCGAGTTCTTGTCGCCGCCGATCCACAGATCGAACCAGAGCCGATAGCAGCCGTTGCTGCCGCTGCCGGTCGGCGGGCCGGACGTGGTGCACAGATCCTCGCGAATGAAGTATTGCTTGAGGAACGGCACGTAGATCTTGATGCCGTAGGGGATCTCTTTGTCGTTCTTACGCTCGGTCGCAAACGTCGTGGGATTGCAATACGTTCCGTCGCCGCCGGCGCGATCGTGCAGCACCGGATGCGCGATCTTATTCCCGGGCGGCGCGTTGTCTGGCCAGCCGTAGAACGTAATCGTCGCCTTGACGCCGGTCGGAGCCACCTTCACGACGTAGCACGAGGTCCGGGATGCGCCCGTGGGCGGCAGCGCGGGTCCTCCACCGGGCTGCGAGCAGGCGGCGAGCGCGGCGAGGGCTGCCCACGCGAACGTCCGCGCGCGGATCACTGCGAACCCTCCGTTAGCGAATACTCGGCGAGCGATTCGAGCCGCAGCTCGGCGCCGAGCTCCGCGATGGCCACCGCGGCCTCGTCGGGGCCGAGAATCTGCTCGATGCGGGGATTGAGGATCGCCGTTTCGTCGCGGGTCATCGGTCGTCCGAGCGTTCGTGAGACGACCGCGCCCTCATCTTCGAGGGCGATCAGATGCGCGAGAACTTGCCGCGCCATCGCCGGCCAGAGCACGGCAACGTGCGAGCCGTAGATGCGCTTCACCAAATCGGGAATCGTGGCGGGGCTCTCGTGCAGCGCCTCGACGATCTGCCGCTCGCGCATCTTCCGGTGCGCGATGTACTCGTCGATCTTCGCTCGCGGATCGGCGACGACGGGCCCGTGGCCGCCGTAGATCGCGCGCGCGCCGCCGAACTCGTCGGCCAGGCGCTGCAGCGTGCGTTGATACGGGCGCATCGCGCCGCCCGGGGGCGCGATCACCGACGTTCCCTCGCCCAAGATGACGTCGCCGGTGAAGAGCGCGCCGTCGCGGGGCAGGTAGAACGCCGCGTGGTCGAAGGTATGGCCCGGTGCGTCGATCACGCGCAGCGCCGTATCGCCCAGGCGCAGCTCGCCCTCGAGCGGCAGGTCGGCGTCGCGCGCCACGCGGCCGTTGGGATGCGCGTAGACCGGCGCTCGCGTCGCCCGGGCGAGCGGCGCCGCTGCGGGTGCGTGATCGGGATGGCCGTGCGTGACCGCAATTGCGGCGACGGCGAGTCCGCGGTCGCGCGCCGCGGCGACGAGCGCCCGCACGTGCGATTCGATCGCCGGCCCCGGATCGACGACCAGCGCCGCGCCGCTTCCGCAATCCACGACGTAGGAGTTCGTGCCCGTCAGCGTCATGGGCGACGGGTTGGGAGCGCGAACGAGCGTTACCACGCGTCTTCGAGCGGGGCCGGAATGGAAAAATCGCCGCCCGCATCGTTCGGAAGGATCGTGAGCACCGTCTTCGTCCGCGCGAACTCCAGCGCCCGTTCGACCGTGTCGAACGCCGCCAGTCGCGTCAAATGTTTGATCGTCGGATAGACCAGATGCATCGTTCCGGCGCGATAGCGCTCGAGCGCGCGCGCGGGCGCGATCCAGACGCCGTCGTGCGTTTCGACCGTGTCGGCGAGCGCCGACTGCCCCGTCGGCGCCGTCGCGAAGAAGAAGTGCGTGTTATAGCGCCGGTGCTCGCTGCGCGGCGTGATCCAATGTGAGAAGAGCGCGAGCGCGCCGGCGTCGGCGTACCATTCGTGCGCGCGCAGGAAACCGGCGAACGAAAGCTCGCCCCTGCGCACCGCCGAACGCTGATCCGACACCGCGTCCGACGCGAGGACCGCGGCGTCCACGGGAGCGCCGCCGCGCGTCCGCGCCAGCAGAACGCCGGCCTCTTCGAAAAGCTCGCGCAGCGCGGCCACGAACAGGGCGCGCGCCCCGACCTCGTCGACGGGCGCCTCGTCGGACGGAAGTTCGTCGTGGATCTCGGCGCGAAACGCGCGCGCGACGCGGGCGGTCTCCAGGCCGAGCGTACGCTCGCGCGCGTCGTCCGACGCGTCCTGCGGCTCGATGGTCCCGCCGGGAAAGACGAACGCATCGGGCGCGAACGCGCTGCGCGAGCTGCGCCGCGTTAGATAGACCTCGAGCGGAGGTCGCGCCAGCATCACCGTCGCGGCCAAACGCACCGCACTCATGGGCTAGTGTGCCGCCAACGCGCGGCGAAAACCTCTCCATGCGAGTAGCACTCGGCAGCGATTTGGCGGGCGAGCTTCCGGACGCGATCGAGCGGTGGCTGCGCGAACGCAATCACGAGGTGGTGAAGTTCGGCGCGCTGGCGCCGCGGGCGGCGGCCGTGGCGCAGGAGATGCTCGAGGCGTTCTTCTCGGGGACGCCGACGAACGACCCCGTCTACCGCGCGATGATCGCCGACCTCGAGTAGCAGAGGGGCCGCGCACTCGCGCAGCCCCCTATTCAATCTGCCGTTCACCGGAGCGTAGAACTAACGCTACGCGGCCGGCCCTCTCTCCGGCCGGTGTCGGCGACCGTTCGTGCCGTCCTCACCAGAGAGGCCGATTCTACCAAAATCGGATACCCGGACTCAAGACATTCGGAAGAAATAACCAGACGCACAGGCCCAGGAGCGCCCAGTTGACCGCGTGGGAGGTCCAGCAGTACGGGCACGCGCGCCGCGTCACGAAGAGCAGCGAATAGGCCAGCACCACCGAGGCGGCGGCCGCGAGCAGCGCCGCGGCGAGGATCGCGAACGCCGGGAGCGCCCCGTGCGCCAACCAAACCGCCGCGGCCAGCGCGGAATAGTAGATCGCCCCGAACAGCGAGTTAGGAACGCCGAAAAGGTGCGCCCTCGGCGATTTCACCACGCTGGGACCTTCGAGCTCGCCCCGCGCGGCGCGGCGGCTCTTCGCCAGCATGAAAAGCGAGGCGTAGAGCCCAACACCGCACAGCAGTGTGATGATCGCCCTGATTGCCATCGCTTGACTCCTCTCCTTCGCAAGGTCGCCGCGCTCGCGCTGCTCCTCGCCTCGTTCGCGCTCGCGTACTGGGTGATCCGAGATCAGCCGCACGTCGCGCACGAGATCCGCACGATCGGGCCGCTTGCGTATCCGCTGGCGGTTGCGGTCTTCGTTGTGGTCGCGTCGGCCCCGTTTTCGATGACCGACGCGCTGGCCGTCATGAACGGCGCCATCTTCGGTCCGGTCAAGGGCACGCTGGTGGACGTCTTTGGGCTGGTCGGTGCGGCGCTGCTCGGCTATTGGATCAACGCGCACGCCTCCAACGTGTTCCGGGTTCAGGAATACCTGCACCGTCTTCCGGCGTGGGTCAAGCGCTTCCCCGTGGGTTCGCCCGCGTTCTTGCTGGCCGTTCGCGTCATCCCCGGGCTTGGCGGAACGGTCGCGACCGCGACCGCGGCGGCGTTTCGCGTGCCGGTGTGGGTGCACGTGTGGACGATGTGTGCGATCGCCGTGCCGATCTGCGCGCTGCTGACGATCTTCGGCGACCGCGTGACCTTCGCGGTCCACGGGTACGAGTCGCGCGCGCGCCACTACGCACGCGACTACTGCCACCGGCATCACTGCCCGCACTTCCCGTTCCACCGCCAGTCGCCGGTGTCGCCGCCCCCGTGACGGCACCGCTGATCGTCGCCGGCAACGCCGACCTCGGACGGCTCTGCGAACGGGTCGCGACGGCCGACCGCGTGGGCCTCGACACCGAGTTCCACGCCGAGCGCACGTACGCGCCGCGGCTGATGGTGGTGCAGCTCGCGTTCGACGACGGCGCCGCGATCGTCGATGCGCTCGCGCTGCCCGAGCTGCGCCCGCTCGCGCTCGCGCTCACGCACACGACCGTCGTCGGTCACGCGCTCTCGGCCGACTTGAAGATCTTCGCCGATCGTTTCGACCTCGTGCCGCCACGCGTGTTCGATACGCAGGTCGCCGCCGCGTTCCTCGGCTACGGAATGCAGGTGTCGCTGGCCGACCTGGTGCGCGGCGTCTGCGGCGTGAAACTGACGAAGTCGCAGACGGTCAGCGACTGGTCGGCACGCCCGTTCTCGGAGCGGCAGATCGAGTATCTCGTGGGCGACGTCGCGCACCTCTTGCCGCTCTACGACTCGCTGCGCGACAGCTTGGAACGCAGGGGCCGCTACGAGTGGGTGTACGAGGAGTGCGCGGAGCTCGGCGACATCGAGCGCTATCGCAGCGACGAGCGCCGGGCGTTCTTGCGGATTCCAGGCGCGACGCGCATGAGCCGCCGGGACCTCGGGATCCTCAACGAGATCGTGAAGCTTCGCGAGCGCGTCGCGCGCGAGCGCGACCTGCCGGTGCGGTACATCCTGCCCGACGACGTGGTTGCGGGCTTGGCGGTGGTCAAGCCGGCAAAGCTCGAGGATCTCGCGCAGCTCCGCCGCCTCGACGGCGGAATGAAACGTCAGCTCGGCCCCGCAATTTTGCAAGCCGTGGCCCGCGGTCAGGCGCTCGACGAAGCGGATCTGCCGCAGCGGCCCGCGCGATCCACGGCGCCGGCGCGCGACGCGATCGTCGCGCTGCTCGGCGCGGCGATCGCGGAGATCGCGCGCGACGCGTCGCTGCCGGCAAGCCTGCTCGTGCCGCGCGCCGCGCTCGAGCGCCTCGCTCGCGACGTTCCGCAGGATCGCGCGAGCTTCGAACGCGCGCTTGCGCTGCAGCCCTGGCGCCTCGCGCTGGTGGCCGAACCCCTCTGGCTCCTGCTGTCGGGCGAGGCCGCGTTGCGGATCGAAGGCTACGCGGGCGGCGATCCCAAAGTACGACTGACCCATGAAGCCACATCCCGATAGCTTCAAAGCGCTCGATACGCTACGCGTCGGCGACCGCACGTATCGCTACTTTCGGTTGGGAGCGCTCGAGCAGTCGGGCATCGCAAGGCTCGCGCGAATGCCCTTCTCGCTCAAGATCTTGCTGGAGAATTTGCTGCGCTTCGAGGACGGGCGCGCGGTGCTTCGCGACGACGTCGAAGCGTTGGCGCGCTGGAGCGCGGGCGCGCCGCCGCAGGAGCGGGAGATCGCGTTCACGCCGGCGCGGGTCCTGCTGCAGGATTTCACGGGCGTCCCGTGCGTCGTCGACCTGGCCGCCATGCGCGACGCAATGGCCGGCATGGGCGGCAATCCCGAGGCGATCAACCCGCTGCAACCCGTCGAGATGGTCATCGACCATTCCGTGCAGGCCGACTACTTCGGCTCGAGCGACGCGCTCGCGAAGAACACCGACCTCGAGTTCGAGCGCAATAGCGAGCGCTACGCGTTCCTCAAGTGGGGGCAGTCCGCGCTCAAGGGCTTGCGCGTCGTCCCGCCGGGAACCGGCATCGTGCATCAGGTGAACATCGAGTATCTCGCGCGCGTCGTCTTCGGTGCGTTCGACTCCGGCGATGCGCCGCTCGCCTATCCCGACACGGCCGTCGGCACCGATTCGCACACGACGATGGTCAACGGGTTGGGCGTGCTGGGATGGGGCGTCGGCGGCATCGAGGCCGAGGCCGCGATGCTGGGCCAGCCCGTGACGATGCTGATCCCCGAAGTCGTCGGATTCCGGCTCGACGGCGCGCTGCGTGAAGGCGTCACCGCGACCGATCTCGTGCTGACCGTCGCCGAGCTGCTGCGCAAGAAGGGTGTCGTCGGAAAGTTCGTCGAGTTCTACGGCTCGGGTCTCTCCGCCCTTCCCGTCGTGGATCGCACGACGATCAGCAACATGTCGCCGGAGTTTGGCTCCACGGTGGCGATCTTCCCGATCGACGATCGAACCCTCGAGTATCTGCGGCTCACGGGGCGTCCGCGCGAGCAGATCGACCTCGTCGCGGCGTACGCGAGGGCGCAGGGCTTGTTCCGCACCGACGGGTCGCCGGATCCCGAGTTCGCCGATACGCTGTCGCTCGATCTCGCGACGGTCGAGCCGAGCCTCGCCGGACCCCGCCGGCCGCAGGACCGCGTGCCGCTCTACGCCGTCAAAGAGTCGTTCGGGCACGCGCTCAACGACTGGATCGCCGCTCGCGAGCGTGCCAACGGCGCGGTTGCACGATTCGAAGACGAGGGAGGCGGTGGGACGGCCGTCATCGCGCAGACGATGGATCGCGTTGACGACGGATCGGTGGTGATCGCCGCGATCACCAGCTGCACCAACACGTCGAATCCGTCGGTGCTCATCGGTGCGGGATTGCTGGCACGCAACGCGATCCAACGCGGCCTGCACGCGCGGCCGTGGGTGAAGACGTCGCTGGCGCCGGGCTCGAAAGTCGTCACCGACTATCTGGCCAAGGCGGGCCTGCAGAAATACCTCGACGAGCTCGGGTTCAATCTGGTCGGCTACGGCTGCACGACGTGCATCGGCAACTCAGGCCCGCTGCCCAGCGACATCGCGGAGACCGTCGCCGACGCCGACCTGATCGTCGCCGCCGTGCTGTCGGGTAACCGCAACTTCGAGGGCCGCATCCACCCGCAGGTTCGCGCCAACTATCTCGCCTCTCCGCCGCTCGTCGTCGCCTACGCGCTCGCCGGGCGCATGGACGTCGATCTGACGACGGAGCCGCTCGGAACCGGCAGCGACGGCGAGCCGGTGTACTTGCGCGAGATCTGGCCGAGCAACGACGCGATCGCTACGACGATGGCATCGTGCATCGGCGAGGAGATGTTCGAACGCGAATACGCCGACGTCTTCAAGGGCGACGACAACTGGCGCGAGCTCGACGTCATCGCGAGCGGGCGCTATCACTGGGATCCCGCTTCGGAGTACGTGAAACGGCCGCCGTATTTCGACGGGATGCCCCAGAACCCGGCGCCGGTGCGCGACGTGATCGGCGCGCGCGTCATCGCGGTGCTGGGCGATTCGGTTACGACCGATCACATCTCGCCGGCCGGCACCATCGCGCGCAACGGTCCCGCCGGCAAGTATCTGATGGAGCACGGCGTCGAGCCGCGCGACTTCAACTCCTACGGCGCGCGGCGCGGCAATCACGAGGTGATGGTGCGCGGCACGTTCGCCAACGTGCGCTTGCGCAACGCGCTGGTGCCGGGCATCGAGGGAGGCGTCACGCGCTATCTGCCGGCGAACGAAGAGATGCCGATCTACGACGCGGCGCGCAAGTACGCCGCCGACGGCACGCCGCTGATCGTGCTCGCCGGGAAAGAGTACGGCTCGGGCTCGTCGCGCGATTGGGCGGCGAAAGGCCCGTACCTGCTCGGCATCAAGGCCGTGATCGCCGAGTCGTTCGAGCGCATCCATCGCAGCAACCTCATCGGAATGGGCGTGCTGCCGCTGGAATACGCCGGCGGAGCCGACCGCTCGACCTACGGCCTCGACGGCGAGGAGATCTACGACGTCACGGGGCTCTCCAAAGGAATTCGTCCGCGCATGCACGCGCGGGTCAAGGCGACGGATCCGCGCAGCGGACGCGCCATCGAGTTCGAGGTGCGCGTGCGCATAGACACGCCCAACGAAGCTGAATACTACCGCAACGGCGGCATCCTGCAGTACGTGCTGCGCCAGCTGGCCGCGCGCGGAACGAAGGCCTGAAAGCATGGACGCAACGCTCTTCTTAGCCGACTCGGCGCAGGTCTCGCCCGATGGCAAGCTGCACGCGCTCGGCATCGGCTGGACGCACACGGGCAGCCCGCTGACGGCACCGTCCGCCGTGGCGTTCATCCTGCACGTTCCGTGGGACGAGACGAACCGCAAGATCAAGTGGACGCTCGACCTGCTCGATGCCGACGGCAAACCGGTCGTTCTGCAGAGCGGGCCGGAGACGTTCAGCTCGGTGCACATGGAGAGCGAGATCGAGGTCGGCCGCCCTCCGGGCACGAAGCCGGGCGCCTCGATCAGCGCGCCCTTCGCCGTCAACGTCACGCCGATGCCGCTTCCGCCCGACCGCTCGTTCGTGTGGGTGCTGCGGGCCGGCGATCGCGAGTGGCGCGCCTCGTTTTCCACCAGGCCGCAGCAGCCCGGACGCTCGTAGCGTCCGCGGGAGAAACTTGACAAGGACTGTCATGTTTCCGTAGTTTCATGGAGTCGTGAAGGCCGACCGTCTCATCGCACTCCTCCTGTTGCTCCAGTCACGGCGCCAGTGCAGCGCGCGCGTGCTGGCCGAGAGTTTGGAAGTCTCGGAGCGGACTATTTACCGCGACGTTGACGCGCTGTGCGCCGCGGGCGTTCCCGTGTACGCGGAGCGCGGCGCGAGCGGCGGGATCGTGCTCGCCGACGGGTATCGCCGGGCGCTCACGCACTTCAGCGAGGAAGAGATCCGCGCGCTCTTCGTCTCGGGGGCGAGTCCGCTCGCCGATCTGGGTCTCGAGCGCGGATTCAACCGCGCGCTCGAAAAGCTGCACGGCAGCCTCGCGGGCGTCGCGCAGCGAGCCGCCGAGAAATCGCGCTCGCGCATTCATCTCGACGGGCGCCGCTGGAATCAGCCGGAGCCGCCGCGCGAGATCTTGGCGACGCTGCGCCGCGCCGTCTGGGAGGAGCGCCGCGTGCGCATTCATTACGAAGATCGCAATCGCTCGCGATCCACGCGCACCGTCGATCCGCTCGGCCTCGTTTCGAAGGCCGGCGTCTGGTATCTCGTCGCCCGCTGCGACGACGAGCTGCGCAGCTTTCGCGTCGAGCGCGTCCGGCGCGCCGACGAGCCGGCCGAGTCGTTCGAGCGTCCGGAGGGTTTCGACCTCGAGCGTTACTGGAGCGAATCGTCGGCACGCTTCGCCGAGGCGTCGAGGAGCTACGACTGCGTCGTCACGCTGCGAGCGCGCAACGACGCGCTCGAGCGCGTGACGGCCTACTGGCCGGCAGAGATCGTCTCGCGCGGCAAGCGCGAGACGATCGTTCGCGTGACGTTTCCGGGCACCGCGGTTGCGCTGTTCCAAACCCTCGCTTGGTCCGACGCCGCGACGCTGCTCGAACCCGCCGCGCTGCGCGACGACTTGGTCGCGGCAGCACGGCGCGCGCTTACGCTTTACGCTGGTGGATGATGAAGCCGTTGCCTTCCGGATCGCTGCCGAACGCCATATAGCAGACCGGCGACTCGACGACGTCGCTGAGCTGAAGTCCTTTGGCGCGGTAGTGCTCCACCGCCGCCGTCGCGTCGTCCACGGCGAACATCATGGCGCCCCCCGTCTCGCCGTCTTCGGGCTTCCAGACGCCGAACGTCGATCCGTCGGCGAGGGTGAACTCGGCGCCGCGGCCCTCCGGATCGATCTCCGTCGGTTTCATGCCGAGCACGTCGCGATAGAAGGCGATGGCGGCCTTGGGATCCTTCACGAGATACGCTGCGATATCGATTCCTTTAATCATTTCCGCAGCATACAGCCGGATACATGACATCTGCTGTCATATATGTGGCGGCTAGAGCATCACCCGCCGGAAGTCCGCCAGAAGCTCGGCGATGTAGACGAGGAAGCGCGCGGCGCCGGCGCCGTCAACCACGCGATGATCGTAGCTCACGCTGATGGGCAGCATAAGGCGCGGCACGAATTTCTTTCCGTCCCACGTCGGCTTCATCGCGGCGCGCGTCGCCCCGAGGATCGCGACCTCCGGCGCGTTGACGATCTGCGTGAAAGCCGTGCCGCCGATGCCGCCGATCGACGAGATCGTGAACGTGCCGCCCTGCATCTGTGCCAGCGTCAGTTTTCCCTCGCGCGCCTTCCCCGCGAGCTCCTGCGCCTCGCGCGCGATCTCGATCAGGCCCTTCACGTCGGCGCCCTTGATGACCGGAACGACCAGACCGTCGGGCGTGTCGGCGGCGAAGCCGACGTTGTAGTAGCGCTTGTAGATCAGCTCCTCGCCGTCGAGCGAGGCGTTGAACTCGGGAAACCGCTGCAGCGCCGCCACCGAGGCGCGAATCAAAAACGCGAGCATCGTGAGCTTCGGTCCGCCGGACTTCGCCTGCTCGGCATTGACCTCGTTGCGCAGCGTCTCGATTGAGGTCACGTCCGCCTCGTCGTAGTTGGTGATGTGCGGGATGCCGACCCAATTGCGGTGCAGGTTGGGTCCCGACAGTCGCCTGAGGCGCGAGAGCGGTTTGCGTTCGACGGCGCCGTACTGTGCGAAATCCAGCTTGGGCCACGGCGGCAGGCCGGCGAACGCACCCCCGCCGGCGCCTTGCGGGCCGCGCAGGAACGCCGAGACGTCGTCTTGCGTCACGCGTCCGCTGGGACCGGTGCCGGCGATGCGCCGCAGGTCCACGCCGCGTTCGCGCGCGAGGCGACGCACGACCGGGCTCGCGTGCACGAGCCCATCGCCCGCCGGCGCCGGAGCCGCTTCCGCAGCGGCCGGTGCCCGAGCCGCGTCCGCAGCCGCCGGTGCGGGGGCTGACCCTGCCGGCTTGGAGGCAGGCGCTGCGGCCTTCTCGCGGCCTTCAACGCCCAACACCAAGATCGGCGCGCCTTTCGAGACCTTGTCGCCGACTTTCACCTTGACGTCTTGCACCACGCCGTCGGTCTCGGCCGGCACTTCCATCGAGGCCTTCTCGCTCTCGAGCGTGATCAGCGAGTCGTTCTTCTTCACGCGATCGCCCGCTTTGACCAACACCTCGATCACCGGCACCTCGTTGAAGTCGCCGATGTCGGGTACGCGTACCTCGATCGTTTCGCTCATGTCACTAACTCTCTCAATCTCGTGCGTTCCGCTTCATACCGTAATTGGATTCGGTTTGTTCGGATCGATGCCGTACTTCTCGATCGCCTTCGCAACGGCGGCATGCGGGATCGTGCCGTCGTCCGCGAGCGCGCGGAGCGCGGCGATCGTAACGAAATGGCGATCGACTTCGAAGAACTCGCGCAGCTTGCGCCGGAAGTCGCTGCGTCCGTAGCCGTCGGTTCCGAGCGCGACGTAGCGGCGATTCACGAACGGACGGATCTGCTCGGCGTAGATCCGGATGTAGTCGGTTGCGGCCACGCCGGGGCCGGGGCGGTCCTTCAGGCACCGCTCGACGTAGGAGAGGCGCGGCGCCTCGAGCGGATGCAGCATGTTCCAGCGCCGTGCCGCGACCCCGTCGCGCTGCAGCTCGTTGAAGCTGGTGACGCCCCACACGTCGCTCGCGACGCCCCAGTCGTCGGCGAGCAGGGTCGCGCCGGCTTCGACCTCGCGGAGGATCGCGCCCGAGCCGAAGAGCTGGACGCGCGGCGACTTCGCATCGGCTCCGCTTCCGTCTTTGAGCAGATACATTCCGCGCAGGATGCCGTCGCGCGCGCCCTCGGGCATCGGCGGATGCTGGTAGTTTTCGTTCATCAGCGTGATGTAGTAGTACACGTCCTCTTGCTCGACGAGCATCCGGCGCAGGCCGTCCTGCACGACGACGGCGAGCTCGTAGGCGTACGTCGGGTCGAAGCTCACGCAGTTGGGAACGAACGAGGCTGCTACCTGGCTGCTGCCGTCTTCGTGCTGCAGGCCCTCGCCGTTGAGCGTGGTGCGTCCGGACGTCGCGCCGAGCAGAAAGCCGCGCGTGCGGCTGTCGCCCGCGGCCCACGTCAGGTCGCCGACGCGCTGGAATCCGAACATCGAGTAGAAGATGAAGAATGGAATCATCGGCAGATCGTGATTCGAATACGACGTGCCGGCGGCGATCCACGACGACAGCGCGCCCGCCTCGTTGATGCCCTCCTGGAGGATCTGCCCCAGCTTGTCCTCGCGATACCACATCAGCTGCTCGGCGTCTTGCGGGTGGTAGAGTTGCCCGACCGACGAGTAGATCCCGAGCTGGCGGAACATGCCTTCCATGCCGAACGTTCGCGACTCGTCGGCGACGATGGGGACGACGCGCGCGCCGATCTCCTTGTCGCGCGCGATGGCGTTGAGGATGCGTACGAAGGCCATCGTAGTGGAGATGTGACGGTCGCCCGTGCCTTGCAGCTGCGCGTCGAAGGCCGAGAGCTGCGGCACGGTCAGCGCCGCCGACTTGCGCCGCCGCTGCGGCACGCTGCCCAGCTCCGCGAGGCGCTCGCGCAGGTACCGCATCTCGGGCGCGTCCTCGGTCGGCTTGTAGAACGGAATCTTCTCGCCGCCCAGCGCCGCGTCCGAGATCGGGAGCGAGAAGCGATCGCGAAACTTGCGCATCGCTTCGACTTCCATCTTCTTGGCCTGGTGCGCGATGTTCTGAGCTTCGCCGGCTTCGCCCATGCCGTAGCCTTTGATGGTCTTGGCCAGAACGACCGTCGGCTGCCCGCGGTGCTCGAAAGCAGCCTTATAGGCGGCGAAGACTTTTTCCGGATTGTGGCCGCCGCGCTGAAGCGCCCAGATCTCGTCGTCGGTCCAACCCTCGACCAGCGCCTTCGTTTCGGGATAACGGCCGAAGAACTCGTCGCGCACGTATTTTCCGTCGCGCGACTTGAACGTCTGATAGTCGCCGTCGACGCATTCGTTCATGAGTTGAACGAGACGTCCGCCCTTGTCGGCGGCAAGGAGCGGGTCCCAGTTCGTCCCCCAGATCACCTTGATGACGTTCCAGCCGGCGCCCTTGAACACGCCCTCGAGCTCCTGGATGATCTTGCCGTTTCCGCGCACCGGACCGTCGAGCCGTTGCAGGTTCGCGTTGATCACCCAGATGAGGTTGTCGAGCTTCTCGCGCCCCGCAAGCGAGATCGCGCCGAGCGATTCGGGCTCGTCGGTCTCGCCGTCGCCCACGAAGGCCCAGACCTTCCGTCCCGCCGTGTCGGCGAGGCCGCGGTCGTGCAGGTAGCGCATGAAGCGGGCCTGGTAGATCGACATGATCGGCCCCAGACCCATCGACACGGTGGGAAACTGCCAGAAGTCGGGCATCAGCCACGGATGCGGATACGAGGAGAGGCCTTGGCGCTCGACCTCCTGGCGGAAGCGCTCGAGCTGCGCCTCGCTGATGCGGCCTTCGAGATAGGCGCGCGCGTAGACGCCGGGCGAGGAGTGGCCCTGGAAGAAGACGAGGTCGCCGCCGAACGTGCCGCTCGGCGCGCGGAAGAAGTGGTTGAAGCCTACGTCGTAGAGCGTGGCGGCCGACGCGAAGCTCGCGACGTGGCCCCCCAGCTCCGAGCTGATCTTGTTCGCGCGCACGACCATCGCGAGCGCGTTCCATCGAATGTAGTGGCGCAGCTGCGCCTCGAGTGCGCGGTCGCCGGGCATCGGCGCCTGGCGTTCGGGCGGAATCGTGTTCACGTAGGGCGTCGCGAAGCCGAGCGATACGTGGGCGCCCGCGCTCTGCGCCTCCTCGACGAGCGACGCGATGAGCGCCCGAGCGCGATCGGGGCCTTCGGCCGCGAGGACGCCGCGCATGGCGTCGAGCCATTCGCGGGTCTCTTGAGGATCCGGATCGGGAAGAGTGGTCGCCATGCTGGGCCCATCATTAGAGCCCGCGGCGGCGAGTTCTTTTAAGCGGCTCCATCCAATCGGCGCCTTGGCAGGTTCCATTGCGCCGCATGGGAACGGCGCTCGACCGCGTAATTCAGCTCATCCAGCTGAGAGGGCGCGCTCGACCAAAAAACTCGCCCGCGCCGACCGTATTGAACCTGACCCGGGTAATGCCGGCGTAGGGAGGGAGCAGATGAAGGTTTACGTCGAGGGTTCCGACCCTTCCATTCGAGTTCCGCGTCGCGCGGTCGCGCTGACCGACGGGACGATACATACTTTCTACGACGCCGGCGGTCCGCACACGGACCCGCAGTGCGACGTGGACTTTCGCCGCGGATTGACGCCGCTTCGCGAGCCGTGGATCGACGCGCGCGCCGACACCGTGACGCTCGACCGTCCGTCGTCGCTCTACCGGCGCGGCCGGGACGCGATGCGCGATCTCGACGACCTCCGCTTCCCGCAGGCGCGCCGTCCGCGGCGGGCGCGCCCGGGCGGGAACGTCACGCAGATGCACTACGCGCGCCTCGGCGAGATCACGCGCGAGATGGAGTTCGTCGCGCTGCGCGAGAGCGTCGAGCCGGAGCGCGTGCGCTCCGAGATCGCGTCGGGCCGCGCAATTCTGCCGTCGAACGTGAATCATCCCGAGAGCGAGCCGATGATCATCGGTCGCAATTTCCTGGTGAAGATCAACGCGAACATCGGCAACTCGGCCGTCAGCTCGTCCATCGACGAAGAAGTCGAGAAGATGACGTGGGCGACGCGCTGGGGCGCCGACACGGTGATGGATCTCTCGACGGGTAAGAACATCCACGAAACGCGCGAGTGGATCTTGCGCAACTCGCCGGTGCCCATCGGAACGGTTCCCATCTATCAGGCGCTCGAGAAGGTGGGCGGGAAGGCCGAAGACCTGACGTGGGAGCTGTTCGCCGATACGCTGATCGAACAGGCGGAGCAGGGCGTCGACTACTTCACCATCCACGCCGGCGTGCTGCTGCGCTACGTCCCGCTGACGGCGGGGCGTATCACCGGCATCGTGTCGCGGGGCGGTTCGATCCTGGCGAAGTGGTGCCTCGCGCATCATCGCGAGAACTTCCTCTACGAGCACTTCGAGGAGATCTGCGAGATCATGAAGGCCTACGACGTCGCCTTCTCGCTCGGCGACGGGCTTCGGCCGGGCTGCACGGCCGACGCGAACGACGCCGCGCAGTTCGCCGAGCTGGAGACGCTCGGCGAACTGACCGACGTTGCGTGGAAGCACGACGTGCAGGTGATGATCGAGGGACCGGGCCACGTGCCGATGCACATGATCGAGGAGAACATGCGCAAACAGCTCGAGGTCTGCAAAGAGGCGCCGTTCTACACGCTCGGTCCGCTGGTCACCGACGTCGCGCCCGGCTACGACCACATCACGAGCGCGATCGGCGCGGCGATGATCGGCTGGTTCGGCACGGCGATGCTCTGCTACGTCACGCCGAAAGAGCACCTCGGTCTCCCGAACAAGAAGGACGTGAAGGACGGCGTGATCGCCTACAAGATCGCCGCGCACGCCGCCGATCTCGCCAAGGGACACGCCGGCGCCGCGCACTGGGACGACGTGCTCTCGAAGGCGCGCTTCGAGTTTCGTTGGGAGGATCAGTTCAATCTGTCGCTCGATCCCGAGACGGCGCGAGATTTCCACGACGAGACGCTGCCGGCACCGGGCGCGAAGATCGCCCACTTCTGTTCGATGTGCGGCCCGCATTTTTGCTCGATGAAGATCACGCAAGAGGTGCGCGAGTACGCCCAGCGCGGCATGGAGGAGAAGTCGCGCGAATTCCTCGAGCAGGGCGCCGAGGTCTACGTTCCCATCACGTGAGGATTTGCGCGGTGGTATTCGATCGCGACGAGACCATCGTGGTCGACGTGCCGTACAACGGCGATCCCAACCGCGTCGAGCCGGCGCCGGGCGCGAAGGCGCTGCTCGATCGCCTGCGTGCGGCGGGGCTGCCGCTTGCCGTGGTGAGCAATCAGAGCGGGATCGGACGAGGGCTCGTCACGGCCGAGGCGGTGGACGCGGTGAACCGCCGCGTGGACGACCTGCTCGGACCGTTCGCCGGGTTCTTCGTCTGTCCGCACGCACCCGACGACGCATGCGAGTGCCGCAAGCCCAAGCCGAAGCTGATCCTCGACGCGG
Source organism: Vulcanimicrobiota bacterium (assembly GCA_963824595.1). Classification (GTDB taxonomy): domain Bacteria; phylum Vulcanimicrobiota; class Vulcanimicrobiia; order Vulcanimicrobiales; family Vulcanimicrobiaceae; genus Cybelea. The sequence continues at coordinate 120,017 of CAWGPY010000005.1, forward strand.
CGCGCGCGCTCGGCGTCGAGCCGTCGTGCCTGGTCGTGGTCGGCGATCGCGCGAGCGACGTCGAGGCGGCCCGCAACGCCGGCGCCGTTCCGCTGCGCATCGCGGGCCCGCACCAGCTCGGCGACGCGGTCGAGCGCATCTTGCGTCTGGCGGGCGGCGCGCTTACTGCGGAGAGTTAGCTTCGAGCCAGTAGTCGATGTCGAGGCCGTGGGCCGGAAGCCCGGCGGCGAACGCCGCGGCCGGCAGCCGCACCGTCTTGGTGAGGTACTGCCACGTGTCGAGCACGCGCGCGACGTAGGTCTCGGTCTCGAAGAACGGCGGGATCCCGCCGTATTGCGTCACGGCCTTCGGCCCGGCGTTGTAGGCCGCGAAGACGAGCTCGTAATGCTTGGTTCCAAAACGCCCCACCAAACCGCGTAGGTAGCGCGCGGCGCCGGAGAGATTCTCGCCCGGGTCGCGCGGATTGACGCCGAGGCCCGCCGCGGTGCCGGGCATCAACTGGCCGAGCCCGATGGCTCCGGAGCGCGAGACGGCGTGCGTGTGCCAGCGCGACTCTACCGTGACGATCGCGACCAGCATGTTCGCGTCGAGCCGCCAGCGCTCGGCGCTGACCAGGACCCGGCGCGCGAGGTCGCGGCTCTGCCAGCGCGGCATCTGGGGATTGATGTGACGCAGCACCTTCGCGTAGACGGCGATCGCCGTCGGCGTGGCTGGAACCGTTTTATGGGCGGCCTGCGCCGGCGCTAACGTGCAGAGAAGCGAACAAGCAATGAAAGCTACGGGCGCCAGGAGCCTGGGGGCGATCCTGCGCATATGGGCCCGGTGGGTTCGCGCCGCACGCCGACCGCGCCTTCCGGGCAAGAGCCTCCCGTTGCCGGTTCCCGGCGGCGCTGGGCGCTGATCGCGGTCATCGCGCTCTTCGCGATCATGTGCGGGATGATCGCTTGGTCGCAATGGTACGCGATCCATGTAAACGTTCCGTTCTACCAGACGCATCGCGCGGCCGTTCCGCGCGATTGACGCTCGCCTTTGATGCTTCTTTGAGCGTGCGTCCGCAGGATTGCCGTCACCGGCGGTAGAGCATGACTCGAGGAGGATAAAGGAGTTTTGATGGGACGCTCGTTGCTGCTGCTCGCGCTGCTCGGTTCTGCCGCGCTGCTCTTTACGACCGCTCAGGCGCCCGCGACGAATCCGGCGATCGCCGCATCGCCGACGCCGTCGCCCTCGCCGGCGGCCTCAGCGTCGCCGACGCCGACCCCCGGACCGGCCTTCGGCAACATGAGCTGGCGCGCCATCGGCCCGGCGGGGACGGGCGGACGCGTCGCCGCCGTCGCCGGCTCCGCGACCGATCCCAAGCTCTATTACGTCGGCGCGGCCGGCGGCGGCGTGTGGAAGTCGGCAAACGGCGCCCAAACCTGGGATCCGGTCTTCGAGAAGCAGGGAACGGGTGCGATCGGCGCGGTGACCATCGATCCCACCGACAACAACATCGTGTGGGTCGGCACCGGCGAGGCGAACCCGCGCAACGACGTGAGCTACGGCGACGGCGTCTACCGCAGCGCCGACGGCGGCGACACCTGGACGAACACCGGCCTGAAGGGCACGAAATACATCTCCCGCATCCTGGTCGATCCGCGCAATCACAATCACGTGATCGTCGGCGCGCTCGGCGACGTGTTCGCGGACAGCCCGCAGCGCGGCGTCTTCGTGACCGATGACGGCGGCAAGACGTGGAAGCAGACGCTCTCGGTCGGTCCCGAAAGCGGCGCGTCGGACCTCGCGATGGACGCGCAGAACCCCAGCGTGATCTACGCCGGCATCTGGAAGTTTCAGCGGCGCCCGTGGACGTTCGTCAGCGGCGGCGACGAGGACGGGCTGTACAAGTCCACCGACGGCGGTGCGACGTGGACGAAGCTCGAGGGCCACGGGCTGCCGCCGGGGCCGACCGGCCGCATCGGCGTCGCCGTGGCGCCGAGCGACGGCAACCGGGTCTACGCGTTGATCGAGTCGTCGAAGGGTATTCTGTGGCGCTCGCAGGACGGCGGGGCCAATTGGACGATGGTCAGCGACGACACGCTCGTCAACGCGCGTCCGTTCTATTTCACGCACGTCGAAGTCGATCCCCGCAATCCCGACCGCGTCTACGCGCTCTCGTTTCAGACGATGCTGAGCACCGACGGCGGCAAGAACTTCAAGCCCATCGCGGACAACGTGCACTCCGACTTTCACGCCATCTGGATCGCGCACAACGACCCCAAGCGTATCATGCTCGGCGAGGACGGCGGCTATGCGCTGACGCTCGACGGCGGCGAGAACTGGTTCTTCTCCGCGAACATGCCGATCGGGCAGATCTATCGCGTCGGCTTGGGCAACGACAACCCGTACACGGTCTGCGCCGGACTCCAAGACAACAACGGCTGGTGCGGCCCATCCAACTCGCTCGACCAATCGGGAATCCAGAACAAGAACTGGATCGCGACGGCGGGCGGCGACGGCACCTGGGGCGTGCCGGAGCCGGACGATCCGAACTGGATCTGGTCGGACTCACAAGACGGCTCCCTCACGATCTACAATCGCGTGACGCAAGACCAGTGGTCGGGCCAGCCCTACGTGCCCACCGGCAAGGAGTCGTGGGACCTGTCGACCAGCAAGTATCGTTTCAACTGGGAATCCCCGATCGCATTCGCGCCGTGGCGCAGCGCGAGCGGCAAGGTCATCGGCTGGTACGGCGGCAACGTCGTGTTCCAGACGACCGATCGCGGACGCAGCTGGACCGCGATCAGCCCCGACCTGACGCGCAACCTCAAGGCGCATCAGATCACGGCGGGCGGCCCGATCACGAACGACGTTTCGGGCGCGGAGTACTCCGACACCATCCTCGACATCGAAGGCTCGACGTTGACGAAGGGTGAGATCTGGGTGGGCACCGACGACGGCCTGGTGCAGCTGACGCACGACGGCGGCAAGCACTGGACGAACGTCACGCCGCCGGGCGCTCCCGAGTTCGGGCGCTTCGCAACGGTGGCGCCCTCGACGCTCGTCGCAGGGACGGCGTACGCAATCGAGGACGCGCACGAAATGGGCGACAGCGCGCCCTACGCGTGGGTCACTCGCGACGACGGCGCGCACTGGACGAAGATCGTCGCGGGCCTGCCGTCCGGCGAATGGGCGCGAGCGATCCGCCCCGACATCCGCGATCGCAACATCGTCTATCTCGGAACCGAAGAGGGCATTTGGATCTCGTTCGACGGCGGCGCCAACTGGCAGTCGTTCAAGAACGACCTGCCCACGGTCTCGGTGCACGACATCCGCATGCAGCCGCAGTACGACGATCTCGTCATCGCCACGCACGGCCGGTCGGCCTACATCATGGACGACGTGCGTCCGGTGCAGGAGCTGCAGCAGGCCGTCGCTCGAAACACGTGGCTTTTTCTGCCGCGCGCCGGCGTCGAATGGACGCAGCACTCGAACGACGAGGGCACGTACACGAACTACGCCGCCGACAACCCGCCGTACGGCGTAACGGTCACGTTCTACCAGAGCGCGCCGCAGAAGGGTGCGCCGGCACTCGACATCCTCGACGCGCGCGGCCGCGTTATCCGCAGCGTCTCGGGGACGCACAAGATCGGCGGAAAAGACGTGCCGTACATCACGAACAAGGTCGGGCTCAACCGCTACACCTGGGACTTCACCGTCAACGGACCGGTGAAGTGGAACGGCGGCAATCCGTTCTCCAAAGGCCCGAGCAGCGGACCGGGGGTCGTTCCCGGCAGCTACTCCGTGCGGATGACGCTCGCCGGGCACACGTACGTGCAGCACTTCAAGGTCCTGCCGGATCCCCGCTCGCTCTACAGCCAGGCGGATTACCAGCGGAGCTACGACGCGGCGATGCGCCAGATGGGGCACCTGTCGCAGATCGACACCATGCTCAACAATCTCGACGATCTGAAGAAGGCGTTGGATACGGCGTCGGCGTCGGCGAAGACGGCCGGTAACTCGGCGCTCTCGGCGAAGCTCGATGCGGTCGCGACCGCGCGGCAAGCGCTCTTCGACTCGCTCGCCGTGAACATTCGCGGCGAAGGCACCGAGGACGAGGGGAAACTGCACGAAGACGTCTTCGGCGCCTACTTCGTCTCGCAGGGGCTGATCACGCCGGCAGTCGAGAGCTTCCTCGCGCGGGTGGACGTCATGTACGGAGCCGGGGTGGCCCGCTACAACGCCTTCGCGACCGGGGAGCTGCCGAGCGTCAACGCGGCGTTGAAGCAGGCCGGTATGAAAACGCTGCCGGCCGTCAAATCTATAACGCCGTAGCCATGCTGGTCCCCACACTTCTGCTGGCAACCGCTGCGTATGCCAATCTTTCGTGGCGCTCGATCGGCCCCGCGGTGTCGGGCGGCCGCGTCGCCGCGGTTGCCGGAACGCCCCAAGACGATCAGCTCTACTACCTCGGAACCGCCGGCGGCGGCGTCTGGAAATCGGCCGACGGCGGCGCGACCTGGCAGCCGGTCTTCGGGAAGAAGGCCGTCGCGGCCATCGGCGCGGTCGCGATCGATCCGCGCGACGAGCGCGTGGTCTGGGCGGGTACCGGCGAGGCGAATCCCCGCAACGACGTGAGCTACGGCGACGGACTCTACCAAACGACCGACGGCGCCAAGACGTGGCGCCGCGTGGGGCTCGCCGGCGTCTGGAGCATCTCGCGCATCGCGATCGATCCGCACAACCCGCGCCACGTCGTCGTCGCCGCGTTCGGCGATCCGTTCAAAGACTCGGCGGAGCGCGGCGTCTACGTGACGTTCGACGGGGGGGGCACCTGGAGTAAGACCCTGTACCTCTCGCCGTCGAGCGGCGCGAGCGACGTCGCGCTCGATCCCCGAAACGCCAACGTCGTCTACGCCGGCATGTGGCATTTCCGCCGCGTGCCCTGGACGTTCACGAGCGGCGGCGCCGACGGCGGCCTCTTCAAGTCGACCGACGGCGGTCGCACGTGGAAGCGACTGACCGGCAACGGTCTCCCGGCGGGGCTGACCGGACGCATCGGGCTCGCCGTCGCGCCGAGCCGTCCGAACCGCGTCTTCGCGCTCATCGAGGCAAAGGGGGGCATCCTCTGGCGCTCCGACGACGCCGGCGCGCACTGGACGATGACCAGCAGCGACACGCTGGTTGACCAGCGGCCGTTCTATTTCACCCACATCGCCGTCGATCCGCGCAACGCCGACCACGTCTACGCCGTCTCGGAGATGCTCGCCGAAAGCAAGGACGGAGGCCGGAAGTTCGCCGAGATCGCCAAGGACATCCACGTCGACTATCACGCGATTTGGATCGACCCGGGCAATCCCAAACGCATCATCGTGGGCGAAGACGGCGGCTACGCGCTCACGACCGACCTCCAGCACTGGTCGTTCTCGCGGAACCTGACGATCGGGCAGATCTATCACGTCGGCCTGTCGGACGAGAATCCGTATCAGGTCTGCACGGCGTTTCAAGACAACGGCGGCTTCTGCGGACCGGAGAACTCGCTGGATAGCGAGGGCATCCTCGATCGTCACTGGGTCGACGTCGTCGGCGGCGACGGCGTCTGGACGGTGCCCGATCCGGCCGACTCGCGCTACGTGTGGGCCGACCTCGAGGACGGCGCGCTCACGATCTTCGACCGCAAGACCGAGGTCAGCCGCTTCATCCGGCCGTACGATCCGCTACCGGGAAGTTTTCTGGGGCCGTTCGACTTGCGGGCGGTGCCGTATCGCTTCAACTGGGATTCGCCGATCGCGTTCGCACCGTGGCCCGGCGCCGTGGCCGACGGCAAGTCAACGGCGTGGTTCGGCGCGAACGTCGTCTTCCAATCCACCGATCGCGGCGAGACGTGGAGCACGATCAGCCCCGACCTGACGCGCAACATCAAGGAACATCAAGCGCCCACCGGCGGCCCCCTCGCGAAGGACGTCTCGGGCGCCGAGTACTCCGATACGATCCTCGACATCGAGGGCTCGCCGATCGATCCCGGCGAGATCTGGGCCGGCACCGACGACGGGTACGTGCAAGTGACGCGCAACGGCGGCGCCAACTGGCGCAACGTCACGCCGCCGGGCGCGCCGGAGTACGCGCGGATCGAGACCGTCGCCCCGTCGCCGCTCGTCGCCGGCACCGCGTACGCGATCGCCGACAATCATCGTCTGGGCGACTACGCTCCCTACCTTTACGCGACGCACGACTATGGCGCCACGTGGGCGAAGATCGTAAACGGCCTGCCGTCCAATCAATACGTCCGCACGGTCCGCCCCGACATCCATAATCCATATTTGCTCTACGCCGGAACGGAGACGGGGCTGTGGATCTCGTTCGACGCGGGCGCGCACTGGCAAGACTTCCGCATAAATCTGCCGACCGTCTCGGTGCGCGACATTCGCATCCAGCCGCAGTTCGACGATTTGGTCGTGGCCACGCACGGCCGCGACGCGTGGATCCTCGACGACCTCGGTTCGATTCAGCAGCTCGGCACCGCCGAGGCCGCCGGCGCCATGCTCTTCGCGGCGCGGCCCGCCTACGAGTATCACTACCACTCGAACGATCTCGGCATCTACACGCGCTTCGCGGGCGAGAATCCGCCCAAGGGCGCCATCCTCGACTTCTACCAGAGCGCCCCGCAGAAGAGTCCGCCGTCGCTGCAAGTGCTCGACGCCGGCGGCCGCGTAGTCCGCACCGTGAGCGGAACGCATAAAGTCAAGGGCAAGGACGAGCCGTACGTCTCGAACAAGGCCGGCATCAACCGCTACGTCTGGGACTTCACCGAAGACGCGCCGGCGAAATGGCACGGTGCCGCGCGGGAAGAGTATCGAGGGCCGAAGACCGGTCCGATCGTCGTCCCCGGCACGTACACCGTTCGCCTCGCGCTCGGCGGCCGGACGCTGCAGACGACCGTCGTGGTGAAGGGCGATCCGCGCGACGCGTGGACGCCCGCGCAGTATTTGGCGGGCTACGAATACGCCAAGAAATACTCGGTCATCTACGGCAAGATCGACGAGGCGCTCGACAACCTCGACGCGATCTCGAAGTCGCTCGCGGCCGCAGGCAAAGCGGCGAAGAGCGACGCGTCGCTCGAAGGCCAGATTGCGGACGCGCAGGCCCGCCGGCAACGCGTCTTCGCGGCGTTCACGGCCGATTACAAGAACGACGAGGACTCGATTCAACGCGCCGGGTCGCTCCGCGAGTCGGTTCCGCGCACCGGATTCGCCGGCTCGCAGTTGCCGCCGACCGCGGCGCAGCTCGATTTCGCCAAGCGCTTCGACGCGGCGTACGCCCAGGCGATGGAGGGCTACAACGACTACGTCGGCACGCTCGTGCGCCTCCAGGCGCTGCTGAAGAACGCCGGCATCAAGCCCCTCGACGGGTTGACTCCCGTCGCGCCGTAATCTTACTCGTAGTCGGGGGCGCGGTACTCGCTCGGCGGTGCGTCCAGGAAGAACTCCGGCGGCAAGGGCGCCCCGATCGGAACGAACTTGCGCGGAGGACGGGTGAAGTCGAAACAGTCTTTGGCCGGCGAGGCGGCGCGCTCGTCGGCGGCGGCGAGCTGACGCAGGCCGAAGAGATCCTCCGCAAAGCGTAGGACGCTCGCCGTCTCGTACCGGACGTGCGAGACGTAGTCGTGCTTGGCGTACGGCGAGATCACGAGCAGCGGAACGCGGAAACCGAGGCCGTCGTAGTCTTCGAACGGTGGTGGAACGTGATCGTAGAGGCCGCCCCAGTCGTCCCATTGCACGAAGATCGCCGTGCTGTCCCAAAACTTGCTCTTGCCGACGGTGTTGACGAGCGCCGCCACCCACGACGGACCGTGGCCGCCGCCGCAGTTTACGTGATCCGAGGCGCTGCACACGGGCGTGATCCACGTGAAGTTGGCCAACTTGCCGGCGCGCACGTCGCTGATGAATCTGGTGTTCGGCGATATCACGTCTTTCTGCCAGTCCGGTCCGTAGTAGATGTCGTGAATCGCCTGATAGCTCGACCACTCCGCACCGTCGCCGCTCCCCTTGCTGCCGTAGGAGCTCGCGTAAAATCGCCACGAGAGCTTCGCGTGGTCGAGCTCGTCGCCAAGCGTCGTGTACGTGAAGCACGGATTGATGCTGGGTCCGATTCTCCGCTCCTGCGTCAGCGTCGACACGCCGTCCGCCCCCCTGACGCATCCCCACTTCCCGATCGGCAGGTTGACGGCCGACGCCGCCTGCGCGGCGATGACGTATTGATGCCCGACGAAGCTCTCGTCGAGCTGCGACTGGAACATGCGGTCGGCGACCACCCATTCGTGCGCCATGTCGAAGTACGGTTTGGAGTCGGCGTGCGGCACGTAGACGTACTGTGGATACGGCCCGGGGCCGAACGCCGTCTGCTCGCGATCGAAACCGTCCATGCGGCAGCTGGTGCCGGGCAGTTTTCCGTTTCCGCGGCACGCCCAGAACATCGCTTCCAGCGAGTGGTCGATGACGTACTCCCGCGCCAGGCCGACGGGCTTGAGCTTCACGACGTGCCCGGTCGAAGTCTTACCGCTCGATACGGTGTCCGCGCCGGGATAGCCCTGGAACAGGTTGTCGAAGCTGCGGTTCTCCTGCACGATGTACACGACGTGCTCGATCTTGCCGGCGCCCGTGCCCGTAAGATCGCGCAGCGGAGCGCCGTCGCGCATGTACGGCAGTGCGCCCCGCGGGCCGGCGGAGCAGCCCGCGAGCAGCAGCGCGCTCGCGAGCGCGCTACTCGTAATCCGGCGCAGTGTACTCTCCATTCTTGCGCATGAAGTAGCTCGGCGGCAGCGGCGCGCGAATTTTGACGAAAGCGCGCGGAGGCCGCGTGAAGTCGAAGCAGTCGGCGGCCGGCGAGGCGGCGCGCTTGTCGGCCTTGGCGAGCCGGCCGAGCCCGAAGAGATCCTCCGCAAAGCGCAGCACGCTCGCGGACTCGTACTGGACGTGCGACACGTAATCGTGTTTGGCGTACGGCGAGATCACGAGCAGCGGAACGCGGAACCCGAGGCCGTCGTAATCCCGGTAGGGCGGAGGAACGTGATCGTAGAGTCCGCCCCAATCGTCCCACAGCACGAAGACGGCGGTGCTGTCCCAGAACGTACTCTTGCCGACGGCGTTGACGAGGGCCGCGACCCACGACGGCCCGTGACCGCCGCCGCAGTTCACGTGATCCGAGTCGCTGCACACCGGCGTGATCCAGGTGAAGTTGGCGAGCGTGCCCGCTCGGACGTCGGTGATGAACTTCCAGTTCGGCGAGACGACGTCGCTCTTCCAATCGGGCCCGTAGTAGATGTGCTTTACCGCCTGGTATCCAGACCAGTCCGCGCCGTCGCCGCTCGCGCGGCTGCCGTACGAGCTGGCATAGAACCGCCACGTGAGGCCGGCGGCGTCGAGCTCGTCGCCGAGGGTCGTATAGTCGAAGCACGGCTCCGCCTTCGGTCCGTCCGGATTGCGATCCGTCGTGATCGTGGCGACGAAGTTGCGCGAGCCCCCGCCGCAGCCCCACTTGCCGATCGGTACGTTGACGCTCGCGGCCGCCTGCGCGGCGATGGCGTATTGGTGTGCGCTGAAACTCTCGTCGAGCTGCGACGCAAACGTACGGTCGGCGATCACCCACCGATGCGCCATGTCGAAGTACGGCTTCGAATCGGAGTGCGAAACGTAAACGTACGCAGGGTGGCGGCCGCCGCCGAAGTGGACCTCGTTATCGAAGCCGTCCATCCGGCACTTCGTCCCCGGGAGCTTTCCGGTTCCGTCGCAGGCGGCGAACATCGCCTGGGCCGAGTGGTCGACCTGATAGTGCCGGGCGAGGCTCACGGGCGCCAGCTCGATCGTCCTGCCCTTCGTATCCTTGCCGCTCGGGACGGTGTCCGCGCCCGGATAGCCCTGGAACAGGTTGTCGAAGCTGCGGTTCTCCTGAACGATGTAGACCACGTGCGTGATCTTCCCGGCTCCCGTGGCGTAGAGCTCCGTGAGGGCGCGGTCGCCGCGCATGTAGGGCAGCGCCGGCTGCGAGCCGTACGAGCATCCGGCCAGCGCGCACGCGGCGGCGAGCGCCGCGCTACTCGAAATCCGGCGCCGTATACTCGCCATCTTCGCCCATAAAGAACTTCGGCGGCAGCGGTGCGCGAATCTTGACGAACTTTCGCGGCGCTTGCGCGAAATCGAAGCAATCGTCCGCGGGCGACGCGGCGCGCCGGTCGGCCTCGGCCATCCTCGGCAAGCCGTACAGATCCTCTGCGAATCGCAAGATGCTCGCCGTCTCGTATTGGACGTGCGAAACGCGATTCGCCCTGGCGTAGGGCGATACGATCACCAGCGGCACGCGAATGCCCAAACCGTCGCGTCCGGCGTAGGGAGGCGGGACGTGGTCGTAGAGGCCCCCCCAGTCGTCCCACATGACGAAAATCGCCGTCGAATCCCAAAACTTGCTCGTGCCCACCGCGTTGACCAGCGCCGCCACCCACGACGGTCCGTAGCCGCCGCCGCAGCTCACGTGGTCGGAGTCGGTGCAGACCGGCGTGATCCACGTGAAGTTTGCAAGCTTACCGGCCCGGACGTCGGTGATGAACTTCCAGTTCGGCGAAGCGACGTCGTTCTTCCAATCGGGGCCGTGATAGATGTGCCGCACCGCCTGATAACTCGACCAGTACGCCGCGTCGCCGCTCGACTTGCTGCCGTAGGCGCTCGCGTAGAACCGCCACGTGAGCTTGGCCGCGTCGAGCTCGTCGCCCAGCGTCGTGTAATCGAAGCAGGGCCGAACTCGCGGGCCGTCCACGGTGCGCTGCTTCGTGATCGTCGCGACCGTGTCGGTCTTGCCGCCGGTGCAGCCCCAGTCGCTCGACGGCAGGTCGACGCTCCATGCCGCTTGCGCGGCGATGGCATATTGGTGGGCGGCGAAGCTCAGATCGAGCTGCGAGGGAAACATGCGATCCGCCAAGACGCCCTCCCGGGCCATGTCGAAGTACGGCTTCGACTCCTGGTGCGGAACGTAGACGTATTGGGGGTTCTTGGGGCCGCCGATGCTCTGTTCGTTGTCAAAGCCGTCCATGCGGCAGCCGGTCCCCGGCAGCTTGCCGGTCCCGTCGCACGCGGCAAACATCGACTCGGCCGAATGCGTCAGGATGTAGGAACTCGCCAGCGAGACCGGCCGCAAGCGGATCGTCTTCCCTGAAGAGTCTTTACCGCTCGGCACGGTATCCGCGCCCGGATATCCCTGGAAGAGGTTGTCGAAGCTGCGGTTCTCCTGAAGGATGTAGACGACGTGTGTAATCTTCCCGGCGCCGGTACCGGCGAGCTCGCGGATGGCGACGTCGCTTCGCATGTACGGCAAAGCAGGCTGCCCGGCCGCCGCGCATCCGCTCAGCGACCACGCCAGGACCGCCGTCGTCGAAAGGCGCGCCGTACGTGCAAACGTCATCGAAAGAATCTCTTGAGGAACGATTCGTGACGGTACGACGTGCTCTTGCCGAAGCGCGCGATGACGAGGTCGAGCGACGGCACGAGGTAGAGCGCCTGCCCCGCCGAGCCGCTCGCGTACACCAGGTCGTGCGGCGCTCCGGTCGCGCCGAGCCACCAGCCCAGGCCGTACCGGGCGTTCGCGGCCGAGCCCGCGAAGCACTCGGCGAGCGATTCGTGGGCGACGTTGACGAATCGTCCGTAGGCGAGCCAATCGCGCGCGGTCAACGACGCGCCCGTGGGTAATGGGCTCGTTCGGTCGTCGCGCGTGCGCCAACCGCCGATTCGAACGCCGGCCCGGTCGAGGATGCGTTCGCGCAGGTACTCGTGCGGGGTGCGGCCCTGGGGTGCGAGCTTCGCCGCGAACACCGCGCCGAATACCTGTAGCGGCACGCCGCCGTAGGTGAAGCGCGAGCCGGGCTCGTCGCGCAGGTCCGTCGCGAGCGCGCGCTCGTAAGACGGGACGCTCGCTCCGAGGCCGCCGAAGCCGAAGCCGGCCGTCAACGACAGCAGCATTCGCAGCGTCACGCGCCGTTTCCACGGATCGTCGCGCCACCGCGCGACCGTCTGCGCGACCGGTTCGTCGAGCTCGAGCAATCCGTCGTCGCGCGCGCGCAGCGCGGCAACGCCCCAGAAGCTCTTGGTTCCGCTATAAAGCGGGTGTGCGCGGTCCGCATCGAAGCCGCCGGCGTACTCCTCATGGAGCACGTTCGCACCGCGCGCCACGACGAGAGCGTGAAGCCCGTGGGTGCGCGAGTAGGCGAGCGCGTCGGCAGCGAGCTCCATGGAGGAGCGTTCGAACCTCGATTGCAAAAGCGCCTGCATGAGGGCGCACGTTCTCTTGGTCGCCTCGGTTGCCGCGCTGGGCGGGTTGCTGTTCGGCTACGACACGGGCGTGATCTCGGGCGCCATCCTGTTCATCACCAAGGATTTCGGACTGGACGCGCGTCTCGAAGCCTTCACCATCAGCGTCGTGCTGATCGGGTGCATGGCCGGCGCGGTGGTGGCCGGGGGCATCGCCGATCGCATCGGCCGGCGGCTCACGTTGTTGATCGCGGGCGTCGTATTCTTCGCTGGCGCGATCGTCTCGGCGCTCGCTCCCGATGAAGGCGTCCTTCTCGCGGGCCGGTTCGTCGTCGGCGTCGGCATCGGCTTGAGTTCGGTCGTCGCGCCGCTCTACATCTCCGAGGTAGCGCCGTCGTCGTCGCGCGGCGCGCTCGTCTCGCTCTACCAGTTCGCGATCACGGTGGGCATCCTCGCCGCGTACCTGATCGACTTCGCGCTCGCAGGCGGCGGCGCGTGGCGCGCGATGCTCGGGCTGGCGCTCGTTCCGTCGGTGATCCTGGTCGCGGGAATGATCGGGATGCCGGAGAGCCCGCGCTACCTGTTCAAAATCTCGCAAACCCAACGCGCCCGCGCGGAGCTCGAGCGCATCTACGGCGACTCTGCGGAGGCGCAGCGCGAAGAGCGTTCGATCCAGGACAGCCTCCAGACGAAGAGCGCGGGCTTCGAGGCGTTTCGACGGCCGGCGATCCGGCTGGTGCTCTTCATCGGCATCTCGCTCGCCGTGCTCCAACAGATCACCGGCATCAACACGGTGATCTACTACGGGCCGCAGATTTTCCAGATGGCCGGCATCTCGTCGGCGTCGGCGTCCATCCTGGCGCAGTCGCTCGTGGGCGGCGTCAACTGCGTGATGACGCTCGTCGCGATCTTCCTCGTCGACCGCATCGGCCGGAAGCCGCTGCTGTATGCCGGTATTGCCGGCATGTGCGTCGCGCTCGCGGCGCTGGCGTTCTCGTTCGCGCACCCGAGACTGTCCGGAGCGCTCGGGACGATCGCGCTCTGGAGCATGACGGTCTACGTGGGCTGCTTCGCATTCAGCCTCGGTCCCATCGTGTGGCTCTTGATCTCCGAGATCTTCCCGCTCGGCGTACGCGGGCTCGGCATGTCGCTGTCGACCCTCGCGAACTGGGTGGGGAACTTCCTCGTGTCGCAGTTCTTCCTGACGATGATCGACCGGTTGGGGAGCCCGGGGACGTTCTCGCTCTATGCCTTGCTTTGCGTGGTCACGATCGTCTTCGTCAGGTTCATGGTGCCCGAAACGAAGCAGGAGCTGCTGGAACGAATCAGCGTTCGAACGTGACGGTCCCGGGGCTTAGCATCGTCGTTCCCGTCTACGGCAACTGGTGGCTGACGAAACGCTGCCTGCGCGAGCTGGCACGCCTGCGCGACGCGAGCCCCACGCAGTTCGAGACGATCGTCGTCGACAACGCGTCGCCGGACGAGACGCCCGAGTCCATCGCGGCGTTCCCATGGGTGCGGTACGTTCGCAACGAGACGAACCTCAACTTTGCGGGAGCCTGTAACGCCGGCGTGCGCCTGGCGCGAGCGCCGGTCACGCTGCTGCTGAACAACGACGCCTATCCCATCGGCGACGCGCTGACGCCGCTCGCCGCCGCGTTCGACCGCGCCGAGGTCGCGATCGCGGGCGGCGCCCTCTTCTTCGAAGACGGCGTCACGCAGGCCGCGGGACTCGTCGTGCTGCCCAACGCGCACTGGCACTACGCCTGCCGCAGCCTGCCGCCCGATCTCGACGCCGTTCGACGGTCGGGCGACGCACTCGGCGTCTCGGGCGCCGCGATGGCCGTGCGCACGCGGTGGTTCGTCGAAAGCGGCGGCTTCGACGAGTCGTTCGTCAATGGATTCGAGGATGTCGACCTCTGCTTGCGCGCGCGCGAGCGGGGCCTGGCGATCGCGTACGTCGCCGGCGCGCGCTTCGCGCACTATGAGGCGGCGTCGGCCGGGCGGTTCGAGCGCGAGGCCGAGAACGAGCGCCGCTTCTACGCGCGCTGGTCCGCTAGCATGTCGGCGCTCCCGCGAACGGCGCGCGGCGAGGTCGGCGCGGTCGTCGTGCGCGACGCGTCCCAGCCGGACCCGTTGCTCGCGGCGGCACTGGAAGATCTCGAGGACGCGCTGCGCGGGTTCGGTCATCCGGTCGTGCGCGGCGCCATCGCCCCGTGGCGGCACCTCGACCGGCGCTTTCGCCACTCGGCGAGCCTCGCGTGGTTTTCCGACGAGCCGCCGGCACCGGGCGTCGCCGTCACGCGCGACGCGCGCGGACGCGCGGTGCTGCGGACGTTCGGTGCGGCCGCGCTCGAGGTAGCATGGCTTCCGTGCGCGTCGGCGGATCGCGTCGCGCGCCTCGGCGCGCGCCGCTCGGACGATGCGTCGTGCACGGCCGTCGGAGTTGCCGGCGGGGACGACGACGTGCGCGCGTTCGAAGCGGGCTGCGGCTATCCGGTCGTTCGCGTCACCCCGCAGCTCTTGCTGGGCGAAGAGCGCCGCGAGCTCGCGTGCGTCGTGCACGTGGGTTTCACGGACGCTAGCGCGTTCGGCAACGTCCTGCTGGCGCAGGGCGGCCTCCCGGCGGTGGTGGACGACCGCGAGGACTTGCGCGCGCTCTTCGCATCCGACGTCGCGCTCTTCGCGCCGCGCGCGGCGATCGGCGCGCGGGCCGGCCGCCTCGTCGAGGACGTCGCGCTGCGCGCGCGCTTCGGAGATCTCGTCGCGGCCGATGCACGGCGGCGCTTCTCGCCGCGCCGCAGCGCGATCCGCGTGGTCGATCTGCTGTGCGTCGCGCGCTTCGGGCTGGAGCGGGCGGGGCGAGCGCGCGGCGACTCGCCGCTCTAA
This sequence comes from Vulcanimicrobiota bacterium, assembly GCA_963824595.1. Lineage (GTDB taxonomy): Bacteria > Vulcanimicrobiota > Vulcanimicrobiia > Vulcanimicrobiales > Vulcanimicrobiaceae > Cybelea. The sequence continues at coordinate 135,172 of CAWGPY010000005.1, forward strand.
GGAGCTCTTCGGAGGCTCCTAGCCGGCCTTCTTGCCGTAGCCGCCCCCGCCGGGCGTCGCGATCGTGAGCACGTCGCCGGGCCGCAGCGACAGACTCGTCTTCGCGCGCAGCGGGGTCGTCGTGCCGTCGCGCGTGAGCGAGTGCCGGCCGCGCGCGCCTGGCTCGCCGCCCTGCGCGCCGGGGGGCGCAAGAACGTGCCGATCGGCCAGCAGCGTCGCCTCGGCGGACCCTTCGACGAGTTCGATCGATCGGACCAAGCCGTTTCCGCCGTGCCACCGGCCCGCGCCGCCGGTCCCCTCCGCGATCTCGTACCGCGTGACGCGCAGCGGGTACTCGCGTTCGATGGCTTCGATCGGCGTGTTGAGGGTGTTGGTCATGTGGCAATGGATGGCGTCAACGCCGTCGGCCGACGGCCGCGCCCCCATCCCGCAGCCGTTGGTCTCGTAGAAGGCCCACGTCGTGCCGTCGCCGCGCGTGCCGCCGAGCATGACGTTGCTCATGGTTCCTCCGCTGCACGCCGGGACGCGTTCGGGCGCGGCGAGCGCGAGCGCTTGCAGCACGACGTCGGCGTTGCGCGTGCTGGTCTCGACGTTGCCGCCGGAGACCGCCGCGGGCCGGCGCGGGTTGAGCAGGCATCCCTCCGGCGCGAACACCCGGACGGGACGAAAGCACCCCTCGTTCATCGGAATCGTCGGGTCGGTGACCGCGCGCAGCGCGTAGTACGCTCCCGAGAGGGTGACGCCGAACACGGCGTTGAGCGGAAAGTCCACTTGCGGTGACGTCCCCGTGTAGTCGAACAGTGCGCTTCCGTCGCGCAGCTCGAGCCGCAGCGCGATGGCGATACTCGGGCGTCCGTCGCGATCTTCGAGGTAGTCGCGCGCCTCGAACGCCCCGTCGCCGAGCGAGCGCAGCGCGGCGCGCGTTCGACGCTCGCTGTCGTCGAGTGCCCTTGCCGTCGCTGCCTCGAACGTCTCCACGCCGTATCGCTCGCAGAGCTCCAGCAGCCGCCGCTCGCCGGTGTAGTTGCCCGCAACCTGAGCGCGCAGATCTCCGCTGCGGGCGTCGGGCGTGCGCGAGCCGGCGCGCACGATGGCGACGACCTCGTCGGCGACGCGGTCGTCGCGGACGAGGCGCACGGGCGGCAGGACCAGGCCCTCGGCGTAGAGCTCGGCGGCGTCGGCCGGCATCGATCCCGGCGCTGCGCCGCCGACGTCGGCGTGATGTGCCTTGTTCGCGGCGTACCCGATCAGGCGGCCGCGGGCGAAGACCGGCCGCACGAGCGTGACGTCGTTGAGGTGCGTTCCCGTGACGTACGGATCGTTCGCAACCCACATCTCGCCTTCACGCGCGCCGCCGTACTCGCGCTCGACGGCGTCGAGCATTCGGCGGAGCCCCCACGGCAAGGATCCGAGGTGCACCGGAATGTGCTCGGCCTGCGCGATCAGCCGCCCGAACCGGTCGAACAGCGCGCACGAGTGATCGAGCCGCTCTTTGATGTTCGGCGAGTAGGCGGCGTTGCGGACGGCGAGTCCCATCTCCTCGGACGCGTAGACGAGCGCGTTGCGGACGACTTCGCACGTGATCGGGTCGATCACGTCGCCGTCTCGCGTTCGACGACGAGCAGGTCGTCCCCGGCTACGACCGTCCATCCCGGCGGCACGTACGCGGTGCTGTCGTACGCCTCGACGATCGCCGGACCGCCGATTCGCCCGCGCGGCAACCGCGCTCGCTGGTACACGGGCGCGTCGGCGGACCTGCCGTCGATCCAGACGGCGCGCGCGCTCGGGGCAGCCGGTTCGGAGGGCGCCGAAGCCGGAGTCGCTTCGCTTCGCGGCGCCGGCACGATGCGAGCCGTCGCCGTGAGGCGCGCGTTCACGATTTCGACCGCCTCGCCGGGGGCGTCGTAGCCGTAGCGCGCGCGGTGCGCGCGGTGAAAGTTCGTCGCGACGGCGTGCGCCGACGCATCGTGCGCGACGGTCAGCTCGAAGCTCTGGCCTCGATAGCGCGCGTCGTACTGGCGGCGGAACGAGATCGTCGCGGCGTCGGCGCCCTGCTGCGCGAGCTCCTCGGCGGCGCGCGACTCGACGGCAGCGAAGGCTCGGTCTTCGTCCGCGCCGTCGAGCTCTCCGGCGAAGCGCAGCACGGAGCGCACGTCGCTCCACTGTAAGGGCGCGTCGAGCAGGCCCTGGGCCGAGAAGAGCCCGGGACGCGCGGGCACAACCACGCGCGCGATGCCGAGCTCCGTCGCCAGCGCGCAGGCGTGCAGCGGACCGCCGCCGCCGAACGCGACGAGTGCGAACTCGCGCGGATCGAGGCCGCGCTCGATGGTCACGATGCGCAGCACTTGCGCCATGGCATCGTCCACGAGCGTCACGATTCCCGCCGCCGCGGCTTCCACGCCCATCCCGAGCGCGCCCGCCAGCCGAGCGACGGCATCGCGAGCGCGCGACGCATCGATCGGAAACGCGCCGCCCAGCAGATGACGCGGGTTGAGGCGGCCGAGCACGACGTCGGCATCGGTGACGGTCGCGCGATCGGAGTTGCCGTAACACGCCGGACCCGGATCGGCGCCGGCCGAGAGCGGCCCGACCCGCAACGAGCCGGCGTCGTCAATCCACGCAATCGTGCCGCCGCCCGCGCTGATTTCCGCCAGGTCCACGAACGGAAAGCGCACGGGATAGCCGCTGCCTTTGATCGCCCGGCCGCTGTGCGTCCGTCCCGCTGCCTCGAACTCGCCGGCGACCTGCACCGCGCCGTCGACGATCGTGCCGGCCTTCGCGGTCGTGCCTCCCATGTCGAACGACAGCAGGCGCCGCGCGCCGATGCGGCGGCCGAGCGCCGCAGCCGCGACCACGCCGCTCGCCGGGCCGCTCTCGACGATCGCTGCGGGCCGCGTGAGAACCTGCGCCGCCGACGCCATCCCGCCGTCGCTGCGCATCACGTAGAGCGGCGCTTCCACGCCGCTGCGCCGCAGCTCGACGACGAACTGCTCGAGGTATCGTTCGACGATCGGCGCGAGCGCCGCGTTGACGACGGTCGTGGAGCAGCGCTCGTATTCGCGGTACTGCGGATCGACCTCCGACGACCGCGCGATGCGAACGTTTGGAAGTGCAGACTCGATCGCCGCCGCCACCCGCCGTTCGTGTGCGTCGTTGGCATAGGAGTGCAGCAGGCAGATCGCCACGGCTGCCACCCCGCTTCGCTGCAGCCGCGAGCAGACGCGTGCGAGCGATTCCTCGTCGAGTGGAACCAGCACGTCGCCGTCCGGCCCGACCCGCTCGCGCACGGTGAGGCGATCCTCGCGCGCCACCAGCGGGCGCGGCCGCTCGACGAACAGGTTGTAGACTTCGCTGCGGTTTTGCCGCCCGATCTCGACGACGTCGCGAAAGCCGTGCGTCGTGACGAGTGCGACGCGCGGCAGCTCGAGCCCGAGCTGGCCGAGCAGAGCGTTTGTGGCGACGGTGGTCGAATGCGCTAGAAACTCGACGGCGCTCGGCGATTCGCGGCCGGTCGGCAGGGCCGCAAGCGCGTGGATGGCCGCTCGGTGCGGCGCGCTCGGCGTGCTCGGCACCTTGAGCGCCACGACCTCGCCGCGGGGATCGGTCGCGACGAGGTCGGTGAACGTGCCGCCGACGTCGATCCCCACGCGCACGGGGCTTTAGCCTCCGGTTCCGCTAAATGGTCAGCGTGTAGTGGTCGTTGGCCGTGTTGCACTCCTCTTGTCCCGGCGCGACCGGCGGCTGGATCGCAAACTTGAAGTCGATCGCGGACGTGCCTTTCCCGGCGTCCGACGAGCGCTGCCAGACCCAGGTGAACGTGTAGCTCTGTCCCGGGGCCAGCGGCGGTACGCCGTGAGCGTCGAGCTTCACGCCGTACTGCGAGATGTCCACCGACGAAAGGACGTTCGAGTGTTGGCCCACCGTGCCGAGATTGGTCAACGTCGTTGCGATGGTGTAACGATTGATGGCGCCGGTGGTGGTCATGCTGCTCACCTTGACCGACGTGATGGCGACGTCGACGCCGTTGCAGGTCGCGGCCCGCGCGGCCGCCGTGCTCAGTGGAACGAGCGCGGCCAAGGCGAGGATGATCGTTCGATACATATGAGGACCTCCTGAAGGCAAGCTGCCCACGATGGTACCCGTCGCTGCGGGGCCGTACGCGCCCGGAGAACTTCGCCGCCGAGGCGAATGCAAGCGGGCCTATGCCTCGATGGATTGCATTTATGGCGAGCGCCGCTTGGCTCCTCGCTGTCCCGGCATTCGGCTCGGATTCGAACTCGCCGGAGGCCGTCGCCCATGCGGCCATGAGCCGCTATCACCTCAAGGCCCTCATCGTGCGAGTGAGCTCGGATGGCAAGGAGGCGTACACGGCCGCGATGGGCGAGTCGATGACCGGCGTGCCGGCCACGACGGCGATGCACTTCCGAAACGGGGCCATGGCGTTTACCTACTTGGCGACGACCTTGCTGGAGCTGGTCGACGAGAAGAAAATACGTCTCGACGACAAGCTCGCGCGCTTTTTCCCCAGCCTGCCCTACGCGGATCGGATCACGCTCCGCAACCTCGCCGACATGACGTCGGGCTACGCCGACTACGTCTATCAGCCCGAGGTTCTCAAAGACGTCAACCTGCATCCGTTCCGCCACTGGACGTCTGACGAGCTGATCTCGATCGGCGTGCGCAAGCCGATGATGTTTGCGCCGGGAACGAATTTCGGGTACTCGCACACGAACTACGTCATCCTCGGTCGCGTGATCGAGAAGGTGACGGGTATGCCGCTGGCCGCAGCGCTGCAACGATACGTCATGGGTCCGATGCACCTCACGCAGACGCGCAGCATCGACACTCCCGACATCCCGGCGCCCGTCCTGCACGCGTATAGCTCCGAGCGCCGTGGCGACCTGCACGTGCCGGCGGGGGTCCCGTTCTACGAGGATTCGACGTTCTGGGATCCCTCGTGGACCACCGGCACGGGTGCCGTGCAGGTCAGCGACGTCGCCGACATGGCGCGTTCGATGGAGCTGGTCGGAACGGGTGCGCTGCTCTCGAAGCCGTCGGCGGAGGCACAGATCGTGCCGCATCTCGTCGGCTTCGGTCGCGCGCTGCCCAAGTGCGACGCCTGCCGGCGGCTCACCGCTGCGTTCAACTACGGGCTGGGCGTGGTGCTCGTCGGGCCGTGGATCGTGCAGATCAAGAGCTTCTCGGGATGCGGCGGGACCGTCGGCTATCTTCCGTCGCGCCGGCTCACCATCGCCGTCGTGACGACGTACGCGCCGGGCGCCTTCGACGCCGAGGGCAACTACCCGAACGCGAGCCAGGACATCTTCGCCGAGATGGCCGAGCGGCTCGCGCCCGGGACGCTTCCGAAGCTTCCTATACGGTGATTTGACCGCCCTTCGCGGGCGCGCAGGCCTGCGAAGGTGCGACGGTTCGAACGTGAAAGTCGATCGGCGACGTCCACTTGCCGGCGTCGACCGAGCGCGGCCAGACGTACGTGACCGTATAGGATTGGCCCGGCGCTAACGGCGGCACGCCGCGATCGTCGAGCCGGAGCCCGTATTGGCCGACGTCAACGAACTGCAGCACGTTGCCGGGCTGCGCCTCGCTGCCGACGTTTTTGACCGTCGCCGTCACGTGGTACAGGTCGAGATACCGGGTGTGCGTCATTTGCGCGAGCGAGACGGACGTGATTGCCGGATCGGCCCCGTCGCACGCGCGGACGCCCAGAGGAATCTGCGCGAGCACGACCAGGGAGATCGCCATGGACCGAATCATCGAGAGCTCCCTCCTTTACTGAGTAGGCTGGCTTGGTTTCGCCCATATACCCTGCCGAGCCGGCAAGCGAAACATTCGGCGCAGCGGCCCGTATCCGCATCATGACCGAACGGATTTTGGCCGCCGCGGCGGCCTTCGCCATGCTTTTGATTCCCTTGCGCTCCCCCGCCGCCGGCACGCCCGCCGAGCAAATCGCCGCCTTGCAGATCGACGCGATGAACCGGTACCTCGCGGCCTCGCCCGAGATCGCCACGTTCCTGGGCGATTACAGCCACGACGGCGATTGGAGCGATCCGTCGCCCGCGGGGCTCGCGAAGTTCAGGGCGATGCTCGCGAGCTACGAGCAGAGGCTCGACGCGATCGACCTGACGGGCGCCACGCTGCAGGACCGTAACGACGTCAAGCTGATGCGGGCGTTCGTCGTCACGCAGCGTCGCGCGTTCGCCGACGTTGAGGCCGGAAAGGATCCGTCGGGGCCGCCGCTCGCCGTGATGGGAGTCGTCTTCACGATGATCCTCCACAAAGAGGGTCAAGATCCGACGGTGTGGTGGAGTAATCTCACGTCGCGGCTCGAGAAGGCGCCGGCGTGGATGGCCGCGCAGCGTCCGATGATCACGCATCCGGGGCGCCTGCAAGCAGAGGTCGCACTCAAGCAGCTCGCGATGGCGCCCGCGCTGTTCACCTACATTCTCACGCCGATGGCGGCCGGGCTGCCCGCGGATCAGCACGCGCGCTTCATCAAGGCGCGTGACGCCACGGTTGCCGCAATCACGCAGTGGACGTCGTGGATGAGCGCCAACGCCGCGAGCTGGCCGACCAACTACGTCATGGGCGCCGATGCGTACAACGCCATGCTGCGCGACGAGCAGCTGCTTCCGTATAACGCGGGTCAGGTCGCCGCGATCGGTCAGAAGACGCTCGACGCCGCAAGGGTTCAGGAACGCTCGATACTCGCGCAAGCGAAAGCGAAGGGAGTCGATCTCTCGAACCCCGTTCAAGCGGCCGCGAACGGGGGCGGCATGACGCCGACGACCAAAGACGCGCAGTTCGCCTTCTTCCAAGCGCAGCTCGACACGCTGCGATCGTTCATCGAGCGCAAGCGAATCGTCACGATTCCCGCGTACGTCGGCAGAATGCAGATCGTCGAAACGCCGCCGTTCTTGCAGCCGATCCTGCCGGGACCCTCGATGAATCCTCCGCCGCTCCTCTCGAAGCAGACCGACGGCATCTACTTCGTTCCGCCGCCCAATCCCGAGATGGCCAAGGCGGCGGCGAAGGGCGCGATCTTCGAAGACTTCGACCGCGATCGCGTGCTGATGACCAGCGGCCACGAGGGTTTCCCCGGCCACTTCCTTCAGCTGTCGATCGCGAAGCACAATCCCGATCCCGTGCGGCGGCTCTCGTCGGACGGCGTCTTCTCGGAAGGCTGGGCGTTCTACGAAGAGGCGCTGCTCGCGCGCGACGGCCTCTACGGCACGGATCTCGACGGGCGGTACGCCGTGGCCCAGTTCGAGCGTTTGCGCGGAGCGCGTGCGATCGTCGACACCAAACTCGCGACGGGCGAGTGGACGTTCGATCGTGCGGTGACGTGGTTTACCGCCAACGCTGGCGTCGACAAGGCGACCGCGGCCGGCGAGGTCAGCCGGTTCGCGCTCGGTCCGGGTCAGGCGTTCGACTACGCCGTCGGCAAGGCGCAAATCGAAGAGCTGCTCGCCGCCTACAAGGCGAAAAAGGGCGCGGCCTTCGACTTGCAGGCGTTCCACGACGACCTGCTGTCACACGGGACGGTCCCCGTCAGCGTCGTCGCGAGCGAGATGCTCGCCGAGTAGCCCGAGCCGCTCGCGCAGCGCGGCGAGCTCGCGCGCCTGTCCCTCCGCGAGCCGGCGCCAGCGCGTGGCCTCGTCGCGGATGCGCGCGGCCTCGAGGTGGTCGTACGCGAGACCCGCGGCCGCGCCGATCGCTTCGAGCGAGGCCGCTTCGTCGGGCGCGATGTCCTCGCCGTTGACGTGCGCGCCGTACAGCGCCACCGCTTCGAGCCGCGCGCGCACGTAGACGGGCACCGCGAGCACGGGGTCGCCCTCGAGCCGTACGCTGCGGCGCGCTCCGTCGAGCTTCGCCGCCACCCCGCGGTCGAGCGTCTCGCCGGCGCGCGACAGCTCGCCCGACCCGTCGCGCAGGAAGAGCGCCGCCGAGGTCAACGCGTACGCGCGCACGGGCTCGTACAGCAGCGCCTCCTCGACGCGTTCGCGGCTCGGCGCGGACTGCAGCCGTTCGGCCACGCGCTCGAGGTGCCGCTCGGCCAGGTGCCGGCGACGGAAGAGCACGCGCTCGACGAAGAGCTCGACCTTCGCATAGAGGAATTCGAGCGAGAAGGCCACGCCGATGGCGGCGAGCGCGACGAGCGCCATCGTAACGCCGGTGCCTTCGAGCAGGCGTCCCGCGAGCCACTCGACCAACGCGAAGAACGCGAAGATCGTGCCGGTGAGGATGGTGTAGATCAGCGTGCGGCCGATCACGAACGACACCTCGAACACTCGGCTTCGCACGACGGCGTACGCGAGCGCGAACGGCGCGCACGCGTAGAGGATCGTCGCGGTCCACACGAGCGCCTCCGACGTGGCGACGAGATAGGTCGTCGACCAGTAGCGTCCCCACTCCGACGCGTAGCTGGGCAGCGTGAAGAGCACGCCGAGGATGGCCCACTGCAGCCGCCGGCGCTCGGCGGGCGGATCGCCGAAGTAACTCGCGACCAGCGTCGCGCCGGACGCGAGGATCAAACCGAGCGCGCCGGCCGTAGAGCCGAGCGACATCCACGGGGCGGGGCTCCGGCCCGCCAGCAGCGACGTCGCGTCCCAGGCGATGTTGGGCACGGCGAAGACGGCGCCGATGGGAATCGCGAGCCGATCGATCCAGGCCTCCCATCCGAGCGCCTCGTCGTGCGGAAACCGCGCCGCGAAGATCAGCAAGCCGATCGGCCCGGCGATGTCGATGACGTCCGATGCGAACTGCGCCAAGGGAAAGAGCCCGTCGGGGAACCGGTGCTGCGACGCGTTGGCCGCCGAGATGAGATAGAGAAAGAGTCCCCACGTCATCCGGTTGGGACGGCGCAACAAGATGAACAGCGCGACGCCGATGTACGCAAAGCCGGTGAGGTGCAGCAGCGACGTGAGCGGGGAGAACTGCGCTTGCCGTGTCTCGTCGCGCGTCGGCGTCCCGGCGCGCAGGGTGACGTCGAGCGGGGCGGGGCGTCCCGGGCGAATCACCGCGAACGAAACCGATTCGCCGGCGAGCGGCGGCCGGTACTCGAGCGCAACGATGCGATCGTGCAGCCTCGATCGCGACACGTCGAGCCGGTCGCCGGCCGCGATCCCGGCCCGCGCCGCCGCACTCCCGGCATCGACCGCCGCGACTCGGAAGCCGTCGGTGTAGGTCAACCGGTAGCCGAGCGCGCCCGGCGGCTCGAAGATCTCGGCCGACGCGGCGACGTTGAGGGCGAGCGCGACGGCGGCCAAGAGGAACGCCGCGAAGCGTGACACCATGGGCGATTCTTCTATGGCTTCGCTCGGGTCCTGGCGAAGAACGGCACGCAAATGACTGCCTACGAACGATTTCGCGCGCTGCACGAACGGCCCGGCGTCGCGTTCGTCATGCCCAATGCATGGGACGCCGCGTCGGCGGCGCTGCTCGCGCGCGCCGGCTTCGAGGCGCTGGGCAGCACCTCGCTCGGGCTGGCGCTCTCGCTGGGCCGCCGCGATGGACGCCGCGAGGTCACCCGCGACGAAGCCATCGAGCATGCGGCGCTCTTGTCACGAGCGGGCGGCCTGCCGGTCAACGGCGATCTCGAAGACGGCTTCGGCGCCGAGCCGCACGACTGCGCCGCCACGGTTCGCGCCGCCGCCGACGCCGGCTTGGCCGGGCTCGGCATCGAGGACACGACCGCAGATCCGGCGAGGCCACTGCACGCGTTCGACGATGCCGTCGCGCGCGTGCGGGCGGCCGCCGGCGCGGCGCGCGGGCGCATCCTGCTCACCGGCCGGACCGACAACTTTCTGCAGGGCAACCCCGATCTCGACGACACGATCGCGCGGCTCGCGGCGTTCGCCGAAGTGGGCGCGGACGTGCTCTACGCTCCCTGTCTGCCGGACATGGAAGCCATTCGTGCCGTCGTGCGCGCCGTCGCGCCGAAGCCCGTGAACGTCCTGATCGGCCCGGAAAACGGCGCCGTTTCGCTGTCGGAGCTTGCGGCCGCGGGCGTCGTGCGAGTGAGCGTCGGCGGCGCGCTCTACCGCGTCGCGATGACCGCGCTGGTGCGGACGGCGCACGCGCTGCGGGCGGGCGACCTCGCGTCCGTGCGCGAGGCCATCCCCGGTGGCGAAATCGCGGCCGCGCTTGAACGTCCGTAAGTTCTTCGCGAACCTCGGGCCGGGGCTCATCACCGGCGCGGCGGACGACGATCCGTCGGGGATATCCACGTACTCGGTCGCCGGCGCGACCACCGGCTACTCGCTGCTGTGGCTGACGCTGATCTCCACGCCGATGATGGCGGTAATTCAGGGCATGTGCGCGCGCATCGCGATGGTCAACGGCGTGGGTCTGGCGGCGATGATGCGCAAGCGCCTGCATCCGGCGCTCGCGTACCCGCTGGCCGGTCTGGTCATCGTCGCGAACACGTTCAACCTCGGCGCCGACATCGGCGGCATGGCCGCCGCGACGAATCTCGTCGTGCCGGTTCCGTCCGAGGCGCTCGTCTTTCTGTTCGGCGTCGGGTTGATCGCGGCAGAGACGTGGCTCTCCTACCGGCTGCTGGAAAAGACGTTCAAGTGGCTCACGCTGGCGCTGTTCGCTTACGTCGTGACGGCCTTCGTGGTGCGCCCTCCGTGGACGCAGGTGCTGATCCACTTCGCCGTTCCGCGCCTGCACTTCGATTCGACGTGGCTGTCCACGATGGTCGGCGTGCTCGGGACGACGATCACGCCGTACCTCTTCTACTGGCAAGCCTCGTTGATGATCGAAGAGGAGAAGAAGGCCGGTCAGAAGACGATCGCATCGCGGCGCGGCACCGACGCACGCACGCTGGCCGACATGCACGCCGACGTGAACGTGGGGATGATCTACTCCAACGTCGTCGCGTTCTTCATCATCGTCACGACGGCCGCGACGCTCGGCGCCCACGGTAAGACGATTGCGACCGCCGCCGAGGCGGCCCGCGCCCTGCGGCCGCTGGCCGGACACTTTGCGGAGCTGCTCTTCGCGCTCGGCATGGTCGGCACGGGCGTGTTGGCGGTACCCGTGCTCGCCACGTCGTCGGCCTACGTCGCCGCGGAGACGTTCCGGTTCCGCGAGGGGCTCAACGAGCCGGTCCGCCGCGCGCCCCGCTTCTACGGCATCGTTGCGATCGGGGTCTTGATCGGGATCGCGATGAACTTGCTGCACGTCGACGCGATCAAGGCGCTGTTCTGGTCGGCCATCCTCAACGGGGTCGCCGCGGTTCCCTTGATCGCCGTCATCGTGTGGCTGGCGTCGAATAAGCACGTCATGGGGAAGTGGATCAGCTCGCCCCTCGCCCGCGCTTGGGGGTGGGGCACCGTGACGCTGATGGCCGGAGCGACGGCCGGAATGTTTTACTTCATGGCAAAGGGCGGCTGATGCAAGCGCTGTTCGAAGGCCCCGGTACCCTGCGAGAGCCGTCCGAGCAGACGGCCTTCTGGCTGACCGCGTTCTTCGCGCTGCCGGCGGCGCTCGGAATCGGCTTCGTGCTGCACGAATCGATCGGCGCGTCGCAGGTCGCGCTGTTCATCGTGATCGCGATGGTCTACGTCACCCTCGCGCGAGGCAGGCTGCTGGGCTCGAGCGTGCGCGTGCACGAGCGCCAATACCCGCGCGTGTTCGTCATCGTGCGGCGCACGTGTGCGGCGCTCGAGATCCCGATGCCGGTGATCTTCGTGCGGGAGGACAACTACGTACCGGTCGTCGCGCTCGGCTTCGGCGCGCCCTACGCGCTCGTGCTCTCGAGCCACTGGATCGAACTCTTCACCGACGACGAGCTTGCGTTCATGATCGGCCGCGAGCTCGGGCACATCGCCGCCGGTCATACGCGCTTCCACTCCCTGCTGAGCGTGAACGGAAACGAGAACCCGCTGATCTCTCTCATCTTCGGAGCGTGGCTGCGGCGTTGCGCGCTGACGTGCGACAAAGTGGGCGCGCTCTGTTGCGGCAGCGTGGACGCCGCCGTTCGCGCGATGGGCATCTCCGCGTTCCACGAGTTCGGGCGCAAGGTGGACTACGAAGCGTTCGCCGATCAGCACGACGAGGTGCAGGCCGACTCCGTGCTGCGGTGGGGCGAGTGGCTGAGCGCCGAGCCGTACGCGACGCGGCGCATCGCCTCGTTGCGCCATTTCGTCGGGACTCAGGCGTACGCGGACGCGGAGGCGTGGTTCCTGCGCGAACGCAGCGAGGAACCGCCGGCGCTCCCGGCGCCGGGCGAAACGCGCGTCGAGTCGCGCGACTGCGCGGGCTGGTGGCGACGCTTCGCCGCCTGGGGCATCGACGCGGTGGTCGTGACGGCGATCATCACATCGTTCGGAGGGAGCGTCGTCGGCGAACGCACGACGCACCGCGTCTCGGTCGAGCCGGGCGACGTCTCGATCTCTGAGCCCGTGGTCGGGTCGCTCTCGATCAAGGGGAAGACGCACGGCACGCAGAGTCGGACGCAGCCGTCGCCCTCGCCGGTGCCCACCGACGAGGCGACGGTGGGGCCGCTGGTGCTCGGCGATCGCCGCGTCGCCGTCCGCGTGGGTGACCAAGACGTGCCGCTCTCCTTCGACGGAGTCGTCGGCTACTTCAACGGCCTGATTCGGCGGCTCGGATTCTTCTTTTGGTTTCCGCTGTACCTCGCGCTGCTGGTGATCGTGGCGGGACAAACCTTCGGCATGATGATCGCCGGGTTGCGCGTCGTCACGGTGGACTTCCGCAAGCCGGGCATCTGGCGCACGATCGGCCGTTACTTCATCGTGTTCGCCGTCTGGTGGCTGATCGTTCCGCTGAGTTTCATTTGGCGGCGCGTCCTGTTGCACGACCGCATGACGAAGACGCGGCTCGTCAAAGTCGAGCGCGTCGTCGCCAGGATCAGCGCGACCGCCTAAACGCCCGCAGCGCTACGGCGAGGACGTCACCGTCAGACGGACGGCGGCCTTGCCCGAGACGACGTGGCCGACCGATGCGTTCGAGCTCACGCTGTCGATCTGCAGCCTTCCCATCTTTTCGTCCACGTGCAGCACCTGGTGGGTGGTGGGGTCCACGATCGACTTCTGTTTGACGATGTCGAACATCTGGCCCGCAGAAACGCCCACGTTGGCGCCGATGTCGATGATGACGTTGCTGCCGTCGATCGCTGCGATGTGGCCCGTCAGCGTCGGCGCGACCGGACCGGAGTTAAACCGGCTCGGGTCGAGCGTCGAGGCGATCTTACCTGCCTCGTCGTCGATCAGATGTCCCATGTCGCTGTTGACGAACGTCGAGTTGCTGTACGATCCGGCGCCGTAGCCCGCGAATCCGCCGGCGTTCCACGACGTTCCGGTCCGCGTCGCCTCGTCCGAGAAGCTCTGCACGATCTGCCCGGTCTTCGCGTCGATCACGCGCACGGCGACCTTGATGGTCACGCGGTGGGTGGAGACGCTGCCGGCCGCCGCGCCGACGACGCCGGGGAGCCAGCTCCCGGCACTCGCCCCACTCGCGCCGGTCTGGTCCAGCTGCAGGACGTTGCCCGTTACCAGGTAGCGCGCGCCGACCATGCGTCCCGCGCTGATCGCCGATTGCGGGTCGACCTCGCCGCTCGCCGCGAGCTGATGCTCTCCCAGCGTCGAGCTCAGGTGCGTGCGGTCGACGACGTTGAACCGCCCCCCGTTGACGATCTGGTCGGTGACCAGGTCGCTCAGGGCGACGCCCGGCTGGAACGAGCCGTACCAGTCCGACGTCAGGCCGCGGGTCGAGAAGTCGAGAACGGCGATTGAGGGTCGCGGGCCGGCGGGCTGCGCCGCCGCCGCAAGAGGCGCGCAGGCGAAAGCGCCGGCGATCAGAGCCAAGATACGACGTCGAAACACGATACGTTCTCCTCGTAAGTGACGGGAAAGCCACTCGAATTATGCCACGTCCCGGCCGTTTGGGCCTACTTGGCGACGAAGGCCCCCATCGCGCCGAGATCCGCGTCTCCGAACGAGTGCGTCAGGAACGGATACCGGCTGGGCTGCTGCACGGTAAACTCGGCCATGGCGCCGTCGCCCGGTGCGATCGGCATCGTCTGCAGGCCGTGCAGCTCGTTGTCCGGGTTCCCGTCGACGAACGCCCGGTCGAGGATGGTTCCGACGACGTGAAACGCCGAGAAGCGGCTCGGTCCTGCGTTGACCACGAAGATCCGCACGGGCTTATTCACCTCGATCGGGAGCGGACGATCTTGATATTGGAAGGCGCGACCGTTAAACGTCACGTAGTCGGGATGCGCCGACATCATCTTGTCCATATCGCCGGTGAACTGCCCGCGCTGGTGCGGTACGGGCTGGGTATAGAATTCGCTCTGAACGAAGACGTAGGAGCGCATGTCGCCGCCCGGCCAACCACCGGGCGGGTCGACGATCACGGCGCCGTACATGCCGTTGGCGATGTGCATGAGGACCGGCGGCGTGCCGCAGTGATAGAGAAAGACGCCGGGATACTTCGCCACCCACGAGAAGCGAATGGTCTGGCCCGGAAGAATCGTCGCGTACGAAACGCTCGGAGGCGCGAGCGCCGAGTGGAAGTCGATCGAATGGCCGATGCTCGCCTTATTGGTGAGCGCGACGTTGATCCTCTGTCCGACGCGTGCGTGAATCACCGGTCCCGGGACCGTGCCGTCGAACGTCCACGCTTGATAGCGAACGCCGGGCGAGATTTCGACGGTTCGGTCGAGCAGCGTAACGTTGACGTCGGCCGTATCGCCGTCCGGGACGGGCGGAAGTTGAGAGAGACCGCCGGACGACGCCGGGGTCGTGCTCGACGGAGCGCCGGCGGGCTGCTGCGCAAGGCACCCGGCCAGAACGATGCACGGCACGCAAATGAGCCATCTTGGGCTAAGCAATGTTGCCTTCATTCTGCGGCGGCGATGCCGCTCGCATTACGAGTATGCGCGCGTACAAGTGCGAATTCATCTACGCAAGTCGCCGCCCCGGCGACTTCTAATATGCCGGCGCGGAATCCGAGGCCATATCGCCGAGGTGGCGGCGAACGTCGTCGAAGAGCGTCGCGACCCCGGTGCCGCCGAAGCGCGCGCGAAACGCCGCGTCGGAGCGGTTCCAATACGCGATCAGCGCGCCGGCGTACTCGTACTCTTTGACGATGTCCGAATGCTCCACGCCGCCCGCGTCGGTACCCAAGAGGCAGAGCACGTGCGCCTCGAGCAGATGCCGGAGCGACGCGGCGCCCAGGACGTCGCCCACCTGTTGCGGATCCGCCGGGTCCGTCACGAGCGCGCCCAGCAGGTCGTTGAGCTCGAAGTTCGTGGCGGGATCGCGCGCCAGCGGCCCGATGCGGCCCAGTACGGCGTCGCTGCCGATCGGCATGCGCGAGATCGGATACGCGCCGGTCGCGACGTTGCTCTCGAGATTCACGTCGGCCTCGACGCCTTCGTCGTGCATCCGCTGCGCCTGCTCCGGAGTCGCCCACGTGGCGTGCGCCAGACGGAACACCACGTACGTTCGCGCGTCGGGATGGCGCCGCTCGAAGTCGCCGATCGCGCCGAGCAGCATCGAGACGTTCGCCCGTGCCTGCGCGGCGTTGCGGCGCGCGGGCGGCAGTTGCGCGAACAGACTCTCGAACGTCCAGGGCTGCGGCGGCGGGCTCGGTGCGTAGTCGATGACGGCGCCCTCGCCGGCGTGCGTGTGCACGAGCAGCTTGCCGTGCCAGCCCGCACGGCGCCGCGCCTTCGAGGCGCGGTAGACCGCGCCGATCAGCTCTTCGTACTGCGTCATGCCCTGCGGCGTGAAGCACGTCGTCTCCGGCGCCGCGGTGTCGATGCCGACGACGTCGTCGAAGTAGCGCCGCGCTTCGCCCGCCGGAACCACGGCCTTCCCTTGGCTCCAGCCCATCAGCCCGTCGTAGACGGCCTTCGGCGGCGTCACCAACGCGCGCGGCAACGCGACGGACGAGCAGGCGCCGCTGCGCGACCACTCGCTGTAGCTCGTCACATTCGCGAGCGCCGCGAGCTGCGCGGTGTGGGTCATCAGCACGATCTTGATCGACGGCAGACGCTCGTGCGCCGCGCTCAGCGCGGCGCGCAGCCCGGCGTCGGCGGGAGCGCGCAGCACGCACTCGATCGTTTCGAGCGCGCCGGACGTACCGCGATCGAAGCGCCATCCGCCCACGAACGGCAGCGACTGCTCGGAGGCGTCGATGTGGGTGCGCGCGAGCTCGAGAATCGTGGCCTTGCACAGGTCGGCGTTAAGGCGTTCGTCGCTGCCGCCGTAGAAGCGATCGCGCAGATACGCGCCGGCGGGCCCGCCGCGAAACGCGTAGGCGCTGTCGAACTCGGTCCACGGCGTCGCCGTGAGCACCCGCTCCAGCGTTCCGTCGAGCGCGCTCGCGCTGCCGGCTACTTCGCCCTTGTAGACGACGAGCGCGCCGCGGGCTCCGAGCGCGAATCGCTGCCCGTCGGCCGGCGAGAAGAGCCGGTCGTCGAGGGCTGCGCCTCGTTGCCGGTACCACGTATCGTCCAGATACCGGTAGAGGGCGAGCCGGTCGTCGAATCCGACGGGATGTCCGGGGGCGGAGAGGCCGTGGATGTAGGCCGGAAGATTGGCGTAGGCCTGATAGGGAAGAACCCCCGTGATGTGATTGTGCGCGTCGAAATACGTGACGGCGAAGAGCGCAGCGCCGGCAAGTGCTCGAACGAGTGCCGTCATGTGCGGTAGATTCACGCTCGCGCGCCCGCAGGCCCTCGCGACCGCTTTCCCCCGCTTTCGATTCCCGGAGTTCAGCGATACGCGGCTGCCGCGCTACAACGTCGCGCCCGCGCAGAACGTGCTGGGCGTGCGCAACGACGGAAGCGATCGAGTGGAGGAGCTGCACTGGGGCCTGCGGGGGCGCATCAACGTGCGCGGCGAGTCCATCGCCGCACGCCGCGCGCCGATCCGGCGGCGCTGCATCGAGTTCGCCGACGGCTTCTACGAATGGTCGGGCGGCCGCCCGTACTACTTCACGCTCGCGTCCTGCGAGCCGTTCGCGTTCGCCGGCCTCTGGGAACCGCTCGACGGCATCGCGGCGTGCGACGTCGCGACCTGCGAGCCCAACGCGCTCGTCGCGCCCGTGCACGACCGCATGCCGGTGATCCTCACCGGCTCGGCGGTCGATCTATGGCTCGATCCCGACCCGTTGCCGCCGCAGGCCGCCGCGTCGGTGCTGCGTCCTCTCGACGCCCGGCTGCTGCGCGTGCGCGAGGTTTCGAAGCGCGTGAATAACGCGAACTACGACGCGCCGGACGTCTTGGACGAGGCCGATCCGCGGCTGCTCTGAAACACCAGCACCAGGCCGGTCGCGAGCAGCCAGATGGCGCTGGGAACCGCGCCGGCGTATCCGGGACCCGGTTGACTCGGCGCCATGACGGAGTCGGTACCGAAGAAGATCGAGAGGGTGGCGATTCCGGCCCCCAGCGCCGCGAGATAGCCGAGCACCGACAGCCACGCCGGCGCCCGTTCGTGGCGCCGCATGCTGTGAGCGGCCGCGAAGATGAAGATCGCCACCGGCGCGTACCCGAGCCCGCCTTGCGTGAAGAAGTATGCGTCGAAGATGCCCGAGAGGGCGTGCGACTGGAACAGGTCGGGCCCAGCGTAGAGTGCGGCGGTCAGCATGCCGGCCGACCACAGCGAGTTCGCGACCATCACCACGCCGGCGACCAGCGCGAACGCCGGCAGCCCCTCCTGACGCCCCGGCGCGTGGCTGAGATAGCTGCGCAGTCCCACGAGGAACCACAGAAAGAAGGCGGCTGCGGGAAACGTGATCCACGCGCCGAGCAGCAGGCCGAAGCGGTGCGAGTCGATCGACAGCGCGGCGACGCCCGGCTTGTACGTCAGCGACGGCATGCCGTTTGTGAGAAACGTCGCAAGCACCAGCAGCGCGACGTAGCAGATGACCGACCAGCCCGCGGAGCGCTCGGCGTGCACGTTTTCCATCGGCGCTTACCTTGGGACCAGCGGCTAAATGAATCCTTCCCGCGAGCCGGTCACAGGCCGTAGTACTTCAGGGCCGGCCACATCGCCGCCAGCGGAACGCGCGGCCGCGTGCAGATGTAGATCGGCAGCGGGCCCTCGAGCATCCAGCGATAGTCGTTGCGATAGACCGCGATCTGCCGCACGCTCCCGAACCAATGCAACAGCAGCCGGTAGTCCGTAGCGCCGACGGCCAGCATCGAGCGTCCGCTGTAACCGCGCGTGCCCCACAGATAGTACGAGTTGTTGGGGCTGATGACGGCGGGGAGGCCGTAGCGCGGGCCGTAGTAGTCGAGCGCCCCGGCGTACGCGTAGCGATCGGCAAACACCGCCGTGGTCTTGCGTTGCGCCGGCGGCAGCGACCAGTATGCGCCGGCCACCGTCTGCGTCATCGTCTTCCAGCCGAGCTGATCGGCGAACATCGGGTTAATCAGATGCCGCGTTCCGTCGGGCGGCGCGGGGCGGCTCAAGCCGATCGCGCGCTCGTAGGCCATGTACTGCGGCAGCGGCAGGATCGGAAGCGAGAGCGGAAACATCGGCAGCCCCGCCAGGACGGCGACGGCAACGATCGCCGCCCGCAGGCCGCGCCGCGTAGCGGCCGTCGCGCCCTCGATCGCGACCGCGCCCGCGGCGAACAGCGCGGGATACAGGCCCTGGATGTAGTAGCCGCGCCCGATCGTCGCGATCAGCAGCCCGAGCAGCAAGAGATAGGCGACGGTCAGGTAGCGGAACGGCGCGCGCTCTCCGCCGGAGCGAAACGACCAGAGCCATACGAGCCCCCAGATCCACACCGGGGCGAAGAACGGGTTGTTGTACGCGAACTGCAGGCCGAACATGTAGAGCGCGTTGATCCAGCGGTTCGGCGATTCGTCGGCCATGCCGTTGGCCAGCGCGTGGCGGTTGAGCTGATCGTTGTGCAGCACCTCGAACATCGGAACGCCGTGACGGATCTGCCAGAGCGCGTTGGGAAGGACGAGCAGCAGCGTCAGGACGATGCCGAACGCGAGCCAGCGAGATCGCAGCAGCTTGGCGTGCCCGGTCGCCAACAGCCCGACGCCGAGCGCGACGGCGCACGCCGCGATCGAATACTTCGCATACAGTCCCAGGGTGACGACGAGGGCGATCGGCACGTAGAGCCGCTCGTCGCGAGTCTTGACCAGGCGAATGGTGAGATAGATCAGCGCGGTCCACGCGGCGGGGGAAAGCAGCTCGGTGGAGAGGCCGTAGGCGATGCCGATCAGGCCGGGCGCGAGCACGATGGTGAGACCGGTCAGCGTCTGCGCGAACGCTCCGCCTCGGAGCTCGCGCGCGATGGCGCAGCCGAAGAGCACCGTGACTCCGGCGAGCACGCCGGGGAAAAAGCGCAGTCCCCACACCGGATAGCCCCAGGGCCCCGTCAGCCAGGTGACGAACGGCGCGAGCGGCGGCTGATCGACGTAGCCCCATGCGAGATGCTTCGCGCAGTCGATGAAGTAGAGCTCGTCGCGATAGTATCCGAAGCGGTGGCAGACGGCGAGGTGCAGGACGGCCGTACCGAGCGCGAGCGCATACGCGCTCGGGTAGAGCTTCACGAAGCGCTAGTGCTCGTTTGCGATCCCGCTAAGAAGAGCTGACTGACGCAGAGGCCCACGAGGCCCGCTTCGGCGATCGATCCGAACACGAAGCTGGCGTCCCACCACGTGCCGCCGAACATCGGCACCGCGAACGCGAAGTAGGCCGCGAAGTACGCCGACGGCACGACGAAGCCCAGCAGCCGGAACGCGTTGGGATTGCGCGCCGACGCTCGCAGCTTCGCCACGACGAGGTCACCCGCGATTCCCGCCGCGATCGACGCGAGCACGACCAGTAGAAGCTCCATGCGATCGCTCGAGAGCTCGCCGCCGATCCAGAGCTTCTCGACCACGCAGAGAACGGCCAGCGCTCCGAAATGCAGCCGCCGGCGCACGCAGATGTACAAGACGGCCGCCGCGAGCAGCAGGCTCTGCCAGATCACGATCGCGATCTCGAGCGCCTGACGATAGAAGAGGAATACCGACAACACGAACTGATCGCTCGCGAAGGCCGTCTGCGACAGCGGATGATCGCGCATCAGCGCCTCGGGATAGAAGCCGTATTGCGTGACGAACTGGACGATTTCGAACGCCAGTCCGAGCGAAACGAGCATCGGCAGCTGCCCGAGAAGGCTGCCGGCATTCGGCCGCAACAGCGCGCTGCGCACCGGCCCCGTGATGAGAAAGAAGAGCCCCGTCAGCAAGAACAGGTGCGGCGGGCTCAGCAGGAGATCGAGCTGGTGCTCGAATCCGAAGAAGCCGTGCCACGCGAAGTCCAGTGCTCCGCCCAGCAGCAGCCCCGCCACGCCGAAGACGCTCTGCGCGTAGCCGGGCGGAACCGCTTTCCAGAACGAGCCGCAACGACGGTAGTTGCGGGCGATGGTCACGCCCAGCACGATGGCCGCGAATACCGCGCCGCTGTACATTGTCATGTGCCAGGGGTTCAGGAACGATTCGACCGCGAGGAAGAGATGCTGGTGCGCGTCGATGAAGAGGCCCGTCATGATCCATAGGCCCGCGAACGTGAGCAGCCAATCCAGCCGGCTTGGCGCCCCGGAGCTCTCGACGTGGAGGTCGAGCCGCGAAATGGAAGGCTCGGCTTCCGCCCGAGGGGAAAGCAATTCCACTAGGTTCATGTGTCGGCCGTCATCCTTCGACTCGCCTCGAAACCCTTTTCGTAGCGTCCTTGTATGGTGGCCCGCAGCGGTACTTGCGGCGGCGCTCATCGGATGTTCGCCCAAGCCGGTTGCGGTTCCGCCGAATCTCGTCGTTTCGGCGAAGCAACCGCGCGTTTGGCCAACGCCGCCGGTCGCCGCGCCGAACGCGCCCCCCCGCATCGTCCGCATGTGGGTCTCGACGCTGACCATCGAGCCCGGCAGCTGGTTCGACGGTACGATTCTCACGAGCACCAACGTCGCGTCGGTGGAAGTTCGGACGGCCGCCTTCTCGATCAACAGCAAGCACGTCGCCCCCGGCGTGTACCGCTTCCATACGCACGTGCTCGAGCTGCCGCCGCTCTCGCGGCGTCATTGGTACGAGCTTTATATCATCGCGCGCAACACGCCCGGCGACGCGCAGATCGAGGAGGCGCCGCTGCGCGTGGAGTGAGCGTCCCAACGCAGGACTACCAGTGCGCCGAGCGTAGCAGATTGCGATGCGGATACTGATCGTCGAGGACGATCCGCGGATCCATCAATCCATGGTCGAGGATCTGCGCCGGCAGCACCACGCCGTGGAAGTCGTCGAAGACGGCCGAATCGGCCTCGACTTCGCCCTGACCGACGTGTACGACGTCGTGCTGCTCGACATCTTGCTGCCGGGCCTCGACGGGCTCGAGCTGTGCCGCCGCCTGCGCGCCGCGCGATCGAAGGCGTTCATTCTGATCGTCACGTCGCGCGACGACGTGCGCGACAAAGTTCGCGCGCTGGATGCGGGCGCCGACGACTACATCGTGAAGCCATTCGATCTCTCCGAGCTGTCGGCGCGCATACGAGCCGTCTCGCGACGTCAGGGCAACGTGCGCCAACCGGTCATCGAGCGCGGACGACTGCGGCTCGATCCGAGCCGCCGGCTCGTGACCTACGACGAAACGCCGGTCCCGTTGACGGGTACGGAGTACACGATCCTCGAGACGCTGATGCACAGCCCGCTGCAGGTGTTCAGCCGGCGTCTCTTACGCGAGAAGGTGACGACGTTCAACGACGACGCGGGTCGCGATTCCATCAAGACGCACATCACGAACCTCCGCCGTAAGCTGCGGACGGTCGGCGCCATCGACGATCCGATCGAGAACGTCTACGGAATGGGGTATCGCCTTGCTGACTTGGGTTCGTGAATCCGGTTCCGCGCCGTTCGCGCTAGAGCGCCGGCTGCTGCTCTCGTACCTGGTCGCGTTTGCCGCCATCTTTACTGTCGCCGCGGTCATCGTGCGGTTCGTCTTCGTGGCCATCATCGACGAGCAGACCACGTCACGCCTTGCAGACATCGCGCGCGCCGGCATGCGGAGCGTGCTGTTCACGGGAAACACGCTCGCGATCGACAAGGCGGAAATCTCCAACGCGGCGTTGCTCACCGAAGATCAAGGCCTGCAGTGGTTCGACCGCTACGGACGGCTGGTCGCAGCCGAGGGCCTGACCCCGGCCTCGCAGTCGTCGAACAAGCTCTTCGACAGCGTGACGACGCCGATCCGCAATCCCCGGACGCATCGGACGGTCGGGACCGTCGTCGCCAGCGAGTCGAACAGCCGTATGCGTACCGACGTCCGGTATCTCGACACGGGTTTGCTGCTCGGAACGTTGCTCGCCGTCGTCGGCGCCGCTGCGGGGGGACTCGCGCTGGCGCGCCGCGCGGTGCGGCCGGTCGAACAGAGCTTTCGCACGCTTCGCGAGTTCACCGACAACGCATCGCACGAACTGCGCGGTCCGTTGACGGTGATTGCGGCGAGCGCGGACGCGGCGCTGCGCGATTCCGACCGCAATCCGGCGCACGACCGCGCCCGCTTTCAAACGATCGCCGACGGGGCGCGGCAGATGGCGCGGCTCGCCAGCGACCTGCTGCTGCTCGCCGGCGCGGACCGCTCGCTCGAGCGCGAGCTCTACGTCGTCGACCTCGACGAGATCGTCGAGACCCTCGCGGAGCACTTTCGCGCGCGGTTCGCGGAGGCGGGCGTCGCGCTGCGCGTCGCGGCGGACGAGGCGGCGGTCGTGTACGGCAACCCCGACCAGATCGAGCGCATCGTCGCGAACCTGCTCGAAAACGCGCTGCGGTACACGCCGGCGGGAGGACAGGTTTGCGTGGAGGTCCGGCGGCAGGGAGCCGAATTCCAAATCGTCGTGAACGACACGGGGGTCGGAATCGCGCCCGAGAACATCGAGCGCGTCTTCGACCGGTTTTGGCGGGCCGACGTTGCGCGGGCGCCCCAAGGATCCGGGCTCGGGCTCGCGATCGCTCGCGCGCTCGCTCGCCGTCACGGCGGCGACGTTACCGTCGCGAGCCGTTTCGGCGCCGGCAGCACGTTCGTCCTCGCTTTGCCGATTCGCCCGCCGTCACGGAGCGTGGCGAGCCGGGCTTGACCATTTCTTGACCTTTGAGCAGTACCATCCCGTGGCGTGCCGACGAAACTGAGAACGCGCAAATATATCGATTGCCGCGAGTTCGATAGCCGGGGTAACTGCTCGTTGCGAATCTCGGGATCCGAGACGGAAGTTCTCGATGCGGCGGTCGAGCATGCCGTCTCCGCCCATGGCTACCGCGGCTGGGAGGAGCTGCGGCTCGTCTTGCGGAGCGCGCTCAAAGACGAGAACGTCGACACATTCTTCTCGGAGGGATAGGCGAGTCGCGATTCCCAGCAGGGTGATCAAGGCTTGTCCTCTGCGGGTGCGCTGGAGTCCCAACTGGCGCACCCGCTTCATTTTTCAAAACCCGACTGGGGCGCCCGGGGCCAAATGAAAAAAGCGGCTGAGGTGCCGCGGCGCTCGACCAGTTTCCCCCAGACACTGCCACCTCGCCACGCACGGCATCTCAGACCGCCCTGTGATGCTAGCCGCTCCGGATGAAGAAATCCTGAAGCTTCCCCGCCCTTCGAGCGTCCGGGGGCGCCCGATCGAGCGGCTTGGCTCTCGGCTGCAGTACATTGCCCGGGGCCGGAGAAGCCCCCCCACCTGCTTTCTTTCGGGGAGATTCCCATGAAACTACCAATTCGCGGCACCATCGCCGGCGCGGCGCTCGTGGCCCTGCTTGCCTCGCTTGCCCTCGGTGCGGCCCCCGCCTCCGCGATGGGCACCGTCGTGATCCGACAGGCCGACGGTTCAACGAACACCTACGACGACGTCGCGATCAAGGTCATCCACAACGCGCTCTACATGACGACGCGCGACGGAAAGGGCACGCTGGTGATCAATCGTGCCGCCTGTTCGTATCAAGGCGACCTCATGATCTGCTTCGCGACCAGCGCGACCCTCGTCCAAGCGGGAAAGACCAGCGCCATCGACCTCAAGCACGGGACCATCTACGTGAACTCCACCGACGAGCCGCAGCAGATGCTCCTCTCGACGACCAAGGTTCCTTCTCACAGCATCCTGCTCTCTTTCTCGACGAACCGCGGTACGTACGTCAGTTTGAGCGGCCGTATCGACAAGGTGGTGAAGTAAAATGAAGTATCTCTGTTTGATGGCCGCGATTCTGCTCGCGCTCCAACCCGCCGTCGCATCGGCCGGACGCGGCGGCGGCGGCGGCGGCGGGCGCGGGGGCGGCGGCGGCGGCATGCGCGGCGGCGGCGGCGGTGGAATGCGGGCGCCCAGCGGCGGCGGCCGCGCCCCGAGCGGCGGCGGCCGTTCCCCGAGCGGCGGCGGCGGCTTCAATCTCTCGCACGACACGGGACGCGCGCCGGCGACGCGCCCCAGCGGCGGCGGCATGAACGGCGGCAACCGCGGGAACGGCAACGGCGGCAACCGGGGCAACAGCGGCAACGTAAGCAACGGCAACCGCGGCAACGGCAATGCCGGCAACGGCAACCGCGGCAACGGCAACGCCGGCAACGGCAATCGCAACAACGGCAACGCCGGCAACGGCAATCGCAACAACGGCAACGCCGGCAACGGCAATCGCAACAACGGCAACAACAGCAACAACAATATCAACCGGAATACCAACATCAACAACAACGTCAACCGGACGGTGATCAACAATCCCGTCAACTACGGCGGCTCGGCGTGGGGCTGGAATCACGGAACCGCGTGGTATCCTGCGACGGGCTACTGGGGCGGCGGTTTCTGGGGCGCGATGGCCGTCGGCGTCACGTCGGCGGCGGTCGGCGCGGCCGTCTACGGATCGATCGCCAACAATGGCGTGACGTACAACTCGTACCAAGTCCAATCGAGCAGCCCGGGTTACACGTTCTTGCAGAACTATCAGCTCGTGCAGGTTCAATGCGGACCGTCGGGTCTCGTCGTCGTCTACGGTCCGCAGAACAGCGTGATTTGCGCGAACCCGAACAACCTGGTCGCGGCGGGAAACTACACGCTCAACACGGACTCGCTCTCGCTGACTCCGATGTAGTGCTCGCGGAGCGCGACGGCTTCGTCGTCAGCAGCGACCCGGCTCGCCTCGAGCCCGAGGCCATCGAACGGCTGTTGCGCTCCAGCTACTGGGCTGCGGCGCGCCCGCGCGAGGTCATGGAGCGTTCGCTGCGGGCTTCCCTCTGCTTCGGGCTCTACGAGCCGCGCGAAGGCCGGCTGGTCGGGTTCACTCGTGTGGTCACCGACTGCGTGACGTTCGCGTGGCTCTGCGACGTGATCCTCGAACGCTCGTATCGCGGGCGCGGGCTCGGGACGTGGATGCTCGAGGCCGTGCTCTCCGCACCCGAGGTTCGCGGCCCGTCGCGCTGGATTCTGGCCACGCGCGACGCCCACGAGGTCTACGCGCGTCACGGCTTCGAGCCGCTCGCGCATCCCGATCGCTGGATGGAACGCCGGACGTAGTCTGCCACACAGGTGGCACTTAGGCGCCGTACCCTCGCTCCATGTCCGTGGAGCGCTACTGCGTGATCGACGTCGAAACGACCGGCTTGCGTCCCGTCGCCGACCGCGTCGTCGAGATCGCCTGCGCGCTGGTTGACGGCGACCGGGTCGTGGGCAGGTGGGCAATGCTGGTGAATCCCGGCATCGCCATCCCGCCGGCGGCGTCCGCAATTCACGGCATCACCGACGGCATGGTTCGCGATGCTCCGGACGTTCGCAACGCGTTGCGGCACGCGCGCAGGCTCTGCCGCGGCCGCCTCGTCACCGCGCACTGCGCGCGGTTCGATCTATCGTTCGTGGGCGCGTCCGTCGGCAACGCGGCGCTGTGCACGATGCGGTTGGCGCGCGCGCTCATCCCCGAGGCCCCGAATCATAAGAACCAGACGCTGCGGCGGTTCCTCGGCATCGATCGGATCGCGGGCGAGGATCTGCCCGCACATCGAGCGCTCGGCGACGCGCTGGTCGCCGCGCACGTCCTCATCGCATGCCGTCGCCGTTTTCGAGCGCTGCGCCCGAACGAGTCGTGGGAACGTTTCATCCGCAGCCGCGCGTGGGTGCTCTCCGGGCCGATGGCGCGCCCGCGCTAAGCGGGCGACCGTGCCGTTGCGTGGGGATGCCGGCCGGCCGGTGTGGAATCAGGCCGACCTTGGGAGTCACGCGCACGGAGCTAGTGAGCAGGGGGAAGAACCGCACCAAACGGACTCGCGCCGGTACAGCGAACGAGCGCGGCCTTCGTATGCTCGCCGACGTCATTCCTCAAATCGTCTGCACGGCCGGTCCCGACGGCCGCATCGACTACTTCAACCGGCGCTGGTTCGAGTTCACGGGCTTCAGCCGCGCGCAAACGTTCGACCACGGCGGCTGGCGCGCCGCGATCCACCCCGACGATCTGCCGAACCTCGAGGCGGGACTGCGCGAATCGGCGAGGGCCGGCCGCGACTTTTCGGTCGAGGCGCGGCTGCGCTCGCATTCGGGCGAGTACCGCTGGTTCTTGGCTCGTGCGGTGGCGCTGCGTTCGCGCGACGGGGCCATCGTTCGCTACTTCTCGACCGCGACCGACATCGACGAGCAAAAGCGCGCCGAAGAGCGCGAGGCCTTCTTGCTGCATGCCAGCGACGTCTTGGGCTCGACGTTGGACGTCCCGACGGTGCTGCAGCGAATCACGGAGCTCTGCGTTCCGACGTTCGCCGATTGGTGCCAGGTGCAGTCGCTCACCGGCGACGATCAATTGGTCGTTGAGGCGGTGCGGCATCGCGATCCGCAGCTTAACGAGATGCTGCAGCGTCTCGTAGGCCGCACCGTGGTCACGCACCGCGAGGCGACCTTCGGCTCGCCGCAGGTGCTTCGGCAGTCGCAAACGCGCGCGCTCGACCACGCCGGAACGCTGCGCGCGGTGCACGAGAACGTCGGCGACGTCGAAGATCGGGCGATCTACGAGGCCGCCGGCCTCGGCACCGCGGTGATCGTACCGCTCGTGGCCCACGGCCGCACGCAAGGGACGCTGCATCTCGTCGACATGGATCCCGTGTCGAAGCGCCCCGCCGCCGCCCAACGCGTCGCCGAGGAGCTGGCGCAACGCGCGGCGCTCGCGATCGACAATTCGCGCCTCTACGAGCGCGAGCACCGCGTCGCCGCCGCGTTGCAGCGCGCGATGCTTCCGGCGCGGCTGCCGTCGAGCGATCGGATCGAGTTCAGCTACGCGTACCGGCCTGCGGAGCGTGGCTCGCGCGTCGGCGGCGATTGGTACGACGCGTTCGCGCTTGCCGACGGGCAGATCGCCGTCTCGATCGGCGACGTCGGCGGGCACGGGCTCGAGGCCGCCGTCGCGATGAACGAAGCGCGCCAGGCGTTGCGCCTGAGTGCGCTCGACGGAATGCCTCCGGCTCAGACGATGCAGCGAGCGAACAACGCGCTCATGCTCAACGAGGACCGTCCGATCATTACGGCGGTTTTCGGCGTGATCGACGTGAACCGCGGCACGTTCGATTATTCGTGTTCGGGCCATCCACCGCCGGCGCTCGCTCCGCTGGCGGGGGCCGCGCGCTACCTGTCGGGCGGCGGCATTCCGCTCGGCGTCGACGACGCCGCCCCGTTCCCCGCGCTGCGCGCGACCCTCGAGCCGTACGACACGCTCCTGCTCTACACCGACGGCCTCATCGAGTTCGGACGAAACATCGAGCGCGATAGCCAGCGGCTTCTCGACGCGCTTACCGCGCGGGTGACCGACATCAGCCCCGACGGCGCCGGCGGGCTGCTGCGGAAAATGCTCGACGAAGAGCCGTTCGACGACATCGCCCTGCTTGCGGCGACCCTGTTGCCGACGCAACCCGACGACATCGAGCTGCGCCTGCCTGCGGCCCCGTCGTCCGCCGCGATCGCGCGGCGCCTCGCTTCGCGCTATGCGCGCGTCGCCAAGCTCGGTCCCGAGCGCACCTTCGATCTGACGATCGCGGTTGGCGAGGCCGTCGCCAACGCCGTCGAGCACGCATATCTCGGCGCGAAGGGCGATTTCGTGGTTCGTCTCTCGCTTCGCAACGGCCGCGTGCACGGCGAGGTGCAAGACCTCGGAACCTGGCGCGAGGCCAATCCCGACGCCGAGCGCGGACGCGGCCTTGCGATTCTCCGCGCGACGACGCGGGAGCTGGAACTCAACCGCTCGTCTCACGGAACGACGGTGGCGTTCGCCATCTAGGGAACGGCCGGAATGCGGCCCTCCGTGCGAGCTGACGTCGCGCGCTCGGCGAACGAGCAAAGGAGGTTCGCGAGCGCCATCTGATCGGACGTGCGGCACGCGATGTCGAGCAGGCGCGGGCTGCAGACGAGTATGCTGACCGCGCGCGCTCGCGAGATCGCGACGTTGAAGCGGTTGCGGTCGAAGAGGAACTCCACGTTGCGCGGGACGTCATCGCCGCTCGACGTCGCCATCGAGTAGAAGACCACGGGCGCCTCCTGTCCCTGGTACTTGTCGACGGTCCCGACCTCGATGCCGTGAAAGCCCGCGCGGTGCAGCGATTCGCCGACGAGCCGGCGCTGAGCGTTGTACGGCGTGACGACGATGATATCGTGCGGGGTCAACGGCCGGGCCACGCCCTTGCGTTCGGGCGGCTGCGAATCAACGACCTGCCCGCCGTCGAGCAGGCGCGCGACGCGCCGGACGATCTCGTCGGCCTCCTCGGGCGAGCTCGACCCGTTACCCGCGTGATCGACTCCGGCGAAATAGAGGCCGGCCAGCTCGTGCGCCGGGGTCACGATCCGATGCATGCCGGTCGCCGCCGCCGGGCACAGCCGGTCGCCGTACATCGCGTCGGAGACGAATGCGCAGATGTCGGGCTGCATGCGGTACGACACGTCGAGGAAGACGCCGCGCCGCTCGGGCACCGTTTGGCGGTCGCCGAGCAGGTGCTCGAGCACCGAGTCGCCCACGTGCGGCGGCTGGCGTCCCTGGCTGACCTGCGAGAGCTGGGACGGATCGCCGAGCAGCACGACGTTGCGCGCGCACAGCGAAACGGCAAGCGCGTCGGCAAGCGACACCTGTCCCGCCTCGTCGATGAAGAGATAGTCGAAGGCGCCGGTCAGTTCTTCGCGTGCGAAGAGCCAGCCGGTGCCCCCCGCGAGGTCGTAGTCGGCGCCGGAGAACGGATCGTTGCTCTTCACCGACTCGATGCAGGGCGTCGCCGAACGCGACGTATACACCGATTCCGCATTGCCGGCACTGCATTTGTAGAGCCCGCGAAAGCGCGAGCCCCGTTCCTCCATGCACTCCTCGACCTTATGCAGCAGGTTGTGGATCGCCTTATGACTGTTGCTCGTCACGGCGACGCGTTTGCCGTCGGCGAGCAGGTCGCAGATCACCCGCGATCCGATCGTGCTCTTTCCGCTTCCCGGCGGCCCTTGCACGAACAGATAGCTGTCGTCGAGCGCGCGGGCGACCTCGGAGACGGCGCCGGCCGTCACGTCGTCCGGCTGGAGCACGCGCCGTCCGGGCACGCGTGGATCGGCGTTGGTCAACAGGTCGTACGTCGCGGGATGCGTCCCCGCGAGCGTCGTAGCGGCGAACGACCGCGCGAGGCGCGCGAGCGCACCGCGCTGCTCGCTGGTTCCGGGCGGCGGCCCCGGCGTCAGCTCCGCGATCGCGCGCGCCGCGTCTTGCGCGACCGTCGTCTTGAGCTCGAGCACGTTGCGATCGTCGTCGATCGAGTGAATCGTCCCGGCGCGGCGGCGCGTCCGCGGGTTTTCGACGGCATCGCCGGCCGACAGCTTATGCGGCTGATCGGGAAACGAATAGGTGTAGACCTTGCTGTTCTTCTCGCCGTAGACGGGCGCGTCGTCGCGAAAGGTCAGGCCGGCGATCGCGGTTTTGTCGAACTCGAGCAGCAGATCCACGTTTTCGAACCTGTCGAAGTACTCCCACCAGGCCGGCTTCTCTTCGCGGCGATGGTAGGCAAGGAGATGTCCCAAGAGATACCGCGTGCGCACCGCCGGCGACATCTCGACGTACTCTTGCTCGTTCTGGGGCGCCGGTATGCCGTCGAGCAGCGAGCGCTCGAGCTCCGAACGCGCCGCGGCGTCCGCGTCGGTCACGGTCTCCTCGTACGGCTTGTCGGAACGCGGCGGAAAGTCGATGCCGAACTGCGCCATGGCGTCGGCGCGGCGGGCCAACAGCCAGTCCCGCAGCAGCTGCGTCGAACGGCAGTCGTCCCGGTTGTAACGCTCGATGTCGTCGAGAATGGCCTGGTCGCGCTCGTCGCGCCAGCGCTCGAACATCAGGATCGACTCGTCGCCCTTTTTGACCTCGGTCGCGCGCTCCAGGTCGTAGAAGCGCTCCATGTTCTTCAGGCCGTAGCGTTCTTCGGAGATTGCGAGCGCCTGGCGCACGACGGCGAAGAGATCGACCAGCACCTCGCCGCGCAGCAGGTCGTCGACGCGATCCTCGCGCGTGCAGTGCTGCTGCGCGAGCCGGCGCAGCGCCGACTTTTCGTAGCCCGCGTAGTGGTAGACGTGCATTCCGGGATACCGCCGGCGGCGTTCGGTGACGAAGTCCACGAACGCCTCGAACGCGCGCCGCTCCCCGGCTCGATCCAGGCCCCAGAAGGCGCGAAACGGCGTATCGTCGTCGGGCATCCAAGCGCCGAAGAGATATTCGAGGCCGCGTCCCGGCTCGTACAGCGGGTCGCCCTCCATGTCGAAGAACACGTCGCCCGCCGCGGGCGGCGGCATCAGAGCAAAGCCCAGCGGCGGCTCGTGGCGCACCAGCTCGTAGACCGGCTCGGTCCGCCCGCGTTCCTGCAGCGACGCCTGCCGGCGCAGCCTCTCGAAGGTGTCGGCGCGCATCCCCGCGGGCCGGCCGGTCGCGGAGGCGCGCGCGAGCTGCGTCAGCGTGGCGATGCCGGCCTCTTCGAGTTTCGCGATCTGGTCGCGGCGGATCCATGCGACGAGGCTGAGGTGATCGTCGTCGCGCCGCCGCCGCTCGCAGGCGGCGTTCCATTCGCAGACCGAGCAGTGCGCGCGCTCGAACGGATACTCGGCGGGCTCCGCGATCCGGTCTCGCTGCGCGCGCTCGACGAAATCGAGGAACGACGCCTTGAGATGGCGGTAGTACGCCATGTAGTCGTGGAGCCGGAACCGCTTCTCGGCGCCGTCGCCGAAGACGACGCGGCCGAACTCGGGCAAGCGGCCTTGCAAGCGATGCAGATGCTCGCTGTAGTTACAGATCTGCACCAGGTAGTAGGGCTTCGTCCGCAGCCCGAGCTTCGTATCGACGACCTCGTAGCCGTAGTCGCCGAGGTCGGTGGGCGTGGGAACGCGCATCAGGAAATCGGCGCGTCCGATGAAGCGGCCGTCGAAGAACGTCGCCTGATAGATGACGTGCTTTCCCGCGCGCATGGCCTCGAGCGTGCGGCGTTGCGCGTCGAGATACTCCTCGACGCCGCTGCCTGCGCGACCGAACTCCGCAACGTCGCCGGGATGCAGCCGCTGCAGCGTCTCGAGATGTCGCCGCTCGTGCTCTTCGCCCTTGCGCCGCAGAAGGTCCGCTTGCGGATCGTCGCATTCGGGCCGTTCGCCCGCTCCGAGCGCGACGAGCAGCTCGAGCTCCGTTAGGCGCTTGCACTCGAGGTAGTCGTTGAGATCGCTCGCGGCAAAGACGAGCCGCCCGTCAACCCGCTGCACGCCTAGTGACACCTCGCGAACATGGCGCCATGGTGCGCTGCCGGAGTGCCATATGCCTGGCATCGTACCGCGCTTGCTGTTAGGATAGGCACCACGAGAGGAGGAAAGACGTATGAGCTCTCTCCCGTCACCCTCACCCGGGGCTCCGCAATCCGACCCGCAGCGGGGTTGGCGCTACCTCAAGGCGGCGGCGCTCGGCGCCGCGGTGCTCGCGCTCCTCGCGGGCACGTCGCTCGCATCGTCCACCGGCACGACGCTCCGCCCGTGTCCCGCGCAGGGTTCGGGCGCCGCGCAGCCGCCGAACGGTGAGCGGCCATGAGCCTGCAATCGCTGGACGTCGTCATCGGCATGGTCATCGTATTTTTGGCCGTGAGCCTGATCTGTTCGTCGATCAACGAGCTGATCTCCAGCGCGCTGTCACTGCGCGCGAATACGCTCAAGGACGCGCTCGATTCGCTGCTCGGCAGCGACTTGGCGCGCACGGTGCTCGATCACTCGGCGATCCCGGCCGCGCCCAAGGGCGGACCGAAGAGCCCCGCCTATATCGAGCCGGCGCTGTTCGCGTCGGCGTTGCTCGACACCGTCATGCCGCCGCAGACGGCCGGCGCGCAGCCCGCGGACGCTCCCGCGGCGGCGTCGGCGGCGAGCGCGCTGCTCGCACGGAGTCCGGCGAGCGGCGCCATCGGCGCGTTCGTTCGAAGCGCGGGTGACGACTACACGCGTCTCCACCGGCAGGTGTCGGAGTGGTACGACGCCTACATGGACCGCGTTAGCGGCGCGTATAAACGCAATACGCAAGCGGTGATCGCGGTGATTGCGGTCTGCGTGGTCGGGATCCTGAACGTCGACAGCTTCAAGGTCTACAAGCAGCTGACGAGCCAGGGAGTCGTCTCCGCGGCGCTCGCGTCGAAGGCCGACGCGCTGCTCAAGAACGGGCAGCGAGAGCCCGCGACGCTCGGCGACGCCGTCGACAACGTGAACGCACGGATCGCCGCGCTGCCCGTGCCGATCGGCTGGCACGGCGACGATCGCGTCAATCCGTGGTGGCAGAAGGTCGTCGGACTGCTCGTCACCGTGGTCGCGGCGTCGCTCGGCGCGCCGTTTTGGTTCGACGCGCTGAGCAAGCTCGCGAACTTGCGTTCGGTGGGGGCTAAACCGGGCGAATCCTAACGGCGGCCGGCGCTACGGGTAGGAGTGGACGCACGAGCCGCTCGCATTGCTGAGCAGCGGCTGCATGGTGTACGATTTCTTGCCGAACGGATCGTTCTGAACGTCGTGGAACGCGCAGATGTCGGCGATCTCTCCCGAGCTGCCGTTCCAGGCGCTGAACGGATACGGATCCGTGTAGGCTTCGCCGTACTCGTGGCCGCCGAGAATCGTCACGCCCTCGTCGTCGCCGCTCTCGTCCGAGGGCGGTTTGACGATGTTCGCGCCGCACTGCTTGCCGGCGTCGGGCATATAGGGCAGGTTCGAATAGGCGACGCGCTGCTGCTGATACGGCGCGTCGCTGTGGTAGGAGCACCAGTGCGTTCCGAACCCCTTCTCGCTGCGCCCTCGCGCGGTCGCGACGACGTAGAGACCGCCGGCATCGTAGCCGAAATGGGCGACGCCCCGCAGCGCTTCCGCCGCGGTCTGCGCGTCGCTCGGGCTCTTGGGGATCGCCGACTCGTCGTTCCAGCTGCCGCCGTACTGGTTGCGCGGGTTGGTGATGTCGATCGTGCTCGCCCCGACCTTTTCGTAATACTGGGTCATGATGTTGTTGTAGCCGCTGCCGCCCATATTCTTGGTGTAGGTCTCGAGCAGTTTCTGCACGTTCTTCGGATCGCCGTATTTCTTGTAGCCCCAGAAGACGAGGTAAACCTTCGGCTTCACCAGCACCGGGCCGCCGTGGTAGCCGACGAACACGTCGGGCACGATCTCGTTCCGCGCCATGTCGAGCGTGGGCGAGTAGTGCGGTGCGTGGTAGAGCACGCCGCCGGCATAGTTCCATTCGGGGCCGGCGGGCACCGACGATACCGCGCCTCCGTTGGCGCAGCCTGCGGCGGCGAGCGCCGAGACGCAGGCGAGCGCGCCTGCAAGCCGTGAGAGCGCATTGGTTCGCAGCACGAGGATCTCCTTAAATGGCTTGGATCTTGGCCATCATCCCCTGATCTTCGTGATCGAGGATGTGGCAGTGGAAGAGGAATTCGCCGCGGATGACCGGGTCGCGGAAATCCATCAGCAGGACGATCGAGCCGGGCACGCTGTGCTTCTCGCCCGCACCCGTGGTCGAGCGGTGCGGTACCATCACGCTATCGGCCCAGTAGGGGTGCTCCAATTTCTTTCCGTTGATGCTTTCGATCAAGAAGTGCACCTGATGGATGTGGAAATCGTGAACCTCCTGGGTGACGTTGACGATCTTCCATTCCTCGACGGTTCCCGTGCGCACTACGAACATCGGCGGCGCGCGCAACGCGAAGCTCTTGCCGTTGATGAAGAAGTGCGGCTTGTTGTTCTCGCTGAATACCACGAGGCGCTTGGCGGCCGGCGCCGGCAGCGACGTGGTGTACACGTTGCGCGGCAGCGGCTCGCCGGCCGTCAGGGGCGCCCTCGAGAAATCGCCGCCGTCGCGATGATGTTTCGGCGCCACGAGGCGCGCCAGCTCGAGATAGGGGTCGGCGTCGCCGTTCGGCCCCGCGTCGTAGCAGAGCGTTTGAAACTTTGCGTGTCCCGCCGCGGGGCCGGTGACGACGAACTCGGCTCGTCCGGCCGGCGGCACGATGACGGACGACTCGGTGCGCGTCGGGGGCGTGCTCGGATTGGTGTCGAGCGCGAAGCCGTCGACCGCGACGAGCACGACCTTCTCGCCCTCGACGTTGAGCCGCAGCGTCTTGTGTCCCGTGGCGTTCACCACGCGGAAGAACTGGCGCTCGCCGGGCGCGATCGCGATGTCGGGCCGGTTCACGCCGTTGAGCGTTACGGTGAGTCCGTCTTTGAACGTGCACGGATTGGTGTTCGAGCCGAGCGGCCGCACGCGGTCCGCGTCCGGCATGCCCGGCATATCGGGCATCGCGTCGCCCCCCACGCCGGTCGCGCGAACGATGATGACGCGCTGTTTCATCTTCGACAGCCCGGGCAGGTGGTGGGTCAGCCCTTCCACGACGATCGCACCCGACATCCCGCTCTCGCCGACTTGAAAATTGACGACGCCGTGCATGTGCGGGTGATACCAGTAGAGCCCCGGCTCCTGGTTGGTGGGAATCGGAATGACGTAGCGCGTCTTCTTGCCCGGCTTGACCATCACGTCGAGCACGTCGTCCTGCGGCCGCTCCGGCGACACGCCCAAACCGTGGAAGTGCAGGTTGACGTCATCGCGCATCACGTGCGCTCCGGGCGGCGGCTCCGAGGGCAAGTCGTTCCGCAAGTCGACCTGAATCGTGTCGCCCGGTTTCACGACGATGGTCGGCGCGACGTTGCGCAGGTGGTCGAATTCGAACTCGGGCTGGCCGGTCGCCTTGTTCTCGTTCACGATCAGCAAGAGGCTCGCGACGCCGCCGCTTGCCTTGACCACCGGGGGTTCGGGCAGGTCGGCAGTGCCGGCCGTCTGTGCGGGCAGCGACCGGGTCGCGAGCGGCGGAATCGCGCTCGTAGGCGCGCCGCCGTGGCCGCCGCAGCCGGCGAGCCAAGCGAGCGTAATTGCAAATGTGAGAAGACGTCGCGTCATCGGAATCTCCGAGAAGACCGGTGAGACGTCAGCTTACGGGTTTGTTAGATGCTCTTCCTACCCGGGTTACTGCCCGGCGCTACTTGGGCGTCGCCAGGAAGCCGTGGTGGGTGCCGTGGCCGTCGACGTACCAGCCGACGATGTCGTTGTGCTTGTTGATTCCGGTCGGCACGGTCACGCCGACCGCATCGGGCTCGTCGATCTGCTGCCACGTGATGCCTGCGAAGAACGGATGCTGCAGAATGAAGCCGTGGGTGGCGCCCGTGGCATCGACGAAGCTGCCGACGATCCTGTCGTCGACGGTGATACCCAGGAACTGCGTGGAGGCAGCGTACGGAAATCCGAGGATCCGCACGTTGCCGCTCTCTGCCTTGCGTACGAAGCCCATCGTCGTCCCCGACGGCGACGTCAAGTAACCAACCACATCGTCGTGTCCGTTGATCGCGGTCACGTAGAGGTCGGTGCCGGTGCCGGGCGGAGGGTCGATCGGCGTGAACTTGCCGGTGGCGAGCGGCATCTCGAACGAGCCCACTTCCTTGCCGGATTTGTAGAAGCCGACCGCCATCGAGTCGTCGTTGAGGCCGGTGATGTGGGTGTCGGCACCGCGCCCGTGCGGATTTCCGTATGAGAACCAGAGCTTATCGACGTATGCGAAGCCGAACGTCGCCTTCTTATAGGGATCGACGTAGTAGCCCGCGATGTTGCCCCGGTCGTTGATGGCGGTTGCGACGGTGTACGTGGCCGACGGATACTGGATCTTGCGGTAGTTGTTTGGCTGGAAAGGGGGATGCGTGTAGTAGGCGACGGTCGGATCGCTGCGTTTGCCGCTGCCGAAGTAGCCGACGATCCGCTGGCCGTTGCTCATGCCGAGAAGCTCGTTGAACGACGTGTACGGCTCGTCGTCGAGCGTTTTGAACGCTAGGTTGATCTGGGTGGTTGCCGGCCGGCTCCCGCGCGCGGCCGGCGGAAGGACGGCTCCGGGGACCGCGTTCGACGGGACGCCGCAGGCCGTTAGGATGGCCGTCGCCATAATA
The DNA here is from genome assembly GCA_963824595.1 of Vulcanimicrobiota bacterium. Lineage (GTDB taxonomy): Bacteria > Vulcanimicrobiota > Vulcanimicrobiia > Vulcanimicrobiales > Vulcanimicrobiaceae > Cybelea. The sequence continues at coordinate 171,649 of CAWGPY010000005.1, forward strand.
AACAATAAGCGACGAACGTAAGGCGTCATCTGCAGAAGTATGCCATAAAACGTTCGCGTTAATGCGTCAACAAGCAAATACGTTGGATTAAATTACAGGCCGATCTGACCGAGGTTGCCCATGAATCGCTGCGTTCGCGGGTCGTCCCACCAGTTGGTGACGATTGCCTCCAGTTCGGGCAAGCCGCGCAGATGACCGACGTGCCGCTCGATCGACCGGCGGTCGGGCGAGGCCGCCGTGACGTCGGCATGGAGGCGGTCGATTGTCTCGTGCGCGGCGTGGTCGGGGGGCAGTGCCGCATGCATGTCGCCATGCGGCAAGAGCGGGAGCATCGTCTCGGCCTGCGTGATGAGCTGCTCGCCGCCGATCAGTCCGGTGGCATCCGCGTCGACGATCCCGTCCCGTATCTTATCTATCTCCATGATGCTCGAAGCTTCTTTTGCCGCGGGACCTCGGCCTCTCCCGGCGCCGTTGCAATCGCTCAAACTTTGTGCTACAAAGTAAAGTGCAGTGGAGCTACAGCGCGCGCTCTCCGATCTCGCCGAGGTACGCGACCGGCTCGTCCGCATCCAGCGGTTCGAGGGTTATTCCGCGCCGGCAGCGATCGCGAGCGGCGTGGCCGCGTTCATCGCGGCCTACGCGCAGCGCGCGACGGCGCCCCTGCCGGCGGATGCCGCCGACCTGCACCGGTACGTGCTGATTTGGATGAGCTGCTTGGCGGCGGCGCTGCTGCTGAACTACGGCGCCGTAGGCGTATGGCTGTGGAAGAATCACGGCCCGGCTGCGGCGAGCGGCTTTCGCACGGCGGCGCGCTCGATCGCGCCGGCCGTCGTCCTCGGCGGACTGCTCACGGTCGCGCTGATCGATCGATCCGAGTATCTGCTCTTGCCGGGCGCGTGGTTCGCGCTCTACGCGATCGGACTGTTTGCATCGCGCGAGGCGATTCCCGCGGCGACGATGCCGGTCACGCTGGGTTTCTGCGCGCTCGCCGCCCTCTTTCTCGTGTCGCCGCTGCGCGAAATCGCGCTTTCGTGGTGGGTGATGCCCCTGGGCTTCGGAGCGGGTCAGATCGCCATCGGCTGCATCATATGGAACGAGCGGCGGCCGTGAGCTCGCGCCAGGCCCCGTTTTCGTATCCCGGGCTCGAGCGGATCTTCCACGAGCGCGGGCGGCTCGCCATCTGCACGTGTCTGATCGCGCATCCCGACGGGCTCAGCTTCACCGAGCTGCAGGGCTCGTGCGATCTCTCGGACGGCAACCTCAACCGGCACGTGCACGCGCTTGCCGAGCTCGGCATCGTGACCACGGAGAAGCAGCGCGGCTCGGGCCGTCCGCAGACGGTCTATCGCATTACGAAGCGCGGGCGCCAACGCTTTCTCGCCTACGTTGACGAGCTCGAGGCGGTGGTGCGCGACGTCCACGAGCGCGCGCAGGCGCCGGCGCACCCGAAGCTGGCGACGACGTGACTCCGCGCCACGTCGCCATCATCATGGACGGCAACCGTCGTTGGGCTATCGAGCGGGGCCTTCCGATCGCGTGCGGCTATCGCCGCGGCGTCGGCGCGCTGCGCCGCACGCTGCGCGCGGCAGCCGAGGCCGGCGTGCGCGTCGTGACCGCGTATGCGTTCTCGGAAGAAAATTGGGATCGTCCGCAGAGCGAGGTCGGACTGTTGATGGATCTGTGCGCGCGCGCCGCGCACGGGGAGCTCCGGAGGCTCGCCCGAGAGGGCGTGCGCGTTCGCCTCTGCGGTCGCAGCGAGCGATTGCCGGCACGCACGCGAGCGGCCCTCGAACGCCTCGTGGCGGAGACGTCCTGCAACCGCGGCGTTCTTCTCAACCTCGCCATCGACTACGGCGGACGCCGCGAGATCGGCGACGCCGTGCGCGCGCTCGTGCAAGAGGTGCGCGCGGGCGTTCTCGATGCCGATTCGATCGACGAGCACGCGCTGCAGAGCCGCCTCTACACGGCGGGTCTGCCCGATCCCGACCTGATCGTTCGGACCGGCGGCGAGCTGCGGCTCTCGAACTTCCTTCTCTTTCAGGCGGCGTACGCGGAGTTCTGGGCTACGCCGACCTATTGGCCGGACTTCGACGCCAGCCACTTCGGCGCGGCGCTGGCCGACTTTGCGTCGCGCCAGCGCCGCTACGGAACCTAGGGAGCCGCGTTAGCTCTTTCCCGGATATTTGTAGCGCAGCACCTTCTCGAGGTTGATGCCGCGAACGATGCCGTTGGCGTGATAGGCGAGGCCCCACGAGTCAATGGACGACATGTCGGGGAAGATGCAGGCCTCCAGGGTTTGATCGACCGACTTCTTGTTATACCAGCCGCCGCCGGCGCCGCTCGTGCCCCCGAACTGGTCGGAGCCGCCGAGCAGCGTGCAGTAGCACGACGCGGGATTCCCCTGGCACGAACCGGTCGGAGGCGCGAGGATGTACGCGAGCGCGGCCAGCGTCGGTTTCTTGGTGAAGAGCGTGCTCAGCAAGATGTGGATGCGCGATCCGTCCTTCTTGCTGGTGTACTGGCAGAAGCTCTGTTTGCCCGCGAGAAAGAGCAGCTGCGATCCGTTGCTTCCGTAGACGGGACGGCGCACGATCACCTCGCCGTGCGTGTGCGTGCAGTACGCGGCCGCGGCGGTCTGCGACGCATCGGCCCCGTCGGGAAGCGCCGCGGAGAGCGCTTGAGCCGATGGTTGGCTCGGGAGCGTCGTGCCGAATTGCGGCGAGGTGGCTCCGGTGCCGGCGCATCCGGCAAAGAGAACGGCGCTCGCGAGTACGAGCGTCCCAAAAGAAAGCTTCATCATCAACTCCTATAACGGCGCAACGGTGCTACGGCCTAACGGCGACGACCGACTTACCGATAACGGAGCGCCTCACCTGTGCGCCGGCAGGCACGGCGCCCGGCCGGCCCGGTCTGCGGCTTCGGCTAGCGCTCAACAGGCATCGGGGGCAAGGCAGCGTACTGCTCACACAACACCACGCACCGCGGAGGAATGAAGGTGAAGGCAACAATTGGAGCGTTGACCGTATGCGCCGCCGTGTTGCTGCAGGCGCAGCCGGCACCGGCGTCGCCCATTGACGAGCTCGGGCGTTTCGAAGGCGTCTGGCACAGCCAGGGGACGTTCGTTCAGACTCCTTACAGCAAGGCGCGCGCGACGACGGCGACGACGATCTGCGCGTGGGCGATAGACCGCTCGTATATGGTCTGCCAGCAGAAGGTCGTGGACGGCGATGCGCGCGAGTACGATCTCGGCGTTTATAGCTACGAGGACGCCACGCACGACTATCGTTTCTATAGCATTCGCGCGGGACGATCCACGGCTTCGGCAATCACCGTAGACGGCAATACGATCTCGTATCCATTTTCGTTCACCGACGGCGACAAGCACGTGATGATTCGCACGCTCAATGTCTGGACGAGTCCCATGCTCTATCGGTGGCGAAGCGAATACTCGACCGATGCCGGTGCGACGTGGACCCTGATGGGGTCGGGAACCTCGCAGAAGAGTTAGCGAGCGTCGAACGTGCCCGTCGCGACGTGCGCGACGTGGCCCCCCACCTCGATTCCGTCGCCGCCCTCCGCGCCGCGAACGTGCACGTGCAGCAGGCTGCGGCGCCCCATCTTGGTGCCCTGCTCGCTCACGAACCGCGTGCCGTCGTCGCGGCTCGCCAACCCGTACTTCATCATGAAGGCCGCGAGCGGCCCGGTCGCGCCGCCGGTCGCGGGATCTTCGCGGATGCCCATCTGCGGCGCGAACATGCGGGAATACGCGCCGGCCGGCGTCGGAGCGAAGACGAAGATCCCGGCATTCGCGTGCGGACCGGCGAGAAGCGACTCCGCCAACGCGTCGTCGATGCTAGCGCGGTCGACCGTCGCCGCATCCGCGGCCGCGACGAACAGCATCGGGTGACCGGCCGAGAGCATCTCGCACGGCACGTCGGTCGCGAGCTCGTCGGCGCCCAGGCGCACCGCCGCGGCGCAGGCCTCGCGCGAGAGGACGCCGAGGCTTCGAATCGCGGGCGTCGTGAGCCAGAGCAGCGGATCGTCGCCCGCGTCGACACGCACCGCGATCGGGCCGGCGTTCTCGGCCAGCGTGAAGCGCGTCGCGCTCGCGGGCACCATCCCCAGCCGGCGCAGCACCCAGGCGGTGCCGATCGTCGGGTGGCCCGCGAACTCCATCTCGTTGTTGGGGGTGAAGATTCGCACCCGCGTCGCCGAGGCCGTCGATTCGTGCGGTAAAATGAACGATGTCTCGGCCAAGTTGAACTCCTTGGCGACCCGCTGCATCGTGACGGCGTCCAAGTCGGACGCGTCGGTGACCACCGCAAGCGGGTTACCTTCGAGCGGCGTGCGGGTGAAGACGTCGACGACGTGATACTCGAATCGCATGCCAATACCTTATCAATACGGGACGGAGAAGGGAATGGCACGAGAGGTCGGCGGACGCTACGTAGTGCGGCGGCACGGCGACGGCTGCGACGGCCCTTAAGCGTTCACGGATCGAAGTAGATCACGTTTGACAGATAGTCGAGCGTGACGGCGGCTTCGAAGAAGGCCGTCGGCCCGATCTTGCCGCTCACGCGTTCTCCCTCGAACACGTCGTCGTCCGGACGCGTGGTGAACCAAACGCTCGCGGTGCGATAGGTTCCAATCGCAACGCGCGGCGCCTCGATCGCGTCGATGCCGGGGCCGCCGGCGCCGCGGATGTAGCGCCACTGCGGATATACCGTATGCCATCGGTGCATGACGGCCGCGGTGACGAAGCTCGTGGCGCGAACGGCCCCCCAGCGATCGTGCATAGCCGCCGTCGCCTCGGGCGTAAGAACGACGGTCGCGGCGGTATCGAAGCTCATCTCGACGCGTTTGTCGCCGACGGTTACCGGCACCGTCGCAAATCCGCCGGCGAGCGTCATCGGCGCGCGGCCGAGCGCACCGGCCTGGGCGCCGGCCTCCGGGAGCATCTCGAGGCGGGCGCGCCGATAGTCGAGCAGCACCACGCGGCCCGCGAACCAGCCGGCCCCGAACTGCGCGTCGATGCCGTGGAAGACGCGGTCCGCCGGGCCGGGTGCGAAAACCGGGAGCCGGCCTTCGCCGGCGAGTGGGGGCACGACCGGGGGCGGCAGTACGACCGCCCTGCCGGAGAGCCCGAGGGCCTTCGCGCAGCCTTCGGTCACGAAGCCGCTGCCGTCGGTGTCGAGCCAGATTCGCAGCCGCCGACCGGCGACCGCCGGCTCGTAGAAGAACCGCCCGTCGGCGGTCAGCGCCGACGGGAGGGGAGTGCCGCTCACCGCCATCAGCGCGGTCAAGAGAATTTCCACGTTGCCTCACTCGCGAGGATGACACGCCGGGCCGGCACGGTCTTGGATGAATCGGACGGGCCGCACGCCGGCGCTGGCGGCGCAGCGGACCTAGTACATCGCGGCCGACGACGCGTATCACAAGCGCCGGGATGCGCACCGACACCGCGGAGCTCGGTCCATGGGGAGGTGGTTGGCGCGCTTCCAAACGCTGCCGTAACGGCCGGCGGCGGACAGCGGCCCGCCGGCTGCGAAACGTCGGTGAATGGGCGGAGTGCGCATACCTGCGCTAGTCGCCGGCGCGATCTTCGCGGCGCTCCTGTTGGCCGTATTCGCGGGGAACGCGCTCATCGCGTCGGGCGCGGTAAAGAATCCGGGCGCGTTCGAGACGCCCGCGAAGATCGTGTTCTTCACGCTCTTCGTCGCGTTCGGGTTCTCCCTCGTGCCGGTGATGGTGAAGCTGGTGGTCGGCTTTCAAGTCGCAATCGGCAACCGTAGCCTGGCGCCGGTCCGGGCCGCCGTCGATTATTCGTGGTGGATCGTCGCGGCATTCTGGGCGCTGATGGCGGCCGGCCTCGCCGTCGGCCTGCCCGCCGCGATCCGCGACGGGTTCTTCGCGGGGGAGTCGTCGCCGGCGCAGAGCGAGGCCGCGAAGGCGATCGCGCGCATGCCGGCGGAGGGCACGCTGGTCGCAGCGCCGGGCATGCCGGCGAGCAGGATGCTCGCGCAATCGACCCTGCGCGTGCGGCGCGGCGCTGCTTCGCCGCTTTTCAGCGGTGCGAGGTACGGGGGTGCGGCGGTCTTCGACTACCGCGTGGGCGGCACCGCCACGACGTTCCGGCGATGCCGCTACTACTACATCACCACGTCGCGAAAGCGCGGCGACCGCATCGACGAGATCAACGTAGGCATCTCGGCGGAGAAGCTCACCAAGGCCGGGCTCGCGGCCGCGGAGCGCCAAAACCGCACGCGCCTGCACGCCGACGGCTGGCGGTCGCGCGACGGACGCACTTGGGTGCGGGGCGACATGGTGCTCGACCTCCGCGTGACTCGGATAGACGAGCCCGTCGCCGGGGAGAATCCGGCGCGGGCCGGTGAATGGATCGAATACGTCGAGTTGCACTCGCTGCGGTCGTAGACGTCGCGTGTGCGCGCTCGCTTGCGCGGATTTGTACGGCTGAAAATTGTAAGTTGCGTCAACTTACCTTGAAATAGTTGTATTAAGTCAAAATAAATCGATTGCGAACGCGCGCATTTATGACGCCGGTCGCTAGACGCACGTATGCTTGCGCTCCTACTCTATGCGAGTAGGAGGTTTTCACACATGAGTTCTTCTCGGATCGTCGCCTCCGCAGCGCTCACAGCTCTCCTCTTGAGCGCGTGCGGCGGCCCGGGCAACGTCTCGAGGGGCCCGGGAGCAATGCCTCAAACGAACGCGGCAAAAACGGTGGGTTCGTTCGGAAACGGCGGACCGACTGCGGGCGTTCCACGCGACACGATACAGGCGAAGCTGTTCTGGCGCCCCGATCGGATGATGCTTCAAAAGGGCGTCAAGCAGCAGGCAAAGCTGTTCTACGAGGGGCCTCGCCGGCCGCTGCGCGTCGCCGACGACTGTACGGGCCGCGTCGACTTGGCTCACATCGGTTTCGCTCGAATCAAGAAGTATCGCATCAACATCTATCAGGTGCTCGCGTTGCGCGGCGGGCCGTTCCACTGCTCCGTCGTCGCGAAGGTGCGGGGCGAGCCGCTTCACGCGGCCCTAGCGATCGAGGTAGCGCAGTAGTTCCGCGTAGAGGGAAGGGGAAGAAAGAGGGCCGCAAGGCCCTCTTTCCTAATCGCAGAGCCATTATGCGCCAAGTACGTATTTGGCTGGTCGCCGCATCTCTCGTCGCCGTGCCGGCTCTCATCGCGCGCCCGGCGAGCGCCGACGACAGCTTCTTCCGATCTCCGACCGGCAACATCGGCTGCGTGTACGCGCCCGATCTCGGAACGCTTCGCTGCGACGTGCGAGACGGCGTCAAGCCGCTGCCGTCGATGCCGAAGAGCTGCGAATACGATTGGGGCCAGGGATTCTGGCTGCACAAAACCGGTCAGGCGACGATCGTGTGCGCCGGCGACACCGCGCTCGGCGTGGGATCGGTGCTGCAATATGGGTCGTCCTGGTCGCGCGACGGTCTGTCGTGCGCGTCGTCGAGCAGCGGCTTTCGTTGCAAGAACCCCTCGGGCCACGGATTTTTCATCTCGCGGGGCGAGGCATACCGCTTCTAGCTGCCGATCGTCGACCGGTGCGTTCGACGGCGGCTCGTCGACGAAGTACGACGCGGGATACTTTGCGCCGAACGGCGTGTCTCCGATCTCGTTCACGACCGCGGTGACCCGTTGGATGCTGGCACCGCTCCTTCGGCGTCCCAAAAAACTCCGGCCTGGAACCGGAGCGAAGTTTCGCTCGAGGCGGCGCTATGTCAGTTCGTTAGATTCTCGACGCCGCGTTTGACCTCTTCGAGGAACTCTCGAGCCGTCGACGCCGCCAGCCGATGACCGATCGCCGCGTCGAAACTCTCGCCCGCGGCGCCCAGCGGCGGCTCGTACACGCCCTCGAGTTCGACGTGACTGAGATTGGGGTTCTCGTGACCCCATACGACCAGCGTTCCCCAGAATTTGGGGAAGGCGACGTTTCCCTCGGGGGTCCACGTTACGCGAATGAGGACGGTCAGATCGAGATCGTCGCGATCGTGCCATGCCTCCACTCGGACTTCGCGATCCACGCACAGGCCGCGCGCTTGTCCGGTGACCGGCACCCGCAAGCGGAGGCGGGCGACCCCGTCGGAAGCGCGCCGCGAGGCAAGGTAGGACTCGAGCCTCGCTTCCGTTTCCGAAAGCGAGCCTCGAACCGACGTACGCTCGCATAGAGGGGTCATGGCCGAGACTCTACCCGACGGATATGAACTTGATGCGAAGCGGCGTTCTTCAGTTTTTCGCACCCCGCCGCTAGCCTAGCGGCATGGAGGTCGCCTTGCATCCGACGTGCTCGGGCACTGGGACACCACGCCGGGCTTGAACTTCAGCCGATCCGCGATACGCTCTTCGAGCCGTCAGCCCGCTAGCGCGCGCTCGACCGTTCGCAGGAACTCGGCGGGCTCGCACGGTTTCGGAATCGCGAGGGGTATGGCGTACATCGCCATGAAGTCGCGAAGCGCGGGCGTTACCTCCATGGCCGTGTAGAGGGCGACCTTCATCGCCCGGGTCTCGGAGTTGGCGCGGAGCGCTCGCACGAGCTCGGGGCCGCTGCGCGCCGGCATCGACAAATCCAGCAGCACGAGGTCCGGGGCGTGAGCCGTCGCCAGCGACAAGCCGGCATCCCCGTCGCTCGCCTCGAGCACGCGATGACCCGCGTGCGTCAGCAGCGTCTTGGCCAGCAGCCGATTTTCGGGAGAGTCGTCGACGACGAGAACCGTCGCCATCTCAGGCCGGGGGCTGAAGAAGCGCTTGGATTTGGGATACGAATGTGGTCGGGTCGATCGGCTTGGTGATGTATCCGTCGAAACCCGCGTCGCGAGCACGCGCGCTGTCGGCGGGCATTGCGAGTGCGGTCACTGCGACGAGCGGCGTCTTCGACAGCGCGGGCTCGGCCTTGAAACGGCGCGCGAACTCGTAGCCGTCGATGCCGGGCATCAGCAAATCGGCGAGCACGATGGCGAAGGCGCCGGTCTTCGCCGCTTCGAGCCCGGCGGTGCCGTCGGAGCGTCCTTCGGGTTCGTGCCCAAACGCGCGCAGCAAGTAGAGCATGAGATCCAGATTGACCGGATTGTCGTCCACGACCAGCACTCGCACGCCGGAGCTACCGCTCCTTCGGAACGGTAAGCGTGAACGTGCTGCCGCGGCCGTGCTCGCTCGTTACCCGCAGCTCCGCGTCGAGTAACCGGGTGAGATTGCGGCAGAGATAGAGGCCGAGGCCGGTGCTCTCAAAGCCTCGACTGCCGAGCGGATCGAGCTGTTCGAACGCCTGGAACAAGCGTTCCTGATCGTCGGCCTTTATGCCGATCCCGGTGTCGATCACGCTGAGCGCGATCGCGCCGCGCTCCTTCCAGGCCGTCGCGCGCACGTCGATTCGCACGGAGCCGCGCTCGGTGTACTTGATCGCGTTACCGGTCAGGTTCAAAAGAATTTGACGAAGCGAGCGCCGATCGGTCATGGCCGACTTCGCATCTTCCGTAACGGAGGTGGTCAGCTCCAGGCCCTTCTCCGAGGCCTTGGCGGCAAGCGAAGCGGCAACGTCCTTGACGACGTCGTCGACGGGTACGTGCTCGAAAAGCAGCTCGTACTTGCCCGACTCGATCTTTGCGAGGTCGAGGACGTCGTTGATCAGCGAGAGCAGATGCCGGGCGCTCCATTGCACGATGCTGAGCTGCCGTTCCTGTTCCTCGTTCAGCGGGCCGGGGAGTCGCATGAGGAGCGTGCCGGTGAACCCGATGACGGCGTTGAGCGGCGTGCGCAGCTCGTGGCTCATCGACGCAAGGAATTGGTCCTTTGCCCGGCTCGCCTGTTCCAATGCTGCGTTGAGCTCACGAAGGCGATCGTCGACGGCTTTCCGCTCGGTCACGTCGCGAACGGCGGCCGCCACGAACGTGCCGGCTTTGGTAACGATCGGGCTGAGGCTGATCTCTAAGGGGAACTCGCTGCCGTCCTTGCGCAGGCCGTAGAGCTCGAGGTCCGCTCCCATCGGACGAGCGCGCGGGTCGGTCGCGTACGCTGCGCGATCCCCGACGTGCCGGCGGCGATAACGGTCTGGGATCAACGTCTCGACGTCCCGGCCGAGCAGCTCTTCCCGATAGTAGCCGAAGAGGCGTTCCGTCTGTGCGTTGACCAGCTGAATTTGACCGTTGTTGTCGACGATCAGGGTGGCGTCGGGGGCGTGTTCGAGCAACGGCAGCGGGCTACCAAAAAGGTCGCCGAGCGACAGCACTCCTTCTTTCAACTCAAAACGACTTCGCGCAGCTGCGGATAAACCCGTCCCGTAGGGTTGCGGCCGCCTCGTCGCGGATAAGCCGTGGTGCGGCCGGCCGACCAGTCGCGACACGAACTGGATAACCTGTTAGCGATCGCCCTCGCCAATGTGGAGGGCATGATCGACGGTATCGTCGCGCCGACCGCGCCGCGCTTGGAGTCCGTCGCCGAGGCCCTTCGAAAGGCTTGCCAGCTTATTAAGCAGGCGAGCGGAGGCGACGTCCGCTAGCGTGTCCAAGCGCGTGCTGCTCGTCGACGACGAGCCCGAGATCGCCGGGGTACTCCGCGCCTATATCGAGCGCGAGGGTCTCGCGGTGGAGACGGCCGGAACCGTGGCGGAAGCGCTCGCGTCCTTGAACCGCGCGCCGCCCGACATCCTCGTCCTCGACGTGAGCCTGCCCGACGGCAGCGGCCTCGACATCCTTCGCGTCGCGTCCGAACAGGGCAGGAGGATACCGACGCTCATGCTGACCGCGCGATCGGAGGAGGCGGATCGAGTGGTGGGGCTCGAGCTCGGGGCCGACGACTACGTCAGCAAGCCGTTCTCGCCGCGCGAGGTGGTCGCGCGCGTTCGCTCGATCCTTCGCCGCGTCGGCGATGCCTCGCCGGTTCCGACCGGCAAGGCACCGCGAAAGACGCGAATCCGAGGTCTCGAAATAGACTACGACTTTCACGAAGTGCGGGTGGACGGCCGTGCGACGCCGCTGACGGCGACGGAGTTCAAAATTCTCACCGTCCTGGCGGAGAACCCGGGCGAAGTTTTTTCGCGGGCGCACCTTCTGGATATGCTCGGTGACGACGGCGAAGTCTACGAACGGACGCTCGACCGGCACATCAACAACCTGCGCAAGAAGATCGAGGCGAATCCTCGCGACCCGGTCTACGTCGTGACCGTCTACGGCGTCGGCTACAAGATGCGGCGGGACTAATTGTGAAGCACTAGAGAAGGCGCGTTCGATAGTTCTTCCCAAAGCGCCGTTAGGATGGCAGCATGTCACAGTTATTGGAGCGTCTCGTGGTGCAATGCCCGTATCATCTCGCCCAGCGGTATCTCGCCGACGACGTCGGCGCGCTCGCTGCATCGAAGGAAGAGAGCCACGTAACCTTAACCGTCTCCGTGCCCGGCCTCGAGCTCGTCAAAAACGTGCTCGTGCGGTTCGAAGCGGGCGTCGATCCCATGCACTTCGATCAACCGTGGCAGGTTCATTGGCGGCCCCAGGCGGGCCCGTACCCCGAGTTCGACGGTCAGCTGACCGTGCGGGCGGACGAGAACTACGAGTCGGCGCTGCTCGAGCTCACCGGTTCGTACCGGCCTCCGGCCGGCGTGCTGGGGTCTGCGTTCGATTGGGTTGCCGGATCGCGCATCGCCAGCGCGAGCGCCAGGGCGCTGCTCGCGTCCATCGCGGAGAAGATGGAGGCGCGCTACCAGGCCGACGAGCGTTCCAAGCGCAGGTCCACCGTCCTTTGAAGATCGACGAGCCGCCGCTTATCGGGACGCTTCGATTCGTCGCCGTGATGGGGGTAACGTTCCTGCTCCTCTGGCTCGGCATGTACGCACTCATGAGAGGACGCTGGTAGGTGCATATCCATCGGTACGAGCGGTGGTGGATGACGTTTGGCGTCAGCATGCTCGTCTTCTTCCTGCTCCTGATCGGCTTTGCGGCCTTCGCCGACAACATCAACCCGCCGTCGGGCATGCAGCAGATCGATCCCACGAAGATCGCCGCGACGCCTCCGTTCGACAAGCCGGGCCTGCGCAGACTTTCCGACGGTTCGTATGAAGCGTATTACGTGGCCCAGGTCTTTTCGTTCACGCCGCGATCGCTGACCGTCCCCCTCGGCAGCAAGGTCACGTTCTACGTTACCAGCGCCGACGTCGTCCACGGATTCTTCATCCCGGATACCGACATCAACATGATGGCGATTCCGGGTTGGGTGAACTCGCAGCAACATACCTTTTCGCATCCGGGCAATTATCTGCTGATCTGCCACGAGTATTGCGGGATCGACCATCAAGATATGTTCGCCAAGATCGAGGTGAAGTAACGATGCCGACGGATCAAGTGCGGCGCGAGAATCGCCTCGTGATCGCACACGTCTACACGGCGACTGCGGCGATCGCGCTGGGAGCCGTCTTCGGGGTGTTTCAGGGCTTCGCGCGGACCGGCGCCTTCGGAGCACCGGCCTGGTTCGACTACTACCGCATACTAACGATGCACGGCGTGCTGATGGCGCTCGTATTTACGACGTTCTTCATCACGGGCTTCTCGCTCTTCGTCACCTATCGCTCGATCCCGCGAGAGCGAAAGCTCGTCGCGGGATGGTTCGGCTGGTCGCTGATGCTGCTGGGAACGGCGATGGCGGCGGTCACGATCCTGCGCGGCGACGCGACGGTGCTGTACACGTTCTACGCGCCCCTCAAGGCAAGCCCGTGGTTCTACATCGGTGCGACGCTGCTCGTTCTCGGCACCTGGGTCGTCGCGTTCGAGATTTTCGAGAACGTCAACTTTTTCCGAGCGCGCCAACCCGGGAGCCCGGTTCCTCTGGTGGTCTTTTGCGCGGCCGCCACGTTCGTGATGTGGATCGTGGCTACGCTTGGAGTCGTGGCCGAGATGGGGCTGCTGATTCCGTGGGCCTTCGGCTGGACTCCCGGAATCAACGTGATGCTGACGCGAATTTTCTTCTGGTATTTCGGTCACCCATTGGTCTACTTTTGGATAATGGGCGCGTACGTCATTTGGTATAACGTCATTCCCACCCGATACGGCGGCAACGTGTTCAGCGACGGGCTGACTCGGTTGACGTTCGTGATGCTCATTCTGCTCTCGACGCCCGTCGGGATCCACCACCAGTTCATGGAGCCCGGGATCTCGCCGGTCTGGAAGATGCTCCACACGGTAAACACCTACGGGGTGGCGATTCCGTCGTTCATCACGGCGTTTGCGATCTTTGCCTCGTTCGAGCTCGCGGCGATTCGAAAAGGCCGGCGCGGCTTCATCGCGACGGTCGCGAGCCTGCCGTGGAACGATCCGCCCTTCAGCGGCGCGGCGTTGGGCATGCTGCTGTTCATCGCCGGCGGTTTCGGCGGTCTCGTCAACGCGTCGTACAGCATGGACACGGTGGTGCACAACACCATTTGGATCGTCGGGCATTTCCACGTGACGGTCGGCGGGCCGGTCGCGCTCACGTTTCTCGGGGCCGCCTATTGGCTGATACCGCGAATAACCGGTCGCGCGCTGTGGAAGCCCGAGCTCGCGCTCTTTCAGACCAGATTGTGGTTCTTCGGCATGCTGTTCATGTCGTTCTCGATGCATTTTGCCGGTTTGATGGGGGCGCCGCGCCGCACCGCCGAGGTCGGCTACCTGGGTGCGGCGACGGCAAACGCATGGCAGCCGCTGATGCTGCTTGCAGCCGCCGGAGGGTTCTTTCTGTTCGTGAGCATCCTCGCGTTCGTGGCCGTCGCGATCGGCACGCTCGTGCAGAACGCCAAGACCGAATCGATGGAGGCTGCGTTTGCGACCCCGGCAGAGGGGTCGGGCCCGACGCCGGCACCCTTGCAACATATCTACCGATGGGGCATCGCCGCGCTCGTCCTCGCGGTGCTCGCGTACGCGGGGCCTTTGGGCGAGCTGCTGAGGCACCCCGGGTATCTCGCCCCGGGAATGCGTACGTGGTGAGCGGAGAGCAGCGCTCTAGGCGCCAGCTCGCACGCGCTCGCGCGCGCGCACGACGATCACCGGCACTGCGGCCTCGCGAAGCACCGTCTCCGCGACGCTTCCCATGAAGAGGCGCTTGAGCCCGCCGCGCCCATGGGTTCCCATGACGATCGCGTCTGCTCCGAAGCGCTCGGCGAACCTGACGACCTCGAAAGCGGCAACGCCGTCGTACGTTTGTGGGGTTGCGACGAGGCCGGATTGGCGAGCGCGCTCGGCGGCCTTCTCGACGAGCGCCTTTGCTTCGCGCTCCATGTCCGCGATCGCAAGCTCCATCGCCGGGCTCGGCGGGGCGGTTCCGGCGACCATGATCGGGTCGACGACCGAGCAGATGCCGAGCTCGGCGCTTTCGGCTCGTGCCAGGTTCAGGGCGACCTCGAAGGCCTGGTCGGAGCACGTGGACCCGTCGAGGGCCACGGCAATCTTCTTGAACATGGCGACAGGCTAGCGGACCGGCGCGAATTACTTGTGAAGGACCTGGGCTCGATTCTTCACGATTGCTTCATCGCGAGGTAACCGCCCCGCGATACTCTGACACGATGAAGCGCGTTATCGTCCTCTTCACGGTCGTTCTGCTCGCGGCATGCGCCGGGCGAAGCGACGACCTCGCGACCGTCGCGGTCACCCGCGGCCCGATCGCTCAAACGGTTTCCGCTTCGGGCACGTTGGCCGCCCAAGATACGGTGCTGGTCGGCTCTCAGGACTCGGGGACCATCCAAGCGATCTACGTGGACTACAACAGCCAGGTTCGTAAGGGTCAGGTGCTCGCGCGCCTGGACCCTAGCCTCTTCATCGCGCAGCTCGACCAGGCCGCGGCAACGCTGGGCCAGTTGACGGCCCAGCGAGCCGCCGCCGCAGCAACAGCCTCCGGCTCGCTGTCCGCGAGCTCGGCCGCCCGGCGGACCGCGGAGGCGCAGGCGGCGCAGATCGCAGCGGCCGACGAAGACGTCCAAAAGGCGCGCAGCTCCCTGGGCCTCGCGTTGCTGACGCTTCATCGCGACCGAGCGCTGTTGAGGCAGGGATACGTCGCGCAAAACGTGGTGGACGGCGACGTCACGAACGCTGCGGCGGCACACGACGCCCTCGTCGCCGCGCAGACGGAGGCACAAACCTCGCGCCTGACGAGCAGCGCCGGCGCGTATCAAGCGGGAAGCTCCGCGGCGCAGGCGGTCGGGGCGGCGGCTTCGCAGCGGGCCGGCGACGCCGCGATGCGTGCGGCGAGCGCCGCCGTGCGCCAAGCGCAGATCAACCTCGATCACGCGACGATCACCTCGCCGGTGGACGGCACGGTGATTCAGCGCAACGTCTCCGTGGGCCAGACGGTCGCGGCCGCCTTGCAGGCGCCGACGCTCTTCACGATTGCGAAGAATCTGACCAAGATGGAACTCGACATCGCCGTCGGCGAGCCCGACGTCGGCGCGGTCCGCGCGGGTCAGCGCGTCGAGTTCACGGTGCTCGCCTATCCCGGCCGGACGCTCGAGACCACCATCGCGCAAGTGCGCCAAAACCCGACCGTCATCAATAACGTCACCACCTACAACAGCGTGGCCTATCCCAGCAATCATGACGGCGCTCTGCGGCCCGGCATGACCGCCAACGTACGCCTTACGATCGCGACCTACCCCGATGCGCTGATCGTGCCGCTCGCGGCCCTGCAGTGGCGTCCCAGCGCTGCAGCTGTCCGTAAGTATCGTGTGGTGACGTCGCCGTCGGGCGAGGGCATTACGGTTGCGCCTTCCATTTGGGGGCAAACGGGCGCGGGCGCCGACATCTCGGTATCCCCCGGCGGGCAAGCGCGGTGCTACGTCCTCCAGGGGCGAACGCTCCGCGAAGCGCGCGTCGACGTGCTGGCGATCGACGGAGCCAGGGTCGGAGTGCGCGCCGCCGGCGCGGTGCTTGCGTCCGACGCTCGCGTGGTCGTCGACGATGGCACCGCCGCCACGGCGTCGCCGTGATACCCACGGTCCGAACGGAGACCCTGTCGCGGACGTTCCCGAGCGGAAAGAACGTCGTCGCGGCGGTTGACGACGTGACGTTCACCCTGATGCCCGGCGAGTTCACGGCGATCATGGGCCCATCCGGCTCGGGGAAGTCGACGTTCATGAACGTCATCGGCTGCCTCGACCGCCCGACGTCGGGAAAGTATTTTCTCGACGGCATCGACACCGCGACGCTGGATTCCGACGATCTCGCTCGTCTGCGCCGAACCAAGCTCGGCTTCATCTTTCAGCAGTACAATCTGCTGCCGCGCACCACGGCGCTGGAGAACGCCGAACTGCCGATGATCTATGCCGGCGTTCCCTCGCGCGACCGGCGCGCGCTCGCCCGGCAGGCGCTGATGGACGTCGGTCTCGACGAGGCGCATCACCGGGCCCTTCCAAACGCGCTCTCCGGCGGCGAGCAGCAGCGGGTCGCGATCGCGCGAGCGCTCGTCAACCATCCCAGCCTCGTGCTTGCCGACGAACCCACGGGCGCCTTGGACTCAAAAACCTCGGGCGATTTGATGGCGCTCTTCCTGCGGCTCAATCGCGAGCGAGGAATAACGATCTTGATGGTCACGCACGAGCTCGACATCGCGCGTTTTGCCAATCGAATCGTGAGCTACCTCGATGGCCGCATCGTCGACGATGCGCCGGTCCTGCGCGAAGCCGCGGCGCTCTCTTCGTGAACGTTCGGCTCGCGGTCGGAATCGCGCTCCGGGCGCTGATGCGCAACCGCGAACGCTCCCTGCTGACCGTCCTCGGCATCATCATCGGCGTCGCCGCCGTCATCGTCACGGTGGCGATCGGCACCGGGGCCCGCAGGTCGATCGAGTCGTCGATCTCGACGCTGGGCAGCAACGTCGTCGTGATACTCCCGGGCAGCGTGACGACCAACGGTGCGAACATCGGAACCGGAGCGGCCTCGACGCTCACGCTCGACGACGGCCTGGCGATCGCGCGTCAGGTGCGGCACGTCGCGGCGGTTACGCCGCTGGTCAGTTTGCGCGAACAGGTCATTTCGCAATCCGGGAATTGGCAGACGAACATCGTCGGAGCCTCGGCCGCCTGGCCGTACGTTCGCCAGTGGGCGGTCGCGGACGGTTCGTTCTTCAACGACACCGACGTGGCGGTCAGCGCCAAGGTATGCGTGATCGGGACGACGGTGGCGCGCCAGCTCTTCGGCGACCGCTCGGCGCTGGGAGCGACGATTACCATTCGCAACGTTCCGTTCCGGGTTGTCGGCGTGCTCGCGTCGCGCGGTCACACGTTCGGAGCGGATCAGGACGACACGGTCGTGATTCCCTACAGCGCCCTCCTCGAGCGAATCTCGACCTCGGCGAACGGTCCGAGCGTCGTCAGCGCCTTGATGATCTCGATCGACGATCCGCGGAACGTCGCGGCCACGATCGCCGCGACGTCGCGCTTGCTGCGCACTCGGCATCGCATCGTCCCCCCTCAGGGCGACGATTTCTCGGTGCGCGACCTTGCCGACGTGGCGAAGGTAATGACGTCGGCGGGCCTGACGCTGCAGATTCTGTTGGCCTCGGTCGCGACGGTCTCGCTGGTCGTGGGCGGCATCGGCATCATGAACATCATGCTCGTTTCGGTGAGCGAGCGCACGCGGGAGATCGGCCTGCGGATGGCCGTCGGCGCGCCGGGCAGCGCGATCCTGCTGCAGTTCCTCGTCGAGGCTGCCGTGCTGTCGCTCGTGGGAGGGCTCATCGGGAGCGTCCTCGGCATCGGAGCCTCGGCAATAGCCGCCCGCGTCGGACACTTTGCATTCGCCGTTTCGATTCCGACCGTAGCGCTGGCGTTGGCATTCTCCGCGGCGATCGGCATCGCGTTCGGCTTCTATCCCGCGCGAAAGGCGTCGCATCTCGACCCGATCGTCGCCCTGCGGGCGGAATAGAGCCGATGCGCCTGGCCGTCGTTTATCCCTGCGACTCGCTCGCGCTGCAGAGCGTCGCCGCCGCCGCCGGTGCGGGGCTGATTTCCCCCGTGCTCGTCGGCGACCCGGATACGATTCGCCGCGTGGCGCTCGAGCAGTCCATCGACGTCGGAGATTTCGAGGTCGTTCCCGCCGCAGACGGCGGAGAAGCGGCGGCGCGCGGTGTGGAGCTGGCGCGCGACGGGCGCGTCGACGCTCTCATGAAAGGCAGCCTTGGGTCGGACGAATTCCTCCATGCGATCGTCCGGCCGGATTCGGGCCTCCGCACGGGACGTCGTCTGAGCCACGCGTACGTCATGAATCTCTCGGGTCGAAACGAGCCGTTGTTGATCAGCGACGCCGTCGTGAACGTCGCGCCGACGCTGGCCGAGAAGCGCGATATCGTCCAGAACGCCGTCGACCTGGCGGGCACTCTCGGGGTCGCCCAGGTTCGGGTCGCCATCCTCTCGGCGGTCGAGAAAGTAAAGCTGGGCGTGCCCTCGACGGTCGAGGCCGCGGCGCTCTCGAAGATGGCGGAGCGCGGACAGATCCACGGTGCGCTGGTCGACGGCCCGTTGGCGATCGACGACGCCCTCGACGCGTACTGTGCGAGCGAGAAGGGCATCTCGTCGCCGGTCGCCGGGCGAGCGAACGTGCTCGTCGTCCCCGATTTCGAATGCGGAAACATCCTTGCAAAAGCGCTGATATTGCTGGCGGGCGCCGCTGCCGCCGGCGTCGTGCTCGGCGCGCGAGTGCCGATCGTATTGACCAGCAGGTCGGACAGCATTGCGACGCACGTCGCGTCCGTCGCCATAGCGCGATCGCTGCTGCGGTCGTCGCCGTCCCAGGCAGCGGTTCGGCTCCCCGGCGTCGTATGAACGGCCATATGCGCACGTGGTTGAGCGGAGCGGTCCTCATCGTCGCGATCGGCGTCACGGTGCTGAGCGCTCGGAGCTCGCAGGTCTCGGGCGGCACCGACGCGCTCGTCGAGCGCGGAAGACTTCTCGTCGCCTTCGGCAGCTGCAACGACTGTCACACGCCCAAGTGGCGCGAGTCCGACGGAACGGTACCCGTCGCCGCGTGGATGACGGGCGGAACGCTCGGATACCGGGGTCCGTGGGGCACGAGTTATCCGGCCAACGTCCGCCTTGAGTTCCAGCGCATCTCGGAGGACGACTGGCTCTTCATGGTGCGGACGCGCGGGGGGCACTGGCCGATGGTCTGGCACAACTTGCGATTTCTGCCGGTGCAGGATCAGCGCGCGATCTATCGATTCGTACGGCACCTCGGCCCTCGCGGCGTCGAATCACCCGCCGACCTCGCGCCGAGCGTGGAGCCCAAGACGCCCTACGTCTGGGTCGTACCGCATCAGAATTGATGACCGGCTGCCGTGAGGATACTGTGTCTCAACGCCGGATCGTCGTCGCTGAAGTTCGCCGTGTATTCGTTCGACTTGGGCGCGGAGGATCTCGTTCGCGTCGTTTCGAGCGAGTCTGCGACAAGCGATGACGACGGGGCAGCCCTAGAGCGCGCCCTTGCGGCGGGCGGAGCGGAGCCGCTTGCCGCGGTGGGACATCGCATCGTTTTTGGGGGGCCGGCCTACGGCGGCCCCACGCGGGTAGACGACCGCGTCCTCGCAGACCTCGGGCAGCTCGCGGCCGTCGAACCGCTGCATCTGCCCTGCGAGCTCGATCTCGTCCGCGCGGTTCGCCGGCGTTTTCCGGCGCTGCCGCAAGTGCTCTGCTTCGACACGGCATTTCATCGCAGCGCCCCGGCCATCGCGAGAAAGCTGCCGTTGCCGCGGGATATCGATCCGCTGCTGCAACGCTACGGATTCCACGGGCTTTCGTACGAGTACGTCGCGTCCCAATTGAGCGAGGACAGCGGGCGCACGATCGTAGCGCATTTGGGATCGGGCGCCAGTCTTTGCGCGCTTCGCGACGGCTGCCCCATCGATACCACGATGGGCTTCAGCGCGTTGGGCGGCCTCATGATGGCGACCCGGCCCGGAGATCTCGATCCCGGAGTCGTTCTGCGATTGCTGAGCGGCGACCGATACGACGGGGACAGGCTGAGCGATCTTTTCTATCATCGCTCCGGGCTTCGCGGCGTCTCGGGCTCCACCGGCGACATGAAAACGCTCGTCGCGGAGTCCGTATCGGATCCGCGCGCTCGCGAGGCCGTCGAGCTCTTCGTCTACCAGCTCGTCAAGCAGCTCGGTGCGATGGTCGCCGTTCTTGGCGGCCTCGACGGGCTGGTGTTCACCGGCGGCATCGGCGAGCATTCGCCCTCGCTGCGAGCGGCCGCCGCCGCCGCGCTTTCCTACCTCGGCGCCGCTCTCGAACCGGCCGCGAACGAGCGAAACGCGCGCGTGATCTCGACCGGCGCGAGCCGAGTGCTGCTCGAGGTAATTCCGACCGACGAGAATCTCGTCATCGCCCGCCACACTGCCGCCTTAATGAAGAAGGCTTCGTGAACGCGGTAGAGGAGACCTGAGAATGGAACCCACAAAAGGCACGATCCTCGTTCCGATCGACGGCTCGGAGCACTCGACGAAGGCGCTCGACGTTGCTATCGATTTGGCGCGAGACCTCGGCTCGCGTCTGGTCATCCTCCACGTCGTCGATTTGGCGAGAGCCGCGGTGCTCAGCGGCGGCCAGGCGGAGTTGATCCAGGGGTGCTTGCTGGAGCTTCAGACGGAGGCCCGGCAGATCGTTGACGACGCGGTGCGCCGAGCGGCCTCGCACGTGCCGGTGACCACTCAAATCGTGGACGGGACGCCGATCGAACAGATCGGGCGCGTTGCCCAGGCGCTCCACCCGGACTTCATCGTCATCGGCACGCACGGGCGAAGCGGCGTCAGTCGCGCCGTGATGGGCAGCGTCGCCGAAGGCGTAGCTCGGCACGCTATCGCTCCAGTGGTGATCGTACCCCTTCGTGGCGCGACGCCGGGGTAGCCGCGCGAACGATCCGGCCGAAGAAGTAGCCTTTACCGAGTTCGATCAGCAGTAAATACGCCGCAATCATCATCGCCAGAATTCCGAAAAATGCCGCCGGGGGCGGAGTAAATCCCATGAAGGCTCCGGCTTTCGTAAACGGCAGAATCGCGCCGAGCGCGACTACCGCGAGCGTCGCGACCGTCAGTGCGAGCGACGGCCGGCTGCGAAAGAACGGAACCTGGTGCGTGCGGATGAGAAAGATCACGAGGGATTGGGTCGATAGCGACTCCACGAACCATCCCGTCCGAAAGAGCGCGGCCGTTGCGTGAAAACCCAGCAGCATCACGGCAAAGGTCGCGAAGTCGAACAGCGACGAGATCGGACCGAAGAAGAGCATGAATCGCCGGATGAAACCCGGATCCCAGTGCGCCGGACGGCGGAGCTGCACAGCGTCGACGTTGTCCGTCGGGATCGCCATCTCGCTGACGTCGTAGAGCAGATTGTTCAAGAGAATCTGCGAGGGAAGCATGGGGAGGAACGGAAGGACGAGCGACGCGCCGGCCGCGCTGAACATATTCCCGAAGTTCGACGACGTGCCCATCAGCACGTACTTGATCGTGTTGGCGAATATGCGGCGCCCCTCCATGACGCCGTCGGCCAGCACGCTGAGGTCCTTCTCGAGCAGCACGATGTCTGCCGCATCCCGGGCGACGTCGACCGCCGTATCCACCGATATCCCCACGTCCGCGACGTGGAGAGCGATCGCATCGTTGACGCCGTCGCCGAGGAAGCCGACGTCTTTGCCGGACGACTGCGTTACGCGGATGATGCGCGACTTCTGTTCGGGGGTAACGCGGGCGAAAATACTCGTTGCCGGTACGGCGGCGCCGAGTTGAGCGTCGGTCATCGCGGCGAGCTCGGCTCCGGTGAGAACGCCCGCGACGGGGATTCCCAACTGCGAACAAACGTTGCGAGCGACCTGCTGATGGTCGCCCGTAACGATCTTCAACGCGACCTCGAGTTGCGCGAGGCGCTCGAGGCTCTGGCGGGCGTCGGCCTTGGGCTCATCGGCGAAGGATAGCAGCGCTTCCACCCGCAGGCCGCGCTCGTCGTCGGGGCCGATCGCCGTCAGCGCCGATGCGTCGCGTACGGCGAGCGCAACGATACGATCGCCACGGTCGAAACCTCGTTCAACGAGCGCCGCAACGCCGTCATCAACGGCCGTGCAACGAGCGAGGATCGCCTCGGGCGCCCCCTTGCTGATGAGCATCCGACGTCCGTCGGGCGCGTCGGCGAGCACCGACATCATCTGGCGGTCGTAGCTGAACGCATCTCTGTCGACGATGCGGTAGCGAGCGGCCTGGGCAATCAGACCTCGATCCGCCGAATTCCACAACGCGAGGTCGAGAGCGTTTCCACCGAGCGGGCGTCCTTCTTCGACGACGACGCCGCTGCAGACCATCGCCAGGACCGTTCCCGCGCCGTTGTCCTTACCGGCTGCGTCGAGGGAGTTGCGGAAGCGCACGCGACCTTCGGTGAGCGTACCCGTCTTATCGGTAAAGAGGACCTCGACGTTACCAAGATCCTCGATGCTCACGAGTCGCTTCACGATGATGCCGCGCTTGGCCAACGCGCGTGCGCCGAACGAGAGGCTAACCGTGACGATGGCCGGCAAGAGCTGCGGAGTAAGGCCGATCGCGATTGCCAGCGCAAAGAGCAACGATTCGAGCAACGGATGATGCAGCAGCGCATTGAGAACGAAGATCGAGGTCGTGAGCGCGATCGTCACCCGCACCAGCAGGAAAGAAAAACCGCGAAGACCTGCCTGAAAGGCCGTCTCGGGTGGGCGCTGTCGCAGCCGGCCGGCGATCGAGCCCAACCGTGTCCTGCGACCGGTCGTCACGGCGACGCCTCGCGCGAAGCCGTTGGTCACGACGGTTCCCGAATAGGCGCAGCAGGCTCGAGGAGCGTCGGGCTCGCCGCCCTCGCAGGGAATCGCCGACTTGGCTTGCGCGAGCGCCTCGCCGGTGAGCACGGATTCGTCGCACTCGAATCCGCGAACCTCGATCAGGCGCACGTCCGCGGGGACGACGTCGCCGACGCTCAGGCAGACGACGTCGCCCGGGACGAGGTCGGTCGCGACGATCTCCAACGGCTTCCCGTCGCGCACGGCGATGCTTTTTCGCTGGACGCGAGCTCGCAGATCGTCGGCGACG
The DNA here is from genome assembly GCA_963824595.1 of Vulcanimicrobiota bacterium. GTDB lineage: Bacteria > Vulcanimicrobiota > Vulcanimicrobiia > Vulcanimicrobiales > Vulcanimicrobiaceae > Cybelea. The sequence goes on from CAWGPY010000005.1 coordinate 194,724, forward strand.
CGCTCCGAGCGATACTCGTTTACAAAGCTCAATCCCACGCTCAGAACGACGATGCCCAAAATAATCAATGCGTCCGAACTGTCGCGCAAGAGCAAAGCCAGCAAGGCCGTTGCGATGAGGAGAATCAAAAACGGGCTCTTGAACTGTCGCGCGAGAACGCCGAAGGCCGACGTTCGTTTACCGTCGATCTCGTTAGGCCCGTCCGTCAACAGCCGGCGTGCCGCTTCGTCGGACGATAAGCCCGCAGAAGACGTCCCCATCCGCTCGAGCAGCGCGGCGGGGTCGAGCGCGGCTGCCTGTTCGAGAGTGAGCGTTAGGACCCGAGCCGGCCGAGCGCCGCGAAGGACCGTTGAGTCCTTGGATCCTCCCACCACGCCGCAATCGCGGCTTGGAGGTGCGGGACGGAGCGCAGATGGTCGACGTGCTGCTCGATCGCCTGCCGGTTCGGCGTCGAGGAGGTTAGTTCGTTCCGAAGTCGATCGATCGTTGCGTGCGCGGGATGATCGTCGGGGAGCGCGGCATGTAGGTCGTCGTGCGGGAGGCCCGCACTCGCATCCCGGTAGGCATCGTGTTGGTCCATCGAAACAGCGCTTCCACGATTGCAGTGCCGCACCTCCGAGCCGCGGCGGCCTGAAACGAGTCGAGAAGAATTCGCAACGAGACCTTCACCGGTTCTTCCAACTACGGCCCTAGAATTGCGTCGGACGATAAGGATGGGACAACGATGATCAAGGCGACCAATAAAGAGTTAGACAGGTTGTTTGCGACCCACGGGCTTGCGCCGCTCGAGGCGGAAGGAAGCGATTCGGCGCAGGCTTCGCGAGGCGGCCGCATCGCAGCGGCGTTCTTCGAGCGCCGCTCCGATTTATCGGCGGCACTGACCGCGTCGGTGGGCGACCACCGCGTGCAGTCGGACCTGCCGAGCGATCTCGAAGATGCCCGAAAGATCGTAGCGTCCTTGAAGCGCCAGGGGGCGATTCCCTCGGACGCCAGTTTCGAGAACATGGTCGCCGACTTGTTGTTGCGGGCATCGGCCCTGTTCGACGAGAGCGGGGCGTCGAGCCTCGAGCTCGCACCGGTGCATCTCCATCCGAGCTCGTATCATATCGGCGGCGCCGTGTTGCTTCACGACAAGCCGCTTCATACCAAAGAGCGCCTCTCTCACGACGCCCACGATCGTCATGCGGTTTTCAATCATCGCCACGGCGACTCGACCGAATTTCCGAAATAAGCCGGCTCTCAATCGCTCCAGACGATCCGGGCGGGACGCCGCCCGGGGCTCGCGGGTTCTCCCTCCGGATGTCCCACGACGAGCGGAAAGACCGGCTTCCACTGCTCCGGGATCCCAAGCTCCCTTTTCGTCGCCGCGAGCGATAGCCACGGCCGCGCGAATCCGACGGGACACGTTCCCAGACCCTTTGCAACGGCCGCGAGCATGAGGTTTTCGGCGGCGAGGCAGCAGTCTTCGGTTGCCTGAGGCCTTGCGGACGTGCTGCAAACCACGATGAGCGCAGGTGCCGCGTGAAGGAGGTTGACCTCGGGTCCTAGGCCGTCGATCGCGTGGGGAAACGGCCCGTCCAATAGATTCATGAGGTACAGCTTGGCGCGATTGGAGTATTCATTCAGTCGCTCGGCGCCCTCGACGATCGCGAACGCCCAAGGCTGCTCGTTCAGTGCGCTCGGCGCCGCAATCGCGGCGTCCAACAACGCTTCGAGGGTGGAATGGGCTACCGGAACGGGCCGGTACCGGCGCACGGCGCGCCGGTGGTATATCGCGTTGAGGACTTCGAGGGATCCAAGCGCTTCCACGGGGCGATTTTAGCGCTTTCGTAAGAAGAACTCGCGAGGGAACCTTCACCAGCTCTTCTTGGGGCCGGCGTAGGATCGTACCGTGGGAAGTATTGTCGTTCCATTGGACGGGTCGAGGTGCGCGGATGCGGCGTTCGAGCTTGCCCTGGGGCTCGCCAGGACCCGAGGCGTCGAACTGAGGGTCTGTTCGGTCGTCGACCCCCGCGCGATCGTCGGCCGGAGCTTGGCCAGTCCGCTCAAAGAGAAGCATGTGGCGGCCGTCAAAGCGGATGCCGACCGGATCGTCAAAGAAGCCGTTGCGAAGTCTGCGGATGCGAACGTTTCCGCCGAAGGCTTTGTAATCTTGGGCGAGCCCGCAGCGGAAATCGTCGCGTTCGCCGCGGAAATGAAGGCCGCTACGATCGTGATGGGAACGCACGGTCAGTACGGTTTCAGGCAGCTCTCCATGGGCAGCGTCGCGCAAGACGTGCTCCAAACCGCGGCCTGCCCCGTCGTCGTGGTCCGAGAGAAGGGCGGTATCGTGAAGGCGGCCGAACGCGGGCGCCCCCCACTGGAACGCGACCAACCCATTTCGGTTTTACGGCTTGTCGAAGTAGAGCCGAAAGACTTCGACCGTATCTACGGTGAAGTCGCGACGTTTATGGACGGCACGGGCGCAGAGCTTCCGGGCGTTTCGCAGACCGAGGTGCTCGGAAGTGTCGATTCGACGAGAATCGTGATACTCGCCGAGTTCCGGTCACACGCCGACTGGGTTCGGGCGCAATGGGACCGGCGTCTCGGCGAGCTGCTCGAGGAGATCGCGGTGAATTCGCGGACCCTCGAATTCGGTCTGTATCGCGGCGATCGCTTCCACATCGGCTCGGCCGCGCTGAAGCCGGCTCGGTAAAGCGAGGGGGAACGTGGAAAGTCGCTTAGCGGTCGGTCTTCGTAACGCGATCGTTCCGCTCGCACCCGACGAATTCGATGCCGAGGGGCTGCTCGGCGCGATCCGCGACGCACGAGTCATCCTGATCGGAGAGGCGACGCACGGCACCCACGAGTTCTACTATGCACGAGCCGAGCTGACGAAGCGCCTCATCGTCGAGCAGGGCGTCACGGCCGTGTGCATCGAGGGTGATTGGCCGGACGCGTACCGGGTGAACCGGTACGTGCGCGGCTCGGACGACGACTCCGCGGCCGGCGACGCGCTCGGCGGCTTCCAACGCTTTCCGACGTGGATGTGGAGAAACGCCGTGGTGCTCGATTTCGTCGAGTGGCTGCGTGAGTATAACGACTCCTGCGTGGAACGCCGAAGGCCGAAGGTCGGCTTCTACGGTCTCGATCTCTATAGCATGTACGCATCCATCGAAGCCGTGCTCGCGTACCTGGATCGAGTGGATCCGGACTCGGCCGAGAGAGCACGACGGTATTACGAGTGCCTGACGCCGTACTCGGATCGTCCCGAGTACTACGGCTTGGCGGCCAGCTACGGAATGCACGCGTCGTGCCGCGATGCGGTCATGGCCGCACTCCTCGAAATCCAACGCAAGGCCTCCCAATACGCCCGCCTCGACGGCAAAATCGCCGAGGACCAATATTTCTATGCCGAACAGAACGCGCGAATCGTAGCCGACGCGGAGGCCTATTACCGCGCCATGGTGGATTATTCGGCTTCCAGCTGGAACCTACGGGACGGGCATATGATCGACACGCTGGACCGGCTGATGCTGCATTTGGCGCGCGATCGCGGCACCGTGAAAGCGGTCGTGTGGGCTCATAATTCGCACGTTGGGAACGCCGAAGCCACCTCCATGGCGACGCGTGGCGAAACGAACGTCGGTGCTCTGGCGCGCCGGCGGTACGGTTTGGAATGCGCCGCGGTTGGATTCACGACGTACACCGGCAGCGTGACGGCGGCGTCGGATTGGCACGCACCGGGCGAGCGCAAACGCGTGCGGCCGGCGCGCACCGACAGCTACGAGCACCTGTTTCACGAGCTCGGGGCGGAGCGGTTCTGGCTGCCCCTTCGGCAGCATCGTCCTATGCTCGCTGGCTTACCGGCACACGCTCGCGAACGTGCGATCGGCGTGGTCTACCGGCCCGACACGGAACTGCAGAGTCATTACTTCGTGGCCGGCCTGCTCGATCAGTTCGACGCCGTCTACCATTTCGACGTGACGCGGGCCGTGCAGCCGCTGGAGCACGGCAGCCTGTGGCTGCAAGGCGAGCCGCCCGAATCGTATCCGAGCGGCGAGTAGCTGATCGCGGCGCCCTTAGGAGCTAATCGCCTTGCGACAGCGGCTGATTCGCTGCGAGACCCTCCAGCACGCGCTGCAGGCCGGCGTTGACGTCGTCGGCGATGACCGCCAGCTCCGGATTATCGACGACCGAGAGTAAGGCGCGAGCGTCCACGGCGGAGACGACGACCTGGTCCGACAGCTCTTGGACGACGACGTTGCATGGCAGGAGTAACCCGAGGTGCGGCTCCGCCGTCAATCCCTGGAGGGCGAAGTGCGGATTGCACGCGCCGAGGATACGATACGGACGAAACGAGGTTCCGGTCTTCTTGCGCAACGTTTCGGAAACGTCCACTTCGCAGAGGACGCCGAAGCCTTCGCCCTGGAGGAGCGATTTTGCAGCGGCTACGGCCTTGTCAAACGAGAACCCGGTAACGACCGACTGCCCATACTTCATGGCCTCAGCATCTCAAGCCCGTGAGAAGAACTCGCGAATGCTGCGAGAAGTTGCCTCAGGGGAGGGGTCGTACGAGGAGGGTTACGTACAGCGCGGCCATGACCACGTCGGCGCTGACGATCGCTACGGTCGCGAATCGCTTGCGCAGCGGGCTCGCGAAGACCAGCGCCGCGAGGACGAGCTTTTCGGCGGAGGCCGCGATCATGACCGGCACCCGGACCTGCGGGTGGCTGCCGGCGTAGATCAGCAAGCCGCCAACCAGCGCAATCAGCACGCACCAGTGGCGCGCGACCAAGATCGCAGTGCGATCGACGGTTCGCACTCCGAAGAGGAGGGTCAACACTTGGCGCGGCGCGAGCAGTCCGATCCCGGCTGCAGCCGTCAGCGTACCGGTTACGATGAGGACGAGACCCATCGGTTTCGTTTCAACTCCTGCTGCGAAGAATGGCATCGGAACGCGCGCCTCATATGTAATCCTACCATACCATGCGAGTGCCGGTTCGACTCGCATCGTCGCCGTCGAGCAGGCCGAGCCTGGGATGCCGCGTAAGACTCTAGAGCCGCGAGAGGTGAAACATGCGACCGACCGATGAAGAACCGGGCCAAGAAGAACTCGAGACTCTTCTCGACGATGAGGATCGAACGCTGCTCGACGAAGCCGAGGTTCCCGACGAAGTCAAGACCGAGATAGCGACGCGCCTAGAGACTTTCCGCGAAGACGATTTGGATGCGACGCGCGGCGACGGCGCGGGACCTTAGGGCGATCGCGCATCGGCTCGCGAATCGAGGTGACGCTGGAACCACGCGCGCGAAAGCCGCGCCACCTCCTCGAGAGCGCCCGGCTCTTCGAACAAGTGCGTAGCCTGCGGCACGATCGCCAGCTCTCGCTCGGCCGTCATCATTGCCGATGCTTGACGATTGAGTCCGATCACCTGGCGATCTGCGCCGCCGACGATGAAAAGCGTCGCCGCGCGAACTCTGCGTAGGTAATCGCCCGCCAAATCCGGCCGGCCGCCGCGCGAGACGATTGCGGAGATCTCGTCCGGCAGCATCGCCGCCGCGACCAGCGCCGCGGCTGCGCCGGTGCTCGCGCCGAAGTATCCCAGGGGGATGCTCTCCAGCACCGGGCTTCGGCGTACCCAATGCGTCGCCGCGATCACCCGCGCGGCGAGCAAGCCGATGTCGAAGCGGAGTCCGGCGGTCCGCCGATCGAGTGCCTCTTCCTGCGCGGTCAGCAGATCGAACAACAAGGTGCCGAGATTCCCGTTATTGAGGGCTTGCGCTACGAATAGGTTGCGCGAGCTCGTACGGCTGCTTCCGCTGCCGTGAGCGAACAGGACCAATCCCGTGGCTCCATCCGGCACCCTCAAGAAAGCGGGTACGACGATTCCCTCGCCGATCGTGACCATGACGTCGGTCATTCGGCCCTTATGCCGGCGAGGCGCCGGATCGTTGATATGACACTGTCCGGATTCAGACTGATCGAATCGATTCCGAGCGCTATAAGGAACTCGGCAACCTCCGGATAGTCGGACGGCGCCTGACCGCATATACCGACGTAGCGGCCGTTTCGCTGCGCCCCGACGACCGCTTGGCGCAGCATCTCCAAAACGCCCGGATCGCGCTCGTCGAACTCGGGCGCGACGAGATCGGAGTCGCGGTCGACGCCGAGGACGAGCTGTGTGAGATCGTTCGAGCCGATCGAAAATCCGTCGAAGTAGCGCGAAAACGCGTCGATTTGAACGACGTTGTTTGGAATTTCACACATCACGTAGACCTGCAAGCCCGCGCGGCCTCGCTCGAGACCGCATTCGGCCAAGCGTTCGACGACGCGCCGCGCTTCGTCGACGCGGCGGCAGAACGGAATCATGAGGACGACGTTTTGCAGGCCCATCGTCTCCCGTACGCGCTTCATGGCCTCGCACTCGAGGGCAAAAGCTTCGGCGTACATGGGATGCGTATAGCGGGACGCACCGCGCAGACCGAGCATGGGGTTCTGCTCGATCGGCTCGAAGTACGTTCCGCCGAGAAGCCTTGCATACTCGTTGCTCTTAAAATCCGACATGCGGACGACTACGGGCTTCGGATAGAACGCCGCCGCGATCGTCCCCACGCCTTCGGCGAGCTTTCGTACGAAATACTCGGGGCCGCTCGCATCGCCGGCGGTCAGCTCGCGGAGCTTTTCCGCAACCGCAGCATCGACGCGCTCGGGGTGAAGGAGCGCCATCGGGTGCGCTTGGATCTCGTCGGCAGCGATGAACTCGATTCGTACGAGGCCGACGCCGTCGTTCGGCAAGAAGCTTCGGGCAAACGCGCTCTGCGGATCGGCCAGCGTGAGCAGCAGCTTGACCGGCGGCGCGGGCAGCTCGCCGACGTCGATCTCCGTGCGCTCGAAGGCAATGCGTCCGGCATAGACGCGTCCCTCCTCGCCCTGTGCGCAGGAGACCGTCGCATCGCCGACGCCGGCAAGCAGCGTCGTCGCATTTCCCGTTCCGACCACGGCGGGAATGCCGAGCTCGCGCGCCACGATCGCCGCGTGGCAGGTGCGACCGCCGTGATCGGTCACGATCGCCGCGGCGGTCTTCATAACCGGCTCCCAATCCGGCGTGGTGCTCTCGGCGACGAGCACGTCGCCGGCGTGGAAAGCGGCGAGATCGCGGTTGTCCCGGACGATCCGAACCGGTCCCGCACCCACCGTCGTCCCGACCGCGCGTCCGGTCGTCACCGGCGAGTCGGTGGTGTCGAGGTGATATTCTTCGACGACGTTCCCCTTTCGCAGCGAAGCCGCCGTTTCGGGGCGCGCCTGCACGAAATAGATCAATCCGTCGGTACCGTCTTTCGCCCATTCGACGTCCATCGGAACGGGATGTGACGACAGCCCGCTATAGTGGCGCTCGATAGCGATGCAGCTCCCAGCGATCTCGAGGACCTCATCGTCCGTCAAGCAAGACCTCCTCCGCTCGGCGTCCGGCGTCGGTTCGTTCTGCGTCGTCGAGCGGAGCTCGTTGCCCGGTGCAAAGACCAGTTTCATTTCCTTGCTGCCGACGTCGCGGCGCAGTACGGCACGGTAGCCGGCATCGTAGGTGGGCTTGTGAACGTAGAACTCGTCGGGGTCGACCTTTCCTTGCACGATATTTTCGCCCAAACCGCAGGACCCGGTCACCAATACGACGTCGCGGAATCCCGTTTCCGTGTCCAGCGTAAAGCCCACGCCGCTGCAAGCGAGGTCGGAGCGGACCATTTTCATGACTCCCACCGAGAGGGCCACCTTAAAATGGTCGAATTGCCGGTCGATCCGGTAGTGGACGGCGCGTTCGGTGAAGAGACTCGCTAGACAGTTGCGATAAGCGTCTACGAGCATCGCCTCGCCGCGGACGTTCAGAAAGCTGTCGTGCTGCCCGGCAAAGCTCGCGGTCGGCAGATCTTCGGCGGTTGCGGAGCTTCGCACCGCCACGCTGAGCGGCTCCCCATACTGCGCCTGTAACTCGACGTACGCCATGACGATTTGGTCGCGCAGGTTCCCCGGCAAGGGCGCCGAGCGCACGACGTCGTGCGCGAATTGCGCCCGCGAGGCAAAGTCGTTGAGGTCGCCGGGATCGAGCGAGTCCAACGCTTCGTGGAGCGCCTTCACGAGGCCGGGCTGGGCGAGCGTCTCCCGGTAGGCGTCGGCCGTTACCGCAAACCCGTTGGGAATACGGATGCCTAAGGGCCGCAGATTCTGATACATCTCGCCGAGCGAGGCATTCTTGCCGCCCACAACCGCCACGTCGGCGTTCGAAATGGTGCGGAACGGGCGAATGAAGGACCTTTCGAGGAGCCGGTCTTCGTCAGCGCGTTGCCCTACCGGACTTACCATTTCGCGACTCTACGTTAGAACCGAGAAGAAATTAGGAAAATCTTCGGCAGGTCTTCACGACTTGTAAGCGGCGCCTTCGCGAGTAATTCGCAGCCCGGGCGTACGCTACGGGCCATGCCCTGCTCCATCGCGACGGTCACGCTCAACCCCGCGGTCGATCAGACGGTTACGATCGACGAGTTTGTGCTTGGTGACGTCAACCGCTGCGGTTTAGGTTCGTCGGACGCCGGCGGGAAAGGGCTCAACGCGAGCCGCGTCATTCACCGGCTCGGACGCGAAACGCTGGCGTTGGGCTTTGTGGGAGGGGTAACGGGCGCGATGATTCGCGCCCAGCTCGACACCGAGGGCGTGCGCCACGCCTTTGACGACGTGCGAGAGATGACGCGCCTGAACGTTATGCTCTTCGAGGATCTCAGCGCTCGGCGTACCCGCATCTATCTTCCGGGCGCGCACGTCGACCGAGAGCGCATCGCGGATTTACGGCGGCGGTTGGAGGAGTTGACGTCCGGCAGCGTCGTCGTGCTGGGAGGCAGCTTGCCGCCGGGGCTGCCGGATACGACCTATGCCGATTTAGTGCGTTGGTTGCGAAGCCGCGGCATCCGTGCGGTCGTCGACACGTCCGGCGCGGCTCTGGCGCACGCACTGTCCGCGCGCCCCGCGCTCGTCAAGCCCGACGTAGAAGAAGCGGCGGACGTCCTCGGGCGGTCCATCACCGATGACGCAGAGGCGCTGGCCGCGGCCCGCGAGCTGTGCGAGCGCGGCGCCGAAAACGCGGTCATATCGCAGGGTTCGCGAGGCGCGGTCGGCGTGGGACCGGACGGAGCTTGGAAGGCGTTTGCGCCGTCGGTAGTGGCGTGCAGCACCGTTGGTTCCGGGGATTCCATGGTTGCCGGAATTGCTATCGCCTTCACCGAGGGCAGCGGTTTGCGCGAAGGATTGCGGCTCGGTACCGCTGCGGGCGCGGGAACCGCACTTTCGCCTGCCGCTCATCTCTGCCGGCGCGAAGACTTCGAGCTGCTGCTTCCGCGAGTGCGGCTCGCGCCGTTATCCGCGCTGGACTAACTGGCCGACACGAGCTGCAGGTAACGGCGCCGCGCGCGCTCGGCTTCGACGTGGTCGTACGCGCGGGCGGCTTCGCGCGCAAGGTCCTCGAGCAGCGCAACCTCCTCGGGGTCGAGCTGCGCGCCGTTGGCGTGCGCGCCGTACAGCGTGAAGCTGACCAGCTCGTGCCGCACGGTCACGGGGACCGCAAGGGTATAGATTGCGGCAGTCGCCGAATCGAGTTGCGAGCGCAGGTCGTCCAGCCAGACGAGCCGCTCGTCGGCGAGGAGCATGCGTACGAGCAGGTCGTTCTCGCCGAATCCGGACGGCGCGATCTGCGTTTGGCGCGCGGTGGCGACTCCTTCGAAACGGGTACCGTCCGCGGATCGCCGATAGAGGGCCGCCGCGGCAAGCTCGAGCGCGTCGACCGGCACCTGGACGAGGCCTTCGACGATCGCCTCCTCGTCGGTGGCGAATGGAAGCGCGGAGGCCGCGCGCCGCAGGTGATTTTCCGCCATTCGTCGCTTGCGGAAGAAGATCGTTTCGACGAAGCGCTCGACGAGCCGATTGATTCGATCCAGCAAAAAGCCAACGCCGATGGTGGCCAGCAACTCGATTCCGATCGCGAGGCGCCCGAAGGCGACGGCGCGCGAGAAGAACCAGTCGAGGATCGAAATGAACGCGACCACGCAGAGCGAGAGCGCGCCATACACCAAAGCTCTATTCAAGACGAAATTCACGTCGAGCACTCGCAGCCGAAAGACGGCGTAGGCGATGCAGATCGGCATCAGCACCACGCCGAAACCGACGACCTGGCCGACCGCGAACGGAACGCCGGGCACGAAATAGATCGCGTAGGCGAGAAATGAGGCGAGCGTCCCGATTGCGAGAAATCCCCAGCGCTGCCGGTCGCTCGGAGTCGCCATAGCGACGTTCTTTGCGAGGATCAACCCCGCAAAGACGAACGCCGCGAGCGGAATCGCCGTGCTTGCGATCGGGTCCCAAGCCGGCAGCGCGTCTTGTGCCACGTACGCGCGCCATTCGAGCACGTACATCGCGTATGCCAGAGCCAGGAATGCCCACACGAATGGGTCGACCCGGCGCCGCCAGCCGAGGACGTCGCCGTTGGGGAACCGCAAGACGAACGGCAGCAGCGGCAGGACGCTCCACGGGCCGAAGACCGTGCTTAGCACGAAGGAGAGCGCGACGAACGCCGGCGGCGCCAGCACGTGCGCCCAGTACATGAAGACCGGGCTAGTTCCAAAATAACCCACGGCGAACACGTAGAGCGACCACGACATGATCGACGGACGCAGAAAGACCAGCAAGAACGCCACGATCAAGAAGACGGTCGGCGGAAGGTATGCGAGCACACCACCCACGCGCTGCCAGGCGCCGAAGCCGGGATTCGGCGCCGCGATCAGCGTCACCGCATAGGTCGAACTGCCGCGCCGAAAGGTCAGCGTTTTGCGCTCTCCCGCATACGCGGAGCGCACCCTGGCTGCGGTTTCAAAATCGCGATCGACCAGCACGTCGCCGGCGCGAACGCCCGCGCGGTCCGCCGGCGAGTTTCGATCGACGCCGGTTACGACCGTTTCCCGCGCCGGAATGGAGATGCCGAACGTCCCTTCACCCCAGCTCTCGGCAAAATCGACGTGTCCGATCGGCATGTAGTAGACGGCAACGACGAACAGGGAAACGAGTATTAAGAGTCCTCGCGAAATCGTTTGACGCATTAAGAAGACCTGGGACGGCGGGCCATGACGGTATCTTCTGCGGCACGGCGCGCGGTCGCCCCTCCGGATCGAAGGCTACCGCAGACGCGGGTCGAACGGGATTGGTCCCCAAGAACGCCGCTTTCTTTTCGGACAGTTGTATTGAGACGCAGCCGTCTCGTAACGCGACGTTCCGGTCCGTGCGCGCCTAGCATTCGATTGCCGATCTAGCTTCGGGTCGAGGACCGACTGCGAAGGGGAGGTTCATCTTTTCCCGTATGCTCCGGGCTCACTCATCCCGATGACGAGTCGAGATACGGCGTATGACGGAGGCGCACCATGCCCAATTCGAACGGTAAAACAGATTCCTCAAAAGGCATTCAACGCGAGGTGCTGCCGATTCCGGACCAGCCCTACGCCGGCTTCGTCGCTTACGACGCCAAGGATCCGGACTCAAAGTTTGCGCCGATCGAACCGTTGCGTCCGCCAAAGGGCGCCCCGAACGTCCTGGTCGTTTTGATCGACGACGTCGGGTTCGGCGCATCGAGTGTTTTTGGTGGACCGTGCCAGGCGCCGACCGCGGAGAGAATCGCCAAGGACGGCTTGCGCTACACGCGGTTTCACACCACCGCACTCTGCTCTCCGACGCGCGCCGCGCTTTTGAGCGGCCGAAATCACCATACGGTCGGAATGGGCGGCATTACGGAGATCGCGACCTCGGCTCCCGGTTACACGTCGATGCGCCCCAACTCGATGGCGCCGCTGCCCGAGATCCTTCGGCTCAATGGGTATTCGACCGCGCAGTTCGGCAAATGCCACGAGGTGCCGGTCTGGGAGGCCAGCCCCGTCGGGCCGTTCGATCGCTGGCCGACGGGATCCGGCTTCGAATATTTTTATGGTTTCGTAGCGGGCGAGACCAATCAATGGTATCCCTCGATTCACGAGGGCACGAAAGCCGTCGAGCCGCCGAAGACGCCGGAAGAAGGCTATCATTTCATGGAGGACATGACGGATCGCGCGATTGCGTGGGTGCGGCAGCAGCGTCTGCTGGCCGGCGATAAGCCGTTCTTCATGTATTTCGCGCCGGGTGCCACGCACGCACCGCATCACGTGCCCAAGGAATGGGCCGACAAGTACAAAGGCAAGTTCGACCAGGGCTGGGACAAGCTGCGCGAGGAGACCTTTGCGCGTCAAAAGCAGCTCGGAGTCATCCCGAAGGATTGCGAGCTCACGGCACGCCCGAAAGAGATTCCGTCGTGGGACTCGCAAACGCCCGAGTTTCAAAAGGTTCTCGCGCGCGAGATGGAGGTCTACGCCGGATTCTTTTCGTTCGCCGACCACCATATCGGCCGCCTCATCGACGCGCTCGATCAGATCGAGGCGCTCGACGACACGCTGATCTACTATATCATCGGCGACAACGGCGCGTCGGCCGAGGGCACGCCGCAAGGCACGTTTAACGAGTGCATCCCCTTCAACGGCATGAACGACCTCGAAACGGTCGACTTTTTGACGCAGCGCATGGATCTGCTCGGCGGTCCCCAGTCGTACAACCACTATGCGGTCGGCTGGGCGCACGCCATGGACACTCCGTATCAGTGGACCAAGCAGGTCGCGTCTCATTGGGGCGGCACGCGCAACGGCACGATCGTCCGCTGGCCGAAGGGCATCAAGGCGAAGGGCGAGGTGCGGCATCAATTCCACCACGTCATCGACCTGGCGCCGACGATCCTCGAAGCCGCGCAGCTGCCCGAGCCGTACATGGTCAACAGCGTCGGACAGGTTCCGATGCAGGGCGTCAGCATGCTCTACAGCTTCGACGATGCGACGGCCGCCGAACGCCGGGAGACGCAGTACTTCGAAATGTTCGGCAACCGAGGGATCTATCACAAAGGGTGGACCGCGGTAACGCGGCACAGCACGCCCTGGCTCTTGACCGCCAGGCCGCCGTTTAGCGACGACGTGTGGGAACTCTACGATACGAACAGCGATTGGTCGCAGGCGCACGATCTCGCGAAGGAGATGCCGGACAAGCTGCACGAGCTGCAGCGCCTGTGGCTTATCGAGGCCACGCGGAACAACGTGCTGCCGATGGACGATCGCACCGCCGAGCGGTTCAACTCCGACGTAGCGGGCAGGCCGGTGCTGGTGCGGGGCGACTCTCAGGTCCTTGCAAACGGCATGGGCGCGCTCAACGAAAACGGCGTCATCAACGTCAAGAACAAGAGCCACTCGGTCACCGCTCAGCTCGTCGCTCCCGAGGGGAAACCGGCAAACGGAGTCATCTTATCGCAAGGCGGCATCGGCGGCGGTTGGATGTTCTACGTCAAGGAAGGAACTCTAAAATATCTCTATAATTTCGTCGGACTTCGCCAGACGACGATCGACGCAACGCAGCCGCTAACGGCTGGGACGCACCAGGTCAGGATGGAGTTTGCCTACGACGGCGGCGGCCTTGCAAAGGGCGGCACGGTGACGCTCTACATCGACGGCGAAGCCGTCGGAACCGGCCGCTTGAACGAAACGGTTCCGATGGTGTTCTCGGCCGACGAAACCTCGGATGTGGGCGTGAAGCGAGGCTCTCCGATGACGCCGGAAATGCTCCCCGAGGAGAGCGCCTTCACCGGTGCGGTGCAGGCGGTCGTCATCGAAACCAGCGGTGAGAGCGCCGATCACCTGTTGAATCGCGAACAGGTGCTCAACATGATAATGGCGCGGCAGTGATCGATCGCGCGTGATCGCGAAAGGACGGGGCGATCGGGGCGCAATTTGGGCGGCATGGGGCGTCGCGGCGATCGTCGCCGCGGTGCACGTGGCGACCGCGACGGAATACGGCGCGTTTCGGAACGAGCTTTACTTCATCATCTGCGGGCGTCACCCGGCGTTTGGCTACGTCGATCAACCGCCGCTCGTTCCGCTGCTTGCGGCGCTGACGCAGTTCGCGGGGCGCAATCTCTGGTTGCTGCGCCTTCCGGCAGTGGCGGCCGCCACGCTCCTCGTGCCGGTCACGGTGATGCTCGCGCAACTGCTCGGGGCGACCACGCGCGGCGCCTGGCTCGCCGCGATCGCAGCGGCGAGCGCCACGCTGGTGACGGCCATGACCGCGACGCTCTCGACGTCCACCTTCGAGCCGGTCGCCTTCACGCTGATCGCCTATTTCATCGTGCGCGCGCTCCTGTTCGCGGAGCCCCGCGCGTTTTGGTGGGCCGGTGCGATCACCGGCCTCGCCTTCGAGGCAAAGTACGGCGCCTTCTTTTGGGCGCTGTGGCTCGCCCTGGGACTGGCGCTGGCCGGACCGCGAGGGGCGCTGCGCTCGCGCGATTTTTGGATCGGCACGCTCATCTTTGTCGCGCTCGCGCTGCCAAACGTGATCTGGCAAGCGGTTCACGGTTTTCCGTTCCTGGAGCTGGTTCGCAACGATAACGCGGGGAACTACACGGGAACGCCGCTCTACTTCACGATCGATCAAATCCTAGCAGTGAATATGGTGCTGGCTCCGTTATGGATCGCGGCGATCGTCGCGCCGTTTACCTCGGCGCGCCTCGCGCGGTTTCGTTTCTTGTCGATCGCCTTCGTCGCGTTGGCACTCTTCATTTTGACCACGCACGGCAAGAGCTACTATCTCGCCGGCGCTTATCCGACCATGTTCGCGCTGGGCGCCGCGGCATGCACGCGATTGCCGCGCTGGCTCGTCGCACTCTGGGCGGCGCTCGTCGCTCTAAACGGCGCGGTTTCGCTGCCGCTCGTGCTCCCGGTGCTGCCGCCGGACCGCCTCAAGACGATGATGGACAGCATGCATCCGCGGCCGCGTCCGGTTGAAGCCGCGGGCGTCGGCGCGCCGCTGATGCAGATGCTCTCCGACGAGTTCGGCTGGCGCGACCTCGCGCGCGACGTCGAGGCCACATACGCCGCTCTGCCGCCGGCGGATCGTGAAAAGACCGCGATCTTCGCTTCCAACTACGGAGAGGCGGCGGCGATCGACTATTACGGGAACGGTCTCCCGCCGGCGCTCAGCGGCAACAACAACTACTATCTCTGGGGGCCGCGCGGCTACGACGGTTCCGTCGTGCTCGCAGTCAACGCCGATCCCGCGCAGTGGTCCAGAATCTGCGATTCGGCGCGCGTGGTCGCCACGTTCGGCACGTCGCCCTACGCGATGCCGTACGAGCGCGACCGTCCGATCGTCGTATGTCGCGGAATGCGTCCGCCGCTGCCGCGACTTTGGCCCGTATTCAAACACTACGGCATCGAGAATTTAGGCCGCTCGACGTTGTAGCGTGTGCTCGCTACAAGGGCGCTCGCTGCCGCAAGCCCGCCTCGGGAATGGGCGTCGTGACCGCAAACGCTCGGGCGGTCTCGGCAGAGAACGTGAGGCCCTCGAGTTGGGCGCCTACCGCGACGGCGGCCGCAGCGCAGTCACGATCGGGCCACCGCTTGGCCGGTTCGTGCATTTCCGGCGCGTTGTCGTTGTAAAGATAGTTTTGCTCGCTCAGGTGCTTGTAGGCATCTTGTTTGAGCCAGTGCCGCGACTTATAACAACTCTGAAGCGACTCCAGCCATCGCGTCGTAGCCTGCATCGTCGCCAGATACCGTAACCAACGCTGGGTGCGCCACGACGGCGTGTCCTCGAGTTCCCGTTCGTCGTCAACGAAGCGGCCGACGAGAGACTCGCCGGCGAGGTCGCCTCGGGCGATGAGGTCGAGCACTTGATCGCGAGTCATCGTCAGGTTGAGGCCGCCTTCATCGGCCGGCAGCCGGATGCCGATCGTTCGGCTCGCGTTTCCCGGCAACGCCCCTAGGATCATATCCTGCCAGTTCCGCATGGCGTCGATCAATGCGGATGCGAACTCCAACATCGACCCACGTCCGTCCGGGCCCGAAAGTGGATAACCGGTTTCGAGCGGGACGCCGGCCTCGTCGCTCTCCAGAAACGCATCGCCGGCGGGGACCGGTACGACGACCTCGCCTTGGACGAGGCGTTGCGCGGTGCCGCCGTCGAGCAAATCCAGCGCAAACGTCGGCCAGCGCGGCAGCGGGCCGTCGAAGAGATGAATGGGAAAGTTGCTGCTGAGTCCACCGTCGGAAAACCACATCGGCCGGAGGTATTTGCCGTCCGGCGATTCCGCCCAGAGGCGCAACGCGCAAAAGAGAATGGGAAACGACATGCTCATTCGCACCGCCACGACGAGCGGCAAGTCCTCACCTGTGGGAAAGCGATAAACGGCTCCCAGCGGCCGCCCTCGAGCGTCCAAGGGCCGAACCGAAGTCGCCTCGCCTCCTTTCACTTTCAAGTGTGCGAGGGTCGCGTCGGAGAAGTATTTGCTGAGGTCGGATTCGAGAAAATACAACGTCGGCCGATCGGGACGGCGATTGGGGAGGCCTTGGCGGTGCCCGCACCGCTCGGAATCGAAGGGGAGGCCGAACGGACGCCCGAGGGTCAGACACGTCGTGATGGTCTGAAAGTCGATGCTGGGCCTCTCGTCGCCCGGAAACCATTCCGGAAGCGGCACGTCCCGTAAGTCGCCGATCGTCAACGGCGCATCCTCGGTGGTCCGGCCCGCAGCGTGCGCGATATAGGCTTCCAGCCAGTTGAAGAGCGGCGGCGTGTCGGCGGGCGCAAGGCCGGAGATGTCGTTCCCGCGTGAAGTCAGGCCATCGAGAGCCGCTTTGAACTTGTCTGCCGCGGCGCGGTCGTAGGCGTGGCAAAATCCGTAGTCGTTTTTCGTTAGGACCGACCAGCACCGGGCGAGCGCTATCGCGCACAGCGTCAAGATAAGCAAGAGCGCTAACAGGAGCAAGGGAACGACGGCATGGGCGACGAGCGCCCACCACGTGGACGGCTGTAGTAAAGATCCTGTGCCGGCCGCGGATAGATCCGGCAAAAGAAAGCAATAGCCCAACAGCAAGGTTGCAACGAGGGCTTGCCACCAATACTCCTTTGCGGCGGCTGCCACCACCCGTGCGAGACGCCACGGGAGCGGCGCGCTGGAAACGAAGTTCAGCGCGATCCGCACCAATGGCGCGGCGCCGGCGTCGGGCGCGAATAAGCGAACGAGCGAGTCGCCGCGAGCGAGGAACTCGGGGACCTTCGCGAGAGCCAGATACCCCGCTGCGCTCTTCGTCTTTCGGCGCTGGTACTCGGCGGCCGCGACGATGGAAGCCGCAATTGCCCCGACGGACGTCCCGCCGATGTTGCGAAGATTGAACCGCGTGGCGAGGTGGCAAAGCGCGCGCGGATAGACGATGCCGCTCGTCACTCCGCCCTTCATGACGACGTCGCAAAACCTTCCGATTTTTTGAGGATCGAAGTCCGCAGCCGACCACATTTTCATACGCGGTTAGTAGTCGCGCCGGCCCCCAAATCCCTTGGCGCGAACGGGGGCGACGCCGCCTCGGCCGCGAACGCGTCGAGATGCCGATGTGAGGAAGTGAATCATGGCCAAGGATTGGATCCAAGTCGCGGATGGAAGAATCGGGCCGCTCGCCGATACCGTTCAATATCTGCTGCTCGCTCGAGGCTACAATCTCACCGTCGACGGTCAAGTCGGAACGCAAACGACTGCGGCGATCAAGACTTTTCAAACCGACCGCGGCCTGACGTCCGACGGAGTCGTCGGCAACCAGACGTGGCCCGTACTCATCATCCAGGTTTCTCAAGGCGATCGAGGTGATGCCGTCAGTGCCGCACAGGACCAGCTGCGGTACCGGGACCTGCCCGAGTGCAAGAATCTCGTCGTGGACGGTGATTTCGGTCCGTTGACCGGCGCTGCGGTTCGCGCGTTTCAAACGTACGTGCGCGACAACCAGGCCGCATTGGTGGACGAACCCGTGGTCGTTGACGGCATCGTCGGCGCGAACACCTGGTACGCGTTCGTCCTCGCGCTGGGTCCGCTTCCCGAGTAGCCCCGGCTTCGCGGGACTTGGCCTAAGAATCGCGGGACGCCGATGAGTGTTGGCTATCGCGTCGTACGACTCGACGAAGTGACCTTCGAATGCTCGAGCGAGCTCGCCGGCATGTATAAGCTAAGCCCGTGTGTTTGGCAAGAGAACGGTCGATTCGAGTTGCTCGTGCGCGTGGTGAACCGTTCGGATAATCCCGCCGAGAAAGTAGCGAGAATCCATCACGGCTCGTCGGCGGACGGGTTGCGCTTCGTGCTAGACGACGCGCCGGCGATAGCGCCGGGGCCCGACGTGCCGGGGGCCTACGACAGCGGCGGTTGCGAAGACCCCACCGTCGCCCGCGTCGCCGGCAGCTACTACGTCTACTATTCCGGCTGGAACGAACACCTCGAGCGGGGCGAACTTCTGCTGGCGATCGGCCCCGACGTTCGCCATTTACAGAAGAAGGGCATCGCGCTCGAATCGTCCGAGCGAGTAGTCAATCCTAAGGAGGCTACGATCGTGCAGGCTTCCGACGGCACGTGGCGGCTGTTCTTTGAGTACGCTAATGAAGACAAGTCGAAAATTGGGCTTGCCCGCTCGGCGAACGTCGCGGGACCTTGGGATGTATTGCCGCCCCTTTTCGAACGCCGTCCGCAGAGCTGGGACTCATGGCACCTCAGCACCGGCCCGATCCTCGAATCGGAAACCGGGAATCCCGTCATGTTTTACAACGGCGCAACGGCAAGCGCGCAATGGCGCATCGGTTGGGTCGCGTTCGACGCCGGCTACACTCGAGTCCTAAGTAGGTCGGACCTGCCATTCATTCTGCCACACATCAGACGAAACGCGGACGATTCGGATATAGCCTTTGCCGCTTCTGCCGTCCGGACGCCGGATGCAACGTATCTGTACTATTCCGTCGCCGACCAGTACGTAATCAGGGCGATCATTTCTTCCGGTTAAGGAGTTGAACCGTCCTACAGCGCAATGCCCGACGCCTTCGTCAAGCTATCGAACGTGATGCAGGATCGGGTGCGCGCGGTGGGTCCGGAAATGCTCGCCGCTAGCCTTTCGAAGCTCGATCCGATGCTGCAGCAGCGGCTGCGGTGAGGCGGAGCCCGGCGCGGCGCTCGCGAGCCGGGCGGTTTTGGGCGGCAGCGTGCTCGGCGACGACGACGAGGGCTTTTCGGGGTACGGCCCCCCGCGATTCTTCGACGCCGCGCAGGTCGCGGAGCTCGCCGAGGCATTGGGCCGTCCCGAACTCGAATCGGAGGCCGCCGCCCGCTTCGACCCGCAGCGGATGTGCGAGCTTGGGATTTATCCGGGATGGCAGCCCTCGGACTCGGAGTGGGTTCTCGACGGTCTTCGGCGCCTGCGCGCCTTCTACGCGGACGCCGCGGGCAAGCGGCGTGCCATCGTCACTTGCCTCGTGTAACGTTTTCGTACGCGTGAGCCGCTAGATTGGCGGCATGGCGAAAGAGTTGAAGGATTTGTGCTTGCTCGCGGGCCTGGCCACGTTTGCCATGGGCTGCTTCGTTCTGGTCGGATCCTGGCACATTCAGACGTACGTCCGATAGCCGATTTGCGCCCCTCACTGCGGTGAGAGGTTCGGCGGCCACAGCGGACCCGTTGGCAGCGCAAACCAAATCAGTCCGTTCCAGGTAGGTTTCTGGCCGTTGCTGAGCGCTTCTTCGGCGTAGAGTATGATGAAACGCGTGATGTGATAGGACGCATCGATGTTGCCGACTTGCGTGTGAGTGCCGATCCCATCGTTCGTGAACTGCTCTCCGACCGCGACGAGACCGCGTTGGCCGACGTTATCGTACAGCTCGTACGAATAGCCATTGCTCCCAGCGGGGGGAGCGCCCATACCCGGATTGCTGTCGTGGTTCATCTGATATGTGGCTAGGAAGCCGGGGACGCTATTGACCGGATCGCGCTGGGCGTAAAACCCATTGCTGTAATACTGATCGAAGCCGCCTTCGCTTAACGGCCACGAACCGCGTGCACCGAAATAGCCGGCCTCGAGCGGATTACTGCGGTTCGCGAAGGCGAGCTTGTACTGGAGCGTCTTGTCCTGGGTCCAATCGTAGTTGTTGAAACCATTCCAGTCGGTGCTTGCCGTTCCGTAGGAGACTTCCGCATCGAGGGAACCCCGGACGTAGGCGAACTTGTATCCCCAGCGGTTGGCATCTAACTCGTAGGCATGCTCGCCGACGGTCATTTCGGCGGCGGAGTTGACGGTAAGACCCGTCACGTCAAACCATTGGCTGAATTCGGAGGGCGCTGGCGCTTCGAGTTTCCCCATAAAGACGTGGCCCGCGCCGCTAAAAAAGTTGTTGTAGGCAAGCCACGCCGTGTCGAGGCCTCCGGGTTGGCTCCCCTCCCAGATCCACTGCTGGACGTGGTAGGTCCATTCGCTGTTCTCGGTTCCGAACGCCCCGTCGGCGTGTACTCCGAGGCTCCCGATGTCCCACGACCCCGGGCCCGGTGGCTGCTGCGAGTAACCCACGGGATAGTCGACCCATATCGGGGACTCACGTTTCAAGACGTGCGGATTGAGGCCGGCGTATCCCGTGCGCTGCACCCACCGCCCGTAGGCGTTGAGCGCCGGGACCTGAATGTGGCAATAGGAACATTTGATGCCGTAGGCTTGCGCGAAGTTGGGCATCGCTTGCGCCGGAATCTTCATCGCCAGCATCGCCGCCGCGAGAACGACTGCGGCCAGCAGCGCCGACGTAAGCCCCGTCCGTCCGCTAACGATCATAGCATGCCTCGTCGAGTAGGCTGTTCGATTCGTTAGCGTGCGTTCGTTCATGGTACCACGTTCACCGTGAGGGTCATATTCGCGTGCCCCGCTCCGCACATGATAGCACAATGAAGCACGTATTTCCCAGCTTTGCTAGGCGTAACTTTGACGTTCGTCGGGGAGCCCGGGGCGATCGTCGTCAAGGGAATGCCCAACGCGTCGGATTGAAGTCCGTGAACGCCCTGCGTCGAGGTAAGATGAAGCGTGCTCTCTTGACCGACGTGGAGCTGGATGGTATCCGGCGTGAATTTCCAGTCAGAAGCGACGACGGCGATCGGCGACGTAGCCGCCGCCGATGGCGCTGAAATGGAGAATCCGGCGATAACGGCCGCCATTGCGAGGACTCGATGGTGCGTTTTCATAGCTGGGACTCTAGCCCAGGCGCATGAAGAGGTTGGGAATGCAGCCTTCTTATGTTCTTCCCGGGACGGGCGGCTCCAACAGGTTGGCGACCGGAGTCGTCGAAATCGAACACCTCTCAAGCGGTACGCAACCGCAGGGGACGGAGGCCGCGCTTGAAATTCAACGTAGGGCTCGTCTTTCTCGGCGGGATCGCCCTCGCGGGATTGACTCTAACGGTCTTTCACAGTCGGGCGCTGGGCGCGCAGCCGCCGAACGGCCAGGCGATCTTCCTGCTGAAATGCGCTGCCTGCCATGGGGCAACCGGACGAGGCGGCGGCCCGTACCCGCCGCTCGCAGGAAACCCCGATGTGAACCGGGTCGATAGCGCCGGCTTAGTCGAGACGGTGCTCAACGGACGCACGGGGCCGATCACCGTGAACGACACGCAATATGGCGGCAATATGCCGTCGTGGCGCGGCGAGCTTTCGGATGGCGAGATCGCGGCGGTGCTCACGTACGTACGAACCGCTTGGAACAACAGCGCTCCGGCGGTCTCCGAGGATCAGGTTGCGGCGGCGCGCGCGCCGGAGGCCTTGAGCGGTGCCGCGCTTTTTGCCGCCAAGTGTTCGACCTGTCACCAAACCTCGGGTCAAGGAACCGACGCGTACCCGCCGCTTGCCGGCAATTCCGTCGTCACGGCGGCCGATCCCGGCGCGATGATCGCCGTCATCGCTAACGGTCGCACCGGACCGCTAACCGTAAACGGGAAGACGTTCAACGGTCAAATGCCGACGTGGAAAGGCCGGCTCACCAATGCCGATATTGCGTCGGTCGCCACCTACGTTCGGTCCGCTTGGGGCAATGGCGCCTCACCCGTGACGGAGCAGGAAGTCGTGGCCGCCGGCTCGCCCGTGTCGATCCAAGTCGGAGCCTCGATCTTCGCGAACGACTGCGCGGCGTGTCACGGCGCTAACGGCGACGGCGGAATCGGCCCCGCGCTCGCGGGAAATCCCCACGTCAATATAGCCAATCCCGCCCTAATGCTGACCACGATCGTGCAAGGGCGGAATCAAATGCCCTCGTGGCGTGGGCAACTCGCGGCGGGCGATATCGCCGCGGTTGCATCGTTCATCCGCTCCTCGTGGGGCAATAACGCCGGTCCCGTGAGGGTACAGGACGTCACCGCGATCAAGTGACGGGTTTTGCTTCGAGCTACCGTGTTGGGAAAAAGGCCGGATAGGGGCCGAGCGGTACTATGAGCACCTCGAGCATTTCACGTTGTGCAAGCGGCAACGAGCCGACGGCCGCGCGCGCCGCCGCTTCATCGCTGCACTCGAGGATCATCACCGCGCCCGCCGCGTCCTTGCGGCTCCAGATCGCACGCACCACGCCGTTCCGGTAGAGCTCGCGCACACGCTCTCGCTCGGCATCGATGTGCGCTGCGAATTGCTCGTCGGAGAATCGTTCGGTGAGGCGGCGCGAAATCGAAATGAACTGCATGTCGGGATGAATGGACGCTCGACCAAAAACTCCTGCGGTTGCCGGGATGGCGGAGAACGCGTTATTCGCCCTTCTCCCAATCGATGAAGGCCTCCGGCGGTAACCGATCCACGGCGGTATTGATAGCCGCGAGGACGCTCGCAGGGGTGTTCCTTTGGTCGAGCAACCAGGTGACCGCGGCGTTGTCCGCGTCGCGCGCCTCTGCAAACGCCAGAAAACATTCGTCGCTGACCTCCGGCTTACACTCCACGGCCTCTCGCAGATCGGCCAGGGCAACGACGTTGGAGGTCTCGTGCGAAATATACGCCTGCCGCAGTACTTCTAGGAATTCATTTCGGGAAACGTTGACCGAGTAAAAAAACACCCGATCGAGCGAGCAGTCAAAAAAGAGATAGGGACCCAGCGTTCCGCCGATAGCGGCGCGGCCCTTGTCAATGACGCGTGCCAAAAGCTTTACGTCGCCGAGCTTCTCATGAGCGCTGCGAGGTTCGTTCGTTCGTAAGTCGATCGCGTGAAACATGAAAGATCAGGTTCTGACGAGCGAGCGGCGCAACCAGTCGTCGAGACCGATGTGGCCGAGACGCGCGTCGCCCAGCGGCACGAGCGAGCGCCCCTCGACGCGGCCGCCGAAGTATCGCGCACCGGGATCGCTCACAACCTCGCGCGGATCGCCGACCGCCTTTAGATAGCGTGCCACGATTTCGTTGAACGGTGCACGGTCCGGGCCGGCGATTTCGACGATCGCGTTTCGCGGCGCCGCGACCGCTACATCGGCAACGGTGGCAGCCACGTCGTCTGCCGCGATGGGCTGGAACATCGCGGGCGAGATCCTAACAACGTTTCCGTCCGTATTTGAATCGGCGATGCCGCGGAGGAATTCCATGAACTGGGTCGAGCGGACGATGGTGTAGGGGATTCCGGAAGATTCGATCAATTTCTCCTGCGCAACTTTCGCACGAAAGTAACCGATGCCGGGGTTGCGGTCGTCGCCGACGATCGAGAGCGCGACGTGGTGCCCGACGCCGGCCGGGATCTCCGCCGCGAAAAGATTGCGGCCGGAGGTCTCAAAGAAGTCCAGCGCCGCCGCATCTTCGAACGAGGGCGAATTAGCGAGGTCGATGACGACCTGCGCCGCGGCAACGGCTTCCGTGAGTCCCTCGCCGGTGATGGTGTTGACCCCGGTGTTGGGCGCGGCGGCGGCGACCTGGTGGCCGCTGCGGCGTAGAATGGCGACGGTCTTCGATCCGATGAGCCCGGTACCGCCGATGACGACGATCTTCATACTTCTGCTCCTCGAGTTAACCCGGCGCTCTCCAACGATGCTCAAAAATTGAAGTAAAAATATTATTGGCTGTCAACAGGCGAACGTTCGGCCCCGCGAGTTTCCGGCGGCGCAGGCCGTGCTGCGACAGAGCCTGCCTGGCGAGCGGCCGCAACGTGTATGCGGTGCTACGCTAAGGGGGCGAGGCACGTCTTTACCGTGTTCGAAAAAGGAGAAGCCAGTATGATGAACTCTCACCCAAATATCGTCTTGGTGCACGGTGCGTGGGCAGACGGTTCCAGTTGGGGCGCCGTTATCGAACGGCTGCAGGCCAGACACTACCGCGTCACGGCGCCACAGTTTGCGCTGGATACGATCGCGCATGACGTCGCTCGACTGCGCCAAGTGTTGAACCGCCAGACTGGGCGGACGATCCTAGCCGCCCACTCTTATGGCGGTCAAATTGTGACTGCGCTTGGAACGGACGCGCCGAGCGTCGTCGGTCTCGTGTACGTGGCTGCATTCGGCCTCGACCAGGGCGAGTCGATCGGAGCGCTGCTCTCCGGCGGAGCGCCTACGCCTGCACTCGCTCACATAGACGTGGATAAGCAAGGCTTTGCGTGGCTTCCCGAAGACGACTTCGTCAGTCATTTCGCGGGCGACGTGGATCCCGTGAAGGCCAAAGTGATGTACGCCGTGCAGCAGCCGTTCAACACAGCGGCGTTCACCGACGTGATGGGTACTCCCGCGTGGAGAGGGCTGCGTTCGTGGTATTTGGTCGCGCAGAACGATCAAGTAATTCCTCCGGACGCCGAGCGCCTCTTCGCAAAACGCATGGGAGCGAAGGCCGTGGAGGTGCCGTCGAGCCACGTCGCGATGGTCTCTCACCCGGACGAGGTGTGTGACCTCATCGAGACTGCGGCCGGCGCCGTGCCGGTGGCAAGCTAGCGGCTAGCATTCGCACGAGACGTCTCCTATCAGGGTAACCGGAGGACCGAATGCTCGCTGCGTTTACCAGATGGATCGAAGAGCGCACCGGCTTCGTGTCGGCGACGCGGAACTTCTTGACCGAAGAGATTCCCGGCGGCGCGAGCTATTGGTACGTCTTCGGGAGCGCTACCCTGTTCGTGATGATCGTGCAGATCGTCACGGGCATCTTTCTGACGGCATTCTACGCGCCGTCCACTGCGACGGCGTGGGAGTCGACGCGCGCCATCTACCTGAACCCCTGGTCCCACTTTCTCATCTCGGTGCATTACTGGGGCGCGTCGGCGATGGTCGCGCTCGTCTTCCTTCACCTGCTGCAAACGCTGATCTGGGGCGCGTATAAGTCCCCGCGCGAGCTGCAGTGGGTCGTCGGAGCGCTCTTGCTGCTCGTTACGCTCGTGCTCGGCCTCACCGGCTACTTGTTGCCGTGGGATATGAATGCGTACTTCGCATCGAAGGTCTCGCTCAACATCGCCGGTCTCCCGCCGGGCGGTTCGATCGTTCAAAACATAGCGCAGGGCGGCGGAACGCTGGGCACGGAGACGATCAATCGCTTCTTTAGCCTGCACGTTTGGCTGATGCCGGCAGCATTGCTCGTGCTGACCGGAGCGCACTTGGCAATCTTCCGTCGCCAGGGCCCTGCCGGACCGGCAACCGACGACTGCCGCGCCCTACCCGCGGGCCGCTTCTGGCCCGATCAGCTGTTCATGGACGGGGCGGTGTCGTTCATCGTGTTCGTAGTCATCGTCTTGCTTGCGAGCTTCGTTCCGCCGTATCTCGATGTAAAGGCCGATCCGACGGTTTCGAATTTTACGCCCTATCCGGCGTGGTATTTCTTGTCGCTCTTCGGCTTACTGGCGCTCGTGCCGCCCAACGTGCATCTGGGGCAGCTGACGCTCAGCACCGAGCTCTTCGCGACGATCATCGTCCCGACGGTCTTCGGCGTCGCCGTGCTGCTGGTACCGTGGCTCGATCGCAGCGCGACACGCTGCTTCGGCCCGCGGGCCGGCACCCTATGGGCTGCGACCGTCGCGCTGGTCGCGATCGTCGGACTCTCTATTTTCGGGCAAGTCGGCATCGTGCGGCGTCAATCGGCCGGTCCGCCGTCGCCGCCCGAGTCCGTCGTGCTCGGAGCCAAACCCGCGCAGGCCGCGCCGGCTCATGCCAACGGTGCGGAGGTCTATTCGGTCAACTGTGCGTCGTGCCACGGTGCCCAAGGGCAGGGGGTGCCCGGTTCCGTCCCACCGTTAGCGACGAATTCGCTCGTCACCGGCGATCCGGACAAAGTCATCGGCATCGTGCTCGACGGCTTGCACGGCGCAGTTGCAGTCAACGGACGGACGTATGACGGGACGATGCCGCCGTGGAGGGGCAAGCTCTCCAACGCGGATATTGCCGCGGCGCTTACCTACGTCCGCCGTGCGCTCGGCGACAATCGCGCATCGGTTGTCACGACGGCGCAGGTCGCGAGCTACAAACGATAGACTAAAGCTCACTCGCCTCGGTTATGAGGAAACCTGCCGGCCGGAGTTTGCGCCCGGCAGGCAGGTTTCCCGTTTGGCCACAGCCGCTGTGCTGACAGAGGAAAGGTTGTTCGTTTAGAGGGCGCGTTGACCAATGACGCGGCCGACCGCCGGCGTCGAGTCTGCTCCGTTACCCCAGACTCCGTTGAAGCTGTTGTTGTCGCCATTGAACCAGAAGGAGAACCAGCCCGAGCCGTTGGGACCGCTCCAGGTTGCCCGCACCTTGTCCTTCGTCCTGAATTTGCCGTTCATGATGATCGGGCCGGTGTGACAAACGACCGTCACGCCGGACTGCGTGCACTTCATCTCACCGATGAACGCTCTGGGTCCGCCGGCGCCGGTGACGTTCCACGTTCCGGCCGCGGTGATGGGAGATGGCGGCAGCACCTTGTTACCGACGAACGAGCCGTTTGCCGGGCGCCCATTGTAGCCCCACGTGCCGTTGAAGCTGTGGCCGTTGGCACTGACGTAGATGGTCAGCCAGCCGGCGCCTCCTGGTCCGTGCCATTTCCCGTCGATCTGAGTGTCCGTAGCAAAGACGCCGGAGAAACCGGTACCCTTGGCGTTGGTGCCGACCAGGCCGTTAGCGGACTGGGTGAGCGTTACCGTGGACGTGGTGGTGCCGTTCGCTCCGGTCTGCTGGACGGCCCAAGTTCCGGTAAGGTCCGGCGGGCTCGCCAGGCCCGGGGCAATCGCGGTCGCCGCGATCGCGAACGTGAGAAGTGCGGAAACAAAGAAACGATTCAATTGCGTTCTCCCTTCGTGTGCTATCGGTAGTGGATCAACCTCAAGCGGTGAGCCAAACACGGCCTTGCGCTCGCGATGGCTGTGCTTCATGGTAGCCGGTCCGAGCGAAGATATTAGGAAGACTTTATGAAGGTTGGCCATGTAGCCCTAGAGTCCGACCGGGATCGGACACCCGACGTGGGTGGAGTCATCGATCTCGCGAAAGGATCTAGTCGGCGCTTTGCCAGCGGTTCTTCCAAACTCGCAGCATCAGGTAGAACAAGAACGCCGTGCTCGTCCCAAAGAGCAGCATCCCATCGCCAGCCTCCGTGGCCCCCATCATGCGCCACTGTTCGTCGAGCTGCAGTCCCGATGCGCCGCGCGTCGTCATTGAGTCGACCGAATACAGCATCGCGTCCGCGGGAGAGGGCAGCGCACCGAGCCGTACATAGACGACCGCCCAGATGGTCGATTCAATCGCATGCAAGATCGCCAGCGACATGGCGACAGCGACGATGAGGGCGATCGATACGGGGGTGTTATCCAAAAATGCAGACCGCCTGCGTCGGAGTTGGCTTTTAAACCGTTCGATGGCGTTCGCAATTACAACGACGCCAACCGCATGGATTCCAACCGTGAGCGCGACGAGGACGACGCTCCAGATCCAGCTCGCACCCCACACGCCCCAGCCGTTCATCGATGTGACGCTCTTACCGTATTAAAACTGTGCCGCCATACGGCGACTGCCTTTCTTGAGCGGAAGGTCGAGGCTCCTTCACGATTTCTGAGCAGACGATCCGTCACAAGGTGCTACAGGGTAATTTATGTTGGAAGACGCAACAGGGCCCGATGGGTAAGCGGCTTTTCGCGGACTGGCCCCTCTGGCTGATCCCCTTACCCTACCTGCTGGTAGGCATCGTCGCCGGCGTGGTGTTCCCCCGGATTGAGTTCGCGTATTTCCCAGCGTTCGCCCACATCGTGTCGGTTGGATCGGCCCAGGCATACCTTTCGGCGATGTCATCCGGCATGATAACGCTGACTGCGCTGGTGTTCTCGGTCATGTTCCTGATGATACAAATGACAATGAGCGCGTACTCGAAGCGCCTCATCATGCTCTTTTCCGGACACCCCCTAGGCTTGCACGCTCTCGGCGTGTTCAGCGCGACGTTTCTGTGCGCGCTTGGAACTCTCCAATTCGTCGACCGAAATCACGATGGCAAGGTGCCCTGGTTGTCGATGGAGTTTGCCACCGTCCTCCTGGTCCTGAGCATGGTGCTCCTCACGCTTCTCGTTCAGCGTATCGCTCTGCTCCGTATCACGTACATACTCCAATTCATTGGGAATAAGGGGCGCGCAGTCATCGCGAATATGCTCCCGCCTCTTAAAGGCGGCACTGCCGACGAGATCGACGCGCTGCGCCAAAGGGCCGACGCAATTCGGACTCAGGTGCCTTTGCAAACCGTCGCCTACGACGGCGTGCCGCTGGCTATCGCAAACTTTCGGGTCAACGACTTCGTACGGCAGGCCAAAGAGTGCGGCGGGACGATCGTCATAAAATGCAGCGTCGGCGACACGATCGCGCAGGGTTCGGTCCTGCTCGAAGTGCACGGCGCGCAGACGCTCGTTCCCGAGACTGCCCTCTTGCGGGGTATCGTCTTGGCGCCGGAGCGCACGTTTGAACAAGACCCGAAGTATCCGCTGCGGCTTCTCGTCGACACCGCCATCATGGCGCTATCGCCGGCGGTAAATGACCCAACGACCGCCGTTCAGGCGATCGATCAGATCCAAGATCTCCTCTACCGGCTGGGCGGCCGGGTGTTGGATGCCGGATTCGTCAACGACGACCGAGGGGATTTGCGTCTCATCTTTCCGATGCCGACGTGGGAAGAGTACCTCGCGCTTGCGTTCGACGAGATTCGGCTCTACGGCGCCGATACGATTCAGGTGCTGCGACGCATGCGTGCCGCGCTGATGGATCTCACCGCCACGCTCAAGAGTCCCGCCAGAGTCGGTGCGGTGCGGAAATACTTGGAGCATCTCAACGCCATGGTTGAGCGAGCCAACTTGGACCCGATCGACCGGGCACTTGCGCTACAGGCCGACCCACAGGGGTTGGGAAACACGCGTCCGTCTTGACGCTGCATTCTGTCAACAACTTTCATTTGACCTAGGAACAGGAGCCGGACAGGTCGGCAACCAAACGTGGCAAGCCTAAACCGGAGCCGGGTATGCGTTCAATCACGGCCAAACCGTGCTGCTTGCCTGGCGCAGTTCAAATTATGATTCATTCGCACCCAACGTACACGTGCAAAAGTTGAGCATGGGCGGACCGCTGTTCGGCTAGACGTTCAACCTCTAGCGGCCTTTTGCTCGATCATAACGTTCGTACACGGAGAGGATCACTGAGAAATGTCGATGCCTACTAGCGGAAGTCCGAAGCTCGATCGGAGCGTCCTGCCGATTCCCGATCGCCCGTTCAAGGGCGTTGCGAACCGCACGCTTGCGGGGTCAAAGCCGGATTTTCCCACCCCCGTTCACGCTCCGGAGGGGGCTCCGAACGTACTGCTCGTGCTCGTTGACGACGCGGGGTTTGGAAACCCGGCGACTTTTGGAGGGCCGACCGCTAGTCCGACGCTCGAACGGATGGCACGTGAGGGCCTTCGCTTCAATCGGTTCCACGTGACCGCACTGTGCTCACCGAGCAGAGCTGCTTTGCTATCGGGCCGCAATCACCACGCCGTCGGATTTGGGTC
The DNA here is from genome assembly GCA_963824595.1 of Vulcanimicrobiota bacterium. GTDB lineage: Bacteria > Vulcanimicrobiota > Vulcanimicrobiia > Vulcanimicrobiales > Vulcanimicrobiaceae > Cybelea. The sequence goes on from CAWGPY010000005.1 coordinate 224,601, forward strand.
GGTTGCGGAGTTTTGTGGCGGATGGCCCGGATACGATGCGACTTGGCCGAAGAGCGCCGCGTCGATTGCGGAAATCCTTCGCAATAACGGCTATAATACGGCCGCGTTTGGGAAGTGGCATTTGACGCCCGACGATCAGCAGGGCCCGGCCGGGCCGTTCCGGCGCTGGCCGAATGGGCTCGGCTTCGACTATTTCTGGGGATTTCTGGGAGGCGAATCGAGCCAATACGACACGGTGCTCACTGAGAACAACACCGTCCTGGGCCCTCCGGAAGATGAGAACTTCTATCTGCCGGATGCGATGGCAGAAAAGACGATTCAGTGGATTCGCGGGCAGAAATCGCAATCTCCGGAGAAGCCGTTCTTCATCTATTATTCGACCGGGGCGAGTCACGCTCCACACCACGTCTCGGGCGCATGGGCCGATAAGTATAAGGGCCGATTTGACGACGGTTGGGATGCCCTTCGCGTAAAGACCTTCGAGCGACAGAAGAAGCTCGGGGTCATTCCGGCTGACGCGCAGCTCACGCCTCGCAACGAAGCGATGCCGGCTTGGGACTCGCTGTCAGCCGCGGAAAAGACGCTGTACGCGCGCCAGATGGAAGTCTATGCGGGTTATCAAGAGAACGCAGACCACAATATCGGCCGCGTAATCCAGGCCATCGAGGAGACGGGCATCCTCGACGATACGTTGATCATCTATATTTATGGCGACAACGGTTCGAGCATGGAAGGCACCACGACCGGCTGCTTCAACGAGATGACGGTGCTCAACGGCGTTCCCTTAACCTCAGAACAGCAGCTTAACCTCGCCGAAGTGTACGGCGGTGCCGCTACCTGGGGTGGCCCTGGCAGCGCTCCTCATTTTTCGTGCGCCTGGGCCTGGGCCGGGAACACGCCGTTTCAGTGGGGCAAGCAGGTCGCATCCCACTTCGGCGGCACGCGCGATCCGATGGTTGTCCGCTATCCGAAGCGCATTACCGACAAGGGCGGCATCAGATCGCAGTTCACGCACGTGAACGACGTCGCTCCGACCATTCTCGAACTAGCCAATATTCCGGCGCCGAAAGTCGTCAACGGGATCGAACAGATCCCTATGCACGGCGTCAGCTTTGCGTATTCCTTCGCCGATGCAAAAGCCCCGGAGCGTCACACGCAGCAATACTTTGAGATTCTCGGCAATCGAGCCATGTATAAGGACGGATGGATGGCGAGCTGTAAGCTCGATCGCATCCCCTGGGCGCTCGACCCCAAGGCTCTGGAAAAGTTTGCTCCGGGTGTGTGGGATCCCGAGAAAGACGCCTGGGAGCTGTACAACACCCTCGAGGACTTCTCCCAGGCAAACGACTTGGCGCAGAAATTCCCCGACAAGTTGGCTGCGCTTAAGGCGCTGTTCTGGGAGGAGGCGGAAAAGTACAACGCCACGCCGCTACTCGGCGGGATGGCGAGCTTTTTTGGCTTCTTACCACCGGGCGCGGGCAAGAATACAAAGCTCACCTTCTACTCGGGTGTCGAGAACATCGGTCCGGGAATGATTCCGCACGTTTACGGTACCTCGTACGCAATCGAGGCGGATCTGGTCATACCGGCCCGCGGCGCAGAAGGCGCAATCGTTGCGAACGCCGACTTCCTCGGCGGCTTCTCGCTTTACGTGCAAAACGGAAGGTTACACCATACGTACAGCTTCTTGGGCATCCCCAGCACGGAAGGACACTCCCATCCGGAACTTGTGAAGCTTTTGGAGAAAACTGGCGACACGACGGCGCTCTTACGCGGCATTGCAAAAGGCTGGACGATTTCGTCGCCCGATCCGCTTCCGGCCGGTCCGGTGATCGTGAGGTTCGAGTTCATCGCGGACGCGCCGAAGCTGGCCACCGGCGGCAAAACGAGGCTTCTCGTAAACGGAAAGCCGGTCGCGGAGGGCCGGCTGGAACACACCGTTCCCATGCGATTCTCCGGCTACGCGTGCATGGATATCGGCAAGGACAACCGGGCACCGGTCTCGCCAACGTACGAATCTCCCTTCGCATTTACCGGGACCATCAATGCGGTCACGTTCGATCTCGAGCCGACGCCGAAGAGCGACGAGGAGAAGAACGACGCCCAGCGGGCCCAACATCAGACGCGGGTAGTCGCTGGGATAAACGGATGATGCGGCTTCGAGAGCCGATGGAGTGATCATCGCGCACGCCGGCACGATTCTCGTCGTCACCGGCGTGCTGACCGCAGGGGTGGGCCTCGGGGTCTTCGCGCCGGGACGACTGCTCGAAATCCTACTCGGAATCGAGGACGCCGGCGCGATGACGAAGCTGCTCGGGCGCTATTGCTTCGTTATGGTCGCGCTCGTCGGCGGTTTACTAATTTACGCGGGTTATCATGCGGATGTTCGCGTTCCGGCGATGGTCGTCGGCACGGCCGAGAAGCTCACGTTCGTCGGACTCGTTCTGGCAAGCCCATTGCGCCGCCGCGCACTGACCATGTTCTTCGTTTCTGCGGACAGCGTAATGGCGCTGCTGTTCGTGGTTTTGCTGGTCCGCACCGCTACGTAAGGCGCGGAACGAGTAAGCGCGATGCTCGAAAACAAAAACGCCGAAGGCCCTCAAGGCATCAGGCGATTTTGTTGGTGGAGATACGGGGACTCAGACCCGGACCCCTCACATGCGAAGTAAACGCAACTCGAAACCTAGACTTTAGAGACTGATTTTAATTCGCTAGCATTCGTGGTGTCCGCTAGCTTCCGCGTGCATTGTCGTACGCTTGTCGTACGCTGCCGCACGAGTTTGCTCGACTAAGGTTTCCTTATCGCCAGTATCGGGACGTCTGAGTTGCGGATGAGTCCCTCGCAGGTGCTTCCAAGGACCGCTCGCTGGATGCCCTTGCGCCCATGCGTCCCAACTACGATCAGCTGCGCTTTAAGCTCGTGGGAGAGTTCTAAGATGGACTCGACCACGTCGCCACGGACCACGTGCGACCGAACTGTTCTGCCGGCGTTAGCGGCGCGCTCTTTCGCCACGGCAAGCGCTGTCTCGGCCTCAGAAGCCAGCAGGTCCGGCGCGATCGCCGGCGCGTTCGTGAGACCTCCGGGGAGCCGGACGTATCCAAGGGCCGATACGCAATGAATTTCCGCTTCGTCTTTGAGCTCGTTGGCGAACGTTAGCACGGTATTTAGGGCATGCATCGCAGTACGAGAACCGTCGATAGCGACGAGCACGATCACGTTTCACCGTCTTCGGCTGCCCGCGAGCCGTCATACGCGGCGAGGATCCGAGTGAACATGGACCGATCGTAGGACGGGCGTATGAAGGCCTTAGGAACGGTCCTTCATCGCTTCTTCTCAAGGGTTTCCTCCGCGGCCAATAGGCTGGACTGATGCGGCTCCTCCAGGCGGCGCAACCGAACGAGCAGTGGGCCGGCCTTTCCGACCGTGAGGCCTCTGACCGTCTCCGGATCGACGGACCAAACGAACTTCCCACCGATCGAAAGCGGGGCTCGCTGCGGATCGCCGCCGACATTTTGCGCGAACCCGTGCTCGCCTTGCTGGTGCTCTGCGGTGCGATCTACGTCATCCTCGGCGATCGAGCGGAGGCTGCCATGCTCGTCGCGTTCGTGGCGGTGATCGTCGCGATCAGCGTGCTGCAAGCCCAGAAGGCCGAACGAACCCTCGACGAGCTCCGCAGGCTCTCAGCCGCTCAAGCGATCGTCGTCCGAAGCGGTAAACAGCAATGGATCCACGCGAAGAACGTCGTCCGTGGCGACTTGATCGTCTTGGTCGAGGGCGATCGCGTTCCGGCGGATGCCGTACTGATTTCGGGTCAGCACGTCAGCGCCGATGAGTCGCTCCTAACCGGTGAGTCGGTGTCCGTTCGCAAGAGCATCGCCGCACCCGTACCCGATGCGATGGGAAAGCCGGGCGGCAACGACTTGCCCTTTGTGTACTCGGGTACGCTGATCGTCCAGGGCAAGGGGCTCGGTCGCGTTCTCGCCACCGGTAAAGAGACGCAAATCGGGAGAATCGGGCGCACGCTCACGACGATCGCTCCCGAGCCCGCCCGAGCGCAGGTCGAGACCGCTCACGTCGTCCGTCGGCTGGCGATAGCGGCGGCGTTGCTCAGCGTCATGGTCACGCTCGTTTACGGGTACCATCGCGGATCTTGGCTCCAGGCGGCCCTCGTCGGAATTGCGTTCGCGATGGCAATTATGCCGGAAGAGTTGCCGGTGGTGTTGTCCGCGTTCTTGGGATTAGGTGCCTGGCGCATTGCGCAACACGGCGTGCTAACGCGCTACCTGCCGGCTATTGAGACGCTCGGCGCCGCTACGGTGCTGTGCGTCGACAAGACGGGCACGATCACCGCGAATCAGATGAAGGTTGCCGCGCTGTGGACTCCCAATGGCGAAACGTGGTCTTGCGGCGGTGAGGCGTTACCGGATGCATTTCACGAGATTTTGGAGTTCGGCGTGCTCGCCAGCCATCGGGATCCCTTCGACCCGACCGAACGCGCGATCGCAGACGCCCTGCAAAGGTTCCTTGCCGGCACCGAGCACGTTCATCGTAGCTGGTCCCTCGTCAGCGAATATCCGCTCTCGCGCGAGATCCTTGCGATGTCGCGCGTCTGGTCGGCGGAAGGCGCCGCCAGCGAGCGGGTCATCGCGGCGAAGGGCGCTCCAGAGGCTATCTCGGACCTGTGCCACTTATCGGCCGACGCGACAGCGGCGGTTACCAGCGCCGTCGAGTCCCTCGCGTCGCTGGGACTCCGTGTACTTGGCGTGGCGCGCGCGCTTTACTCCAGCGCATCCCTCCCACCCTCACAACACGACTTCGATTTCCAATTCATCGGTCTAGTGGCGCTCGAAGATCCCGTTCGTCTCGGCGTTTCCGACGCGATCAACGAGGCCTACTCGGCGGGCATCCGCACGATCATCATTACCGGCGACTACCCGTCGACGGCCGTGAGCGTTGCTCAGGCTATCGGGCTAGCCGGCGCCGAGCGCTATATCACCGGAGCGCAGCTCGACGACCTGAGCGATGACGAGCTTTCGGAACGCATCAATCGCTGCAACGTCTTCTGCCGAGTCGTCCCCGAGCAGAAGCTGCGCATCGTACGGGCGCTCAAACGTAATGGAGAAATCGTCGCGATGACCGGAGACGGGGTCAACGATGCGCCCGCGCTAAAGGCGGCGCACGTTGGCGTCGCGATGGGGTCACGCGGAACCGATGTCGCGCGCGAAGCGGCGGCCCTCGTACTATTAAATGACGACTTCGGCTCCATGCTCGAGGCGGTTAAGCAAGGCCGGCGGATTTTTGACAATCTTCGTAAGGCCATAACTTTCGTAACCGCCGCCCACGTGCCGATCGTGGGCATGAGCATCATTCCGGTGCTTTTTGGCATGCCGCTTTTGCTCTTGCCTATCCATATCTTGTTTTTGCAGTTGATTATCGATCCGGCCTGCTCGATCGCCTTCGAGGCGGAACCGGCAGAGCCCGACGTGATGAGACGTCCACCTCGGAACGTCGAGAGCCGGCTCTTCGATCGCGCGACAATCCTACCGGCGGCCGTTCAGGGGCTCATCATTTTGCTGGCCGTTGTCTCCGTTTTCATCCTCGCGTTTGGCCAGGGCCGCGATGAGGCTACGTCCCGTGCAATGGCGTTTACGACGATGGTCTTGTGCAGCTTGGCCTTGCTCTTCGTCAATCGCCTTGCCCAGCGGCAGACGCCTCGTCCGAATCGCGTCATGTTGGCGCTTACGGCGGGTGCGATCGTCGTGCTTTGCCTCGGCGTCTCGGTACCCGCATTACGGGCGCTGTTTCGCTTTGGTGCGATGGGCGCACTCGATATCTCGGTCGTGCTGGCAGCGGCAGCCTTGTGCTTAATCGGGCTCTTGCTCTCGCGAATTGTTCTTGCCAGAACGCGACCGGCGCATTCTCGGGTATAGCGAGACTACGATTGAAGCCTTACGTTCGTCGGCACGGGAAGAATCCGCCGTGGAGCCATGGGCAAGTGTTTGATTATCGCGTTCCGAAGCATCGGCAAATGAGCCGCGTACGTAGAGGCTCGCTCAAAGGGGGCGATAAGGAGGGGGCATGATTCAAGGCAACGAGTATGAGTCGAAACTCTATGAACAGCGGTCGCAAGCTGCCAAAGCGCTGGAGCGACTGCAAGCGCTGGGCTATGGGCACGACCGGATCAGCCTCGTCGTCGACGAGCGAGACCTTCCGCCTGACCAAAGCTTCGAGAGCGACTCGTCTCCGCTGGCAGAGCACGGAGGAATGGGCGCGACGGGCTTTGCCGTCGGCGCCGCTGCCGGCGGCGTGATTGGGGCTGCTATCGCGGTGGCATCCGGCATCGCAATAGTAGCTCTGACCGAAGGCATGGCGACTCCATTCATCGTGGGACCCCTGGCGTCGGCCTTGGTTGGTCTCGAAGCCGGCGCGGTGAGCGGCGGCATCGTCGGCGGCCTCCTCGAACTCGGCGTTGAGGCCGAAGACTGGCGGACGGGTCTACGCAAGGGTGGAATCGTCGTCGTTGTCGCGCTGAAGTCACACGAAGACCGAGCAACGGTTCGCAAAGCGCTGATCAGTTCCTGACGCGAGCATCAGGCTAATCACGATCTAGCCAATCATTTCATCGGTAATCAGATAAGCGAGAAATGCCAGGAAGAACAGCGGCGTCGCCCATAGCGAGCTCCTCACGCGATGGGCTCTTACGAGCAGTTCCTCCGTCACCATATACATCAGTACGACCGCCCCAAATGCGAGGATCGCCGCTAGTGTGGAAGGGCCAGCATTGCGCAACGCTATTGCGCCGAGCGCGGCCCCCGGCGGCATCGCCAAGGCTATTCCGCCCATCGCAAGGACGATCAGCGAGCGAGAAATCTTCGCTTGACTCAGGGTTGTTGCGACGGAAAGGCTCAAAAACAGCAACCCCAACGTGAGCGCGACCGTCAGGAGAATGCCCTCCTTCATTCCGAGCTTAAAGGTGGCGCCGAGAAGGAAACCGTCGATCAGGACATCGAGTGCCGATGCCGCGACGAATCCCTGTGACCGACCCGCGGCGACTCCGCTTTGGAAGCTCTTCGTCACCGAACGCAGAGCCACCATTGCGGCGATGCCTAACAGAAAGCCGATCGCTGCGATGAGTGGAGATTGGGTGCGAATCGGCGGCAATAACTCCGGCGCCACAGCCGCGAAAATGATGCCCGCCGATATGTGCTGAAGCGTGCTTTGAGCGCGCTCATCCGCATCGTGTAGGATAGCGATTATCGATCCGCCGATCGCTGCGGCTACGGGAATAAACGTATACCAAACAGATTGCATGAAGGTCACCGTACACCCCGTTTTTTGCTCTAGCCCGTTGTGAGCCGTAGCGAAGGGTACGTTTGCATTTTTGAACATCAGACCACGCGAGCCATCTGCGAACGCTATGGTGTCGGTCCACCGGCGCTCGTTGTCGTGCCCGCGGATCTCGGCAGATCGCAAGCGCAGCTCCAGGGAGTCCTAGCCGAGAATCTTTACGAATGTATTCGTTAGGCGCGAGAGCTCGCGCTGATCGACTTCGCCTCGCTCGTTGGGGCGGATACATTGGATCAGGCTCGTTGTCATGAAGTGCACGGTCGCGCGCACGAGGGCCGACTTCGCGGCCCCCATTTGCTGGGCGATGGCGTGGCAGTCGCGGCGATCCTCGATCATTCCGGCGATCGCGCGCACCTGCCCCTCGATACGGTGAAGGCGTGCCAGCAGGTCGGAGGTTGCTGGAGCATCGAGGCTTAGCGCATCGTTAATGCGGCGTGAGCGGGAGGCCCGCGGGGCTGTGGCTTTGCTCGGCATGGCTATACCGTACCGCGCAGCGGTCCACATTGGCAACGTGACGTTTGCGAGGCCCCTCTACTAAAACGAGCCTTCACTTCAATTGAGAAAATCCAGGGAATTTTTCGCTTGCCCCGCTTCACCGGCGATTCCAACGCTCCGGGTACGATAAACGAGCGGAGCCTTTCCGCAACCTTGCAGATACCCTAGGGGGTATAGTATATAAGATGATAGTTCTGCACCCGGCTCTTAAGCTGGGCGAGCGAGCGCGCGTCCGGCGGCTCCGGCCGCGATGAGTGAGCCGCCCGTGCGTGGCGCGATACTGCCGATTGCCGTGACTGTATTGGTCGCTTGCTCCCACGGGGCGAAGCCTAGCGCCGAAGCAGCGATCCCCGTGCGAACGGCACCGGTCGTGCGGCGCGTGATCGCCTCTCCGCTGGAGCTTTCCGGCAACGTCGTGGCGGCGAAGAGCGTCCAGCTTGCAGCAACGGTGCCGGGGCGCCTGATCGAGTTGCGCGTTCGAATCGGCGATCGCGTGACCGCCGGAGAGCCGCTGGCAACGATTGGCGATTCGACCTATCGCGCGCGACGGGCGCAGGCCGCCGGCGAGCTGGCCCGGGCGCAAGCGGATCGCGGCGTCGCGAGCGCAGGCTACGATGCAGCGGAGGCGCGGCTGGAACTCGCGCGGGTAACCGAAGCGCGGATGGCTCGACTCTACGCCGCGGGCGGCGTCGCCCGACAAACCTACGATCAAGCCCACAGCGAATATCTTGCAGCCGCCGCCGGGGTCGAGCAGGCGAAGGGCGCCATCGACGAAGGGATCGGAGCGCAAGCCGCGGCGGCCGGCGCGCTCGATGCAGCCTCGGCCTCGCTGGCCGACACCGTCATCCGCGCCCCGTTCGATGGCATCGTGACCGCGAAGCTAGCGGATCCCGGAAGCGTTGTCGCTCCGGGCGTGCCGATCATCGGCATTCAGAGCGATGGTGCATTGGAAATTGACGTCGCCGTTCCGCAGGATGCGGCGACCGCCGTGGCGGTCGGGAAGCAGCTGCAGGTGCGCGTGGACGCCTTGGACGGGCGCGCGGTCGATGCTCGCGTTCGCTCGATCACCCCGATGAACGATCCGGCGACGCGCTCGGTGCTCGTCAAGGTCGTGCTGCCGCCGGTACGCGGGATCATGTCCGGAATGTACGTGCGCCTCGATCTCCCGGGCCCGGCGCATCGCGGTGTGGCTGTGCCGCTGGCCGCACTCGTCACCCGCGCTGGCCAAAGCGGCGTCTTCGTCGTTCACGAGGGCCAAGCGACCTTCGTTCCGGTGCGCACCGGAAGCGCGGATGCGAGGTTCGTTCGCGTCGACGGGCTGCGTTCCACCGACCGTCAGGTGGTCGTCAGCGGTACCGACCGCCTCACCGATGCAAGTGCCGTGACGGTCCGGCAATAATCGTGGAGCGCTTGAACTGGGCCGCGCGCATTGCTGGCTATTTCCTTAAATCGAAGCTTACGCTCGTGGTCGTCCTCGCGATTGCAGCTTGGGGACTCTTTGCGATACTGACGACTCCGCGCGAGGAGAATCCGCAAATCACGCGCCCAGCGGCGATCATCGTCACCCGTTATCCGGGTGCGTCGCCGGAAGAGATATCACAAACGCTTACCCGGCGCGGCGAACGGGTGTTGCGCGAAGTTCCGGGTGTCGAACACATCTACGCGAGCTCGACGCAAGATGCGTCGCTGATGACAGTACTCTTTCACGTAGGCGACGATCCAACGAGGTCGTTCGTCGACCTTTACGACCAAGTTTTTGCGCATCTCGGCGATCTGCCACCGGGGGCCTCGCAACCGGTTATCACACCGATGAGCACCGACGACATTCCGATCGTAGTCGTGACCCTCCACGGCGCGCGCTACGATCGCGGCCAACTCGACGATGCCGCGCAGCGGCTGGCTCGATCGATCGAGCCGCTCGACGGCGTTTCGACGATTTCGACGTACGGCGGGCGCCCGCGCCAGGTCGACGTCGGGCTGGACCCGACGCGGCTTGCCGCTTTCGGACTCTCGCCGGCGGCCGTGGCGCGGGCGCTCGGCGCGGCCGACGTCGTCGCAGCCGCCGGCCCACTGCGCAGCGCCGAGTCAGAGCTGCAGGTCCATGTCGGTTCGCCGTTCGAGAACCCCGAACAAGTCGCGTCGACGATAGTCGGGGTCCATTTCGGCGTTCCGGTTGCGCTGCAAGACGTGGGCGAAGTTCGTGCCGGGATCGCGCCGGTCGAAGACGATACCCGCTTCGGATCGCGCTCGAAAGGAGCTGCGAGCGAACCGGCAGTCAGCATCGCGATCGCCAAAAAGCGAGGCGCCAACGCGGTTGCCGTCGCGTCTCGCGTGATCGAAGCCGTCGGTCGGGCCGACCTCCCGCCGGGCGTAACCGCAACCACGACGCGCGACTACGGTCTAAAGTCAAACCTCGCCGTCAACGAACTCATCGAGCGCCTGATCGAGGCGATCGCGATCGTCGTGGTGCTGCTGTTGGTGCTCGGTTGGCGCCAGGCCCTGGTCGTCGCGATGGCGATTCCGCTCACGCTCTTCGTGACGCTCGGCATCGGTGGTCTGACGCATCAAACGATCAACCGGATCACACTCTTCGCGCTCATTCTTGCGCTCGGTTTACTCGTCGACGATGCAATCGTCATGGTGGAGAACATCCATCGACACTTTACGCGCGATCCGAGCAGGCCGCGCGAGCGGGCCGTGGTAAGCGCCGTTGGTGAGATCGCAAGCCCGACCGCTCTTGCGACCGTCGCCGTAATGCTCTCTTTTCTTCCAATGCTTTTCGTCACAGGCATGATGGGGCCGTACATGCGCCCGATTCCCATCAACGTGCCGATCGCGATGCTCACTTCGCTCTTCGTGGCAGTCGCGATCACGCCTTGGGCGACCTATCACCTGTTGCGGAACGTCAAGCTGAAGGTCGCGCCCGAAAGTCCGCGGTGGATCGCACCGCTGCGCGATATGCTGGCTTCGCTGCTCGCGAACAAGGCGAAAGGAACCGCTTTTCTTGCAGCGCTGAGTGTGGCGCTCGTCATCGCCCTGGCGCTCCCCGCGCTGCAGCTGGTCCAGTTTCGGATGCTGCCGCGCGCCAACGAGACCGCGTTCTTGGTGAAGATTGACGCGCAGCCGTCCAGCACGGTCGCGGCGACCGAACGCGTCGCCGAAGCGGTTGGCGCCGAACTCGCCACGACGCCGGAAGTACGAGATTACGAGACGTTCGTTGGCACAAACAGCGTGCCGGATTTATCGAGCCTCTTTACGGGCACCGTGTTTCGCACGAACCCCAACCAGGCGGACATTCGCGTGAATCTGCTTCCAAAAGGCCGGCGCAAGGCGCAATCAGCCGTCATCGTGCGGAATCTCCGCCCGAGGTTACAAGCAATCGCGGCCGCGTACGATGCGCAATTGCGCATCGATCAGACGCCGCCCGGACCACCCGTACGCAATACGATCTTTGCAAAAATATACGGGCCCGATCCCGAGGTGCGCCGCGCGATCGCATCGCGGGCCGCGTCGCAGCTTGAACGAGAGCGCGGCGTAGTTGACGTCGATCTGAGCGATAAGGCACTGCCGCCGGCGATCTTCGTCGACGTCGATCCGCGCAAGGCGGCACTCTCGGGATTGAGCGCGTCGGAGGTTGCGCTAACGTTGCAGACGGCGCTCCACGGCGCCGTCGTCTCGACGATGCACGACCCGCTCGACACGCGTCCCTACGACGTCGTCGTCCGATTCGCGCCGCGGTTTCGCCGCGATCCTGCCTCGCTCGCCGGCATCGTCCTTCCGAATGCTTCCGCCACCGGGGTGCCGCTCGGCGAGATTGCGCGGATCGTCGCCGAACAGGCGCCGCAGCCGCTCTTTCGAGACGACTACCGAGACGTTACCTACGTCGGCGCCGAGATGGCCGGACGCAGCTCCACCTATGCGGTGATCGAAGCAATGCTTGCCCTAGCAAGGCAGCCGCTCCCGGCTGGATATCGCATTGTTTGGGACGGCGAGTGGGACATGACGCTGAGCGTCTTCGCCGACCTCGGCCGCGCGATGGCCATCGCATTTGCTCTGATCTATCTCGTACTGGTCGCGCGTTTTAGATCGTTTCGCACCCCGCTGGTCGTGCTGGCCGCAGTACCGCTGGCGATGATCGGGATCCTACCCGGCTTTGCTTTTCTCGCGCCGTTCGGAATCTACTTCTCCGCGACGGCGATGATCGGTCTGATCGCGCTGATCGGTATCGTCGTCCGAAACTCGATTATATTGATCGAGTTCGCCGAGGACCGGCTTGCCGAAGGCATGCCACTCGAACGCGCGCTCGTAGAAGCGACCGCGACGCGAACGCGCCCAATTTTTATGACGGCGGCGGCCGGAATTCTGTCGTCTTTGGTGATTGCGTCGGATCCGGTCTGGAGCGGCCTTGCGTGGGCGCTGATTTTTGGAATGAGCGCTTCGGCTTTGCTCTCGGTGCTCGCGATTCCGTTGCTTTTCGCGAGGATCGGCGATATGCCCGTTCATCATAAACCCGAGTCGATCGACGACGTCGCGCACCGACGTGGAGATCCGGTCCATGCCTAACGTGCTGGCGTTAACGCTTGCGGCGGCGATCGCGATCGCGCAGGCACATAATCCCGACCTGCGAGCGGCCAGCGCGTCTACGTCCGCGGCATTCGCACAGGTTCGTGCCTCGCAGGGCGACCGCTGGCCGAGCGTCACGTTGCAAGACACGTATCAAACGGTCGATCGGGTGGCGACGCTCCAGACGCCGATCGGCCCCCTGCCCTTCCAGCCGAACACCACCAACGTGCCATTGCTGGCGCTGCACTACGCGCTCTACGACGGTGGCCTCGGAGCGGCATCGGTGGGAGAGGCTGCGGCGAATCTCTCGGCGGCGCAAGGCGCCGAGCACGAAAGTCGGAGCGCCCTGGTTGCGCGTGTGACCGCCGCCTATGTAGGCTTCGTTGCGGCTTGCGACGCGGCGAATACGCTTGATGCCGCAGTCGCGGTTTCCAAGGCGGACCTGAAGATGACGCGTACGCGATTCGAACAAGGCATGGCTCCGCGAGCCGACGTGTTGCAAGCGCAAGCACAATATGCCGAGCGCCGAGCTGAGGCGATCGACTCGCACGGCAATGCGACGATTGCGCACGATCGACTAGCAGCGGCCATGGGCATCGCGATCGATACGACCCTCGTGCCTACAGAGGACATCGGCGGGAGACCCGAGCCCATCGACTTGCATGCGGCGATAGCCTCGGGCCTCTCCGCGCGCGGAGAGCTGCGCTCGGCTCGGGCTGCGCTGGATGCCGCAACGAAGGCGCTCGAGCAAGCGAGAGCTGCTTCGCGCCCGACGGCGCAGCTGTTCGTGAGCGAGGGCAACGTGCAACCCACCGTGCAGAGCGAGTTCCTTGGCCAGTTTACGGCCGGTCTGCAAGCTGTGTGGAAGCTTTTCGACGGCGGCGCGACTGCAGCGCGCATCGCGGCCGCGTCGGCCGGCATCGCACACGCCCAGGCGGCCTATGACGGCTCGCGTACCGCCGTTGAGCTTGAGATTCGCGAGGCCTACGCGCGTCTGACCAGCGCGCGCGAGAGAAGCGCCGCTGCCATCGAAGCCGTTGGGTCGTCCGACGAGAGCGCCCGGATCGCCCGGCTGCGTTATCGCGAAGGGGTCGGCACGCAGCTCGAGCTTCAGCAGGCGGAGCTCCAACTCGCCGACGCGCGTCTACAACTCATCCAGGCTCAATCTGACGTTATCGCACAAGATGCGCAGCTTCGCTTTGCGGCCGGCCTGCTGTAATGGAAAAGACTAAAAGGAGAAAGTCATCGTGAACATCGTAATTTTGGGCGCCGGCTTTGCAGGCCACACCGCGGCCCTGCACCTATCGCACCTAGTGAAGAAGGAAGACCGAATCACCGTTATCGCGCCAGGGGATCGTTTTACCTGGTTCCCGAGCCTCATTTGGGTCGCGACGGGAACGATGTCGGAAGAGCGCGTGCACTTTCCTCTTGCGCCCGTTTACGAAAAGCTCGGCATCGACTACGTCGATGGGCGCGCCGAAACGATCGCTACCGACGACCGAAGCGTAACGGTGCGCCTGCCAAACGGCCAAACGCAAGTCTTGCCGTACGATTTCTTGCTAAACGCGACCGGCCCGTACCTCAACTTCGAAGGCACGCCGGGGCTCGGACCGAAGGCCGGCACGACCCAGAGCATCTGCTCGGTAGAGCATGCCGTCGGCGCGCGCAACGCATATCTCGAAAGCGTGAAGCGGATGGAGAAAGGCGAGCGTCAGCGGCTTGTCGTCGGCGTCGGTCATCCGGCCGCAACGTGCGAAGGGGCGGCTTTCGAGTACGTGATGAATCTCGACGCCGATATACGCCGGCGAGGCGTCCGCGATCGCGCGGAATTAATCTTTCTTACCAACGAACCCGACCCGGGAGACTTCGGCGTCGACGGCATCGAGGCGCGCAAGCGCGGCGCGATCGTCACCGGGGATTCATTGGTGCGCATGCTTTTCGATGAAGCGCGCATCAAAACGTTCATCGCCGCGGGAGTCACCAAGGTCGAATCTGGGCGTCTCGAGTACGACCAAGTCGGCTACGATCCCTCATCGCTGGAGTTCGATTTCGCAATGCTCATTCCGCAATTTCGCGGCATCCCGCTGAAGTACGTCGCCGGTGACGGTACCGACATCACCGACAGGATGACGCTGGCAAGCGGCTTCATGCGCGTCGACGCGGACTATTCGCCCAAGACGTACGATCAATATCGCGCGAGGGACTGGCCCGCGATCTATCGTTCGCCGCTCTACGACAACGTATACGCGGCAGGCATTGCTTTTGCACCTCCACATCCGCTTTCGAGGGGGAAGAAGACGGCGGCAGGCACGTCGGTTGTCGCGACGGCGCCACGGACAGGCATGGCGTCGGGCATCATGGGGCGCACGGTCGCGTACAACATCGCCGATCAGCTCGCGGGACGTGAGCCGTCGCACCGGATGCCGATGAGCGAGATGGCCGCCGCGTGCATCGCGTCGATGGGTAAATCGATCTGGACAGGCTCAGCCGCCTCGATCATCATGATGCCGGTCGCCAAGGATTTCGAGAAATATCCGGAGTTCGGACGCGATCTCTCGCTCTGCGATCTCGACGTGGGGCTTGCGGGCGCGTGGACCAAGCGCATGCTGCACGACGCGTTCATGTGGAAGCTGCAAGCCAAGCCCGGTTGGCAGATGATTCCGGAATAGGAGAGTACAGATGGGACGCTTTTGGAGAAGCTTCTTGCCGTATCAGCTCTGGCGCTTTTTCGTGATCAACTCGAAGATGTTCGCGATCGCCCGCCGTTCCAGCGCGAAGATGCTTCCGAAAAAACGGCCAGCAAAAGGCAAACAAGCCTCTTAGCCGTCGAATTCTCGCCGCATTGTTTCGCGCTAGGCGATCGCACCTACATGGCGGGCGCGTTACGAGCGACGACCGGTCGCCCGTCAGAGCACGAACTTCGTCGGAGGCACTTTGCGGACGCACGAGGTGTCGGCCTTGGTCAGCACTTCGAAAAACGACCGCGTGATGGCATACGCGCATGCGTTTGCGGATGCCGAGGGGCTGCCGAAGGCGACGTGCGCGATGTTGGGGATCGTTACGACCACCGAGTTAGGAAGCTTCTTCGCGACGTACGACCCGAACGACGCGGCCGTTTGACCGTCGTATTGAGAGTTGATGACGAGTACGGGCAAGCGGCTTTCCGTTGCCGCCCGAACCGACGAAGAGGCCGCCGGCACGTTCCAGTCGCTGCAGTTCTCGCGCATGAAGGGCAAGTTGGGCGCGTTTCGCAGGACGGAGGCTGGGAACGTCGGAAACGCGCGTCGCCCGGATGCAACGACGCCGGCCGTCGTTTCGTACGGCACCCATTCGCCGCACGAGACGCCGTAGAAGAGACCGTTGCTCAGAACGCCGATACCGCGCGCGTCGATCTTCGGCGCCGCCCAGGTCGACGCGATCGGGGCCGGATCGCCGTGGGCGAGCGCATAGATCGCTGCGGGAACCTTCGCCGCCAGATGCGTTCCCGGCGAGATCGTCCATTGCAGCAGCATGCCGCCGCTGATCTTGACGCTCACTTTGCCGGAACGGCCGGGAACCGCGACCGCGACGGTCTTCGGCGATAATTCGTATTGGTTGACGAGCCACCGGAAGGTCGCGCCGATGTCGCCATAGCGTTTACGGCACGGCGCTTGCTGTTGACACGCTTTGAAAACGGCATTGATCCCCTCGCCGGCGCTGGTCCAGGCCGCGGCTCCGCCGGCGAGCGATGGCGGAAAGACGCCGTCGATGGCAACCGATCGAATTCCGGCGGGATGGTCGCGCAGGTACGTGAGCGCGAGATCGGTTCCGTACGATATGCCGTAGACGTTCCACGTCGCGATCCGCAGCGCGACGCGCAGATCGTCGAGATCGGCGGCACTCTCCAACGTGTTGTACGCACCGAGGTCGGACGTCTGCGACGCGAGCTCTTTTCGGCACTTGAGCGTCGCTACCGAGTACGCTTTTCCCGTCGCGGCGGAATCGTACGGCATGTTCAACGTGTCGGCGGGCCAACGGTCGACCGACGGGCACGCCAGCCGCGGCTGGGCGGTGTAGGTGCCGCGCTGCGACATGAAGATCACGTCGCGATTGGCGTTCAGCTTTCCAGCCGTGGCCATCGGGATCTCCGTGATTGCATCGTCACCGGGGCCGCCCGCAAGCCAGACGATCGGATCGGTCTTCTTTTGCGGCGATGCCGCAGCGACGATCGCCACGGAAAGCCGAATTCTCGGCGCGTTGGTACGGTGCCGGTTTTCGGGAACGACGAGCTGGCCGCAGCGCGCTCGTTTCAACTCGGCGATCGGCTGCGGCGGCGCGGGACACGGACCGGGAACGAAGACGGGCGTTTCGGAGGGCGCACTCGTAGTTACGGACGCGCTCGCGGGTAGCGCCAACAGGACGCAAACCACGAAAACCGGCCAGAGCGTTAGTTTCATTTAAAGTCGATTCCTGGCGCCGTCGCGACGCACGACGTCGTTGGGGAGAGGGGTGTTTGTAAGAACGATCGGAAGACTTTTTGTGCGCAAGGCGACCGAACGATCACCCAGTGCGTTCGAGCCCGGACTCGCACGTACGTGGAGTGCGGTAACGTGCTCGCGGCGTATCGTCCCCACTCCGCACCGGTCTTCGCGTCAACCGCGCCGGAAACGACTAACGTGGGGATGTTGCTGCGCACGCGAACTCGTTGGGACGCAGGTCCGGCGGGAACGTTCCATTCTTTGCAGAGTTCTTGCTGGAACGGCAACTGGGGAGCGTTGATCAAGACGGACGACGGCCACGCCGGAAAGACTTGTCGTCCGGCTCGCAGGATCGACGCAGGCGATCCGTACGGTTCCCACTCGCGGCAGACGAAGCTGTGCGTCATGCCGAGCGCCTGTTCGGGAACCGCGGCCACGCGAGCTCCGGCCGCTCGGGCCTTCAGGAAGAGTTGCGGGTTGCCGTTTGCCAGTTCGGCGATCGCTCGCGGCAGATCTCCCGGCTTCGGCCTGTTTCCGACGATCGCATCGACGATCGCACCCCCGTCTAACACGACTTTTACGGCGCTTCCGCCTTGCGGCGGCACGACGTGGCGGACGATCGGATGCGCCTCCAGGCGCTGCACGATTTTCTGGAGCCTCGCCATGAGATTCGGGTATTTGCGAGCGCACGTTGGTTGCGCTTGGCAGTCGCCGAAGATCGTGGTTACGCCCTCGTGAAAGCTACTCCACGTCCAAGGAAGGCTCACGATGTCCGGCGGGACGACGGAGTCGAGCGTGACCGTGCGAATGCCCTCTGGATGATCGCGCATCAACGATAGCGCGAGATCGGTGCCGTACGAATATCCGTACACGTTCCATTGACGAACGTTGAGCGCGCGCCGGAGGTCGACGAAATCCGCTTCGTTCTCGGTCGTGTTGTACGAGCTGAGATCGATGCCTTGGCGAACGAGGCGGCTATGGCACGCCGCTGCTGCCGCGGCCTGCTCTCGACCGGTCGATGGCGCATCGAGGACCAGACTGACCTGGGCGGCGTTGAAACGATCGAGCTCGGGGCAGTTGAGGTCGGGGTCGTCGTACAGCGTTCCACGCTGATTCATGATGATGACGTCGCGATCGCTGTTGACGCCGGCATCGACCAGGAACGGCGCGTCGAGAATCGCGGCCTCGCCGGGCCCGCCGGCCATGAAGACGATCGGGTCGGGCTTCGCCGGTTTTGAACGCGCCGGCACGATCGCCACCGCGAGCCTGATCGTGCGGCTGGCGGGCTTCAGACGGTTTTCCGGCACGATCAAAAACCCGCAGCGCGCGTGCAGCAGAGCTTTCATTGGTTCCGGCGTTTTGGGGCACGGCGCGGTCTGAATCTGAGGCGTCGCTCGCGCCTGGTGGCTCGCGGCGAAGAACGCCGCCAGCACGAAGAGGCATACGGGGAGCTGGCGGCTTGCCGCTGCCTGTCGCGTCGCAGGCGGTTGCCGTTGCGAGGTAGTCATGGCATCTGCTCCTCTGAAAAGCTCCTTGAGGTCGGCTTTTGCAACAGAGGAAGAGCTCTCCTGTGATCGCCACGCCGAGTCCCGATGCGTTGCCTAACGACCAAGTCGACCTCAAACGCCAGTGGTTCCGTTCAGTCGCGTCCACGCACCGATCTGCAGCGGCAGAAAGAGGTGGCCCCCTGCGGCAACCGTTTCGCGCTCTAGCCGCTCGGCAAAACGGTCTGCGTCAAAGTGCTCCTTGGGGATGGTTCGACCGTTGATCACCGGCACGAGCCTTCGAACCGCCGATTCGAAGAATGCGTAGCCGAGCGAACCGGCGCCCTGAACCACGCGCAAATCACTGCGCACGCTGGGCAGCGGAAGGCCCGCTTCGCTAAAGAGGTTGACGAGACGCAAGCCCATGTCGACGTGGACGCCGGCATCACGCATCGTCGCGATCGACCAGCGGGCGAAGCGGCGGTAGAGCGGCACGTCGGGCCAATCCGACGTCTGCGACCAGAGGATCGAATCGTAGTGCCATTCCTGGAATACGATACGGCCGCCGTCGCGAACCAGACGCGCGGCCGAGCGAATCGCCTCGGCCGGTTCGCGGTCGCGCATGAGATAAAAGCGGCCGATCACCGCGTCGACCGGGCCATCGACGTAGAGATCTCGCAGCCGTCCCACCCGAAGGTCCATCCGGTCAAATCCCTCGGCCCAAGCGCGCCGCCAGGCGCGCTCGACGTTGCTTAGGTCCGCGTCAATTCCAATGACCGTCCCCTCGCGCCCGACTCGCTCGGCGACGAGCAGCGCGAGGTCGGCGAGGTCGGAACCCATGACGACGACGCGCATTCCGGGCGTGATGCCCGAGCCTGCGAGCAGCTCCTCGGTTAGGGGTTGGGCGAAGGCCGCCTCGATGCCGACGGGGGGCCCGGATTCGGTTCTCATTTCACCATTCTCGCGTCGGGCGGTGCCGAAGACCACGAAGATACTGACATTTTCTTCACGAACTCGTTCGTATCGTGGCCGAGCCGCTCGGGGAGTTACTGCGGTCGCTTCGTTCAGCCGCTTTGATCTCGCAAGAGACCCTCGCGGAGCGCTCGGGTCTTTCCGCGCGCACCGTCAGCGACATCGAAACGGGATCCGCGCGGACGCCGCGACTCATCACCATAATGCTCCTCGCCGAGGCGCTCGGTCTCTCCGAGCCCGACCGCGAACGGCTCAAAGACGCCGCCCGCCGGCCGCCGGCGCGTTCTGCCGGGACCGGCGCGATCGAGCGCGGCCTCGGCCAGGCAGGGGTGCTCGTCGGTCGCGACCGCGACGCCGAGCAAGTCGGCGCGCTTCTCCTGCGCGACGACGTCGCACTCGTCACGCTCGTCGGACCGGCCGGCGTGGGAAAGACGAGCCTCGCGATCCGTGTCGCCATCGACAACGCCGGTGCTTTCGAGCACGGAGTGACCGTTACCGAACTCGCGCCCATCACCGAGCCGTCGCAGGTTCCTGCGGCGGTCGCGCGAGCGCTTGGAATCCGCGAATCGGGCGACACGCCCGCGGGCGAGGCGGTCGCGGCGTACGTGCGCGAACGCGCGATGCTGCTCGTGCTCGAAAACCTCGAGCACCTGACGCCCGCGGCCGCCTGGATCGGGGCGTTGCTCGCGCAATCGCCACGATTGACGATCCTGGCGACGAGCCGCGAGCCGATCCGCCTGAAAGCGGAGCGCGTCTTCGGGGTGCGGCCGCTCGACGCAGCCTCCTCGGTGAAGCTCTTCGTCGAGCGCGCGCGGATGGTGAAGCCCGAGTTTTCCATCGACGCCTCCAACTCGGGTGCCGTGGACACGATCGTCGGCCATCTCGACGGCCTCCCGCTCGCAATCGAGCTCGCCGCACCGCGGCTGCAGCTGCTGCCGCCGAAGGCCCTCGCCGCGCGCCTCGAGCGGCGCCTCCCGCTGCTGGGCGACGGCGCGACCGACCGTCCGCAGCGTCAGCAGACGATGCACGGAGCCATTGCGTGGAGCTACGATCTGCTCTCCGAATCCGAGCAGCGGCTCTTCCGCCGTTTGGGCGTCCTGCACGGTGGGGGCACGCTGGAAGCGGCGTCGGCGATGGCCGGCATCGACGATCGCGACGATCGCTCGATTCTCTTCGCGCTGGCGCCGCTCGTCGAAAAAAACATGCTCTGGCTCGCGGAGGATGCCGAAGCCGAGCCGCGCGTTTCGATGCTCGGGATGCTGCGCGAATTCGCACACGAGCGGCTGGTCGAGAGCGGCGAGCTCGCCGACGCACAGCGCCGCCACGCCGAGTACGTGGTGCAGTTCACTGCCGGAGCCGAGCGCCATCTCACGAGTTCCTCGCAGGCGCGGCGGTTGGCCCATCTCGAGCGCGATCACGCCAATATTGCGGCCGCGCTCGAGTGGGCCGCGACAAACGGACGGGCGGAGATGGGGTTCCGTCTCGTGAGCGAGCTTTGGCGGTTCTGGTGGCTCAACGGATACCTCAGCGAAGGCGTCGCCTGGATCCGACGTTTCGTTGCGCTGCGGGCTCCGGCGCCGGCTGCGGTTCCCGACGTGCTGTACGGCAAAGTGCTGCGCGGGCACGTCGTGCTGCTTTCGGCGCTCGGAAGCTTCGACGAAGCGCGGGGGACTTGCGAGGAAGCGATTTCGCTGCAGCGCCGTCTCGGAGACGAGTCGGGTCTCGCGGCTTCGCTGACGTCGCTCGGGGTCATCGACCAGTTCGGGGGCCAATTCGACCGTTCCGAGGAGGCGCATGCGGAGAGCCTGGCGATCCGGCGGCGAATCGGGGACGAATCCGGCGTCGCTACATCGTTGTCGAATCTCTCGTCGGTCGCTTATGGGAAGAACGACCTCGCGCGCGCGGCAACGTTTGGGGAGGAGAGTCTCGCCATCTATCGGCGTCTCGGTCACGAATCGGGGCTCGCGCACGCGCTGACGAAGATTGGACTCGTCGCCGCGGCCGAGGGCAAGTACGGTCGCGCGGAGGAGCTCTTCAGCGAGTGCCTACGCATGCAGCGAACGGTCGGGAATACGGGGAGCATGGTCTATTCGCTCGTGAATCTGGGTGCGGTGGCGCACAAGCGCGGACAGCACGAGTTGGCGATGGCACGCTATCACGAAGCGCTCGATTTGCTCGAACGCGTACCGAACAAGGCGGCGCTGGCGAAGGCTTTGGAAGACATCGCGGCAACGACGGCCGCGCTCGGCGACCCGGCCAAGGGCGCGCGGCTGCTCGGCGCCGCCGATGCGATCCGCCGCACGATTCGTTCGCCGCTCTTTCCGTCGGAACTGGCGGAGTACGAAGCGACGGTTGCTTCGATGCGCGGAATGCTCGGCGACGATGCGTTCGACGCGCAGTGGCACGTCGGATCGAGCGTCACGCTCGAGCGCGCGCTCGAAGAGGCACGGGAAACGAAAGTGCCGATTGCGGCAGGCCGCAATCGGCACTCAGGAGCGTCTCACGGTGAGGGCCTCGTCTAGAGGTAGCTCCCGCTGGGGTAGGTTGCCACGCCGTAGAGACCGGTCTTTCCGCTGACACCGAAGGTGTAGAGTTTCTTGCCCTTCGGGAAGCTGTACTCTTCGACCTGACCGTAGAAGCGGTCCGCGACGAACAGCCGCTTGGCCTTGGCGTTGAGGGTGACGAACTCGGGGGTTCCGCCACTGATCAGACGCTTGACCGACGGAGGATAGGACACCGTCTCGTCGATGCCGGGCAGATACTGATCGACGGCAAGGAACTCGAACGGCTTGTTGCCCTCGCTGGCGATAGCGATGCCGCCGGTTTGGCCGTACGCATAGTTCGTGAGTTGCGTGCAGACCTCGTTGTACGGGCCGGGGAAGCAAGAGAGGAGGCCGCCGACCGCGCTGCTGCCGTTGAACTGCGATTCGAGCGCGTAGACGGACGTGCCGTTCTTGACGTTCGGATTGATGAGCGCGATGCCGGTGATCTGCATCTTCGAGGCGGGGACATTCCACGTGTAGATCGGGTTGGCGGTACCGGCTTGGTATTCGACGATCGTGTTCACGCCGCCGGAGAATTCGCCGTTCATGGCGACGTAGACGTTGCCGAAACCGTCGACCTTGACGTCGACCGGTCCGTTCATGCCGTTGCTGATGGTGAACTCCGGCGAGGTGGAATTCTTCGCATATTCGGTGACGGTGTTCGAGGCGAGGTTGGCAACCCAAAGGTTGCCCGACGCGTCGGTGGCGATACCGTTCGGAGCCGAGATTCCGTTGACGATCGTGTACTGAACCGGAGGATTGCTGACTTTGGTGGCCGCGTTGAAGACGTAGATCTTGCTATTGAATGCGTCGGCCACGAACAGTTTCTGTCCGCTCTTGTCGGGGCTGACGCGCTGGGCGGCCGAACCTTTGGCGTTAGCGGCGGCGGGCACGTCGAACTGAACCGAGCTTGGCGAAGCGGGAGTCGTGGGGAGCGAGGACGATGCGCCGCTGCATCCGGCGAGCGGCTGAGCGAGGATGGCTGCGATCGCAACGCTGGTGACGGTGCGAAGCGAGAGGGTCGGAATGCTCATGGGAAGCGCCTTTCGTTTTGAGAGAAGTGGGTTGCCTCGACCCTACCGCTCTCAATGGCGCCAAACCACGAAGTTTCTAGACATTTGCGGGCGCAAGGGGGTTGCCGCCCAGGGATTCCCCGCAAAATGTTAGTTTCTTCATGGTGGGGCGTCCCCGAGAAAACTAGGCTGGTTACATCCCATCCCGCTAGAGCACGTCACGTGCAAAGGAGTAACCATGTCCAGCTTCAACCGCGCCGCCCTTCGGGCGCTTCTTTCCATCGCAACGCCGGCGTCGCTGCTCGTCGGCACGGCCTGCAGCGGCGGCGCGATGCCCTCGCCGGCGATACCCACCGCGCCGCTTACCGAGGCCGTCTCCGGTGCCGGCGCGCCCGCGAGCAGGTTTCGGCCTGACAAGCGCTTCACGTTCAAAACCCTCGACGATCAGGCCGATCCAACGTTTAACCAGCTGCTCGGGATCAACGACCACGACGTCATCGCCGGCTACTTTGGCAGCGGCGCACCGGGTCATCCGAACCAGGGATACACGATCGTGTCGCCCTTCGGCCAGGGCAACTACGCGAACGAAGACTACCCCGGCTCGGTCCAGACTCAAGTCACCGCCATCGACAACAAAGGCAACACTGCGGGCTTTTGGGTCGATTCAAAAATGGTCAACCGCGGATTCATCGAGTGGAACGGCGTCTTCACGAGCTATCGGGATCCGCATACGGGACACGGCACCGTGAACCAAATTCTAGGCTTGAACGACGCGGGGACCGCCGTCGGCTTCTACACCGACGCGAAGGGCAACAGCCGCGGCTTTACCCTGAATCAAGCGACCGGGCAGTTCAACGCGCTGGTGCCGCCGGGCGGCGGCAGCGTCGTCGCAACGGGCATTAACAACCGGGGCGATGTCGTCGGCTTCGTCACCTCGAGTTCCGGCAATACGAGCTCCTTCCTCAGAATCGGGAAGCAGTTTTCGGCCCTGTCGTTCCCGGGAGGGTCCGACACGCAGGCATTCGGGGTCAACGACGGCGATCAGATCGTCGGCAGCTACCTCGACGGCAGCGGCACGATGCACGGATTCCTGCTCTCGCATCCGCTATCGCACGCCAAATGGAGATCAATCGACGATCCGAACGGGATCGGTTCGACGGTCGTCAACGGGCTCAACAACAAGGGCGACCTCGTCGGCTTCTACACCGACGCGGCCGGCAACACCGATGGCATGCTGCTAATGCCGTAGAGCGCTAGGCCGGGGTCCACGCCCGATATCGGCACGGATCCCGGCCGCCTCTCCTGCACGAAAGCGCTGCGGTCCGTATGATAAATTTGCTTGCTGCCGCGAACGAATGACCGTGGTAATAGGTTCCAGCTTTTTCCACTTCGCTTCGCGATCAGTCCGTTTGGTTCACGACGTTAATCTCTCCGGTACGGTCAATCGTGAGACCGTACGGGCGTAACCGCGTCGTACTTCCAGCGATCGAGTAGATCGGCGCGGCATTGCCGTTCGCGCCCTTTGCATAGACGCGGATCGCTCCGGCGCGGCCGCTCCCCCCGTGGTCGGAGACGAGGATGGCCCCGTTCGGGTCGACCGCGACCCCGCTTGGAGTTTCCAGCTTCGTCGCCGAACCGGAGATTACGCGACTTGGCGCTACGTCGCCGCCGGCACGCGGGTCAAAGACGAGCACGCCTGAGATGCCGTTGTCGTCCGAGTTCGCGACGTAGATGCTACCGGCTCGATCGACGGCGATCGCGAAGGCTGCCGTCAGCCTCGCCCGCGTGCCGCGAATGACGCGAACCGGCGCGGCGTTGCCGCTCGCGTTCTGCGCAAAAACCGTAACGCTGCGATCGGCGAGGTTCGTGACGTATACGCGCTGCTCGGCGCCGACGGCGATGCTCGTCGGCTGGTTGAGATCGGTTCTCGGCCCCTCGATCGTGCGAACCGGCACGGCATTTCCCTTGGCAGTAGGCGCGTAAACGGTGATCGTATTTCCCGACCGGTTCACGACGTACACATCGCCCCGAGCATCGAGCGCGAGACCGGTCGGGAGGTCGAGGCCCGTGCGAGCGCCGATGATCGTCCGGAGCGGTGCGGCATTACCGCGAGCGCTTCCGCTGTAGACGGTGACGGTGTTGGCGGCGCGGTTCGCGACATACCGGTTGCCGCGCGCATCGACCGCGACGGCACTCGGGAACCGCAATCCGGTACGAGACCCTAGGATGGTGCGCACCGGAGCAGCGTTGCCGATCGCATCGTTCGCGTAGACCGTCACGCTCGTTGCCGCACTTGGCTCGGCCGCGTCACTGACCGTACCTAAACCGGCACATCCTGCCAATAATCCCAATGGAGCGAGGATTACAAGCACTCGAAGCGGTCTCAGCGGGGATTTTCGCACCCGGCCATTCTTTCGCGCCACCACCAAATAATCCGGGCGCCTCTCCTGCCGCCGAGCCCAATGCCTGCCCGACGCTCGTTGCCGGATCAGTCAGGAAGGAGGCCGGCCTGTCCTTCGAAACTATCCCCACCCGGCCGATGTGCACTCGGGCGTTAAGGGAGCGTGAAATGGCGAAGATCGTAGCTCTGATTGCATTGGTACTCCTCGTCGGTTGCGCGGGCACGTCGCCGACGCCCGTCAACGTCTCACGACTGCCGATTCGGCAATCCGCCAATGGCAGAACTGAACGCCCGCCAAAGCTAGAACAGTACATCTATTGGACCAATGAACAGAATGGCTCGGTGGGACGAGCCAAGGTCGACGGTTCCGGGGTGAACGAAACGTTCATCAAATCGACGACGCACGGCCAAGTCGGCGGAGCCGGGATGACCGAGAATAAGAAATACATCTACTGGACGAGCGCGAACGGCGGGACCGCGACGACGATTTTACGCGCCAAACTGGATGGCTCGGGCGTGAACGAGAAGTTCATAACGGGTGCTCGGAACCCATGTGGCGTTACCGTAAGCAGCAAGTATCTATACTGGGGCGGTGACGTCGGCAGCGCGATCGGGCGGGCCAACCTCGACGGAAGCGGCGTAAACCCGAACTTCATCTCAACCGGGACTGGTGTGTGCGGCGTGGTCGTTGCGGGAACCCATATCTATTGGGCTAATTACCAAACCAGTTGGATCGGAATCGCGAAACTCGACGGCACTGGTGTAAACGCTCAATTCATTCAAACGCAAGGCGCTGGTTCGCTTGTCATTTCGACCACGGGTAAATACATCTATTGGCCAAACAACGGTACCGCGATCGGCCGAGCGCACATCGATGGAAGCGGCGTGAACCAGACGTTCATCACCGGCTTAAAGGGAGAAGTTGCCTTCATCGCGGTTGACAGCGCCCATATTTATTGGGCCGATTGGGGAAGCAGCGGCACCGGCACCACCATCGGACGAACAAACCTCGATGGCACCGGTGTAGACCAACACCTTATTAAAGGCACGTCGGGCGGCTTTGGGATCGCCGTAACGGGAGGCAGCCCCTAAGGAGTTACAACGCCCGCTCACCATTCTCGCTACCGTGCCGAGTCGCGTAGCGACCCTACGCTCACAGGTGTGAAGGCACGTTCGGGCAGGCCGTCTTAGTGCACTAAGCCGATGACTATCAGCCCGCCGACGAAGGCCGTCGTAATGACCTTAAGCGAAAGGCGCTTCTGAGCGTGGCGGCTTACCGCGAGGCGGGCCGCGAAGTTCTCCGCAATGGCATGCGGCGGTTCGTGGTGGGCTTCCAGGTCGGAGATGAATGCGATGGTCTGTTCGGCCGCCCGAATGCGATCCGCGCACGCGATGCAACCCCTGACGTGCCGTTCCACTAGAGCGCGCTCAGCGGGTTCCAGCGAGCCTAACGCATAGAGCTCGGCGAGCTCGTCGATATGGCGCTTCACGACGGCACTTTCATCTTCAGCGCCTTGCCAAGCCTGCGCAGGCCCAGCGAGATCCGGCTCTTTGTGGTGCCCAGCGAAAGCCCCAGTTCGCGGGCGATCTCTACATGCGTCTTGCCGACAAAGTAGGAGAGCACGAGCGGTGCCTGCTGCTCTGCCGGCAGGCTCATGAATGCGGCGTAGAGACGCCGATTCTCAACGTAATCGTCGATCCGCGGCTCCTCGAAGCCGATCGATTCGGCATCCATCTTCGTCGAAAGCCTCGCGAGCCGAGCCGCCGTACGTTGTTGCGAGATGGCCTGGTTGCGCACGCAGACCACCAAAAAGCTGCGCAAGGCGCCGCGCGCGACATCATACGTTACCCGCTTCGTCCAAACGCGGATGAGCGCGTCGTGCAGGCAGTCCTGCGCGTCCTCGGCGTTGTGCAAAACGTTGAAGGCGACTGAATAAAGCAATGAGTGATAGCGCGCGTAGACGCCGTCGAGCGCCCAACGTTCCCGCCGGGCGAAAGCTTGCTCGAGCACGGCGTCTTCGTACGGATCCGACGGCGCTTCGGACGACCGTGCTCGGCTGGGTTCGGCGAGGGTGCCGTTGCCGATCACGCGCTTCATACGCTCGAGCGGACAGTTTGGATTGGGGACCGGTCGTTTTTGGTAATCCGTCGGCCCCTGCGGAGCGTACTGACCGCGCCCGGCTAGACGCTGCGGAAGTAACTGATTAAGGAGAAACGACATGCGACTGCTCCTCGTACTCACTTCAACGATTGCGCTTCTCTGCGCGTGCTCCGGCGGGGGAGAGCCAAGTAATCCTGCCGGCACCTTCTCCAATGAGAGCGTATCTCCGGCATTATTCCCGCCGGCTCAGAACCTTTCACGCCTTAGCCAGACAAACAGCCGAACCGACGGCCGCGCTCGCTCCGTCACGATATACACGTTGAGCAACGGTGCTTCTCGGAACGAGGTCGTCTCCTTCGTCTCGCGCGGGGGCGCCCTCAGATACCAGCAGTCCTTCGATACCGGGGGCCTTGGCGATCCGTCGGTCGCAGGCACGGTTCAAGGGGCGATCGCGGTCGGTCCCGGCGACCGTTTCTTGTTCGCGGTCGATGCGGGCAGCAACGAGATCACAAGCTTTCGTATCGGCGACGGTGAATTGCAATTCGTCGGCAGAGTTGCTTCCCGCGGCATGCAGCCAGTGAGCCTGACGGTTCATCGCAACGTGCTTTTCGTCCTCAACGCTGGCAGCAGCTCGATCTCGGGCTTCCGGATTAGCCGCAACGGACGGTTGCGGCCGATTCCCAACTCGACCGCACCGCTCAGCGGCAGCGGTGTCGGTCCCGCGGAAATCGCGTTTGACACCAGCGGCAAGGTCCTGGTCGTCAGTGAAAAATCGACGAACAACATCGACACGTATCACGTGGCGGGCGGCATTCCGACGGGTCCGACGGTTCACGCCTCCTCCGGCACGACGCCGTTCGGCTTCGCATTTGCGCCCCGCTCCGAAAACGTCGTCGTATCGGAGGCGTTTGGCGGCGCTTCGGGTGAGGGAGCGGCGTCCTCTTACAGCGTTACGCCCCCCAGCACGCTGACGCCGGTTTCCGCCTCAGTGCCCGACGACAACACCGCTCCATGTTGGGTCGTGATAACGCGCAACGGCGTCGCGTTTACGTCGAACACCGGCAGTAACACGATCTCGGCGTATTCAATCGACGCGCACGGTGATCTGACGCTGGCCGATGGCGTGAGCGCGCAGACGGGGATGAGCCCGACCGACCTTGCGCTGGGGCCGAACGATCGGGCACTCTACGTGCTCAACCTGAAGAGCCGTACCATCGGCGCATATTCGATCGGTGCCGGCGGCGCGCTTACGAGCCTGCGAGGCGCACACGGGCTGCCGAAGAGCGCACTCGGGCTTGCGGCGTTGCCATCTGATGAGTAGTCCCTTGCCGCGGCATTCTGCCAAACGACCGAGCGGGGTACACTAGGCACGATGCGACCGGTTCTGGTTCGTGCACGTCACTTCCCCAATCGAGAACGCCGCTTGCACGTTCGTGACTAACCTAGAATTCGCAAAGCTGGCAGACGAGGAGAACCGTTCTTAACGAAGCATTGTCGCACGCAGTCTTGCGCTCGCCTGCTGCGCTAGGACGATGAGCGCCAAAAAGTAAAGCGGAGGCTTGCTGCCAGAAGCACTGCAGACCCTAGCGCCAGCATCGCGATCACCGGGACGGCCAAGTCGGAGAGCGACGCTCCTCGCAAGATGATACCGCGCAGTATCTCAAAGAAGTACGTCAGCGGGATCAGGTATCCGACCCACTGCATCACGGGCGGCATCAGCGACCGCTCGAAGAAGAATCCGGAAAGCAGAATGGACGGGAGCGTCATCCCCAGCACGCCGAGCATCGCCTGGAGCTGATTGGCGGCGGCGCTGGAGACGAGCAATCCAAGCCCTAGTGCGGCAATCAAAAATCCGAGGGAGAGCACGATCAACAGCGCGATGCTCCCGGCGATCGGCACGCCGAAGATCCAATACATCGCCGTGAGCACCAAAAGCATATCGACAAAGCCGATGGCCGCATAAGGTGTGATCTTGCCTAGCATTAGCCCCAACGCCCCGATCGGCGTAACCAGGACCTGATCCAGCGTCCCACGCTCGCGCTCGCCGGCGATCGACAGGGCGGTCAGAAACATCGTGATCAGCTGCATGATGATGCCGATGAGGCCCGGAACGAAGAAGTTTGCGCTGCGTAGACCCGGATTGAATAGCACGCGTGGACGTACGTCAATACGAGTCTGTGCCCCCGAGCCGTCAAAAGCATCGGCGATCACGCTTGAGGCGGCGTATACGGGTTGCGCGATGACCGCATCGGAGCCGTCGATCAACACCTGGACCTCGGGAGCACGCCTTGCTTGAAGATCTGCGGTGAAGTTTGGCGGGATGTCGAAAGCCACGCGGGAGCGTCCGGAGACGATCGAATCCATGAGCGCCGAGCGCGACCCGGCAAACTCAGTCACGTCGAAGATTCGCGACGCTTCGAGGGCCTGCGCGAACTCGACCGAAGACGGCCCCAAATCCTCATTTAACACTGCCGTCGGTACGTGTTCGACCTTCGTGTTGATGGCGTAGCCGAAGATCGTGACCTGTAAAATCGGCAGCGCAATCGCGAGAATGAGCGTCACACGATCGCGCACGACGTGGCGTATTTCCTTGTACACGACCGCTCCATAGCCGCGCACGTCGAAAGCGCTGCGCTTCATTTTTGGTGCCGCTCGCGCGTAATCGCGACGAAAACATCTTCGAGGCTTGGTTCGATCGGCTCAACCTCGCCTTCGTCGACGCCCAGGTCGACGGCGATTTGACGATGCGTTTCAGATTGAGGAACGACGACGTGCAGGCGATCGCCGAAAACGGTCGCGTCACGTACGTAAGCCTTTGCATGCGCGCGGCTCAGGAGTTCGACCGCATCGCCACCGCCGACGCTGTAGCGGACGCAGCCTTGGGGCGTAACGCCGGGCAGCTCTTTCAGTTCGGCTCGCGTACCGATCGCGATGACTTCGCCGTCATAAATATATCCCACGCGAGCACACCGCTCGGCTTCGTCCATGTAATGCGTCGTCACGAAGAGCGCGACGCCGTGTTCGCTCAGCGTGAACAGCAGGTCCCACAGGTCGCGTCGAGCGACCGGATCGATGCCGGCGGTCGGTTCGTCGAGAAAGAGCACCCTCGGTTCGTGTAGGAGCGCCGCGGCTAGCGCGAGACGCTGCTTCCAGCCGCCGGAAAGCGAAGCTGCCAGCTGCCGCCGAAATGGCTGGAGATTCGAAAAACCGATAAGCTCGTCGATGCGCTCCGCACGGCGGCTACGGTTCAAACCATAAGCGCGGCCGTAGAACTGTAAGTTTTCCTCGACCGTAAGGTCGCCGTAGAGGGAGAACGATTGCGATACGTATCCGATGGCTCGCCGAACGGCATCGCCCTGATTCTCGACGTCGCTCCCGCAGATGATCGCTTGCCCGCGCGTAGGTGCGACCAAACCGCAGAGCATCTTGATCGTCGTCGATTTACCGCTCCCGTTCGGGCCGAGAAAGCCGAAGATCTCTCCCGGCCGCACCTGAAGGTTCACCTTGTCCACCACGGTATGCGTCCCGTACGCCTTTGTGAGGCTTCGAGCTTCGATCGCGACGTCGCTCACGGTAACGGCACTTCGACTGTCGTGCCCGGATGGAGCAGCTCTTTCGGGTCGTGAACCCGCACCTTGACGCCAAACGAGAGCACGGCACGATCGCTTTTGGTTTGCACGCTTTCAGGTGTAAACTGCGCGCGGGCGTCGATCTGCTCGACGACGCCGACAAAGGTTCCGGGCGTGGAATCGGCGTGCACCGTGACGCGATCGCCGAGCTTGATGCGGCCGAGGTCGCGCTGCGAGACGTAGATGCGAACGTAGGGGTTCCCGCGCGCTTCGATCGTTGCCACGGACGCACCCGGTGCAAGGAGGTCGCCGGGATGCAGGTCCATGTCAGTTACGACGCCGTCAGCCGGCGATCGTACGATCATCTCGGCGAGCTTCGCGCGCGCATTGGCCAGCTCGCCGTGCGCGGTGCGCACGGCTGCCTCCGCCTGGCGAATTTGATCGGGCCGCGCTCCGGCCGCCAGCGAAAGGTACTGCTCTCTGGCGGCTTGGTACGCAGCCCGTGCCGAGGCTGCCGTCTGCGGAAGAATAACCGCGGTTGTGTTGGTCGTCTGCGCGTGCGCCGCGCGCACTGCGGCTTTGCTGCTCGCAAGCTGCGCGTCGGCTTGCGATTGCGCCTCGAAGGCAGCATCCCGCTCCTGCGTTGAAATGTCTCCGGTCGCGAAAAGACTTCGCGCGCGACTGGCGTCGGCACGAGCCCTCACCGCTGCGGCATCGGCATTGCGCTCTTGAGCGAACGCCTCGCGCAGCTGATTTCTCGCTACGGTCGCTTGATAGGGCGTCGCAGACTCGGCAAGCTGGAGCTGCGCATAATCCTGTTGCGCGAGCGCCTTTGCACGTGCCAGATCCTCAGGCCGCGTTCCAGCTCGTAAATCCGCGAGCGCGGCGCGTGCCTCGTTCAACTGCCCGGTTGCAGCAACGACGGCTGCCGTTTGCTGCGCATCGTCGAACGACACGAGCGGAGCGCCCTTCGCAACGAATGCCCCTTCGGTCGTATACACGCGGGTGATGCGTCCACCGATCGTGCTGCCAACCGCGGCGCTTGGTGCCTGCAGCGTTCCACTATAGGCCGGCGTGCTCGGAGCGCACGAGCACACGATGAATGCCGATGCAACCACACTGAATGCGCTACGCACGCGGCGTGCCCGTTGCGAGGTCAGCGAGGATTGCTGCCGTGTGCGTACGCACAACCTTTCGAATTGCCGCCACCTTATCGTCGCCGATATCGTCCCAGCCGGTCGCGCGCAGAAGCGCTCTCCGGCGAGAGCAGCGCTTGCGTGTACCGATCGAACAGCGTCACGATCTCAGCGGCCGGGTCCGCCGCCGCTTCCTCCGGCCGGCTGCACGCCGGTGCGGCGCTACCGATGCGCGCTGCGAACTCCCGGGCGATGTGCCGGGCCGCAGCAAGATAGAGGCCTTCCTTACCGCCGAAAATGATAAGTGATCTGCGACATAGGGGTCGCGGCGGCGGCGGCTCGCGTGCTGGCTCCCTCGGGACGATAGCGCCCGAATTGGTCGATTGCGGCTTCAGGGAGGCGCGTAGCGGGACGCAACGATCGGCCGGTCTGTGCCACACCACGATATTAGTTCGGGCGACCGAACTAAGCAAGCGGCGTAGCGTTGGCAGCGCCAACCGGCCGCCGGCTCGACGGCCGCGATTTCGCTGCGCCTTCTCCCTGCTTTGCGCGGCGGCTGGGCGTTCGTACGACGAGCACTGGGACGTCGGCATGCCGCATGACACCCTCTGCAACGCTTCCCAGGATCAGTCGAGGAAGACCGCTGCGGCCATGGCTGCCGATGACGATCATGTCCGCGCCGGATCGGCGCGCGAAGTCAACGATTCCGGAGATAACGCGCGCATCCAAGAACTTCGTTTCGGTCTTCCATCCGGACGCAGCGGCGCGAGCTAACGCTTCTGCTAGCACCGCCCGAGCCTCCTCACGGAGCAGCCTTTTGGCCGACGGCGGAGTATAGTGAAAGCCCGCGGCAATCCGCCCCATCTCACTGGCAATGTCTACAGCGTAGCACGCAACGACGCGCGCGCCCTCGCTGCGCGCCAATGCGCCTGCGACATCGAGCGCAGCATTTGCTTGGTCCGAACCATCGTATGCCACCAAGAGACGCCGCAGAGCGGCCATCACTTGCACCCCTCCTTCATGCCGCGATACGCCTCGAGCGCGCGAAGCGGCGGAAGACGTGAAAAACGCCGTGGTCGAAGATGCTGTATGCTACCAGCTTGATGCGATCGCTAGCGATAAACCACACGAGCGCGTATCCCCATACCGAGAGAGCGAGCTTCCAACCGATCGGTGCCATAAAGACGCCAAACACAGCGATCAAGGTTGCGACGCACTGGGTTGCCAGAACCGCGCCGAGCAGGACGTTAGCAGGGCGCGTGCTCCAGAACGGTCCGCGCGTACGCGTTACGAATATCGTCAAGTGCCCCGCAACCGACAGCTTGAGATACATTAGCGTCTGGATCATCGCTCTGCTTAGGTGAAGCACTTCTTCGCCGATATAGAAGAGCCCAAACGACGCGATCACTCCTACGATGCCAAGAGTAGTCGCGATTCCGAGCGTCATGCGCATGTTCCATGCCTCCGGTTCATTCGAATACCGGACCCGATCGTAGGCAATTGAGAGAATCGCGCCATCGTTGAGAATCGCCAGCAGAACGATCATCACGGCGGTGACCGGATAAAAATTGAAGACGAGAATTGAAAGCGTCATGAAGAGCAGCACGCGAATGGTTTCTGCGATGCGATAAGTCGCATAGCTGAGCATACGCTGGAAAATCTTCCGGCTCTCTTTGATTCCATCGATGATAACCGACAGACCGGGCGTCATCAATACGATCGCGGCCGCCGCGCGAGCTGCGTCAGTTGCTCCGGAGACCGCTATGCCAGCGTCGGCCTTCTTGAGAGCCGGTGCGTCGTTGACGCCGTCTCCGGTCATGCCGACGATATGTTTGCGCTTCTGCAGCTCGTCGACGATGAAGAATTTGTGCTCTGGAAATACCTGCGCAAAACCGTCGGCATGCTCGATCGCGGCGGCGACCTGCGTACTCTCGTGGTGCTTGATGTCGCTAAAAAGCGACGCATCCAAAATATTGGCGCCGAGCCCCAGCGTTCGAGCCGTCTCCTTTGCAATTGGGAGCTGGTCGCCGGTGACCATCATTACCTTGACGCCCATGGAGCGCGCCGCTTCGATCGTGGCCTTGGAGTCGGGTCGCGGCGGATCGTAGAGCGAGAGAATGCCAAGCAATTGCCACGACCCATCACTGCGCGCGCGGGCAACGCCGAGGGAGCGATAACCGCGCGCCGCAAAGGCGTCGATCGCTGCGTCGATCTGACCGCGCGCGCTGCGCAGGTCCGCGCACAGGGCCATAACAACCTGCGGCGCACCCTTGGTGACCCTGAATTCACCGCTCGCATCGCGAACGGTGGCCTCGCTGCGCTTATGAACCGGATCGAATGGCATGAAATGCACGATCTGTGCTCGCGCGTCCGGTTTGACGCCTTTCAAACCAGCCAATACCGCCATGTCGATCGCATCGGCGTTGGCGGCTTGAGAGGCGAGCGCGGCCATCGCGATGACTTCGTCCGAGCCGATGCCTCCCATGCAGAACGGCTCGCCGAGGGTTAGTGCGTTCTGGGTGAGCGTCCCCGTCTTATCCGCGCAGATAATGTCGATGCCGGCCATCTCTTCCATGGCTGAGAGGCGCGTTACGATGGCCTGCCGTTTGGCGAGATTTCGTGATCCAACCGCCATCGTAACCGAGAGAACGGCCGGCATGGCGACCGGCACTGCGGCGATAGTGAGGATCAGCGCGAACTGCAGCGTCGTCAGCATCGGATCGCCACGGAATAATGCGACAATTAAAATCAAGGAGACCAAGGCGATCGCGATCAAAATTAGATAATCGCCGATCTTGAGCACCGCCCGTTGAAAGTGGCTGACGGTATGCGCTGTTTCGACCAGTTTTGCCGTCTTGCCGAAGAAGGTGTTGGCCCCCGTGCCATAGACCAGTGCGTCGAGCTCGCCCTGTTTGACAACTGATCCCGAGTACACGACCTCGCCGGGCGTACGCGCGACCGGAAGCGATTCGCCGGTGAGCGCGGACTGATCGACTTCGATCGGATCGCCCTCGAGTAGCCGAGCATCGGCGGGCACGATGTCGCCGATGCGCACATGGACCGCGTCGCCCGGCACGATCTCGCTCGCAGGAATGGTGAGCCACTGGCCGTCGCGCTTGGCCCTCGCTTTGAGCGCCAGCGTTTTCTTCAATGCCGCGACGGCGTTACTGGCTTGGAACTCTTCCCAGAAACCGACGCCGGCGTTCATCAGCAGCAGCGCCAGAATGATGCCGAAGTCCTCCCAGTGGTGCACGACGGCCGAAAGGATGGCGGCTACCTCGATCATCCACGGAATTGGACCCCAGTAATAAGAGAGGAACCGAAGCAGCGGATTGAGCGCCTCTTCGGGCAGCGCGTTCGGTCCGTACTGCTGCAGACGGCGCGCGGCCTCGTCGCTCGTCAGGCCGTTGGGCGGTGCGTCGAGCCGAGCGCGCAACTCGGCTATGCTCAATCGTTGTAGTTCTTCGAGCGTACGTAGTTTCGATCATTTTTAGGGTACGACCGTTACGGGGTAGGCGGCAACGCTGACGAGCTTTTGCGAGACGCTGCCGAGCAACAATCCCGAAAGCTGACCGGTTCCGCGCTTGCCGACGACGATTGCTTCCACGGCTTTCTCGCGTGCGATCTCGAGGACGGTTCGCGCGACGTTACCGCTACGCGACTCGACGGCGACGGTTCGACGACCGGCGCTCCTGGCCAGGTCTCGCGCCTTCGCCAGGATCTCCGCGGACTCGGCCTCAAGCAACTCCTTCACCCATACTTGCTGCGCGTGGGTGAAGCGCTCGAAGATTTTTTCGGGAATGCTCTGCCCGATCACGTTAACGACGACGAGATCGGCCTTCTCGCTCTTCGCCAGACGCGCAGCGTATGCCACCGCACGTGTGGCGCTCTCGGATCCGTCGGTGGCGACCAGAATGCACGGCAACGTTCGCCCCTTATGCCGCCGTAATCCAGCGTTTTGCCTCGGCGGAGTCCGCAGCGGAAAAGACTCGGACCTGCCCCGGCATGAGGAAGCGAAAAGCGCTCGTTGCCAGCCGAATCCACTCCACGTCGGTGACGACCGCTACCCGCTCCCAGCGCGTTAAGTGCTCGATGCCGAGCTTCGCGTCTTCCCACGCCGCGCCCGCGTCGAAGCCGGCGAACTCCGGACTCAGCTCATAGTAGCATCGGATCTTTGCGTTCCGCTCGAGCGCGCGCTCGACGTCCGGTATCAGCGCCTGCTCGTAGTCTTTCTTGGTGACCTGCCCCTTGGCGGCGCACGCCACGACGTTGTCAGGAAATCCTTGCAATAGTTCGATCATACGTCCCTCATTGTCGGTTGATCGCTCGAACGTGAGCCTTCCGCGGCCGATCTCGTAATCCGCCATGCCGTAATAGACGTCGAAAATTCGCTCGCCGCGGCGGTCGATACCCGTCGGAAAGTCAACGTTACCTACCGTTCCGGGAAGCTCGCCGGGCGTTTGCGGGACGAACAACGGCTCGTTCGAACGGTAAAGGATGCGATCGAGGTGCTCGGCATGGTGAACGAGGATGCCGGGGCAGCAGCGCAGCTGTCCCGGGGAATCTGTGGGGTCGACGCCGTGAACCACGGCGAGCCAGCCCTCGGCGATTCGCACCGGCGGCGTTCCTCCACCGACCTTAATCGTGCCCAAGTTGCCGAGGAAGCGCGACGCGCTGGGTCTCGGCGACCACGCAACGCGGGGAGATGTCGGCCTGTGCCGCTGCTAGTGGGATATAGCGGATCGCGATGCCCTCCTGCTCGACCTTCGCGTTGGGCTTGGCCACGTTCACCAAGCGAGCAAACGTTAGGCGACCCGCGAGGTCGGCGCAACCATCACCTCCATGATTTTGCCGAGCCTCCGCGTTTCCTCGGCTGAAGCAACCAGGCCCGCCGCCGTGGAGGCGTGCGTTCGAGAGCGCCTAAGCCACGGGACAACCCAAGGTTGGAGGTGCGGCCGATGAGTACAATATCCGAAGTTCAGGCGTCGTTCGGTTTCGATGCTTCCTTGTCAACTGCCGTCGTCGCGAGCGGTGAGCGTCAGGCCGTGGCGGTGCCAAATGGCCCGTTGTCCGTCCAGCTGCTCGATCGCATGGAGCGCTACTGGATGGCCGCGAACTATCTGTGCGTCGGTCAAATCTATCTTTCGGCGAATCCGCTGCTGCGCGATCCACTTAGCGCGGATTGCATCAAGCCGCGATTGCTGGGGCATTGGGGCACCTCAGCCGGTCAAAACTTCATTTACGTTCATCTGAATCGGCTGATCAACGAGCGCGACGCAAGCGTCATCTATGTAGCCGGGCCCGGGCACGGTGGGCCGTCGCTCAACGCGCACTCCTATCTCGAAGGCACATATTCCGAAGTGCATCCCGACGTTACGCAGGATCTCGAAGGAATGCGCTTATTGTTTCGTCAGTTCTCGACGCCGGGCGGTGTGCCGAGCCACTGCGGCCCGCACGTCCCGAACTCGATCCACGAGGGAGGAGAGCTCGGCTATTCACTTTTGCACGCGTTTGGCGCGGCGTTCGATAATCCGGACCTCGTTGTCGCGTGCATCGTCGGCGATGGGGAGGCGGAAACATGTCCGCTCGAAGGCAGCTGGAAGGGCATCGACTTCTTGAATCCCGTTCGCGACGGTGCCGTTCTGCCGATCTTACACCTCAACGGCTACAAGATCTCCGGCCCGACGGTCCAAGCGCGCCAGGCCGACGACGAGCTCTTGGCGCTCTACCGAGGACACGGCTATAAGCCGTATTTTGTTGGAGGCGACGACCACGCAACGGTTCATCAACTCTTCGCGCAAGCGCTAGATCGTTGCTATGACGAGATTCGCTCCATTCAGAACGAGGCGCGAAAAAACGGCTTGCAACGGCGCCCAACCTGGCCGATGATCGTTTTGCGGACGCCCAAAGGCTGGACGGGACCAAAAGAAGTCGACGGAATCCCGATCGAGGGAACCTTCCGCGCGCATCAGGTGCCGCTCGCCAACGTGCGTGAGAATCCAGAGCACCTACAGTTGCTCGAAGCTTGGATGCGCGGTTACAAACCGAGCGAAATCTTCGATGGCGATGGGGCACTGATCGCCGACCTCCAAGCGTTAGCGCCGCACGGTGAACGCAGGATGGGGGCTAATCCGAGCGTCAACGGCGGCCGCGTGCTGATCGCGCTCGACCTACCGGACTTCTCCGACTACGCGCTTGACGTTCCCGCCCCCGGAGAGGTTGCTGCGGAAGCGCCGCGCAAGCTCGGAGAGTTCTTGCGCGACGTCATCGAGCGCAATCCGAAAAACTTCCGGCTCTTTTGCCCCGACGAAACGAACTCGAATCGCTTGAACGCCGTCTTTGACGCAACGGCGCGATGCAACATGGAGCCGACGGTCTCGATCGACGACCACATCGATCCCGCCGGCCGTGTGATGGAGGTCTTGAGCGAACATAACTGTGAGGGCTGGCTCGAGGGCTACGCGCTCACCGGGCGCCACGGAATCTTTGCCTCGTACGAGGCGTTCGCGCAGGTCGTGGATTCCATGCTCACCCAGCACGCGAAGTGGCTCGAAGAATCGAAGCAGTTTGCCTGGCGCGAGCCGATCGCATCGCTCAACGTCTTTTTGACGAGCCACGCCTGGCGCAACGATCACAACGGCTTCAGCCATCAGGCGCCCGGGTTTGTCGACAACGCGCTGGCGCGCCGCAGCGAAGTCATACGCGTCTACTATCCACCGGACAGCAACTGCCTGCTCAGCGTGATGGATCATTGCCTGCGCAGCCGCGACTACGTGAACCTCGTCACCTGCGGCAAACAGCTCGAGCTGCAGTGGCTGGATATGGAAGGCGCACGCGACCACTGCTCGCGCGGCGCGTCCATTTGGGACTTCGCGACCAACGATGCGGGCGGCCAGCCCGATGTCGTCTTAGCCTGTGCCGGCGACGTACCGACGCTGGAGACCTGCGCGGCCTCGTGGCTGCTGCAAAAGAACGTGCCGGGGATCAAAGTGCGCGTCGTCAACGTCGTCGACCTGGGCGTGCTCATGCCGGCAGGAGTGCATCCGCACGGGATGGACGACATCTCGTTCGAAGCGCTCTTTACCAAAGACGTTCCCGTGATCTTCGCATTCCACGGTTATCCTTGGGTCATTCATCCGATGGTGCATGGCCGAGCAAATGAAGAGCGGTTCCACGTACGCGGGTTCATCGATCGCGGCACGACGACGACGCCGTTCGACATGGTCGTTTTGAATAAGATGAGCCGCTTCCACTTGGCAATCGATGCCTTGAAGTATCTCACGCGCCTTCGTTCCGAGGTCTCCGAAGTGATCGACGCTTTCAACCTGAAGCTGTACGAACACCACTCGTATATTCGCGAGCATCTAGAGGATATGCCCGAGATTCGGAGTTGGCATTGGACGCCGGACTTTAGCGAGCCTGCGCAGCGGCCCTTGCTTGCCAAAGGGCATCCGATCGGTCAGACCTTTAGCGATTCGTAGCCGGTGACGGCGAAGGAGCCACGCGCTATGTCCGGCGGCCAGGCGGAGAAGCAAGTCTCGCGCGACGCTCTAATTGCGAGCCTGGGCTCCGGCTCGCGTCCGTCCGCCAACTACGTTGTACTCGTCGTTGCCTCCAGCGCGATCGCCACGCTCGGCTTGCTCGAAAACAATGCCGCAGTAATCATCGGGGCGATGATCATCGCGCCTTTGATCGTTCCAATTCAAGCGCTCTCGTTCGGAGCGATTTCCGGAAACATAGAGCTGCTCAGGCGATCGGCGGTCAGCGTTGGAATCGGGACTCTCGTCTCGATCTCCGTTGCGGCGCTGCTCCAGTTATCGGTGTCTCTTCCGACGCTGGGAACGGAGATCGTTGCACGATCGAAGCCGACCCTCTTAGACCTCGGCATCGCGCTCGCCGCCGGAGCCGTTTCCGGCTTCGCGACCGTTAGGCCTTCGATCTCGTCCACCGTCGCCGGCACGGCGATAGCCGTCGCGCTTATGCCGCCCATTTGCGTCATCGGCATCGGCATCGCGGCCGGACAGGACCATCTCGCATTTGGCGCATTTTTGCTCTACGTCACGAACCTTTTGGGGATCATCCTTGCATGCATGATCGTCTTTCGATTGGCCGGACACGTCAAGTCTGCCCATGGAGCGGCCTTTATAACCACGGTCGCGGCGGCCGCCATCCTCGCAGTTCCTTTGGGCGCCGGCCTTGTCGAACTGCTTCGCTTCGACCGTCTCGAGAGCGCGCTAAGTTCGGCGCTTCGAACGCAGACCGTAACCTTCAAGCACGTCGAGCTTATTCAAATGCGAGTCGACTGGCTAAAGAATCCGCCCGTGGCAACCCTCACCGTCCGCTCGACGCAGCTGATAACTCCCCAACAGGTCAGCGATCTCGAGCGCTTTGCGCAGCAACGCACCGGCCAGAAGTTCGCGCTCGTTTTCGAGGTGACGCCTTTGGTCGAAGTCCACGGCGCTACTCCTGCGCCAAACTGAATCGCCGTGGAAAGACGGCATCGGTGCTCGGGCTCGGCTTGATCGGTATGACCGGCTGCACGTTGAGGTTATATTGAAGCCGTTGAGAGTCGTGCACGCAGCGTTGAGGGCTATTCCGATCAACTCAAATGGTTGCGGCGAATCGCCTCGCACTGCCTGAAACAATAGCGCCCAATTCCCTTACAGATCAGTCTTTCCGAGGCTGATGTTTCGCTCGCTGGCGTCCGCGTTTTCCGCCGGTTTCCGCGCTAATTGTCGTAAGATTGTCGTACGCAACCGAATGTCCGGTAGCGCCATCGACCACTGGACGGTGACCTGCGTGGCGCCATTAGACGAAGAGCGCCTTCTTCATACGCAACTCTGCGAGAGCCCGCTGAGCTTCCTCGCTGAGGTTGGACTTCCCGACCCGGACGGTCACCTTGTGGATCTTACCGGTGAACCTGTTATCGCCCGCTTTGTAGTCGTCGCTGACACACGTATAGAGATTTTCGCCCACGTCCGTCGTTTCCGCGCCGAATGCGAACGGCTGGGTGTGCTCGACCCGTCCTGCGGCGACCTCTTCATCGTTGACGAAGATCACGCCGTTACCGCCGGCGCCCATACCGCCGTCGTAAGCAAACTCGAAGCGGAGTTCCACCCGCCCTGCCGCCAGTCGAGCGGGGCCGGCGATCTTGTAAATCTCGCGGCCGAGATAATTCCAGGCAAACCGAGGTGCGCCGTCCTTGAGGTAGAGGCTCCAGCCACCCATCTCCCCACCTTGGGCGATGATCACGCCTTCTGCGCCGGCCTTCGGAACCTCGATGTCGGCTCTCACAACGAAAGAGCGGTTCTTTACGTTGATGAAGCCGTTTTCGGGAATGCCCTTCATTCCCTCGTATACCGTGATTTCGCTGCGGCCTTCCATCAGATCGGGACGTCCCGCAAGAGCGGCATTGAAGCGCTCCCAAGCGCGATCGTCGAGCGGGAGAACATTGTACTTGACGGCCTCTTCGAGAAAGACTCCTTTGAGCTTCTCGAGTTTCTCGGGATACTTCGCCGCAACGTCATGCGCGCAACTGAAATCTGCTTCCACGTTGTAAAGCTCCCACTTGTCGTTCTCAAACGTAGCTCGCGCCTTGGGCTCCCACGGCGGGCGGTGCACAGTGGTGGCGAACCAGCCGTCCTGGTAGATGCCTCGGTTGCCTGCCATCTCGAAGTATTGCGTGGTGTGGCGCGACGTCGCCTCAGGGTTATTCAAGGTGTCGAGCACGCTCACGCCTTCAAACGGTTTCTGTTGTACGCCATAGACGACCGCAGGCTCGGGCACGCCGACTGCCTCCAACACCGTCGGCGCAATATCGATCATGTGCATCCACTGCGTACGCAGGCCGCCCTTCTCCGCGACGCCCTTCGGCCAGTGGACGACCATGGATTGGCAGACACCACCGTACGAAGCTACCTGGTGCCCCCATCCAAACGGGGTCGCGCCGGCAAAAGCCCAGCCATTGTTGTACAAAATATGGGATTTGGGTCCGCCGATCTCGTCGAAGTTCTTCAGCGGAACTTCCAATGGCTCCGGCAGCCCGTTGAACACGGACAGCTCGTTGAAAGCGCCGTTGAGGCCGCCCTGGAAAACCGAACCATTGTCGCCCGTAATGTAGAAGATCAACGTGTTGTCCATTTCGCCGAGGGCTTCGATCTCGTCGAGAAACCGACCGATTTCGTAATCGGTCACCTCGGCAAAGGCCGCATAGATCTCCATGTATCTGGCAAAGACTTTTTTCTCGTCGGCCGTCAAGTCGTCCCATTCCTGAATTCCCGTTGGCTTGGGCGCCAGATCCGTGCCTGGCGGCACGACTCCCAGCTCGATTTGCCTGGACAACGTTTCTTTGCGCACCTGGTCCCAGCCCTGATCGAACTTGCCCTTGTACCGGTCGCGCCAACTCTCGGGTACTTGGAACGGGCCGTGCGTACCGATTGCGGAGTAGTAAACGAAAAATGGTTTGTCGGGCGCTAGCGAACGCTGCGAACGCAGCCAAAGGATTGCCTTGTCGGTTATATCGGTACTGCCGTAATAATCGGCATCGGGATGCATATCCAACCGGGTCAAGTTGTCGTAAATCACCGGATGAAACAGGTCGGCCTCGCCGGACATGAAGCCGTAGAACCGCTCAAACCCGCTATGCACCGGCCAGCGATCGAAGGGTCCGACGGCGCTGGCTTCCCACGGACCGAGTTCGTGACATTTTCCGAACATTGCCGTGTTGTAGCCGTTGAGGCGCAAGATCTGCGGCAACATCGCGATGCTGTCGGGCCGCTTCGCGGTGTACCCCGGAAAGCCGGTGGCAATTTCTGAGATCACGCCGAAGTTTGCGCTATGGCTATTGCGACCGGTCAGCAGGGCCACGCGCGCGGGCGAACACAACGGGGGAACTTTGAGATTGTTGTAGCGCAGGCCGGTTTTAGACAGACGGTCCAGCGTCGGCATCTGGATCGGCCCGCCGAAGGTCGACACGTCGCCGAAGCCCATGTTGTCGAGTAGGATGACTACTACGTTGGGCGCGCCTCTGGGCGCCTTTACCTCGAACCGCGGCGGCGCTTTCGCGTTGTGCGCGTCGAGCTCGGTGATCGGCGGATATTGAGGCGCTGGAATCGGCAGCACGGTACGGTCCACGGAGGTCGTTCCGTTGCTGGTTTGGGCCTCTGACTTGCTTGTCATGGTCAATCCCCTATCGATCTGTCGCGGTGACGGTCTATATGGCGGAGGCGTTACGCAGCCTTCGTTGCGCAAACGACTAGCTTCCTTTGAGTCGTTTGCAGGCTGTTAAGAAGCACCTCTCGCGCCCAAGCTTAATGCAACCTCGCGTCATTTTGATAGTACGTTTCCTTAACGTCGTTAATCCACGTAGAACATCGCTGTGCCGATCGCTGTAGCCACGGGCCAATTCCGGGCGAGCCGCTTGGTTGAGACGTCGTGAGGCTGCGCAGGCGATTCGATGTTCGTCTGGGGGGAGTCTTGCAGGGCGGCGCGCCGCGCGATCTGCTTCTTTACTTCCTCGGAAAGCGCCGTCGCCGCATGGGCCGAAGGTCGCTGTGCGGAATCCTTTGTCGAGCGATCGTTCCGCTGGCTTCGCCCACGGTGAGAGGGCTCAGACTCGGTACAGCCGCCTTTCGCGACGAAACGCGAGCCGGCGTCCGCAAGCATGACCACGATACAGGCTAAACTCGATCATACGGGGTTGCCTACGTTTTCTCAGAGGAAGAATTCGAAACCCGTTCTCCGACCATCTATTGCGGCGGATTCTGAGTGCCGACGTGGGGCGCGTACGGATGCACAGGCAGGTGATTTTTTCGCATTCGAGGGGCCAGAGGCAGCCGTTCGTCGCTCGCGTCTACTGGTTTAGCAACGATACGATAATCGAAGCCAACGTTCGAACGACCTCGCATGGTTTCGCGAACTTGAAAGGCGGACGCCGTCTTCATGCTAACATAAAGTCCACGTGTGTCGCCCAGCGGCGTTAAGAACACATAGTAGTTCTTGCTGCGATCGGTTATTGAGGCGAAGTCCGAGGAAATCATGACGTTAGCAATGCCATTTGAAAGCCGAGCCTCGCCAACGTCTTCCATGGTGGCGCTGGCGGATTGTGCTGCATAGGCGAGCACATGTCGACCGCTGGCGCTGCGGTGCCGTTGCGTCA
Source organism: Vulcanimicrobiota bacterium (assembly GCA_963824595.1). Lineage (GTDB taxonomy): Bacteria > Vulcanimicrobiota > Vulcanimicrobiia > Vulcanimicrobiales > Vulcanimicrobiaceae > Cybelea. Next base: position 268,840 of record CAWGPY010000005.1, read on the forward strand.
GCGAGCCCCCGGAAATTGTGCCGGTGCACGCCAAATTGGCGTCCGCGTCAACGTAACAAGCACTGAGCGTCCCCGTGTGCCCTAGGTTCAGCAGCAAGGCGTTGCCGCTGGTCACGCCTGTTAGGGCAGCCCCGGTTTGCCCATCGGCCTCCCCGACCACGCCAAAACCGCTGTCATGCGGAGCGTAGCCGAAGACGCCGTTTCCTGCGACCGAGTCATCTCGGCCGTAGACTCCATTCGCCCCACCCTGGCTATATGCATAGACAGCGTCGTTTCCCGTCGCAACGGCAGATACACCGACGCCGCTTCCCGTATTTGAGCCCCCAATAGCGGCGCCGCTGCCATTGCTGTAGCCGGCAACTCCGACGCCGGAGCTGGTGGTGTCGCCGTAGACCCCAGCCAAATGCGCGGCGCCCGAGGTTCCGGAGACGCCGTACCCCGACGTACTTGTGCCCGCGACTCCCGCCGCGGAGCCGGTCGAATGACCGATGAGGCACGCGGTACCGGTGCTGCATTTGTAGGTTTTCTTGCTGTCCGGCCGGTCGTACTCGGCGCGTACGACGGCAAAGCTGGAAAACGCGATGGCGGCGCCGATAGCGAGGGCGCCAAGGGCCATGGTGCTGACCTTAGGTCTCACCGGTCTATGCATTTACTCGGCCTCCTTATTCGGACAACAAAGCAAGCGATTTCTGCGGATGTGACGCGAAGCCTGTGGTCCAAGATCGATTACGCCGCCGCCCGGCGGAGCATCTCTGCAACGGGTTAAAATGTCGCTCGATGCTGTAGGATTTTCCACCACTGCTCTAACGCCCCGAGGTCCCCTCGTACGTCCATCGTTGTCTGCTCACGCATACGGCGTTTACCCAAAGGTAGGCAGGCAGGAATGCCCCTGCCCGATGCGTCAGAGAAACCCTTTTTGTGCCAAAAAGATCGAGGTGACTCGGAAATGAGAAGAGCATTTTTCACGGCATTGCTTACGGCAGTTTCTCTCGCGGCCTGCGCGCAGCCGCAACGCGCGAGCGAGACTTCCTCGGCGTCAAGCCAACCGTCGATCGCCGCAACCAAGACCGCAGCCTCGCTCGGCCCCGCAGCACCTTTTCCCGCGGGCAGTTTCGACGGGCAGGTTCTTGGCGCGGGTGAGCCGATCGCAAGATCGACGGTGACGTTATGGGTCGCTACGTCGGATTCTCCCAAGCAGCTAGCTCGGGCGCAGACCGGTGACGACGGGAGGTTTGCACTGACCTTTGCCGGCGCCAGCGGGATTTTGTATCTGGTTGCTTCCGGGGGCGAAGCGAAGGCAGCTAAGGCAGCCGTCAATAATCGCGCGATCGTTTTCATTACGGTTCTGGGCGTACAACCCCCGCCGCACGTCGTCGTCAACGAGTACACGACCATTGCCTCCGCATGGACTATGAACCAGTTCCTGAACGGCACTGCGATTAAAGGTAATGCCCTTGGACTGCGCATCGGAGCCGGAAACGTGCCGAATTTCGTGGATCTCCAGACCGGCGGATGGGGCGGCGCTATTCAGGACTCGTTAAACGGCCCGCAGACGCCTACGATGGCGAATTTTGCGACATTAGCCGATTTGCTGTCGGGCTGCGTCACGCGCGTGACGGCTGACGCGTGCGCGAGTCTGTACTCAGCTGCAATGCCGCCGTTGCATAGCGCTCCAAGCGATACCTTGGCAGCGGCCGAATCGGTAGCGCGCTATCCATGGTACAAGCCGGACCGGCTCTTCACGCTGCTAAATCATTTGTATCCCGTTCCGGAAGGCAAGAATCTGCGGCCAGTACCGTTTATGCCGTACCTTGGCTGGGCGCCGAGCGCCTGGGTCCTGCCGTTGAAGTTTGACGGCGGCGGCTACCGTGCCGGCGGCAAGGCGATGTTCGATAGCGAGGGTGACCTTTGGGTCCCCGACAATTTCACCGTCGGTTGGCAAGGCCAAGATTCGCTGTGGGAGGGGCACGCTACGAAGTTCGCCCCGAACGGCCAGCCGCTTTCGCCGATCACTACCGGCTTTACGGGCGGCGGGATGGAGGGGGGAACCTTCGGTACCGCGATCGATGGCCACGACAATGCATGGTTCACCAACTATGGCAGCCAGTCGATCACGGTTTTTGACAAGAACGGCAAGCCGCTTTCACCTCCGGAAGGCATTAGGTTCGGCGGTAGGCTCGGGCTTATGCAGGGAATCATCGTTACCCCGAGCGGTGACGTGTGGGTTCTTGGAGTCTCCAAGAATCAACTCGTGTACTTTCCGAAAGGCGATCTTACAAAAGGCCGGATCGTTTGCGAGGGGGAAAAGCAGGAGCCCTGCAAATCGTTCCGAGCGCCATTTCACCTCGGCATCGACCAACGCGATCGAATTTGGGTCTCGAACAGCGGCATCGATCACGTCACTCGATTTCCCGCCTCCGATCCGAGTAAAGTCGAAAACTTCAAGACGGGCGTAAACAACAGCGGGCTTGCTATCGACAGCAGCGGCGACGTTTGGGTCACCAACCGATTTGGTACCGGGCTAGTGGCGTTGGCACATTTCGTAAATACGGGTGTACGCCTGAAGTTCAAGGGTGTGGAGGCGGCGTCTGACTACCTCACGTCGACGATGTCCAAGCAGCAGGGGGGTAACCACGGCGGCAGCGTTACGCTCCTACGACCTGACGGCACGCAGTTTCCGGGATCTCCATTCAAGGGTGGCGGCCTTCCAGGACCTTGGGCCGCAGTTATTGACGGCAACGACAATGTCTGGATTTCCAACTTCGCGATGCCAAGCAGTCCGATCGTGGAACTGTGCGGCGTCCGCGCCGGAAGCTGCCCGCCAGGGATGAAGACCGGCGATCAGATTTCTCCGCCCGGCGGCTACGTTGGCGGAGGAATGCAGATGCTAACTGATATCGCGGTCGATCCGGCCGGGAATGTTTGGGCAATGAACAACTGGCAGGACATCGACAGCTGTATCGGCACACCCCAAGAAGCGCTCTCAACTCGATGTGGCGGGCAAGGCGTTGTCGTCTTCTACGGAATGGCTAAACCCGTTCGGGCGCCGCAAATCGGCCCAGCGCAAGCGCCATAGAGAAAGCGCGCCCTTCTCGCGGCCGTGTTTCCGATGTGGGCTCTAGCGCAAAGAGCGCCCAGCCGGAACCCTGCGCCTCGCCTAAGGCTTCGTCGGGCCTGTGTCTGCAGGCTCCGAGATTCGAGCTCCGACCCCGTACCGTCGTGCAAGTAGTCCGGATCGATCTTTAAATTCGTTTTTGTGATCGCGACGTAAGGCCAACTGTCGTTAGCGCGGTGTCCGGCTGCGGTTGCTCTGCGAAAACAAAAACGCCGAAATCCCTTACAGAATCAGGCGTTTCTTGGTGGAGATGCGGGGACTCGAATTCCGGACCTCTTACATGCGAAGCAGGCTTATGTCTCCACGCAACGTGCTGGAAATTCGAAGAAATGGCGTTGTAGTATGGGTTTCTCGTGGCCATAGCATCCGCTGACGTTCGCCAAAAATCCGCCTCAGTTCGCCCCTTCGGTGGTCAAATGGTGGTCAAAGGCGGCGCGCTTGGGTGGGCGGTGCAAGGTTCAGGCGAGGTTTCCCACAGCGGTCTTGAAATGCGTACAGCTAGCCTTGATAGGTCCTCGCAAGTGTCATCAGGGCACAATTGGCTCTGCGAGGACTACTCCGATCTTGTTGCGTGAGTTCGCGTTGTCCGCCGCCGGCGAGCGTGCTCGCCGCCTCGGCTATACGACGCTGAACCATATCGTGCAGGGATCGGTAGTGGAAGCAATTTTGAAATACAGCCGCAAGATCGACGCGACTACGATCGTGATCGGTACTCACGGTCGAAAGGGCGTAGCGCGGGCTCTCCTCGGAAGCACGTGTGAGGGCGTCCTTCACCGCGCGGAGATACCGGTTTTTGCCGTGCACCAACGAGTCGGCGCCTACGGCGGAGGAATTGATGGCCGCGAGCCGGGATTCAGAACCTTGGGCAGCGCTGAGACGCCGGCGATCTGAGCGATCGCCTCCGCGTCCCGCGCGAGAGCATTGGCGAGTTCGTCCTTTGGCGGACACGTCAAGTCCGTTGATTCCCAGCCCTGCCATACGACCTTCAGCGACGCGCCAAACGAAACCGTCTTCATACATGGTACGGTGGTGGCGTTGCCGTTACGTGCAGCCGCCAAGTCCGCAAAGACTTTCCGCGCTATCGTTACGGGGATACTGAACGGCTTGGGGCTGCTTGCGATGCGCCTATCGCGTGTTTGTAACATCACCGAGGCATGGCCATCTGACCAGATCTGAATTAGGTAGCCGTTTACATTGGTTGATCCGGGGTTGTCGATGACGGCGAAATCGTCAGGTACCGCCCCGAGGCAGCCAAGAAGCACACCCACGGCGAGAAGCGCGTGTAGGTAACCCATCACTTTCTCCTATTAAACCGACGTTCGTTTGCGTCCAACCCCTACCACGCCCCGAGACTGCGGGCCGCGTGCGGCATTCGCAACGCAGTGATCTCCATGGTAAAGCTCAAATTCCAAAGTTTGTGCGGCTGCCGTGATTTCCTCGAGCAGCTGGCCAAGACGTGGATTCCATTGAGCTCTGATCCAATCGTGGTACGCACGGAAATGAACAAGCATCGCGATTCTCCGATTATCACGGCTTCCAAGTAGCTCTGCTTCAACGAAGCCGCGAATCTCAGCTCCGGGTCCGCGCCAGAACTCGACGAGGTCCCTATAGAGACGATCGAAATCTCTGGGCGCGATCTCCAGCACGCGCAACACAAAAACCGGTGCTGCCAATTGGAACCGAGGCAGTACCGCCTTAAAAGCTCCCACTTTTGTCTTCTCGCGTACGATAACGACCGGGCACGGCGCCGAGCGTAGAATCGTTTCGGCGACACTGCCCATAAAAAGCCGCTTGAATCCTGACTGTCCATGGCTTCCCATAACGATGCTGTCCGCGCCGATGCTCGATGCTCGAGCGACGATTCCCTTGGCGGGGCGGCCAACCGCCACGGAGCCGGTCGCATCGACGCCGGCGCGCTTGGCCCGCTTGAGCGCTTTATCGACGAGTTTATAAGCGCTCGCTCTTGCTGCCGCAATACGCGGTTTTTCCCCTCGTAACGCCGTCGTATGTCCAAGCAGGGCTTCGGCATCGACGATCGACCAAATCTCCATGGGCGCACGCCGGGCCTTTGCTAACCGAAGGGCATAACGGAAGGCGTGCTCCGATGAGGTCGATCCGTCGATCGGGACGAGAATGGTCTTCCGCATACTCTCATCGTACCAGTAGGACGGGAAGAACCAGTGAAGCTCAATTCTCAGGTTCTTCGTGCGGTTTCCCGTGTTAGCGCCGAGCTACGGCGGCGCGGGTCGGGCTGAAACTCCGCCAGTCAGGGCCACGATCTTCTCGGGCACTTTTCGGACCTCGGCTCGGAATAGCGGGTGCGGCGCGCCGCGGTGAGGCCCGGCGTGCATCCAAGCCCGCTTTATGGTGCGCCTAGTTATATATTAAATTACTTTGACGACGATCGTCATCTTGCCATGATCCGGCCCACACGGGATCGTGCAGTGGAGCGTATACGTACCCACCTTTGAAGGCGTGAACGTCACGTTTTGCGTGGATCCGGGAGTAATCGTCGTTGCCGGGATACCGAGTGCACTAGACTCGATGCCGTGCACGCCACTCTTTCCGATGAGCTTCAACTCGACCGGTTGTCCGGCGTGAACCGCGATTTCCGACGGACTGAACATTGCGTCGGACGATGCAGTGATCGTTATGACTTGGGGGCTCAGCGAGGCAGACACGGAGATCGGGAAGGCGATGCTCAGCGAGAAACCGAGCGTGGCGGCAGCAACCGCTGAAAGAAGGCTTTTCATGTCCCCACTGTACGCCGGATTCGAGAAGGCTCGGTGAATAATCGGCGAACAACCTATGAATGCGACTTTCGTCGTTAGTCGGGCTTCTGCTGGTAGTCGCTTGCGCTGCGGCAGCGTGTGGGCACGGCGGAGGCACCACAGGCGCGTCGGCATCGTCGAACGCTGTGCAAACCGCTGCCTCGGAGAACGGACGAACGATCTTTCAAACCGGCAGGGATAGCGACGGGAAGCAGATTATCGCCGCCAAGCCCCCGCTCCGCCCCTCGTGTGCAGCTTGTCACGGCACGAATGGGGCCGGTGGCATTCACCTACCTGGCGGCGCTGTCAGCGCCGACCTGCGTCACAATGCTTTGGTGGTCGGACAGAAGCATCCGTACGATTTAGGGTTGCTGGAGCGCGCCATAACGACGGGCGTCGACAACGAGGGTCAGCCCCTTAACCCTGTCATGCCGCGTTGGAGACTCTCTCGGCGTGACTTGCACGACGTTGCAACCTACATCCTTACCCAACTGAAATAGGGCGCCAACAATGGCGCAGCAAACGGAAAGTTTTGCACCTCGTTTCGCTCGGAAGGGAAAAGGCGCGAGCAGATCACGACAGGATCGAGCTTGATAATGCAGCAACCCTGGCAAGCCCTCGGAGGTGTATTCCATGCTAAAGCGCCGTGACTTTCTAAAGACCACCGGGGCGATGACTGTGCTAAGCAGCTCATCGACCGCGATGGCTGTCGCAGTGCAGAGTCGAACGCCGCAAGCGCAACTCACCGACAAAGCCGATCACACGATCCGCATCTCCAGGACGGCCGTCGAGCTTGCTCCAGGCCGCGTCGTCAACACCACCACGTACAACGGACAATTCCCCGGACCGTTGCTACGACTGCGAGCCTGCCGGCCGATCTCCGTTGACTTTATCAACGAAACAGAGGTTCCCGAGCAGTTCCACTGGCACGGTCAACTCATCCCGTCTGCGGTCGATGGCGCGTCTGAAGAACGCACGCCGTACGTTCCCGCGCGCGGAACCCGCCGGATCAGCTTTACTCCGAGACCGGCAGGGTTTCGCTTCTACCACACGCACGTGCGCGCTGGCGGCAATCTCCGGCTTGGCCAATACACGGGAGAGGTCGGCCCGCTCTACATCGAGCCGCGAGACGACCCGGGGCGCTATGATCGCGAGCTTTTCCTCGTCCTCAAAGAGTTCGAACCTTCGCTGAGTCACGGCGGTGATATGACGCAGGATTTTCTCGCGGGCGCACCTGTCGAGGCGTTGCAGAAGGAAGGCGAGACGGCGATGCGGCGATCTCTGGCCGCTGGAAACCCTAGAGGCTACGAGGTCGGCTACCGATGGTTCTCCATCAATGGCCGCATGCTCGGGTACGGCGAGCCAATTCGCGTGAAGCGCGGCGAACGCGTGCTGCTGCACGTTCTCAACGGCAGCGCGACGGAGATCCGGAGCCTCGCGCTTGCAGGGCACACGTTTACGGTCGTCGCGCTGGATGGTAATCCGGTGCCGACTCCCGCCCGCGTCCCGGTATTATGGATCGGCACCGCGGAGCGTGTGGACGCTATCGTCGAGATGAACGAGCCTGGGGTCTGGATTCTCGGCGATACCGACGACGGCGATCGTGCGAACGGCATGGGGATCGTGGTGGAGTACGCCGCAACGGGGGACGCTACCGGCTCCGCATGCGCAACGCGAGCGACGACATTCACCCGATTCACTTGCATCGCCATCTCTTCGAGCTGATGAAGGTTGCGGGAAAACCGACATCGGGCGTAATGAAAGACGTCGTAATGCTCGGCGGCTATCAAGAGATGGAGATCGACGTCATCGCCGACAATCCGGGGCTCGCGCTGTTTCACTGCCATCAGCAGCTCCACATGGACTTCGGGCTCATGGCGCTCTTCAGCTACGTGTGAACGTCGCTGCCAGTATATTCATCCCCGCACCACAGCCGTAACGCTCCCGCGCACAGAAAAAGCAAAGTGCAATACGCACCCGTTGACCGGACGCCTCGGGCTACGGTGCTTTCGTGTAGTAAAGGTCGGAGGTTATCGCATAAGTGTTCCCGTCGTCGGTTGAGGATTCGAATTGTTGCTCGACGCGCCCATCGCCGAGAAACGTGTAAGTCATGCGGGTTCGCGCCTGTGGCTGGGGACCAGATGCGACAAAGACGACCTTGTTTTCGGATGCCGTTCCAACGTAGTCAGTTCCGATCGCGCGATCGGAAACGTAATGCTGCACCCAGTGGCCTCCCTGCGTATCGTAGTACGTAAGGCTCGTACCGCGCTCGCCGTATTCGCCGGTCCAATGCTCCTCGATGGTGCATCCGTCGAAGATACGTTCGATACGGCTCGTTCCGCCCGCTCCACGTGCATTGGTGACGTTCCATTTGCCTATCCAGCGGTCCATCGCGCGCGCGGGACCGCCGAATCGGCAGGGGTATTGTTTTTGTGTAAGCTCTGCCACAAATGATTCGAACCCGGGAACACTTGCGAAGATCGTAAATTGGGTATTCGTCGTAAACGAAATCGCCGGTACGGGTATGATGTTTTCGAATGACCGTATCGCGTCCAGGGCATCTTTGTCGTGGTGGGTTTTCAAATCGCTGACGGCAAGATGATACCATGCGAGCGCGTTGGACGGCGTGTCCCGAAGCGCGCTTTGATAGAGGGTACGGGCGTGATCGTAGTCACCGGACTTATACGCTTGATCGGCAGCTTCGAATGGAGAGGAAGCGATTGCCGCAATCAATACGAACGAAAGCATTGTCCTATCCGGTCAATCCTTGGAGGCACGAGTCGGTGGAGTCGCTTCGCGATAAGTACATTGCCCTCCCACTGTAATCAAACGTCACCTTAAAGCAGCGAAGAAATCCGGCGCCGAGATTTCCCGCAAGTCTTCTGGATGAGAACGCTCCCGCGTTCATATTAGCTAGTCGCATTCTTGCGTTGGTGAGATTGATTCCGCCAAGCGAGAACGACCGCGTTCGAGCTTGCGAGAGATGTTGATTCCCTCCAACTCCGCCGGCTGTTGAGCCTTCCAGCGTCGGGTCGGGACCGACGCCGCTGCGATCGGTGAAGGTTTTGAACAATGTAACGGCGCCAGCGTCGCCGGTGTCCACCCCGAACCATCCCGCTACGCCGTTGACCTCGGCCTGGATGAGCGGAAAATGCCCTTCCATGGTGAGCGGTAGGCGAATCGCGCCGATTGGTGGCGGGTCGGTTGGACTCGCAAAGACGATCGTCTGATTTGGATAATCAATCGTGGTACGAAATTCGGCGAGGAACTGGAAACTCGTTACCCCCACCGGGGATGTCGCAGTTTCTGGCCATGGAAGAGGGGCGACTACGGTTACTTGGTCGCTTAACGTGCCGTTTGCGACAGTGATAGATGAAATAGGTGCGAAACCCACGTTGATGCTGCTACTGCCCACGCCGCCGATGGACACGCCGCCATTCACGGCAAGTCCGAGTTGCTTTGCTGCGGTTGTACCAATGTAGTGCGCGCCACCCGTATCGAAGTTGAGAAGCTCCGGCGTTCCGTCGATCACTGCATCGACATTAATGTGGAAGTCGTTTTTCCCACTGAAATGAAACGGTGCAGGCTGAGTCCCGGTTATGTGGCCCTCCGCTTGCGGTGCTGGGGCGACGAACGATACGCGCGTTGTTCGTCCGGAAACGACGGCGGTCGCCGCAAAGGATTGAGATTCTCCGTCCGGATCGACGCGTGTCTGTTTGAACGGGTAGCTTATTCCGGCTACACATCGCCAATCGGCAAGGTCGTTCGTTTCAAGACCCTTGTCGCCGTCGAGAATTGCTTGCGAGGGGTGCGAGGCCCCATTCTTCCAGACCACGGTCACCGCTGACATGTTGCCGACGGTGTAGATGCGCTTCAGATCGTAGGACTCGCGCAGCACCCGAGCCGGCGTCACACTTGGATCGGCCCAGCCGAGGCGCGCAACAAAAGCCCGAGCTTCCCCGTCTGCAATTAAGGGTGGAACGTCAATAGCGTTCGCAATACCGTGACCGTATCCGTTGTAGCCCTCGATCGTCTGCTCGACGCCGCTGGTGCGATCGGCTCGGCGGAATCCATTTCGTAGGTCGATGATCGTAACGAATGTTCCGGTGACACCGCCTTCGTCGACGGTGCCCTTAATTGTGAGATAGAGAGGCCGTCTTGTGGCCGAACAATCCGCAGCACGTTGAATGACTGCAGCGGCGACGTGTGCGCTAATCATAAGTGTCCTACGAACGTAGTATAGCAGGCGTTGCAGCGGTGATACCGCTTGGTCAGGTTTCTGTCATGCGCGTTCCTTGCGTTGAACTAGGGGATTAGGTATTCTCCACTAAAATTCTTAGTAGATCGCTCTCGCCGGGAATCTTTTTCGGTCGCAAGGAGAACTCGAATGTGCCGTTTTTCGTCGACGCTACTCCCCGTGATGCTATTGGTGCTCGGCCTGACTGCATGCTCGGCAATGCAATCGGTGCCTTCGGTCCAGAAATCCATTCCGACGTCGGCGACGCAGTTGGGCAGTCGTGCGCGCTCAAATCTCGTTCGGATCGAGCACCAGCCTCATGAAGGCATGCTGCTCGCAGTCCTGATGACCGATGGTTCTGTCCTCGCCGAGGGTGAGTACGGTTTCGATTGGTACCGGTTTACGCCCGACGAACGCGGCAACTACGTAAAGGGAAAATGGTCGCGGATCGCCTCGTTACCCTCCGGCTATGCGCCCGAAGCCTTCGCGTCGCAAGTGCTCGCCGACGGCCGTCTCGTTATCAGCGGGGGCGAATACAACGGGTCCGGCAACGGCTACGCGCTGCAACTGGTGAATCTCGGCGCCGTTTACGATCCCCGCGCGAATGTGTGGAAGCGGCTCGGTCATCCTAGAGGGTGGGGATACATCGGCGATTCGCCCTCGACATTGCTTCCCGACGGGAGCCTTTTAATGGGACAGAAACTCACGAAACGTGATGCGCTGTTGAACCCGAAAACGCTGCAATGGAAGGGCGTCAGCGACGCCGGAAAGGCTGATTTCAACGCGGAAGAAGGCTGGACGCTGCTACCCGACGGCACGGTGCTCACCGAAGACGTCAAGAACGCTCCAGACTCCGAAATTTATACGCCTTCGACGGGTAAGTGGAAGAGCGCGGGCTCGACCATCGTCGATTTGCATTCTCCTCACCAAGGCGGCGGCTGCGGACGGTACGGACCTAAGCCGAAGGATTGTTATTATCCGCCGGGTGAGATTGGACCGGCGGTTCTGCGACCGGACGGAACGGTTTTCTGCACCGGTTCAGGTTCGGGCCCAAGCGGATATGAGTCGGGACATACCGCGATCTATCAATCCGGCGGCGGTAAGCGCGGAACGTGGTCGGTCGGTCCGGATTTCCCGCACTACGACAATGCCGGCGATTCCTACGCGATTTTGGAGCCAAGCGGCAGCGTTCTCATCTTTAGTGTGGAGGGCGAACTCTATGAATTTAACGGAACGTCGCTCGCCGAAATAACCACCGTGGGGTATCCGGATTCGCCGATCCTATTGCCCACCGGCCAAGTCTTGATTTTAGGGTTCACGGCGCCGAACGGTGCGATATACACGCCGAAAGGCTCACCTAAGGCGGCCTGGGCGCCCACGGTTACGAGCTTTGAGAAATCGATCGAGCCCGGCAAAACCTACAAAATCTCCGGAACGCAGTTCAACGGCTTGTCTCAAGCCGTGTCGTTCGGCGACGAATTTCAGAACTCGACGAACTACCCCCTGGTCCGTTTACAAAATGTGAAAACGGGTCGCGTTTACTACGCGCGCACGCACGACCACAGCACGATGGCTGTAGCCACCAGGTCCGCAGAGGTTTGGACGTATTTTGATGTGCCCAAGACGATCGATAGAGGCAAAACCATGCTCACCGTCATCGCAAACGGCATTTCGTCGAAGCCGGTGTCGGTCACTATTGCGCAGGATCGTGAAGGCAACGGCATAGTTTCGTCGTCGCCTCCCCAACGTTCCAGTCTGCGACGGCAGACCCGCTCCGAACTCGTTCTGGCTCTCCCCGCTCGGCGAAGGCCTATCCAAACCGCAGATGAATCGAGATCGCTCCTCCGATCGCCAGCACGAGGCTCGACAGGACGAGGAGTGCAACGCTGGGCGGATACCTTAATTTAACGCCGACACCGGCCAGAAACGACGCGGGTGCCATGAGGACGCGGCGGCCCTCGCATCGAAACGGCTCGCCTCCGCTTCCGTCGCGAGTCGATACTGCGGCATTAAGAACGGCGAACGTGGCGCCGACGGATCGGTCAGTGGATGCATGGCGCCGATTTCAAACTTCAGCACGTCCAGTACGGTCCAGCAGGACCGGGGTCGTGCCATGGCCGGATCAGTTTGGATTTCACCGGGGGTACGATGGTGGCGGCCTTTGTGCAGCACAGCTTCAATCCGAATACGTGGCCGACCGGCGGCTTCGTCGGCCAGCTGGTCGGTCGCACTTCGAGGTCTATGCGATATATGGCGGAGCGAACGCATACCTCACGGCGACCGAGCCGGTATGTGGCTTGTTCCAATCGACGGTCAACGCGACGCCCACGGCATTCGTCGCCGGTATTGCGGTGCTAGCGGGTGAAAGTAATCTGCCGCCGGCACTGGTCCAGATGAAGGTTGCTCCGCCGCAAGGCGCGCCGCAACCCCAAACGAGCCCAGGGTCGCCGAGGATCTAACACCTCGAACGCAACTGTCGAAAGACACCAAAGAGCTGCCTGCCCTCGACTAGCTCGTGGCCGAAAGCGCAGTACGATCGCCGTAAATGCGGTCGATCGCTTCGCGCTGCTACGGAAAGAGGACACCTAAGACTCGTATCCTCGATTCCTTAATGCGAGTTGCAAGTGGCCGCCAAATTCCGGCTTTGCAAAAGACGATCGGAAAACAAACCCTTACAAATAGAGGCTTTGAGTTTGGTGGAGATGCGGGGACTCGAACCCCGGACCCCTTACATGCGAAATGATTCGGGCATGAAATTAAAATCGAACAAGAACGCCCGAAAAAGGCGAAAAGACTCGTGACTGCCGACGCCTCGCCCCCATTCCAGAGCTCCGGAAATCTCCATGACTTTCCACACGCTTCCGCGAGAATGGTCGTCAAATGGTCGTCAAGCCGGCACGAGGTCCAGGAGCCGGCATTTCGTGAGCGTTGGTTGGGGTAGGTACGTGGCGCTGTTTGTTCATATTGCGGTTCCGGCACTTGCCGAGTACAGCGCAGCGGTCACCAGCACGCCAGGGTCCTAGCGCGGTACGACGCTGATACGGTGTTGGTTGTCGGCCCGGCGCGTAAGGATGGTGCGGTGATCGTGTTCCGTAAGGATGCGGCCGGCTTTTCGTCACTCAGCTCTTCGTCACGGGAGTTTTCCGGGCTGCTCGCTGGCTTTGGATGCAGGCGGGACGCCACTAGTGCATCAGCATGACAAAGGTCGCGGGATTCCTGGAAGCGCTTTCCGAATCCCAACCTTAACTGTCAATAACTCTAATGAATGCGAGAGGGTGTGCCGTGCCACAACGCAGCTTTCGTGTAGTGCTCACAAATGCGAGTTCATACCTTACGTTGAAGCAAACCTTCAATCATCTCTGTGGAGGAGCGTGGACGGATGGCGGATGGACCCCGCCGGTAACGCTCGCTCAGGGCGCATCGGGTGGCATGCAGTCCGAAAGTGATGGAATCCTGACCGGAACTGAGGGTTATATTTAATATGACGTGAACGGCCCAGACGGCAAGCATGGCATGGTGTACATTTACTGGGACAATCCGTTTTATGGATACACTCATTTCCGCTTCAAGACGGCTCGGGATGATGTCTACCCCGATTGCGATTTCGACCCCCCAGCAGGAGCAAGCGGTTTTTCAGATACTGGGACTCTCGATTTCACCCTTAAGATGACGGCTTATGAACTTGGTGACGCCGCGGGCACAACGATAACCAATGTCAGCGACCTTGTGTTGTACACCGAGTCTGTACTGGCTCCGGTTTCTTTCTTAGGCCAGCTTGGTATCAGTGACCACCTTGAAGTTGATGACGCCGTTAACGCGGCGCCGGTATCCTTTGGAACTGCATCGCTACCTCCAGTAAGTCTCAAATTGCTAACAGAGGCGGCAGAGCAGCAATGGGTTGGCCAGTGTGACGTGAGGTGGCTTTTGGCACAGGTCATAACTGTGAGGGTGGGATGATTGAAAAGGTTCGGGCGAACTCCTTCGGGGTTCGGTAGCCGAGCGAAGAATGCGGGCGGATCTCGTTGTAGTCCTGTCTCCAGTACTCGGCCCGTTGACGAGCGTCCTGGATATCGAGAAATGTGTGCGCGTTGAGCAGCTCGTCTCGGACGCGGCCGTTGAGCGACTCGACTTGCGCGTTCTGAGTTGGCTTGCCAGGCTGAATAAACTGCAAATCGATCGACCTGGTCGCAGCCCACTGCAGCATAGCCCGACTCGTGAACTCGGGACCATTGTCAAATCGAATCGACTGCGGGAAGGCGCGGCCGCCGGCGATCGTCTCGAAGCCGCGGATGACGTCGTGACTCCCAAACGAGAAGGCTACGTCGATTGCCAGACATTCTCGCGTGTAGTCGTCAACCACGTTCATTGTGCGAATCGTTCGGCCGGTCGCGAGCCGATCGTGCATGAAGTCGATCGACCAACGCTCGTCCGGTCGAGCTACCGCAGCGATCGTGTTTCCACGCACGTACCGTACCTTGCGCTTTTTTCTCGGGTGGACTTGCAGCCCGAGGTCACGATAAATCCGCCGGAATCGGGATTCTCCAACGCCAACCAAGTCACGGCGCACCATGATGATCAGCCGCCGCCAGCCGAAACGCTGTCGCTCTTGCGCGAGCTTCTTGGTGCGTTCGATCAGCACCGTATCATGCGGTTTGGGCTTGCGCCGATAGTACAGCGTGCGACGGGGTTGTCGGACGATCGCGCAGGCACGTATGCGGGAAAGACCGCGGTCTTCGAGCGCCCTCACGGCTTCTTCGCTGCGAGGGCCCCAGCCGTTTTTTGCGATCAGCTCCCGGACGGCGTCTACCTCCATCGTCAGCCGTGCGATCACACGGTCTTTACGCGCACTCTCGGCTTCGAGCTGTTTGAGCCGGGCCAGATCGCTGGTTTCTAGTCCACCGTACTTATCGCGCCACAGTCGGATCGTATTGGCATGAATGCCGTGACGGCGGCCAAGCTCCGTGGCGGTCGTGCCGGCGTCGAGTTCCTTGAGGATCCCGATGATCTGGGCTTCGGTGAAGCGACTTTTCTTCACGTGAGTCTCCTAGGGCCAGAGGCCCGGAACTCACAATTTCAACTTGAGCCGTTTCCTCACCTCACGTCAGGGACTTGGAGAGGTGGCAGAGTGGTTGAATGCGGCGGTCTTGAAATGCTTACAGCTAACCTCGATAGGTCCTCGCAAGTGCCGTTTAAGCACAGCTGGCATGCTTGTCGGGCCTAATCAAGCCTTGTCGTGACTTATTCCGTGAGAAAAGCGGTGAGATGAAGTGACCTTTCTCACAAGCTTCTCACATGCTATATAATTCAGCTACCGCCATCCGTTCGCTTTGCCATTAGGCCGTGAACCTTCGGCCCTTGTGCTTGCGCGACCATCGACCACTTCCGCTCGTCACCGTTCACTGCAGTTCCAATCAAAAGACGGAGACTCAAGGGGCTGCGTAAAGAGGCCTTCGTTAAGTGAAAGCTGAACGCTGTAGCGTGGCGTTGCCGAACGTCTCTCCCGAGGAGCTGAAGGAGCTGTGCCCAACCATCAGCGAGGTCGAGGCAACCTCTAAGGGTGGCCAGAAGCTTGTTTTCAAGTGCAAGATAGGCAAAGAGTACTTCGCCATAAAGCTTCAGCTCATCGAGGAAACCGCGCCCGCTGCTTCGAGTGCCGCGGAGGAAGCGGAGCCGGAACAGTCCGAAGAGTCGGAGCCTATCCCCGAAGCCCTTGCCAGAGCTCGACGCGAAGTCGATGTGCTCCGCAAGTGCAACATTCCTCAAATCGCTAAGATCGGCCCCATTGACCTCTCCGTAAAAGCCATGGGCCACCAAAGCGTGGTTGTTTTCAGCGAAGAATGGATCGCGGGCGAAGACCTAAGGACGATTCTTAGATCAGGGAGGCGTTTGACCTATCGCGACGCGATCCTGATGGCTACCGACCTTGCAGTAGCAATAGAGGAAATAGAAAAGTTGTCGATAGTTCACAGAGACATAAAGCCAGAGAACATAATGCGCCGCAGCTCGGACGGCACTTGGGTCCTTCTTGACCTGGGGTTTGCATTCGACCGCTCCGGTTCGTCGCTTAGTCAGGCAAATGCCATCCCCGGAACTATGGTGTATCTCTCACCTGAGCGATTCGATATGTCTCAAAAGCGGGTCATGGATTCTCGCACGGATCTGTTCGCAGTTGGCGTTGTAATCTATGAGGCCATAACGGGAATTCACCCATTTGTAAAGACTGGGATGGGCACCCTCCAGGTAATTAGCTCCATTCGTTCCGGCAAGCCGACCCCGTTGAAACAAATTAAAGAAGATTGCCCCGAGGGTGTCTGTGCAATTGTTGAGCGACTAATGCGCAAGAGACCTCACGGCAGGTACAAAGACGCCGCAGCATTCCAGGCAGCGCTCAAGGAGCTCTTACCTAAGCTTCAAGAAGAGGCCTGACCGGCTATGACGCTTCTAATACAGCACGGGTACGGAAAGTCCGACTATATCGAAAACGTCCTTGAGGAGGGGAGCGCCCGCGGCGTCATTTTTAGCGCGAGAGATGAAAAGCACGATCTTCTCCCTACACTCATCAAGCGATTGTCCCGTGAGCATGAGGACATCCAGCTCCTGTTTGATCCGCAGTTCTATGGCTTCCAGATACCCGATGGAAAAATAAGGAAGCTTGAGGAATATCCTTATTTCCCTGGTTTACTGTCGCGGCGCGATTTCGTGAAGCCCGGTGCGCTGAGTCGATTTGCTACCGAGGCGCTGGAATATCAATCAGAGCTACGTGTAAGCAAATACATTGCTCCCGCAATATTTCTCGAATCTTTTGACGATTCGTGGAGT
Organism: Vulcanimicrobiota bacterium; assembly: GCA_963824595.1. Lineage (GTDB taxonomy): Bacteria > Vulcanimicrobiota > Vulcanimicrobiia > Vulcanimicrobiales > Vulcanimicrobiaceae > Cybelea. Next base: position 285,782 of record CAWGPY010000005.1, read on the forward strand.
CAAATATTTCTCACGATGGCTCAGGAGTCAATCGCTTGGCGCGAAAATAGAAAAAAAGATAAGCGTGGCCTCCTGCTGTCCTTAGCGATAGATGAGGCTGCCCTTCAGCATTCAGATAGCATCGACGAGTTCTTGGATTTTGTCACTCCATGGAGGTGTGACGGCGTGTACGTCGTTGTACGCTGCAAAAGTAACGCGTATCCCAGTGTCCTAGAATCCTCAGCTCTAGGGAATCTTCTTTATATTATCTATGTCTTGAGTCAGCTCAACGATTTCTCTGTCTACTGTGGATATACAGACCTGGCGGGACTTTTGCATACTGCCGTAGGCGCGACCGCTATAGCGACGGGCTGGTACAACAGCTTGCGTCAGTTCTCTGCTGGTAACTTTATGCCGAGCACGGGCATGAAGCGGCAGCCGCGCCCACGATACACCTCGCCAGCATTGTTGAACCCAATCTTGCTGAACCCCGAGTTGGCCGCAATATCTGAAACAGGTTACATAGACGATGTGCTTGACTCACGCGAATTTGGGGGAAGTCAACTCCGGCGACGGCCCGACGCGGTGGATTGGCCAGCGGCTGTCGCCTACAGGCAACATATGGCTGCATTGAGCTCACTGCTTTCTGAGGTTGAGAAGATCGCAAGTGTTGAGGACCGTGTTGAGCACGTGGAAGGGCTAATTGAGGATGCCCTTTCTCTATATGCTTTGCTAGTTAAGGAACACGTCGTGTTCGAGACCCGGCCAACTAACTTAATGGTCTGGCGTGATGCCCTACAGTTTTTCAGGCAACGCGCGGAGCTGTAGAGGACAATGAATACTCGGCTAAGCCAGTCTGAGCGCCTCTTAGCTCGCGCATTCGAATCGGCCGTTCGCGCACATCCAGCGATACTTGGGCTGCGCAGTGCTCATGAAATGGTATCCGAATTGGAAACAATGCAGGGTAGGCCGGACCTTGTGATTCTTGGAAACCGATTGAGTGCTGCAACTTCGCAAAACCGCAGAGCGCTTGGCGAGACGATAGGCACCCCTTCTGCGGCACGGATTCTCTCACTGTTGCATTTGAACGTAACTCGTACTGCGGAGTTCTTGTGCAAGAGATCATTCTTATCCAAACGCGTCGTAACATCGCGAATGTTGGAGCTTCAAAAGCTCGGCCTTATCCGAGAGCACGGAGGTGGTTTCCGGCTCAGTCTCAAGGCGGCACGCATATTTCTGCCGCTGTATGCATTCGAGTATAAGGTGCGCCTTTCATCGCGAGCAGTGTTTCAAGCGCTGCAATACAGAGCGTTTGCTGAACGAGTATATATAGTCATTGACGCTCGGTTTGCTACGACCGCTAGCACCTTCTGTGCGCGCTTGCGACGGCACGCCATAGGTTTGATTCTTGTTTTTGATGACGGTCGTATTGAGCTAAGCGTAAGTGGCCTCAGAAAGCCGGTCTTGTCGGAATATCAATACATTTTTGCACTTGGCTCCTTCATGAGGCGTAGATCGTCCGGCCATGCCGGAGCATTTGGTTCCGAACGAACCCTGGGAAGAGTTAGCTAGGGTAGCGGTCGCTAATGCCTGATTATAAGAAGCTGCGGCAAGCGCATAGTTCTCCATTGCCTATCAAGCCGACCGAAATATTCGCTCGCCTTGTAAAGCCAGATTATATCCGCGACCTGTCACCTGCGCAAGCGGAAGTTGTGGACCGTTGGTTCGAGTCGAGGGAGTCACGCGATATCATCCTCAAGCTCAATACGGGCGCTGGGAAGACTCTCGTTGGCCTTCTCGCGGCAAAGAGCACGATGAACGAAAAAGGCGGCCCTGTATTGTACCTCTGCCCTAACAGGCAGCTCGTGGACCAGACAATCGCAAAGGCCAAGGAAGTGCGGATCGACGCTGAACCGTATATTCCGGGCCAACAACTTCCGTGGCGCTTCATATCCGGGGATGCGATCATGGTCGCTAGCTACGCAGCGTTATTTAATGGTCGCAGTAAGTTTGGAGTCGAGGGATCAACAGACTACGTGAGCGTTCAGATGATAATTGTGGACGATGCTCACGTCGAGTTGTCGGATCTGAGGGACCAGTTTACCCTTAGATTTGCGCAAGACAATGCCGATGATCGTGTCGTATACGATGAACTCTTAACAGTTCTGCGGCCATACTTCGTACAGACCTCAAAGCCCGGCCTTTTGAGGACATCGTAGAAGGACGAGAGCAGGCAGTCCTGGAGCTGCCTTACTGGCTATGGTTTGAGATTAAGGATGCTGTCTTTAAGGTGGTGCGTCGGGGCGATAAGATTCAATGGCTGTTGATTCGCGATAGCTTTGAATACTGCCATTGTTTCATCGAATCAGGCGCGATCTCAATAACTCCGATTCTACCGATGGTCGCTTCCTACATTTAGCAGCGCACCACGGCGACTGTTTATGTCGGCGACGCTCGCAGACGATAGCGTTCTCGCTGCAACATTCGGACTGAGACGCGAAGCTCTGAAGGGCTCGATAGAATCGTCGTCGCTGACAGGCGTTAGCGAGCGAATGATTTTGGTTCCTGAAATGCACGAACGTTTAACAAAGGGTGGGGTCCATGACGTAATTACGTCACTTATTACGCAAATTCCCAAAGCAAAGAAAGGAGTGGTGGTACTCACCGCTTCTAAGGCACGGGCAGGGAAGGATTGGCCGGGGGTGCCTTTGATGGATACGCAGCCAAAGGTAGCGGAGCAGGTAACAAGGATGCAAGAGGGTATGAGCTTCGGGCCCGTGGCATTCGCGAACCGCTACGATGGCATGGACCTAAAAGATAATGCCTGCAGGCTATTGATTATCGATGGCCTGCCGCAAGGCCGAAATGCCTACGAAACGGCGCGCGGAACGGCTCTGGTCGACTCCGCCGAGGTGGCCGCTATCTTAGCGCAGCGGCTGGAGCAAGGAATCGGGAGAGCGGCTCGTGGGGGGTGCGGATTATTGCGCTGTCGTGCTTATGCGGGGCGATTTGATCTCTTGGCTTAGCAACAGAAGCCACTGGAAGTTTATGACGGCAAGCACCCGAGCGCAGATTGCGATTGGCGAGGAGCTAACTGAAGCTCTTACGGATGCTGCAGACTTTGAGAAGACCGTACTGCAGTGCGTTAATCATGATGACGACTGGGTTACCTATCATGCAGATACATTACCTGATAAGGTAGCGGCGCAGAAGGATCCCGCATCGAGCAACTCTCCGATGATGGTAGAGCGACAGGCGTTTGAGGAAGCGCGCAATGGCGACATTCACAAGGCCGTTGACATCCTTGCGGAGTCGGTTTCTACCGAGGCCAGCGCTTCGAAGGAGTACAAAGGCTGGTTTTTGCAATTGGCAGCGCATTATACCTGGCAGCTAGGTGACAAAGCTCAAGCGATAAAATATCAGCAGGCCGCCTTTTCCCTAAATCGAAGGCTGCTGAAGCCGACCATCATGCTGCCATACGAGCCGATGTCAAAGCCGGCAACGGATCAGGCAGAGGCGATTCTCGCGAGTTTTGGCGACTTTAATCGTGGTAAGGGATACATCGCCAAGATCGAGGTTGCGCTTACCTCTCAAGAACGTCCTCATCAAATCAGTTCGAGGAAGCACTTTTGAACCTCGGGCGCTCACTTGGATTTGCGTGCGAGCGGCCAGATCACGAACAGGCCATTGGTCCGGACGTGCTCTGGTTGACCCACGAACGTACAGCGTTTGTTGTAGAGGCGAAATCAGACAAGCATTATGGTTCAGCTCTGAACAAGAAGGAAAAAGGTCAACTGTTAAGCGCATGCGAGTGGTTCAGACAAAACTATGAAAACTGGCAATTCATGGGGCTCATCGTGTTGCCTGAGGCAATCGCAACAGTTTCCGCTGCACCTGGACCAGGTTTGGCGCTGACGTTTGATGGGCTAAATCGACTTAGGACCTCGCTTATGAGCGCGTTACAAGAAAATCCACGAACTGCCCCGCTCCTCCTCATCATGCATCTTGGATACAGCAAAGATACTCAGAGCACACAAGTTGACCCCCAATGACCTTACTCAATACGTTGAAGAGTCCACCGTCGTCGAAGATCGATCTGGCGAGGCTGTACGTCTGCCTCTAGACGGCGAGGATATGAGCACCTAGTCCATTCTACTTGAAGACCACTCACGGATGAGAACAGCGCTAGGCGGCTAGTTGACGACAGCTGTGATTCAACCAGTGCCTCCGTAGCCGATACCGCCGATTGAAAAGCAGTGCTCGCGGCAATGCGGTCAGACATTGCTCTTTCTATTGTCTCCGCAATAATCTGCTCCGTAGAGCCCAAACGCGGAATTAGGATTCGAACGGCATCGCGCGAAGCGCGATGGCCGTTAGTTGAACCAGTGATCCATCGCTGTAATTGTGCTTGCCCCGCTGCACTTGCGATTGCCACCAGGAGATAAACGGAATTAGTACCTGGCAGCGCACGCAGACGCAATAGATCGCCAGAAAAGGCAATTTCACTATCTCGGGAAACAATCCCGACCTTCCCAATGGTTGCGCCAGTAATTGCTTGTAGTAAGTCGCCGTTCCTAGCCATTCTGTGGGTGGCAGCCGCGCGGCTCGCATTGATGCTGGTTATCACTTCACAATCGCTGATATGCTTGATGTTCGCATAGGCAAGATCTCCATTTGCGCCCATGTCATCTAGTGCTCCCCGCTTATGGAACACTCAGTTCGGTTTGCGCGGGTTGGCTCTTAGCGGCCTGATGATACATTCTCTCGAACTCGGCCGGAGATGACTCGGGCCACGGCGGACCCTCCATAGTCGACGCCATAGTCGCAGCAACGAACCGCCTTGCTCAGGCGGAGCTTCGGAATCGGAGGTAACTTCAATAGGGAGGTTCTGCGAGCGGCTTGCGGTAGAATGGGGTTATGGCCCTAAATAAGCCCGACGCACGGTGGAAACCCCGCGCCCTAAGTTATGTTCTGTTCGCTCTCGGTTGCAAAAAACTGAAGGCCCGGCTTTTTCTCACCGGGCCGTCAGTCTCGCTACTTCCCGAAGGAAGTCTGGGCTTTCGCCCGAGGGGAAAGGTGCGCCATCTTCCGCTCAACCTCCTTTCTAAACCGATCTAAACCGAGGCAACCTAACCGTTGACAGCTCCAGTAACGTTGGGATATCAAACGTTTTCTGGTCCGGTGCGGGGGGTGGCTAGTCATTTCAGTTGATCGCTTGCGGGCTACGGTCAGTCGCGCTCGACGCGGAGCTTGCACAGTTCGGAGGCAAAGGCAGGACCGCAATCAGCAAAGCCACCGTGGTCGCTTCATCTAGGCATGTTCGATTTCTTGAAGGTTGGTAGAGAAGATCGAACTCACCGTTACGCGCAATGATCTCCGAACGATGTTCTTGCATACTCGGGCCGACGCTCCCGTTTTCGCAAGAGTCCTCGAACACTGTGGTTAGCAACTCCACAATCTTGGTGGAAAAGGAATTGAACCTCTCCGGGTGAACGACTGCTTCTTTCTCTAGCGAGGAGGCACGATGTTGGGCCGAGTGCGAGTATGTAATCTTAGGACTCATGTGGTTCTCGTCGCGTGGGCAGGCATCGTTTCGTGCTCGGGCGGAGGCCCCAGCGGATTCCCCGGCTCGTTCCCGATGTCGCGCACTGGTAGCGGTCCATCGACCCCGATTCAGCACGTCATCATTGTTGTTCAAGAGAATCGCAGCTTCGACAATCTATTCGCGACGTATCCCGGCGCCGACGGGGCGACGTCCGGATGCATGAAGAGCCCCAGCGCATTACTTTTGAAAGGCAAGCATAAAGGCTCCGGCTGTCCAAGTGGCGATCAGACTATTCCGCTCAAGAAAGTCAATCTGAGTACGAACTGCGATCCTCCCCACGGATATCACGGGTTCCTCAAGGATCTCGACGGCGGCCTCATGGACGGCTTCGGTCTGGGGGGCGGCGCGTGCAGCGGCCACGTCACCGCCACGTATCAATACGTCGATCCGAGTCAGATCGCACCCTACTGGGACATCGCTAATACGTACGTACTCGGCGATCATATGTTCCAAACGCAAGGGAGCGGCAGCTTTACCGGGCACCAAGACCTGATCGCCGCCGGCACGATACTCAACTCCAAGAAGACCATCAGCGTCGTTGACGATCCCACGAACACGCCGTGGGGCTGCGACAATTCGAATCCAGGCGTGCACACCGAACAGCTGAAGTGGGTGAAGCAACACATCGCGTACCAGCAAGGTCCGAAGCCATGCTTCACCTACTCGACGCTGCGTGACCTTCTCGACGCGAAGTCCGTTACTTGGAAATACTATTCGCCGCCGGTCAAGAAAGGTCAGGAGGGTATGCTCTGGAACGCATTCGACGCGATTAGCGCCGTACGCTACGGACCGGAATGGGGCACGAATGTCACGATGGACAACACGCTCATCTTCGATGACATCCAGAACAATGAGCTGCCCAACGTCTCCTGGGTCATCCCCGACAGGCCCAGCTCCGATCATCCCCAGCCTGGTCACGAGGGCGACATAGGCCCCTCGTGGGTCGCAAGTCTCGTCAATGCCGTGGGTCAGAGCAGCTATTGGAACACGTCCGTAGTCGTCGTCGTCTGGGATGACTGGGGCGGGTGGTACGAGAGTGTCCCGCCCCCTATCACCGATCATTGGGGTGGGCTGGGCTTCCGTGTGCCCCTGCTCGTTGTCTCGCCGTACGATGTTCTTGGGAGCGGCAGTGAGGGCGGCTACATTTCGCACACGCAATATGAGTTTGGAAGTGTCTTGAGATTCATCGAGGAGAATTGGGGCCTGGGAACGCTCGGCAGAACCGATCAACGCGCCAAAAGCATTGGCGATTGTTTCGACTTCGCGCAGTCGCCCCGCAAGTTCCAGAAGATTCCGTCCAGCTTGACGCGCAGTTACTTCAAGACCCGCCGCATATCCGACGTTCCTGTCGACACCGAATAGCCCAATCGTTGATTTTTGCTCGTAAGCACGGCCGCATCCATCGCGGAATCCGTGCACACTTTTGGAAGGGTTCGTCGCCGGTGTACTCGTCCCGAGCGTGCAGTAACCGGCCCACCTTCAGATGCGCCTGAGTCGATCATTAGCTGACCCCGACAGCTCCCGCTCTAGCCAAGGCGTGCCAATCATTGTTAACGCGTGTACTAAAATAAACGGCGGCTTCCGGTCTTACGGCAGCTAGCAGTGGCATCGAGAGCTATGCTATCGTAAAAATGCGATCATGCCTCCTAAATAAAAGGAAGAGTGGCTAATGAAGCATTTCGTAGCATTCCTAATGACAGCCGCAGTTGCGGCCTGTAGCAACCAAACAAATGGCGTGGTTCCAAACCCTGCCTTTCCGGATGTCTCAGCTAGATCGGCGGGAACGAGAACACACTCCCGAGCGCATCACGCGACAGCAAGCAACGTGTACGTAGACACAGAATGCGTCGGTAGCGCCTTCGCCTGTTCAAACACCAGCGGCGAATTTGCGATACTCCGCTTCACTGCTGGTGAGGATACTTCCACTCCCAATGAGACGTTGACCGTCAACTACGCGCCGAAACAAATGGCTGTAAGCCAGTATAATGGCCGGGTAGCCGTGGTCCACGGCGGTGTAAACAAAGTGACGGTCTACAACCAGAGCTTGAGCAAGCTTTACGACATTACTCCCCATAGGGTCAGAGGCACCGAACTGCCCATTGCCGTTGCTTACGACAGCAGTGGTAATCTCTATATTAGTCAGTTTGAACCCGTTTACGGTTTCGGATACGTGCTCGAGTATTATGGAAACGACACATCCGCGGACAAGACATGGACGTTCAACAATGCCGGCCATGCGCTGGATCCGGTCGCCATTACCGCTGGAGCGGCACTTTGGGTTGTCGGAAGTGTGCCCGGCTACAGCTACACCACCACCGTGGTGTTAATTTGCTCGAACACTTCCAGCATCGTTTCTGGAGCTGACCCGGTTCGTGGATACTTTCCGCTTGGCGGAGAAGGTTCCCAGATGGCCAGAAAACGATTCTACCGCCGGAGTTCAGGGAGAAGATCGTGGAGCTAGTCCGCTCGGGTAGGGGCGCATTCGATCGCTCGTGAGTATGAGATCGCGCGACAGACGATTAGCAATTGGGTGAAGCAGGATGATCTCGATGTCGGCCGGCGTTGCGATGGATTGACGACAGCAGAGAGCGAGGAAGTCGCGAAACTGCGTAAGAGAGTGCGCGAGCTCGAGATCGAGCGAGACAATGTGAAAAAAGCAACGGCTTGGTTCGCACGCGAGACCGATTCGGTCCGGGAAGTTTTCGAATTCGTGAAAGCGCACCAAGCCATGTGGCCCATTGCTACGCAGTGCCGCGTGCTGAACGTCTCGATCAGCGGGTATATGCGTGGCTCAAGCGACCGCCGTGCGATCACGCGGCGCAGACATAGCGATTGGAGATGCACTTGAGATGTACTTCGAACGTTCGCGTTGGACGTATGGGCGACCGCGATTGGCCGACGATGTGCGCGACGCGGGGATCCGAACGAGCGAAAAGCGCTTGGCGCGCCTGATGCGAGAACGCAACATCCACGGAGCCAGCAGGCGCAAAGGCTTCAAGACAACCGTTCGAGATCGGGACGCACGACCGGCACCTGATCTGGTCGATCGAGACTTCAGAGCCGACGCACCTGACAAACTCTGGGTGGCAGACATTACGTACGTGCCGACCTGGAGCGGCTTCTTCTTCTAGCTATCGTTCTCGATGTCTTCAGCCGGCGCGTCGTTGGTTGGGCAATGGCTACGCACCTGCGTACGGAAATGGTGCTCGACGCCTTGAAATGGCACTCCACCGAAGAAAACCGCAAAGCGTGATTGATCACGAGACCAAGGTTGCCAATATACCTCGATCGCTTTGGGAACCGCTGCGAACAAGCCGGCGTCCGCCGTCGATGGGCCGGTCGGCGATTGCCGACAACGCGATGTGTGAGAGCTTCAATGCAACGTTGGAGTGCGAGCTGCTCGCTACGCGCCGGTTCAAGAATCAGCGCGAAGCCGCGCTTGCTGTTTTGACTCATCGAGGGCTGGTACGATCCACATCGGCGACACACCTCGATCGGGAACATACCACCCGCAGAATACAAACGGCGGAATCAAGCCGCCTGATGTGCAATAAACGAACCGTCTACGAAAGTGGGCCAGCTCATTCTTGTATTAATACAGGTATCCCAAACAACAGTAGAGCAGACTACTCATTTAATATCTTTATAGATCAGATAGCACTAATTTCGAGGCGGAAGGCTTTCAGCACGTATGAGACCACGCATCGCGCGTGATTAGTGTGCGATTAGGTTTTATTTGAGCGTCATGCGTTGTAAGCAGCGTTTGAAGTAGTTGTCGCGTCGTTCATGCGGGGCTTATTGTCGCGCGTTCAGATGCACGTGATTTTCGATTGGCTTGTTGATGTAGACGGCGGTTGGTAATGCGGCGTTGCGCGGGACCGTTCGAGTGAAAGCGCCGAGGATGTTGCTTCCAAACCTCCTGCAGCACGGCGTTGCGACGCGCCAGAACTTCCTGCGCGCGGCCGAAGTGAACGTCGGCCGGCGTGAGAAAGGCAAGCCCGCTGTGATGATGTTGATAGTTGTACCAGGTGCAGAGTTGAGCATGAAGGAGCGCGCCGCTTCAACCGACGGAAAGAACTCTGGGAACTCGGGTCGGTATTTGAGCGTTTTAAAGTGCGCTTCGGAGAACGGGTTGTCGTTAGAAACGTGCGGCCGCGAGTGGCTCTTGGAGATGCCTAGATCAGCGAAGCACAAGGCGAGCGATTTCGCCTTCATCATAGCTCCGCCGTCGGCGTGAACGTGCAGCTGCCCTGGTTGGACACCCTGCTCGCGCGCTGCGTCGCGGAAGAGCGCCTTGGCTATCGCCGCCGACTCGGTCGTGGCGACTTCCCACGCAACGATGAAACGGCTAAAGACGTCGAGTACGAGATAGAGGCTGAACCACGTCCATTTTGCTGGACCAGGGAGTTTGGTGATATCCCATGACCACAGCTCGTTAGGAGCTTTGGCATCAGCTCGGGCTTGACGCGCGCGGGATGCGTCGCGATAGCGCGGCGCTCGTTAACCTGACCTTCGGCGCCTAGGATGCGATAAAACGTCGAAGCTGACGCCAGATAGCGGCCTTCATCGAGCAACGCGGCAACGATCGCGCGAGGCGCGCTGTTGCAGAACTGCTCGGAGTTGCACAGGGCAGAGCACTTCGGGATCGTTCGCGCTGAGCGCGTGCGGTTGGAGGCCACTGCGCACAAGTTGGAACGTCGGCGGCAGGCGATGCCGCGTTCTTTCGCCAGCGGTTCCATGTTGCTCGAGCGAGCGCTTATACTACGACACGCTTGACGCTGGGAGACGCCGGCCTCGATGAGTTCGTTCATCGTTTCTTCCGTGATGGCTCGGACGGCGGCGCGGTTTCCTTGCTCCCGAGCTCCTGCAAGAGCGCCTGCATTTTTCCCTGGACCTCAACGATCTTTTCAAGTTGCGCATTGCGCTTGAGCAGCCGTTCGTTCTCACGACGGAGCTTCTGAACTTCGCGCGCTTGTGGATTGGGTTTGGGGCCACGCTTGCGGTCGAGAGCGGCTTTGCCGCCGCTGTCACGTTTCTGTCGCCAGAGCGCGATGTGCGAGCTGTAGATGCCCTCGCGGCGCAGCACAGCACCGCGGGCTTCAGGCGTTTTGGCCGCCTCGTACTCCGCCAGGATCCGTAGTTTCTGCTCGACGGTAAACCGCCGGCGGGTCGGCCGCGCGGAGGACGGAGAGTTGGTAGGTTTCGTCACGGAGAAAGACCTTTCTCCGCCCTTGCAATTAAACTATGAAAGGGAAGTGGTCTCATCCAAGGCTGGAACAAGGGAGGCTCCGCAGCCGGAAGTAAGATCGCCGAAATGAATTGCACGGATCCTTACGCCTTCGGCTGTACAGATAGTGCTAGTCACATTCAACACTACACAGCGAGTGGCCCCACTAGTTGGACTCTCACGTCCACCGATCATGTTTGTACTGGCACTTCCGACCTGTACCAGTCGTTCCTCGCTTCAGATGCGAGCGGCACACTGTATTGGCCTTGCATTAACTGGGAGGATCCGGATTCATTGGAGGTAGTACTGTGCAAGAGAAGCAGACGGACGGCACAAAATACACCATTTCTGGCTTAACCAACCCCTTCGCGGCGGGTGCTTACTGAGAAATGAAATGAGCGACCGCAGACGGAGACCAATAGAGTCCATGCTCTCAGGGGATAGGGGTGACTGTAAGCTATGCCGATATGTAGTGCTCCCCGTGTCTGACACAGAAAGAATGGCTTGCCTACCCGCTTGGAGGGAGTCATGCCCAGGTCCTACCGTCGCTTCAGCCGCGAGTTCAAGATGCAGATCGTGGAATCGATCTTGAAAGGCGCCGTCGCCAGCCAAGTCGCCAAAGCCAACGATTTACATCCCGAAGTTGTGCGCAAGTGGGTGCGCGATTTCAAAGCGTATCAGAAAGATGCGTTCGCCGGTCGCGGCAAAGCGTACACCGATAATGCCAAGGTCGGCGAACTGGAACGGCAGCTGGGCCAAATGGCCGCCGAGAACCTGGTGCTAAAAAAGCCTTGCAGCGCATCAAGGACTTAGCCCGCGACAAAGGCGCGTAGCCTGCCTCGCGCTGGCCAAGGAACTCGCCGGCACGGTGATTCCGACGCCATACGGTATGGTGCGCTTGACCATCACGATTTTTTCGCGCGCGTTCAATATCCCGCGATCGGCCTTCTACCGCGCGGCGGAGCCGCCGCCGCGCAGAGGCGATTTGCGGGTCGTGGCCACTATCAAGGACATTCTGATCAAGCATCCGCGATACGGGTATCGCCAAGTGACCGATCGTCTTCGCCGAAAACGCATCGCTATTAACGCAAAACGCACGCTGCGGCTTATGCGTTCGCACGACTTGCAAACCAAACCGTTGCGACGGCCGAAATGGCGCGGCGGGCATGCGGCCGGCGAGCTTGCAAATCTTTCGCGGTTTAACCCAACGGCTTCCGATCAGCTCTGGGTCACCGACATCACCTTCGTGCGACTCCGGTCGTCGTGGATATACTTGGCCGTTATGGTCGACGCATTTAGTCGGAGATGCGTCGGTTGGGCGCTCCGGACAAGGATTACCACTGAGTTGACGCTCGAGGCGTTGCGGATGGCGATTGTCTCCCGCCGGCCAAAAGCGACGCTGGTTCACCATTCCGATCGCGGAAGCCAGTACGGAAGTTCCAACTACCAAGACGCATTGCTTGAGCGAGGCCTTGAGCATAACTATCATTACCAAATAACCTTAGACGATTGCATTCGGTTCGTGCAGAGTCTCCCGCCTAGAATGCAGGAGGCGCCTGATATACGCGAACGCACGAAGACGCCGACCGTTGGCGGGCTTTTCGAAATCGGCGGAATTGTCGTTATGCTAATCGCAAATTGGGTCGTAGAGAGGGCCCTCCTTCACCGAGCCGCAGAGAACAGCTTGCGGGCTGTTTTGGACAATTTCAAGCGCAAGATTCCGCAGCGTAGGCCTTTCTCGACTTCGTACGAGCTGGTGAACGAGTTATTAGGGTCGGTCGCAGCGCAATGCCCAGAAGCGAAAGTATCGGCCAATGGTGAAGAACGCACCTGGTCGATTGGTGAAATCACCGCGCGGGTCCGACCGTCTCGAGTTGACAAGCACGACGAGGGACCGATGATTCATTTTATTCTGGGCTCGGGCGGTACCGCAAGATATGACGCGCATTACGTGAAAGAAGAAAACCTTCGGAGCGCCTGACGACAAGAATTGTCGGCATTTGAGGGGCGAGGAATTGCCGGTCGAGCAGCATATCGTGGGCCCAGGCGCACCGAAATCACCGTAACCGGTCTTTCCGGCGTAACATCTACGACGATTCGTCGTAGGCCGTAGTTAGACGTAGTTAGGCGTAGTTACGGCCTTGGCAGTGGAATAGAGAAGGTGCTACAATCGTCGTGATATGACGCCTCTTGAACGCTATCAGGCCTTTGCCCAACGTGGTTACGAAATTGAGCCGTTGCCTTACAGGATTCGGAATGCGGACATGAGTCCTGGGCCTTGGAAGGCAAAGGTCAACGTACTACACCATTCGTATCGCGAAACCACCGTTCAGCCGGTCTGGGGAAGCGAGAAATACATCGACAAGACTAAGGCTGAATCTGCGGCGTTTCTTCTCGGCCTTCGTTGGCTGGAGGAACAGGCGGGTTAGACCGCTTGTATCTTTTAGAATAGTTCGCGGGCTGGCAAGAGAGACGGAACCCTGCTGTGGTAGGCAATCCAATTGCCGAGGTCCGTATATACCCACGAAGCAAAGGAAAGCAAAGAGCTGTAGTCTTTTGCGAGATCGCGGTGGAATATAGGTTCGTGGTGAGCGATTCGGTTTCGAAAGGCCCTGAGATATTGGATTTGCCCACTAACGGTCGCCCGCTTAGGTGGCTTGCCATTGGCGGAAATGTATCCTTGAAAAGCTCTGTTTAACGCGGGACTCCAAATCGTATGTTCGTAGGCGCCGGTCATCAAAGTCGTCCAGAAGCCAAAATGCAGTTCTGCTACGATGTGCGGTGCATCAACAGGCCTGCGGAGTTTAGACAACGTGTCCTTGGCGGCAGCAACGGAATCTGCGACGGATTCGTCAACTAAGAATGATTGTTCGTCATACCAGGTTGGACCGAACGCTGCGGCCAATTCCCGCTGGCAGGCATTTCGTAGCGCCACTTCTAGCTGTTGCAATGGCCCAAAGAATGCAGCGCTGATGGTTGTATTGTAAATGCACAGTTTAACTGCGGCTTCCAGGTTGTTTCCAGTCGCATTTAGATATTTAGTTAATCTGTCAGCGGTAAGCCATTGTTCTATATTGGCGAGAGATGCTGCGTCATATAAGAATATTGACAAAATAAACGCCTTGTAATAGTATACTCGTATACGCCCCGGATCCGCCTCTGCGAAAGTATGCGTCCGGGGTCAGCTTTTTAGGGCCGTTTGCCTTGCTACTCTAGCGGGCCATTTGCCTGGAAAAACGAAGAAACTCGCCCCTTTCCTAGCAGGGCAGACAATCGTTTCTTTTGAGCCAAGGCAGCCAAGCGCCTTCCCAAGAACCCTTCTCGGATGGCAGCAGTTAAGCGCCCCTCGAAGAAGGACCGCCGCAAATGTCCTTATTGCGAGAAGACGGTCCTGCGCGTGGTCACCGAAACGGCCATTAAAGGCTCCGTCGGCAAACCATTCGCCTTATTGATTTGCGATAGTTGCCGAAAGGTACTCGGCGGAGGCCCCGTCGTCGCCTAGCCGGTGTCCAAGTGTCGTTCCATCCTCTCGCGAAGGTTGTTGTCTTCTTGCGGCGTTGAACATTGAATCTCCGCGAAATCGTCGGGGTTCATCCGTAGTTTAAATGCGAGAATGGCCCGGATGAGCTGTTGGCGGTCTTCGTTGCTGCGGCCCTCTAGCCGTGGAGACGTGACACGAAGCGCGAACCTCCCGGCTGGACCTGGTACGAAGTCGACGGCGGCGGTCTCCAATGCCCGAACGATGGCCTCGCGGACGCGTTCTTGTTCGGGAGTGTCGTGATGGCTAATCATGCGCCGATTATACCCGCCTCTACGGACAGGCGGTGAAAATGAGATAACATACCAACCGTCGCGTGTAAGAAGGACCGGGCGAGGTCCCCACTACAGTTCCACCAACCCGGTCCCGCGCCTAGAATACGGTAACGGATTGCGCGGGCGCAAGGGCGGAGTGCGCCGGGTGTTGGGACGTTGGTCCCGCCGTTACACCGTGGGCGACGGCGCCGGTTGAAGAACGCCGCGCTGCTTGCAAATCTCGCCGTCTTCGAGAACGTGCGGGCATGGTAGCGCTTCCGGCGTCGGCGTCGCGGTGCTGAGACTACGGAACGGGTGTCCCTCCGGGCAAACGTATTCCGGATATTTCGCGGTGATGGTCATATGCTGACCTCCTTTGCTGATGTAGAACACTTTCGCGCCGTCGTTCGCTGCACCGGATACAAAAAGACAGAGGCCCTGGTTTTAACCACCTTTTGGCCGAATCCGTGTGCGTCCGTATGCGTCCGCACGGACTCGCGCCGTGAGGGAAACGGGGCCTTCACGCGTGCGCTAGGGTCGGAATTCGTGCCTTCCAAGCAAGAGCCGCGGGTTCGATTTCCGCCGCCCTTGGTCAGGCAAACAAGCAATTGTGGCGTCAGAGTTTTAGGCGCCGGCCCTTTGGTGATTATCCCCACTCCTCTGGGGGCACGTCGAAAACTGGGCCAGAGGGAACTCAGCTTTCGAACTTGCGTTGGAGATTCTCCATGGCTCGCAAGCGGCATTCCCCTGAGTCGATCACCACGGTCCTGCGCCGCGTAGAAGCTGGCGCGCCGATCACGATTTATCTCTGCCACACGCATGCATGTAATGAAAGTTCGCGCGGCCTAATCAAATTTCAGTAGGTTCCCGAGATTGATTCCCCTGTTATGCTGTAATCGGGGCGATAGGCGATGAGACAGAGACCGAACGATCGGTTGGTCAGCGTGCGAGCGAAACTTTTGTGTGCGATTGCAGTGCTTCGACAGCGGCTTCCAAGCGCCGGACCCTCGCGCGCAGCTCGACCACTTCATCATGCAGAAGTAACGCACTCTCCGCGGTTTGGAGTGCGGCATGCTCGACCGTTCGATTCACCATGCGACCGCCTTTTTGACGACGCTCCTTAGTGCCGTCTGCCGTCAGCGCCTTAGGAGGCTCGGCCTCCCCTGCGAGATACCAGGGCGAGATCTTCAGCTCGCGCGCGAGTCGCAGCGCCGCTTGTAGTTTGAGGCTCTTTATGTCCCCGTTGCGCATCTTGCGCGCCGCGTCGGCCGAAACCCCGAGGATAAAGCCGAGCTCCGTATCAGTCAATCCCCGAACGAGCTCTTTAAAGCGTTTACTGAAGCTAGCGACGGTCATCGTTCTCCGCCAAAACTTAGGCGCCTCGGAACGACTTTCCTATTGACTTTCATATGGCACTTGCGGTATTCCTGTACTAAGTTCGGAAATCATTTACGCCTAAGTGGGAGCACCCTCGGAGAAACCCTCCCCCACGGGCTTACGCTTTCCCATTTTCTTGCCTCCCTTGATGGATTGGCTCCTGTGGATCAAGATCGCGGCCCGGGCGCGCCGGTAAGCGCTCACGAGTACTGCGAACTCGACGACGGACAACTCCGAGCGGCGCTTCGGGGGACCGAAAAGCGCCTTCGCCGGGTCGAAGAAGACCACGTCGAGCTGCGACGCGCGTACCGCGATGAGATCGACGTCATGCGCCGGGAGCTTCTGGTGCGCTTCCTAAGGCAGATTGCCGCTCAGGCCGACCCCCTGTCTCCGCAGCAGCGCCGCGAGTTGCACCGTCGCTTTGAGCGGCGAGCGATGGTCGCCGCCGAGATTACGCTGGCCGTTCGCGCGGTGTCGCGGGGACGAACCGAGCGCCTCGATGCACTGACCGAGATCGAGGCGATGGCGTTGCTATTGCGCCTGGAGCGTGAGGCATGAGCTTGAGGCATACCAGTAGCCCCGGCCGGCTGAGGAACGAGCGCTATGACGCGCAGGAGGAACACGGTTGGCTGTGCGATCGGGGCGTCCGTCTTGACCACAAGGGGCGGATCATCATCAGCCTACCTCGACCCGACGATGAGATAGATGTACCGCCAGATGACGACGAGGCGACGATCGGCGAGCTTATGCGCCGGGCGGTGGACCGGCGGCATGGCGGTTCCCGCGGACGGCGCCGACGGGGTTCACCCAAAGCCACTCACCAGGGTGCGTCAGGCAAAGGCGACCATCCTGATAAGGCGCCTCGTCTCGGGCGTCCCACAGTCGGCGATGAACCGCGGGTCTACGTCCAGACGACGATTGCCCCACAAACACGCGAGATGCTTGCTAGACATCGCATCACGCTTGCGGCCGTGTTGGACGAATGCGCGCGGAAATTGCCCCATGACGCTTGACGGTCGCGGTGACGAGGATATCGTCGAACGAGCTGCTGTCGGACGGCCGAAACTGGGACAAGCCCGTCGCGTTCGCATCAGCACGACGGTCGAGCCCGTAAAGCTAGCTCGCCTACGCGCGTATGCACGTCGCCAGAAGAAGTCCCTCGGTCAGGTCGTCGACGAGTATGTCCGCGAACGTTTTTCGCGGTCGCAGGGGGCATCTGATACACCTTTCGTGGCTCGAGACGCGGGGCCGTTGTCTGATGGATCCTAGCCGCACCCGGCGCCGCGCGCAAGGAACGGCTTTACGGTCCTCGCTGCGCTGCGGTCCACGCCTCTGCGCTGCGCTTCGTCCTTGCGCGCTTTCCGGGTGCGGCTGTTTCGGACCCATCAACGGCCCGCGCCTCGAAGGCGCGAAAGGAGCACGCGATGATGTCCGACCTGTATACGATCAAAGACGAGCGTACCGTCTACTGCCGTGCGGCTATCAAGGCTAACGGCGGAGTCTGGAACCCGGTGACGCGCGAGTGGATGTTTCAAAACCCGAACGATCAGGCCAATGCCGCGGCCGAGCTCTACCGAGTTACGCGACCGAGCGTCGCGATGCGCGAGGCGCTCCAGGCCATGATCGACGACGGGACCGCCGCTCTTGCCTGGGGGTTCGACCCCGCTGAAAAGGCGACGTCGGTCGATGACCTTGATCGCAACGAAGCCTCCAAGCTGCTGGCAGCGGGCTACGCGGTGCGTCGCGTGCTTGGGGTCCATCCACTCGACGACGCCCCCAAGCCCGACGACGAACCCGGCGTCTTCGACGCATCGGATTTCGAAGCGCGCGAACAGGCTCGGCGCCACCGCCAGCGCCCTGGCCGCGGACGCCGATGACCCAACGGCACGGCAGTGCTTACGAGCATGACTCCGCATTACCATCTCGATCTTCGGAGGGATATGCACGCGATGACAGCGTCACGACAATCATCAAGCGTTACCCGCCTGCAGCCGCACAATCGACTCACGACGCGCTCACTGAGCGACGACGAAATCCGGGCGATCGCTGATGCCACTTACCGTAGCGACAATCCCGCTGCGCTTCGAGAGCGTGCGCCAAGGGGCGTTGCTGTTCGAGCGACTCGGCTACTCCATCACGCGCGACCCGCAGGTCAGCGCGCTGAACCTGACGCCGCAGCCGATTGTTGCCGGCGGACTTGTGGTCAATCCAACGCGCCGCACCGTCGAGCTCAATGGCTGCCCCCTCGAGCTGAAAGCTCGCGAGTTCGACCTCCTCAGCGTCCTTGCGCGCCATCCCGCTCAGGTTTTCACGCGGGCGCAGCTGCTCGACCTTATTTGGCCGTGCGACTTTGAGGGCTCCGATCGCACCGTCGACGTTCACATCTCACGCCTGCGCCGAAAGCTTGGTAATCCGCGCCCCGCATTGGTTGTCACGGTTCCCGGCGTGGGCTATAAGCTGGCGGTACCGCGGGCGAATCGTGTCGCTATGAGGATCGTCTGACCCGAGGACACCCGCCGGAGGTCCGCCGCGCATTTGGCGCATGATACCTCGACTCTGTCCTTAGAAGGACGGGCCGTAGTCTACTCATAATGCGAATTCGGTTGCACGGGGACCGAGGATCCTCAACCGCGGTTTGATGACGCTGCGTTCCTCCCTGGTTGAGCCTTGGCGGGGGCGCTCGTCGGCGGTGTCGCCGAGGCCTGTCTCCGCCTTGGTAATGGCTCGCTCCCTGCCTCGTTCTTACGTTGGCGCAGCAGTGCCGCGCAGAGCGTGCTGCGTTTAACTGGGTAACCACTGGCGCTGATTTGTTTGGCGATCTCCGCATAGGTGGCGCCTCGCTCCTGTGCCGCCCGGATCTTGCTTCAATGCGCGACAGCAACGGTCGAGTTCGCGGCGCGACGTCGGTTTAAGCGGCATCGCATCGAGGTCTGTTGCGATCTTCGCGATCAGCTCATCTGATAGCATTGTCTGCTCCTTGCTTGCCGACTGAGAGTTCCGAATTACCGATTGACTTTCTTATTGACCTTGCTATGATTCTAGCATGGCATTCAGACGGACGCAACAGGCAAGTATCGCGGGCACGTGCATTTTTTATGACGCAAGCCGGTGGCTGTGCCGTACAACGCCTGCGGCGTCGTCCGCCCAGCGCAGGAGAGCGGGGTCGCGTCGCCTTCGGCGCCGCTCAGCTCGCATGCGGACGTGCCGGCGTCGGGGTCGCTTCGCTCAGCCCGACGCAGCGCACGAGGAGCCACGCGATGAATGCGCCGATCTAGCGGACACAAGCGCGAGACGAACGGCTCCACGTCCGGCTTACGGCCGAAGAAGCGGACCGCATCGTGGCAGCTAGCCGAATGCGACGGGTTGAGCGTTTCGGACTATGTTCGGAAGAGCGCTCCTCCGAGGCAGCGGGCCGAAAGCCGCGTGGCCAGGCGTCGCGTGCTGCCGACCGAATGCGGCCGGCGCCATCCGCGAACTCAGCGCGATCGCGACGCGACCTGCGGCAGCTCGTTGCCATCGCCGAGACGAACAAGGCGATACTCGCGACGACGAGCTTCAGGTGTGCCTCGCTGCAGGTGCATGCCGCGCTCGGCGGGTTTGCCGCATGATCACGAAGTCCGTCCCGGCGCGAGCGCACACGCGAACGTTTGCGGTCGGCATCGACTACATCACGCAGCACACCCACCAGCGTGCCGTGGCGGCAGCCGGCGCGCAGCTTCGAGAGACGGCGTTACCTACGCCAGTGCGCCGGAGAAGGCGGCGTGGGTGCATACTGCGCGGCGTCATGTCGGTGGAAACGGCGGCAATCGAGATGGAGGCGGTCGCAGCCTTGTCAGTCTCGTTGCCGCGATCCGGTCTATCACCTGATCATCGCCTACGCTAAACACGAACGCCCGACCCGCGAGCAGGTCGTCAGCGACGCGGAACGGCTCCTCAAGGCCGATCGGGATGGACGACCGCCAGTATGTCCTCGCGGCGCATCAGGACACGGACGACTTCCACGCCCACGTGATTGCCAACCGCGTCGGGCCGCGACGGCAAAGCCAACGACCTTTGGCACGAACGGATCGTCCGCGAGCGCGTCTGCGCCGGAGATCGCGGCCGAACGCGGTTGGGATATCGTCGTGGGCCACCACAACCGCGACATCGTGCAGCGCATCGAGCGCCTTCACGATCTGCCGCCGAACCGCCAGAACGTCGGCTCAGCGACGGCGCGTACCGCCGGCTGCACGAGCGACGGCGAGCTGCCGTGGCAGGAGAGTTGCACGGCCCTACGTCCTCGATGCCGTCGATCGCGCACGCGATTGGAACGACCTGCACAAGCGCCTTGGCGCGCATGGCGTCGTCGTGAAGCTCGTCCGGCGTGGTGAGCGCGTCCAGGGCCTAGCATTCGCCGAGGGCCTCGATCGCAGGGCGCCGGGTTGCGCGGCGTCGCGCATTGATCGCGCGTGTGCGCACTGCGAGCGCTCGAACGCCGCTTCGGGCCGTTCACGCCGACGCACGAACCTGCTCCGGCCGTTATGCGCCCGCCGCGCCATGGAGCGACACGGTTCGTCCGACCATTCTCGCGGCCGTCGATGCGGCGACGATCGTGGGAAGACCTTACGCGCGACTCGAGTCAGCACGGCATCGTCATCAAGCTCGTTGCAGCGGGGTGCGCGGGTCCAGGGCCTTGCATTTGCGAAGGGCCAGCCCCGGTGCGCCAGGCTGCGGCGCGTCGCGCATCGATCCGCGCTGCAAGAAGGCTGCGCTCGAGCAGCGTTTCGGGCCATTCCCGGGCGGAGCGCAAGGCGGCACGAACGCACGACGCGAGCCGAACGTCAGCAGCGATACGGCATTCCGTAATCGAGAGTCGCCTGCGCGAGCGGGCAGAGCATGACGCCCGGTACGGGTCCGGCAGGGCGATGGCACAGGCCCGAGCCATCGCCGACCACGCTCGGATGCGCTCGGCGTACGAAGCGTACCGCGACCGGTTCTTTACCGAATGCGATCGCGCCAGCGGTGCGCGGCGAAATGCTGCATGGGAGCGCGAGTCGCGCGCAGCGACAGCATGAGGCCCAGCGTCGCCGTGAAGCACGCCGGCTGCTGCGTGACAGTGGCGCGGCTGGGAACGCGCGAGGAGTGCTCTCGCATCAACTCGCCTATTGGTCGATCGATGCAGTAATCGCGCGTCGGCGCGCGCAGGAGCATGCCGCGGCACGCGTTCGCTGGGAAGCCACGAAGATCGTGCTGAGCTTCAGAGCGGGCGACTAGCGCGCGAGGAGAAGCTTATGGACTATCGCTCGTTTGTTACCGAGAGAGCACGAGCCGGCGATCCGGCGCGCACAGCGTGCTCAGACTCGCTCGTGCCGCCAACGCGTGAGCAGCAACGCCGTGCGCCGCGGAGTGAACCGCAACGCGCGACCCTTGATGAAGTCCGCGCCCGGCTCGACGTCATCCGCGGCGAGCAGGAGGCGCGTTACAAGCATGCCAACGCCGAGCGCGACGGGCTGCAACGCGTCGCGCGGCCACTCCCACTGGATGACGTCCTTGCCGCCGAGCGCCGGCGGATCCAGGAGCACGTCACCGATGTGACTCGGCTCACGGATGCAGAGCGGGTTCGGCTTACGCGCCTCAGCAAAGAGAGGCGATCCTGGAACTTGCTGACGAGAGCTGTAGCGGCAAAGGCGGAGGCGGAGCTGCACGCCGCGCACCGCTCCCGCTACGAGCAGGCAGCTGCCGAAGCGATGCGCGAGTTCGACGAGCGGAACGTGCCGCAGATCGTCTGCCGCGTCGCTTCCGACGAACGCCGGTACCGGCAATACCTCGCCGCGTCACTGAACCTTGAGCGGGAGATGAACGAAGCGCGTGTTGTTTATAGGGAGCGAATGCCGCTGGTCGAGCATCAGGTAAACGTCCTTGAGCGCGCGGGGCTTTCAAAGGTGGACGTCCACGATGGCACACCAAATGCGGGCCTCAACCAGCTTGCGGCCGCCATCGACAAGCAATATCGGGCTGTACCTGAGCCACTAAGGCATGAAGTTGAGCGCGGCCTTCGTCGGGAACGCGACCGCAACCGTTGGCGTGATTCGATATCGATCGGGGACCTGTAGTGTTTGGACTCATCTATATCTTCCTCATCGCCAAGCCGATCTCGACCCGACGGCTTTCCTGCTGTTTGTCCTCGGGCTGATGTTAACACCAAGCATTCTCGCCATTCTCCATGTGAAAGACTCGCCTAGTCACGCACTCGCTTTCGCGACATCGATAGTGCTAGTCGTCTGGAGCCTCCCCTTGGTTCGGATAGTGCGTGACACGATCTGGCTCCGCAGGCTATCGCTCGACGCGCTTGTTCCGGTATCCGACGTGGTTCGGTGGACATATTTATTCGCTCTGCTGGGTGTGCCGATACTCATGGTGGGATGGTTATTCAACCCGGAGCACCGTCTCGTGTTAGCAGTCATCCCACCGTTGATAGCGATCGCTGCGCTTGCCGCCGTCGTATTACACGCCCGATTAGATCTTCGGCGTCAGCCCAGGCTTCCGTTCGAGGTTAGCCGTTACCAACGTCGCGCGCTCGGCGGCCGAGCGTCACCACGCCAAGCTGCTGCGGCCTTCGCACTTCGCGTGACGCTGAGATGGCCGGCTGGGCCCATGGCCTCTTCCGTGTCAAGGAAGCCACGACGGAGAGCCATTTTGAGCACGAATCTCGGAAAAACCCTGTAGAATAAGGGTTTTAGGTGAGGACCATATCGCCATAGCCGCCATATCGGTACCGATTATTAGTGCTAGACCCCACCAGGGACCCCACCAGCCAGTCCGCCCTGGTCGGGAAGAGGTCGGGGGCCAAGGCCTACTCCGTCACCTCGACCTCAGGGCGAGGGTATGCCCGTTACCGTGATCGAACACCCGTTTCGCCCTATGGCCCGACCCCCTCAGTACGATCGACACGAACAACCCTGGGATGATGCCCAGGCCGTGCGGGCGGCCATTAAGCGCCTGAGCCCCGGGCGTATCTGATCCAGTGGCTCCTGCTATATTACGATGACGCCGGGGGTATGTTGTCGCCGCAGCTCAGTCGTGGCCGTCGACGGATAGCCCTGGACGAGGTCGAGTACTTGCTAGTCCGAAAAGGTAAGCGCTGATAGAATCTGAGTGCCGCCACGTGTGGCACAGGCTATCCGGTAGAATTCGTCGTTATGGCGACGGGTCGAAGCTTTGCTGCTAGGGCACGAGCCTAAGAGACTTAGGAGTTACACCCATGCGGTTTAACCTGTTTGGTCTTTTCAAGAGAAAAAAGCGAACGACCATGAAGGTCGTCGATGAGTCGGACTTCGTCGCCTTCTTGAAGGAGCTCGGCATCTATGAGGCTCTCGAAGGCGGAGGAGCGCGCTGCTCCGTGTGCGGCACAACACTCGCCGTTGACGATGTTGACGCGGTGTATCCACTAGACGGGGAGGTCAAACTCCTTTGCGGCAACCCTAAATGCATTCTAAACAGATCGCGAAACGAAGATTATGACTGAATTCTTTTGGGCTCAGTATAGTACGATCGCAACGTGGCTTGATAGCCACGGTAAGCTGGCATGGATTGTCTTGCTCGTTTGGGGCGTGCTTTGGGTCATAAGCAAAGTAGCAAGTGGCTTTTCGGCTGTAGATATCCTTAAGGCCAGGGTCCTTGGGCCGTTTGTCACGCGTCTACGGTTTAAGCGTTTGGTTAAAGCAACCAAAAAATTCGATATCCGTGGCCACGTAAACACCGCTGTGGGTGAGCTGCAATCTGAGCTCCCCACCGGTTGGATCAGACAAATCGATATTGAATGGGTGCAAAAGGAAAGCAAAGCAGATTTCTTCTCGGACAACGAGATCGTCGTCCGCGTTCGCCCATTTAACGATCAGGCTAGAAATTTCGTCAACGTCACGTATCAGTTTTTAAAAAAGTCGTTCTTTCCCCGCGTCCGCAAGGTCATACCGGAAAACCAACGTGAGGCAGCCATCATCTATGTATGTGGAAGAATAGCCGCCCGACGGGATCAAGCCGCGTTCAAGGCATTTACGGATTACGTGTTTGAACCGGCTGTGGACAAAAAGGGCAAGGTTGTCACCTACTACGACCGTTTTAAGAACCTCGATGATGTTGGATTATTCACGGGTCCACTTTTACGCGAAGTCCAGCATATCGCCGAAAGAGTACAGACCACATCGCTCCGAAACCGGATGAGTGATGAGTTAAACGAGTCCCTTAAGCATATGGAGGATATTCGCCCGCCAGGTAAAGGAACGGCGCGGCGGTAAAGCATCGATGGCTGACGACGTTTGGGGAAGGGATGGAGCCGCATCAAGGTACGCACTGCTCCTCGTGGCACACCCAGACAAGGCGGCCTCGTCTAGATCGGAACTTTACGTGGGTCGCGCCAAGCAACATTATGGCCAGGGAATCGACCGACTCTATATATTGGGTACGGCCAAGGAAGAAAGGTTTGCTAAAGACGTCATAACGGCGATTGAACGGGACACTGGGTTTAAGCTAGTCGAGCGTTTTGCTCTCTGCAGGGACTATCGCGGACAAGCGGGCGGGGTAGGTGCCGTTTTTGGTCGTTAAAAGCAGCGGGTAGGACGCCCGAAGCACAAGTGGAGTGACGAAGGAAAGCGGAGCAAGTACGCTGCACTTTCCGAGGATGTGGCGCCTTCTCCAGAGCTATGGTCTGGGGACCCGTGCAATCGCGCTGATCGCGTTCCTAATGATCGCGGCGCTCACCCTGTATTACAGGTTTCCCAATATTCATGTTGACGCAATTGCGACGATTCTGGGCTTAGGTATTGGCATCCCCGGTTTACTCATCAGTGTGAGATTGATTTTTGAGGCTAAATCAGCTTCCGTAGCAGCCCGGGCTGCCGCTCTAGCAACTTCGAGGGAGCTTGAGTCATTAGAGGCTTACCGACGCAGCGCAATAGCCATCGGGGATCTGGAGCGTCTTAAAACGTCATTATTGAACCGTCAATGGCCAGAGGCGCGCTCAGAGCTTGCCTCCATCCTTAGCCAATTGCGCACCGTTATGAATGGCGGTCTTGAAATAGAGGAGCAGGATGAGGAAGGCTTAGGGCTGTCGATAAAGGCTTTCGAGATCGTAGAAGGCCGACTTGCCGACGCGATAATCAAAGATCAGGAACCATTGAACGCGAGCGGTCTGGTGCGCTCGATAACAAAACAACTCGGATTCTTAAGCGGTTTCTCTGGACGATTGCGAAAACTCACCAAAAAGGACGACACCTATGACGGATGACGAGATCACAACATTTATTCTACGCTTGCACGAGAAGACGCTGTTAGGCCAAGTGCCGTGGGAGAATACAGAGGCCGAGGACACATTCAGGGCGCTCTTTTCAAAATACGGGGTAACCGTTACCAAGGGAACGTCCTACGATCCGGAGCTTGGCGGTGAGTATACCTATTATTCAATTTCAATAGTCGACCTTTCGGGACGAGAAGTCGATTCATTTACGCCATTTGGTTCGTACATGAAGCATAGCCAAGGAGAGCGTCTATTTCGGGAAACCTATGAAGCGGCACGTCGCAAGGCTCGGGGACTGGACGAAGCTCTGGCGGATTTGCTAGTCGAGTTGGGCCCGGGAAAGCCTAAAGAGGATGATCTGGAAGATGAAATCCCATTTTAGCTCTTCTACACCGGGCCCGTCGTCTGCAGATCAAACTGCCGAAGCCCTGAAGGCAGGCGCCATAAGCCATGCGGCGTCCGCTGGAATGTGGCTCGTTGTGTCGATCATGGCGTTTGGGGCCTTGCTCTGGACCCACTGGCTGCCCTTGCTATGTGTAACGGGTATCGCAGGTGGGTTGTGGACGCATAACCGATGGCAGGCGCGGCTGCGCGTGCGCCTTATGGGCAAGTAAGGAGCTGCGTTGACCGGAGTTAGCGCCTCCGATATCGGTACGTGGATCCTTAGCGGCCTGAGCTTGATTGTCGCCGGTCTCGCCTACTGGAAAACGGTGCAGACTGACCGAAGAGATCGTGGCGCAATTATCGTCATTGAGGAAGTGTGGGCAGAAAGGAAAAATACGTTCACGTGGTTCACCCCTAACCCAGAAGGATCTGCAGACAACCCGCGCCCCGCAGAGGCAGAGTTGCACCTCGTGATCGTTGCGAACCCCACGATAGCTGAAGGCCTGGTCCTGCGGCCGGAAAACGCGGCAGAACGTAGCGATAAAGATCTCATGGGCCACAACTCGCACAAGATCGAGTTTAAGCTAGAGAACGTCGGCCGCTCCGCTGCCACCAACGTTCGCATCGACTGCACCCTTAGTGGCGCGTACGTAGTGGCGCTCGGTATTCCGCCGCAGGGACGAGACTTTCCGGATAACGGATTTACTTTGGAATCGATACCGGTCGGAAAGGCGCGGCACGTCGAAATCCGCAACCTCGTTTCGATACCCGTGACCCTGACGTTCCGCTCGATCAAGACGCAGGACCCCGGGCAGCCAGTGACACGCGCCGGAGGTGAGTCCGTTAAATTTGCCGCACGTACCTAATGAATGCTTTCCATGCGGCCTTCCCAAGCCTGCACGATCGCGGGAGTCATCCTCAACGCAATTGGCGTCATCATGCTTTTCTTCTATGGCATGCCCTTCAGAATACGCAAAGAGGGCGAAGCTCTTTTGGTGACGAGGAAGAGTCGAGAGGACGAGAAGAGGGATGCGAGTTATGATGTGCGGGCGCGAGTGGGCTTGGCGTTGATCATAGTGGGCAGTCTGTTGCAGATCGCCGGTACCATTATCTAAACATCCACCCGCCTTGCAACTGCTCGAGCCAATGGTGATCGATGGGAGTAC
Organism: Vulcanimicrobiota bacterium; assembly: GCA_963824595.1. GTDB lineage: Bacteria > Vulcanimicrobiota > Vulcanimicrobiia > Vulcanimicrobiales > Vulcanimicrobiaceae > Cybelea. The sequence continues at coordinate 312,583 of CAWGPY010000005.1, forward strand.
CCGCTGCTTTACAAGCCGCCGGATCCCCGACTCACTTAAGGGAACGTGTTTGCGTAGCCGTGCAATGTCCCACAACCCTGAGGTATCGGCCGGTGGTATGGGCTCTTTCGCACCCGTGGCGGGCACGACCGGAGTTTCCCGGCCGTGACTACGCTGATCCTTTGATGCCACTCACCTTACACCATGTCGCAGGTAAGTGTAAGGAGAAGGTCTAGTCTTATGGCCCTTTTAGCAGCTTGTCAAATTTGCTGGCGACGTCCCGCGATTCTTCCTCAAAGAGGTGTGAGTAGGTATTCGCAGTCGTCCGAATGTTGGAATGTCCGAGAGCACGGCTCGTCACTAACAATGTCACTCCCATGGCAGCCATCAATGATGCGGAGCTATGGCGCAATCCATACAGGGTGATTTTTGGAACCTCGGCGGCCTTTATCAGCGGCAGCCAGACACGCTTCCGAAAATTTGTACGTAGCCAACCCCCGCCGCTGGGGGCCGTGAATACATAATCGGTAGATGCAAGTACGATCGAAAAGAACCTGCAGAGATACGGCCTGACTGAAGAGACTTTCGCCGTAGGGAACCTACCGATGATGACGTGGGCTGCCTTATTCGCCAAAGCGTCGAAGTCGATCGAGATAAGCCCTGGCAGCGGTACGTGCAACAGTTACGGCGTCGTCTTTACGCCAGTTGGCCATTACGGGGCTTGGCCGTCCTTGCGCGGGTCCGCGCTTGATGACTACCGTGATCCTAACGGCGCCCTCGTCGCCGGCAGGTTTGTCTGCCGCATCAACCTGAAAACCTGCCATCTCGTACTCGCCGTATCTGTCTAGAGGTTTTCCAGCCTTCGCCTGTATCTCCGCGTTCTCACGAAGCGCCCCGTACAATACACCTTTCCACTCTTCATAAGCATCGTGGTCAAGTTCTGTGGTCTTGAAGCTATGGAGCGGGCATTTCAAATGGTTCTCTTGATCGAGCGCCAGGTCCCCGGTGTCGCTGCAGGTACACTGTTTTTCCAAACGGTACACTTCAGACGGGGTCAATGGAGTCACCTCAACCACTTGTGAAGGCCACATAAGCTGGTGCGTTCCTTTGCGAGACAAGACTTCAAGCATCTGAGGGACAACTGACGCCTGCAATGTCCCTACAAGCGTGACGCCGCCTACCAGGTCAACGCGCACCTTCGCGTCTAAGAATTGTTCCAGTCGTTCGCGTTCCATGGCTAGAGTCTACCTCTGTTGATTCTGGTGGCCATCATCTGCTCGAACTCTATAGCATCCTGCCTCAGGTTGAACATCTCCTGATGAACGTCGGGGGCACCAAGCGTATTTACGGCTCGCTGCAGCAAAGGTAACGGATCAGCGAATAGCTGCCTTAAATAGTCTTTACGCTCATCTTGAGACTGCGGATATTCCGTTGAAGTGGTCGTACCCCACCGCACCATCTCCTGTTGAGCCATGGTAATCATTTTGCCAAGCCTCGACCAAAATGCTTCTAAGGCAAGAAAATCTGCGTCCGTGAGCGCAACGGCGGACGCTCTGTCGTGTAGAAGGTCAGTTAAGCGTCTCCACGTTTCGATAACGTCGTCAAGTTGTATGGCGGTGAATATGAAAAAGAACGGTTCAAGATTTTTGATAACGACACGCAGAAGCATATTGACCTGACGAACAATGCCCTGGTGGTCTCGCTCCTGACGCTCCAGCTCCAGGAGCCGGTTCTTTCGATAGTTCTCGTTGGCGGCCACATACCAGCCGACAGCTGCCATTAATGGGCCTAACAACGTGGACCAGAAGAGCGCCTTGTTCCCCGCGCCGATTGAGTCAAACCATTGGTGTTTGGTCGTATTGAAAGATATGACGAGAATGATGATCGCCCATGCTAAAAGCCCGCCCCAATCCCGGACGCCTCCGTTCACAGCGCGATTATATCATGCCCTTCTTCTAGGGCGGCGGTCTTAGCGATTCGAATGAAGAGCCCGAAGCCGAAGGGTTTTCCGATGTGTAAGTCTCCAACTGATCGTGCGTTTGTGTGTGCGATAGGGGATATTATAGCCGGCCACCAAACACGTCCTGGAGGGTAGCACGAGCGTATGATACTTAGTTGGGGCTCGGCGATTATGGGCGTGCTTTTTTCCCGTCATAGGCGTCTTGCTTTCAGCTTGGAGCTTTTCGTTCGCTGAGGATGGCGCGCCGCCCGACCGCTACGTCGAAGATACCAGCGATTTTGCCGACCGCGTACTTGACCATGGATCACGTTATCGCGCCCGCCGGTGTGCGAAGGTCCTTTTTCAGTGCGGCGCTGCTATGGTTTTAGCTGGCGTGTTCATGAGCTTTGCGGATAGCCACGGAATGGGGCTGTTATCCCCCCCCACCGCCTTTCTGAGCTATGCACTGTCTTGTTAGCGGCGGTCTACCTCGCAAAGACAACTCGCGACCTGTGGTTCCATCGGCGGGAGAACTGCTTCGACGCATTTTACGACAGAAGTGTGTTCCCTTACTACAAGGATACTGAGAAGGTTAGAGCATTGTTTTTCAAACGCAACACGTTGCCATATTGGTCGATCTTTAGAAAGTCATTTGGCTACGACGACCTCAGCATAGATGAACTGGCGACAACGCTGGCGCCACTGAATATGCAGCATTCGCCCCGAGGTGAAGGCGTCCCCGGAGAAAGTCCGGCGACGGTTGGGAAAGGGTCATGATTATGCTTGTCCGGAGCAAATGCGTCGTCACCTCGTTGGTGCCCGGCATTGTGGACACTCTCACATGCCCCTAGAAGCCCGAGGACCTGAAAACGTCTCCCGCTTGGACGCGCCGCCGACGACTATCCGGCTGTGTAATGTAACGCTTGGGGACGATCCGCTTGCAGATGCGGAATGGCTCGACTTTGCGAAGCAAGCTGCGGGCGCATTGTATACTGCGGTCGATATGGGCCGGCGCCTAGCGCCTCCAACGGAGCATGATCGCGCCGCTCAACATCACCTGATTGTCGCCACCGCGGCGATCGCTGCTATCGAAATGGAAACGCTTCGTGCAGTATGCGCCTTGGGACTGCACCCTCCAGCACAGATTCATGCAAGGGCGCTAGGCCTTCTCGCTCGTAATGCCGTCGTGTTTCACGAAGACTCTGCCCTTGCGCTCGAATGCTATGAAAGCTTGGAACCATCCCGCCTTGAACTTTCGCGGATCGCTCAGAAGGTCCTAAACAACTCTGAACTAGATACGCTGTTAGAAAAACGCTACGACGACGTTGCTGGCGCATCAATGCGTAAGCTTGAGCAGAGCCACGCAGCGCTATTCCAGCGTCATGAGCACTATTTAATGAGCGCCTATGAGCAGAATCTTTGGAGCAAATGGGCCCACGGCGACATCGTTGCACTTGCTGATGTCGCTGATGACCTACGGCGCGCCGATGACGACCTACGCTTTTCACTAACCGTGAAGGTGAACATGGCGCTGGGCCTGCTGTTTAGAGCAGGTCTCTTTGCAAGCGTACTGCTTGCCGTGTTAGTCGATCGACGTTGTCTACCGCAGTCCGCCGTGGAGACGATTATCGCACGGCATCGAGCGCTGACGGCCAAGATTACCATCTTTAAAGAGTCGCGGGAGTCGATGGAACGGGCTGTCCGGGAGTGAAACCTAGGACCGGCCCCTGCGCTACTTTCTTGAATGAAAGCGCGCAGCCAGGCGCATGATTCTCAATCCACAGCGGTGAACCTACGGAATCATGAGTGAATACTACAGGAGTGCCTGGACGCGTGAGGCGCTAACGGAAGCGCTCGGCGATCTTGGCAGTCCTGAGGGCGCGCAGCGAAAAGATTCGGACGATCCATCTCGCAGTCGGCACATGCTCCGATGGCGCTGTTCTGAAGGTGGAGTGATTTCGGGCGTTAGTGATGAGACGGGCGGTTACGTCCTGGACGCAGACTGTGCTCATGAGCGCCATAACAGACTTGCGCGGATGCCGGAAGCGAGCATAACGAACGTGTCGCTGACGGACGACAGCGGCAACGTATTGCATGAGATCGAGCCCGATCTTCAAGGAGCGCACCTACATTTTGAGGTCGTGACTCCGGTGCCAGCGCACTTTCGGGTCGTTGCGATGCTGGACCCCGACGATGCCTTTCGTGCGATGGAAGATCAAGGGCATTTGTCCGTGTCACACGAGCGGCGCGTCAACATCCCATTGCAGATTGCCGCTGACGGCCCTAATGCCAGGGAAGGCCCGGCGCGGCGTAATGTCATGCTGCGCATTGAGATGCTCGATCTGGAGACGGCAGAGCGCGATCGTGGTAGCCACGGCATCACGCTCTGGACGGAGACGTTTCCCGTGCGGCGTAGTTGACTGCGGAATAAACCGTGCGGAGGCAGTGCTCCGTGGCTCAATCGCGAAGGAGCGCAAGAACTGGTCCCATGAGAAGTAGAGAATATCTGCGCCTATGAGGGACCGGGAGGCTCCACGCGATGCTAACGGCGTGGACCTCAAAAAGTATGCGGAGTGGCATCTACGCAACTGTTGCTGTGCGAACGAGCCGCATAGCGCCGATCTGCCCACAGCGACTCAACGCCCTTCGCAATCGCGGCGCTCGGCGAGCTGACACCGCTCTTCGATCGAGGGCTGGTCCGCGATGGATGCAATCCCCGCAAGCGCGCTGTCCCGGTCGCCCGACGGCTCGACTTTGAACGCGGTCGCGAGCTTCGCCACTTGCACCAGGTCTTTCGTCTCCACGAGCACCTGCGACACTTGAGTTTGAGGTAATAGGCGTCGCTCTAGTTCTTCCAGCGCGAGCCTGGCGACTCGCCGCGCTCGGCGTTGACGCCGAGCCTCTGCGCCGGCGGCGACGGCGCCGTGCGGCAGCACCATGTCGGGCCGCGTCGTTACAGTGACGCCCACGGCCCCCCTTGACGATCGACGATGTGCCATAGATAATTGGCGTATACCAGTACACGTGACTTTCGCCCGCATAATAATGCTGGCGTAAAACCTCTGAAGCAGGAGCGCTTCGGAGGCTTTTTCTTTTGGTCGCATGCCTTGTGGTGAGCAACATATGAAGCCATCGCCTACTCCAAACCTCTACACACTGCCGCGGCGCGAGCGCGATCCGATGGGCGTGATCTTCCCGTCGATTGGGATCGTCATTTGGGTCGGCGCCGTCTCGTGCTGGGCCGCGACGCAAGAGGTCGCGCGGGCGTTCGGGTATCAGGCGGCCCTTGGCCGGCCGCTCTTCGGGCACACTTACTCACCCTTCGAGCTGGTCGCCTGGGCAATCAAGTACGATCATCCGGCATGCTTTGGGCTCGAGGTTCATCGGGTGTTCGTTCACGCATACGCGATCGCCGCGGTTGGGAATGCTCTCGGTGTTCTGGTTGCCGTTGTGATGGCAGCGCGGCGTATCGGCCGCTTGCAGCGGCGCACCGACCTTCACGGCTCGGCACACTGGGCCTCACCGCAGGAGGTCCGGGCAATGGGTTTGGTGGGTCGCGCTCGCGGCGCGTACGTCGGAGCATGGCGCGATCCGAAATCGCGTCGACTCAAATATTTGCGTGACGCAAGCTCGACGCACGACCTCGCGTTTATGCCAACGGGCGCCGGCAAGACCACTGGCTCCGTCTTCATGACGTTGCTTTCGTGGTTGGGATCCGTCTTCGCGCTCGATCTTACCGGCGGAGAGCTTTGGGTCCACACGGCGGGCTGGCGTGCTGCGAGTCCGCAAGACGGCGGCCTGGGCCAGCGCGTCTACAAGTTTGAGCCCACGGCGACCGATGGTTCCAGCATCCACTTGAACCCATTCGACCGAATTCGCATCGGAACGAACTACGAAATCCAGGACGTTCAGAACATCGTCGAGCTCGTTGCGGACGAAGGCGAAAAGCCGGTGCGCGGCGACAACCGCTTCTGGGTCGAGATGGCGAAGCGGTTGCTGGTCGGAATCAGCCTGCACGTCAAGCATGATGCCGACCCGAGGAATGACTCGCTTACTGGCATTGCCGCGCTGCTGGCCGATCCGCGCTTCAACGATTTCGACAAGCTCTTCGAGCACCTGCGCGGTTATCCACACGACGCCTCGCATGCGCGGGGATGGCTCGACGCGAAGGGCCTTCCATCCATGACGCATCCGCTCGTGGCGCAGATCGCGACGCAGATGCAAGCGATGGAGTCGCGCGTCAAGGCGAATATCGTGGCGGAAGCGCAGAGCTTCCTTACGCTCTACAGCGATCCCGTCATCGCGGCGAACATCGCATCCAGCGACTTCAACCTTAGTGACCTCGGTGACGGTGGCATCAGCTTGTATTTCGTCGTTCACCCGGCTGACAAGAAGCGCTTGCGCCCGCTGACGCGGCTGATTATGACGCAAGTGCTGCTCGCGCTGATGCGCCAGCATGAGCACGTGGCACGAGCCGCGAGTCCTGATCATGCTGGAAGAGGTAGCGGAGCTGGGCGCCTTGGACGTGGTTGCAACTGCGCTTGCGCTTGGCCGAGGCTACGGGCTGAAACTGTTCCTGATCGCGCAGGACTTAAGTCAGCTGGAAACGGCGTGGGGGAGCAAGAGCAAGACCATCATCGCGAACTGCGCGATTCGGATCGCTTCAGCGCCCAACGACGTCGGGACTGCGGAGCTGCTTTCGAAGATGTGCGGCACGATGACGGTTCGGCACACCGTTCGTAACTACTCGGGAAGCCGCATGAGCGCCCTGCTACCGCATACCATGACGAACGAGCACGACACGCAGCGCCCGCTCTTGACGCCTGACGAAGTGATGCGGCTTCCGGGCCCGCGAAAGACCGATACGGGCGAAATCGTCGCACCAGGAAATCTCCTCGTCTTCGTGTCCGGGCGCCCGCCGATTTACGGCGTCCAGCCGCTGTATTTCCGCGATCGAACGTTCCTGCAGCGGGCGTCGATTCCGGCGCCGGACGTAAGCCGTGCCTGAGCAATTATCACTGAACGATCAACTGCACGTGCGCCTGCAGGAGAAGCTGCGCCGCGAGCTCGGCGCGGCTGTGCTCGATGCGCTGGCCGACCCGCGCGTGATCGAAGTAATGCTCAATCCCGACGGACACTTGTGGATCGACGAGCTCGGCATTGGCATGCGCGATACCGGGACGCAGATCTTCGCCGCACAAGCCGAGAATCTGCTCGGCACCGTCGCCGCGACGCTCGGCTACGTGATTACGCCGGAACGTCCGGTGCTCGAAGGGGAGCTCGCTCTCGACGGCAGCCGCGTGTGCGGATTGCTTCCGCCGGTGGTGCTCGCGCCGGCGTTCTGCATTCGCAAGGCCGCGGCACTGGTCTACGGTCTTGACGACTACGTGCGTGACGGCATTCTCGACGGCGTCGTGCCGCCGACGCTTGCGAGCATCGATCGCCCGCCGGCGAGCGGCCACGCAGCTGTCCTGCGCCACGCTATCCGTACGCGCCAGAACATCTTGGTCGTGGGCGGCACGCAGAGCGGTAAGACAACGCTGGCCAACGGGCTGCTCCACGAGCTGAGTACCGCGATCGGCTCGACACAACGCGTCCTGATGATCGAAGAGACGCGCGAGCTGCGCTGCAGCGTGCCCAATCACATTGCGCTGCGCACGACCGAAACCGTCGACATGACGCGCCTGGTGCGCACCGCGCTGCGCCTGCGGCCCGACCGAATCATCGTCGGCGAGGTGCGCGGTGCCGAAGCGCTGGCGATGCTCAAAGCCTGGAACACCGGCCACCCCGGCGGCATTGCGACCGTGCACGCCAATGACGCCCGCGCTGGCCTCATTCGGCTCGAGCAGCTGGTCCAGGAAGCCAACGTGCCGCCGCAGCCGGCGCTGATTGCGGAAGCTGTTGACCTCATCGTCGTCATTGTGCGCACGCCGACTGGCCGAAAGATCACCGAGATCGCCCGTGTCCACGGGGCGTCCGCCTCCGGCTACGTGCTCGAAGCGATCGACCCCGCAACGGTCGACGAGACACCGCAGATGCACCGCCATTTAATCGCCCTATGACTTACTAAACCAAGAGAGGATTACGTTATGATTCGCATGCCCGCCGCGGTGAGAACCGCGGCGTCTTTATTTCCGCTTTTCGCGATCGCCATGCTACAGCCGGTGCTCGCGAGCACCGGCGGCGGTCTGCCATGGGATACGCCCCTGCAGACGCTGCAAAACGACCTGACCGGACCAGTTGCCACCGCGGTATCGGTGCTCGCGCTCTTCGCCGCCGGCGCGGCGCTGGTCTTCGGCGAGGAACTGGGGCATCTCGTTCGACGCGCGCTCTTGCTCGTCGTCGCGATCGCGTTTCTCGTGCTCGGCAACAACTTCTTGACGGCGCTGGGCCTGACGGGAGCGGTGATATGACCGACCGGCCGCGCACGATTCCGATTCACCTGTCGCTGATTCGGCCGATCCTGCTGATGGGCGCTGAGCGCGAGCTCGTGCTCATCTCGGGGATTCTCGCGGCGGTGCTCGTGATGAGCCTTGCACGGTTGCTCTTCACCGTCGTAGGCGTCGTCTTTTGGGGCTTGAGCCTCGCGGCCTTGCAACGCGCGGCGAAGTCCGATCCGCAGTTCACCCGCGTCTATCTGCGCCACACGCGTTACCGTGGCTATTATTCGGCACAATCGCGCGCGACATCGCGTCTTTCGACCGTGCGGGAGGGGATGCCGTGCTAAACTTGCGCGAGTTTCGCTCCACGGCAAAGGGTCTGCCGGATCTGCTCAACTATGCGGCAGTCGTCGACGACGGCGTCGTGCTCAACAAAGACGGCAGTCTCACGGCGGCATGGACCTATCGTGGCGAGGATCTCGATTCGGCCAGCGTGCCGGAGCTCTCGGCGCTCTCGGCGCGCGTCAACGCGGCGTTCGCGCGGCGCGGCAGCGGATGGATGGTCCACGTCGACGCGCTGCGTACCGAGGCGCGCGGCTATCCGCAGGCGGGCGCCTTTCCCGATCGTACGACGCTGCTCATCGACGCGGAGCGGCGGGCGGCCTACGAGGCCGAAGGCGCGCACTACGAGAGCCGCTACGTGCTCTCCGTGACCTACCTTCCGCCGATCGACGCGCAGCACGCGATTGCGACCTTCTTCGTCGAAGGCGACCGGCCGCGGGAGCACGCCGGCATGGCCTCCCGAGCGCTGGAAACCTTCGCGGGCGCCCTTGTGGAAATCGAGGATAACCTGTCAGCGGCGCTGCGGCTCGTGCGCCTGCGCGGCCGCCGGATCGAGGATCCCTTCGGGCGCGGGCACATCCACGACGAGCTGCTCCGCCACCTGATGGTGTGTCTCACCGGCGAGGACCATCCGGTCAATCTGCCGCCGATTCCGATGTACCTCGACGCGGTCTTCGGCTCGCAGGACTTCTTCGGGGGCTTGCGCCCGCGCATTGGCTGCCGCCACATTCGCCCGATCGCGATCACCGGGTTTCCGGCGGAGAGCTATCCCGGCATCCTTGACTTCCTGAATCGCCTGCCGCTCTGCTACCGGTGGTCGACCCGCTTCATTTTGCTTGACGCGCCGGCAGCGCAGCAGCGAATCAACCGCTATCGCGCGCGCTGGTGGCAGAAACGCAAGAGTCTACGCAACCTCGTGCGCGAACAGACCGGCACCGCGGCGACGCACGTCGACGCCGATGCCGATGCGATGGCGACCGATGCCGTTGCCGCGCTGGCCGATGCGTCAAGCGGTGCAGTAAAGTTCGGCTATTACACGAGCGTCGTCGTGCTGATGGATGAGAACGCCGAGCTCGTCGATGCCGCGGCGCGCGACGTGCTCAAAGCGATCCACCACGCCGGTTTCGGTGCGCGCATCGAAGACGTCAACGCGGTCGAGGCGTTCTTGGGGACGTTGCCCGGCCACGGCGTTCCGAATATCCGCCGACCGTTGCTGCACACGCTCAACCTCGCCGATCTGCTGCCGCTCACGACCATCTGGCCCGGACTCGCGCAGCAGCCGTGCCCGTTCTATCCGCCGCACAGCCCGCCGCTCGCGTACGCGGCGACCACGGGCGCAACGCCGTTTCGTCTGAACCTCCACGTCGGCGACGTCGGCCATACGTTGGTCGTCGGACCGACCGGCAGCGGTAAATCGACGCTGCTGGCGTTCCTGCTCGCGCAGCATTTCCGCTATCCCGACGCGCACGTCTTCGCCTTTGACAAGGGCTATTCGCTCTACGTGCTCTGTGCCGCGAGCGGCGGATCGTACTACGAGATCGGCGCAGATACCGGGCCGGCATTCACGCCGCTCGCGCAGATCGATGCGCCCGCTGAGCGGCTGTGGGCGCAGGAGTGGCTGGAGACGCTCGTGACGCTGCAAGGCGTTACGGTGACGCCCGTGCACCGGCGCGCGCTCCATCGTGCGCTCGAGCTGCTCGCCAGCGCGCAGAGCCGCACGCTCACCGATCTCGTCAACACCGTACAGGACCAGCTCTTGCGCGACGCGCTCACGCCGTACACGCTCGCGGGCCCGCTCGGGCGCTTACTCGACGCCGAACGTGACGAGCTCGATGAGAACCTCTTCCAAGTCTTCGAACTCGACCACGTTGCGATGATGGGCGAGAAGAACCTCGTACCAGTCCTGCTCTATCTGTTTCACCGGGTGCAGCGGCGACTGGCACGCGGGCGCCCGGCTATCGTTGCGCTCGGCGAAGCGTGGCTGGCGCTCTCGCATCCGCTCTTTCGCGAGAAGATCCGCGAGTGGCTCAAGACCCTGCGGAAAAGCAATGGCGCGGCGATCCTCGAAACGCAGTCGATCAGCGACATCACCGAGTCGCCGATTCGCGACATCATCACCGAGTCGTGTTTGACAAAAATCTTCTTACCCAATAGCGAGGCGCAGACCGAACACGCCGCCGGTGCCTATAAAGCCCTGGGGCTATCGTCGCGTCAGATCGAGCTGATCGCTCGCGCGGTGCCCAAGCGCCAGTACTACTACAGCAGTCCGCTCGGCAAACGGCTCTTCGAACTGGGCCTGGGACCG
>CAWGPY010000006.1:0-127768 GCA_963824595.1 Vulcanimicrobiota bacterium
GGCGCCCCCTCGTCAGTACCTCGGTCGATGAATCCTTTGAGAGAAAACGCCCCAGCGAAGGTTCTTTCATCTATGCCACGCAACCTTCATGGCATTGACCCACGCAAGATTTACTATGCCGGTGTTCTGCCCAGTAAATTTCACAAGTGCTGCACAAGCGGATTGGAGACGGCCGTGTGCACATGTCCGGCCGTCGATCAAGAGGGGGCAAGCTTACGTCACGGTCTCGAACGCCCCCGATAAGCCCGACACGCTCCATTCGGCCGATCTCGACGGCGACAACCTGACGCAGCTTGCCGGCGACCTGCCCTGGACGGGTGACCTGCCTCGACGCCGCGGGTCGATCAACAGCGTCGGCCTTGATAGCAAGAATGACGCGCACATAATGGGGGGCTGCAAGAAGCCGGCGGACTGGCATTCGACGCCGAGAACCGCAAGCTTTACTGGACCGAGACGGGCAAAATCAGCCAAGCGAATTTCGACGGCACGGGCGTTGAGGTCCTCGTAAGCGGCAAGACGGCCCTGTATGCGTCGCTCGTCGTCGTTCCTCCTGAGGAGTAGCCTCATGGCGCCCGCCCGGCGCCTGTCCACCAATCATCGCCGCATTTCTCGGAGCGCCGGTCGATGAAAGCTGCGCAACTTCTGGCCGTGTGCGTCGCCTTCGCTGACCCATTGCTTGCCAATCGCGGCGGCAGGGCTGATAATCAATTCCGTGAGCGGACGGTTTCAGTTCAGCTTGCGAGTCTGGGCGCGGCCGGCAATGAATGACCGCCGCTCGCGTAAATGATCGCGCGGAATGCTTTGAGTTATGGATGAGTTCCGTTTCTCGCCCGAGCTGACGACCAGACTTGGTTCAAAGGACCAATCGATGCGAGCAGCATGGCAATTGGCGTGGGTTTTCCTTCTGACCGCTCCTCTCGCTGGAGCAGTCGCTCGGACGAGGTCGAGCAAAGAGCAGGAAAACTCTCCAACCAGGGCGATTCCGGTCTGGCCCAAGGATGCGCCGGGTTCGGAAAAGTGGACGCAGAAGGAGGTCGAGCACCGCAGTGCATTGTTGCAGGGAAAATCATCCGCAACGTCGTTCGCCCCACGTTAACCGCGTTCTTGCCCGAGCGCTCGAAGGCCAATGGCACGGCGGTGATCATCTGTCCCGGTGGAGGCTTCTGCTTTCTGGCCAAGGACGAGGGCATCGAAGAAGCGGAAATGGCTCCGTGCCCGCGGCATAGCGGTGTTCGTTCTGAAGCATCGTCTGATGGATACGGGAGCGACTGAGGAGGAATTCCACAAGTCGATGCTGAAAGCCGCCCTGCTCAAGGCCATCGAGGATCGCCTGAAAGGCGGGGAGCGGCCGGTCTTGCCGGAAGATGTGCGGAAGTTTAGCGCGCTGGCCGTCGCGGATGGCCGGCAAGCGATCAAAGTGGTGCGCGAGCACGCCGGTGAGTGGGGAATTAAACCGGATCGCATCGGCATCATGGGCTTCTCGTCCGGCGGGGTGGTAGCGACCGGAGTCGCGACGGAGCACGATGCCGCCAGCCGGCCGAACTACGCCGCGTCGATCTACGGCCCCGTTTTAGGTAGCGTGAAGGTTCCCAAGGACGCGCCGCCGCTCTTCATCTGTTGTGCCAGCGATGACCCCCTCGTGCCTTCCAGAAACAGCATTCGCCTCTACTCCGCCTGGAACGCGGCCGGCAAGTCCGCCGAACTGCACATCTACGCCAAGGGCGGTCACGGCTTCGGCGGTCAAGGACTTCCTTCGGACACCTGGATCGACCGCTTCGGCGATTGGCTGGGTCAACAAGGATTGGTCAAGCCGACAGGGCGGCAAGTAACCCCCTGCACTACCGAGATTTTGCTCTGAAACCTCCTTGCTTAAGCAAAGGGCTTTGCGGATTGTCGTCCCTGTCTCGTAAGCAGCGGCAACGGTCGTCCCGCTGGTGGGTTGGGTGAGCTAGGAACGTGGGTGACCACGCTCTGAGAATGCATCGACCAAGTCTTTTGCGCAGTTCGCGTCGTTCGAATACGCCGAATGCACTGCCAGGCAAGCGATTGTGGTGCATGGGTCGATGAAACCCGTGCGACTTCCGGCTGCGTGCGATGCCCTGGCCGACCGCATTGCTTGCCAATCGCGGGCGGCACGGCCGATAATCAGCTCATGAGCCGACAGTGTAAGTTCGGCGACGAAAACGACCTTTGAAAATGGCGGGGGGTGCCGTCTATGTGTGGAAGTCACGATGAGTAAATGTACTGGCACTCGTCGTTGTGCTCGTTTACGGCATCGCTATCGTCGTCTCGGGCGGCGCAAAGGGGCTTCCCGTGATTTCCGTTTTGCTTGTTCCGTTAGGCATGATTTCGTTCCCTGACAAAGATGGTGATTACATTGGCCCCGCCGGACGTGGAACTGTCGGTCGTCCGTCGCCCGGTTCGCTTATTCCGGCATTAGGCTGGTTTTTTCTCGTCGGCATGCCGCTCGTCATCTGGCTGGTGCAGGCGTATGGCGAATAAAGCGTCGGCCAGAGAGGATGTTCCCCATGCCACGTCCCCCGGCCGGCTTGAAAAAGATGTTGTGGTTGATGGTCGTGGTGGCGGAGGTTTGCGGTGGGGTCTCATTGCCGCAACGTGCACCGGTAATCGACCGATGTCGCAAACCCCAGTTGCTCAATCAGAACAGTACCGACAGCACCGACCTTGGGATGGTCGCGTCATTTGTCAGCCGTCGACTTGAATTACTCGCCCAGCGCAGTCTAATGACCGCATCGAAGACAACCCCATTACGCTACCTAGATCAATCGCCCGAAGGTGACAAGGCATGCCTTCAACAACAACAGAGAGTGATTGGTACACGTATCTGTGCAGGCGGAGCTCGCCGAGTGTCACCGACGCGTTTATCATCTAACAGGGGATCAGCGGGACCGCCAAATCCGCTCGTCGATGGTATTCTGCCCTCTCTGCTCTTCGTGCGGCTAGGATCACTGCTGGATCACGCTCTCCGCGAATACATAAGCCAAAATGGCTTAATGCCGGACCGAACGTACAGAGGCGACTTCAACGGTCGAATCGCATTCATGGCGGACAGCGGGCTTCTGCTCCATGCAACGGCGTGGCACGCCATTCGCGAAAAGCGGAACCTGCTCGCGCATACTTTGTGGAACAAATGCGACTGGCCAGTATTGCAGCAGGCGATCGATACTGCCGATGATGAACTGCGCCATTTGGGGATGGCTGGCCCGAAGCCGGTATTTGAGTTTTTTGGTGAACAATACCAATCGAACCTACCGAGCCCAAAGTCGTTTTAAAGTTCGACTACTGCTATGGGCTGACAGTCGGCGCACGCAAAGTCATCGAGGTGTCATGGAGCACGAATCATTACGGCATGGCGGGACCTCCAACTGATTCATCTTCTGATTCGTGACATAAGAAACCGTTACCATGCGAAATCAGCGGCAGCTTCGTGATCTGCTCGCACGGTTTCAACAGGGAATGGTATCGCCCCTTTCGGCAACGGTAACAAGGAGCAGTCGTAGATCAAGTCGGCCTGACGGATTTTGCCCTCGGCTCTATACCTTTGCCACCGCCGCTGGGCCGATGGCGACACGGCTTATAAGACGGTGACGATACAACTGATAGACGATCAGGGCACGGGCCGCCATGACTCCGGCATTATTGATGAGGATGTCGAGCGAGCTGCCGAATTCGGCGAAGCGACCGGCAAACCTGTCGATCCGACACGGGATCGGCGAGGTCCAACGGCCACACCGCGATGTTGCTCACGGCGGCAAGTCCGCGTTCGGCCTTCGCGGTGTCGCGGGCTCCCACAATGACCCGTGCCCCGGCCGTAGCAAAATCCGTGCCAGTCTCAGGTCCTATGCCCGACGACCCGCCGGTGACGACTGCGACCTTGCCATCGAGGTTGACCCCGGCAGCGGCCTCTGCCGCTGTGGTCGTTGCCCCAAAGCGTAGCCTGTTTGATCACGGCGTGTGCCTCTCATTGACGATTCTCGTGTGTTCGCGAAACAAAAAAAGCCGACGTGGCCGAACACCCGGAGGTATTCCACCACGTCGGCTTACTCTTAAACGAGCCCTCCGGCAAACGCCGGGTTGCTCTTCAATTAGTCATCCGACCAACTTTATATCGGCCTTCAGCCAAGCGCACTCGCTACGGCCTGGGACCGACCCCTTCATTGTACGAGGGCCGCCGGTCAAAGCAAGGCCACTATCTGTCAGGGCACAGCGTTGCGTCGGTAGCAGACCGCGCCGCCGAACGATACGATGATCGCACGCGGCGGATCGCGCATAAAACCTTGGGTCCGCTGCGACAATCCGGTTGAGTCATAGTCGTCGGGAGTTAAAGTGAGGCGTCGGGTGGTGCTCCGTTCTTCCACCGCCGTTGGCGATCGTCGGCGGGGCTTGCATTTCCGGGACGCGCTTAACCAGTGGGTGCCCGTCGTCGCACCGCGCGCGCTGGCCGCGAGCGTCTTTCTCGCTGGCGCCATGCTTCTCTTGTCCGGCGCGATGCCGGCTTCGCACGCGCACCTGCAGCTCGTCCGCCGGGTGCTGCCGCTGTCGGTGATCGAGTTGTCGCATTTCCTGGCCAGCATCGAAGGCCTGTTGTTGATGGTTCTGGCTCGCGGCCTGCAACGGCGGATCGACTCGGCCTATTATCTGACTGCGCTGGTGCTGGCCTCGGGCGTCGTCCTATCGCTGCTCAAGGGCATGGACGTCGCAGAAGCCCTCATTTTGGCAGTGATGCTGGCGGCGTTGCTGCCTTTCCGCCGTCACTTCTACCGCCAAGGCGTCTTGCTCACCGAACGATTTACTTTTCGCTGGTACGTCGCCATTGCGTTGGTTGTGGCCTGTGCCGTTTGGCTGGTGCTGTTCGCCTACGCGCAAGTCGAGTACAGCGACGAACTGTGGTGGCGTTTCGTGCTCGATCAAGACGCTTCGCGCTCGCTGCGTGCCTGGCCGCCGACCGTCTCCGGTCGACCCGCCGCGGCTCGGCGGTGGGCTCGCTGGTCGCCTACTGCCTGCGCATCACCGACCTCGACCCGCTGAGGTTCCGGCTGCTGTTCGAGCGCTTCTTGAACCCCGAACGCATCTCGATGCCCGATATCGACACCGACTTCTGCGTGGAACGCCGCGACGAAGTCATCGCGTACGTCACCGCCAAGTACGGCAAGGACCGCGTCGCGCAGATCGTGACGTTCGGTACGATGGCGGCGCGCGCGGCCATCCGGGATGCGGGGCGGGCGCTCGGCGTTCCGTTACCCGACGTCGACCGCATCGCGAAGCTCTTCCCGTCCGTTCCCGGGGGCTATCCCATCGACCGCGCGATCGACCAGATCGCCGAGTTGAAGACGATGTACGCAACGCAGCCCGCCGTACGCAAGCTGCTCGACACGGCGAAGCAGATCGAGGGGCTGGCCCGCAACGCGAGCACGCACGCCGCGGGGGTCGTGATCTCGGCGGGGCCGCTGATGGAGTACACGCCGCTCGTGCGCTTCGGCGACGGCGGCATCAACACGCAGTACGACATGGACTGGATCGAGCGCATCGGCCTGCTGAAGATGGATTTTCTGGGGTTGCGCAACCTCACGGTGATGGACAAGGCCGTCGCCGAGATCCGGCGCACCGTCGACGAAGACTTCGATCTTTCGGCGATCACGTTCGAGGACGAGCGGACCTACCGCATGCTCTCCCGGGGCGAGACGATGGGAGTCTTTCAGCTCGAGTCCGAGGGCATGAAGCGCGTCTGCGCCGAGCTGCAGCCTTCGGGCTTCGAAGACATCGTCGCGCTCGTCGCGCTCTACCGGCCCGGTCCGATGGATTGGATACCGCAGTACATCAGCAGCAAACACGGCCGGTCGAAACCGCGCTATCTCCATCCGAAGCTCGAGCCGATCCTCGCCGAGACGTACGGCATCCCCGTCTATCAAGAGCAGGTCATGCAGATGGCGCGCGAGATCGCCGGGTTCACGATGACCGAGGTGGACGAGCTGCGCAAGGTCATCTCGAAGAAGCAGAAGGAGAAGGTTCCCGTCTATCAAGAGAAGTTCGTCGCGGGCGCCGCGGCGACGTCGGGCATCGACCGCGCTCTGGCCGAGCGCCTCTTCCATTCGATCGAGCCGTTCGCCGGATATGCGTTCAACAAGGCGCACGCGGCCGCATACGCGTGGATCGCCTATCAGACGGCGTATCTGAAGGCGAATCATCCGCTGCAGTATTTGGCCGCGCTGATGACCTCGGTCAAAGACAAGACCGACAAGCTCGTAGAATACATCGACGAGGCGAAGAAGATCGGTATCGAAGTGCTTCCGCCCGACGTGAACGAGTCGCTCGTGGATTTCACCGTGGTGGGCGGCGCCATCCGTTTCGGCCTGGCGGCGATCAAGGGCGTCGGCGAGGCGGCGGTGCGCAGCATCATCGCGACGCGCGAGCGGGACGGCGCGTTCGCCGACCTCTTCGATCTGGCCGCGCGCGTGGATTCGCGCCAGGTCAACCGGCGGGTCTTCGAAGCGCTCGTCAAGTGCGGCGCGCTCGACGGCATTCCGGGAAACCGCGCGCAGAAGCTCGCCGCGCTCGATACCGCGCTCGAGCTGGCCGCGCGGACGACGCGCGACGCGGAGCTGGGGCAGGTGTCGCTGTTCGGCGAGGCCGCGTCGCAAGGGCCGGTGCTCGCGCCGACGTTGCCGCGTCTCGCCGCTCCGACCACGCGCGAGATGCTCTCGTGGGAGCGCGAGACGCTGGGAATCTTTGTCTCGGGCCATCCGTTGGCCGAGATCGCGCCGCTGTTGGCGCGCTCCGGCGCGATGCAGGTCAAGGATCTGGCGAGCGTCCCCGACGATTCGGCGGTCACCGTCGCGGGGACCGTCATCGGCGTGCGCCGTACGTTGACGAAGGCCGGGCAACAGATATTGATCGCGCAGCTCGAGGACACCACGGGCGCGTGCGACGTCGTGGTGTTCTCGAAGACGTATCCACAGTCGCAGCACCTCTTCGAGAACGACGCGATCCTCGTGGTGAAAGGCCGTCTTCGGCTGCGCGAGCGGCCCGGCGCCGCGCCGGGCGACGAGCCGCGGGTCGAACTCTCCGTGGCGGCCAACGACGTGAGCCCGTTCGTGCCGCCCGCGACGATCGCGCCCGGGGGCGCGGTCCGCGGCTGGCACGTCGAAGTCACGGATCGCGAGCAGATCGACCGATTGGCCCGGCTGATCGACGAGTGGCCCGGAGAGGTTCCGGTGGTGATGCACGTGCGCGGGCGCTCGCAACGCGTCGCGCGTGCGGTCGCGAGCGACGCGCGGGTGCGCGACGAACTCGAGCGCATCTTCGCCCCCCAGGGCGTGCGCGAAGGCGCGATGGACGCGTTCGGATGAACGTTACGGCGGCGTCCGATGCTGCGGCGCTCGCCGGCATCTTGGATGCGGGGTGGAACGCTTCGGAATCCGAGGCCGGCGAGGTCGCCGCGATCGTCGACGGGGTGCGCCGGGGACGGGACGCCGCGCTGGTGGAGCACGCGCGGCGCTTCGACGACCCCGGCTTCGAGCTGTCGAAGCTTCGCGTGGCCATTCCGATGCTCGATTCCGCGCGCTCGCTGGTGCCGCCGGACGTGACGGCCGCGATCGAACTGGCGCGCGAGCGCATCGCCCGTTTCCATCAGCGTCAGCGGCAACCGGAGACGTCGTACGTGGACGAAGACGGCTCGCGCTTCAGTTTGCAGCGGCGGCCGCTCCGTTCGGTCGCCGTCTACGCGCAGCGCAGCGCGGCGGCGACGGCGGTGTTGATGGGCGCCGTTCCGGCGAAGATCGCGGGCGTCGCGCGGGTCGTCGTCCTGACGCCGCCCGCCGGCGGCGGCGTGCCTCGCGCGGTGCTGTTTGCGTGCGCGCTCTGCGGCGTCGACGAACTCTATGCCGTCGGCGGCGCGCAGGCCGTCGCCGCCGCCGCCTACGGCACGGAGTCGATCGCGCCGGTCGACAAGATCGTCGGCCGCGGCGGGGTCTGGACGACCGAGGCGAAGCGCCGCGTGTTCGGGAGGTGCGGCATCGACGGGCTCGCCGGCGCGCCCGAGGTGCTGGTCGTCGCCGACGACGGCGCGAGCAGCGAGTACGTCGTGGGCGAGCTCGTAGCGCAGGCCGAGCGTCCGAACGTGACGCGTCTCGCGGTGCTGTCGGAGTCGCGGCCGCTCCTCGAAGCCGTCGCGCAGCTCATCGACACGCTCGACCTGCGCACGGTCGACCGCAGCGAGTTCGTGAGCGAGGCAATCTCCGGCCACTGCCTGCTGATCGAAGCGAGCTCGCGCGACGAGCTCTTCGACGTGTTGAACCGGTTCGCGCCGGCGTACCTGTCGCTGCAGGTTCGCGACGCGTCGAGCTACGTGGAGCGCGTATACGCGGCCGGCGTCGTCTTCGTGGGCGACATGACGCCGTTCGTCAGCGGCGAGTATCTCGCCGGCACCAATCGCGCCGCGCCCACGTCGGGCACGGCAAGGTTCGCATCGGCGCTCTCCCTCGCCGACTTCACCCGCAGCTTCGCCGTGGTCGAGTACAGCGAGCAGCGCATGACCGACGACGCGCCCGAGCTCGCCGCGCTGGCCGAGGCGGACGGCCTGCCCAACCGCGCGCAGGCGGCCCGAATGCGGTGCGGCAGTTGACGCGTCCCCGGCTCGTCGCCTTCGACGTCGACGGAACGCTCGTCGGACGCGACCTTCGGATCTCGCCGAGAGTCCGCGATGCCGTGGCGAGGATGCTGCAGGCGGGGATCGCCGGGTGCCTGGTCACCGGACGCATGTATCGCGCAACGATCCCCTTCGCGCGCGAACTCGGGCTCGAGACCCCCCTCATCTGCTACCAAGGCGCGGCGATCATCGATCCGGACACCGATGAGGTGATCGCCCACTCCGCGTTGTCCAACGAGGTCGTGCGCGAACTGGTGGACCTGGCGGACCGCGATTCGATACACCTTCAGCTCTATCGCAACGACGAGTATTACTGCGAGGCGCGCAACCGGTTCTCGGACCTCTACGCGTCGCTCTCGTTCGCGCAGCCGGTGATCGTGCCGTCGCTGCGCGAGGCCTTCGCCTACAGTCCGGCGACCAAGGCGGTGTTCATCGCCGACGAGCCGGTCGCCGCGGCGTACGCGCGAACGCTGGCCGCGGCGCTCAAGGGGCGCGCGAACGTAACGCGCAGCCTGCCGGAGTTCGTCGAGGTGCTCGATCCGAGCGTGGACAAAGGCGCGGCGTTGCGGTTCGTCGCCGGTCGCTTGGGCGTCGGCATCGACGAGACGCTGGCCGTGGGCGATTCGTGGAACGACGCGCCGCTGCTCGAGGCCGCGGGCTTCGCCGTCGCCATGGGGTCGGCGCCCGACGAGCTGCGCGCGGTCGCGGACGCTACCGTCGGCGACCTCGCGCACGACGGCGTAGCCGAAGCCATTGACAAGTACGTGCTGACCTAAACTGGATGCCCGCTCGCAGACGTCGCCGCTCGCCCGCCGCGCGCATCCGTCCGTTTTGGATGCCGATCGCGTTCTTCGTTGCTTTGGCCGCCGGAGCGCTCGCGTTCGCGGCGACGTGGCCCGGCTTCGATCCGCATCGGGTCGCCGTGCGCGGCAATCACCGCGTCGCAACCGCGGAAATTCTGGCTCGGGCGGCCGTGGCGCCGCGCGAGAGCATCTGGCTGCAGAACACACGCGCGATGGAACGCCGCATCGCGGCGCTCCCGTTCGTTGCGACCGCTACGGTGCACCGGATGCTGCCCGCCTCGGTGACGATCGTCGTGAGCGAGCGTTCGCCGTTTGCCGAGCTTCGGAGCGGCGACGGCGTCGCCGTCGTCGACCGTTCGCTGCGCGTGCTGACGCTCGGCGAGCCGGCGTCCCCGCTGCCGGTGCTCGCGATCGAGCCGGGTATGGATCTCGAGCCGGGTGCGTTCGTGCGCTCGCGCGACGCAGCGACGCTCCGAGCGACCTACGACGCCATGAACGAGCACGCGATCGTTCCGGCGGAACTCGGGTTCGACCGGTTCGGCGGCATCGTGGCGACTCTGCCGGCCGGCCCGCGGCTGCTCCTGGGGAGCGAGAGCGATTTGGATAAGAAGCTGACGCTGGCGAGAGCGATCCTGTCGCAGGTCGTGACGCATCGGCGGCCGGTGGCCGCAATCGATCTCCGCGCGCCGGCGACGCCGGTGCTCGTCTACCGGTAAGCGGACCGGCAGCCGGCTAGTGGCTGGTCAGATCGAGGAAGACGACGACGGTGCCCTTGATCAGCGATAGCTTGAGCTGATCGTCGGTCTGGACTTTGGAGAAGTCGATGGAGTCGCGACCGGACGTCAGCGTCGTCACGGCGCCGGTGTCCACCATCGTGACCTCCAGGTGTTTGGGATCCATGACCTTCACCACTTTGACGGTGTACGTGCCGTCGGGGAGTGTGGTCGCGTCGACGGTGGCGCTGCGCGCTACGATGGGCGCGAGCAGTGCGATTGCGAGGGCAACGATCGTGCAGGTGCGGTTCACGGACGAGAGCTCCAAGTCAGCGGCGCTTTATATGTTCGGTCGCATCGTAGTGCGAACTCCGGCCGCGCTTCTAGGGCGGGCGGCGTTTTCCGATTCGCCCTCTTTTGAGGTCTTTTCGAGAAGCCCTCTGCGTCGCGCAAAGATGTATCGGAAAGTAATGCACAGGCTCTCCACACCTTCGCCGTTCGGCGCGCAAGGAGATGGGTGAGCGCTCGCCAAGCCTTGCGAATCCCTTCCGGCGTACGGCTATAACTAGTAGGATTCGGGCAGAAGAACCACAATATATCGTGGTCGGCGGGCGATCTTCTAAGGGTTGGTGAGAGGGAGCGGATGAAGCACGGGACCGTTTGCGGGCTCGATATCGGAACGACCAAGACCTGCACGGTCGTTGCGAGCAACGGCCCCAGCGGGCTCGAAATCGTCGGCTTCGGCGAGGCGCCTTCCCTGGGAATGCGCAAGGGCGTCGTCGTCGACCTGGAAGAGACGATCAAATCCATCGAAGCGGCGACCGAGAAAGCCGAGCGAATGGCGGGCGTCCACTTCAACGAGGTGTTCGTCGGGATCACCGGCGATCACATCCGCAGCACGAATAACCGCGCCGTCGTCGCCGTGTCGGGTGACGACCGCGAAGTCACGGCCGGCGACGTGCGCCGCGTGATCGACGCCAGCAAGATCATCAACCTTCCCAGCGACCGCCAGATCATCCACGCGCTGCCGCGCTACTTCACGGTGGACGGGCAGGAGGGGGTGAGCGATCCGGTCGGGATGGCCGGCGGCCGGCTGGAGGTCGACACGCACATCGTCACCGGCAGCACGAGCTTCATCACGAACGTCCTCAAGTGCGTTCAGCGGGCCGGGCTCGAGGCGCTCGGCGTGGTCTTCGAACCGCTGGCCAGCTCGGCCGCGACGCTGCTCCAGGAGGAGAAGCAGGTCGGCGTCGTGCTGCTGGACATCGGCGGAGGCACGACCGACATCGCCGTCTACTCGCTGGGCAGCGCGATCTACACCGCGACGATTCCGGTGGGCGGGAACGTGCTGACCAGCGACATCTCGCTCGGCCTCAAGACGACCCTCGCGGAGGCGGAAGCGGTCAAGAAGAGCCTCGGTGCCGCCGAGGGCGACGCTCCGTTTGCCGTTCACACGCTGGACGGGCGGGCGACCCGCGAGCACTCGACGGCGGATCTGCGGCAGATCGTGGTTCCGCGAGTTCTGGAGACGCTCCGCATGGCAAAACAAAAGATCGTCGAAAACGTGCCTCGCGATCTGGTGCTGGGGGAAGTCGTGCTGACCGGAGGCGGCGCGCAGCTGCCCGGCATCGGTCCGATCGCGGAAGAAGTCTTTGGCTTGCCGGTTCGAGTGGGGGCGCCCAATACGGTCGGCGGCCTGACCGACGCGATGGCGGCTCCGCAGTACGCGACCGCGATCGGCCTCGTTCTCTTCGGCGCCAACGGAGATCGCGACGACGCCTCGCGGATCGGGCGTCGAGGCGGTGCGATCGCCGCGAGAGTGCAACGGTGGCTGGCAGATCTGTGGACTTAGTTTACAATCACTCTTTCAGGAGGGGACCCGAAGCAAATGGCTGACGTACGACGCTCCGTATCCGAGCCCGAACACGCCGCAACGATCAAGGTGGTCGGCGTCGGCGGAGGCGGCTGCAACGCCGTCAATCGCATGATCGCCGCCGGCCTTTCCGGCGTAGACTTCTTCGCGGTCAACTCCGACGTGCAGGCGCTGCGCGGCACGCTGACCGAGAACCGCATCCACATCGGCGGCGGTCAGACCCGCGGCCTCGGAGCGGGCGCGAATCCGACGCTCGGCCGCGAGGCGGCGGAGGCGTCGAAGGAAGATCTGTCGCTGATCCTCGAGGGCGCCGATCTCGTCTTTCTGACCGCCGGAATGGGCGGCGGCACTGGCACCGGCGCGTCGCCGGTCATCGCCGAGATCGCGCGCGAGTCCGGCGCGCTCACCATCGCCGTCGTCACGAAGCCGTTTGCGTTCGAGGGCAAGAAGCGCATGCAGATCGCGGAGAACGGCATCGCCGAGCTCGAGTCGAAGGTCGACACGCTCATCACGATTCCGAACGAGCGCATCCTGCAAGTGATCGAGAAGAAGACGCCGCTCAACGAGGCGTTCTCGTTTGCCGACGATGTCCTGCGCCAAGGCATCGCCGGCATCAGCGACTTGATCACGCAGCCCGGGCTGATCAACCTCGACTTTGCCGACGTCAAGACGATTATGACCGACGCGGGCTCGGCGATGATGGGTATCGGCGAAGGCACCGGCGAGCACCGCGCGGCCGACGCCGCGCAGAAGGCCATCGCGTCGCCGCTGCTCGAGACGACGGTCGAGGGCGCGCACGGCGTGATCTTCAACATCACGGGCGGCCCCGACATGGCCATGTACGAGGTCAACGAGGCGGCCGAGATGATCAGCCGCGCGGTCGACTCGGAGGCGCAGATCATCTTCGGCGCGTCCATCGATCCCACGATGTCGGGCAAAGTTCGGGTGACCGTGCTCGCGGCCGGGTTCGGCGGGCGGCGCGCATACCGCGGCGCTCAGACGGGCTACGCGTTCGAGACCGGTCGGCTCGAAACGGTCGCCCCGGTGACGATGGACGACATCGACGTCCCCGCGTTCTTGCGCTATCGCGGCTAACGCCTAGTTCCGTCCGGCGTGGCCTATAGCGCGCGCGTGCTGCTGGACTCCGTCAGTCCGATCGGAGTCCGGCTCACCACGCTCGAAGTGACGTTTCCACGCTTCGTGCTCGCCGAATTTAACACGCATCGCGTGTTCTGCCTGGACGGCGATACGAGGCTCTATTTCGATCTGCCCAGCGGTCGGCGGCGGAAAGGCACGCAACGCTTCACTATGACGCTGCGCGAGATCTTCGAGAAGTGGCACTTCGGCGCGGCTCCGCGAGTTAACCGAAGCAAGACGCGGAGTGCCGCCGAGGTCGAACCGAGTCGCGAATACACGGCGAGAGAACTGGCGGCGGCGGGGTACGCCCACTACAACGGCATCGACCTGCTGACGCGACGGACGGGAACGCCGCGAATTCTAGCCCCGCAGGGACGCTACCGCATCCTGGGTTCCGATTTCATCGGCTGGAGAGAAACCGTCGGCACCAACCGCCAACCGGTACGCGACCGGATCGCGGCTATGCACTTGCGTTCGTGTAACGAAGACACCGGCGAGATGTATCACACGCACCTGCGCGACGTAACCTGCTCCGGACGGAAGCCGGTCTTTAGGGTCACGTTAACAAACGGCCGTCAGATCGTCTCGACGCGCGATCACCTGTTCCTCACGCGAGAGGGATGGCAGCGCTTGGAGGACGCCGTCGGCCTATCGCTAAGCCCGGGCGAAATCGCGACGTGGACGCGACGCGCCGAGTTTGCAGTCAACGGAACGGAGGCGTACAGAGATCCGGAATGGCTCGCGGCGTTGCGCGACGCCGGGTACTCCGCGGCCCGAATCGCCGTTCATGCCGGCGTCACTCTCGATCAGATAAAGTACCAGTTCCGCAAGCATCGTCTCCGAGCGACGAATCCTTCCGCTGTCTGGCACGCATCGCACGCCCAGGAGCCATGGAACAAGGGGCGCCGTTATTGCAACATCACGACGCGGGGCCGCCCCGCCGTCGGTCGAGTGCGTAAGGGCGCCGAATCGCACCTGTGGCGTGGCGGAATAACGCCGGAACGGAAGAGAATCGGGGCATGGACCATACACAACGCGTTTTCCACGCATCGGGCCAACGGATTCAAATGCGTTTTATGCGGTTCCGGCCGCCGCTTGCACGCCCACCACGTCGACCCTGTAGCGCACAACCCCTCACGGGCGTACGATCAAGGGAACCTGACGACCCTCTGCATGGAATGCCACCACGGACTGCACCACCGCAATCTCGAGCTTCGGCTCCTCGACCACGTTCAATCTGGCCAACCGTTCGATTCGTTTTGGGCTACCGTTGGGAATCTTCGGTTACGAAAACCGTACGTTCCAAAAAGTAGGCGGGCGATGGTTCGACACTTCGTCGGCCTGCGATCGATCGAATACGCCGGGTTGCGCGACACCTACGACGTTGAGGTGGAGGGACCGCACCATAACTTCGTAGCGGACGGCTTCGTGGTCCACAATTCGCGAAATAGCGCTAGCTCGAGAGCCGTGCCGACCGCAAAATTGATCGAGCGCGTCGAACGCGAGCCGGCCGCGCCGCTGGAGTGGGGACGCAACAAGGCGGGCATGTCGGCCTCCGACGTCTTGACCGAAGAAGAAGCCCTCGCCGCGCAAGCGATCTGGCTGCGCGCGCGCGACGACGCGGTCGCGCGGGCGCGCGAACTGCTCGACCTCAACGTGCACAAGCAGGAGCTGAACCGGATCCTCGAGCCGTTTCTGTGGCACACGGTCATCGTCACGGCGACGGAATGGCAGAACTTTTTCGACCTGCGCTGCGCGCCCAACGCGCAGCCGGAGATCCGCGCTGCGGCGGTGCGCATGCGCGAGGCGATCGCGCAAAGCTCGCCGCGCGGCGTGGCGAACGGCGAGTGGCATACGCCGCTGCTCCAGGACGACGAGCGGACGCTCGATGCGGATACGCGGCGGCGCGTGTCCGCCGCGCGCTGCGCGCGCGTCTCCTATCTCACGCACGAGGGGAAGCGCGAGATCGGCAAGGATCTCGAGCTCTACGAGCGCCTGAAGACCGACCGGCACCTGAGCCCGTTCGAACACGTGGCCACGCCGGCCGCGGACGGGGCGTTTCACGCGAACTTCCGCGGCTGGGTTCAGATGCGCGCCGAGGTCGAGTAAGGCTCGCGCCGCGCCATCCGCGCGGCGAACCCGAGCCCGGCGAGCAGGGCAGCCCAGACGGGCACCTTGATCGCGAACCACAGCGGGTCGGCCGTGCTGCGCTGCTCCGCATAGACGCCCCACTCTTCTTGCACGAGCTCCGTGGCGGCGAACGACCGCGCCGGCGCGCTCGGCACGGGCAGGTGCGGAGGCCGCAGCTCGAACGCGTAGATCGTCAGCGCGATGGCCAGGAGCGCGGCCCACGCGTGGACCGCAGGAATTCGCAGCCGCCAGAGGATGAGCGCGCAAACGAAGAGCGCCGCGAGGAAGAGCTGCTTGAGTCCCCAGACCGCGATCCACGGCACCGCCAGCACGCACAGCGCCGCCGCGAACGCCGTACGGACCGGCCCGCGCGCGTAGACGGCGAGCACGAGCAGCGCGGGCAGCGCGAAGCACAGCTCTTCTTGGTGAACGTACGGACCCGCGATCGCGCACGCCAGCGCCGGGACGAACGCGAGAAGCTCGCGTCGACCGGCGTTGCGCGCGACGCGCGGAGCAAGCCACAGCCCCAGTGCCAGCAGAAGCAGGTACGACGCCGAGCCGGCCGCGCGCGCCGCCGCCGGCGCGACGCCCAGATGCGCGAGCGCGTACGTGAGGCCGTACTGGAAGGGGAAATGGATCTCCGACGCGGCTTGTGCGGGAACGACGTGCAACGCGTACTGCAGCAGTACCGCCGGCCCGACGGCCGCGAGCGCCGCGAACGCGAGAACGGCCGCCGTTGCCGCGGCCGCCACGCGTGCGCGCGGCACGAATGCGAGCACGGCGAGCGTGACGGGCAGCCCCACAATGGGTTCGATCGCGCAAACGACCGCGAGCGCTCCGGCGAGGGCATCGCGGCCGCGCGCCAGCGACAAGCCGCACAGGATCAGCGCCAGCAGCGCGAACGGCACGATCTGTCCGGTGTTGAGCTCGACGTAGCCCGTCGAGAGCAGCAGCGCGGCCGCGGCGACTTCGAGCGGAATGCCGAGGCCCGCGAGCGCGACGGCGCACAGCACGACCGACGCTACGATCGCGACGCCGGCTACGGCCCGGGCGGTTCCCGGGGACAGGCGCGCGAGCGCCGCGAGCGGCAGAAAGTCGTACGCGGGCAACGGCGCCGGAATCGCGATCGCCGGATCGCGGCGGAACAGCCGGCCGCGAAACGTGTCCTGGGTGTTGACGCGGTGCTCGCACGCGCGCAACGGCTCGTAGAGGTACGGATTCGCCCGCGCGGCGACGACCCAGCCGGCGCAGTAGAAGTCGGGAAAGTCGTCCATGGTCGCCCATGGCGCGGCCTCGCCCAAGCGGCTCGCATCGCGAAGCGCCGCGAGGCCGAGCGCCGCGATCAGAACCGCCGCGGCGACGTTACGCGCGCGCTGCGTCACGGGGTCGCCGCCCGACGCGGATCGCGAAGGGCCGCGATCGCCGCCGCCACGATGCCTGCGAGAGCGATCCACGTGGGCAGCTTGACCGCGAACCACGCCGGACTGCCTGCCAACTGCGCGACGTACGCGCCCCACGCCGTCTGCGCCAAATCGGTCGCGGCGACCGCGGGCGTCGTCGCGGCAAACGGCGCGGGCGGAAACAGCTCGAGCAGATAGACGGCAACGGCGATCGCCGCAAACGTCGCGACCCCGAGCGCCGCGTTCGCGCGCAAACGCACCAAGAGCACGGCAACCACGAGTAGGGTCGCAAGCAGCAGCTTCTTCGCGATCCACGCGGGAATCCACGGCACGGCGAGCAGGCACAGCGCGACGACGGCGACGCCTCGCGCGCGTCCCCGCAGGCTGACCGAAAGCACGAGCGCCGCGGGGATCGCGAACGCCAGGTCGACCATGTGCACGTACGGGCCGCCGATCACGCTGCATGCCGCCGGAAGAAACGCCACGAGCTCGGGCCGTCCCAGC
Organism: Vulcanimicrobiota bacterium; assembly: GCA_963824595.1. Classification (GTDB taxonomy): domain Bacteria; phylum Vulcanimicrobiota; class Vulcanimicrobiia; order Vulcanimicrobiales; family Vulcanimicrobiaceae; genus Cybelea. The sequence goes on from CAWGPY010000006.1 coordinate 17,226, forward strand.
CGCGCCGCGGCGCGTCCGCCGAGCCACACGCCGAGCGCGAGCGCGGCCGCGTACGAGACGTCGCCGAGCACCAGCGCGAGGGCGTGCGGCGCCCCGAACGCGACGAGGAAGTACGCGAGGCTATACTGATAGACGTAGCCCGCCTCGGCCGCCGCTTGGGCGGGAAGCACGCGGGCCAGATACTCGGCGATCCCTCCAACGCCCGTCGTCGCCGCGGCGGCGAACGCGAAGAGCAGGCTCATTCCGATCAGCGGCCCGCGCGCCCGGTTCACCCACACCAGCATCGCGGCGCAGACGGGCAGGCCGAGATGCGGTTCCACGAGCGTGAGCGCCGCCGCGACGCCCGCGGCGCGTTCGCGCCCGCGCGCCATGGCCGCGCCGCAGCACGCCAGCGCCAACAGTGCGAACGGCACGACCTGCCCCGCGTTGAGCAACACGTACCCCGCGGGCAGCACGAGCGCGAGCGCGGCGATCTCCAGCGGGATGGCGCACAGCGCGAGCGCCCACACCGCGGCCGCGACCGCCAGGACGATCGCGACGGCCGCCACGGTGCGCGCGACGGGGAAGTCGAGGCGCGCCGCGAGAACGAGCGGCGGAAAATCGTACGGCGGCAGCGGCGCGGGCACGGCGCGGTTCGGGTCGTTGCGATACGCCGCGCCGGTGTTGACGCGATGCTCGCAGCGGTGGAGCGGCTCGTAGCGGTACGGATCGGCGCCGGCGCGCAACGCTTCGCCGGCGCAATAGAAGTCGGCGAAGTCGTAGAGCTGCCGCCACGGGAGAGCGTCGCCGAGGCGCGCGAAATCGCGCAGGGCTGCGATCGCGAGAAGCGCCAGCGCCACGAGCAGAACGCCACGCGACGCCTTCATCGCTGCAAGACTAGTCGCCGATTCGCGCCGACTCCTGCCGGGTATTGCGCTTTGCGAATGCGTGGTATATAAGGAGTACCACCGGGCGCGGCCCAACGAGCCGCAACCGGCGGATGTCTTCCGAAGAAGAGGTTTGGGTGTGGCTCTTCGATTCCGTGCAACGCCGTTGCGCCGGCTTATCGCGCGCGAACGGCTGGTTGCAGAATACTACTATCTTTGCCGGCGGGCGGCGCACCGATTCATGCGCCGCGGACTCGATCGTGCCGACCTCGAGCAGGTGGGCGCCATCGGACTCATCAAGGCCGCCGACCGCTACGACCCGTCGCAGACCGCTCCGTTCGAGGCGTACGCCTGGATCCTGATCGTCGGCGAGCTCATGCATCACGTTCGCGACAGCGAGCGGTTCTTGCGAGCTCCGCGCGGCGTTCGCGATCTCGAACGGCGCTGGTCGGCCGCGGAGCGCGAGCTCTGGGGCGTCCTGGGGCGAGAACCGACGCAGCGCGAAGTGGCGCGCCGCATCGGCGCGACGCGGCAGCAGGAGCGCGAGATCGGCGCGTATCGGGCCAGCAGCCGCGTGCTGTCGTTCGATCTGCTGCGTAACGGCGAGCGCGACGGGCCGGCCTGCGGCATCGATGAAGTGCTCGACCGCCTGAGCGTCGAGAGCATCTTGCGGGGCCTCCCCCCGCTCGAGCGGCAGATCGTTCGTTCGATTCACGTGGACGGGCTGACGGTCGTCGAGCTCGCGGCGCGCCTGGGCTACTCGCGGCGGCACGTGACGCGGCTGCATCGCGCGGCGATCGAGCGGCTCAAAGTAGCCGCGGTCGGAGGTGCCGAAATGCGGGCCTGAATGTTTCGGTACCTTACGGCGGGCGAATCGCACGGACCGGCGCTGGTGGGCATCCTCGACGGCCTGCCCGCCAGCTTGCGCTTGGACGCCGGCGCCATCAACGAGACGCTGGCGCGGCGCCAGGGCGGTTACGGGCGAAGCGCGCGGATGAAGATCGAGCGCGACGAGGTCGAGTTCCTGGCCGGCGTGCGCGGCGGCGAGACGCTCGGTTCGCCGATCGCCGCGATCGTGCGCAATCGCGACTACCTCACGCCGAAGGTGCGCGCGCTGATGGATCCCCTCGACGGTCGCGGCGATCCGCTGACGAATCCGCGACCCGGCCACGCCGACTACGCGGGCGCCCTGAAGTATCGGCAGCGCGATCTCCGCAACGTCCTCGAGCGCGCGAGCGCCCGCGAGACGGCGATGCGCGTCTGTCTCGGCGCGATCTGCGCGCAGTTCTTGGCGGCGCTCGGCGTCCGCACGCGCAGCTACGTGTCGCAGATCGGTGCTGTCGAGGCGCCGGAGCTCGACGATTGGAACCAAGACGACGTCGAAGAGAGCGACGTGCGCTGCCCGCATCCCGCGACGGCGGAGCGGATGATCGCCGCCATTGACGGCGCGAAGGCCGCCGGCGACACGCTCGGCGGGAAGTTCGTCGTGCGAATCGACGGCATGCCGGTCGGCGTCGGCGCCAACCGCCAGCCGGATCAGCGGCTCGACGGGGTGCTCGCGGGAGCGATCATGGGCATGCAGACGGTTCGCGCCGTCGAGATCGGGCTCGGTGCGAACGTCGCGGCGCGGCCCGGGTCGCAGGCGCACGACGTCTTCGCCCTCGACGGCGCGAACGTCGTGCGCACCAGCAATCGCGCGGGCGGCATCGAGGGCGGCATGAGCAACGGCGAGCCGATCGTCGTCACCGTGTCGGTCAAGCCGATTCCCACGCTGATGAAGGCGCTGCCGTCGGTGAATCTCCACGCGGGCACCGGCGCGCCGGCGACGATCGTGCGCAGCGACGTGTGCGTCGTGCCGGCCGCGGCGATCGTCGGCGAGGCGATGGCGCGACTGGCGCTCGTCGGCCCGATCCTCGAAAAGTACGGCGGCGACTCGATGGACGAAACGCTCGACAACGTCCGGCGCAGCTCGGAAGCCGCGGCCGCCCTGTTCGCGCGCGAAGGCGGCGCGGAAGCGCCGTGAGGCGCCACCTGGCGCTGGTGGGCTTCATGGCATCGGGAAAATCGACGATCGGGCGAAAGCTGGCGCGGCGGCTCGGCGCGCCGTTCTTCGACACCGACGCGCTGATCGTCCGAGAACACGGACCGATCGGCACCATCTTCGCGCGCGAGGGCGAGGCGGCGTTTCGGCGCTACGAACGCGCCGCGATCGGCGAGGTGCTCGGCACGGCGCCGGCAAGCGTCGTCGCGCTGGGCGGCGGCGCGCTGACGGTCGCGGAGAATCGCAAGCTGCTCGACGCCAAGGCCTACCGCGTCTTCATCCGCCTTCCGCCCGAGCGCATTCTCGCGCGGGTGCGGCGGAGCAAAGAGGTTCGTCCCATGCTCGGGCCGAGCCCCACGCTCGCGCAGATCGAGGAGCTCTACGCAAAACGGCTCGCGGAATACGAGCGCTCGGACCACGTCGTCGAGGCCGAGCGCCGCAACGACCGCGCGGTGATCGACGACATCGTCGGCTGGCTCCAAGCGCGCAAGGCACTCTGATGGCGCCGGTTTCGGTCAACGGCGATCTCGGCTATCCGATCGTCGTGGGCGACGACGTGCGCGACGAGCTGGCGGCGTTCCTCCAGCGGCGCGGACCGGTGAAGGCCGTGCTCTGCGACGCGAATCGCCACGTGGTAAGCATCGCGCGCGACGCGAGCGCGAGCGCCGGCCGTCCGCCCGTCATTCCGGTGGCGCTCGGCGAGCCGCGGAAGCGGCTCGCTACCGTCGAGCGCGTGCTCGACGCGCTGTTCGCGGCCGGAGTCGAGCGGCGCGACCTCGTGCTGGGCGTCGGCGGCGGCGTCGCGAGCGACGTGTTCGGGTTCGCGTGCGGCACCTATATGCGCGGCGTGGAGTACGCGCACGTCGCCACGACGCTGGTCGCGATGGTGGACGCGGCGATCGGCGGCAAGACCGCAGTCAACTTGAAGGCCGGCAAGAATCTCGCCGGGTCGTTTGCCGACCCCGCGGCGGTGTTCTGCGGCGTCGCGGCGCTGCGGACGCTGCCGCCGCGCGGCGTGCGCGAAGGCCTGTCGGAGGTCGTCAAGGCGGGGATCATCGAGGGCGGAGAGTTCTTCGAAGCGCTCGAGGAGCTCGCGGCCCATCCGCCCGCGCGCTGGCCGTGGGCGGCGATCGTCGAGCAGGCGGTCCGGGTCAAGACCGCGATCGTCGCCGACGACCGGCAAGAGGCGGGATTTCGCGAGACGCTCAACCTCGGCCATACGTTCGCGCACGCGATCGAGCGTGCGTCGAACTATACGGCGACGCACGGCGAGGCGGTCGCCATCGGCTTGCGCGCCGCGGGACTGCTCGCGCTGCGCACCGGCCGCTTCAGCGAGCCGGAGCATCTGCGCGTGCTCACGCTCCTCGCCCTGCTCGGCCTGCCGCTGCAGACGTCGCTGGACGCGGACGCGATGGCCGCGGCGATGGAAGGAGATAAGAAGAAACGCGCCGGGCAGCTCCGTTTCGTGTTGCCGCGGGCGATCGGCGACGTGGAGTACGGCGTCGAGTGCGATCGCCGCAGCGTCCGCGCGGTGCTCGCGCGGCTGCGAGCGTCCCCCGAGAAGTTCCGTGCGCGTCGTTGACGCGCTCCCGGCCATCCGTTCCTCGCGGTTCGACCTTCCGCTCACCTACGAGGCCCGCGACGCGACGCTCGGCGTCGGCGACGTGATCCGCGTTCCGCTCGGCAATCGCGAGGTGCTCGCCTACTGCGTGTCGCCGGTGCGCGAGATTGACGCCGGCGAGGAACCGCTCAAGCCCGTGCTCGAGCGTCTCGACGTCCCGCGCGCGTTCGACGAGACCGGGCTGCAGCTAGCGAGGTTCGTCGCCGCGCACTACATCTGCACGCTCGGCGAAGCGTTGAGCGCCGCGGTGTTGGCGGACGCGCTGCCGCGGATGCGCGATTCGTTCCTCCGCAGCCCCGATCGGCCGGCCCCCCAGCGTTTCCGTTCGGTTCCTCCGCGACTGGTGCGGCTCGTGTGGGACGAGCTGCCCGACGGGTTCTCGCTCGACCAGTTGCTGCGCCATCCCGAGGCGCGGCGCAGCGCCGACCGCGCGGCGCTGCTGCGTCACGTCGCCGCGCTGGTGCGGGGCGGCGCGTTGCGGCGCGAGCGCCGGCTCGTGGAGCCGCGCACGAGCGAGTATCGCGTGCGGGTGCTCGATCCCGGCGACGCGCAGGCCCGCGGCGCGAAGGCGCGGCGGCTGGCGGACTTCGTGCGCGCACGGCCCGGCGTCGCGCGCGCGGAGGCGGTGCTGGCGGGCTTCAGCAACGCGGTGATCGCGCGCGCCGTTCGAACGGGCGCCGTGCGCGAACGGCTGGAGCGCGCCGGGTCGGGCGGTCGCGCGGCCGCCGTGCAGGGAGAGCGCCGCAACGCGACCGGCGAGCAGGCCCGCGCGCTGCGCTGGATCGAGGCGGCGCTCGACGCACGCCGGTTCGCCGGCGCGCTGCTCTATGGCGTGACCGGCAGCGGCAAAACGTTCGTGTACGTCGAGGCCATCGAACGCGTCGTGCGCGAGGGCGGCCGCGCCATCGTGCTCGTGCCGGAGATCTCGCTCACCCCGCAAGCGGCGCAGCGTTTCGAGGCGGCATTCGGCGACCGCGTCGCGGTGCTGCACTCGGCCCTCTCGGATCGCGAGCGCTTCGACGCGTGGCAGGCGTGCGCGCGAGGCGAGATCGACGTCGTCGTCGGCGCGCGCAGCGCCGTCTTCGCGCCGCTCGACCGGGTGCGGCTGCTCGTCGTTGACGAGTCGCACGACCCGTCGTACAAGCAAGAGGTGGTGCCCCGCTACCACGCGGTCGCCGTCGCGCGCGAGCGAATGCGGCTCGCGGACGGCGTGCTCGTCCTCGGGAGCGCGACGCCGTCGCTGGAGAGCTACGCGGCCGCGAAGGCCGGGCGCATCGCGCTGCTCGAGATGCGCGAACGCGCGACGTCGCAGCCGCTGCCCGACGTGCGCATCGTTGACCTGCGGCGAGAGTTCGAGAGCGGTAACCGCGGAATATTCGGCAGCGCGCTCGTTCAGGCGTTGGGCGAGCGGCTCGAACGCGGTGAGAAGAGTCTGCTCTTCGTGAACCGACGGGGTAGCGCCGGCGCGCTCGTCTGCCGCACGTGCGGCGACTCGCCGCAGTGCCCGCGGTGCAGCGTGGCGCTCTCCGTGCATCGCAGCGAACGCCTGTTGCGGTGCCACTACTGCGATTATCAAGCGGCGATTCCAGGGCTCTGCCCCGCCTGCGGGATGGAGACGATCGCCGAGCTCGGCATCGGCACCGAGCGCGTGGTCGAGGAGGTGCGGCGGCTCTTTCCGGCCGTCCGCGTGCTGCGCATGGATTCCGACACGACGACGCGCGTGGGCGACCACGCGCGAATTCTATCCGAGTTCGAGCACCGGGGTGACGTGCTGGTGGGAACGCAGATGGTGGCCAAGGGCCTCGACTATCCGACGGTGACGCTGGCGGCCGTCATCGCCGCGGATCTTGGACTCTATCTGCCGGACTTCCGCGCGCCGGAACGGAGCTTCGCGCTGATCGCGCAGGTTTGCGGCCGCAGCGGACGCATGCGGCGCGGCGAGGCGATCGTGCAAACCTACGCGCCGGATCACCCGGTCGTGCGCTATGCCGCGGCGCACGACTACGACGGGTTCGCCGAAACGGAGCTCGCAGATCGCGCCGCAGCCGGCTTTCCGCCGTCGGCGCGGCTGATCTATCTCGGCGTGCTCGGCCGCGACCGCGGGCGCGTCGCGCAGACCGCGCAGACGTATGCGGCCGTGCTGCGGGCCGGCGGCGTCGTCGACGTCTTGGGCCCCGCGCCGTATCCGATCGTGCGCGTCAACGACGAGTGGCGCTATCGCGTCGCGCTGCGGGGACGCAGCCCGGCGACGTTGCGCGCATTGGTGCGCGAGAGAATTCTCGGGCGGGCGCGTGCCGACCGGGCGACGCGGCTCGCGATCAACGTGGACCCGTAGGCGGCGGGCCTACTTTTTCGCCCGAGTCGAGCGCCCCTTAGCGGCCTTCGGCGGCGCCGCGGCGGCGCGCCGGACGGCTTGGGCCAGGCGCGACTTCTTGCGCGCCGCCTTGTTGGGGTGGACGATGCCCTTGCCGGCCGCCTTGTCGTAGGCGCTCTCGACGCTGCGCGCGGCGCCGGCGTCGCCGGAATCCACGGCGCTCTTGAAGAGCGTCTTCAGGCGGTTCTTCGCGCTCTTATTGCGCGCGGTGCGCTTCTCCGATTGGATGGCCCATTTTTCGGCGGCCTTGATGTTCGGCAAGAGGACTCCCGTACAGAAAGGTGAGGAACGGCGTGTATCATACCAGGTGTCCGCGCGGGGTGTCCACCGGGGCTCAGGTGGGTTCCAGAAGGATCTTTCGGTAGCTCGCATAGCGGCTGGCCGCGATCGAGCCGCCCGCGACGCCGGCCTGGACGGCGCAATCCGGCTCCTGGATATGCGTGCAGTCGGTGAAGCGGCACTCCAGCGCCGGGCCCCGCAGCTCGCGAAACGCCTGCGTCAGTGCGGCCGCGCCGATCGTGCCCAGGCCGAATTCGTTGATGCCCGGGCTGTCGATGAGGAACCCCGACCCCAGCCGGTAGAGGCGCCCCGACGACGTCGTCTGGCGGCCGAGCCCGCGGCGGGAGACGGCGCCGATCACCGACTCGCCGCCGAGCGCGCGGAAGATCGTGCTCTTGCCCACGCCCGAGTTGCCGGCCAAGAGGGCCCGCCGGCCGCGAAGGAGCTCGCGCAGCGCATCCACGTTCTCGCCGGTCTTGGGATTGATGATGACCGCGGGATACCGGAGCGTCCGATAGAGCTCGCACAGCTCCGCGCGGCGCGCCGCGTCGTCGAGATCGGGTTTGGTCAGGACGACCGCCGCGGCGATGTCTTCGACCTCGGCGAAGGCCAGCAGCTGGTCGAGCGTCACCAGCCGCGGCGGCGGATCGGCGAGGGCCGTCACCGTTACGAGCAAGTCCACGTTGGCCGCCATCGTCTTCGACCGGCCCCCCGCGCTGCGGCGCTCGAGCGTGAATCCGCGCGGCTCGATGCGTTCGACACGCGCTTGTCCGTCTTCGAGGAGACGCACCGAAACGACGTCGCCCGGAACCGGCATGAAACGCGCGCCCGTCATGCGAGGAAGCTGCGCGAGCCGCGCGTGTGCTTCGCCGTCAACGGAGACCCACGCGGAGTTCTTTCCCGTCGAAACGACGAGCGCCGCAAGCGTCTCGCTCACTCGCAAGATTGCACGATTGAAACGCCTAACGATGAAGCGAGCGTGTTTTACCGGACCTTGAGTTTCGACGGCGGCATCAACGACGCGCGGCGCGCCGCGCTCGACGCTGCCGTGCTTCGCGAGGGCGGCGTCGTAGCGTGGCGCTCGAGCAGACCGGCCGGGCGTTCGTACGCTCTGCTCGAACTGCCCGAGGGGCACGACCGAAGCGCGGTCGCCGCGGCGGCGCCCGAGGCGTCGGGGTACGACCTGGCCATCATCGCATTGGCAGTTTTCCCTGCGGCGCTCGAAGCCTTGCCGCACCTGCACGAAGCCCTCGGCGGACCCGGTCGCCCGGCCGGGGTGCTGGCCTGCCGGCCGTGCGAGGGTGGCGTGATCGTGGAGTGGGACCCGCATCGCGTCGGCGTGCGCGTCGTCGTGGGACTCGTCGACCTGGAACTGCAGCGCTTCAACAGCTCGCGCACCGCCGAGGTGCTGTCGCCGCTGACGCCGGAGCTGGTGGCCGCGATCGCGGCACAGGGTCTGGAAGCGCCGGAGATCGAGCCGGCGCGTATCCTCGAGTTGCGGATCGATCGTGCTTAGCTCGCTGGGCGGCTACGTCGGTATCTCGGACGTCATCGACGTCATCGCGACGAGCATCTTGGTGTACTACGTGCTGCTGCTCATACGCGGCACGCGCGCCGTACAAATTCTCACGGGCATCCTGGTGCTGGTCGGGCTGCTCGGAATCGCGACGCTCTTCCATCTGTATCTGCTCGGGACGATCCTGCGGCTGTTGCTCGTCGGCGCCGCGGTCACGATCCCGATCGTGTTCCAGCCGGAGCTGCGGCGGGCCCTCGAGCAAATCGGGCGCGGCGGCCTTTTCCGCATGGAGAGCGATCGGCCGGAGCTGGCGCGCGGCCGACCCGAGGATCGCGCGGTCGTGCTCGTCGCGCGCACGGCGTTTCTGCTGGGGCGCATGCGGCGCGGCGCGCTGATCGTGCTCGAGCAACAGAGCGGTCTCAAGGACTATTGCGAGACGGGAACGATCCTTCACGCCGATCTGTCGGAGGAGCTGCTGCTCGCGATCTTCGCGCTCGCGTCGCCGCTGCACGACGGCGCGGTGATCGTGCGCGACGGCCGAATCGAGGCCGCGGGATGCTTCCTGCCGCTTTCGGAACAGCCGTTGGCGCATCCGCGCCTCGGGTCGCGCCACCGCGCGGCGCTCGGTCTCGCCGAGCAGACCGACGCCGTTGTAATCGTCGTTTCGGAACAGACCGGCGCGATCACGATCGCGCGCGGCGGTAAGCTCTCGCGGCCGGCGGATGACGAGCAGCGTCTGACCAAGATGCTCCTCGCCGTCACGCGGCCGCCGCGCGACCAACGCAAGCGCACGGACATCATCTCGCACCTGCGATCGCGGCTGCGTCCTTCGCGCGCGGAGCCCGAGCAGCGCGTATCGTGAGAACGTAACGTGGAAATCGTTCGCAACAACTTCGCGCTCAAGGTGCTGGCGGTCGCGCTCGCGATCGTGGGCTGGGCGTACTTCCGGGTCGAGGGCAATCCGGTCGGCGGCTCGCCGCAGCTCGATCAACTGTCGGTGCCGATCGCGGCCGTGAACCTGCCGGTCGGCTACGTCGCGCACTTCGCCGACCATTCCGCAGTCGTTACCGTTGCGACGAAGCGCGGCGATCCGCCGATCAAGCCCGAGGAGATCAAGGCGGTCCTCGATCTCTCGACCAAGGAGACGGGCGTCTACAACGTGCCGGTGACGCTCGTGGCGCCCGACGTCGCGGTGCAGAGCCTCAGCCCGGCGTCGGTGACGCTGACCATCGAAAGGATCGAGGAACGGTCGTTTCCGGTGACGGTGCATTACGTGGGCGCCGCAAGCGGGATCGTCGTGAGCCAGTCGTCCATTCTGCCCGGCTCGGCGGTCGTTCGGGCGCCGACGTCCGTGCTGACGCAGATCTCGGCCGTCCACGCGGACGTGACGATGCCCGACGCGCCGACGTCGGTTGACGAGATGGTCCGGCTCGTTCCCGTCGGCGCGTCCGGCACGGAGATTCCCGACGTCTCGGTGGCGCCGAACCTCGTGCGGGTGCAGGCGCACTTCGTCGCCGGCACGGGGGCGAGCAAATGAGCCGCCTCTTCGGCACCGACGGCGTTCGCGGCGTGGCCAACAGCGAGCTCACGCCGGAGCTCGCGATGCAGATCGGGCGGGCCGCGGCGAGCCTGCTGCCCGCCGGCGACCGGCCGATTTTGATCGGACGCGACACGCGCCTGTCGGGGCCGATGCTCGAGGCGGCGCTGGTGGCGGGCATCACGTCGGTCGGGCGCGACACCGTGTCGCTGGGTATCGTTCCGACGCCGGCGGTGGCCACGGTCACGCGGCGCACGCGGGCCGCGGCCGGCGTCGTGATCAGCGCGTCGCACAACCCGATCGAAGACAACGGCATCAAGTTCTTCGGCCCCGACGGCTTCAAGCTCTCCGACGCGTTCGAGGACGAGATCGAGGCTCGCGTCCGTTCCGACGACTGCGCGCGGCCGACGGGGACGGACATCGGCACCGCGCGAGTATCGCAAAACCTCGGGCGCCACTACTACGAAGAACTCTACGACGGCGGCGCCGACCTGCGCGGCTTGAACGTCGTCGTAGACGGCGGGAACGGCGCAGCCTACGCGATGGCGCCGTACGCGCTGCGCAAGCTCGGCGCGACGGTGACGGAAATCAACTGCGAGAACGACGGCTCGCGGATCAACGTCGAGTGCGGCGCCACCGATCTTCGCGGGCTGGCCGCGGCGGTGCGCGCGCTGATCGACGACGGCGAGAAGCGGACGATCGGCGTCGCATTCGACGGCGACGCGGACCGGGCGCTGTTCGTGGACGAAACGGGTGCGTTCGTGACCGGCGATCACGTGCTCTTCGCGCTCGCGCGTTCCATGCAGCAGCGCGGCGAGCTGCCCAACGACACGATCGTGGCAACCGTGATGAGCAACATCGGTTTCGAGCGCGCGCTCGAGCGTCACGGGATCGCGCTGGTACGCGCGGCGGTCGGCGACCGCAACGTGCTCGAGCAGATGCGCGCGCACGGCTACACGCTGGGCGGCGAGCAGTCGGGCCACGTGATCGACTTCCGCTTCAACACCACGGGCGACGGCCCGCGGTCGGCGGTCACGTTGTTGACGATCGTAGCCGAGGCGAACGCGACCCTTCACGAGCTGGTGCGCGAGGTCGTGCCGGCGCCGCAGGTGCTGCTGAACGTGCGTACGAGCCGGCGCGACGTGCTGACCGTCCCGCCGGTCCTCGAGGTGATTGCGGCCGCCGAGGCCGCCCTGGGGCGGTCCGGGCGGCTGTTGGTCCGGGCCTCGGGGACCGAGCCGCTCATTCGCGTGATGGCCGAGGGTGACGACCTGGCGCTGGTCCGGGCGCAAGCGGGTCGCGTAGCCGGCCGGATCGAGCAGGAGGCGGCCCGCCTGGGCTCACCCTGAGCCCAGAATGTTCGCTCCTCCGCTCGGTCCGGAAGGGGGCACCCGCGTTACGCCGAAGCGCGCCCGTGGTCTAAAAACCTGATCAAGGTCACTGAGTCGGGACGCCGAGTCCCGAGCGGGGGATTTTCCCGGTAGGGGTGAGTGGGCCGGTCGGCCCTAGGGCGATTATTTCTTTCCCGCCCGAACCCGTCAACTAACCCCGCAAGTGTCGCGAAAGAGGAGCGGATTCTTGCGTCATGCGTTCGTTGTTTGGGCGTTTGCCCTAGCGTTTGCCGGTTCGAGTGCAATCGCAGCGGCCCACACCAGCGCCACCATTCCCCAACTGCAGTATGCCGGGACGTCAAAAGTTGACGCCCAAGCCCTGAGCCCCGACGTCGCCGAGTGGACGTCGCACCTGATCGTCACCACCCCCAACCGCCATCGCGGCGGAGGCATTGACCGCTTCACCGGGTCGGTGCTGAGCCGAACCTCGCGGATCGCCCAGCAGCTCACCAAGAGCGCGATGCGCTTTTTGGGCGTGCCCTATGTTTTCGGCGGAACCTCAACGTCGGGCTTCGACTGCTCCGGCTACGTCCAACACGTCTTCGCCATGCTGGGCATCGGCTTGCCGCGCACCGCGGACGCCCAGTACGACGCCGGCCGGCCGGCCGTCGGCGGGCCGCGTCCGGGCGACCTGGTTTTCTTCGACACCTACGGCGGCGTCTCGCACGTCGGGATCTATCTCGGGCACGGGAAGTTCGTCCACGCCAGCTCGAGTCACGGCGTGATGGTCAGCCACCTCTCCGAGTCGTATTGGGCTTCGCGCTACGTCGGCGCGAAGCGGCTGATCGCCACGCACTAGGCCGCAAGGCCGTCGCTCGGCGTCACACGAAAGGGCTAGCGCGCTCATGGCGCGGCTGGCCCTTTCGCTTTTCGAAGAGGAAGCCTGGGGCCGGAAGAACCTCGCAGCGATGGGGTGTAGCCAAGATGGGGTGTAGCCAAGTGGTAAGGCAGCGGACTTTGACTCCGCCATGCGTTGGTTCGAATCCAGCCACCCCAGGAACCGTGACGTTACGCTGAGCCCAGCGCTGGAGGCGGCGCATCCTGAGGGTGCAAACGTTACGGCGTGACCCATCGTGCGCGTGGACCGGCCGCAATCGCGTGCGTTCTCCCGCTCGCCCTGTGCGTGGCCGCCTGCGATCTGCAGCGGACCGCCGGCGCGCCCCCGGCCGGGGCCGCGCGGCCCGCGGGCCGGGCTGCGGCGTTCGCGAGCGAACGGCTCTGGGGAGTGCCCGGCGAGACGCGTTGGGAGCCCGTCGTCGCCGCCGACCGGCACGCGCCGTGGGTGTATCAGCTGAGCACGGGCCAGCGTCCCGATTATCTGCTCTTTCGCGCATCGAGCGACGGCGGCCGGACGTGGGGCGCGCAGCGGCACCTCTGCCACCGCGGCGTGCGCGTGCCGTTTCAATACGATCCCCAGATCGCGGTCACCGACGGCGGCGCGATCGACGTCGTGTGCCTCGACGGATTTCGGCCCGGCGTCGTCTTCGCGCGGTCGCGCGATCACGGCGCGAGCTGGAGCAAAGCCGTGCGGCTCGACGGCAAGATGCAGTACAGCGATAAGCCCACCCTCGCGATTTCACCGGACGGCAAGGACGCCTACGTCGCGTACAACTCGTACTACGCGCTCTACGTCTCGGCGTCGCACGACTTCGGGGTTACGTGGGCGGCGCCGGTGCGAGCGACGGCGCACCGCCGCTGGTATTACTCGCTCTCCGGCACCGTCGGGCGCGACGGCGCCGTGTGGTTCGCCGTGGACGGCGAGACGGGACGCGACGAGACCGGGAACGGACACGTCAGCCTCGTGACGTCGGCCGACGGCGGCGCGACCTGGCGCGAGATTCCGTTCGCGGTCAGCGGCGAAGGCGCGAAGTGCGACCGCCGCAACTGTTACCCCGATTTCTTCACCGCTCAGGACGCCGTCGCCGCCGACGCACGCGGGAATCTGGTGTTCGCTTTCGCCAAGAACGACCGGCCGCAAGGGCCGAACGCGCTGTACGCGAGCCGTTCTCACGACGACGGCGCCACGTGGAGCGGCGCCGCGCTCGTCTCGAACGCCGGAAACGCGATGAGCCCCGCAATCGTCGCCGCGCCGGACGGCAGCTTTCGGCTCGTCTGGCAGGACGATCGCAACGGCCACCGATCGTGGAACACGTGGTATTCGCGCAGCGACGATGCCGGCGCGACGTGGAGTACGGCGGTGCGTCTCTCCGATCGCGAGTCGGGTGCCGGCTATAAGCATCGCGGCGGTTACAACTTTCCCTTCGGCGATTACTTGGGTCTCGCCGTGGACGGCGAGGGCGTGAATCACGTCGTGTGGGGCGAGGGGTCGGCGATCTACGTGCCGGGGGGCACGTGGTGGACGCGCGGGCGGTGAACGCGTTCGGCGGCGACGCTCCACATCACCAACGGCGACGGCGCGCTCTACCTGCTGAAGAAGGCCGGAGTTCTCGGAACGCACGTCGCGTGGCGCGACGCACTCAACGAGGGGCCCGTCCCGACCGGTCTCTCGCTCGAGGAGACGAGCGCGGTCCGGGCGCGCTACCTGGCGGAACGGGGTGTCGGGAGCGCGATCAAGCTGATCCACGATTTCGAGCGCCGCGATTCGCTGATCCGCTGCGCGGGCGACTACGACGAAGTCGTTCTCTGGTTCGAGCACGATCTGTTCGATCAGCTGCAGCTGCTGCAGGTACTCACGGCGCTGGAGGAACTCGATCTGGAGCCGGGTCGCGTGTCCGTGGTGCAGAGCGATCACTACCTTGCGAACATGACCGTGGACGAGATTCTGCCGCTCTTGCCGAAACGGCGCAACGCGACGCCCGCCGTCTTTAAGTCGGCGCGGCGTTCGTGGCAGCGGTTCACGTCCGAGTCGCCGGCGGATCTGTACGCGGGGGCGGGCGAAGACGCTATCGGGCTGCCGTTTCTACGCGCCGCGCTCGTGCGGCTGTGCGAAGAGTATCCGTGGCAGCGCGACGGTCTCTCTCGCTCGCAGCGACAGGCGCTCTCTGCCGTCGCGCAGGGCGCCGCGCGGCGAGAGGACCTCTACGCGCGCGCGCAGGGCCGTGAGGAAGCGCACTTTCTCAGCGAACGCGCCTTCGGACGCCTGCTCGACGATCTGGGCCGTGCCGAGGGCGCGCTGGTGGAAGAAGAAGAGGGCCGGCTCGTCGCGACCGCGCTCGGACGCCGCGTGATCGCCGGCGACGCGAACTGGCTCGACGAGCGCCCCATCGATCGCTGGATCGGCGGAGTGCATCTGCTGCCCGGCCGGGTCACCTTCTGGGACGACGATGCGGCGCGCTTCGTCTAACGCTCAAGGCCAAGGCCCCACCGGGCGCGAAAGGCACGCGCGAAGATGACGCACGACGAGTTAGGCATCGACCTCAAGACCGAAGACGGCGGCGGAACGCTGGTCTTCAAGCTTCGCGGCAGCCTCGACCTGGCGACCGCTCCGACGGTCCGCGCCGCATTGGGCGACGCGACCGACAAGGGCAGTCACCATCTCATCGTGGACCTGACGCAGTTGGAGTTCCTCGACTCCACCGGGCTCGGGGTGCTGATCGGCGCGCACCGCCGCGCGGCCGAACACGGCGGATCGCTGCGTCTGGTCGCCCGCGACGGTCCGATCCTTCGCCTGCTGAACATCACGGGGCTGATCGCGGTGTTCGCCGTGTATCACTCGCTCGACGACGCGCGGAACGAACGCGCGCGCGTCGCCGCAGCGCTCTAGAAGCCTACTCCGAGCGGTACGCCTCGTCGAGCAGCTCGACGACGTGCTTGACGTCGGCTCGGTATCCCGCATCCCGTAGACCCGCGGCGACCTGCGTCGCGCAGCCTGGATTTGCCGTCGCGACGATCGTCGCGCCCGTGCGGCGGATCGCTTCGACTTTGCGGCGCGCAAGGCGCTGCGCCATCTCCGGCTGGGTGACGTTGTAGACCCCCGCGCTGCCGCAGCAGACCGCGCTCTCGTCCATCTCGACGAGCTGCAGGCCGGGAATGCGCGCCAGCAGCCGGCGGGGCGCTCCCGCAACGCGCTGCGCGTGCACCAGGTGGCACGCCTCCTGGTACGTCGCCGTCGCGTCGAGGCGGCGCCGCGGCTCGCCCATGTCCATTGCGTCGAGCACCTCGGTCACGTCGCGGACCCGGCTCGAGAAACGGGCGGCGCGCGGCGCCCATTCCGCGTCGGCTTCGAACAGCTCGCCGTACTCCTTGAGGGCGCTGCCGCAGCCCGCCGCGTTGACGACGTAGACGTCGGCGCCGCTGCGCTCGAACGCTGCGATGTTGCGCTTCGCTAACTCGCGCGCGAATTCGATCTCCCCGGCGTGAACCGCGATGGCGCCGCAGCATCCCTGCGCGCTGGGAACGACGACCGAGAGCCGCGCGCGGCGCAGCATGCGCACGGTGGCGCGGTGGACCTCGCCGAACGCCACCGCCATGATGCAGCCGGTGTGCAGGAACGCGATACCTTGCGGCTGCTCGGCGTCGAAGCGCTGGCCGAGCGGAACGAAGAACGCGCGGGTGATCCGCGGCGCGAGCCGCGCGAGGCGATCGAGTCCGACCAATCCGGCCAGCGACGTGAGGCGCGTCGCCTGGGCCACGCGCAGCAGCGTCGCGGCGAGGCACATCAGATCCAGCCGCGCGAACAACGCGCGCAGCAACGCGGCGCGCGCCGTTCGGGCGCGGGGCGGTTCGGCGGTCGCTTCGGCGCGCCGGATCTGCGCTCGCGCGGTCTCGACGAGCTGACCGTAATGCACCCCGGACGGGCAGACGGCCTCGCACGCGCGGCAATCGAGGCACTGCCACATCTGCTCGACGAAACCGGGACTGAGCACGTCGAGTCGCGATTCGCCGACCGCCTTGATCAGACTAATGCGGCCGCGCGGGCCCGACGTTTCTGTCATAGTCTCCAGGTACGTCGGGCAGGACGGCAGGCAGAGGCCGCAGCGGATGCACGTGTCGTAGATGGACGCATGGGGCCGGTCGGCCCCATCGAAGCCCTGCACCGCATGCTCGCTCATCGGCATGGCAGTTTCGCCTTGAATGAGCGCCGGCTCCCCCGCCGAAACGTCGCGACGTCGTAATAGCTCGTTTGGAGGCGGAGTGAAGAAGCGGATCAAGGTAGCGGTGACCGGCGCGGCCGGACAGATCGGCTATGCGCTGATCTTTCGGGTGGCGTCCGGCCAGATGTTCGGACCGGAGACCGAGCTCGAGCTGCAGCTGCTCGAGTTGGAGCCGGCGCTCGGCGCGCTGGCCGGCGTGGTGATGGAGTTGGAAGACTGCGCCTTCCCGCTGCTCAAGAACGTGCGGTTCGGCGCGGACGTCAACGAGGCGATGCGCGGCGTGAACTGGGCCGTCCTCGTCGGCGCGGTTCCGCGCAAGGCCGGGATGGAGCGGTCGGACCTCCTGCGCGTGAACGGATCGATCTTTACCGAGCAGGGCCGCGCGATCGACGCCAACGCCGCCGGCGACGTGCACGTCTTCGTGGTGGGCAACCCGGCCAACACCAACTGTCTGATCGCCATGAACAACGCACCGCGGATCTCGAACGACCGGTTCTTCGCGATGACGACGCTCGACGAGCTGCGGGCGCGAGCCCAGCTGGCGCGCAAGGCCGGCGTTGACGTCACCGACGTCTCGCGCATGGCCATTTGGGGCAACCACTCGACGACGCAATATCCCGATTTCACCAACGCACACATTCGCGGACGCGCCGCGCACGAGGTCATCGCGGACCGCGCGTGGCTCGAGAACGAGTTCATCGCGACCGTGCAGAATCGCGGCGCCGAGGTCATCAAGACCCGCGGCGCGTCGTCGGCGGCTTCGGCGGCGAACGCCGCGATCAACGGAGTGTACAACCTGACTCACGACACGCCGCCGGAGGAGCACTACTCCGTCGGGCGCTGCTCGCACGGCGAGTACGGCGTGGATCCGGGCCTGATCTTTTCGTTCCCGTCGCGCACCGAGAACGGGGTGTCGCGCATCGTCGAGGGACTGCCGCACGGCGAGTTCGGCAGCCGCAAGCTCGCGGCGACGCTCGAGGAGCTGCGCGCCGAACGCGACGCCGTCAAAGAACTGGGGCTCATTCCATCGAACTAGGCCGCATGACCGGTCCCCACGACGAGCGCCCGGAGCTCGAGCTCATCCACGTCAACGTGGCGTCCTCGGCGGGCGCCTATACGGTTGGCAGCGCCTCGTTCTTTCGCTATATCCTGCGGCTCGGCGAGCTGGGCTTACCGCTCTCGCTCGCAGACCAGGAGGCGGTGGACGTTCTCGCCGCGGTGCCCCACGCGCTCGGCCCCGAGGAAGAGGTGTCCTTCGTGTCGGGACCCGGCTGGCGAGTGGTGCCCGCCCAGGGCGAGATGGACTGGCCTGTGCTCGAAGCGACGCCCGAACGCCTGCATAGTGCGCTCGAGCGGGCGCGCGGCATCCTCTGGATTTACGCGGCGCGTTTCCACGTGAGCGCGCGCGAGATCGCGGCGATCGAGCAGGAGCTCGACGAGGTCTACGGCGTGCTGATGCGCGCCGCGGCCGCGGGCGTCGCGGTCAACATCTCCTACGTAGCGTAACCGCGGCGTGCCCGTTCTCTGCGAACTGCCGCTGCGCGGCGCGGGCGGCGAACCCATCTCGTTCGCGCGCACCGTCTACTCGCACGGGCTCGCGCAGCTGCCGCCCGCGCGGGTTGACGATGCGCCGCTGGTCTACAACCGCCGGCTGCGAGTAGGCGGGCGCGTCGTGGACGTCGCGATGGCCGAGAGTCGCGGACGGCTCGTCGCGCGGACCGCCGCGCGCCTTCGCCGGGCCGACGCGATCGCCGTGCAGGCCGCGATCGCGCGCATGTTCCGCTTGAGCGACGATCTCGCGCCGTTCTACGCCGCGATCGGCAGCGACGATGCGCTGACGTGGGCGACCCGCGGGGCCGGGCGGATTCTCGCCAGCCCCACCGTCTTCGAAGACGTCGTCAAGACCATCTGCACCACGAACTGCGCGTGGTCGGCGACGATTCGCATGACCGGTGCGCTGGCCGAGCTGGGAGAGGGGGCGTTTCCCGAGCCGGAGCAACTGGCCGCCACGCCGGACGCGTGGTATCGCGACGTCGCCCGGATGGGCTACCGCGGGCCGTACGTGCAGACGATCGCGCGCGGCGTCGCGTCGGGCGAGCTCGACCTCGAGACGCTGCTGTCGCCCGACCGGCACGGCGACGCCGAGGTAGAAGAAGCCCTGCTGGCGCTGCCCGGGATCGGTCCGTACGGCGCGGCCCACGTCATGCAGCTGCTCGGCCGGCATCACGCCCTCGTTCTCGACTCCTGGACGCGGCCGAAGTATCGCCGTTTGGCCGGCAAGAAGCAGGCCGCCGATTCGACGATACGACGCGCGTTCAGGCGCTACGGCAAGTACGCCGGGCTGGCGTTTTGGCTGTATCTCACGAACGACTGGCTCGAAGAAGAAGAGGCCGGCTGAAGAAGGGCCGAGCGGCGATTACAGCCTAACGCCCAGCGTGCGAGCCGTCGCCGCGAGCCGGCGGTCGCGGGTCCATAGACTGCACCCGGTCATTACCGCCGATGCCAGTAGGTGAGCGTCTATCCATCCGACGCCCTTCCCCCACAGGTGACGCTCGGAAACGAAGTGCAGCACCTCGTCGTGATGGGCCGGTTTGACGATCGGCAAACACGCCAGATCTGCCAGTACTCGCTTCCTGCTTCGGAGGCCGCCGCAGGCAAGCTCGCCGATCACGAACGGGTGGGTGGCGACGAGGCCGCGGCCGAGCAACGACTCGAGTTCCCGGACGCCGGCCCTGAAGTGGTCGATCCATACGGAAGTGTCGACCAGCGTCAACGCCGCAGACTCCCCCGGCGCCTCGGCACCTGACGAAGCCTCGGCTCGGCACCTCCGAGCGCCGCGAGACGACGGGCCGCTTCACGGGCGATGAGCGCCTGCAATCCTTCGCGCACCAAGGCGGTCTTCTCGCGAATGCCCGTCGCTTCGCGCGCCCGGTCGACGAGCGCGTCGTCCAGGATAATGGTCGTTCGCATATGCATCAGTATGGCAAGATAGTATGCATCGCGTCAAGAACGGCGTGAGCTTTGGTGTCGGTCAGCGATCGGCTTTTTGGTCGCGAGGGTGTGCCTCGTCGTAGGCGCGGCGCTTGTGCCCCATCGCGAGCTGCAGATAGATCCCGGTCGTCGCGAGGTTCTCGTGCCCGAGCAGTTCGCGCACGGTTTCGAGGTCCACGCCGTTCTCGACGAGGTGCGTGGCGAACGAGTGACGCATCGTGTGCGGCGTCGCGTGCTTCGTCATCCCGCTGACGCGATAGACGGCGCGGAATATCCGCCACACGTGCTTGGGCGTGAGCCCTTTCCCGCCGCGGCCCAGGAAGAGCGCGGGATCGGCGGTGCGCGGGCGTACGCGCAAGTACGCCTCGATGGCCGCGGCGGCGGCCCGGTTGATCAGCACGGTGCGCTCCTTGTTTCCCTTGCCGATCACCCGGATCGTGCGTTCGGCGAGGTCGACGTCGGCGAGACGGACGCCCGCCACCTCGGCCCGGCGCATCCCGCTGGCGTAAAACAGCTCCATGATCGCGGCGTCGCGCAGCTGCGCCGTCGGCGTGCGACCTGCGACAGTCGTACGCAGCAGCTTCATGATCTCGTCAACTTTGAGCGGGGCCGGCTTGCGGCGGGCGATCGACGGGCCCGGAATGGCGAAGGCCGGATCGTTCTCGACGACGCCGGTGATCTTGGCGAAGCGGTAGAGGGCGCGGATCGACGACAGCTTCCGGCAGACGGTCTTGCTGTCGTACGCGTGCTCGTCGAACAGATACGCGATGTACCGCCGGATCTCCGATGGCCCCACCAAGGTCAGCCGCGTGCCGCCCAGAAACGCCTGGAACTCCCGCAGGTCGCGCTCGTAGGCCGCCACGGTCAGCGGGCTGCGCCTGCGCTCCGTCAGCAGGTAGCCGGTCAGGTCGCGGACGAGGGAATCGGGCTCGGGCAGCTCCCGTGGGGCCTTCCTCGGGTTCTTCTTTGCAGGCGACATAATAAATCTTTCATCGCATTCGTGTGAGGTGAGAAGGGCTCCTTTTCTCGCCCGTGGCCTTCCGCCCGCGGGGGCGGCGGGCCGGGCCGGGAGAATGAATGGCCGCATGGATCGGGCGCGTCTCACGCATCGGGTGCTTTGGAGTTTGGCCGCGGGAATCGCGTTTGCCGGTTGCGGGGCCACGCTGCCGGGTGTGCCGGGGGGCGCCCCCGAGGCGCGGTCGGCGAGCCGGCTGCCGGGGGCGAGCCGATCGTGGATGGCGCCGGGGACCAAGGACGAGAACCTGCTCTACGTCGCCGACCCCGGCACGGGCGGCGTCGTGGTCTATACGTACGCGCCGCCGAAGTTCAAGTTCGCCGGCTTCCTCTCGGGGGCCGCGTCGCCGGCGGGCGAGTGCGTGGACAAGCAGCAGAACGTTTACGTGACCAACCATTCGTTCGCGAACTCGCGCGCGATCTTCAAGTACGCCCACGGCGGCACCGACCCGATCGGGATCCTTGCCGACCCGGCGGGCGTACCGATCTACTGCTCGGTGGATCCCACGACCGGAAACCTAGCCGTCGTGGATTATCCGTTCGTGGCGAACGGCGCGACGCTCGCGATCTACGAAAAAGCCCGCGGCAAGCCGCGGCTCTTCAGCAAGATGGGTTTCGGGATGATCTCCTGCGCGTACGACGGCCGCGGCAACCTGTTCGTGGACGGCGACGTGATCGGCGGCTTCCTGCAGTTCGCCGAGATGCCGGCCGGACGCAGCACGTTCAAGCGAATTAGCCTGCAGCAGCGCTTCGAGTATCCCGGCAGCATCCAGTGGGACGGCAAGGACGTCGCGATTGGGGATTATCGCGCGGGGATCATCTACCGTTTCGACGTGCGCGGCAAGCGCGGAACCGAGGTCGGAACGACGCCGCTTCCCGGCTCGGTCGACGTGTCGCAGTTCGCCATCCAGGGATCGCACGTCGTCGTGCCGAGCTCCGAACAGAACTACGCGGCCTTCGTGAAGATCTACGATTATCCGGCGGGGGGCCACTCCACGCGAACGCTTTGGAACTTCAGCGCGCCCATCGGCGTGGCGATCAGCCTCCGCTCGGCGGACAGGTGACGATCCAGGCCGTCAGCTGCAGTTTCTTCAGGATGGCCGTTTCGTCGTATTTGGCCGTGCCGGGACACGCTTCGTTCACGAACCGCTCCCGGCTCAGGCCGTACTCGACGTCGACCACCAGACGATTCGTGGCGGTATAGACGGCGAACTGGTTGCACCATCCCTGCGCGTAACACTGCTCGACGACCGCGAAGTCGTAGACCTTGACGAGATCCTTGACCTGATCGTTGTCGCCTTTCTGGTCGGCCGTCAGACCGCGGTCGTGCGCGGCCTGCGCGACCCACGTATCGTACGTCAGCTGCTCGTCGTACGTCAGCGGAAAGCCGGTCTTGTTTTCGAAGCCGTCGAGATTGTCGGGGTCCACGCCGTCGAAGCCCTTCTTCTCACACTCGTCGAGGCGATTGGCCATGATCGGCTCGAGCACGGACGTCTGGCGCACGTCCAGCCAGCGTTCGCCCTTCCAGTGCCCGTCGGGCTTGCCGATGACGCTCTTGGGAAACTTGCCGGCGTCCGGGCGCCACTTCTCCCACGTGCCGACGTCCACGTAACACATCACGCGGCGTCCCATCGCGTGCAGCTTCGCGACCACCTTCGCGGACGTGTCGAACATATCCAGGTCGTAGACGTCCGCGGCGACGCCGAGGTCGAGCTTGCCGTCGTACTGGATTTGATACGAGTCGCCGGGCGTGGGAATCCATCGCGAGCCCGAGCCTGCGCGGGTGCGCTGCGGCACGCCGGTCGTGGGGGCCGGCGGCGCGCTTCCGGCACAGGCCGCGACGCACGCGGCCAGCGCGACGGCCGCGATCGGGGCGCGAGCGCTCATTCCGAGTCCACGGGCTGCCCGGACGGCCTGCGATGCAGGAAGTGCGAGCGGGAGTACTTCGAGCCGATCGGCTGGAACTGCCGCGGCGACTGCCCGTAGTCGAACATATCGTCCATGCTGTTCGACGATTCGTCGGTCGTCCCGAGCCGGCCGAGATCGAACGTATCCTCCACGAACCGCACGATGCTGCCGAACTCGTAGACGGTGTGCGAAATGTAGCCGGGCCGGCTCGGCGAGTTTTCGCGCGCGTAGGGCGAGACGACGATCATCGGCACGCGAAATCCCGGTCCGCCCTGATTGTCCGGCGGCGGCGGCGTGACCGGATCGTAGAATCCGCCCCAGTCGTCCCACACCACGATGACTGCCGCGCTATCCCAGTACTGGCTCTCGCCGACGGCATTGACGATGCCGGCGACCCACGACGGCCCGGTGTCGGAGCTTCGGTTGGGATGGTCCGAGTCGGCGCCGTCGGGCACCACCCACGCCACCGGCGGCAGCGTGCCGTTGGTGATGTCGTTGAAGACGTTGGTCTCCGGCCACGTGACCTTGGTGCCCCACTCGGGGCCGTTGCGCACCGGTGCGATGACGTCGAATGCGTTCCAAATCGCCCCGCTCTTGCCGATCTTGGGTGAGTAGTATTTCCAGTCGACGGACTGCGCGTCGAGCAGGTCGCGTAGCGTCAAGTACCCCGCGCCCGATCCGGGAAAGTCGTTGCTGCAGGGGTACGGCCCGGCGTCGCGCTCGTACTGCAGCCCCGTCGTGATGAGCGAGGTCGTGGTGCCCGGCGCGGAGTCGCAACCCCACGCCCTGCCGTAGGGCGGATTGTCGATGAGGCTGTCGTTGGCATCGATCTCGGTGCCCCCGCGAATCAGGTCCTGATGGGCGGTAAAGCTCGCGCTGCCTTGCGTCGTGAACATCTCGTCGGCGAGCGCGTACTGCTGCGCCATCGCCCAGTACGGCGCGACATCGCTGGGGTTCACGTATTCGTACGGCGCGGCGTTCTCGGGCCTGCCGTTGCTCGGGTAGCGCACCTCGTTGAATCCGTCCATCTTGCCGCCGTCGTACGCGGTTTGGTAGCCGATGTAGCTGTGGTTGAGGTTGCGCTGTCCGGAGAGCTTCGCCTCGGTCAGATTGATGGACTTCGTCTTCTTCCCGTCGCGCTTCTTCCCGACCGTCGTGCCCACCGCACCGGGGAACGTTGCGAAGAGATCGTTGAACGTGCGGTTCTCTTGAATGACGATGACGATATGCTTGATTGGCGAGCTGCCGGACGGGCCACGAAGAAACGAGGTCGTCTTGCCCGACGCCGGCAAGGACGGCGACGAGGCGCCGCCGCACGCGGCGATGCCGAGGGCCGCCGTGCAGAGCGAAAGCGTAAAAGGGAGTTTTCGCACGGGCATTGCTCCTGTACCGAGATTTGCAGAATGATTCTGCGCCCGTGGGAAGAGCCCTCGACGACTGCTCGAAGGGAGCGTCGATGAATCGCGTGCTTCCTCTTCTTCTGTCGCTCGCGCCGCTGGCCGCGTGCTCGTCGCAGGCCCCCTACGTCACGACGGTCGGCGTGCTGCAACGGGGAGCGACGCTCGACGTGCGCGTCGGCTCGGCGACGGTCAACGCCTATCAACCCGAGGCGCGCGGCCGGCGCAACCTCTTCACCATCGCGGCGACGGCCCTGCCGAAGACATCGCCGCCGCCCGCGCCTCGGCTCGCGGTCGCGCCGCACGGGATCGTGGTCCGCGCGCCCGCCGCGTTGAGCTCGCTGTTGGTTCGCGTACCCGACGGCGTCGATCTCGTCGTGGATTCGCGGCAGGGCGACGTCAACGTCACCGACATCGCGGGCAACGCAAGAGTCGTCGCCCGCCACGGGAACGTGAACGTCATGCTGCCGGGTTACACGCAGGCGGCCGTCGGCGAGGGAAACCTGCTCGTCACGATGGGCGCGACGAGTTGGCCCGGCACGTTGCATTTCTCCACCCGTCGCGGCAACGTCGTACTGAAGGTGAGCGCGAACGCCGCGTTCGGCGTGCACCTCCACACGGACGACGGCTCGCTGTTCACCGATTTCGGGCTGCGGGGAACCTCGAGCGGAACTGCCGAGACCATCGACGGCAGCGTGAACGGCGGGGGAACGAACCGCGTGGACGTCGAGGCGTCGCGGGGAGCGATCCGGCTACTGCGCCTCTCGCCCCAGCCGTGAGCGGCCGAGCAGCGCCTCGCGCGCTTTGACGAGCCGCACCATCGCGTCGTTGTACGGCGTCGGCGTGCCGGTGCGCCGTCCGAACGCGACGACCGCGCCGTTGATGTGATCGATCTCGCTGGGATGCCCAGACTCTAAGTCGTAGGCCATCGAGCTCTTCGCGTCGGCCCCAAGCGCGATGACCTCCGTCACGTACTGCCACGGATTGACGAACGGCAGGTTGATCTTCAGCGCGGCGGCGACGGACGCCGTTTCGTCGGCAAGGGCCTCGGCGAGGCGCGCCGCATTGGGATCGCGCGGGATGTCGCCGGCGTCGCAGTCGAGCAGCGCCGACAGCGCATTGACGGCCGCGTTGGCCACCAGCTTTCCCCACAGGTGCGGCCGGATGTCGTACACGGCCGACGCGCGCAGCGCGCTGCGCGTCAGGAGCTCCGTCACGGTGCGCGCCGTCGTCGACGACGCGGTCGTGGATCCGATGATCGTGTTGCCCTGCTCGGAGCTGCGGACGTGTCCGGGAGCGATCGTTTGCGACGACTCCGTGGTGATGCCGAGGATCACCGGCACGGCGCCGCCGAGCGCCGTCTTGATCGCGTCCTCGTTGCCGATGCCGTTCTGCAGCGAGATCACGGGCGCCGACGGATCGAGCTCGCCGGCGAACGCCCGCAGCGCGCGCAGCGTGTCGACGGCCTTGACGAAGAGAAAGAGCATCTGCGACCCGTAGAGATCGCGCGCGGCCCTCGCTACGGCGACCTTGCGCGGCGGATCGTCGTTCACCCGCAAGCCGTCGCGCTCGACCGACTTCGCCACTTCGGCGTTGTCGTCGAGCATCGTGACGTCGCAGTTTGCGGCCAGATGAAACCCGAAGAGCGTCCCCATCGCGCCCGCGCCGATGATGCCGATGCGCGGACGCGGCGACTCCGTCACTAGAATTGATACTGCAGGCCGAACGTGTTACGGCGCGAGGCGTGCGTGACGTCGCGCTGCCCGAAGAAGATCTCGGCCCCCGGAGCGAAGTGGAAGTTTCCGTACAGGTCGATCATCGGATAAGTCAGATCGTAGATGCGCGTCTCGAAGCCCAGGCCGTGCATCGGGGCGTACTGTCCCAGCACGCCGATCTGCGAGTAGAGGACGCCGGCGCCCACGTGAAACGACCCCGAGTTCTTCTGCAGCAGCGCGTTCCAGGTGGTGTTGTTGCCGATGGCGTTCGCGCCGACGAGGATGCTGGTGCCGCCGTGCGGCAGCGCGACGAGGTTGATGTCGCCGAGCGGACCCTGGCTGCTGGTCAGGACCGGATTGAGCCCGGGATTGTGCTGCGGCGAGAGGCCGCTCAGCCGCACCTGCACCGCGATGAGGTTGCGCGCCAGCGTCGCGAGCTTCCCCTGCAGGCGCGCGCGCGCGGCGGGCGAGACGCCCGACGTGCCCGGCGCGGGAGACGCTCCCGGAACGGCCGGATACGGCGTGCCGCCGGGCACGGTCACCGGGTAGGGCGTCGCGCCGGCGTCGACGCCGTAGACGGTGCTCGTGCCGCCGAGCTCGCCGAGCAGCGAGTTGGCTTTTTGCATGACCGCATCGAGGTTCGCGATCGTATTGCGCATCTGAGCCTGCGTCTGCGGGTCGCCGGTGACGGTGCGCAGGTCCTTCGTGAGTGCCGCGAGCGTCTGCGTCGTGTCGGCGATGCTCTGCGTCGTCGTTAGGATGTTGGCCTTGAGCCGCGGATCCGTCGCGAGATCCTGAAGCGCGCTCATCGAGCGGTTGAGCGCGACCGACGTCGCCTGGAACTGATCGAGCAGCACGCCGATCTTCTTCGAATCCGTCGTGGCGGCGTTGTTGAGCGTCGAGGAGAGCTCCACGACGTTCGCGCTGGCTTCGCTCAGGCTGCCCTGCAGGTTCTGACCCATCGCCAGCAGCTCGCCCGACAGGCGCTCCATCGAGGCCTTCGTGGTGACCGTGAGCGAGTTGGCGTTATTGAGGGTCTCCTGCAGCGTGTTGAGCAGCTTGGGCGTCTTCTGCTCGATCTGCGCCATCACGGTGTCGAACCGCTTCATCTCGCCCTGGCCCTGTTCGAGGAGGTCGGCGATCGTCGCGGTATTGCTGCCGCGCGGCTGGTCGGCGATCGGCAGCACTTGACGCGGAAGCAACGGCACTGGCGGCTTCTGGCGCGGCGGCACGATGATGAGCGACGGCGATCCCGTCAGCGGCGCTTGTATGAGGAAGCGCGACGCGGCCGGCACGTCGATGTCGCGATTGACGGCCAGGATCACGTCCACGGTGTTGTCGGGCAGCAGCACGATGGAGTCGACCGATCCCACGCCGACGCCGCTGAAGTAGACCAAGGCTCCCGGCGTCAGGCCTGCCGCCGATTGAAAGTGAACGCCGATTCGATAGCCGGTGTGGCGCGTTCCGAAATCGGTGACGACGTAGAATATGCCGAAGAGCAGTAGCAGTGCGACGATCGCGAACGCGCCTACCTGTGCTTGCCTGGTCATACGGCGTATCTATTTCTCATCGGCGGAACAATGGCCTCGCTGAGCGTCAGATGGGGATCGGCCCGACTTCGGAGCCTTGCAGGAACTGCGTCACGATCGGATTCGTCGAGCTGCGGATGCGCGCCGCGGTGTCGTAGGCGATGATCGCGCCCTCGAAGAGCATCGCGATGTAGTCGGCCATCGCGAAGATCGATGCGAGATCGTGCGAGATCACGACCGCGGTTCCGTTGAGCTTCTCGCGCAAGCGCAGGATCGTATCGGTGATCAGGTTGGTGACGATCGGGTCGAGCCCCGTCGTGGGCTCGTCGTAGAGCACGAGGTCGGGGCGCGTGACGATCGCGCGCGCGAACCCGGCGCGCTTGAGCATGCCGCCCGAAAGCTCGGCGGGCAAGTCGTCGTAGGCGTGCGTCAGGCCCACGCTATCCAGCGAGTCGACCACCGTGCGCCGGATCTCCGCTTCGGAGAGGGTCGTATGTTCGCGCAGCGGCAGCGCGACGTTCTCGCCGACGGTGAGGCTGTCGAGCAGCGCGGAGAACTGGAACGAGAGGCTGATCTTCTGCCGTACGCGATTGCGCTGCTCTTCGGTCATGTGGCAGATGTCGCGCCCGCGTACGTACACGTGACCCTCGTCGGGCAGCAGCAGACCGTCCAGCAGGCGCAGGATGGTCGACTTACCGGCGCCCGAGAGGCCGATGATGCAGGTGATGGCGCCGTCGACGATGTCCAGGTTGCAGTTCTTGAGGATGACGCGATCGCCGAACGCGAGCGACACGTCCTCCATACGGGCGATGACCTTGCGACCGCTTCCGCCGTCCATCAGCCGAACAGCAGAAACGACATCACGAAGTTCGAAATGAAGATCAGGATGATGGCCAGCACCACGGCGCCCGTCGTGGATTGACCGACGCCGGCCGCGCCGCCGCGCGTCGAGAGTCCCTGATAGGCTCCCACCATCGCGATGATGATCGCGAAGACGAATGCCTTGACCACTCCCTTGAGCACGTCGGTGAAGCTGATCGACTGCCGGACCGACGTCAGGAAGGCGTCGTACGAGATGTGGGCGTAGGTCTGGGCGATCCACGCGCCGCCGGCGATCGAGACGACGTCGGCGAAGATCGTGAGCAGCGGCAGCATGACCAGCAGCGCCGTGAGCCGCGGCACCACGAGAAAGCGGGGCGGCTCGAGGCCCATCGAGCGCAGCGCCTCGATCTGCTCGGTCACGACCATCGAGCCGAGCTCGGCCGCGATGGCCGACCCGACGCGTCCGGCGACCACGACGGCGGTCAGCATCGGTCCGAGCTCGCGCACCGAGGCGTAGGCGACCGCACCGCCCA
The DNA here is from genome assembly GCA_963824595.1 of Vulcanimicrobiota bacterium. GTDB lineage: Bacteria > Vulcanimicrobiota > Vulcanimicrobiia > Vulcanimicrobiales > Vulcanimicrobiaceae > Cybelea. The sequence goes on from CAWGPY010000006.1 coordinate 45,814, forward strand.
CGACGTTGGCGAACCCGTACGCGACCGCTTGCTGCGCCGACTCGAGCGAGATCACCATGCCGGTGAAGAGCGACGTGAGGATCACGATGATGAGCGACTGTACGCCGAGCAGCGCGCACTGCGAGATCGTCTCGGTCACGCGGATGCGCAACCGCACCATGAAGCCCACGGACTCGGCCGACAGCAGCGTCAGGCCGCCGGCGTACTCGAAGAAGTTGACGGTCGCGCGACCGAAGCGGTCGAGGAGCCTCACGAAGCCGCCTCGGCGTCGGCGAGTGCGGTCAGCACGGCCTGCGTGCCCTCGATGCGCTTCACCGCCACTCCGCGCTCGGCCGTCAGGTTGAAGTGCACCTGGTTGACGCGTTCGAGTCGCTTGTCCACGTCGCGCAGACTCGCACGCGCCTCGCGGTCGAAGCCCTCGAAATACCGGCGGACCGCGCTGAAGTATTCCCGGCGGGTCGCATCGTCCACGTCTCCGCGCGCGATCGCCGCCTCCATCGCCCGCTGCGCGTGCTGCGTCGGCCGATGCGTGATGTGAAAGGCGCCGATGCGCGCCACGAGGTCGCCCAGCCGCTCGTCAACGGCCATTGGCGGGCACGCTTGCGCCGAGTGCTGCCTCTTGCAGCTCGAAGAGCCGCCGGATTCCCGCTTCGGCGAGCGCCAGCAGCGCCTCGAGATCGCGCCGGTCGAAGGGCGACGCCTCGGCGGTTCCCTGCAGTTCCACGAAACGCCCGGCGTCGGTCATAAAGACGTTCATGTCCACGTGCGCCTGGCTGTCCTCGTCGTAGGCGAGATCGAGCAGCGGCTGACCGGCCACGATGCCGACGCTCGTCGCCGCGACCATCGCCGTCAGGGGCCAATGCGCGCGATCGCTCGGATCGAAACGAGTGCGCAGCGCGAGCGCCAGCGCCACGCAGGCGCCGGTCACGGCTGCGGTCCGCGTGCCGCCGTCCGCTTGGATCACGTCGCAGTCGAGCCACACGGTGCGCTCGCCGAGCTTCGCCATGTCGGTCACGGCGCGCAGCGCGCGCCCGATGATGCGCTGGATCTCCTGGGTGCGGCCGCCCAGCCGGCCCTTGGAGGCCTCGCGCTGCGTCCGCTCTTGCGTGGCTCGCGGGAGCATCGCGTACTCGGCGGTCACCCAACCGAGGCCGCGCCCCTTCATCCAGGCCGGGACGCGATCTTCGAGCGTGGCCGCACAGATGAGGCGCGTGTTCCCCACGCCGATCAGGACGCTGCCCTCGGCGTATTTGAGATAGCCCGGCTCGATCATCACGGGTCGAAGCTCGTCGTGCGCTCGCCGGTCGCTGCGGAGCATTACTCGACGGTGACGGTCTTGGCGAGGTTCCGCGGCTGGTCGACGTCTTTGCCTTCGATGTCGGCGATGTGATACGCCAGCAGCTGCAAAGGGATCACGTTGACGATAGGCGAGAGCAGCTCGTCCACCTTCGGTACCCAGAAAACGTGATCGGCCACGCTCGCAACCTCCTCATCCCCGTGGTTCGCGACCACGATCACCGGAGCTTCCCGAGCCTTCGATTCCATGAGGTTGGAGATCATCTTCTCCCGCACGCGGTCGTCCGTGGCGATGCCGATCACCGGCACGGCGGAGTCGAGCAGCGCGATCGGCCCGTGCTTCATCTCGCCCGCGGGATAGCCTTCCGCGTGGATATACGAGATCTCTTTGAGCTTGAGCGCACCCTCGAGCGCGGTGGGGAAGTTGACGTACCGTCCGATGAACAGCACGCTCTGCGCCTTGCGCAGCTCGCGCGCGACCCTGCGAATCTCGTCGGACGTGTTGAGCACCAGATCGACGGCCGCGGGCAGCAGCCGCGTGCCTTCGCCGACCTCCCGGAGACGCCGTTCGTCGACCGTCCCGCGCAGGCGCGCGAGGTACAGCGCGAAGAGCGTCATCGCGGCGACCTGCGTGACGTAGGTCTTCGTAGCCGCCACGCCGATCTCCGGACCTCCGCGCGTGAACAGCACCCCGTCGGCGAGGCGCGTCAGGTGCGAGCCGAGCACGTTGCAGATCCCCAGAATGCCCGAGCCCGACGACTTCGCGATGCGCACCGCCTCGACGGTGTCGGCCGTCTCGCCCGATTGCGACATCGCGATCACGAGCGTGGTCGGATCGATCACCGGATCGCCGTACCGGAACTCGCTGGCGAGCTCCATCTCGACCGGCAGCCGAACGAGCGATCGAAGCAGGTACATTCCGACCAGGCCCGCGTGATACGCGGTGCCGCAGCCCGTGATGGCGATCTTGCTGAGGCCGCGCAGCCGTTCGGCGTCGATCTCGCCCAGCTCGGCGGCGAGGTGCACGCTGCCGGCGTCGTCGATGCGCCCGCTCAGGGTCTCCTTGATGACGTTGGGCTGCTCGAAGATCTCCTTGAGCATGAAGTGCTTGAAGCCGGTCTTCTCGGCCGAGCCGGCGTCCCACGAGATCGAGATGGGCTCGCGCTCGATGGGCGCGCCCGAGTAATCGGTGAGCCGGAACCCGTCGCGGCCGACGACGGCGATCTCGCCCTCCTGCATGATGATCTCGCGCCGCGTGTACGGCAGAATCGCGGGCGTGTCGGACGCGACGTACATCTCGCCGTCGCCGATGCCCACCACGAGCGGGCTCGCGCCGTTGCGAGCGAAGACCAGATGATCGGGGTCGTCGCTCGATATGACCCCCAGCGCGTAGGCGCCGCGCACCTCGGCAACGGTGCGGCGAACGGCGGCTTCGAGGTCGCCGTCGTAGTGCATCTCGATGAGGTGAGCCAACACCTCGGTGTCTGTCTGGCTGCTGAAGACGTGCCCGAGCTCGATGAGCCGAGCTCGAAGCGACGCGTAGTTCTCGATGATGCCGTTGTGCACGACCGCGATCCGCCCGCGGCAGTCGAGGTGCGGATGCGCGTTGGCATCGGTCGGCGCTCCGTGGGTGGCCCAGCGGGTGTGGCCCACCCCGACGGCGCCCGCGAGGGCATCGCCGTTGCTCAAGCGCTCGGCGAGCCGCGACAGCTTCCCCTCCGCCTTGGAGCCGGTCAGCTCGCCGTCCGCATCGATCACGGCGATGCCGGCGCTGTCGTACCCGCGGTATTCGAGGCGCCGCAGCGCGTCGAGGATGATCGGAACGCTATCGCGGTTGCCGATGTACCCGACGATTCCGCACATAGGCCGCTACTTGATCCCCTCGCGGGTCCGGCGATACTCGATCTTCCCCTCGGCGATCTCGTCGAGCGCGATCGAGACCGGTTTGTTCGGATTGATCGACTCGGCATCCACGAGCGGCTCGCTCGCGAAAAACTCGCGGCGATCGGTCGCCGGCAGCTGCTGGACGCGGATCCAGTTGTTCAGCTGGCGGGCGCGCTTGGTGACGATGTTGACGAGGCTGAACTTGGAATCCGCGTGCTCGAGCAGCGCGTCCAGGTCGCCGAAAACGGATTTGCTCATTGGATGTTCGATCGTTTCCTTCCGTGTGCTGTTTGTTGTTACGACGTCTCGACCCGCCGGATCGAGTCGTCGGGGTATCGGTGGATGCGAAAGCGCTCCGCCTGCAGGATTGCGTCCAGGTCCCGCACCGCGTCTTCGGGGCGATCCTGTGCGTTGACCACGATGTAGTCGAACCTTCGGATGAACTTCATCTCCAGTTGCGCGATCTCGAGCCGCCGGGCGATCTCCTCGTTGGTCTCCGTTCGCCGGGCGAGCAGCCGCTCGCGCAGGTTCGAGAACCGGTCCGGTACGAGAAAGATCAACACCGCATCCGGATACGCCGCCTTGACGGCGAGCGCACCGTTGACCTCGGGCTTGACGATCACGTCGTAGCCCTCGCTGAGGCTACGTTCGACGTAATCGCGCGGCGTGCCGTAAAGGTTGCCGCCGTACTCGCGCCACTCCAAGAGGCCGCCGCCGTGGAGCCGCTCTTCGAAGTCCGTCTTCGAAACGAAGAAGTAGTGTTCTCCTTCGCGCTCCTCGGGGCGGCGCCCACGCGTGGTCGCCGAGATCGAGTATCGGAGACTCGGGCGCCGCTGTCGCAACGCTTCGACGAGGGTGTCTTTGCCGGCCCCCGACGGCCCGGATACGACGAAGAGAAGACCCGGCCCCGTGATCAACCCTCTTCGATTCACGCTCGGGGGCTTCGTAACCTAGCTAAGTAGCCGAGCGTTTCCTACATTGCGCAGAGCGCACGCTGCATGGCCTCGGTCACCGCGGGGTCGACGGGGACCCCCTCGGGACGCACGTACCGAACGCGGATCGCGCGCCCGTCGCGAACCGCGAAACCCACCTGCAGCGTGGTACCGCCGCCGCGCCGGAACGTCGCGACGGCCGCGAGTCCGGGGCAGGGCGCGAACGGAACGCTCGACTGCAGCTTCGCGCCCAGATCGCGAATCAGGGCGTCGATGGTCACGCGCGACGCGAGGTCCTGACGCGTGCCGTCAAACGCGGCGCTCTGATACGCGTACTCCTGGCGGGCCGCTCCGCTTCCGGTGCTCCACCCATTCGGCACGCTGGGGTCGCTTTGCCAGCCCTTTGGACCCACGGGGGCCGAGCTGCAGGCTTCGATCAGCAGGGCTGCCGCTGCCAAGGCGATCGGGAATCTCACCATAAGTAGGTTTTTATGCTGACGGATTGGGTCCTCATCCATCGGCTCGCGCGCGAGGTCGAGCAACGATTGGCCGGGGCCCGGGCGGACGACGTAGGCCTGCTGCCCGACGGCCGCGTCGCCGTGCTCTTCCGGCGCCGGGGGACGGCGTCGCTGCTGGCAATCGATCCGTTCTCGTCGCCGCCCGTGGTCACGATCGAGGACGGCGAGCTCGGGATCGGGCCCGAGCCCGGCTTCGTGCGGGCGCTCGCGCGCGCGCTGCGCGGCATGCACCTCAAGAGCGTCTCCTCCCGCCGCGACGACCGGCTAATGCGCCTGCGCTTCGCCGCGCGCTCGACGTTCGGCGTCGGCGAAGAGCTGGATCTGTACGTCGAGCTCGTGCCGCGCTACGGAAACGTGGTGTTGGCAAAGGGCGGCACCGTCGTGGCCGCGCTCAAGGAGTTCGGCGTAGCCGACAACGCGCGCCGGGCGGTCGCGGCGGGGATGCCCTACGCGCTGCCGCCGCTGCCGGAGCGCCCCGTCACGCTCGCCGCGCCGCAAGCGGAGCTCGCCGGCGACGAGCCGCTCTACGTCTACCGGCGCGCGGGGGTTCTCGCACAAGCCTACGTGACGGCCCTGCCCGGGTTCGAGGACGCCGAGCTCGCGCGCGAGGCGTCGCTGCTGGGCGTCTTTGCCGAAGTGCGCATCGCGCAGCTGCGGCGCCAAGGCGGCGAACGCAGTGCCGCCCGCCGGCGCGCGCTGCTCAAGCGGCTCGACGCGCGCGAGCGCAAGCTGCACGACGAGCTCGCCAAGCTGGCGCAGAAACGCGCGCGGGCCGATTCGCGCGCCGAGCTCCGCGCCGGCGGCGAGGAGATCTTTGCGACGCTGCACGAGCTGCCACTCGGCGAGCGCGACGCCGCCAAAGAACGCGCGGCGGAGCTCTTCGCGGAGTACAGGCGCCTTGCCAAGAGCGTGCCGCACGTCGACGCACGCCGGCGCAGCGTCGCCGCGTCGCTCGGCGCGGTCGAGATGCTGCGATGGGAGGCCGAGCGCGCCGGCGACGACGATCTCGCGGCCGTCGAAGCCGCGGCGGAGGAGCTGACCCCTCGGAGGCGGCGCGAGCCGGCCGCAGCGCCGAAGCGGCAGCGCAAGCGCGCGCCGCTCGAGTTCCGCACGCCCCAAGGATCGCGCATCGTCGTCGGGCGCTCGCCCGCGGAGAACGCGGACCTCACCTTTCGGGTCGCACGCCCCAACGATCTGTGGTTTCACGCGCGCGGCGTTCCGGGCGCGCACGTGATCCTCGCGCGCGAGGATCAGGCGCCCCCGCCGGAAGAGGACGTGCGCGCGGCCGCGTCGCTGGCCGCGTTCCATTCCCGGGCCAAGGCCGCGACGTCCGTCGAGGTGGACTACACGCTGCGCAAGCACGTCCGCAAGCAGCGCGCGGCCCCGCCGGGCCTGGTCTGGTACACTCAGGCCCGAACCATCGCGGTGCCGCCGCAGCCGATGGAGGGAGCGCCTTAGCGGCTAGGAAGGCGCGACTCGCACGCGCCCCAGTCGAGGTTTGCGAAGAACGCCTCGATGTACTTCGATTTCTCCGCGGGCTTGTAGTCCTTGATGAACGCGTGCTCCCACACGTCGAGCACGACGACCGGCACGAACCCCGCGAGATTCCCGTTCTCGTGATCGCCGATCCAGTGGTTGGTGATCCGCCCGTTCGACGTGTCGCAGTACGCGATCGCCCACCCGATGCCGCGCATCCCCCCGACGGCCATGAAGTCGTTCTTCCATGCGTCGAATCCGCCATAGCTCTCGCCGAGCGCGTTGTAGAGGCGCCCGTTGCCGACGTCGCGCGGCGACGCGCTCATGTTGTCGAAGTAGTACTCGTGCAGCCGCATCCCGTTATATTCGAACCCGAGCCGGCGAACGAGCTCGGCGAAGGCCGGATCGCTCCCCGACGGCTTACCGCCCCGGCGGAACTCGTCGAGTCGCTCGTTGAGCAGGTTCACGTTCTTCACGTAGCCCTCGTAGAGACCGAAGTGCATCTCGAGCGTCGCGTCCGAGATGCCTTTCAAGCCCGAGAGATCCCACTTCTTGGGGGTATAGACGTTTGCGGTTTGGGTGATGGAGCCGTTACTCATAACCTCGAGTGGATACCCCGGGCGAGCGATCGCGAAACGCCGCGACCGCTAGGCCGCCGAGGTTGCCCTCCGCTCGAGGAGGAGGACACTCACTTACTGCGCGCAACATCCGTCGTATTCCGAACTGACACGAACGGAGGCTGTACGTGAAGAATCCCCTGGACTCGCTGTTGGGCACCGTGATCAGCGGCTTCGTCTTGACCGCCATCCTGTATTACATCGCGCGCGCCATCGTTTCGCACGCGACCGGGGCGGGCGCGTAGTATGTGGAACGACCCGATCTTCCGCTGGTTCCACATCATGGCGGGCATCATGTGGATCGGCCTGCTCTACTACTTCAACTTCGTGAACGTCGCGGCCGTCAAAGAAGCGACCGCCGCCGGCGAGGCCGGCCCGATCTCGAAGTACGTCGCGCCCAAGGCGCTGTTCTGGTTCCGCTGGGGCGCGGTCGCGACGTGGATCTTCGGCGCCGCCCTGCTGAGCACGTTTCACGGGCCCGACGGCACGAACGGCTTCCTGGGCGCCTTCGGTCTGCAGGGCGCGCTGGCGCCGATCGGATTCGGCGCGTGGCTCGGCACGATCATGCTGCTCAACGTCTGGGGCATCATCTGGCCGAATCAAAAGAAGATCCTGGGGTTCGTGCCCGCCACCGACGAGCAGAAGGCGAAAGCGCGCCGGCTCGCGTTTCTCGCCTCGCGCGCGAACACGATGCTCTCGATTCCGATGCTGTTCTTCATGGCCACCGGCCCGACGACGCTCGGGCAGGCGATCTACCACTAGGGCATTACGCCGGCGGCACGAGAACGATTTTGCCGACGTGCGCGCTCGACTCGAGGCGGGCGTGTGCGTCGGCGGCTCGTTCGAACGGATAAACCGAGTCGATCGCCGGAACGATCGCCTCGCGTGCGGGCAGCAGCGGCCAGATCCGTTCCTCGAGCGCGTGCGCGATCGCGGCCTTCTCGCTCGCGCTGCGCGGCCGTAGGCTCGACGCCATGATCGCGGCGCGCCGGGCGAAGAGCGCGCCGAAATCGATCTCGACGATTCGGCCGCGCGGCATCGCCAGGCAGACGATTCGCCCGTCGAGCGCGAGCGCTTCGAGATCGCGCCGAATGTAGTCGCCGCCTACGATGTCGAGAACGACGTTCACGCCGCGCCCGCCGGTGAGGCGCGCTACTTCCGCCACGAAGTCGGCCGTTCGGTAGTCGATCGCGTCGGTCGCGCCGAACGCGATGCACGCGGCGCACTTCTGCGCCGATCCGGCGGTCGCGATCGCGCGGGCTCCGAGCGCCGTCGCAAACATGATGGCGGTCGTGCCGATGCCGCTGCTTCCGCCGTGCACCAGCACGCTCTCGCCGGCTCGCAAGCGGCCGCGCACGAAGAGGTTGTCGTACACCGTGAAGGCATTCTCCGGCAGCGTCGCCGCCTCGACCATGCTCCAGCCGCGCGGGACCGGAAGCACTTGGCCCGCGGGCGCGACGACGACCTCGGCGTAACCGCCGCCGTTGACCAGGGCGCAGACCTCCTCGCCGGTCGTCCAGCGCGTGACGCCCTCGCCGGCCGAAGCGATCCGGCCCGCGACCTCGAGCCCGAGGATCGGCGACGCACCCGGCGGCGGGGGATAGTTCCCCTGCCGCTGCATCGCGTCGGCGCGCGACACGCCCGCCGCCGCCACGGCGATCGCCACCTCGCCGGGCCCCGGCGACGGTGCGGCGGTCGTGGCGACTCGCAGCACCTCCGGTGCGCCCGGAGCGTCGAACGTCACGTAGCGCATCGCGGGTGTGCCAAGAACATCGCGTCGCCGAACGAGTAAAACCGGTACTCCCGCGCCACGGCGTCTTCGTAGGCGGCGAGGATACGATCGCATCCCGCGAAGGCGCAGACGAGCATCAGGAGCGTCGAGCGAGGCAGGTGAAAGTTGGTGATCATTGCCTCCACCACGCGAAAGCGATAGCCGGGCGTGATGAATATCGCCGTCGCGTGCTCGCCCGGCACCACGCGTCCGTGTTGCGCCGCGCAGCCCTCCAGGGCGCGCACGACGGTCGTGCCGGCGGCGACGACCCGGCGCCGTTGTGCGCGCGCGCGTTCGATCGCGCCGGCGGCACCGGGAGCGATCGTGTAGGCCTCGGCGTGCATCGCGTGCTCCTCGACGGTCTCCGCGGTGACCGGGCGGAACGTGCCGAGCCCGATGGAGAGCGCGATGCGGACGACCTCGACGCCGCGCCGTTCGATCGCCGCGAGCAGCTCGGGCGTGAAGTGCAGCGAGGCGGTCGGTGCGGCCACGCTGCCGGGAAGGCGAGCGAAAACGGACTGATAGCGTTGTCGCGCGTCGAGCGAATCGTTGTGAATGTAGGGCGGCAGCGGCGTCGAGCCGCGGCGCTCGAGGAACTCTTCGAACGGCACGTTCAGGCGCAGCTCGATTTCGCGCAGGCCGTCGTCGAGTTCCGCGCGGATCTCAGCTTCGCCGCATGGCTCGAAGGCGACGCGATCGCCGCAACGCAGCCGCCGCGCCGGGCGCGCGAGGGCCACCCACCGAACGGCGCTCGGATCGTAGCGCATCGCCCCGGCGGGATGCAGGAGCAGCAGCTCGGCGCGGCCTCCGCCGCGCGCGCGCGTGCCCAGCAGCCGCGCCGCGATCACGCGCGTCTCGTTGAGCACCAGCACGTCGCCGGGGTCCAGGAGTTCCGGCAGATCGCGAAAGTGCCGGTGCAGCGTCGTCTCGCCGTCGAGCACCATCAGGCGGCTCTCGTCGCGCCGCCGCGCGGGCCGCTGTGCGATCAGCCGCTCGGGCAGATCGTAATCGAAGGCGGCGACGGGCGTGCCGTGACGAACCACGCTACGACGACGAGAGGATCGTGCCGGGGAAGTACGTGCCCGCGATGTCGGATACGCTACGCCCGGCGAGCGCCATGCCGCGCGCACCCCACTGGCAGAGTCCGACGCCGTGCCCGAGGCCGCCGCCCGAAAAGAGCAGCGCGCCGCCGGGGACGCCGCGCACGTCGTTGACCAGCAGGCTCGGCAGCACGCGCGCGCCGACGGCGCGGCGGAACGCGCTCCCGGCGACCGTCGCGCTTCCGCGGTCGGTCGTCAGCTCGAAAGCGCGCGCGCGGCCGCTGCCGTCGCGGGCGGCGACGCGAACGCCGCTGAGTTTACCGAACCCCGCGAGCGGCGTTGCGAGCCGCGCCGCGATCGCATCCAGCGACAGCGACGTCTGCCACCGGTAGTGCGTCGAGGCCGTGCACCACGTGCAGACGACGCCCTGCAGGTAGGGAATCGCGACGCCGTTCCAGGCGTCCGCGGACGACTCCGTATGGCCGCCGCAGCACGAGGAGTAGGCCACTTGCGCGAAGCCCGCGCCGAACCCCAACACCCGCCCGCGCGTGGCGTCGACGGCGGCGACGGCGGCGGGCGTCTCGCCCGCGACGCCGCGGTACACTTGGTCGAGCTCCGACGGCACGAGATCGTAGGAGCGGCGAGGATCGCTGCGCTGCAGCACGTAGGTGCGCGCGCAGATCGCCTGCGTCTGCAGCGCCGCCGGCGGCCAGCTGGGCGGCATCTCGGCCGATACGACGCTGTAGAGGTACGACTCGAGGTCGACGACGTCGACGATCTGCCCGTCGGCCAGGCGTTCGAAGCTCCCGCGATACGGCGCGCCGTCGAACGTGAAGGTTTGCGGCGAGGACGCAGCCGCGTTGCCGCGCCCGAGCAGCACTCGCAGGGCCGGCCGCTGCGACGACGACGCGGGATCGGCGTCGCTCTGCGCCCGCGCCCGCGCCGTTGCGAGCAGCGCCGCCGCGCCGGTTAGCAAGAACTGCGCGCGAAACATCCGCCCGGCTAGAGCAGGCGATCCTGGGCGGTGGCGCCGCCCACGAGGCCGAGGTGCGCGTACGCGCGTGCCGTTGCGCGCCTGCCGCTGGCGGTTCGATTGACGAAGCCCTCCTTCAGCAGGAAGGGCTCGACGACGTCCTCGAGCGTCTCGGCGTCCTCGGTGAGCGTCGCCGCGATCGCGGCGATGCCGGCCGGGCCTCCGCGATACTGTTCGATGAGGGTGCGCAAGAAGGCGCGGTCGAGACGGTCGAGGCCGAGCCGGTCGACGCCTTCGCGCGCGAGCGCCTCGTCGGCGACGGCCGCGGTGACGCGACCGTCGCCGCGCACCTGCGCGTAGTCCCGCACGCGGCGCAGCAGCCGGTTGGCGATCCGCGGCGTTCCGCGGCTGCGTGCGGCGATCGCCTGCGACGCTTCGGAGTCGATCGGCACGTCCAGCACCGCCGCCGAGCGGCGCACGATGCGATCGAGCTCGCCGATGCCGTAGTAGTCGAGATGATGCACGATTCCGAAGCGCTCGCGAAGCGGCGCCGTCAGCATGCCGGCCCGCGTCGTCGCGCCGACGAGCGTGAAGCGTTTGAGCGGAAGCTTCAGCGTCTTGGCGTACGCACCGCGATCCACGACGAAGTCGATCTGAAAATCCTCCATCGCGGGATAGAGAAACTCTTCGACCACCCGGCTGAGGCGGTGAATCTCGTCGACGAAGAACACGTCGCCCTCATCGAGCGACGTCAGGATTCCGACGAGGTCCTTGGGTTTCTCGAGCGTCGGCCCGCTGGTCGGGCGAAAGTTCGCGCCGAGCTCGCGCGCGATGAGGCCGGCCAGCGTCGTCTTGCCGAGGCCGGGTGGCCCGTAGAACAACACGTGCTCGAGCGGCTCGCCGCGCCGCTTCGCCGCGTCGATCGAGATGTGGAGATTCTCGATGACCTGCTCCTGGCCGACGTACTCGTCGAACGTGCGCGGCCGGAGGCTCGCGCCGTAGAGCTCGTCTTCCAACGTGTCCTGCGGATCGACGATGCGTTCGGGTTCCGCGGCGGCCTGCGGCGCGACGTCGTCGGGGCCCAACAGACGTCTGCGAGCATCGGGCGCGGTCATGACGGCCCCTTCGCCGCTTTGCGCCGGTATATCTCCGCGAGCAGGCCTTCGGCCTGGTCGAGATCGGGCGTTGCCTCGAGCGTCTCGCGAATCATCGCCTCGCCTTCCGCGCGCTTGTACCCGAGCTGCAACAGCACGGCCAGCGCTTCGTCGGCAAAGTCGGGAATCGGAGCGGGCGCCGCCTGGGGCGCGTCGCGGATCAGCAAGAACCTCGCGACCTTTCCCTGGAGCTTCGCGACGATGTCGCGCGCCTTCTGCTGGCCGATGCCCGGCAGCGTCTTGAGGAAAGCGTAGTCGCCGCGATCGATCGCGCCGGCGATCACCGACATCGGCGCGCTGAACGCGCGCGCGGCGGAGCGCGGGCCGATCGAAGCCACCGTCAGCAACGCTTCGAAGAAGTCGCGTTCGATCGCGTTCGTGAACCCATAATACGTGAACCGGCCGCTGTTGCCGTCGAGGTTGACGACGGAGTAGATCTCGAGGACGACGCGCTCGCCCGGCGTCGCCGGGATCTTCTCGGCGATGCACGGCGGCAGCACGATCTCGTAGCCCAGGCCGCCGGCCTCGACGACCGCCGCCTCGGCGGTGCGCTCGACCAGCGAGCCCGCAATCCTAGAGAACACGGCGCTCGACGACGTTGAGGAAGGCCAGCGCGAGCGCCAGCGCGTCGGACACGTCGTTGGGCTTCGGGGCGCTGCGGAGGTTGAGCAACCGCGTGACCATTGCGTTGACCTGCTCCTTGCGCGCGGCGCCCGAACCGACCAGCGCGCGTTTCACGCGCGCGTGCCCGAGCGTGTAGACCGCGACGCCGGCCTGCGCGCTCGCGAGGCAGAGCACGCCGCGGGCGTGTCCCATCAAGAGCGCCGACCGCGGATTCTTATACGTGGTGTAGAGCTCTTCGATCACGACCAGCGCCGGATTGGTCTGCGCGATCACGTCGCAGATGCCCGCGTGCAGCTCGCGCAGCCGCTCTTCCAGCGTGCCGCCGGCGCGCGGCACGACGACGCCGGCCTCGATAAGAGCAACGCGCCCGTTTCGCCGCTCGATCGCTCCGTATCCGGTGGTGCGCAGCGCGGGGTCGATGCCGAGAATGCGCAACGGGTCGCGTGCCTTCGCGAAGGCTATGGCGGCGCCGTTCCGTTGACGGTGACCGTCAGCATCGAGCCCGGCGCGAGCGCGGTGCCTGCCGGCGGCGTCGTCCCGATCACCTTGCCGTCGGCGCCGGCGGTCGTCGTGTACTCCCAGCGCGCGACGCCGTATCCGTAGGCGCGCAGCGTCTGCGTGGCCTGCACGGGCGTCATGCCGACGGTGTCGGGCACCTCGCCCGAGACGGAGAGCGTGATGCTCACGCCGGAACCCTCCGGCTGCTGGCCCGCGGCCGGTGCCTGCGCGACGACCGTTCCGTTGTTCGCGCTCTGCTGAACGTAGCGTACGGTGACCGCGAAGCCCGCGGCCGTGAGCGCCTGCCGCGCCGCGTCGTAGTCGTTTCCGACCACGTTGGGCAGGCTCACCATCGGCCCGCCTCCCGGCGGCGTCGCGACGGCGCTGGGCTCGCCGTTGTTGACGACGACGCGCACGATCGCGTTGCGATCCACCTTCGTGCCCGCGGCGATCGACTGCGAGCCGATGGTGTCGGGCGGCATTCCGGCTACGCTCTGCGACGTGTCGAGGGTGATCCCGAGCCGGTTCGACTGCGCGCGCGCCGCCTCGACCGACATGCCGACGAAGTTCGGCATGACGACCGGCGGCGGGCCGTTCGAGACGATCAGCGTGACGCGGCTCCCCTCGGGGACCTTTGCGCCGGGCTTCGGCAGCTGGTCGGTGACGTTGTCGCGCACGGTGTTGTCGAAGCGCCGCACGAGCGTGACGGCGAAGCCCTCCTGCTGCAGCGTTCGCTGCGCGTCGTTGACGTTGTACCCGCGCACGTCGTCGAGGCCGCGCAGCGGCTTCCCGTTGCTCACCACGAGCTCGACCACCTGATTCTTCTCGACCTTCGTGCCGGCCGGCGGCGATTGCCGGATGACGTGATCGGGCGCGACCGTTTCGCTCGCGCTCTTCGTAAAGCGCGTGCGCAATCCGGAGTTGACGACGGCTTGCTGCGCCTGCGCCTGCGTCATCCCGGTGTAGTCGGCCACCACGATGCCCGGCGCGAGCCCGGGGAGCGGCCGCGCGAAGAGCAGATAGCCGGCGGCCGTCGCGGCGAGCAGGGCGACGATCAGACCCGCGACCACCCACGGCCGGCGAGCGCGTGCGTCGCCGGACTCCACGGAGGTGTGGTCGGGCATCGGCGAGCGGCGCGGCGGCAGCCCCTGACCTCGCGCGAGCGGCACCCCGGGCGCGTCGTCCGAGATCCGGTACGCCGGGACGGCCGGGCGTTCGCGCGCTTCGCGCAGCGCCGTGGCGAGTTCGCTCGCGGATTGGAAGCGGTGTTCGGGCCGCTTCTGCAATAGGCGGTTGACGATGGCCGCCAACGCGGGACTCACGCCCGTCTCGTGCACGTCGATCGTCGGTACGGGGTCGCCGATGTGCTTGAGCGCGACGGTCACGGGCGACTCGCCCGAGTACGGCAGCGTGCCGGTCAGCATCTGGTAGAGGACGACGCCCAGGCTGTAGAGATCGGCGGTCTCGTGGACCTCGTGCTCCTGCGCCTGCTCCGGCGAGATGTAGTAGACGCTGCCCATCACGAGTCCCGGCTTCGTGAGCGCCATCGTCTGCTGCGAGACGGCGCGGGCGATGCCGAAATCGGAGAGCTTGACCACGTCGTCTTTCGTCACCAGCACGTTGGCGGGCTTGATGTCGCGGTGGAGGAGGCCCTGACGGTGCGCGTAAGCCAGCCCGCTCGCGATCTGCGCGGCGTAGTCGATCGCCACCGGTTCGGGCAGGCGCCCGTCGGCCGCGATGATCTCGGCGAGCGACGGTCCGTCGACGAGCTCCATCACGATGAAGTACGTGTCGCCCTGTTGGCCCATGTCGTAGGTGTTGACGATATTGGGGTGCGAGAGCTTGGCCGCCGACTCGGCCTCTTGGTAGAAGCGCCGGACGAACTCGTCGTCCGCCGCATACTGCTCGCGGAGGATCTTGATCGCCACGCGGCGCCGCAACAGGATGTCGGTGCCGCAATAGACGATCGCCATGCCGCCTTCGCCGAGCTTGCGATCGAGCCGATAGCGATTGTTGAACGTGCGTTCTTCGATCAACCGCCGGCCTCCAAGGCCGCGCGCAGGACCTCGCGCGCGATGGGTGCGGCGTAGGTGGCGCCGTAGCCCACGTTCTCGACGACGATCGCCACCGCGACGCGCGGCGCATCCGCCGGCGCGAAGGCGACGAACCAGGAGTGCGAGCGGCCCAGCGGGTTGGTCGCGGTGCCGGTCTTGCCCGCGACCGTCACGTTGGGCAGCGCCGCCGGAGTGCCGGTGCCGCGCCGCACGACGGCGACCATCATCTTGGTAACGTTCGAGGCCGTCTCTGCGGATACCGGGTTTGCGAGCGTGCCCGGCTCCGACGAGCTGACGGCAAGTCCGCCGCGAACGACCTGGCGGACCACGTACGGACGCGGTTCGTCGCCGCCGTTGGCGATCGTCGCGCCGATCAACGCCATCTGCAGCGGCGTCATGAGCAGCGCTCCCTGTCCGAAGCCCATCTGGGCGAGCTCGCCCGGTACGATGCTCGATTCGGGCGGCACGCGCGCCGCCTGCGCCGGCAGCTGGAAATCGAGCGAACCGCCGATGCTCCAGCGCCGCAGGTAGTCGTAGAACGTCCCGGTGCCCATCTTGAGGGCGATCTGCCCGAAGTCAACGTTGCTCGAGAGCGCGAAGGCCGTCGTGAGGTCGGCGTCCCCGATCGCTTCGCCTTCGTTGTCGTGCAGCGTCGTATCGCCGATCACGAGATACCCCGGATCGTCGAACCGCGAGTCCATCGTCACCGTGGTGCTGTCGAGCGCCGCTGCAGCCGTGAAGATCTTGAACGTCGAGCCCGGCGGATAGAGACCGTCGAGCGCGCGATCGAGCAGCGGGGCGCCGGGATCGACGCGCAGCGACGCGAACGCGGCGTCGAAGTCGTTGGGATCGTAGCTCGGCACGCTGGCGAGCGCGAGCACGGCGCCACTGCGCGGATCGAGCACGACCCCGGCCGCGCGCGGATACTCCGAGAGCAGCTCGAAGAGCCGCGCCTGGACCGCGGGCACGATCGTCGTGACGACGTCCGCGGCCCGCACCTCGACCTTCGCGCCGCGCAGCGTTGCCGCCACCTCGGCGAGCTGCGCCATGGGATCGCCGCTGAGATCGGGCGACGAGAGCGCCCGGTCGAAGCTCTGCTCGATGCCGCTCGTGCCGTACCGCGTGGACACGTACCCCACCGGCTGCGCCAGCTCCGCGCCGAGCGGATAGACGCGCTTTCCACCGATCGTCTGCGCGAGCACCGTGCCGTCGGTCGCCAGGATGCGGCCTCGCCCCGCATCGAGCATCGCGTGCCGCGGGTTGGTCGGACGCGCGGCGATGTCGGGCGCCGCGACGGTCTGGACGTAGATCTGCCGGGCCGCCAACGCGGCGAACAGGAGTACGAAGAAGGCCGAAAGGTTGCGGATCGCGCGGTTGGTCATGCCTCGCGCAGCACCCAGACGCCGCGCTCGGTTCGCACCGCCAGGTGCGGGCGGCGGGGATCCGCGCCGAGGACGGCGTTTACGACCGCACGCTCGGTCGCGCCGTCTACCAGCGCGCCCGCCAGCGCAACCTCGACGCCCAGCTCGTCGAGCAGCGCCGCCACGACGTACGCGCACGACGGCAGCGTTTCGAAGTGACGCTCCTCGTACGGTCCTTCGCGCCACGGTCCGCGCTTGCCGAACACTTGCGCGTGGTAGTCCCAGGCGCAGAGTTGCTTCTCTCTCCAGACGAAGTCCCCGAGCACGCAGAGCCGGCGGCAGGCGGAACACTGCCCCAGCGCCGCGGGCGGGCTCGCGAGCCCCTCGGCGACGTCGTCGGGCAAGTCTTCGGCGTTGACGACGCTGCTTTCATCGACGCGCGCCGGAAACGGCGCGTCCCATTCGACCCGAGCGAGCAGCTCGAGGTCGCGCACCGAGGCGACGAACGCGCGCTCGTCTTCCGGAGGAAACGTGCGGTCGATCCACTCGAAGAGACCCTTGCGGGGCACGCGGGCCTCTTGACGGCCCTCGCCGATCTCGACGCCGAGCGGCGTGCGCGCCAGGGGAAGCAGCGCGACGGAGACCGTCCCGTCGTCGCCCGCGCGCAGCGAGCTGACGACCGCCAGCGTCGTCTCGTTACCCCCGATTGCGAAGACTTGCTCCGGAGACGGCGACTCTACGAGCCGATCGTGACTCGTGCGCTGCGGTACTCTTGCAGGCTGCGCGGCGGGCCGGCCTTGCTTGCCAGCGCCTCCGCCAGCGCTCGCGCCGTGTCCAAACTCGTCAAACACGCGATATTCGCTTCGACCGCCGCGCGGCGAATCTTGTAATCGTCGGAGATTTCCCGCGCGCCTTTCGCATCGTTGATGACGAGATCCACTCCGCGCGACGCGATGAGATCGAGCACGTGCGGCGAGCCGTCGGCGATCTTATTGATGGGCTGGGTTGCGATGCCGGCCTCTTCGAGCACGGCGCGCGTGCCGGGCGTCGCGACGAGCGTGTGCCCGAGCGCCGCGTAGTCTCGCAGCACTGGAATCGAGTCCAGCTTCTCCTCGTCGGCGATCGAGACGAGAATGCGTCCGCCGGTTCCCGGCAGGCGCACGCCGGCCGCCAAGAACCCCTTGCGCAGCGCGCCGCCGAACGTCTCGTCGATGCCGAGCACCTCGCCGGTGGACTTCATCTCGGGACCGAGCACCGTTTCGACTCCGCGCATCTTCGAGAACGAGAAGACGGGCACTTTCACGACGACGTACGGCACGTGCGGCAGCAGCCCCGTTCCATACTCCATGTCGCGCAGTTTCTCGCCCAGCGCGATACGGGTGGCGGCCGCGACGAGATTGACGCCCGTCGCCTTCTGAATGATCGGCACCGTGCGGCTCGCTCGCGGATTGGCTTCGATGATGTAAAGCGTCGCGTCGTGGACGACGAACTGGAGGTTGATCAGGCCGCGGATGCCCAGCTCGCGGGCGACGGCCAGCGAAACGTCGGCGATCCTGCGCTCCATCGCGGCGTCGATCGTGACCGCGGGATAGACGCTGATCGAATCACCGGAATGGACGCCCGCGCGCTCGAGGTGCTCGAAGATTCCCGGAATCAGCACGTCGTCGCCGTCGAAAACGGCGTCCACCTCGACTTCGAGCCCGCGCAGGTATTTGTCGACCAGCAGCGGGGCGTCGGGCAGGATGGGCGGAGCCGACTCCGCGTAGGCGGCGAGCTGCGCCTCGTTGTCCACGATCTCCATCGCCCGTCCGCCCAGCACGAACGACGGCCGCACGAGCACCGGAAACCCCAGCTCGCGTGCGATGGCGCGAGCTTCGCGGAAGCTCCGCGCCGCCTTGCCGTTCGGGCGCGCCACTCCCAACCGCGCGAGCGCGGCGTCGAACTGCTCGCGGTTCTCGGCCATGTCGAGCGAACGCCGGTCGCTTCCGACGATGGGAACGCCGCGCCGGCTCAGCTCGCCGGCGAGATTGATCGCCGTTTGGCCGCCGAACGCGAGCATCACGCCCTGCGCGTTCGTCGCGCGGTACGCGGCTTCGACTTCGTCGGCACCCGGCGGCTCGAAGACCAGAACGTCGGAGATATCGAAGTCGGTCGACACGGTCTCGGGGTTGTTGTTGAGGACGACGGGCGAGCGCCCCGCGTTTTTGAGCGCCCACGCCGCGTGAACGCAGCTGTAATCGAACTCGATCCCTTGCCCGATACGAATCGGCCCGCTGCCGACGACGACGACAGCGTCGGCCGGCGTCGCCCGCATCTCGTCGAGCTCGCCGCGCGAAAGGTAGTAGTAGGGCGAGCGCGCCGGAAACTCGGCGGCGGCGGTGTCGACCATGCGAAACGCCGCTCCCGCGGGCTTGCCGTTGCGCGGCGCGTGCGTCCCCAATCGAGCGAGGCCCGTCGTCGAGTATCCGCACGCGAGCGCCTCGTCGAGGTCGGCCCGCGACGGATCGCCGCGCAGCCGGTCTTCCAGCGCGACCAGGTCGGCGAGCTCGTCGAGCCAGAACCGGTCGATCGCGGAAATCGCGTGGATGCGTTCGATCGCGCCCGCGCGGCCGCCCGTGCCGGCGCGGCGCAGCAGCTCGCACACGGCGAAGAGGCGCTCGTGCGTAGCGCGCGTCACGATCGATTCCAGCTCGGCTTCGCTCCATTCGGTCAGCGCCCCGGTCAGCGTCTCGTGATTGAGATCGAGGCCGCGCACGGCCTTGAGTAGCGCGGCGCGGAACGTGCGGCCGATGCCCATGGCCTCGCCGGTCGATTTCATCTGCGTGCCGAGCGCGGTGTCGGCGAACGGGAACTTGTCGAACGGCCAGCGCGGAATCTTGACGACGACGTAGTCGAGGGTCGGCTCGTACGCGGCCTTCGTCACGCCGGTCACCGGGTTGGGAATCTCGTCGAGGCGCTGCCCGAGCGCGATCCGCGTAGAGATCTTGGCGATCGGATAGCCGGTGGCTTTCGACGCGAGCGCCGAGCTGCGCGAGACGCGGGGGTTGACTTCGATGATCGCGTACTCCGAGCGATCGGGATGAAGCGCGAACTGGATGTTGCAGCCACCCTTCACGTTGAGGGCGCGAATCACGTTAATGCTGGCGGTGCGCAGCATCTGATACTCGAGGTCGGAGAGCGTCTGCGACGGCGCGACGACGATGGAGTCGCCCGTGTGCACGCCGACCGGATCGATGTTCTCCATGTTGCAGACCACGATGCAGTTGCCCGCACCGTCGCGCAGCACTTCGTATTCGATCTCTTTCCAGCCGAGCAGCGACGTTTCCAGAAGAGCCTGACCGATCAGGCTCGCGTTGAGGCCGGCGTTCAGGGTCGTTCTCAGCTGATCGTCGTCGTAAACGATGCCGCCCCCGGTTCCGGCCAACGTGTAGGCGGGGCGGACGACGAGCGGATACCCCGCGTGCTGCGCGAAGGCCAGCCCCGCGTCGATCTCGGTGACGATCGCGCTCTCGGGAACCGGTTCGCCGATCTCCTGCATCTTGAGCTTGAAGCGCTCGCGGTCTTCCGCGAGCCGAATCGTTTCGATCGGCGTGCCGAGCAGCTCGACGCCGTACTTGCGGAGCACGCCGGCCTCGTCGAGCTCGACGGCGAGATTCAAGCCGGTCTGGCCGCCCAGCGTCGGCAGCAGCGCGTCGGGGCGTTCGCGGGCGATGATTTCTTCGACCGATGCCACGGCGAGCGGCTCGAGGTAGACCGCGTCGGCCATCTCGGGATCGGTCATGATCGTCGCGGGATTCGAGTTGACGAGGACGACGCGGTGGCCTTCTTCGCGCAGAGCGCGGCACGCTTGAACGCCGGCGTAGTCAAACTCTGCGGCCTGACCGATCACGATCGGTCCCGAACCGATGACCATCACGTTCCGGCGGGGCATCCTCGGGCCGACTCATTATCGAGGCGGCGGCGCGCCACCTCCCGCGGGGTTCCCCGCTACATTCTAAAGCGAGTGTTGGTTAGGCGATTCGTACGGCTCACGGTGTCACCGCGAAGACGGTTCCAAGGCATCCGTAGGGGCATCGGGGTGGCTGACCTACCCTGCCGCCGGATTCCGTTGCGCCGTAGAGCACGCCGTCGAGGTAGATCAGACCTCCCCTCGGATTGATGCCGTCGGGTGCGCCGCGAAATTCGTGGAGAATGCCGTAGCCCCGGCCTGGTGCCCCGATTTCGAAAACCGTTCCACAACCATAGCCCTGGCATCCCGGCTCACCACCCGCGGTCGTCGTGCCGTAGAGGGTGCCGTTGACGGGCACCAAACCGTTCGGCCCCGCTCCGTCCGATCCGTGGAAACGATGCAGAACGCGTTGCCTGCCCGACGCGCTCACCTCGAACACCGTTCCACAGCCAAAGCCGGTGGCGACGCATACGGAGCCGCCGCCGCCGCTGGTGGTACCGTAGAGCTTACCGTTGGCGTTGACGAGGCTTGCGTTCGGAGCAACGCCGTCGTTGCCACCCTTGAAACGGTACAGCACTCGATAGCGATCGCCCGAGGGGCTCATCTCGAAAACGGTGCCACACCCTTCATTGCACGACCCCGCGTAACGACCGCCGCCGGTGGTGGTACCGTACAGCAGTCCGTTCATCGCCGTCAGACCCGAACTCGGATAGCCGCCGTCCCGTTTCTTGTTTGCTCCGCCGCCTTCGAAGACGTGAAGCACCTGTTCCGTGCCCGACGTCGTAACGCTGAAGGCGATTCCGCACCCGTGCGTATTGAGGTTATTGCACTTTGCGCTGCCGCCTTGACTGGTAGTACCGTAGAGCACGCCGTCCACGGCGATAAGATTGGCTTGGGGAGCGGCACCATCACCGGCAGCCTGCCCTTTGAAGCTATAGATGACGCTTTCGGCGCCGGTGTTGGGGTCTATTGCAAAGACGGAGCCCGCGCCGTTCTCGCCCCCGCCTCCCGTCGTGCCGTAGAGCCCACCGTCCACCGAGACCAGGTTCGCTGAGGGAAACGCACCATCCGGAGTTCCCTTGAAGCGGTGCAGCACTCGTTCTCCGCCCGAAGGGCTGACTCGATAGACGGTCCCGCAGCCGGAATATTTGCAGCCTTTGGCGGCGCCGCCCTGGCCGGCGCCGCCCTGGGCCGTCGTTCCGTACAGCACGCCATTCGCGGCCGTCAGGCCCGCATATGGTTCCTGGCCGTCACGGCGTGACAACCCTTTGAACCCGTAGAGGACGCTTTCGCTTACCGCCGTGCGGAGCGACGTGGACGATGTGTTCGTTGTAGGGAAAATACCGCTGCCGGGACCGCCGCACGCGACGAGGGCCGCCGCACTGACGCAGGCCCCGGCGATTTTGAATGGAGTGCTCACGGGCAGTTGCTCCGAATTGAAAAAAAAGTCGGTCTCGATGGCCTCGAGGCCCTTCTTCTCAAAATGTCACTTTTCGTCGCTGGAATGAAGGGCCGTTCGTCCTCCGTGCACTGGGCCTAAGAGCGCGTCTTGCCGCCGCAAGGAACGAGCGAACGGCATAGTCAACGCACGTACGGGGTCGCCCGTCGGCACCCCGGCCGCCGTAAGGCGCACCTCGATCGCCATAAAGGATGGGCTATGTTCGTTTCGGTCATTCATAGGATCACCGACCCCGACGCGTTTTGGGCCACCGTTGCGGCAACGAAAGAGATCCCCGCCCACCTCAAGCTGCATCAAACTGTGACGGGCGACGATCGCACGACGGCGATCTGTTTGTGGGAAGCCGCCTCGGTTGACGCCGTGAGGGACCTTCTCGAGCCGCTGCTCGGGGGCGTCTGCAAAAACGAGTACGTTGCGGTCGACTCCGCAAGCTCCATGGGGCTCCCTGCGGCTGCAAGCGCGAGCGCTTGACTCGCTCCTCCGGTCGCGGAGGAGCTAAACAGCCGTACGTATTCTCGCACGAGCGCGCCGGCGTGCTCGATGATCCCGAACGAGAAGGCTGGCTTCCGACCGCCGCGATCGTCGAGCTGCTCGACGCTCCCGCGGGCTCGCGCGTTCTCGATTTCGGCACCGGCACGGGCCGGTACGGCCTTGCCGTTGCACGGGCTCGTCCGGACGTTCGCGTCGTCGCCTACGACGTGCAGCCCGAAATGCTCGACATCGCTCGCCGCCGGGCCGCGGACTCACACCTCGAGAACTTCAGCCCTGCAAATTGGGAAGAGACGCAGGCCAGGGCGCCGTACGACCGCATCTTCGCGCTGAACGTGCTCCACGAGATCGACGACGCTGCGCTTCGTTCGCTCGCGCCGCTTCTGGCGCCGCGCGGCGACGTCGTGATCTTCGATTGGGACGCGACCATAGATCGGCCAACGGGCCCACCGGCCGAACACGCCCACAGCCCCGCCGAAGGATGGGAGCGCATCGATCGCAGCGGCCTGCGATGCATCGAGCGCATCCGCGACGCGCGTTTTCCCTACCACTTCATCGTGAGAGCCGCACGCCGGGAGCACGATGATCCAGGGTCCGGGTCTTAACGGGTACCCGGGTGGCCCCGTGGCCCGGCGATCGGTGCCGAGGAAAGTCACCCGTGGTTGCGAACCGCACTTACCCGGCAACCCCTTTTTGAGGTTCCCGCGGTTACAGAAGGGAGCCAAAACTCGTGCAATCACGTGCAGTGCTCATTGGTGCGGCAAGTTTGGGCGTCGCGCTCCTCGCAGGATGCGCCGGCGGAACGCAAGGCGCGGATCAATCGTTGCCAGCAACCGGTGGCGAGCAATCGAGTCGCGCCGCCCGCTCCGGCTTAGAGGCTAGCGGCCTCGCATCTCAGTTCTCGCTCCAATTCCCGCTCGTGCCGCGAGTCAGACCGTCGAAAAACCGCTACAAGGGGTTCAAGGATCTCTTCGTTTCAGACTTCGGCACCGGCGTGGTCGAATTGCTAAAGAACGGAAGCTATTCTCCCGACAGGACGATCACCGCAGGCGTCGATGGCCCGTTCGGCAATTGGCTGGATAAAAAGGGCAACTTCTATCTGGCGAACTTTGCGGGTGGGTATATTACCGAGTACGCGCCCAAAAAGACCTCAGTAGAATTCACGTATCTTGACAATGATGCCATCTCGGTCTCAACGGATTCGATGGGCAACGTTTACGAAGCCGACGTTGGCGGATACGTGAACGAATACCCCCAGGGTAGCAACTCGGTCATCAACAGCTGTCTGCAAGGCGCCAGCGAGACGGAAGGCGTGGCCATAGACAAGAGCGGCAACGTGTTCGTCGACTACGAGAACCTCGACCACGATCGAGCGTACATCACCGAGTACAAAGGCGGCCTCAACGGTTGCAACGGCACCGTGCTCGGCGTAACGTTGAAATCTGCGGGCGGCATGGTGTTGGACAAGAACAACGATCTGGTGGCTTGCGATGAGCAAGCACGTTTGGTGGATGTTATTTCTCCACCCTATAACAGCGTAAGTCGTATCCTCGGTTCTCCCTACTTCGCGGATCCGCTCCACGTAACGCTGAGCAAGGACAATGCGACCGCCTTCGTAGCCGATCGGGCAGCTGTGTATGTTTTCAACTACAACACGGGAACCGTCACCGCGACGCTCGGTACCGCGAATGGCCTGTCGGAGCCGAATAGCGCCGTCGACGCGCCCAACTACGTACCGTGAACCGATCCAGAGCTACGGCTGCAAGCGCGTTTGCTGCCAGCCGTCGCCCGTCTTGACGTAGACGATGCGCTCGTGCATCCGGTTGGGACGGCCCTGCCAAAACTCGATGCGCGACGGCACGAGGAGATAACCGCCCCAGGAGTGCGGGCGGGGCACGTTCTCACCGTCGAATCGCTGCTCGAAGTGCGCGAAGCGCTCGTCGAGCGTCGCCTGGGACTCCAGCGGTTCGCTCTGCTCCGACGCCCACGCCGCTATGCGGTGTCCGCGCGGGCGCGCGTGGAAGTAGTCGTCGGATTCGTCGTCGCTCAGCCGCTCGACGTCGCCCTCGACGCGCACCTGGCGTTCGAGCGGGGGCCAATAGAGCGCGGCGGCGGCGCGCGGGTTGTCGCTCAGGTCGCGGCCCTTGCGACTGGTGTACGACGTGAAGAACCGCAGGCCGCGCGCGTCGACGCCCCGCAGCAGAACGATGCGAACCGACGGCCGCGCCCTCGCGTCGGCGGTTGCGAGGGCCATCGCGATCGCCGCGACGTGCGACGGTCCGCCCGCGTCGTCAATCCAGCGCGCGAGCTGCAGCAGCGGATCGTTCACGGGTAACGCCCCAGGCCGAAACCCGCGAGAAACGCGACGAGCATTCCGAGCGCGCCCGCGACCGTCAAGCCGAGCGACGCGTCAACGGGTTTGCGCTGCAGCGACGTGATGCGGCCGAGGCGGGCGAGGGCGTCGCGAAGCTGGCCCGCGTTCTCCGCGCGCGAGTAGGCGCCGCCGCTGGCCTGCGCGTAGCCGCGAAGCGCGTCTTCGTCAATCGTGGCCTCTTGGTTCGTGCCGGGGATGAGGCCGCCGGACGGCGTGCCGATGCCGATCGTGTAGACGGGAACGTGGTTCGCGCCGAGCCACTGCGCGATCTCCTGCGGATCGGCGCCGGCGTTGTTGACGCCGTCGGTGATGAGGATCACGACTCGATGGCCTCGCTTCGGCAGCATCTGCGCCGCAAGCTTGAGCGCGTCGCCGATCGCCGTGGCGCCGTCGGGCGACGGTACGTTTTCGAGCTCCGCCGCGACGGCCGCATGGTCGGCGCTCAGCGGCGCAACCACTCCCGCCGCTCCGGCGAACGAGATGATGCCGATCCGGGTTCCCGCCGGGCTTTCGGCGATGAAGGCACGCGCGGCGGCCTTGGCCGCCCCGGCGCGCGTCGGAAAGACGTCGGTGGACGCCATCGAGCCCGAGGTGTCGATGCAGATGAACGCCGAGCCGTCGCGAGCGGGAACGAGCAGCGTCACGTGCGGTCCGGAGATGCCCAGCGCGAGCGCACCGAGCGCGACGATCCACAGCGCTGCGAGCGCGCGCGGGATCCATCGGCGCGGCGACGCGGCCTGCACGAAGAATGCGACGTCGGAGTAGGCCAGATCGCGGGCGCTGCTGCGCCGCGCGAGCCACGCGTAGATCAGGGCGAAGATTGCGACGCAAGCGATTCCGAGCGCGAGCCGCGCCGGATGATCCACGCTCACGCGTGCGCTACCCCGAACGCGCCGGCGAGGCCCGCGTGCCCGTCGCGCTCGGTGAAGATTCCGGTACGCCAGTTCGCCGCGGCAAAGGTCGTCAACAGCATTTCCTCGCGCCTCCGCACGGCATCGCGGAATGCCGCGCGTTCGCGCGTCCCGACGAACGCCCGGATGGATCCGCCCTCGGCTCCGCGCAGGCGCACCATGCCGCCGAGCGGCAATCCGTCGTACCACGGATCGCGAGCCACGAGCGCCGTACAGTCGAAGCGTGCGCCGAGATCCGCGAGATCGCGGTGGAGGTCGGGCCCGAGGTCGTACCAGTCGCCGATAGCCAGCAGCGCGGTCCCGCGCGGCAACGCGGCGCGCGCGGTTCGCAGCACGCGCCGCGCGTCGAATTCGTTCGCGGGCGCGATGGCGCTCAGCGCGCGATGCGCGCCTCGCTGCAGGGCAGCCGGCGTGACGCCGTCGGCCTGCACGACGATGCAGCGATCCTCGCCGATCGCGGCGCCGAACCAGCTCTCCAGCGCCTCGCGCGCGGCGTCGAGCAACGGCCGGCGCCTGCCCACGCGCATGGACGGCGACGCGTCCACGATCGCGGCAAGCGTCAGCGCGACGTCTTCGAGCACGACGCGCGTCTGCAGGTCCCCGGAGCGTGCGGTCGCCGCCCAATCGATGCGGCGAACGTCGTCGCCGGGCACGTAGGCGCGCAGCTCGACGAACTCGTAGCCGTCGCCGCGGTAGATCGTGGGCGAGCCCGCGCCGAGGTGGCGCGGCCGGCGGCGCGCGCGCAGCAACGCGTCGCGAACGGTCACGGCGCCGGAACGGCCGCGATCATCGCGTCGATCGCCGCGTCCGCGGAGATGCCTTCGACCGCGAGCCGGTAGTTGAAGCCGATGCGATGACGCAGCGCGTGCGGCGCGACGGCGCGCACGTCGTCGGGCAGCGCGAAGTCGCGTCCCTCGAGCAGGGCGCGCCCGCGCGCGAGGAACGCCAGCGCCAAAGTGGCGCGCGGGCTCGCACCGTAATCGATGAGGTCCGCGGCGCGGAACGTCGAGCCCGACGGCGCCCGCAGCGAGACGGCGTCGGCCTCGCGCGTGGTCGCAACGAGCTCGACGATATAACGCTTGAGTTTGTCGTCGATGTGCACGGCGTGCGCCTGGGCTCGCCAGGCCCGGACGTCGTCGAGCGTGGCCACGGCGCGCACCGGCTGCGTGTCGGCGACGGCGAAGCGGTCGAGGATCCGCAGCTCCTCCTCACGCGACGGATAGCCGACGCGCACTTTCATCAGGAACCGGTCCATCTGTGCGATCGGCAGGGCGTAGGTGCCCTCGGAGTCGAGCGGATTCATCGTCGCCATGACGACGAACGGATCGGGTAGTGCGTAGGATTGCGGGCCGATCGTCACCTGCCGCTCTTGCATCGCCTCCAGCAGGGCCGACTGCACCTTGGCGGGCGCGCGGTTGATCTCGTCGGCCAGCACGACGTTGGCGAAGATCGGTCCCAGCACGGTCGCGAACGCGCTCTCGCGCTGGTCGAAGATGCGCGTGCCCACGATGTCGCTCGGCAGCAGGTCGGGCGTGAACTGGATGCGTTTGAACTCTCCGTCGAGCGCCGCCGCCAGCGCCCTGCAGGCCAGGGTTTTGGCGAGCCCGGGCGGCCCCTCCAAGAGCACGTGCCCGTTGGACAGGAGCGCGAGGAGCAGCGCGTCGATCACGCCGGTCTGCCCGACGATCGTGTGCGCCAGGGCGGCTCGCAGGTCGGCGGGCGTGCGCGCGATCATGCGAGCGACCCGGAGTAACGTTCGAGCGCGGAGCACGCGTCGTCGATGGCTCGCGCGAGATCGTCGTCGTACGTAAACGCGCTGCGCTCGAGGGCGATGAGCAGCGAGCGCGTCGGTTCGTCGAGCGCCTCGTCGAGGCGAAGCACGTCGCCCAGCGTCTCGCCGTCGGACGCGCCGAGCGTCTGCCAGACCGCGGCGCGTACCCTGACCGCGGCCGGGCGCGACCGTTCGGCGCGAAGGACGACCAGCGCGTCGTGGATCAGGTTCCGGCGCGAGCGCGCAATCGGCGGGGGCGCCGGCGGCGGGGGCGGTGGGCGCGGCATCGGCGCGACGTAGACGCGGCGCGGCCGGCGCGCGGCCAAGACGACGATTACGGCGACCACGGCCACGCCCGCCAGCGCGAGCAGCACCCACAGCAGCGTAACCGCAGCGCGGCCGAGCGCGCGCGCCCCGTCGCCGAGCACCTGCGGCGCGGCGGCCGCCACTTGGAGCGTCAACCCGTTGGTGAACCACTGCTTCGCCTTACCGTCGCGCGTGTCGATCGCCTGGAGCGTCGCCGGCGCGATGGAGATCGGCCCGGCGCGGTGCGCGACGACCGTGATCGTCTCGCGATACTGCGTGCCGCGCGGAGTGCTCGCCGTCTCGCGTTCGTCGCCGAGGAGTTCGAGCTCGGCGAGGATCGGGAGATTCAGATCGGCCACCTCGTTCACGCGCTCGCGGACGCGGAGCGTGACGACCAAGTGGAACGGCGCGTCAACCTGCGGATTCGCCGTATCGGCGGCGAGCACGAACGACTGCACCGTGAGCCGTGCGAGGCCCGCCGCGCGCAACGGGAGGGCGATCGCCGCCACCGCGGCGACGATCAGCGCGACGGCAGCTCGTCGAGCCATCGTGCGAAGAGCCCGCGAGCGTCGAACGGACCGGGCGAGGCTTCGGGGTGAAACTGCACGCCCGCGATCGGAAGCGAGCGATGGCGAAAACCTTCGTTCGTGCCGTCGTTGAGGTTCGTCATCGTCGCCTCGAGCTCGCTCGGCAGCGAGCCGGCGTCGACCGCGTAGCCGTGGTTGTGCGCGGTGACCAGCACCTCGTTCGCGGCGACGTCGAGCACGGGCTGATTTCCGCCGCGATGGCCGTACGGCAGCTTGTAGGTGCGCGCGCCGCACGCGAGCGCCAGCAGCTGGTGGCCGAGGCAGATTCCGTAGAGGGGTTTGCGGCCGGCGAGGCCGCGCAGCACCGCGATGGTTTGCGTAAGGTCGGTGGGGTCGCCCGGCCCCGGCGACACCACGATGCCGTCCGGGTCGGCGGCGAGCAGCTCGGCCTCGGTGACGTCGTAGGGAACGACGCAGACTTCGGCGCCGAGCGCCTCGAGCTGCTGCAGGATGGCGCGCTTCACGCCGCAGTCGATCAGCACGACGCGCCGCGGGTTGCCCGCACCGAGCGTAAAGCGCTCGCGCGTCGCCACGCTCGGAACCAGCGCCCGCGTATTGGCATCGCGCACGAACTCGCGCAAAGAGCGCTCCGCGTCGCGCAACGCGTCCTCGCCGACGGCCAGCGCCGCCCAGATCGTTCCGTGCTCCCGCAGCGCGATCGTGATCGCCCGCGTGTCGGCACCGATCAGCGCGGGCACGCCCTGCGCGTCGAGCCACGCCGGCAGCGTGGATTTGGAGAGGTGATGCGACGGATGGTAGGCGATCTGCTTGATGACCGTGCCGCCGACGCACGCGCGGCGATACTGCGCGGCGCTGCCCGAGACGCCGTAGTTGCCGATCATCGGGTAGGTGAACGTCAAGATCTGGCCGGCGTACGATGGGTCGGTGAGCGCCTCTTCGTAGCCCGTCATGCCGGTGTAGAACACGGCTTCGCCGAGCGCGAGCGCCTCGACGCCGAGGCCGTGCCCGTCGAAACGGCTGCCGTCCGCGAGGAAGAGAGCGGCCCGCGCCGGCTGCCCGGTCACGCGAGCTCCGGCGCACGATAGCGCAGGTCGCCGCCGACGACGGTCGCGAGCACTTTACGCGGAAGGCGATGCCCCGCGAAGGGCGTGCAGCGCCCCTTCGAGGCGAAGCTCGCGGGATCGACGGTCCACGGCCGGTCCGCGAAGATCGTGACGTCGGCGGGTTCGCCGGCGGCCAGCGATCCGGCGCGCAGGCCCAAGATGCGAGCGGGATTCGTCGAGAGCAGCTGCACGAAGCGCAGCAGCGGCAGGTCCGGAAAGGCCGCCGCATACGCGCCGACGGCAATCTCGAGGCCCGAGAATCCCGGCGCCGCCTCGCCCTTGTCGCCGCGTTTCTCGCTCTCGGTGTGCGGCGCGTGGTCGGTAGCGAACGCGTCGATCGTTCCGTCGCGCACGCCGGCACGCAAGGCTTCGACGTCGCGTTCGGAGCGCAGCGGCGGATTCACCCGCGCGGCGGCGCCGAACTCGGCGAAGAGCGAGTGAGTGAACGTGAGATGGTGCGGCGTCACCTCGCACGTAACCCGAGTTCCCCGCTCGCGAGCCGCTGCGACGAGCTCGAGCGCCCGCGCCGTCGACACGTGCGCAACGTGCCACGGCTTGCCGCTCTCGGCGGCGATCGCCAAGTCGCGTTCGACGATCGCGTCTTCGGGATCGCAATGCGAGATGAAGGGCCCCGGCACGCCGCCGGCCTCGCGCGCCGCCGCGCGCAGCACGCCGGCGTCGCGCACCGTGTCGCCGTCATCGGAGAACGCGACGGCTCCGGCGGCCGCAAGCGCCGCGAAGCCGCACGGCTGCACGCCCTTGCGCCCGCGGGTGATGGCGCCGATGGGGTAGACGCGGCAGCGCGCGTCGCGCGCGGCGAGGTCGAGCAGCGAGCGCACGACGCCGGGCTCGTCCAGCGCGGGATCGGTGTTCGGCATGCACGCCACGCTCGTAAATCCTCCGCGCACGGCCGCCAGCGTTCCCGTCGCTATGGTCTCTTTCTCCGGAAACCCCGGCTCGCGCAGGTGCACGTGCACGTCCACGAAACCGGGCGCGACGATCGCGTCCGACGCGTCGAGCACGTCGTCGCCGCCGGCGGCCAAGTCCGCGCCGAGCTCGACGACGAGGCCGTCGCGCAGACGCAGGTCGCTGCGCGCGTCGAATCCGGAGGCCGGATCGACGATCCTGCCGTTCTTGATCAGCAGGGCGTCACCGGGCGTTGACGAGCAGGTCGAGCACTGCCATACGGATCGCGACGCCGTGGTGAACCTGGCGCGCGTAGCGCCAGCCGGCGAACTCGAGCACGGAGTCGTCGAGCTCCATGCCGCGATTGTAGGGTCCGGGATGCAATACGATCGCGTCCTTGCGCGCGAGGGCGAGGCGCCGCGCGTCGAGCCGGAATGCCGCGACGTACTCGCGATCGGTGAGCGGCATCTCGACGAAGCGCTCGCGCTGGATGCGCAACAAGATGATGGCGTCGGCCCGCGGGAGCACCGCGTCGAAGTCGCGCTCGACGGAGATGCCGTTGCCGGCGTAGCCGTTCGGCAGGAACGATTCGGGACCGACCAGCACGACCGACGCGCCGAGCCGCGAGAGGCCGCGCATCGCAGAGTGCGCGACGCGGCTGTGAAGGATGTCGCCGACGATCGCCACCGTGCGGCCGCCGATTTCGCCAAACTCCTCGATCAGCGTATAGATGTCGAGCAGCGCCTGCGTCGGGTGCGCGTGTGCCCCGTCGCCCGCGTTGACCACGTGACCGTCGAACGCGAGCGCCATGCGCTGCGGAAAGCCGGCGTCGTGGTGCCGCACGACCAGCACGCAGACCCCAAGGGCGCCCAGCGTGAGCGCGGTGTCTTCGATGCTCTCACCCTTCGTCGACAGGCTCAGGCTCCTCGGGGCCAGGTTCACGACGTCGGCGCCCAGCCGCAGCTCGGCGAGGTTGAACGACGCGAACGTGCGGGTGCTCTCCTCGAAGAACATATTCACGCACGCGACCCCGGCGAGCAGCGGCCCCGGCGGCGTCCGCTCGAACTGGGCGGTGCGGGCAAAGACGTGTTCGAGCTCTTCCGCGGTGAGATCGTCGAGGTCGATGAGACTACGGCGTATCCGCACTGATGATGACGATCTCGTCGGAAGGCGACGGTTCGGGCGCGAGCGCAACGCTCACGCGTTCGGCGGGGGTGGTCGCGATGAACCGGCCCACGTAGTCGGGCTGGATCGGCAGCTCGCGCAGGCCGCGATCGACCAGCACGCAAAGCCGGATTGCGGCGGGCCGGCCGAGGTCGGTCACGGCGTCGAGCGCGGAACGGACCGTGCGGCCCGTGTAGAGCACGTCGTCTACGACGACCAGCACGCGCCCGGAGAGTTCCGCGGGAATCTGCGACTCCGGCAGCTCGTGCGTCACGCGATCGTCGCGATACAGGTTGATGTTCAGGAATCCGAGCGCCGGCGCGCGTCCGCTGATGCGTCCCACGGCCGAGGCCAGCCGCGCCGCGAGCGTCTCGCCGCCGCGACGGACGCCGAGCAGCACCAGGCCCTGCTCGGCCTCGTTCGGCTCGAGAATCTGGTGCGCGAGGCGCGCGATGATTCGTTCGATCTCCGCGCCGCGCGCGAGCACGCGTCGAACGGCGGTCGTCATGCCGGCTCCTTTAGCTCGTCCAGCGCCGCTTCGACGCGGGCAAGCTCGCTGCGATAGGCTTCAAGTTTCTCTCGCTCTTTGGCGACCACGCTCGCCGCGGCCTTGGCGACGAACGCTTCGTTGCCCAGCTTCTTCTCGCCGCGGTCGATCTCGGCGCGCAAGTGCAGCGCCTCTTTGCGATAGCGCGCGGCGAGCAGGCCGCGCGGCGCGCGAACCGCGACGGCCGCGAGCGCCTCTGCGGTGCCGCCCGGCGCCGCCGGCGCCGGTTCCGCGCTGCCGCGAACCAGCAACGCGAGCAGCTCGGCGAGCTCGGCCGGCACGTTGGCCGGAACGTCGAGCACGACGGGATCCTTCGGGTTGAGCCCCATCTCGGCGCGTACGTTGCGGACGCGTTCGACGGTTCGCTGGAGTGCGACGAAGCCGCGCGCGTCCTCCGGGAAGTCGGGCACCTCGAGCGCGTCGGGCCAGTTCGCCGTGAGGATCGTCTCGCCGTCGTGCGGCAGCGCGAGCCAGACCTCTTCGGTGATGAACGGCGCGATGGGGTGCAGCAGGCGCATCGCGGCGTTCCAGACGTAGGACAGGACCGCGGCGCGCGTCGCGTGGTTTCCCGGCGCCTTCGTCGCCTCGACGTACCAGTCGCAGAACTCGTACCAGAGGAAGCGCCACAGGGCCTCGGACGCGTTGCCGAAGTCGAACGCATTCAAGAAGCCGCTCGTGGCAACGATCGTCTCGCGCAGGCGCGTGAGGATCCAGCGATCGGCGGCCGTCATCGCCGCGGCGGCCGGCAGCGTCATCGGTTGGGGCAGTCCCTCGGGCAGAGCGAGAACGTACCGCGTCGCGTTCCAGATCTTGTTGTTGAAGTTGCGCGCCTCTTCCGCGCGCGACTCCTGATAGCGCATCTCCTGGCTCTCGAGGCGCATCTGACGCAGCACCGAGAGCCGCACGGCGTCGGCGCCGTACTTCTCGACCAGCTCCAGCGGATCGATGACGTTGCCGAGCGACTTCGACATCTTACGTCCGGCGGCGTCGAAGACGAGCGGCGTGATGACGACGTCGCGAAACGGCACGTCGTCCATGAAGTGCAGGCCCAGCATCACCATGCGGGCCACCCACAGGAAGATGATCTCTCCCGCCGTCACCAGCACTTGCGACGGGTACCAGCAGTCGAGCTCGGTCGTGCGCTCGGGCCAGCCGAGGATCGAGAACGGCCACAATCCGCTCGAGAACCAGGTGTCGAGCGTGTCGGGATCGCGGGTGAGACGCTCCGTGCCGTACTCGCGACGCGCGATCTCGCGCGCCTCGTCCTCGCTTTCGGCCACGACTTCGCGGCCGTCGGGCGTGTACCAGACGGGAAGCTGGTGCCCCCACCAGATCTGACGCGACACGTTCCAGTCGCGGATGTTTTCCAGCCACTGCTCGTACGTGCGGCCGTAGCGCTCGGGCACGATGCGTACGCGTCCGGTTCGATATGCCTCCAGCGCGGGCTGTGCGAGCGGGGCGGCCCGCACGAACCACTGCAGCGAGAGCAGCGGTTCCACCACGTCGCCGCTGCGCTCGCTCGTGGCCACGGCGTGGCGATGCGGCTCGGCGGCGACTAGCAGTCCCGTGCTGCGAAGATCTTCGACGACGCGCTCGCGCGCGGCGAATCGCTCCAAGCCAGCGTACGGGCCCACGGCGACGTCGCCGCCGGCGATGCGCGCGTCGAGGCCGATGACCGACGGCATCGCTAGCGCGTGGCGCACGCCGATCTCGTAGTCGGTGGCGTCGTGTGCCGGCGTCACCTTGACGGCGCCGGTGCCGAACTCGGGGTCGACCGCTTCGTCGGCGACGATCGGGATCGCACGCTCGAGCAGCGGCGGCAGCCAGACGCTCCGCCCGACGAGCCCGGCGTAGCGCTCGTCGTTCGGGTGGACGGCGATGGCCACGTCGCCCAGCATCGTCTCCGGCCGCGTCGTCGCGACCACGATGCCGTGCGCCGGATCTTCGCGAGCGAACGGATAGCGGACGCGCCAAAGGGTTCCGTCGCGTTCGACGTGGTCGAGCTCCGCGTCCGAGACGGTGGTTTGCGCCGTCGGATCCCAGTTGATCAGCCGCGTGCCGCGATAGATGAGGCCCTCGCGATAGAGCTGCACGAAGACTTTGCGCACGGCGGCCGAGAGCCGGTCGTCCATGGTGAAACGCGAGCGCTCCCAGTCGGGTCCGAAGCCGAGCCGGCGAAACTGCTCGTCGATCGCACCGCCGTACGTGCGCGACCACTCCCACGCCCGTTCGACGAAACGCTCGCGGCCCAGATCTTCGCGCCGCACGCCCTCGCGCGCGAGCTCGCGCACGAGCACGGTTTCGGTCGCGATCGCCGCGTGGTCGGTTCCCGGAAGCCAGTCGGCGTTTTCGCCGAGCATGCGATGGTAACGCACGAGCACGTCCATCGGCGTGTACGTCGAGGCGTGTCCCAGGTGCGCGCGCGCCGTGACGTTGGGCGGCGGCATACAGATGATGAACGGCGGCCGCGCGGGATCGGGCGTTTCGTGAAAATACCCGTTGCGTTCCCAACGGGCATAGAGACGCGGCTCGACCGCTTGCGGATCGTACTGCTTCGGCAGGTCCATCGGTTCGCCAGCGTTCAGCGCCGCCTACCTGTTGTCATCCTGAGCGAAGCGCCCAGAGGGCGCGGAGTCGAAGGACTGAGAGGCGCAACGCCCTAGGCCGGCATGTCCTTTTTCTGTTCGTGATAGACGAGCGTCGGCGACTCTTTCTTCTCGATGACGTCCTTGTTGACGACGCACTTCTTGACGCCTTGCAGCGAGGGCAGGTCGTACATGACCTCGAGCATCGTCTCTTCGAGGATCGAGCGAAGGCCGCGCGCGCCGGTCTTGCGGCTCTGGGCCTTGATGGCGATCGCGACGAGCGCCTCTTTCGTGAACTGAAGGTCGACGCCGTCCATGTTGAGGATCTTCTGGAACTGGCGCACCAGCGCGTTGCGCGGCTCGGTGAGGATGCGGCGCAGCGCCAGCTCGTCGAGCGCGTCGAGCGTCACGACGATCGGCAGACGGCCGATGAACTCGGGAATCAAGCCGAAGCGCAGCAGATCTTCCGGCATCAGCTGCTGCAACAGCTTGCCGACGCGCACTTCCTTCTTGCCCTCGGGCTGGGCGCGGAAACCCATGTTGTTGGCCGCGACGCGCGACTCGATGATCCGCTCCAGTCCGTCGAACGCGCCGCCGCAGATGAACAGCACGTTGGTCGTGTCGATCTGGATGAACTCTTGGTGCGGGTGCTTGCGCCCGCCCTGCGGCGGGACGTTTGCCGTCGTTCCCTCGAGAATCTTGAGCAGCGCCTGCTGCACGCCTTCGCCCGAGACGTCGCGCGTGATGGACGGGTTCTCGCTCTTGCGCGCGATCTTGTCGATCTCGTCGATGTAGACGATGCCCTTCTCCGCGCGCTTGACGTCGTAGTCGGCCGCCTGGATGAGCTTGAGCAAGATGTTCTCGACGTCTTCGCCGACGTATCCGGCCTCGGTCAGCGACGTCGCGTCGGCCATCGCGAGCGGCACGTCGAGGATCTTGGCCAGCGTCTGCGCGAGGTACGTCTTGCCCGAGCCGGTGGGACCGACGAGCAGGATGTTCGACTTCTGCAGCTCCACGTCGTCGGCGGTTCCGCCGGCGTTGATGCGCTTGTAGTGGTTGTAGACGGCGACCGCGAGGGACTTCTTCGCCCGCTCCTGACCGATCACGTACTGGTTGAGAATGTGATTGATCTCTTTGGGCTTGGGAATGTTGCGGAGGCGAAGGTTCTCGTCGACGTTCTTGTAGAGCTCCTCCTCGATAATCTCGTTACAGAGCTCGATGCACTCGTCGCAAATGTAGACGCCCGGCCCGGCAATTAGCTTACGGACCTGCTCCTGCGATTTTCCGCAGAAGCTGCATTTGAGCTGACCCTTGTCGTCTCCAAAGCGGAACATCGCGTTTGCCGGGGGCTCCTCTACGGCTATGCCGGCATGGGCAGGCCTTGGCGGTTTTCGATAATCTGGTCGATTATCCCGTAATCCTTGGCCTCGTGCGCGGTCAGATAGTAGTCGCGCTCGATATCTCTCAGGATCTGTTCGAGCGGCTTCTTCGTCGTTTCCTCATAGATCCGCGCGACCGTCTGGCGGGTCGCGATGAGGTCTCGGGCGGCAATTTCGACGTCCGTGGCCTGACCCCCGATCTGGGAGACCCACGGCTGGTGGATCACGATCTTGGCGTTGGGCAGGGCGAACCGCTTGCCCGGGGCGCCCCCCGTGAGGAGAATCGACCCCATCGAGGCCGCGAAGCCCATGCAGATGGTGGCCACGTCCGGCTTGATGAAGCGCATCGCGTCGTACATCGCCAGGCCCGCGGTCACGCTGCCGCCTGGACTGTTCACGTACATGTCGATGTCCTTCTCCGGATCCTCCTTCTCGAGGAAGAGAAGCTGCGCGATGACGAGGTTCGCCAAGTGATCGTCGATCGCGCCGCCGACGAAGACGATTCGATCTTTCAGCAGGCGCGAATAAATGTCGTAAGCGCGTTCGCCGCGCGCCGTCTGCTCGACCACCATCGGTACCAAATGTCCCATCAGTTACCGTAACTACGACGTCGGAGCGGAGGTTTCTTCGTCGACGACCTCGGCGTTGTCGATGAGGAAGTCGAGCGTCTTGTTTCTCACGATGCCGTCCATGAGCGACAGAACGTTGTTGCCCAGCGCGTTGCGAATTCGACCCACCGGCTGGCCGTAACGGCGCGACAGCGCTTCGAGTTCGGCGGCGAGGTCTGCGGGCGTCGCGGCGATCTTCTCGGCCTTTGCGATCGACTCGATCAGCAGCCCGGCCTTGACGCGGGACTCGGCCTCGGCCCGCAGCGCCTCGCGGGGAGGCGGCTCCGCCTGGCCGCCCGCGGCCGCGTCCTCGGCCAGGTGGTCCAGCTCGCGCTCCACCAGCGACTCGGGCAGCGCGAAGTCGTGGGCGGCGAGCAGCTTGGTCATCACGGCGTTACCCGCGGCGCGCCGGCCTCGCCCCGCCGCCACGGCCTCGAGTCGGCGGCGAAGGTCGTCGCGCAGCTCCTCGAGCGTCGCGTTCTCGGAGATCTGCGCCGCAAAGGCATCGTCGAGGGGCGGCAGCTCCAGCTCCTTGAGCTCCTTGAGCGTGATGGCGAAGGTCGCCGCCTTACCGGCGAGCTCGGCCACCGGGTAGCCCTCGGGGAACTGGGCCTCGACCTGTCTGCTCTCCCCGGCGGTCATCCCGACGATCCCGGCCGCGAAGCCCGGAATGAAGCGGCCCTCGTTGAGCTCGGCGATCTCGCCTTCGCCCCGGCCGCCCTCGAAGGGCACGCCGTCCACGGCCCCCTCGTAGTCGATCGTGACGACGTCGCCGAGCCGGGCGGCCCGCTCGGCCGGAATAAGCGTCGCCCGCTCCCGCGCGAGCGCCGCGAGGCTGCGTTCGACGTCCTCGTCGCTGACAGCGACCGGAGGGCGCGAGACCTTGACGCCCTTGTAATCGTGCAAGGCGATCTCCGGCCGGACCTCGACCGTCGCCTTCACCCGAGTAGGACGGCCGTCGGTCTCCTCGAGCACCTCGAGCTCCGGCGATTTGACGGGCTCGAGCTCGTGCTCGCGGACGGCCTTGGCATAGACCTCGG
The DNA here is from genome assembly GCA_963824595.1 of Vulcanimicrobiota bacterium. Taxonomy (GTDB): domain Bacteria; phylum Vulcanimicrobiota; class Vulcanimicrobiia; order Vulcanimicrobiales; family Vulcanimicrobiaceae; genus Cybelea. Next base: position 83,151 of record CAWGPY010000006.1, read on the forward strand.
GGACGACCTCGTCCATGGCGCGGCTCGTCACGGCCTCGCTGCCGTACGTCTGTTCGAAGATCTTCCGCGGCACTTTCCCCTTGCGAAAGCCGGGGAGGCGCACGTTTTGGACGAGCTTGCGAAACGCCCGTTCCTCGGCCTCCGCGAGCTCTGCGGGCGTGACCGAGAATTCGAGGGCGACGACGGTGGGGGCGATGCGGGTTAAGGTGGAGCCGGTCATATGCATTAGCGGAAGACGAGATTCGAACTCGCGACCCTCGCCTTGGCAAGGCGATGCTCTACCACTGAGCTACTTCCGCGTGTCTTTCTTGGAGGCAGATCGTATGGGCAAGCAGAGACTCGAACTCTGACGGGTTGCCCCACTGGATCCTAAATCCAGCGCGTCTGCCAGTTCCGCCACTTGCCCCGGCGACCCCGTTAGATAGAACGCGGCGGGTGCATTTCCTCCGCCCCGTGCGGCGGCCGAGGTCTTCCTTTCCCGGGGAGGGCGGCCAAGCACCCATGGCGTAGCTATGGCGACCCCACTGCCATGCTTGATCAGGTCAAGGAGCTCCCGTGAACGCGGTCTCTCGATTCGATACAAACCGGCTTAAGCGGTGGCGAGGCCTGCCGAAAGGCCTCGTGACGGTTCTCTACGGGGCCGGCGGCTTGTTGGCGGCGGCTCTAATGTTCCAGCTCTTCTTCCGCTATCAATATCTCGAAAACGGCGGCGTGCTCTGGCGCGTGGACCGGCTTACCCAGCAGATGTGTCAGGTCAGCATCGGGGCGGCCCGCTGCGCCCCCATCTCCCACAGCATCAGCCCGGTCACCAGCCTCAGCACCAGCGTCAGTACCAGCACCAGCACCAGCGTAGATCTCAAGCTCAAGCTCCGCCACAAACCGCATTAAGCCGCGACGACTACTACACGACGCGAACCCTACACGCGAAGAAAGCACGAAGTCCCCGCAGCGATGCGGGGACTTCTTTATGACTTTGCACCGCCAGGGACTCGAACCCCGAACCAACTGATTAAGAGTCAGCTGCTCTACCATTGAGCTAGCGGTGCGAAACGTGCGCCCTCCGGGACTCGAACCCGGGACCAACGGCTTAAAAGGCCGCTGCTCTACCGACTGAGCTAAAGGCGCTCACCGAGGGTCGCTCCGCGGTCTGGTTTACGAAAGCCTACCTCCTGCGTCCTTCGGGATCGTGCATGGGTGACTGACGGGGGTCGAACCCGCGACCTCCGGCTTCACAGGCCGGCGCTCTAACCAATTGAGCTACAGTCACCGCAAGTCGCGAGTATAACATGCGCCCGGAGGGACTCGAACCCCCATCTTCGAGTTTAGAAGACTCGTGCCTTATCCCGTTAGACCACGGGCGCCCGTGACGTGGTCGGGGCGACTGGACTCGAACCAGCGGCCTTTCGGCCCCAAACCGAACGCTCTACCAAGCTGAGCTACGCCCCGAGATGTCGCCACCAGCTAAACTGACTAACCGTTCGACGTCGATGACAGTTTGCGCAACGGACGTCACACTTCGCGATTTCCAACACTATCCTCTCCCAGGCCCAACCCTCTCGAACTAGGTTACTGACGTTCTGGTCTTTCTTTCCCCTAACATGATCGAACTCGAGAACGCGGATGGCGGCTTCATCGCGCTATCGTCGCATGCGCGTGCGCCAACAGGGTTGCACTCTACGGTGCAGCTACCACGTTTCTACAACAAAAGTCGATGGCAGCCGACGTACGTTGACAGGTTAGCGTGCGACGCACCCGCGAGCGCAAGCGTCTCGCCGATCTTCAGCCCGGCGCGCAGCCCCGTTCTTGCGATGCGCCGGTTCGATCCCGGCACGAGCGCCGAGCACCACGACGCGCCGTGCGCGCGCTGGAGCATAACGAGTGCGAAGGCGAAAACCTGCACGAGATAGGCCTCCGACGCGCACGCCAGCGGGCCGATGCGGCCGTCGGGCCAGGCGTAGGCGTACGCAACGAACTCGCCGTTGAGAAAGAACGCGCGTCCGGTCGCGTCGCGCGCGAACGCGCGATGATCGGCGGGCCGGACCGCGCCGCGCGCCTGGCGATCCATCTCGTCCAGGCCAAACGCGTGCCGGTCCGCGTCGATCGTATCCACCTCGAAGCGATACTGCCCCGCCGCCATCTTCGCCAGCTCTTCCTCGCGGGGAATCGCGCCGGCGAACCGCAGCACCGTTTCCCGCGGGGCCGCGCCGAAGCGCAGGGCGAGCGCGACCGCCGCGGGATCGCTGGGGTCGAGCAGCATCGCGCGGTCGGCGTCGCCGGCGTCCTCGAACGCCGCCGCGAGCAGCTGCGCGCCGGTGCCTTGGCCGCGGTACGACGGCTCGACGAACAGCTCGCCGACGTACCGCTCGTCGCCGGAGTCGTGCGCTACGGCGATGCCCACGGCTTCCGCGTCGTCGCGTGCGATCCACACGCCGCCGCGGTCGGCGGCCTCGAGCGCGAGCCGCACGCCCGCCTCGTCGTATTGGCGCCTGCGTGCGATCGCGCGCACCGCATCGGGCATGGATGCGGCGTTGACGACCTCAGGCACTCGGGGGCAGCATCGCCAGCAGCGCGTCGGCGGCGCGGCGCCGGTGGCTGACGGCGTTCTTCTCCTTCTCGGCGAGCATGGCGAAGCTGCAGCCGCGCGGCGGATAGAGGAACAGCGAGTCGTAGCCGAATCCGCCGGTTCCACGCTCCGACTCGAGGATGAATCCCTCCACGCTGCCGGTCGCGACGAGCGGCTCGCGGTCGGGCTGAATCAGAACCAGCGCGCAAACGAAGCGCGCGCGGCGGCGATACGGCGGCATGCCGCGCAGCTCGTCGAGCAGCGCCGCGCGCCGTTCCGGCCACTCCATGCCGGGGCCGCCGAAGCGCGCGGAGTAGACGCCCGGCCGCCCGCCGAGCGCGTCAACTTCCAGGCCGCTGTCGTCGGCGAGCGCCGCAGCGTCAACGCCGCCCGCGCGCAGCGCCGCGGCCAGCGATTGCGCCTTGAGCAGAGCATTGCCCGCGTAGGTGCCGGCAACTTCCAGCACGTCGGCATACTTGCGATACGTCCCAAGCTGCAGCGGCGACTTGGCGAAGATCGCCTTGAGCTCGCGCAGCTTGCCCGCGTTGTGCGAAGCGACGTACGTCTTCACGATTCCAATCGCAGCACGGCCATGAACGCCTCTTGCGGGAGCTCGACCTTGCCCACCCGCTTCATCCGCTCCTTGCCGACCTTCTGCTTCTCCAGCAGCTTGCGCTTGCGCGTGATGTCGCCGCCGTAACACTTCGAGAGCACGTTCTTGCGCATGGCGCTCACCGTCTCGCGCGCGACGATCTTCCCGCCGATCGCGGCCTGGATCGGCACGTCGAACATCTGCCGAGGAATCAGCTCCTTGAGCCGCTCGGTCAAGGCGCGGCCGCGCTGCACGGCTTTGTCGCGCGCCACGATGAACGACAGCGCGTCGATCGGCTCGCCGTTGAGCAGGATCTCGAGCTTAGCGAGGTTGCCCTCGCGATACTCGATCAGCTCGTAGTCGAGCGACGCGTAGCCCTTCGTGCGCGACTTGAGCGCGTCGAAGAAATCGACGATCACCTCGATCAGCGGCATCTCGTAGGTCAGGATCACGCGGCCGTCCTGCAGGTACTCCATGTTGGCGAGCGTCGCACGGCGGCTCTGCGTGAGCTCCATGATCGCGCCGACGAAGTCGGGCGGCGAGATGATCGTCGCCTTCACGTAGGGCTCCTCGATCGACTGGATCACGTTCGGCGGCGGCAGCTTCGACGGGTTGTCCACCGTTTCGACGCTGCCGTCGGTCCGCACGACGCGAAAACCCACCGAGGGCGACGTGGCGATGAGGTCCAGCCCGTAGTCGCGTTCCAGCCGCTCCTGCACGATCTCCATGTGCAGCAAACCGAGGAACCCGCAGCGAAAGCCGAAGCCGAGCGCCACCGAGCTCTCGGGCTCGTACAGCAGCGCGGCGTCGTTGAGCTTGAGCTTCTCCAGCGCGTCGCGCAGGCTGTCGTACTCGCCCTCGTTGGGATACAGGCCGCAGTACACCATCGGCACCGCTTTGCGGTAGCCCGGCAGCGCCACGTGCGCGGGGTTCGTGGCGCCGGTGATCGTGTCGCCCACGTCAATCTCGCCCAGCGACTTGATGTTGGCGATCGCGTAGCCCACGTCGCCGAACTCCAGCGTCTGCGTCGCCCGCATCTGCGGGGTGAAGATACCGACCTCGGTGCACTCGAACACGCGCTCGTGCGCCATGGACATGAACCGCGTTCCCGCGGACAGCTTTCCGTCGACCACGCGCACGTAGCTCACCACCCCGCGATAGGGATCGAACTGCGCGTTGAAAACCAGCGCGCGCAGGTGGTCGAGATGGCCCTTGGGCGGCGGGATCCGGTGAACGATCGCCTCGACGATCTCCTCGATGCCGACGCCGTTCTTCGCGCTGGCCAGGATGCACTCGCTGCGCTCCATTACGAGCAGCTCCTCGATCTCGCCCATCACGCGCTCCGGATCCGCAGCCGGCAGATCGATCTTGTTGATCACCGGGATGATGGTCAGGTCGTGCTCGAGCGCCAGGTGATAGTTGGCGAGCGTCTGGGCTTCGATGCCCTGCGCCGCGTCGATGATCAGCAGCGCGCCCTCGCAGGCCGCGAGCGAGCGCGAGACCTCGTACGAGAAGTCGACGTGCCCCGGGGTGTCGATCAGGTTCAAGCGATAAAGCTCGCCGTCGCGCGCGCGGTACTCCAGCGTGACGGGGTGCATCCGGATCGTGATGCCGCGTTCGCGCTCCAGGTCCATGGCGTCGAGCGCCTGCTCTTCAACCTCGCGCGTCTTGACCGTGCGCGTGATCTCCAGGAGACGGTCGGAAAGCGTCGTCTTGCCGTGATCGATGTGCGCGATGATGCAGAAGTTGCGGACGTTGGGAGCAACGTCGACGCGATGCGGACGTTCGGATTTCAGCGCCAAGGCGAAGCGGCTACAAACCGACGGCGCAGCTGAAGGCCAGGCGCGTCAGCTCCGGCCGGACGAACAGCTGCAGCACCAGCAGCACGATGAGGAACGACAGGTCGAGGCCGCCGAGCGGGGGTATCACGCGGCGCAGCGGCGTGAGCACCGGCTCGACCAGCGCGGCCACGTAGTAGGCGAAGCGCCCGGCCCGCAGGTCGGGAATCCACGAGATCACCGCGTAGACGAGCAGCACGATCGTATAAGCCCCGACCAGCCAGTTCAGAATCTGCGCGCTGTTGCAGAGAATCGATCCCACGTCGGTTCGCGTTCTACGAAGGCTTCGGGCGCGCCCGCTCGATGGCTTCCAGCTCCTCGGCCGACGCCGCGACGGTCGGCTTGTACTTCTCGACCGGCTTACCGTACGTCCGCGTATCCTCGCGCGAATAAATGCTGGTGATCACCACGCCGTCGCCTTGGCGATTGAGCAACGCAAGCGCGTACGACAGGCCCGAGCTGTTGCCCGCGAAGGCGTCGTAGCGCACGAAGCCGGCGTTTGAGAGATCGCTTGCCGCGAAGGCTTGAAGCTCCTGCACCCGCTCGCGCAGACGGACCGTAGCGTCTCGCTGTTCGGCGGCGCCGTCTTCCAGGGCGCGCAGCCGTCCGGCGGCGCTCCCGCCGTCGCCCGCGATGAGCCCGTCGTGAATTTCGAGCAGACGCCGCACGTACGCCAAGCCCGGGCGCACCACGGCGACGTGATACACGACGAGCGCGACGATCGCGATCGCGAGAGCACCGGCCAGCGCGTAGAGCATTGCTGGTTGCATAGTTAGTTGCATAGTTAAAGGAGTGCCACGACGAGAGCCAGGTAGCTCACGGCACCCGTAAGTGCCCGCTTACCGTTGCTACCTTCCGGTTCTGGCGGGGTTCGCGGGTTTACGCCGCGTGAGGCCCAGCCCCCATCATGGTCCAGCCATGATACCATACGCGCATGCGCCCCGCCGTAACGTTTGCCGCTCTCACGCTGGCGGCCGCCGCGGGGGCGATGCGGCTCGCGAGTTCCGACCTTTCGCCCGGCGGCGTCGTCCCGCGCGCGCTGATGGCGAACGGCTGCGACGGCCGGAATCGGGAGCCGGCGCTCGCGTGGAGCGGCGTCCCTGCGGGCGTGAAATCGTTCGCCTTCATTATGCAGGACCCCGATGCGCCGATCGCCGGCGGCTTCTATCACTGGGTCGTCTACGATCTGCCGGCGACGGCGCGCGCGCTCGGTCCCGGCGCGCCGCCGGACCGAGGCCGGTTCGGCGTCACGTCGCTCGGCAAACCGGAATATTATGGCCCCTGCCCGCCGCCGGGACCCGCGCACCACTACGTGCTGACGCTCTATGCGCTCGATCTCGCGCACGTTCCGGTCGCGACGCCCCCGAGCGGCGCGCAGCTCGAAGCGGCGATCGCGGGGCACGTGCTCGGCCGCGCCGTGCTGACCGCCACCGCCTCGCATCCTTAGGATAGCCGGGGCGAACCGTCGAATGGCCTCGCCTACCATGGAGAACGACGTCACCATCAAAGCCCGCGAGAACGGGCCCTACCTCGTGCGCGGTCCGGTCACGCTCACCGACGCCGACGGAAACGCATACACGGTGCCCGGCCCGAACGTCGCGCTCTGCCGGTGCGGCGGATCGCAGACGAAGCCGTTCTGCGACGGCACGCACAAGACCAACGGGTTCGCGGCCACGGAGCGCGCGCCGCTCGCCGAGAGCGAGCCGGTGGCGGAGCCGGCGACCTAAAATGCCGTCGTACGTTCGCGAGGGCTCCGTCCCGCACAAGCGGCACATACAGTTCCGCCGCCCCGACGGCGGGCTCTACGCCGAAGAGCTGTTCTCGACCAAGGGCTTCGAGAGCGTCTACTCGCTGCTCTATCACCTGCGGCCGCCCACGGCGACGCTCGACGTGCGGCCCTGGAAGCGCCCCGCGGTCGTGTTCGACGCCAACGATCCGCTGCGCAACCGCCTCTTCCACACGGCGTCGCTGCGCATCGCGGACGACGACGCGATCGCCTCGCGCACGCCGCTGCTCGGCAACGACGACGTTGCGATTGCGGTTGCCGTGGCGAGCCGGCCGATGGAATACTTCTACCGGAACACCGGCGGCGACGAGCTGCTCTTCATCCATCACGGTGCCGGCGTGATCGAGACGCAGTTGGGGCAGCTGGCCTATCGCGCGCGCGACTACGTGGTGATCCCGACGGGGACGACCTACCGCGTGCTCCCGGCGTCGCCCACGCGCATGCTCGTCTACGAATGCACGGGCACGGTCACGATTCCCCGGCGGTATCGCAACGAGTTCGGCCAGCTCGAGGAGCACGCGCCGTATTACGAACGCGATTTCCGCGCCCCCGTGCTTCAGGCTCCGGTGGAGGCCCAAGGCGAATACGAAGTCCGCGTCACCAACGGCGGCCGCAACGCGATCTACATCGTGCAGAATCATCCCTGCGACGTCGTCGGCTGGGACGGATACTGCTATCCCTACGCGTTCAACATCGACGAGTTCGCGCCGATCACGGGCAAGCTTCACCAGCCGCCGCCGGCGCATGCGACGTTCGAATCGCCCGGGGCGGCCTACTGCGCGTTCGTACCGCGGCTCTTCGACTATCATCCGCTCGCCATCCCCGTGCCCTATAACCACTCGAGCGTGGACTGCGACGAAGTGCTGTACTACGTCAGCGGCAACTTCATGAGCCGCCGCGGCGTCGAGGAGGGCTCGATCACGCTGCACGCCGCGGGCGCGCCGCACGGCCCGCAGCCGGGCGCGGTCGAGCAGAGCCTCGGAAAGACCTCGACCGACGAGATCGCCGTCATGATCGACACCTTCAAGCCTCTGCGCCTCGGGCCCGCGGCGCTGGAGTGCGAAGATCCCGAATACTTTCGCTCGTGGGTACAGGCGCCGGCCGGGGTCTAGAGCCTACGTAGCCGGCACCACGCGACCGCTCGCGGCGCCGAAGCCGATTCTCCGTGCGCCGCGCTTCTCGCACCAGCCGCGCAAGACGATCTCGTCGCCGTCCTCGAGAAACGTGCGCTTCTCGCCGTCGGCCAGCGCGATCGGACGTTCGCCGTTCCAGGCGAGCTCGATCAGGCTGCCCTGGCTATGCGGCGCCGAACCGCTGATCGTTCCCGACGCGTACAGATCGCCCGGGCGGGTTACCGCGCCGTTGGCCGTCGCGTGCGCCAGCTGCTGCGCCACGTTCCAATACATGTCGGCAAACGTGGTCTGCGAGATCCGCTCGTGGGGCACGCCCCGTTCGCGCATGCGCTGCGTCTGCAGCTCGATGGCGAGCCGAATCTCATAGGCCCACGGTTCGCGCGCGCGTAGATACTGCAGCGGCTCGGGCTCCTGGACCGGGCCCTCGACGCGAAACGGCTCAAGCGCCTCGAGCGTGACGATCCACGGCGCAATGGTCGTCGCGAACGACTTGCCGAGAAACGGTCCGAGCGGCTGATACTCCCACGCTTGGATGTCGCGTGCGCTCCAATCGTTCACCAGCACCAGCCCGAAGATGTGCTCCGCCGCGTCGGCCACGTCGATCGGCCGTCCGAGCTCGTTGCCCGGCCCAGTGACGAATCCCATCTCCAACTCGATGTCCAGACGGCGCGTCGCCCCGAACTCCGGCGCCGCGGCGTCCGGCGCGCGGCGCTGTCCGCGGGGGCGGCGCACGGGCGTCCCGTCGATCACGATCGTGCTCGAGCGCCCGTGATAACCGATCGGAATCCAGCGCCAGTTCGGCAGCAACGCCTCGGCGTTGGGACGGAAGATGCGGCCGAGATTCGTCGCGTGCTCCAGCGATGAATAAAAGTCGACGTAATCGCCCACCTCCATGGGCACGCGCATCTCGACGCCGGCGCGCGCGAGCAAGAAGTGCTCGGCCCCCGCGGAGCGCAAACGGTCGTCGCCGTTCGCGCGCAGCAGCTCCGAGACGCGCGCGCGAAGCGCGCTCCACGCGCCGCGCCCCGCCGCGAGCAGCGGATTGAGCACCGGCGCCTGCAGCAGTTCGGGCTCGCAGACGTCGTCGGCGAACCCGGCCCGGGCCAGCGCGTCGAGATCGAGAATGCGGTCGCCGATCGCCATGCCGATACGCGCGCGGCCGTCGCGAACGAAGACCCCGAGCGGGAGGTTCTGAATGGGAAAGTCGCCGTCCGGCGCAACCGGAACCCACGACTCGAGCCGCGGGTCGGTCGTGTCGCCCGGCGCGATCATTGCGGCGGCAGGATGCCGAGCGACGTCAGATCGTCAACGGGCTCGGCGAAGCTGCAGCTGCCGTACGCCACGAACCCGTCGCGCCGCATCGCCTCGAGCCCGGCGGCGGCGACGCGCTCGTCGCGCCAACGGAACGATGCGTCGTCGAACGCAAAAGCGCCGGGGTCTTCTTCCGCAACGATTCGTCGCAACGTTTCGAGCCCGACGCGCGGAGCGAGCGCCGCGGCGGCGACGAGATTCAAAAAGCCGTGCATCGTGAAGCCGGTAGCCGCGTCCACGTGGCGCACCGGATGATGCAGGCCGGCCGTTGCCTTGAACGGCACGTTCGCGGCGGCGGCGGCGGCGACGAACGCGGCGACGTCGTCAACGCTGGGAAACGCGCCGGCAGTAAGGCCGCCGCAGCGAATCTTCGCGCCGAGCCGCGTTTGCCCGAGTGCGGGCATCGCCGCCGCCAGGAGCTCGCCCCACGCCTGCGTGCGCTGCAGCTCGAGAAACGCCGGAATGTCGCCCAACCCCGCTGCGTCGATCGCCGCGGCGGCGCCGGCCACAGCCGCGGCGACGTCGCTCGCCGCCGCGGTCGCGGGCACCGGAACCTCCAGCGCGTCAATCCGCGCACCGCTCGCGCGCAGCGCTGCGGCCCGGTCGAGCGCGCCGGCGTTCGCGATGACCGACAGGGGGCCCCCGATGTCGGCGGGCGATGCGATCGGCAGCGTCGCCGGAAGGATGAATCGCCCGAGCATCCAGGCGTGGGGGCCGGCGCGCGCCGCACGATACTCGCTGCGAGCGGCGTCGAACGCGAGCTCGGCCGGCGGAAAGAGGCCGGCGTAGTCGATCAAGGCGGTGAAAGCGGCGCGCGCGGAGGCGGGCAGCACCGTCGAGGCGGTCATGCCCCTTGCTTCGACAGGGCCGCCCGAGAGGCTTCGCTAAGTCGCCGACCATGAGCACCGCCGCCGAAACGCGCAACGATCCCCTGGCACAGATCGACTGGGATTACGTCGAGTTCTACGTCGGTAACGCCAAACAGGCGGCGCATTACTACATGTCCGCGTTCGGCTTCGATCAAATCGGCTACGCCGGGCCCGAGACGGGCGTGCGCGGCCGAGTGAGCTACCTGCTCGAGCAGAATAAGCTGCGCTTCGTCCTGACGTCGAGCCTGGTGCCCGACGACGAGATCGCCCGTCACGTGATGCTGCACGGCGACGGCGTGAAAGACATCGCGATCCTGGTCGAGGACGCCCGTGCCGCGTTCGACATGGCGGTGCGCGGCGGCGCGCGGGCGGTGCAAGAACCGGCCGAACTGCGCGACGCCGACGGCAAGCTCGTCAAGGCGACGATCGCCACCTATGGTGAGACGGTGCACTCGTTCCTCCAGCGCGACGGTTACACGGGCCTCTTCGCCCCGGGCTTCGTCGAGGCCCGAAAGACGCTCGCCGCCGCGCAGAAGCCGGGGCTGCAGTTCATCGACCACTGCGTGGGCAACGTCGGCTGGGGGGAGATGGACGCCTGGGGCGATTTCTACGCTCGCGTCTTCGGCTTCTCGCAGCTGGTGTCGTTCGACGACAAGGACATCTCGACCGAGTACACGGCGCTGCGTTCGAAGGTGATGACGGATCCTCGCCACCGCGTGAAATTTCCGATCAACGAACCGGCCCAGGGCAAGAAGAAATCGCAGATCGAGGAGTATCTCGAGTTCTATCGCGGTGCGGGCGTGCAGCACATGGCGATCCGCACCGACGACATCGCGGCCACCATCCGGGCGCTCAAGGCAAACGGCGTCGAGTTCCTCGACACGCCGGACTCGTACTACGACGCCCTGCAGGAGCGCGTCGGAAAGATCGACGAGGCCATGGAGACCTTACGAGAGCTGCGCATCCTCGTGGATCGCGACGACATGGGCTACATGCTCCAGATCTTCACCAAGCCGCTGCAGGACCGCCCGACGGTCTTCTTCGAGATCATCCAGCGCAAGGGCAGCCTGTCGTTCGGCAAAGGGAATTTCAAGGCGCTGTTCGTCTCGATCGAGCGCGAGCAAGAAAAGCGAGGCACGCTGTAGCTACGGCCCTGGCGCCGGACCGTTCCGGCCTCGTCGGATGGTACCGCAGCAACCGCGAACGTACGGCGGCGCTCTTCGCGCTGGTCGCCGGCGAGGCGTTCTACGAGCGCCCGATCCCGCTGCGCCACCCGATCGCGTTTTACGAGGGCCACATCCCCGCATTCAGCTTCTTGACCCTCAACGAACGCGGTCTCCAAGAGGCGCCGCTCGACCCACCGCTCGAGCGGCTGTTCGAACGCGGCATCGATCCGGCGACGCTCGACGACGCGCGTGGTCACGATCCCGGCGCGTGGCCGAGCCGCGCGTCGGTCGCGGAGTTCGCGGCGCGCTGCGACGCCGCGGTCGAGCGCGCGCTGACGTCGGCCCGCATCGACGATCCCGGCGTGCCGCGTCTCGTCCACGCGCAGGCCGCGTACACGATCTTGGAGCACGAGCTGATGCATCAGGAGACGTTGCTCTACATCGTCCACCAGCTCGCCGCCGGCCGCAAGCGCGCGCTCGCCGGGGCGCACGACGACCACGCGATCGCGCCGAGCGCGCTTCGCAGCGTTGCGGCGGGCCGGGCGACGCTCGGGGCGTCGCGCGACGAGCTGACGTTCGGGTGGGACAACGAGTTCGAGCGCGTGGAGATCGACGTCGCCGCCTTCGACATCGCGCGGTATCCGGTCACCAACGGGGATTGGTTGAAGTTCGTCACCGACGGGGGTCCGGTTCCGGAGTTCTGGACCGAGCGCGACGGCGCGCGATTCCTGCGCCTGCTCTTGGAAGAGATCCCGTTGCCGTCGTCGTGGCCCGTCTACGTGACGCACCGCCAGGCGTCGGCGTACGCCGCGTGGGCCGGGATGCGGCTGCCGACCGAGGCGGAGTATCACCGGGCGGCGTTCGGCACGCCCGCCGGGGTCGAGCGGCCGTTCCCCTGGGGCGACGACGCACCGGCGCCGCGCCACGGTAACTTCGGCGTGCGCCGCTACGACCCCGAGCCGGCCGATGCGCATCCCGACGGCGCGAGCGCGTGGGGCGTGGCCGATCTCATCGGCAACGGATGGGAGTGGACCGCGACGCCGTTCGGGCCGCTGCCGGGCTTCGAGCCGATGGCATCGTATCCGCAGTACTCGGCCGATTTTTTCGACGGCAAACATTACGTGATGAAGGGCGCGTCGCCCGTCACGCCGCGCGAGCTCGTGCGGCGCTCGTTCCGCAACTGGTTCTACGACGACTATCCCTACATGTACGCGAAGTTTCGCTGCGTAGCGTGAAGGGCTTCGGGGCGCTCGTCCCGGCCGCCGCGCTCGCCGTGCTTTCGGTCGCGGCCTGCGCGCGCGTCGGCGACCGCGGCGGAGTCGCCTCCGACCGCCTGCGCGTCGCCATCAACATCACTCCGACGCAGCTCAACCCGATCCTCACGCAGAACACGATCGAAGCCTTTGCCGAGGGCCTGATCTTCAGCATGCTGGTGACGCACGACCAGCATCACCGCCAGATTCCCGATCTGGCCGCGACGGTTCCCACGCTCCAAAACGGCGGGATCAGCAAAGACGGCCTGACGCTGACCTATCACCTGCGTCGCGGCGTGACGTGGCACGACGGCGCGCCGTTCACGAGCCGCGACGTGAAGTTCACGTGGCAGGCGATCATGAACCCGCGCAACAACGTGGTGTCGCGGCGGGGCTACGACCTGGTCCGCTCGATGGATACTCCCGACCCCTACACCGTCGTGGTTCGCATGAAGCAGATGTACCCGCCCGCCGTCGACACGCTGTTCGCCGAAAACGACTCGCCGATGCGCGTGCTGCCCGCCCATCTGCTGGCGAAATATCCCGACCTCAATCACGTGGCGTTCAACGGCGCGCCGGTCGGCACCGGGCCTTTTAAGTTCGTGAGCTGGCAGCGCGGCGACCGGATAGTGCTCGCGGCGAATTCGGCGTATTTTAGGGGCACGCCGGCCCTGAAGCAGCTGACCCTCGCCATCATTCCCGACGACAACACGGTCGAGGCGCAGCTGAAGTCCGGCGAGGCCGAGCTCGCCATCGAGATCCCGTCCGCCGTCTACCGCGACGTCGGCGGAGCCCCGAACGTGCGCCGCCAGCTCGCGGATTCGCCTGCCTATACGGCGATCATGTTCAATACGCAGCGGCCGCCGCTCGACGACGTGCGCCTCCGGCGGGCGCTCGTGCTCGGCCTCGACCGCGCGGCCATCGTCCGCGACGACACCTATGGAACGGCGACGGTCGCGACGGCCGACCTCGCGCCGTATTACTGGGCGTTCGACTCGACGCTGCATCCCGCGCCCTACGACCCCGCCCGCGCCAAGGCGCTGCTCGACGCAGCCGGGTGGCGCCCCGGTCCCGACGGCGTGCGCGTCCGCAACGGAACGCGGCTGTCGCTGCTGATGGTGTACGGGATCGGCAGTCAGACCGTGCGCACGATCACCACGGAGGTGCAGCAGATGTATCGCGGGATCGGCGTCGACCTCCAGCTCAAAGGCTTCGACTACGCGACGCTGTATGCGGCGGCGCAGAGCGGAGGCATCCTCAACGGCGGCAAGTTCGACCTCGCGATGTATGCGTGGGTCTCGGGCGCTGACCCCGACGACTCGTCGCAATGGACGTGCGCCATGATTCCGCCCGCGGGCAACAACGTGTCGCGCTACTGCTCGCCCGCGATGGAGGCGGCACAGCGGCTCGCCCTGTCGACCTTCGACCGCACCGTGCGCAAGCGGGCGTACGCGCAGAGTCAGTCGCTGCTGCTGCGCGACGCGCCGGCGGCCTTCCTGTACTATCAATCGCTGCGCTACGCGCACGTGCCCGGCCTTCAGTATTTCCTGCCGAACGGCATCAGCGAAGGCTGGAACGCCCAGGATTGGCGGCGCTAGGCGCCGTACGAGAAGCGGCCCCGTCGCGGGCACATTACCGAGGAGAACGAATTGACCACGACCATGGAAACGGCAAAGAAGGTGCCGGTGACCGTCGCGTACGGCGACGGCATCGGGCCGGAGATCATGTCCGCCACGCTCGCCGTGCTCGACGCGGCCGGAGCGCGACTCGAGCTCGAGCCGATCGAGATCGGCGAGTCCGTCTACCATCGCGGGCTCAGCAACGGAATCGAGCCGTCGTCGTGGGAGTCGTTGCGCCGCACGAAGGTCTTCCTCAAGGCCCCGATCACGACGCCGCAGGGCGGCGGGTTCAAGAGCCTCAACGTCACCGTTCGCAAGACCCTCGGCATGTACGCCAACGTCCGCCCGTGCGCGTCGCTGCATCCGTACGTCGCGACGAAACATCCCAACATGGACATCGTCATCGTCCGCGAGAACGAGGAGGACGTCTACGGCGGCATCGAGCACCGCCAGACGAACCAGGTCGCGCAGTGCCTCAAGCTCATCTCGCGGCCGGGCAGCAAACGCATCATCCGTTACGCCTTCGAGTACGCGCGCGCCAACAAGCGCATAAAAGTCACGTGCTTCACCAAAGACAACATCATGAAGATCACGGACGGCCTGTTCCACCGGACGTTCAACGAGATCGCGACGGAGTATCCCGAGATCGAGAACGAGCACTGGATCGTGGACATCGGCGCCGCCAAGATGGCCGACACGCCGGAGGCCTTCGACGTGATCGTGATGCCGAATCTCTACGGCGACGTGCTCTCCGACGTCGCGGCGCAGATCACGGGTTCGGTGGGCCTGGCCGGCTCGGCCAACATCGGCGACCACTGCTCGATGTTCGAGGCGATCCACGGCTCCGCGCCGCGGCGCGCCGGCCAGAATCTGGCCAATCCGTCGGGACTGCTGCACGGGGCGATTCTGATGCTCGTGCACGTCGGGCAGGCCGACGTCGCCGAGCGCGTGCACAACGCGTGGCTGCGCACGATCGAGGACGGCATCCACACCTACGACATCTACAAAGAAGGCACGTCGCGCGAGAAGGTCGGCACGAAGGAGTTCGCGGAGGCGATCGTCGCGCGGCTGGGGCAGAAGCCGCAGCATCTGAAGGCGATCGAGTACGACAAAGAGGTCAAGATGAATCTCGCGATCCGCCCCGCGGGAAAGCCGCCGATGAAGCTGCGCGCGGGCGTCGATCTCTTCATCGACCGGCGCGACGGCAATCCCGACCAGATCGCGGCGATCATGAACCAGCTGCGCGTGCCGGGCGCGAAGCTCACCGTGATCAGCAACCGCGGCACGAAGGTGTGGCCCAACGGCAACCCCGACACCTACTGGAGCGACCACTGGTGCTGTCGCTTCGAGAGCGACGGCGCGCCGTTCGCGGCGTCCACCGTCGTCGCGCTGCTCTCGGCCGCGGAGCACGCGGGATTCGACGTCATCAAGACCGAGGGACTCTATACGTTCAACGGCGAGCGCGGCTACTCGCTCGCCCAAGGAGAGTAGCTCGCGCGGATCGTTAGCCTGCTGCCGAGCGCGACGGAGATTCTCTTCGCCATCGGCGCCGGCGGCGAGGTCGTGGGCGTCACGCACGAGTGCGACTATCCGTCCGGCGCGCTCGCGCTTCCGAAGCTGACCGCCGCGTCGGGTCCCAGCCGGACGGCGCCCGGCGACATCGACCGGCACGTTCGTCAGTCGGTGCACGCGGGATCAAGCCTGTACTCTCTCGATAGCGCGCTGCTCGAGCGCCTGCAGCCCGACCTGATCGTGACGCAAGAGCTCTGCGCCGTCTGCGCGGTCTCCTACGACGTCGTTGACGTCGCCGCGAAGCGGCTGCGCTGCGACCCGCGGATCGTGTCGCTCGAGCCGGCGTCGCTTGCCGGGGTGCTCGCGACGATCGAAACGCTCGGCGCGCTGACCGGACAAGCGGCGGGGGCGCGTGTGCTGCTCGAGCGCGTCGAGACGCGCGTGGCGGCGTTGCGCGACCGGAGGCCGGCGTCGCGCCCGCGGACGCTCGTGCTCGAGTGGACCGATCCGCCGATGAGCGCGGGCCACTGGATTCCCGACGTGATCGCACTCGCCGGCGGCGTCGCCGTGCTCGCGAATCCCGGCGCGAACTCGCGCCGCCTCGACTGGGACGAGATCGCCGCCGCCGAACCCGATGCCGCAATCGTCTCTCCGTGCGGGTTCGATCTCGCGCGCACCCGGCGCGAGACCGCGGCGCTCGACGGCGTGCCGCAGTGGAACTCGCTCGCCGCGCGCCGGCACGACCGAGTGCTGGCAATGGACGGCAACGCGTATCTCAGCCGTCCCGGCCCGCGGCTGATCGATGCCGCAGAAATCGTCGCGCGATGGTATACTAGCGGCGCGGAGCACGCCGGATGACCGCCCTACGACGAAATCGGGGGAGGAAAGTCCGGGCTTCAAATGGGCAGGGTGCAGGATAACGTCCTGTCGGGGCAACTCGAAGGAAAGTGCCACAGAAACATACCGCCGGCGCTTCGGCGCCGTGCAAGGGTGAAATCGTGAGGTAAGAGCTCACGGAGCGCTGCGGTGACGCAGCCTCGGGCAAACCCCACCCGAAGCAAGACCGCTCGAACATCGCCCGGTACGTCAGGCGAACGCCTGGCCGAACCGGTCGACGGACGGCCCGTCCGAGCGAGCTATGTCGCACCGAGGCGTTCGGTGACGAACGCCCCAGAGAGATGGTCATCGCCCACTCGTGGGTACAGAATCCGGCTTACAGGCGTGCTTCGCTGAAACCGGTGGGGCCGCGCGGGCGTTGTAGCGAAAGGTAAGATTTGATGAATGAACAGCATTTTACGCCCGAGATGACCGTTGACGAAGCGTTCAAACTCCACGCCGGCGCGCGACGCGTCTTCGCGGGTTTCCATCTCGGCGGCTGCTCGAACTGCGCCATCAGCGAGACGCACACGATCGGCGCGATCAGCGGCGACTACGGAATTCCACTCGGGATGCTTCTCGAAAGCCTCAACGCGCTCTTCGACCAAGGCACGTTCGCGATCGGCGATCGCGTTCGCATACCCGACGAGATTCGCGGGCGAATACCGCAGCTCGCGAACGTCCCCGAGGTGGGTGAGATTACCGGCGCCGAGAGCGGCGCCTACACCGCCGATTTCGGCGACGTGCGCCTGCAGGGTCTGGCCGAAGACTTCATCGCCGTCGAACCCGACTACGCGGCCAAAGGAGCCTAGAGCTCCTTCCGCGAGCTAAAGCCTTCGTCGAGCCCGTGCCAATAGGCGACGTGGGGCTCGCCAAACTTCCAACATAAAAAGATCGTTTCGTCGCCGAGCATCGACGGAAAGTCGACGAGCCCTAGGTCGATATCCTTGACCATGCAGCCGAACGACTCGATCCGGTAGATGAGCCGGCCGATCTCGTGTTTCAGCTCGGCGAACCGCGGCGCGGGCAGCGCCGAGCGGGCGGCGGCGAGCCGCGGACGGCGGGGCTCGGCGTGGTGCAGCGCCGGGTCCGACTCCAAGAGCTTGATCGCGAGGTCGCGCCGCTTCCCCAGGAGCTCCTCGATGAGGGGCTCGAGCTTGGGAATGAGGGCGTTGGCCCGTTCGGGCGAAAAGAGCTTCATATGAGTTCGCTTCGGATCGTCTTCGTAACGGGTCTCTCCGGTGCGGGCTTGAGTCAGGCCGTGAAGTCGTTCGAGGACTTGGGCTTCTACTGCATCGAGCATCTGCCTCCCGCCGTGCTCGGGGGCGCCATCGAAGCGCTCGAGCGAACGGACGTGCGCAACGTGGCGATCGCGCTCGATCTGCGGAGCAACTCGGAGCTCGGCGACCCGCGGAGCGCGATCGACGCCATCGCCGGCACGCACGACGCCCGGGTGCTCTTTCTCGACGCAGGCGACGAGCTGCTCGTGCGGCGCTTCAGCGAGACGCGGCGGCGGCATCCGTTCGCGCACGCCGGCTCGGTGCTCGAAGCGATCCACGCGGACCGCCGTGCCCTGGCGCCGCTTCGCGAGCGCGCCGACGTCGTGATCGACACGACGAACCTCACGCCGTCCACGCTGAAGCAGCGTGTCGCGGCGGCGTTTCTCGCCGACCCGCCGGTGCGCCTCACGCTCACGTTCGTGGCGTTCGGTTTCAAGTACGGATTGCCGGCGGATCTCGACCTCCTCTTCGACGTGCGCTTCCTGCGCAATCCGAACTACGAGGTCGAGTTGGAGGCGCAGACGGGTGAAGATGCCGCGGTCGCGGCGTTCATCGAAGAGGATCCCTCGCTGCGGCCGTTTCTCGCGAAGGTCGAAGACCTGCTGGAGTATTTGCTGCCCCGCTATCTCGCCGAGGGCAAGTCGCAGCTCACGGTCGGCATCGGCTGCACGGGCGGCCGCCATCGCTCGGTCTACGTGGCGCACCGGCTGATGCAGCGCTTTGCGGGCGATGCCCGGCTGGAGGTCGCGTACGAAGCGCGCGACCTGGAGCGCGCCGCGTGATGCGCGAGCGTCTGTCGCGGTCGCTGCACTGGCTGGTTCCGGGCGTCGGCATCAAGCGCTGGATACTGCTCTGCCTGCTCGGCGTCGTTCTGCTGCTCGACGCCGGAACTCGGTGGTTCATCGCCGAGGGCACGGGCATTCACGTCAACGAGGTTCTCGACGACATCGTGGACGACTACTTCCCGCCCGCCTATCTCACGTGGATCCTCGGAGCGATCGGCATCGCGGCGATCGCCGCCGGCGTGGCGATGTGGCTGCGCGCCGTCGTGCACACGGCGCGCGACCGCACGCCGAAGGGCTTTCGCGACGCGCTCGCGGGCCGGCGCCTCCAACAGGGATATAAGATCGTCGCGATCGGCGGCGGGACCGGGCTCTCGACGCTGCTGCGCGGGCTCAAGCGCCGCACGAGCAACCTCACCGCCGTCGTGACCGTGAGCGACGACGGCGGGTCGTCGGGGCGCCTGCAAAAGGAGCTCGGCGTGCTGCCGCCCGGCGACGTGCGCAACTGCCTGGTCGCGCTGGCCGACGACGAGGCGCTGGTCACGGACCTGTTCCGCTACCGCTTCACCGAAGGCGAGGGCCTGAGCGGACACTCCTTCGGCAACCTGTTCTTGGCCGCGATGAGCGGCGTCACGGGCAACTTCGACGCGGCGATCAAGGAGTCGAGCCGCGTGCTCAACGTGGTCGGCCGCGTGCTGCCCGCGACGCTTGGCGTCGTGCGACTCTGCGCCGAACTCGACGACGGCACGATCGTCGAGGGCGAATCGAACATCTCGAAGGCGTCGCGTCCGATCAAGCGCGTCTTCTTCGATCCACCGTCGGCGACGCCGCTCGACGAGGTGATCGCTGCGATTCGCGAGGCCGACGCGATCGTGCTGGGCCCCGGGTCGCTGTTCACGTCGCTGGCGCCGAACTTCTTGGTGAGCCGGATCGCACGTGAAGTGGCCAACGCCCACGCCGTGAAGGTGTACGTGTGCAACGTGATGACGCAACCCGGCGAGACCGACGGAATGACGGCCGCGGATCACGTCGAGGCGCTGCTCGCCAACGCCGGCGAGCGCGTGTGCGATTACGTGGTGGTCAACGACGAGCCGCCGTCGCGGCTGCTCGGCGCGTACGCGCAAGAGGGTCAGGTCCCGGTGGACGCCGACGTCGACCGGATCGTCGCGCTTGGATTAGAGCCGGTGCGGGCGTCGGTGATCGGCGAAACGGAGACCGTCCGTCACGATCCGGAGAAGCTCGCCGCGGTGGTGCTCGCGATCGTGGATCGCACGGTCGCCGAGCGAGCGACGCTCGTCAAGCCCGCGAGGGCGTACCGCCGGTCGACCGCGGTGTAGCCGACGCTTTTCAGTGCGGGGCGGCCGGCGTCTGCGCGGCCATCGTGAGGTTGAGCTGAAACGGTTTTCCCGGCTCGATGTTCGTGCTGGCCGCGAGCGACTGATAGCCGTTCGCCTGTACGGCATAATCCGCGATGCCGCTGGGGACTTTCTCGATCGTGAATTTGCCCGACGCGTCGGTGGTCGCGGTCAGCACGGTGTCGATGGTGATGACGGCGCCCGAGATCGGCGCGTTCGTCGCCGAGTCTGCGACGACGCCGGTCACGCTGGCAAAGCCGGCGGCCGGCGGCAGCGCGTCGTTGTTGCAGCCCGCCGCGCCGAAGAGCACCAAAGCGACGATCGCAAAGAGACTGCCGGCGCGCACGTTCATAGGTGAAGGTGTTCGCCGCGCGGAAGCCGCGGCTCCTATGGCAACCCGCGCTCCGTCGCCCGCTGTGGCCGGCCCGGCCTATTGCGCCAACGCGCTCGAGGCGATCGGCCGCACCCCGCTCGTTAAGCTGAACAAGGTCGTCGACGGCGCGCCCTGTCTCGTGCTCGCGAAGGTCGAGTACGTGAACCCGGGAGGCAGCGTCAAGGATCGGCCCGCCGTGGCGATGCTCGACGCCGCCGAACGCCAAGGACTGCTCAAGCCCGGCGGCACCATCGTGGAACCGACGAGCGGCAACACCGGAACGGGCCTGGCGATGGCCGCGGCGATTCGCGGCTACCGGTGCATCTTGGTGATGCCCGACAAGATGTCGCGCGAGAAGATCGATCTGCTGCGCGCCTACGGCGCCGACGTCGTGATCACGCCGACGAACGTGCCGCCCGATTCGCCCGAATCGTACTACGGCGTCGCCAACCGGCTCGCGTCGGAGATTCCCGGCGCCTTCCAGCCGAACCAGTTCCACAACCACTTCAATCCCGAGGCGCACTACCACACGACGGGGCCGGAGATCTGGGAACAGACCGCCGGAACGATCACGCACTTCGTCGCCGGCATCGGCACCGGCGGCACGATCTCCGGTACCGCGCGTTATTTGAAGGAACGCAATCCCGCGGTCCACGTGGTCGGCGCCGATCCCGAGGGCTCGATCTACTCCGGCGACATCCCGCGATCGTATGCGGTCGAGGGGATCGGAATGAGCTATCTCCCCGAGACGGTGGACCTGCGCGTGATCGACGAGATGGTGCGCGTCTCCGACCGCGATTCGTTCTTGATGGCGCGGCGCATCGCGCGCGAAGAGGGCCTGCTGGTCGGCGGCTCGTCGGGCACCGCCGCCGTCGCCGCGGTCAAGCTCGCGCAGACGCTGCCGGCCGAGGCCATCGTCGTCGTCATCCTGCCCGATTCGGGCCGCGGCTACATGTCGAAGATCTTCAACGACGAGTGGATGATCGCCAACGGCTTCTTGGCCGACGCGAAGCGCCGCGCGACCGTCGGCGACGTGCTTCGCAGCAAGACGCCGCTGCCGCCGATGATCACGGTGCAGCACGACGATACGGTCAAGACCGCGCTCGACCTCTTGCGCCGTTACGAGATCTCGCAGATTCCCGTGATGCGGGGTCGCGAGCAGGCCGGCAGCGTGAACGACGTCGGCGTGATGCGGAGCGTTTTCGACCACGCCGACATCATCCATCAGCCGGTCAGCGAGGTGATGGGGCACGCGTTCCCGGCGCTCGAACAGTCGGACGAGATCGAACGGGCGTACAAGCTGCTCACGCTGGCGAACCATGCGATCGTGGTGACCGACGACGGCGAGCCGATCGGCGTCCTGACGCGCCAAGACATCATCAGCTTCCTCTCCACCAGCTCCGACGTCGTGCACCAGTGACCGCGGCGTCATGAACTTCTCTACGAAGGCGATTCACGTCGGACAGGATCCCGATCCCGCCACGGGCGCGACCATCGTGCCGATCTATCAAACCTCGACCTACACGCAGGCGCGCGTCGGCGAGCATAAGGGCTTCGACTACAGCCGGACGATCAACCCGACGCGCGTCGCGTTGGAACGGCAGCTCGCGTCGCTGGAAAATGCGCGCTACGGCACGGCGTTCGCCAGCGGCATGGCGGCGACGTCGGCCGTGCTGGGCCTGCTCTCCTCCGGCGATCACGCCGTGGTCAGCGACGACCTGTACGGCGGCACGTACCGCCTCTTCTCCCGCGTGCTCGAGCGCTTCGGGCTCGAGTTCAGCTACGTTGACATGTGCGACCTCGACGCCGTTCGCTCGGCGGTGCGGCCGTCCACCAAACTGTTCTGGGTGGAGACGCCGACCAATCCGCTGCTCAAAGTGGTCGACATCGCGGCGATCGCGTCGCTGCGAACCGGCGAGCAGCTGGTGGCCGTCGACAACACCTTCGCCACTCCGTATTTCCAGCAGCCGATCGCGCTCGGAGCGCACATCGTCGTGCACTCCACGACGAAATACATCGGCGGCCACAGCGACGTGCTGGGCGGGATTGCGATCACCGACGACGAGTCGCTCGACGCGCGCCTCCGCTTTCTCCAAAACGCCGTTGGCGGCGTGCCGGGGCCGCAAGATGCGTGGCTGACGATGCGGGGCGCCAAGACGCTGGCGCTGCGGATGCGCGAGCACGCGCACAACGCCCAAGCGGTAGCCGAGTTCCTGGAGTCGCGCGACGACGTGGCGCGTGTCTACTACCCGGGGCTGCGGTCGCACCCGCAGCACGAGCTCGCGAAGCGGCAGATGAGCGGTTTCGGCGGGATGCTGTCGTTCGAGCTCGAGGGACCGGTGTCGCGGGCGCTCGAGTTCGCCGGCCGCCTGAAATACTTTAGCCTAGCGGAGAGTTTGGGCGGCGTGGAATCGCTGATCTGTCACCCCGGCCGCATGACCCACGGATCGATCCCCGCAGAGGAACGCGAGCGGCGCGGCATCGGTGACGGCCTGCTTCGGCTCTCCGTCGGTATCGAAGACGTCGAGGATCTGCTCGACGACCTTCGCGCGACGCTCGACGCTACGGCTGGTACGAGGGGTAACGGACGGCCGTCGCCTGTTTGAGGTCGGCCTGCGCCTTCTCCGTCGTCGCGTCGCCGATGCGCGTCGTCTCCGATAGCACGATCCCGCGCTGCCCGTCGGCCCACACGATGGCGAACTCTTTGCGCGCGTCGAATCCGGCGCCGTAGGCCACCTCGACGAACGTCGCCGGCATCCCGTTGAGCAGCGTCATCGGCGTCTTGTTGCGGATGAGCGTGCCCTCTTGCGAACCGTGCGTCTGGCTCTCGAACTGGGCCTCCCACTGCGAGGGCGGACCCACGTACGACTCCATCGCGAGCTGGATGATGCGCGCGTTTTCCTTGCCGGGGTCGATGACCCAGGCCGCGATTGGCTGCAGATCTTGCGAGAGCTGGCCCACCGGTACGTCCTGCCGCTGCATCAAGACGGCCTCGGGCGGCGCGACGAACGTCATCCCGGGGTCGCTATACGAATGCGGATCCGGCGACGGGGTCGCCTCGCTTTGCTGAGCGAGCGCAGCCTCGCCGCAGCACGCGACGATCAGAGCCAGAAAAACGGCGATCTTCTTCCTCATCCTCGATCCAATGCGGCGGCGAGCGCCGGCAGCGAAACTTCGTACCGGTATCCGACGTTGCGATGATCGTCGTCGAATTCCTCGTGCCGCACCGCGAGGCCGAGGTCGCGAATTCGCGCGCTCACGACGCGAGCGCCGACGTCGAGATTGTATTCGTCGCGGCGCCCGCAGTCCACGTAGCGGAGGCGCAGCCGCTCGAGCTCGGCCCGCCGGGACGGCACGCGCTCGGCCGGGTCGTACGCCAGCCAACGTGCGAAGACGTCGTCGCGCAGCTCGCCGGTGTTCCGGTCGAAGGGCAAGTCGATCGCGAACGCGCGCGCGCCGGCCGGCGAGTACGCGGCGGAGTACGCCAGCATCTCCATCGCCGTGTACTCGGCGAAGCTGCGCTTGTGTTTTCGCTCGAACGCCTCGACGTACGCCTTCAGGTCGAAGCCGTGCGCCTCGAGCGCGCGGTGGACGGTGGCAAACGCCGGGAAATGCGCGTAGCGGAAGTACGAGTCGCCGCTGTGCGACGCGAACGCTGCGAACGTGCCCGGATGCTCCATCACCAGGTGCATCGCGCCGAAACCGCCCGAGGATTTGCCGGCGACCGCGCGGCCGCCCTCGGATGCAATCGTGCGGTAGGTGCGGTCCACGTGGCCCACGACGTCGCGCACGGTATAGGTCGCGTAGTCGCCGTTGTGAATCGAGTCCACGTACTGCGAGCCGCCGAGCCGCGTGAACCCGTCGACCAGCACCACCAGCGCGGGCAACATGCGGCGCTCGCGCACCAGGCGGTCGGCCCACTGCAGCACGTTGGCCTCCCACGGTCGCGTCGAGAGCAGCGCGTTGACGTCGCCGGTATAGCCGTGCAGCACGTAGATCGCGGGATAGCGCGCCGAGCCGCCGGGATCGTAGCCGGGAGGCGTGTAGACCACGACGGGGCGCGTCGCCGGGTCGCCGAGCGGATTGCCTGCCAGCGCCTCGCTCGCGACGAAGTCGCTGCGCACGTCGCCCTCGAGCCCCAGAAGGCGAGCCGCGGCGGAGCGTTCCTGCATGGCGGTCCGGTTCGGCGCACGAATGCCTTCGGCCTAGAATGAGTTCGCTCAAGCGCGCGATCGACTTACGCGGCGCGATATCGATCAACGTGATCACGATGATCGGCATCGGGCCGCTCGTCACGATTCCGCTCGTGATCGCGGCGCTGGGCGGTCCGCTCGCGCTCGTCGGCTGGATCGCGGGCGCGGTCGTCGCGCTCTGCGACGGTTTGGTCTGGGCCGAGCTCTCGTCGCGATTCCCGGGTTCGGGCGGCACCTACGTCTATCTGCGCAACGCGTTCGGCCCCCACGGACCGGGCCGCGCGCTGGCGTTTCTGTTCAACTGGCAGTTCCTGCTCTACGCGCCGTGTTTGCTGGCGAGCGGATACATCGGCTTCGCGAACTACGCCGCCTATCTGTATCCGCCCGTTGCCGGGACGCTCGCGCACGACGCCGTCGCCGTCGGCATCGGCGTGCTCACGATCGCGCTGCTCTATCGCCGCACCTCGCAGGTATCGGCGTTCGGTACCGCGCTTGCCGTGGCGGCGACTTGCACGGTCGCCGTCGTCGCGCTGGCCGGGCTCTCGCACGCCGACTTCGCGCAGGCGTTTCACTCAAACGCTCCCCTGCGGCTCGGCACGGGGTTTCTGGCGGGTTTCGGCAGCGCGCTGTTCGTCACGCTCTACGACTACGTGGGCTACGCCGACGCGGCGCTGCTCGGCGACGAGGTGGTGCGGCCCGAGCGGACCATTCCTATCGCGATCGTGCTGTCGGTATTGATCGTCGCGGTGCTCTACGTCCTGCTCCAGATCGGAGTGCTGGGCGCCGTGCCGTGGCGCTCGCTGCTCGATGCGAGCGGGGCGCCGACCGTACAGTCGCAATACGTCGGGGCCCTGGTCGTCGAGCGCACGTGGGGCCGCGCCGCGGCGGTGGGCGTGACGCTGCTCGTGCTCGTGACCGCGTTTGCGTCGCTCTACGGCAACCTGCTCGGGTTCTCGCGGATCTCGTTTGCGGCGGCGCGGGACGGCGCGTTCCTGCCCGCGTTCGCGCGGCTGCACCCGCGCAAGGAGATCCCCCACGTCGCTTTGCTCGCGGTCGGCGCGCTGTCGCTCGTCGCGAGCCTCTTCACGCTCGATCAAGTCATCGCGTTCTTGACCGCGGGCATCGTCTTGATCCAGGGCGTCGCGCAGATCGCCGCGCTGGCGCTGGTGCGAGCTCGCCGCGGGCCGGCGCCGTTTGCGATGCCGCTCTACCCGTTGCCCGCAATCGTGGCGCTGGCGGGCTGGACGATCGCGTTCGTCGCGTCGGGCCGGACGGCGATCGCACTCGGCGCCGGCTGGCTGGCGTGCGGCTGCGTCGCCTACGCCCTCGCGGCCCGCGCGCGCCGCTGGTGGCCGTTTCTCGCGGCCCTGCTGCTGACGCTGGCACTCCCGCAGGCCGCTCGCGCCGACGGCAACAGCTCGTGGGCGACGTGGAACGCGGCGCGCGTGACGACCGTCCGCGACTATCCGGTCTTCACCGTCAACGGACGGCCGTTCTTCGTCTACGGCGCCGCGTTCTTCTACGAGCGCATGCCGCGCGACCGCTGGCGCCCGGCGCTGCTCGCGTATAAGCGCCTGGGCATCAACACGATCGACCTCTACGTGATTTGGAACTGGCACGAGCCCGAGCCCGGCGTGCTCGACTTCACCGGCACCACCGATCCGCGCCGCGATTTGGGCGCCTTGCTGAAGCTGACGCACGAGTTGGGGTTTCGGCTGATCCTGCGCCCCGGGCCGGTGATCCGCAACGAGTGGCGCAACGGCGGCTATCCGGCGTGGCTCTTGCAACGCGCGGAGTACGACATGCCCCTGCACGACGTGCTGGAGGGACGTTACCCCGCCACCGCGACGATGCAGAACGCGCACGCCGACGCGGCGGCGGCGCAGTGGCTCGGCAACAGCACGCACGTGTTGGAATCCGCGAAGTGGCTGCACGACGCGTTGCGTTTCGTCGAGCCCTACTCCCACGACGTCGTCGCGATCGCGCTCGACGACGACCAGGGCGCGTACCTCGACAACGACACCTGGCCCGCGCCGCACTGGCACGCCTACGTGAACTGGCTGCGCGCGACGGTGGAATCCGTCGCGGGCAACAGGGTGCCGCTCTTCGTCAATACGTACGAGATGAAGGTTCCCGTCGCGTCGCCGGCGTGGGCGTGGGGCAACTGGTATCAGGGCGGTTCGGAGCGCTTGAGCGTGCACGACCTCGCCGACCTCGACTTCGCGACGGGGCTGCTGCAGACGCAGCGCGGCGTGCCGGTGATGCAATCGGAGTTTCAAGCGGGCTGGCTCCAGGGCGCCGACGAGGGCGCGCCGCGTCCGAGCGATCCGTCGAGCACGGCGCTGGCCCTCGGCGAGCTGCTGCGCGACGGCGCGCACGGCATCGTGACCTTTCCCGCACAGGACACGATCTATCCGCACGGCTGGGAAGCGCCGTGGGCGAACTGGTCGTACGGCTGGGACGCGGCGCTGACCGTGGACCTGCGTCCCTCGCCCCGGTACGCGCCGACGGCGCAGGTGGGCGACGCGGTTCGCGCTTACGGCGGCCTGCTCGCGAAGACGCACCTCGCGGCGGATGCGGCAATCGTCTGGCCGCCGTCGTTGTTCGTGCCGGGCTCGCTGACGAATGCCGACTTCGCGGCGTTTGCCGCCGCGACGATCGCGATGCAGCGCGCGTGCAACGCGCGCGGCCTCACGTGCGTGCTCGCGGATCTCGCCGGGGAAGACGATGCCACGTTGCGGCAGTATCGCGCGCTGCTTCTGCCGATCGCTCCGTCGTCGGTCGCCGCGGGACGGCTGCAGCCGTGGGCGTCGCGCCGCATCGCGGCCCTGCAGCGCGAGGGGCGGCTGGTGGCCGACCCGGCGGCGGTGCGCGGCGCCGAGCGTCTCGGTTCCGACACGACGCTGCTGCTGGCCGACGACGCATCGTACGCGTTCGTGCTGGCGGTGAATCCGAGCGGCGCGTCGCGAACGGCCGGTCCGTTCCGCGTCGCGCTGGCGAATCGGACGGTGCGGATCGGCGCGTTCGGAGTACCCGCGCGCGGGGCGCGGATCGTACCCGTCGGCTTGTCGCGCGCGTGGCACGCGCGCAGCATCGCGTTCGGCGGGCCGAGCGGCTCGGGACGCACCGACATGCCCGCCGCGCCGCCGCCGTTTTCGGTTCCCGACGGCACGGTGATGAGCAACCGCCGCCTGCGCGTCGTCTTCGCGCCGTTCGCGGGCGCGCGGATTGCGGAACTCGGAGACGGCCGCGCCAACGCGGCGACCGGCATCGGACTGCTGCGCGATGCGACCGATCCGGAGCCGCCGGTGTCGTCCCGCGACTACATCGCGGCCTACACGCATCCGCTTCCGGCCGGCACTTTCAACCGCGCCTACCAGTGCGAACGCAATGACTCGCTGATGACGCAGCGCGTGACGTGCACCTACGACGCACCCGACGTGCCGCAGGGCGGCGCCGCGTTCCGGCGGACGCTGACGCTGAACCCGTCGAGCGACGAGCTGATCGTCGGCGAGGACTTCGCGCCCCACGATCGCGGCTCGGCGGCGCGGCTGGAGAGCATCTCGGGCTTCGCGTGGAGCGCCGGCGACCGCGTGCTGCAATCGCCGGGGGGCAACGCGGTGGAAATCATGCACGGTCGTCGCCTGACGACGTTGCGCTGGCGAGCCGGCGACGTGCAGCGCGTCGCGCTGGAGCAGCGGCGCGGGGCCGAGCTCGTGACACTCGTTTTCGCGCGGCGCTCGGTCGAGCTGCGCCTGGGCGTGAGCGGCGCGGCGAGCTCCGCCGACGCGGGGAAGGCCGCCCGCGCCTTGCCGTTAAACGGCTCGGGAACGACCAGCCGCCCGCCGTAACGGAGGTGCCCGATGCCGGCTGCCACGCGCTATCGAACGCGTTTCGTGCTCCGCGCGCTCTTCATTGCCTTGGCGATCTCGATCGTCGCTCGGGCGTCGTGCCTGGCGGACGATGCCGCGACGCTCGATTCGTGGCAGAGCTCTTTCCACGACGTGTGGCAGGCCGACCAATGCGCGACCGAGTTCGAGAGCTGGGGCAAGTATTGGGGACAGGTGCACGCGTTCTACTTCGGCGCCGACGGATCGCCGGGCTGGTTCGCGGTGAGCCAAAAGGCCCTCACCCACGTTACCGATACGACCGCGAATGCCGCCGTGACGGCGCAGCTGACATCGCTCGGAAAGCGAATCGGCGGCGAGTGGGCAAAAGGTGACGGCTGCCGCAAGGTGAGGACCCGCACGAACATGATGGCGAAGCTGGCCGAGCCGGGACTGCCGGCGCTGCTCGATCTAGAGAACCAGCTCGCCAAAGCGGCAACCGCCGACACCGGTAACGGCGCTTCGACGCAAGCGGCGATTGCGTCGATCAACGGTCAACTCGACAAGCTCGGCATCGCGCAAGCCGAATAAGATCTCGCAACTCTTTGGGACGATCCGAGGTGCGCCGTGGACTTTATGCTTCGCGATGTTGCAATAGCAGACATCGACCGATGTATCGGGCTATTGCCGTCGCCGCTCTTTTGCGACGCTGCTCAGTACGGCGAGCTGCGCGCGATGTGGACGGAGATCGTCAGTACGAAATGCGGCATCGCGGCCATCGTCGTCGATCCCGCGCGCGACGCGATCATCCACTTCGGTTTCAACGTCTTCGTTTCCGATGAAACGACCGCGAGCTATCATCGCTGCGAGGCCCCGCTGATAGCGCGGCGGATCTTAGGGGAATGGGCGCGCGGCGGCAAACCTTTCTTCGACGCCAAGCAGATTGCTCGCGCGAACGCCGGCGACGGCCTCAACATCGTCGTAACGCATTACGGCGGTGTCCGGTCCGGAAGTGAGCCCGACGAGCGAATGGTCGCGGCAAACTACGAGTCGTCGCGGCGGGTTTTCAGCGGCTGGAACCTCCGGAGCTATACGTCCGAGATATTCGACGACCGCCGGCCGGCCGCTGGGAGGGATTGGGGG
Organism: Vulcanimicrobiota bacterium; assembly: GCA_963824595.1. GTDB lineage: Bacteria > Vulcanimicrobiota > Vulcanimicrobiia > Vulcanimicrobiales > Vulcanimicrobiaceae > Cybelea. Next base: position 112,622 of record CAWGPY010000006.1, read on the forward strand.
AGGCAGCTGGGCTTTCGAATCGGCGAGTATTCCGCCGAACAACTTCAGGAGGCCGGAATTTCGCTCGACTCGGCGCCCTGCGTGTGGTGGGCGCGGCGGGAGGACGCGGGGACGAATCCCGGTTATGCGCTGACGCAGCTGTTTACGTCGTACGCCCGGCCGCGCTTCGGTCTTTCCGGCCGGGAACAGGAGCTGCTCAAGCTCGCCCTCGACGGGCACACGGACGCGTCGCTCGCGCACAGTACGCAGCTCTCGGTCTCGATGGTGAAGAAACGCTTCCGCGCCGTCTACGAAAAAGTGGACGTGGCATCTCCGTCGCCCGCGCTGGCGCAAGCGCTCGCAAACGGCCGGCGTGGCGCCGAGACGCGGCGCCACCTACTCAATTATCTGCGCGAGCATCCGGAGGAGCTGCGGCCTTACGATCGCGCTGGCAGCCCCATGGCGTAAGGGGCACAGGCGCCGAGGCCCCGTCCGTCGTCAGCGCGAAGCAGCCGGGGCCAACCGGGGGAGTGGCGGAATGGCAGACGCAGCCGCCTCAAAAGCGGCCGAGGCAACTCATGTGGGTTCGACTCCCACCTTCCCTATAAATATTTGAGCACGAAAGGCCTCGAAAAGGAGCACTACTGGTCACGGATTGGTCACAGAGCCCAAAAGGAACAGCCCATGCCGGCTTTAACGCAGGGCGATATTGTTAGGCCCTTGCACAGCCTTTCCTCGATTTGGTCTTGGCTTCAGCAAAACAGCTCGGACCCGTTCCTTTCGGCCACCACGGCGACGCTGGCGATCTTTACGCTGCTCCTTGTTGCCGCAACCTTATACCTTGCCGCAGGCGCCATCAACGCGAGTCGCCCTTCGGAGAAGCATCCACCAAGAAACCTTAATGCCAGCAGTCACTCTTCGGGGGCAATGGCGGCCTGAATTGCGCGACACGAACGGCGCGCGCACCGTCTCCTTCATGTACTACAAGACCTGCTGCAAAACGTGGGAATGCCCCGCATGAAACGTGGTCGCTAGCCTCCGCACAAAGTTCTTTGGGGACTACTCGTACAACCTTGGCTTCCTCCCGGCGAACTACGTATGCGAAAATCACCGGGTCTGGCAGGGCATGGCCTACATGTACACCTAGCTTGACATGCCGCCTCACGCCGGGCAACCGCTTGCCTTCAGCCTAACAATCACCTATGAAAATGTCTTTGGTCAGCTCGGTAAAACAGAGGCACTCCGGCACGGTCTATCTACCCGGCAAAACATACGAGAAGGCCGCGAACATGACCACAACGTTTACGCGACCGTCGATCGGATACTCGGCGGCTTAGGCGATTGTAACTCCCGAGCACTACGACGAGCTACGCGAGCGCCCGATCATCCGGTCTAACCGTTCCGCAGCCGATTGTTGCATAGAAGGCGTAACGTGCGCGTAGCAGTCGGCGGTTATACGAATTGTGGAATGCCCGAGTGCCGTGGAAACGGTCTTTAGATCAACGCCACTCTCAAGCATCAGGGTCGCGAAGGAGTGTCGGAGATCGTGAAGGCGAACGCGCGGCAGCTTGTAACTCTTGACGCGTCGAGCGAACCAAAGCCCAAAAGTATTCGGGCACCAGGCTTCGCCCTCGCGATCAAAGATGAGCGAATCGTTCGTGCGCCACACGCCTAGCCTCTCGAAACGCAGCTGCTGCTCCCGGCGATGCAACCGCAAGCGTTCGGCAGCAAACGCCGGCAGCGGAATCGAACGACGCGACCCCGGTAACCCGGATGGCGCATATCCATTGGCCGCCTTACTCGATATCGATGGCACGCTGTACGGCACGACGCGCAATGGTGGTTCGCATGGCTCACGAGGCAAAGGCACCCTCTTCTCGCTAACGCCATAACGTGCCCGGTCGGTGTTGGCAACCGCGCATGCGCCGGGACCTACTTGATGCGAAGCCTCGGGGCGATCATGTTGACTGAGGCTGGAATCTCTAGCGTCTAGCGCGAACAGCGCGCCATGGCGACTCGCGTGAAACCTGGGCCGCCGGCCTCGGCTCGGCCTACCGGCACGGTCACGTTTCTGTTTTCGGATATCGAAGGCAGCACGCAACGCTGGGACCGCGACCGGGCGGCGATGCAGGATGCCGTGCGCCGGCACGATGCGCTGATGCGAACCGCGATTGCCCAGCACGATGGCTACGTGTTCAAAACGATTGGCGATGCATTCTGCGCGGCCTTTGCCTGTGTGTCCGACGCGATCGCCTCGGCCGTTGACGCCCAGCGGGCGTTGCTGGCTGAGGATTTTTCGGCAGTTGGCGGTCTTCGGGTGCGCATGGCCATAAGCACCGGAACGGCTGAGGAGCGCGATGGCGACTATTTCGGGCCGGCGGTCAATCGCGTCGCGCGATTGCTCGGGGCAGCCACGGGCGGACAGGTGCTGCTCTCAGGCACGACCTGTGATCTGGTGAACCTAGCGAAGGGAATCAGCCTGCGCGACCTTGGCGAACACCGGCTCAAGGATCTTGACCAATCCGAGCACATCTTCCAGCTGCTGGCGGAAGGTCTGCTCGCCGACTTCCCGCCGCTGCGTTCCATGGACGCCGAGGAGATTCGGCCCACCCCCGGCTTCACTGGTCGCGACGAGGAACTGGCGGCCGTGGCGGCAGCGCTCGGCAAGAATAATGCCGTCGCTGTGATCTGCGGCTTGGGCGGAACGGGAAAGTCGTCCCTCGCCCGCGAGTATGCGTGGCAAAACCGCGACCGGTACGCTCTGACATGGTGGCTGAACGCCCAGACAGAGAGCGGCATCATCGACGGCTTGCTGCGGCTGGGGTCGCTCTTCATGAAGGGGCTTGATCAGCTCGCCGACCGGCGCACCGCTGCCCAGCAGGTGATCCACGCTGCGTTTGCCGGCTTTGCAAAACCGCTCTTGATGATCTTTGATAACCTCGAGGACGAGCAGCTACTGCGCTCGTGGCGCCCACGAACCGATTCGCGCATATTGGTGACGTCGCGCAACGCCGCGTGGGGAGCCGATATGACCCCGATTCCCTTGCAGACTTGGAAACTCGATACCGCAATTGCCTACCTTGCGCGTGAGAGCGGACGCACCGACCTGACCGAAGCCGAAGCGCGAGCGATCGCCGAAGCCCTTGGTGCGCTCCCTCTAGCGCTGGCACACGCAGCCGCCTCGTTGCGTAGAATGCGAATGGTCGCTCCGCGCCACTACTTGGAGCACATCGACCGCCATCTAAGAAATGCGCCGCGCGGCGTCGAATACCCGCGATCGGTTTTTGCGACGTTGAGCGCGGCTATTGCTCAAGCGGAGAAAGAAGCCGCCGGCGCCGCGGCTATCTTGTGTTTCGCCGCACGGTTCGCTCCCGAGGCGATCCCAGACGAGCTTTTCCGGCAGCCGATCGAGACCTACATTGCAACCTTGCGGCCCAGTATTTCCGGCGACGCGCTTGCGCTTGACTTGCGCAGTGCTCTCGCGGATGACGTACGCCTCGACGAAGCTCTTAGTGCACTCGACAGCCTTTCACTTCTCGCGTTTTCGCAATCGTCGCGTGCCTATAATATTCACCGTCTCGTTCAGCTTGCGGCGCGGGATATGGTCATTGAAAAGACGCTTGCATGGCGTGAGTGTTCGGTCGGTGTTGCCGATGCCGCCTTTCCCGAGGTCGAAGTCGCCACATGGCCGCAATGCGATCGCCTTCTATCTCATGCATGCGCCGCGCTAGATGCCTTGCCCGGCGAAGCGGCATTTCTGCCGGCGGCCCGGCTCGCTGATCGTTGTGCTGTCTATCTGCGGGAACGGGGCAACTACGGGGCCGCAGAGCCGCTTCAGTCACGCGCGCTGGCCATTCAAAAGGTGGCACTGGGCCCAGATCATCCCGACGTCGCGACGAGCCAGGATCACCTTGCGCACTTGTACTGGCGGCAGGCGCGTTATGGCGAAGCAGAGGAGCTGTACCTGCGTGCACTGGAGATCCGAGAGACGGCGCTTGGACCGGATCGCATTCACGTCGCTACGACCCTTAACGGCCTCGGCCAATTGTACTATGAGGAAGGACGTTATGCGGAGGCGAAGCTCGCTTACAGGCGCGCGCTGTCCATCCAGGATCAGGCTCTAGGGCCCGATCACAGCAACAGTGCGGACATTCTGGCCAATCTCGCCGTCCTGTATGCTCAGCAGGGGCGCTACGGAGAGGCGGAGCCGCTACTCACGCGCGTGCTGTCGATTGAGGAGGAGACGTTCGGTCAGGATCACCCCCGCGTTGCGAACTGCTTGAGCAACCTCGGCGTCCTGTATCATATTCAGAGACGTTACGGGGAGGCAGAGCCGCTATTCCAGCGTGCCCTTTCAATTAAGGAGCAAATCCTCGGGCCGGAGCACCCGGATGTCGCGGGAATCCGGAACAACCTCGCGGCCTTATACACCCAGCAGATGCGCTACGAAGAAGCTGAAGCGTTGCACGCAAGCGCGCTGGCGATCAAGGAGAAGGCGCTCGGTCCAAATCATCCCGATGTTGCGATCAGCCTTGATAACCTCGCGAAAGTCTACGAGCTGCAGAGACGCTATGCGGCCGCGGAGCCACTGCTTACCCGCGCGCTGGCGATTTTCGAGAAGGCGTTCGGCCGCGATCACCCAGATGTTGCGATAAGCCTTAACCAGCTCGCGAACGTATACGACGCCCAGGGGCGCTCGGATGACGCCGCGCGACTGTACGAACGGGCGCTAGCGATTCGCGAAAAAGGCCTCGGCCCGGAACACGCATTGACGAAAGCCCTACGAGAGAAGCTTACCGCGCTGCAGCGGAACGGGAATCTGCCGGGTTATTGAGTTGAGACCAAAGGTTGGGATGATCGGGACGCTAGCGTAATGCGAACTCGAAGTGCTAGTTAGATGACTCCTGCCACAGCTAGCCAGAGAAATGCTCGTGAAACCGTCGTCATCTGCATTTTCGCGATGATCAGCTTTCGTCCACGTCGCTCGTAGAAGCGTCCGACGCCGTCGTATTGCGACACGAGCGGCGTTCCTGCAGTCAGCGCGAAACCGATGCCGTTGACGCAAAATATGACTAGCGCAAGGATACAGCGAGGAATAGGGTGAGCGCATTCCCGGCAGCGCGAACGCCACTACGATCCCGTAAACCAAAGCGAGTCCCGTGCCAACGGCCGCTGAGTTGCACCGCTGGTCCCACGCACGCGCGCACGTGTTGGGGAGGGGAGGCCGGGCGCTAGAGAGTCAGCCGCGCCAAGGTGGTCGGCTTGGGTGAACGGCTTTGCCCGCTTCGCGCTTCGTCGATCGGCAATCTACGCACTACGCGTACGCGCGCACGTGTTGGGGAGGGGGAGTGCCGGGCGCTAGAGAGCTTTCGCGCGATGCCGAACTGCCGCCAAGGGGGTGGCAAGCTGTCAGCGTGGCCGGCGATCTACGCGTCGTCTAGGCCCGTTTGAAGCAAGCTAAATGAAGTGCTTGCTATCCCCATTCTCCGCTGTTCGCGTGATCTGGGCGGCCAATGGGGCCTCTTCGTGCATCTTACGCGCGCGCGTGCGCGTGGCACGGTGCGAGGTAGTGGCAAGAGAGTCGACGTGCTCGAAGCCGACGACGCGCACGTGTGGAAGAGCTGACGTGGTGAAGACCGCGTGTGCGCTGCTGCTCGGCGCGGTGCTGCTGGGAACGGTTCCGGTGCCGGTGACGACCCACGCCGCAGCCCGACAACGCCGGCAAGCTCGCCGACCGGCAGTTCCTCGTGACGACGCCGCGCGGCAGCGGCTACGCGCGCTACTTCAACACGTCGTCGCTCAACGGCGACGAAGACGTGACGCGCGCGCTGATCGTGGTGCACAGCGTGCTCCGCGACGCGGATTACTACTACGACACGGGCGTGATTGCGGCCGCGGCGGCGCACCAGCTCGATCCGACGATTCGTGATCGCGCCGCAGTTCGTCGAGCGCAGCGAGATCGAGGGGCAGTCGGTGGGGCCGCAGACGCTCTACTGGAACGGTCAGTGGCCGGGCGGCTCGGACGCGCTCGCGCCCGCACCGATCAGCAGTTACGATGTGTTCGACGCCATCATCGAGCGGCTCTCGGACGAGCGGAGGTTTCCGCACTCGCGCGAGATCGTGTTGATCGGGCACTCGGCCGGCGGACAGATCGTGCAACGCTACGCAATCGTCGGAAAGGCGCCCGAGCTCGATTCCGGGTCGCGGATTCCCGTGCACCTTGTGGTCTCGAATCGCTCGTCATATCTCTACCTTTCGGATTGGCGCCCGGTGCCGCAGCATAACTGCAGCGACTTCAACGAATGGCGCTACGGACTGAAGGGCGCGCCGCGCTACGTCGAAGGCTCGCCCGCGCAGCTCGACGAGCGCTACGCCCGGCGCCGCGTCACCTATCTCATGGGCACGGCCGACACCAATCCAAAGGAGGACGATCTCGACCAAAGCTGCGGCGGCGAGGCGCAAGGCCCGTACCGGTTCGCCCGCGCGGAGTATTTCATCGCCTATGAAGGACGCCGGCATCGGGAAGGCACGAACCAAGACTTCGCATTCGTTCCCGGCGTCGGGCACGACAACCGGGCGACGTTCACATCGGCCTGCGGACTCGCCGTGGTCTTCGGCGGCAGCACCGCGAGCTGCGCGGCCGCCGGCCCGGTGCGCGGCCCGCCGCCCTTCTTGCTATAGAGCCGCTGCGCGGGCGTCACCGCGACGCCCAGGTTGTCGTTCGACGGCGTGATGCCGTTGGTGATCGTGTTGGTCTGCGTCAGTGAGCGTGTTCGTGGGCGACGTCGCAAGTGAGCGGTGTTGAAGTGTCGGGCGAGCGACCGGGGGATTCGCCGGTCGAGACCCGAAAGCGGGCTCAGCAACCAAGCGTAGCGTAAGGCAGGATGGTGGCGACGATGAGCGCGCTCGAAATGCAAGGGCTTAAAAGGCTAGCGGTAATCGGTTTTGTAGCGCTGCTGGCCGGATGTGCCGGAGGCGCGACGCGGGTCGTCCCGCCCCCGGTCGGCAACCAGTCTGCATCGTCCGGCGCTTCGGAAGACGCGGCGTCGGGAGGCTTGGCAACGATGCCCGATCCCGGCGGCAAGAGCAGGCTCACACTCAAAATCACCATCCCGGTGCCTCCGCATGGGGATGGCGGCGCGTTTCCGGCTCAAAAAGGGGCGAGGGGCAACGTTTCGCCGGGTTCCAAAGGTATGACGCTAGTTTGGAGCGGGAAATCGAGCGGGACGAAAGCGTTCGATCTCACGTCCAACAATAAGAACTGTAAGGGCGATCCGCTCGTCTGCAAGATCGCGCTACCCTTGAAGCGCGGTAAATATAAAACCAACGTCAACCTCTACGATCTCGCGCCGGTGGACGGCAAGATCCCCTACAACGCTCATCTGCTATCGAGCGCGTCGAATATTGCGTTTTCCATCAAGAAAGGGAAGTCGACGAGCATCTCACCCAAGCTTGAGGGCGTTGAGGGGAGTTTATCCATCGGTCCGCTTCCTAACCAGTGCGTCGGCGTTGCGTTCGGGCCCACGCCATTCACGGTGACCGCCTTCGATGCCGATGGCTATCCCATAGCCGGCACCTACGCGACCGCAATCACGCTGAGCGACAGCGACACCAGCGGCGCGACGACGATTGCGACGAGCGGTGCAGATAACCCGCCGCCCGACACGCTGCTGAGCTCCTCCGAGGTCGCAACGCTCGCGTGGAACGGCAACCCGATTCCGGGCGGGGAGGCGACGATCGACGCGAATGCAGGAAAGTACGTTTTCACGAGCGCGCAGTTCACGCCGCAGGTCACCAAAGGCTTCAAACTCCTCTCTTACACAGGGGGCTCGCAAAACTTTACGGTCCCGGTCTGCGCCGCGACCGTGTATATCGTTGTCGCCGGCGCGCAGGGAGGCTCGACTCAGAACTACGCCGGGTACAATCTTGGCGGGTATGGGGGCGAAACGGGGGCGACGATCCCGACGACGCCGGGCGAGGCGCTCGCGATCTACGTCGGCGGCGCAGGCGGTAATGGCTCGTATTCCAACCAGGGCTATGGCGGATTCAACGGCGGCGCTCAGGGCACCAACACGCCTAGCGAAGGATTGAGCGGTGGCGGCGGCGGCGGCGCAAGCGATGCCCGGCAAGGCGGCAGCGCGTTGACGAACCGCGTCGTCGTGGCGGGCGGCGGCGGTGGCAGCGGCGGACCCTTCAACGCCTCCGGCGGCAGCGGCGGCGGCCTCGGCGGAGGCGCCGGCAGCAATGGCCCATGTTTGGGCGAGGGCTATAGCGGCAAAGGCGTCGGCGGTGGCGGCGGAACGCAGACCTCAGGCGGCTCGTCACCTGCAAACCCCGGCACGCTCGGCACAGGCGGCGGCGGTTATGCCTACTGCGGACTCTACGAAATTGCCACCGGCAGCGGCGGCGGGGGCGGCGGTTATTACGGCGGCGGGGGCGGCGTCTATGGTGGCGGGGGCGGTGGCGGCTCGGCTTTCGCGGAGGCGAGTGCGACCAACCTGATCATGAATAGCGGCCAGGAATCGGGCGAGGGCTTTATCGAGCTATGCTGGGGATACAGCAACAACAAATGCGGAACAGCAGACCCCATGAAGCATCGTAGCAAGTCTGCAGCGGGGCGTTCGGCTAGTAGGAGAACTGCTGGAGATGGTTCACGCCCGGACCGTTGACCCAGCCCGTGCGGCGCGACGGATTGCTGGCGATGCGCACGGGGATCACGAGAAAGCCCGCGTTGGTGAAGTCGAAACCGTCGATGACTCGACGAACGTCCCGTCTTCCTTGAACACCTGGATGCTGCTGCCCGAGGACGACGTGCCCGAGATGGTCCGGGCGATGCCCATGTAAAGCAAGCTAAATAACGGTGCTTGCTATTCGCGTTGCTCGCAGTCGCGTGCTCATTTCAAGGCACCATTCGTGCGTCCTTCGCGCGCGCATGCGATAGTGGCCGGGGGTAGCAGCGAGAGAGTAGCAACGAGGCCCTGCCGTAAGAAGGACTGCTTGAACTCAGGACGCGCCCTGACATGGTGTGCCTGCATATCTCGATCGAATCGTTACACCGGCCGGCGATCCCTCAAACGGAACGTTCGCGTCAGGCTGCGATTGCGAAGTTATCGGCAGCGGATATGCACTGATACTCTTAAACGGGTCAACGGTGACGAAGAGGTGGTCGTCGCCAACAGCAATGCCAAAACCTGAGCCTTGCTCTGCCTCCTGAAGGATCGTCGGCAATTCACCTGCGGTGTACGGAAGCTTGTAGACATAAATCTGACCGAACGTCCAGAGCGAGACGTAGAGATGGCGGCAACGACGATCGGCGGCCACGCCGGTTACCCCATCGTACTGCCTTGCGGTCTCGAGGGTGTATTCCGGAGCCTGATTCACCGTCACGGGCAGCGAATAGGCGGTGACGGTTCCCGCGGTTGTGGAGGCAACGTAGAGCGTGCGGTTCTGCGCTGCGATGGAGAGGAAATCGACGGCGGGAAAGCCCGTGATCGAACCGGACGGTGTCTCCGAGGCTCGGAGCGGCAACGCATATTGCAGCACCTCCGAGCCCGCGGGGCCCTCGCCGGCAACGTAAAGGAACCGATCGGTAACGGCGAGCCCCGAAATGTCTCCGACGCCGGGGCAAAACCCATACCGCTGATTGCCGCATCCGGGCGACAGGCTATGCCGCTGCGCGAACGGCGTGACAAAGCGGGCGCGAGCCGCCGAACGACCCGTGACGTTCCGCAGGAGCGGAAGATCGAACGTGTAGATGATGCCATCGTCGAAACTGCCGACGTAGAGATGGCGGAAGTCGTTTGCCAGAGCTACAGGCTCGTTGACGCCCGTCTCGTTAGCAAAAGGTTCTTCGTCGTTGACCAGTGGAACCTGATAGGCGTTAAAGAAGTACGGCAATGACGACGCAACGTAGAGTTGTGTGTTGGAGCGAACCGTCCGCGAAATCGCCGAAGAACCCGCTGCAATGGGAATGCTTCTACCGCCGCCGCCGCACGCGCTAACCACCAGCGCTCCAAGAGCGATGCAGAAGCCGGTGCGTCCATCTCCAAATGACTTCATGTTTAGCGATGTGAACTTTCAACATAGTATCTCCCATCGCCGCGCGGGGGCGCGTGAGTCCAAAGCCCCTCTCGATGAGCCTTTTGCGGGGCCATCCACGTCGGTCGCGTCGCGGTTCAACCGTTTGATTGCCGAGCGCCCATATCACCCCCGAGCCAATCTCTCCGGTGCCCTGCAGCTCGTTAGTCGGTCTGAGGTGTGACTTCTCGGCCTCGAGGCGGCGGATCGGATGCATCTCCCACCGCGTGCCGCGCTGACCCTTATCCGCCATAACCACATGCGCGCTCTAACTTCTTAGCTCCGCAGGAGCCTTCAACGCTTCATATTCGCACCAAGCCCCAATGTTTACGTTGCTGGGGTCAGGGCTGAAGCTTTGCTGATTCGTGAGCATTTGCCTTAAGGCAGTCAATCACGTAAGGTGAAGGTTCATGAAGCATTCTGGCTACAGCCTGAGGCACAGCCTGGTTCGCATGCCGTTAGAGAGCCACCTTAAGGTCATTAGCGACGTGTTGGACGGAGGCATATTGACGCTCGTAGAGCGGCGAGAACTGCTCATCGACCATGAGCTACTCGCGGCGCAGTTGAGTTCTTTCTGACGTATCCGCTGATGGCCGAGGACAAAGGCGGCCTTGCATACCTGCCCTTAAAGCACGGTAAGCGGGCCTATAACCTGGACCAGTTCTTAGAGTGCCTACAACGAGACCGTGAGCACTTAGCCCGGCTGACGTCGCTAGTCCGCAAAGCTCTCTTCACCCGGTTCGTCCAGGACGCGGCTGCAGCGGCCTGAGTTTTCTTAACGGAATCAAGCGAGAAAGTCGTAACTCACCTAGATAAATCCTCAAGTCCCAATCGAGTTCGGCCCGTACGATGCTCGAATGACCCTGTGCATCCGCCATTCTTTCGCATGGCTTACCATGCTCGCAATTTCGGTGGGGTGTCTGGGTGCTCCGTGGGCCCGGGCAGACGTTCCGCCCATCCTGATTACCGGAACCCTGACGTCACCCGGTAGCCAGCCAATCGTCATTGGCCAACTGACGGGGCAGAACTCTTGTACGTTTACGGAGGTCGCCGCATCGAACGGCCCCGTTGACGCCAGTATCAGCAATGATGGCGCGAACTGGACGACTGCCACGATCAGCACCCTGGCCGGAGCGGCTCAAGCACAGCCATTTACTCCAACGGGAGCTACGACCTATCAAATTTCGCCGACCAACGCCGCGTACGTTGAGGTCGGCCCGGACTCCACTTGGAGCACGTAAAAGGCCACCGTTACGTTGCGCTGCTCGGCTTCCGTATCGAGCTATACGGTGACGCCCGCGCCCGCGACAACAGGTAATCAGCCCGTATCCTGCGTCGGCCCGGGGTGCGTGGTGGTCATGCCGTCAGGGGTCGCGGTCAACAGCGAACCGCCACCCGTGCAACCCTCGCCCCTCTATACAGTGCCGGTGACGACTCCAGCGCCGTGCGTCACGGCTGCATCGCCTGCGCCATCGGGGGTTTGCGCCCCGGCGATTACCGGAGTGAACGGGGCGTCTTCGCCGTTGGCTCCGATCGCCTGCAATAACGGGGCCACGGGCGGTATACCGGTCTCGATCGCGCTGCCCTCGGCGACGACAACGATTCTCGCGACGGCGCCGCCTGCCGGGCAGTCGTTCTACTTCTGTGGATTTGTTGTCCAGCTGGGATCGAACAGCGTGGGCTTCGAGCTCGGATATTTCAACGGGCTTACCTGCGCGGCGCTTACGCCGGCCATGAGCGGATCGACCGCGATCGTTGCGCTCACGACGTTTGCGAGCATCCAGGCTCCAGCTGGCGATGCCCCCTGCGCCAAGACCACGGGAGCCGGCGCTTCGGCGACCGGCTTCGCACCGTTCACGGTATTTTGACGTGTCTCGCCTCGCCGCATGGCTCACCCTGGGCGCGATCGGCGCAATCGCGGCCTCCGGCGTGTTGCTATCGCTTGCGTGACCAGCTGCGTCTCCTCCCCAAGCCCTTCATTGGAGGGGCGTCCGCGTCGAATCGTAAGGCGGACTGATCGCGTGCGGGTCTCGGGGCTGCATGCCGGAGCGGGTTCGCGCATCTGCGTGGGCTCGCAAAACTCCAGCCTGGTCTTGCACGCAGCCGCTTAACCCGAACGTGCTACCATCTGCCTTGGCTACGCGGGCGGGTGTGACTTCTGTCATGCCACCCCGACGTTCCGAGCGACTGAATCAGTGACGTCAACTGTGCCGCGCAAAATGCCAGTGCTGGCCGTTTCCTTGCCCTCTGCGCCCCGCTAGCCGTCCGATGACGTGCCAGGGGGCATCCGCGCGCTCTTGAAGCGCTGTGGGCGACGTATTGGCCGTGCGGGATTGCCCAAACAGTTACAGCGGCTCGAACCGCCAGTGGCACCGTGTCACTGGTCACGGATTGGTCACGCACGAACTCAATGCGTCCCAAACGAACGGCTTCCGAGTCGATGCTTTTGCCATATCTCCGCGCACGAAATGGGGTCGAGCCGAGTGAACCAAAGCGAGCGAAAACGAGGGCCAAGAGATTCGACTCCCACCTTCCCCACCAAAATATGGCGAGAAAATTCGGCGAAACCGCACGACTGCTAACAGCAGCCTCAATAGCTGCATGCGGTGGCTCGACACGACCTATTCCCAAGAGCGCCCAGAATGCCGAAGAATGCACCAATGCCGTCATGGCAAGCAAAACGACGTGCTTGCTACAGGTTGCGCGCAGGCGTGTGCCGGTGTGCCTTGACTGCTGCGCCTGTTCGTGCGTCCTACGCGCACGCCCGCGGGACAGGGGCTGGGGGTTCGCGGCGAGAGGTAGCGCGCGATCCCAAACCGCCGCCGCGGGGGAGGCAGATCATGTGAGCGTCGGGATAGCGATCGCACGCGCTCAATGCCACGTAAAGCAAGCTAAATTATAAACAAGCTAAATGAGGTGCTTGCTATTCCCGTTTACCGCAGCCGTGTGCCTTGAACGCTGCAACGCCTATTGGTCCGCCCTACGCGCGCGGGCCAGGTGGGGGCTCGAAAAGAGTGGTCCAGGCGGCTTAAATGTCCTCTAAGCAAGAAACCGATGGCTCCCCACTGAATAGCACCGAGGTTCGATGCGTTTGCGCACCGAGGAGGCAATAGATGAATGCTACAGAGCGTCGTCGCTGCGCTGTAAGTTTTGGTGTGACCATCGCGGTCCTTTCGGGATGTGGCGGCCTGCCGCCGCCAATCGGTGCACCGGCCGCGCTGAAAAAAGGCGCGCCGATTGTAGCGCCTAGATCGGCCGCGGCAACGTCGTACTCTGCTGCATTACGTCGTGCCTCATCGGGTTACCAACTATTGTACAGCTTTCGTGGCGATAAAGATGGAAAGTTCCCGTGGGCGGGTTTGATCAACGTAAACGGTACACTGTACGGCACAACCCATGGCGGTGGCGCACACAAAGCCGGAACTTTCTTTAGCATTACGACGACCGGCACTAAAAAAGTTCTGTACAGCTTCGGTGGGGGTTCCCACGGTAGTGCCCCGTCCGGCAACTTCATCGCCGTGAAGGGCACGCTATACGGGACAACCGATTACGGTGGCGCTGGGTCGTGCTTCGGCGGTTGCGGAACCGTATTTAGCATCACGACGACCGGCACCGAAAAAGTGCTGTACAGCTTCGCTGGCGGCTCTGACGGAGTGCATCCAAACGGCAGCTTGATTAACGTAAACGGCACGCTGTACGGCACAACGTCAGAAGGGGGCGGTTCGGGATGCAGCGGCTCCGGTTGCGGAACCGTATTTAGCATTACGATGACCGGCACCGAGAAAGTGCTGTACAGCTTCGCTGGCGGCTCCGACGGCGCAAACCCGGCAGCGGGCTTGATCAACGTAAAAGGTACGCTGTACGGCACGACCTTTACCGGTGGAGCAAACGGTTGGGGAACGGTCTTTAGCGTTACGACGACGGGCACCGAGAAGGTGGTTTACGGTTTTTGCTCTCAAACCTCGTGCGCAGACGGCTTATGGCCTGCCGCGGGCTTGATCAACGTGAAGAGCACGCTCTACGGCACGACAAGAAATGGTGGAGCAAACGGTTGGGGAACGGTCTTTAGCGTTACGACGACGGGCACCGAGAAGGTGCTTTACAGTTTCGGTGGTGGCTCCGACGGAGGGGATCCAGTGGCGACCCTAATCCACGTGAACGGTAAGCTGTACGGCACAACCTATTACGAAGGCAACGGTGAGGGATGCGTTAACGGTTGCGGAACAGTGTTTAGCGTTACGACGACCGGCTCGGAGAAGGTGTTGCACAGCTTTGGTGGCGACGCCGATGGCGCGAACCCGGCCGCGAACCTAGTCAACTTGAACGGCACGCTGTACAGCACCACGACTTACGGCGGCGCTGGCGGATGCGGCCCGCACTACCCCGCGGGCTGCGGAAGTGTTTTCGCCTTGACTTCATAACGGGCGGCCCGAATATGCACGGATGCTGTCGATGTATTTTCGAGCTGGCGAGGTCAAATTTATGAATGTTTCAGCTTATGGTCGCTCTGCTTTAGGTATTTGCGCAGCTGTGACGATGCTTTCAGGGTGTGGCGGATTACAGCCCCCGATCGGTGCACCGGGCGCGGCCCTACAAGATGCAGCGAAGGCAGCGCCTGAATCGGCCGATGCTACTACCAAACCGCATCGGATCGCCCCTGCATCATCGTACCAGGTCTTGTACATGTTCGGTCCTCGCCGGAACGGGGCGCACCCATCTGCGGGCTTGATCAACGTAAACGGCACCCCCTATGGCACGACGTATTGGGGCGGCGGCTCGGAATGCAGGTTTGGCCCCTTCGCAGGTTGCGAACGGTATTTAGTGTTACGACGAATGGCACGGGGTTTGATTACCGACTTTGGGCGCTTCTATAATAGCTTTCGGGCCTTCCCGTTCACCGCAGTCGTGCCTTGAACGCCGCAACGCCCTCGTGCGTCCGCGCGTGCGCGCATGGGGATGGGGTAGCTGCGAACGAGGTGGCCCCCCTCGATATGACCACGAAATATCGTCTTCTCTTTAGCCGCTCGCGAGTATCGTTCGTTGGGCGCTACCAGGAGATCACCACGCGGCCGTCTCCGGATGGCGCTCGTC
>CAWGPY010000007.1:0-335561 GCA_963824595.1 Vulcanimicrobiota bacterium
ATTGCCATTCAGGTAAAGCGTTATGCGGACAAGGCACCGAATAGCGCAGTTCAATCCGTTCACACCGGGGCGATCTATTATGGCTGCAGCCGTGCCATTCTAGTTTGCCTCGGAGGCTTTAGCAGAGCCGCGATCGAGGTCGCCCGAGCCGCAAATGTCGAGTTGATAAACGGGGCAGAATACGCCGACATGGTGCATCGGATCGCGCCGTCAAGACAAGGTGCCTTGAGCGTGTTACCGCGAGGCAGATCCTTGCTTCCGATCCTGGGTCTGCTTCTATTCGGCGCAGGAGCGATTGCTTTTGGCGGCGCCTTCGGCCCCATTATCGCCCAAAGTTCAGCGGTTCACACGAGGAACGGGTCAACACTGCTGCTCCTGGCGCTACTAGCATTTGTCGCTATTTCATTGAGCACGTCAAAAAAGGGCGTTCGGCGGCGGCGACGGTAGCGTCTGACTGGCTCTCGTACTCACGCATTTATTCCGTCCTGACAAAGGTCGAGACTAACTCGTAGCCAGTAAGGAGCGTGGCGAAATGGCATTATCGGCGGCCAGGAGCCATTTGCCGGGGATCATGCATATCACAGACCTCTCTTAGATTGTAGGCGTTGCTCAAAGTATAGCACGCGCTTCTTAGTCCACAGCGGTTAAGGCGACCGCCAAAACCTCTCCGAATACACAAGTAAAGGGCCTTTACAGAATGGCTATCGCCCTGCGTTTTACCGACCTTCCCGATATCCTTACCCCAAAGCATCTTATGCAGTACCTGCCTATTGGACGTGACACCGTATACCAGGCGCTCAAGTCGCAGGCTATTCGTAACGTCCGCATAGGACAGAAGATCATGGTCACCAAGGCCGCTCTGCGGGACTTCCTCGGCGGCGTCGTAGAATGACCATCACGCCAGGACCCCAGGAGGCAAAATAATGGGGTACCTAAAGCGATTCGGTGACAAGAAGTACCGCATCACCTACAACCTTCTGCCGAAGGACGGCAGGCGGCGACAAAAACGCGAGACTCTTGAAGGCGTATCGAAAAGAGAGGCCGAGGCTATTCTCGCACAACGGGAAGCCGAGGTTCTGGCGCAACGGAAGGCGCTGGAGAATGGAGATCAACCCAAGGACGAGATCAACCTCACGACGCTGTTCGACCTGTTCCTAACTCAGAAGCGAAGCTCGAAGGAAGATAACACCATCCGCCGCTACGAGACCTTAGTCAAGCTCTATCTAAAGCCGAGGTTCGGCACCATGCAGGCGAAGCAGCTACGGCCGCATCACCTCATGACTGCCTATTCGGAATGGTTGGAGAAGGGGCGCGACGGACGTAAGACGGTATCGGCAAAGACGATCCGTCATGCTCACGAACTTCTCCGGAACATTCTGAACTGGGGTGTTCGGCGGGAGCTTCTGAGCCGCAATGTCGCCGCGCTCGTAGCCGACGATGATCTGCCTAAAGCGGTAGCGCCCAAGCCGCTCGCCCTCACCGAGGACGAACTTCGGAAGCTGCTGACGGAAGCCAAGAACCCGACCAGCCGATCGAAGAAGCGTGGCTACATATCCGCGCAGCCTTGGTTCTATCCCGCAGTCGTATTCGCGGCCTACACCGGAGCCAGGCGCGGTGAAGTCCTCGCGCTTCGCTGGAGTGACGTAGACCTAGCGAATAAGGTCGTCACGATCGCCAGATCGCTGACGGAGCGAATGGTGTTCAAAGCTCCCGAAGAACGACAAGGCTCGGACGATCGCGCTGCCCGACGCACTCTGCTCCGTGCTCGAATCACACAAGGCAGCGCAGTCACAAGAACGCGGTTCTTCGGAGCAGCGTACGGGGATCAAGACCTGGTGTTCGCTCACGCGGACGGCTCGCCCATAGACCCTTGGAACTTCGGCCGTGCGGTACTCGACTGCATCAAGCGGGCGAAGGTCACGCCTATCACGTTGCACGGGTTGCGCGACACCCACGCAAGCCTGTGCGCGAAGGCAGGCGTACCGCTCGAAGTCGTCTCCAACCGGCTCGGCCATGCGTCTATCGGCGTGACGGCTTGCCCGTTACCTTCACATCTACTCGGACCGAGATGCCGAGGCGGCAAGCGCGTTCGATCGGCTGGTAGGTAGCGACTACATGAAAAAGACCGAGGCTCTGCGCTGTTGCACTTTTGATGCACAGAGCCTCGGAGTGTCATGAAAACTCTTATGGTATAAGGACGATTTAAATAGCCCCAGCGGGAGTCGAACCCGCGTTACCGCCGTGAGAGGGCGGCGTCCTAGGCCTCTAGACGATAGGGCCGCGCTCCCGGGCAAGGACTCGAACCTCAAACCCCCGGTCCAGAGCCGGGTGCGTTACCGATTACGCCACCCGGGAATGCTAGCGACGGTCTATACTACACGGCGTGGGTGGTCTCTTGCAACTGGCTCGCTTGGCACCCCGGTTGCCGGAAGTTGTGGCCTGGCCATGGCGGTTTGGGCATAGCTCGCGGTCCCCAGTCCATGGTCGCGCCGAGGGCCGTTAATCCAATCGGCTTTGAATCGATAGCGGCTCGCCCGGCGCTTGCAGCAGACGTTTTCCGATGTTTGCGCGGCTTACCGCTTTTGAGGATCCCAGCGATCGGGCGATCGAACGGCCCGGTTTTGATTTCCCCAAGCGCGGGCCGAGATCCCCAAAGACCAGCGGCACGCCTCAGATGTATACCCGCTTCGTAGTACGTCGAGGCGGCCGTATAGTCGTGCAAGCTACTCAAAGAATAGCCCTACGGATGTTGCGACCCGAGAACGTGGGCGTCTGACTATGGCAGTTGGGGCAGAGCATGCGCAGGTTTTCAACTCGCCAATCATCCTTTATCCCGTTGATATGATCGATCTGAATGACTAGCTTCTTGCCTTGCCACTCCGCCACCCCACATAACATGCAGCTATCGGCTAGGACACCTTCTCTTAACAGCTTTTTCTTCTTTAGCCATCGCGACGATCGCGACCGCAAGACCTCGTCGACCGATTTCCTGCTCGGCCGCGGCGCAAGTTCGCCTCGCTGAACAGCCTTCGTCCAGCTAACGTTGCAGAAGCCGAAGCGAGATTTGCATTCCTGGTAGGAGGCGCCGGAATCGTGGTATGCCTGGACTTCGCACCAGTCGTATCGCCGGCGACGATCGTGGAATCGGGCAGGGCTCACGCGCAAGGCTCCGCGGCGGATCGCCTTAATCCACGCCGTATGCGTGAATCCAAAACGCCGGGAACACTCGACGAAGCCGTGCCTTTCATCGTGATACGCTTGAATCGCGTTCCAATCGTGCATTAATTTCGGCATGCGTCAATGCTACGCAAGCGAAGTGCCAACAGGGTGGCATCGTCCTTCGACACGCGCGCCTTTGGCGCGCTGCTCAGGATGACAATTCTTAGTGGCCGACGAACGCTATAACTACCATGCAGGCAATCGTTTTGGTCGGAGGCGAAGGCACGCGGCTGCGGCCGCTGACGTACGGCACGCCCAAGCCGATGGTGCCGATCATGAACGTACCGTTCCTCGCGCGCACGCTCGAGCGGCTGTACGCGGCGGAGATTCGCGACGTCATTCTCGCGGCGGGTTACATGCCGCAGTCCATCGTGGATTACTTCGGCGACGGCACGCGGCTCAACATGAAGATCACCTACGCGATCGAGGCGACGCCGCTCGGAACGGCGGGCGCCCTGAAGAACGTCGAGCAGCACGTCACCGGACCGTTCTTCGTGCTCAACGGCGACATCCTCACCAGCCTCGACCTGCGCGCGATGCGCCAGTATCATCACGAGAAGGGCGGCCTCGGCACGCTGCATCTGATCCGCGTCGAGGATCCGTCGCCGTTCGGCTGCGTCGTGCACGACGCCAGCGGCCGCGTCACTGCGTTCGTCGAGAAACCGCCGAAGGGACAGGAGCCGACCAACGAGATCAACGCCGGCACGTATCTGCTCGAGCGCGAGATTCTCGATCTCATCCCCACCGGCAAGAACGTCTCCGTCGAGCGCTCCACGTTCCCCGAGGCGATCGCCAACGGCAGCGCGCTCTACGCCTTCACCACCGATGACTACTGGCTCGATCTGGGGCGGCCGGAACAGTATCTGGCCGCGCATCGCGACGTGCTCAGCGGCGCGATGCCGCTCACCGTCGAGCCCGGCATCAGCGGCGACGGCAGCGACGTGCTGCGCGGCCATCCCGGCGTGATCCCGCCCGTCCACGCCGCCGCCGACGTCGTGGTGGATGCCAGCGCGAAGATCGGCCCGAACGTCGTCCTCGGTCAGGGCTGCAGCGTCGGCGCGGGCGCCGTCGTGCGCGAGTCGGTGCTGTGGGAACGCGTCAGCGTCGGTGCCGATGCGGTCATAGAAGAAGCGATCGTCGCGAGCGGCGTGACCATCGGCGCGGCGGCGCACGTCGCCAAAGGCAGCGTCATCGGTCACGACGTCGCCATCGATCCCGGCGCCCAGCTCGAGCCGGGTGCCCGGCTCGGTTCACCGGCCGAAAACCTATCAGGCTAGCGACCAAGCGCTCGGTTTACCACGCATCTCGGGCGGGGTAGACTGAGGTCCTACAGGTGGAGGAGACCGTCAACCACATGCTACCCCCGCGCGCCATCTTCTTGGGTTCCTACCCGCCGCGTGAGTGCGGCATCGCGACGTTTACCAAGGATATGGTCGACGCGTACGATCGCGCCTTCGGCTTCAAGAGCCCCGTTATCGCCATTGACGAGCCGGGCGCCGAAGTGCGCCGATACGGCCCCGACGTCGTGGGCCGGATCGCGGAGGAGAAGCGCGAGAGTTACGCAGCCGCGGCGCGGTTCGTCAACGATTATCCCGTCGATCTCGTCAACGTTCAGCACGAATACGGCCTCTTCGGCGGCGAGCGCGGCGAGTGGCTCGTCGATTTCCTGCGCGCGGTCGAGAAGCCCGTCGTCCTGACGATGCACACCGTGCTGCCCGAGCCGGACGAAGCCTACCTCCGGGTGACGCGCGCCCTCTGCGAACACGCGTCGAGGGTCGTCTCGCTGTCCGCCACCGGACGCGGCCTGCTCGAAACGGTCTACGGCATCGATCCGCAGTTGCTCGAAGTGATCCATCACGGCGTGCCCGACGTTCCGTTCTCGGACACGTCCGCCGCAAAGGCCTCGTTCGGCATCGGCCTGCGCACCGTCATCTGCACGTTCGGCCTCATCAGCCGCGGCAAGGGGCTGGAATACGCGATCGAGGCGATGCGCGGCGTCGTCAAGCGCCATCCCGAGACGCTCTATCTCATCCTCGGCGAAACGCATCCGGTCGTCCGGCGTCACGAGGGCGAATCGTATCGCGAATCGCTCACCTCGATGGTCCACGAGTACGGCCTGCACTACAACGTGCAGCTCGTCGACAAGTATCTGGACTTCGACGAAGTCGTCAGCTACCTCGCGGCCACCGACATCTACCTCACGCCGTACCTCAACCCGGCACAGATCGTCAGCGGAACGCTGGCGTATGCCGTCGGCTGCGGCAAGGCGATCGTCTCCACGCCGTACCTCTACGCGCAGGAGCTGCTCGCGCACAACCGCGGTTTCCTGTGCGAGTTCCGCGACGCGCCCTCGATCGCGTCGAACCTCAACTCGCTCCTCGACGACCCCGCGCTGCGGCGGGCCACCGAGCGCCGCGCGTATCGTTTCGGCCGGCAGATGACGTGGCCGCACGTCGCCGTGGAGTACGGGCAGCTTTTCGGCGAGCTCTGCCCGCGCGATCCCATCGAACTGGTGCCCTCTGCCTAGGGCGCGCCCGCCCGCAGCGCCGCCGCTCGATTATCTCGCCGCGCTGTCCGACGACGTCGGCGTGCTGCAGCACGCCGCGGAGAACGTGCCGAACCGGGCGTTCGGCTATTGCACCGACGACGTCGCGCGCGCGTTCGTAGTCGCGCTCCAACAGCTGCGCCTCTCGCCGAACGACAAGCTCGCGCAGCGCCTGGCGGGGACGTACCTCGCGTTCCTGCACCACGCGCAACTCGACGACGGCCGCTTTCACAACTTCATGCATTACGACCGCACCTGGCTCGACGAAGTCGGGACGCACGACAGCTGCGGCCGCGCGATCTGGGCCGTCGGCTACGGCGTCGCCAACGCGCCGTCGGAGAGTTGGCGACGGGTATGCGCCGCGATGCTCGATCGCGCCCTGCCGGCGCTGCAGTGGCTCGAGTACATTCGCTCGCGCGCCTATGCCGCACTCGGCCTCGCGGCCGCGCAGGCCGGCGCCGCGAACGCGAGCTACGCTGCCGCCCTGCACCGGATGGCCGGCGAGATCCTCGCCTCGTACGAAGGCACCGCATCCGACGGCTGGCGCTGGTTCGAAACCGCCATGACCTACGACAACGCACGCCTGCCCGAGGCCCTGATCCGGGCCGGGAGCGCGCTCTCGGAGTCCCGCTACACCGACGCGGGCCTGGCGGCCCTCGCCTTCTACGAGGGCGAGACGCTCGAAAACGGCGTCTTCGTGCCGGTCGGCAATAACGGCTGGTACGAATGCGGCGGCGTTCGCGCGCGCTACGACCAGCAGCCGCTCGAGGCGTGCGCGATGGTTGACGCCGAGCTCGCCGCGTTCGACGCGACCGGCGGCGCCGGCCGCTTCGCGGCGGCGGAGGTCGCGCTGGGATGGTATTACGGCAAGAATTCGCGGGGCGTCACGATGGCGAACGGCGGCGGATGTTACGATGGGCTCGGAGAAGACAGCGTCAACACCAATATGGGTGCCGAATCGACGCTCGCGCTGCTCTCCGCGGCCTATACGATGGCGGCTCGACGGGCTCGGGTGCTGCACGCGGTGCGCTAACTCTGCGGCAAACGTCGCATCGCCGTCGCGGACCAGGCGAATTTCAGCCCGGCGTCGAAACGCCATAAATGCTCCTGGAAACGGAAATTCTCAACGACGTGCAATCTGCCGCCGTGCGGCAGACCGATGGCCCGGTTTTGATCTTTGCCGGTGCCGGGAGCGGCAAGACTCGGGTCCTAACGCATCGCATCGCCTATCTGCTCGGCGAGATGCGCGTCGCGCCCGAGCGCGTTTTGGCCGTCACGTTTACGAACAAAGCGGCCGGCGAGATGAAGTCGCGTCTGCACGCGATGATCGGCCCGGCGGCACGCGACCTCTGGGTCGGAACGTTTCACGCGATGTGCGTGCGCATCTTGCGCCGCGACGGTTCGCGCGCCGGTATCGGCCGCAGCTTCGCCGTCATCGACGACTCGGATCAGCGCCAGCTCGTCAAAGAAATTCTCGACGACCTCGACTACGACGAGCGTCAGCTCGCGGCATCGGCGTGTCTGGCCGAGATCGACAAGGCGAAGAACGCTCTGCTCTGGCCCGAGGAGTACGCGCAGCGCCAGACGTCGTTCGTCGGCGAGCGCATCGCCAACGTCTACGCCGAGTACCAGCGCCGTCTCGCGGAGTCGAACTCGCTCGACTTCGACGATCTGATCGTCCGCACGATCGACCTGCTCGAACGCGACGCGGCGACGCGCGAGAAGTACCAGGACCGCTTCGAGTACGTCTTGGTCGACGAGTATCAAGACGTCAATGCCGCCCAATACCGCCTGGTGGCGCTGCTGGCGGGGCGCCACGGCAACATCACGGTCGTGGGCGACGACGATCAGTCCATCTACTCGTGGCGCGGCAGCGACTATCGCATGATCCTGCGCTTCGAAGAAGACTTCCACGGCGCGACCATCTTCAAGCTCGAGGAGAACTATCGCAGCACCCAGCGCATCCTCGACGCGGCCAACACTCTGGTGGCCAACAACCAGTCGCGAGCGCCCAAGCGGCTGTTCACGACGCGCGGCGAGGGCGAACCGATCACGCTCTACCCCGCGGCCACCGAGCGCGACGAGGCGCGCTACGTCGTCGAGAAGGTCAAGAGTCTGGTGCGCGACGGCGCCGCCTATCGCGACTTCGTCGTGCTGTACCGCACGAACGCGCAGTCGCGCGTCTTCGAAGAGGCGCTGCTCGCTGAGGGAATTCCCTATCGCGTCGTCGGCGGCGTCGGCTTCTACGCCCGCACCGAAATCAAAGACATCATCGCTTACCTGCGCTACATCGTCAACTCGTCCGACGCGCTCGCGTTCAAACGCATCGTGAACGTGCCGCGCCGCGGCATCGGCCAGCAGACCCTCGCGGCGCTGGTGCAGGCGGCCAGCGCCGCCCGGGTCTCGGTGGGCGAGGCGATCTTCGACAGCGAGCTGCTGCGCACGGCGGTGCCGAAGAAGCTCAAGGAGCTCGAGCGTTTCGCCGACCTGATCGCCGAGATTCGTAAGATCGCCGAGAGCGGCAGTGTCGCCGATTTGCTCGTCGCCGTGATGGAGCGCTCCGGCTACGTGCGCGAGCTGCAGAGCGAGGATACGCACGACGCCCGCGCGCGCCTCGAGAACCTGTCGGAGCTCGTCGGCGTCGCCCGCGAGTACGAGGCGAGCGACGAGGAGCCGTCGCTGGCGGGCTTCCTCGCGAACATCGCGCTGGTCAGCGATCTCGACGCGCTCGAAGAGGATGCCTCGTACGTCACGCTCATGACGCTGCACAGCGCGAAGGGGCTCGAGTTCCCGAGCGTCTTCCTGACCGGGTTGGAAGAGGGAGTCTTCCCGCACAGCCGCACGCTCACGGAGCCCGCCGAGCTGGAGGAGGAGCGGCGCCTCGCCTACGTCGGGATCACGCGTGCCATCGACCGGCTCTTCCTCACCTACGCGTCGCGCCGCGCGCTGTTCGGCAACACGTACGCCTATCCGAAGTCGCGCTTCATCGACGAGCTGCCCGCGCTCGAAGTGCTCGAGAGCGACAGCGTGCCGCTGCCGCGCCCCGCGGGCGGACGGTGGCGCGAGGTCGCGATCCACGAGTCGGCCGGCGCGGGCGTGCATCTCGGCCTGAAGGCGGGCGATCGCGTGCGTCACCCGAAGTGGGGCGAAGGCCGCATCGAGAACATCGTCGGCGCCGGTGGCGACGGGCTCGTCACCATCGACTTCCCGAACGTGGGCCAGAAGATGCTCATGCTCAAGTACGCGCCGCTCGAGAAGATCTAACACCTCCGGCGAGGAGGCAGCAATGACCGCACGACGACGGGTAGCAGTCGCGGGCGCGCTGGGCCGCATGGGCTCCGTCGCGCGCGCCGCGCTGCAGGAGACCGGCGAATACTGCTGCGGTCTCGCGCGCACCGCCCATCCGGAGCGCGATATCGTCGCTTCGCTCGACGAAGTGTTCGCGCGCGATCCCGACGTGCTGCTCGATCTCACGACGCAGCCGTCGAGCTTCGAAATTTCGCTCGCGGCGGTCTCGCGCGGAATTCCGACGGTCGTCGGCGCGAGCGGCTGGGCAGCCGAGCAGCGCGCGGCCCTCGACGCCGCGGCGCGCGAAAGCGGCAGCGGCGCGCTGCTCGTGCCCAACTTCTCGCTGGGCGCCGTGCTGGCGATGCGCTTCGCGGAGCAGGCCGCGCGGTTTTTCCCCGACGCCGAGATCGTCGAGCTGCATCACGCGGGAAAGAAGGACAAGCCGTCGGGTACGGCGCTCGAAACCGCGGCGCGAATCGAGCGCGCCGGCGGCAAGGCCGTTACGATCCACAGCGTGCGGCTCGCGGGACTCGTCGCGCACCACGAGGTGCTGTTCGGCGCGCCCGGCGAGCTGCTGACGATCCGCCACGACTCGCTGACGCGCGAGTCGTTCGTCGCCGGCATGCTGGCCGCGGTCCGCGCCGTCGTGCACCGCCGCGGGCTGAGCGTGGGCCTCGACTCGATCCTGCAGCCCGAGGGCGAGCGATGAACGTCGCCGTCGTCGGCGCGACCGGCGTCGTCGGCGAGACGATCCTGCGGGTGCTCGAGGAGCGCGATCTCCCCATCGCGGCGCTCGGGCCGTTCGCGTCGCGCTCGCGTTCGGCGGCGGTCCGCTTTCGCGGAAATCCGCTCGACGTGCGCGCCGCCTCGGACGACGCGCTGCGCGGCTTCGACGTGGTGTTCTTCGCGGGCGGCGAGGACGCGAGCGAGCGGTACGTCCCCGCGCTGCTCGAACGCGGCTCGGTTGTAATCGACAACAGCGCGACGTTTCGCATGCGGGCGGACGTGCCGCTGATCGTGCCGCAAGTCAACGCCGACGCGGTGCGCGCGGAACACCGGCTCTTTCCCGTTGCGAACTGCACCGCGATCGTGCTCTGCACCGCGCTGCGCCCGATCCGCGACGCCGCGGGGCTGCGCTCCGTCTGCGTCGCGACCTACCAGGCCGCCAGCGGCGCCGGCCGCCCCGGCCTCGACGAGCTGCTCGCCGGCGAAGCGGCGGTCGTGCGCGGCGAGCCGGAGCCCGAGCCCGCGGTGTTCCCGCGGCCGCTCGCGCGCAACGTGGTGCCGCAGGTCGGCGCGCTCGACGATGCCGGCTGGAGCGGCGAGGAGCGCAAGGTCCGCGACGAAACCCGCAAGATGCTCGATCTACCCGAACTCGCCGTCAGCGCAACCGCGGTGCGCGTGCCCGTGCGAACGGCGCACAGCGAGGCGATCTTCGTCGAGACCGATCGCGCCGCGAGCGCGGCCGACCTCGCCGCGGCGTTCGAGGCGGCGCCCGGCATCGTCTTTCACCGCGGAGGGATCGTGACGCCGCGCGACGTCGAGGGAACCGACGACGTCCACGTGGCGCGGCTGCGCTCCGCGTCCTCCGGCGAACGCGGCCGGCACTTCGCGCTGTGGTGCGTCGGCGATCAGCTGCGCCGCGGCGCGGCGACGAACGCGGTGCAGATCCTCGAGCTGCTCTTGGCGAAAGGATACGTGCGCGCATGATGGTCGCCGTGCTCAAGTTCGGCGGCACGTCGCTCGCCACGCACGACGAACGCCGCCTCGCCTATCGCCGCGTTCGCGACGCGCGCGACGCCGGCTTCGCGACGGTGGCCGTCGTCTCGGCGATCGGGCGCGCGCCCGCACCCTACGCCACCGACACGCTGCAGTCGCTCGCGCCCGCGCTGCCCGCAAACGCCAACACCGACCTGCTGCTGGCCGCCGGCGAGCAGATCGCGGCGGCGATCTTCGCGCAGGAGCTCAGCGCCGAAGGCGTCGAGGCGGTCGCGCTCTCCGGCGCGCATGCGGGCATCGTGACCGACGCGCGTCACGGCGACGCCAACGTGCTGCGCGTCGAGCCGCACGCGATTGCCGAGGTGCTCGAGCGCGGCGCCGTGCCCGTGGTGGCGGGGTTCCAGGGTGCGACCGGCGACGGCGTCGTCACGACGCTGGGCCGCGGCGGAACCGACCTCTCCGCGATCGCGATCGGACACGCCCTCGACGCGCAGCGCGTGGACATCTACACCGACGTGAGCGGCGCTATGACGGCCGACCCGCAGCGCGTGGCGCAGGCGCGCACGATCGAGCGAGCGTCGCTCGAGGAGATGACCGAGCTGGCCGATCACGGCGCGAAGGTGATGCACGGCAAGGCCGCCGGCTACGCGGACCGCACCAACACGGGCTACGCGATCAAGGGCCTGCAGACCGATCGCGGGACGCAGGTCGCCGAGGGCGACTACCACCGCCCCGTCACCGGCGTCACGTCGTCGGGCCGCGTGACCTGGGTGCGCGTCATTCGCGGCGACATCGAATCGCCGACGCGGCGCATGCAGACCGAGCTGGAGATGTTTCGGCGCCTCGCCGACGCGGAGATCTCGATCGATCAGGTGACGATCAATCAGGCCGGGGTCGCGTTCGTGGTGCGGGGCGACCGCGGCAACGACGTGCGGCGGCTGCTGGGCGACTTGAACCTCGCCGTACGGGTGCGCGAGGGCTGCGCGAAGCTCTCGGTGGTCGGCACGGGGATGCGCAACACGCCGGGCGTCGTTCATCGCGTCGTGGACGCGCTTTCGAACGCCGACGTCGAGATCATCCACTGCACCGACAGCAACATCACGATCTCGGTCTTGGTGCCGGCCGACCAGGTGACGCGCGCCGAGGTCGCCGTCCACGAACGATTCGGGCTGCACGAAGGAGAACCGGTCTCATGAACCTCGGCGCAATCCTCACGGCGATGGTCACGCCGTTCGACGAACGCGGAACGCTCGATCTGGGCGAAGCGAAGCGCCTCGCACGCTGGCTGGTCGACCGCGGCAACGACGGGCTGGTCGTCGCCGGATCCACCGGCGAAGGGCAGACGCTCGAGCGCGACGAGCGAATCGCTTTGTGGCGGGCGGTAAAGGAAGCCGTCGGCGGCGACGCGACGGTCGTCGCGAACGCCGGAACGAACGCCACGCGCGAATCGGTCGCTGCGGCGCGCGACGCGCAGGCGGCCGGCGCGGATGCGATCCTGGCCGTCGTACCGTATTACAACAAGCCGACGCAGAGCGGAATGCTCGCGCACTTCGGCGCCGTCGCCGACGCGACGCCGCTGCCGGTCGTCGTCTACAACATCCCGGGACGCACGTGCGCCAACATGTTGCCCGAGACGCTGCTCGAGCTCGCGCGGCGCCACCGCAATCTCGCCGGCGTCAAAGAGTCGAGCGGCGATCTGAAGCAGATCGGGACGATCCTGCGCGACCGCGGCGAGGGATTCGTCGTCTGGGCCGGCGACGACCACCTGTTCCTGCCGTGTCTCGCCATGGGCGCCGACGGCGTGGTTGGCGTCGCGTCGCATCTGTGCTCGCTCGACTACCGGGCGATGCGCGACGCGCACCGCGCCGGACGCACCGACGAAGCGGCGCGCATTCACCGGTCGCTGCTGCCGCTCATCGAGGGTCTCTTTGCGACGAGCAGTCCCATTCCGGTGAAGTGGGCGATGCGCCGGCTCGGCTTCGCCGTCGGCGAGTGCCGCCTGCCGCTCGACGCAATGCCTGCCGATCTCGCGGACCGGCTGCTGCCGCTGATCGCGCCCTACGCGCCGGCGCCCGTCGAGCAGCGGTGAGACTGTTTGGAGATTTTGGGTTGCCGGCTGGATCCGATCGACGCGCAGGATGCGGCGGAACGCATTCTTGCGCTGGCGCGCGCGGCCGAGGGGGCACAGGTGGTGACGCTCGGAACGGAGATGGTCGTGTACGCGCAACGCGACGCGCGCTTTCGAGCGATCGTCAACGGCAGCGCTCTGTCGTTATGCGACACGGTCGGCGTGTTGGCGGTCGCGAAGCACCGCGGCGCGCCGCTGCGCGAACGCGTCGCGGGCGTCGAGTTGATCGAGCGGCTCTGCGCCGGAGCCTCTTCGTCGGATCTGCCGATTTATTTTTTGGGGAGCGCCGAGGGCGTGGCGGCCGATGCGGCCGCAGCGCTGCGGTCGCGTTTTCCGGGCCTGCGAATCGCCGGCGCGCGCAGCGGCTACTTTCGCGACGACGAGACGCCCTCGGTCGTGCGTGAGATCGCGGCGAGCGGTGCGCGGCTGCTCCTGGCCGGCATGGGATCGCCCCGCCAAGAGTACTGGCTCGCTGAGAATCTTCGCGCGACGAAATGCGGCGCCGGAATCGGGGTAGGCGGCTCGTTCGACGTGATCGGCGGACGCATCGACCGGGCGCCCGCGTTCGTTCGAACGCTCGGTTTAGAGTGGCTCTACCGGCTGGCGCGGGAGCCGCGGCGCTGGCGGCGCCAGCTCGCGCTGCCGCGCTTCGTCTGGCTCGTCGCGCTCGACGAACTGGGGCTGCGCTCGTGAAGGCGATGATCTTGGCGGGCGGGCTCTCGACGCGGCTCTACCCGCTGACCAAGCTCGTGCCCAAGCCGCTGGTCCCGGTGGCCGGCGTGCCCAACGCGGCGCATCTCGTGCGCTACCTCAAGGCCTACGGCTTCGACGAGATCGCGATCAACCTCCATTATCTCGCCGACGCGATCGTCCACACGCTGGGCGACGGCTCGCGCTTCGGCGTGAAGCTCCACTACTCGCACGAGCCCGAGCTGCTCGGCAGCGCCGGCGGCGTGAAGAACGTTCAGTCGTTCTTCGGCGACGAGTCGTTCTTGGTGATCGGGTGCGACGAGGTCACCGACCTGCGGCTCGACCGGTTCATGGATTTTCATCGCGACCGCCGGGCGATCGCGACGATCGGGCTCGTCGAATGCGAGGAAGTGGACCAATACGGCGTGGTCGTGCTCGACGATCGCGGCAAGATCGTCGGCTTTCAGGAGAAGCCGGCGAAGGGAACCGAGCTCAGCAAGTTGGCGAACACCGGCGTCTACGCGTTTACGCCCGAGATCTTCGATCGCATCCCCGCGAACGAGTTTTACGACTTCGGCAAACAGGTCTTTCCTGCGCTCCAAACGGCGAGCGAGCCCTTCTACGGATTCGACGCGCGCGGCGCGTATTGGGCCGACATCGGCACGCCGGGCGAGTACCGGCGCGCCAGCTTCGACGTCGTGTGCGGGCGCGTTCGAATCCCCGACACCGCCGCCGACGGCATCGACCCGACGGCGTCGATCGCGCCCGGCGCGCACGTCGAAGGCCCGGTGCGCATCGGCGCCGGCGCGCGCGTTGCGGACGGCGCATCCATCGTGGGGCCGTGCGTGCTCGACGACCGCGTCGCGGTGGAAGCGGGCGCACGCCTCGAACGCTCCATCCTGTGGGCCGACGCCGTGGTCGGCGCGGGGAGCGTCGTGCGCGACACCGTCGTGGGCGTCGGCTACGCGATCGAACCGGGCAGTAATTTGGTCGGCCGGCTCGTCGCGCGCGACGCGTAAATGGGTATATCGCCTATGTGGCGCGCACGCTTCTGGGGCTGGCCGCACTCTGCGCGATTGCGCTAGCGGAAGCGCGCTCGCCGGCTCCCTCGCGCGGCGCGGTCGTGCAAGTGGGTCAGACGGCTCCGGCGTTCGCCCTCGACACGCTCGACGGCGGTGCGATGACCGCAAACTTCGACGGCCGGCCCGCATACATCAACGTCTTCGCGACGTGGTGCACGCCGTGCCGCGGCGAACTGCCGGCGATCCTCGAGCAGACGAAACAGTATCGCGATAAGATCGTGTTCCTGTTCGTTGACGAACAGGAACCGGCGTCCACCGTGCAACGCTTCGCGCGCACGTTCGGCGTCGCCGATCCCGTCGCGGTCGATCGCGGTCAGTTCGCAGCGACGTTCGCGGTCCGCGGGCTGCCGGAGAGCATCTTCATCGACCGGCAGGGCATCGTGCGGTATATCTATCGCGGGCTGATCCCGCCCGACGTGCTGACGAACGAACTGTCGAAGCTGGCTGCGAACTAATCGGCGCGGGTCTAGCGGGCGCGGGGCGCCGCCGTGATTGGAGCCGGTGGCTTGGCGCGCCCTGCTCGACGTCCTGTTTCCCGCGCAGTGCGTTGGCTGCAACGCGCTCGGCACCGGACTCTGCGACGCTTGCGCGCCGCGCGGCGAACCGATCCGCATTGCGCTGCCCACGCTGCGCGTGACGGCCTGCGGCCCGTATGAAGGTACGCTGCGGTCGGCAGTCCTTGCGCTCAAGGACGGGCGGCGCGACGTCGGCGAGGCGCTCGGCCGCATCGCGGCACGCCTCGTTGAGGCGGGCAGCGCGATCGTGCCCGTTCCGACGACGGTGCGCCGGCGGCGCGTCCGGGGCTTCGACGGCGTGACGCTAGTCGCGCGCGTCGCCGCCGGAGTGGCGGGTGCGTACGTAGCGCCCGCGCTGGTGCAGCGGCGCGGCGACGCGCAGCGCGGCCGGTCGCGCGTCGCGCGGCTGGCGGCCCGCGGACGCTTCGCCTGCGACGCCGCGGCAGTCGCATCGCGCCGGGTGCTCTTGTTCGACGACGTCTGCACGACGGGAGCGACGTTGCGCGACTGCGCGGAGGCGGTGCGCCGGGCCGGCGGCAGCGTCGAGGATGCCGTGGTCGTGGCCGTGACGAAGACCGCTGCGCCGTGGGAACCCCCGATCGAAGGCTGACGCCGCTCGACGAGCTCTACTTGCAGCGCGCCTACGAGCTCGCCGGTCGCGGCGTGGGCAGCACGTCGCCCAATCCGCCCGTGGGCGCGCTGGTCGTGCGCGACGGTGCGATCGTCGGCGAGGGCTACCATCGTCGGGCGGGCGCAGCGCATGCCGAGGTCAGGGCGCTGCGGCAGGCGGGGGCCAAGACGAGCGGCGCGACGGTCTACGTCTCGCTCGAGCCGTGCGGCCACGTGGGCCGGACGCCGCCGTGCACGCGCGCGCTCATCGAATCGGGCGTGACGCGCGTCGTCGCCGGGGCGCTCGACCCCGCGGGCCACGGCGGCGCGGATCAGCTGCGCGACGCCGGGATCGACGTGGCGATCGCGCACGACGCGGCCGCGCGGGCGCTGGTCGAGGCGTTCGAGCGAAGCAGCGCCGGGCGCCCCTACGTGGCGTTGAAGATGGCCATGTCGCTCGACGGAGCGGTGGCGAGCCGGCCGGGCGTGCGCGAGCAGCTGGGATCGCCGGGCGAAGCGCGCTACGTTCGCGAGCTGCGCATCGCGCACGACGCCGTGATGGTCGGAGCCGGAACGGTTCGCGTGGACGACCCGCAGCTGACGGTTCGTCCGGCGCACGACCGCGTGCGGCCGTACGAACGCATCGTGGCGTGCGAGCGCGAGCCGGTCTCGCCGGAGAGCCGCGTGTTCGGCAGCGTGCCGGGCTACGCGCGGACGATCGTGCTTGCGCCGGCCGGCCTGCGCGAGCGCTTTCAAACGCTCGAGACGGTCGCCGACGTTGCGTACGCGGGCGCGAACGACGCGACGCTGCTCGACCTGCGCGTGGCGATGAAGCTATTGCGCGACCGCGGCATCACGAGCGTGCTGTGCGAGGGCGGTCCGACGCTCGCGGCCAGCCTCATCGCGTCGTCGCTCGTGGATCGCGTCTACTGGGCGATCGCGCCGCGCTTTCTGCGCGGCGAGACGGCGGTTCCGGTGCTGCGCGGCGCGGATACCCTGGGCGCCCGCATCCGTTTCGATCGCGTCGAGCTCGCCGGCGACGATGCGATCCTGTCGGGAACGTGTTCGGCGGCCTCATAGCGCATCGCGGCCGCGTGACGGCCGTCGCTGCGCTGCCGGGCGGAGGCGCGACGCTGCGCGTTCGCTGCGAAGGCGCCGATCGCGAGCGACCCGAGCCGAAGGACTCGGTCGCGATCGACGGCGTGTGCCTCACCGTGACGTCCGTCAACGGCGACGAACTTGCCTTCGACGTGGTTCCCGAGACGCTCGCGCGTAGCACGCTGGGCGACCGCGCGACCGGCGATGCGGTGAACGTGGAGTACGCGCTGCGCGTCGGCGACCGCGTGGGCGGACATTTCGTGTACGGACACGTCGACGCCGCCGGCCGCGTGCTGGGACGCACGCCGGAAGGCCAGGGCGAGCGCGTCCGCATCGAAACGCCGGCGCTCATCGCGGGCCTGATCGCGCGCAAAGGGTTCGTCGCCGTCGACGGCGTCAGCCTCACGGTCGCGTCGTCCGAGCCCGGCTCGTTCGAGGTCGCGCTGATCCCCGAGACGCTCGCGCGCACGACGCTGGGATCGCGTCCGGTCGGCAGCCGCGTGAACCTCGAGGCCGATCCGCTGGCGCGCTACGCACACGCCGCGCAGGGTGAGGGATGACGAAGTTTCGCGACACGCTGCCGCCCGGGGCGCGCACGTTCGAGAGCCGGCTGCAGGTGCAGTGGGCCGACGTGGACGTCGCCGGCATCATGTATTTCGCCGCGTACTCGCGCTTCGCGGAATACGCGGAGATGCGGCTCTTCGCCGAGCTGGGCTTTCCGTACGAGAGCGTCTTTACCGAATACGGCTTCTGGCTGCCGCGGGTCCGCGTGGAGTCGGAGTATCACGCGCCGGCGCTGATGAGCGACTGGCTGCGCATGCGCACGCACCTGGAGCACGTCGGGGCGTCGAGTCTGCGATGGAAAACGGTGTTCTTCAACGAGCGCACCGGCGAGCCGGGCGCCGCGGTGGGCCTGATCGTCGCCGCGATGGACGCCGTGACGAAGAAGAGCCGCCCGTTGCCCGAACCGATCCGTGACGCGATGCTCGCGTGCGTGTAGCCGTGCTGGTCGCGCCGCGGCAGATCGAGGTGCGCGACGAGGCCCCGCCGGTCGCGCCGCCGGGCGGCCTGGTCGTGCGCGTTCGCGCCGCGCTCACCGACGGCACGGACTTGAAGACCTATCGCCGCGGTCATCCGAAGATGCCGATGCCCACGCGGTTCGGCCACGAATTCTCCGGCGACGTCGCCGCCGCGGGCGACGGCGTCACGGCGTTTGCGCCCGGCGATGCGGTGATGTGCGTGCACACCGCGCCGTGCGGCGTCTGCTTCTGGTGCGAGCGCGGTCAGGCCGAGCTGTGCGAGCTGGTGATGCCGACGATGCTCTTGGGCGCCTACTCGGATCTCATCGCCGTGCCGAAGCGCATCGTTGACGTCAACTGCTTTCGCAAGCCGTCCGAGGTGAGCTACGCCGAGGCGGCGTTTCTGGAGCCGCTCGCGTGCGTCGTCCACTCGCTCGCGGCGCTGGCGGCGCCGCCGGGCTCGACCGTGGCGGTGCTCGGCAACGGCGGGTTCGGCATCCTGCACGCGCTGCTGCTGCGGCGCGCGGGCGTGCGCGCGCTGCTGTTCGGCCGGCGTCCGGAACGGATCGAGTTCGCGCGCTCGCTCGGGATCGAGAGCCTCGACACGCGCGACGCGCCGGTCGCGGAGGCCGCGGGCGAGCGCACGGAAGGCCGCGGCGCGGACGCCGCGATCGAGTGCACGGGAACGGTCGAGATGTGGGAGAGCGCGCCGTCGCTCGTGCGGCGCGGTGGGCGCGTCTCGTTCTTCGCCGGCCTGCCCGCCGATGCGCGCGTCTCGTTTCTCGCCGCGCGTCTTCACTACGACGAAGTGGCGCTCGTCGCGCCGTTCCACTTCACGCCCGGCGACGTGCGCGCGGCCTACGAGCTGATCGCGGCGCGCGAGCTGCCGCTGACGCGGCTGATCTCGGGCACCTATCCCTTGGCGGAGATCGCGACCGCCTTCGCGCGGCTCGACGCGGGCGACGGCATGAAAGTGTTGATCCAGCCGTGAGCGAGCGTACGATGCGCGCCGCGGTCGTCTACGATCACGACGACGTTCGCGTCGAGAAGCGCGCCGTGCCGCGGCTCGGCGACGGCGAGGTGCTGGTGCGCACGATGGCCAGCGGCATCTGCAGCGGCGACGTGATGGCGTGGTACATCCGCCGCAAGGCACCGCTCGTGCTCGGGCACGAGCCGGCCGGGATCGTCGCCGAAACGAGCGGCGACGTGCCGTTCGCGGTGGGCGAGCGCGTCTTCGTGCACCATCACGCGCCGTGCTTCGCGTGCCGCGCGTGCTCGCGCGGCGACTACGTGCAGTGCGCCACCTGGCGCGCCGCCAAGATCGACCCCGGCGGGATCGCCGAATTCTTCCGCGTGAGCGCGACGAACCTACGCGACACGCTGGCGCTGCCGGCGCACGTCACCTTTCCGGACGCGTCGCTCGTCGAGCCGCTCGCGTGCGTGGTGAAGTCGCTGCGGCGCGGCGGGGTGGCGGCGGGCGATCGCTGCTACGTGATCGGCCTCGGCGTCATGGGCCTGCTGCACGTGCTCGCGGCGCGGGCCTTGGGTGCCGAGGTGTTCGGCAGCGACTTCATCGCGGAGCGCCGGGCGATCGCGACGCGCAACGGGGCGCACGCGTTTCACCCCGACGAGACGGCCGCGGCGCTGCCCGACGGCGCCGACGTCGTGATCTGCGGGCCGGGCACGAGCGGAGCGATGCGTGCCGCGCTCGCGGCCGTCGCCCCGGGCGGCACCGCGGTGATGTTCACGCCGTTCGCGCCCGAGTCGCGGCTCGACGTGGAGCCGGAGCGGTTCTATTTCGGCGACCTGCGGCTGGTCGCGAGCTACTCGTGCGGCCCGGACGACACGCGTGCGGCGCTGGCCTTGATCGCGCAGGGCACCGTGTCGGCTGAGAAAGTAGGGGCCACGCTCGTCGGGCTCGACGACGTGCCGCGCGCCTACCGCGATCTAGCGGAGTCGCGCATCGTCAAACCGATCGTGACCTTCGAATAGCGGCTTCGGCGGCTAGCTCTCCGCGTAGATCGGGGGAGCGGGCTCGGGCAGCGGCAGCACGACGTCGTCGGTGCGCGACGTGACGCGCCACGCTACGAACAGCGAGACGGCATACAAGATAGCGGCGAGCAGCCACGGCGCGCCGATGAGGCCGAGCGAACGCCACGGCCCCGCGAACTGCGCGAACGTCAGCGTGAAGATCGTGGGACCGACGAGCATCGAGATGCCGCGCAGCGATCCGAGCGCCCCCTGCAGCTCGCCCTGCTCCGCGGCGCTCACACGCCGAGTCATGAGCGCCTGCGACGTCGCTTGATACATGGGCAGCGAGATGACGATGGCCCCGATGATGAAGACGATGCCGTTGTTTGCCCCGAGCAGCACGAGTCCGACCACGGCGACCGCGAGGCTTGCGAACAGCGTGCGCCGCTCGCCCAAGCGCTTGACCACCGGGCCGACCATCGTCGCCTGGTTGACGGCGGCGATGGCGCCGATCAGCGCGAGCGTCAGGCCGACGCTGCCGGTGCTCCAGCCGAAGGCCGCGATGCAATAGATCACCCAGACGTTCGGAAACACCTCATGCGCGATATAGGTGATGAGGTTCACCCAGCTCAGGCCCCAGAGCTCGTGATGCGACCGGAGCATTCGCAGCGAGCCGAGCGGGTTCGCGCGCTTCCACTCCAGCCGCGCCGTGCGACGCTCGGGCGGCAGCGACTCCGGCAGCACGAAGAGGCCGTAGAGCGTGTTGATCAGGGCGAATCCGGCCGCCGCCCAGAACGTCAGCCGCGGGTTGACCGTTCCGACCACGCCGCCGATGGCCGGCCCCAGCATGAAGCCCAGCCCGAAGGCGCTGCCGATCATGCCGAACGCCTTGGCGCGCTTGTCGGGCGGCGTGACGTCGGCGATGTACGCGCTCGCGGCGCTCATGTTCGCGGTCGCGATGCCCGAGAGCACGCGCCCCGCGAAGAGCCACCACAGGTTCGGCGCCAGCGCCATGATCGCGTAATCCACGACGGTCACGGCGTTGGAGAGCAGGATGACCGGGCGCCGTCCGATGCGATCGGAAAGCAATCCGAGGAGCGGCGAGCAGAAGAACTGCATCAGCGCCCAGGCCGTTGCGAAGAGTCCGATGATCTCGGCGGCGTGGGCGTAGTCGTTGCCCACGAAGCCGGCGATCAGCTTGGGCAGCACCGGGCCGATCATGCCGAAGGTCAGCATGTCGATCAGCACGGTGACGAAGATGAAGATCGTCGCGCCGCTGCGGGCGCCGTTGTTATTCATCGTAGACCAGCGACAGCCACAGGTCCACGGCGCGGTTCACGCGGGCGCGGTCGTGCGTCGCGAGCAGGTCGAGCAAGAAGCCGCGAAAGCCGGCGATGAGGAGCGTCGCGAGCGCGCGTGAATGCGCGCGCGTCGCGTTGGGGACGCGCGTGCACGCCTCGAGCGCGCCGAGCCACTCGTTCACCGCACCGTCGAGGAAGCCGGGGAAACGCGCCCGGTCGGCGAGTGCGAGCGCGTAGACTTCGAGCGAGAGGCGCGTCAGCGGCTCCCATTCGGACTTGCTCCACTCGCGCCACAGCGTGCGCGCGACCTCGCGGGGCGGAAGGGCGGAGAGCTTGAGGTTCGTCATCATGGTGCGCTGGCGGGCGCGACCGCGCCGGACGATCTCGACAATCAGCTCCTCCTTCGAACCAAAGTGATACAGCAGGCCACGCGGGCTCGATCGGATCGCCTTGGCGAGCGGCCGCAGCGAAAGATCGGCCAAACCGTGCCGGCAGACGTAATCGACGGCGCGGTCGAGCAAGTCGGCGCGGCGCGCCTCGTCGGGCGTTCTCGACACGGGCTATCCTAGCATATTTGAAACGAGTGTTTCAATATACCGCCGGCTCCTAGCCGGCTTGACAATCGTCAACTCGCGGCTAGGCTAGAGGGGTGAGCCGCTTCGCCACCGCCCTGAACGCCGCCATCGAAGGGGCCGGCCTGACCGCCGCCGAGGTGGCCGAGAGCGCCGGGCTGACCGAGTCGGCGATCTCGCTGCTACGCGCCGGCAGGCGCGAGCCGTCGTATCGCACGCTCCAGCGCCTGGCGCACGTCTTTCCGGCCCTCGGCGAACAGCTCGCGGACGCCGGCGACGGCCCGTTCGACTCCATTGACGAGGCGATCGCCGACGTTCGCGCCGGCAAGATGGTCGTCGTGCTCGACGACGAGGACCGCGAGAACGAGGGAGATCTCGTCATGGCGGCTCAGATGATCACCCCCGAGGCGATCAACTTCATGCGTAAGCACGCGGGCGGATTGATCTGCGTGCCGATGCCGGGAGCTCGGCTCGACGAGCTGCACATCCCGCAGATGGTGCGCGAGAACACGGCCGTTCACGAGACCGCGTTCACCGTCTCCGTCGAAGCGCGCGGCATGACGACGACCGGCATCTCGGCGCACGACCGCGCCGCCACGATCAAACGGCTCCTCGATCCCGACGCGCGTCCGGCCGACTTCCTGCGGCCGGGACACACGTTTCCGCTTCGCGCGCGCGAAGGGGGCGTGCTCGTACGGGCGGGTCAGACCGAGGCCGCGGTGGATCTCGCGCGGCTGGCAGGCCTCTATCCGGCCGGCGTGATCTGCGAAATCATGGCCGACGACGGAACGATGGAGCGGCTCGAGGGGCTGCGGAGTTACGCCGACCGGCACGGGCTGAAGCTCGTGACCGTGAAGGATCTCATCGCCTACCGGATGCGGAACGAGAAGCTGGTCACGCGCATCGCCGAGTTCGATCTTCCGACGACGCTGGGGACGTGGAAGGGGATCGCCTACACCACCGGCATCGACGACAACACGCACGTCGCGCTGGTGATGGGCGAGGTCGGCAGCGGAAAGGAGCTGCTGGTGCGCGTGCATTCCGAGTGCATGACCGGCGACGCGCTGCACTCCACGCGCTGCGACTGCGCCGCGCAGCGCGACGGGGCGATGGAGCTCATCGCGCGCGAAGGGCGCGGCGTCTTCCTGTACTTGCGGCAGGAGGGGCGCGGAATCGGCCTGGCCGACAAACTGCGCGCGTACGAACTTCAGGACCGCGGCGCCGACACCGTCGAGGCCAATCTCGCGCTGGGCCTGCCGGTGGACAAGCGCGACTACGGCATCGGCTCGCAGATTCTCGCCGATTTGGGCGTGCGCGAGATGCGCCTCATCACGAACAATCCGAAGAAGATCTTCGGCCTGGAGGGCTACGGCTTGAAGATCGGGGGGCGCGTGCCGTTGCAGACGGAGCCGACCGACCACAACAAGCACTACATGAACACCAAGCGTTCCAAGCTGGGGCACATCCTCGATGAGGTCGGCGCGTCGTGAAGCGCGACGGCGCGAGCGACACCGGCTCGATCGACTGCGCCGGCGCGCGCTTCGCCATCGTCGCAGCGGGCTTCTACGCGGACCTCGCCGAGCACCTGATCGAGGGAGCGGCCCGCGCGCTGCGCGACTGCAACGTGGGCGACGACGACGTCGAGGTGTTCGGCGTTCCGGGTTGCTTCGAGTTGCCCCTTGCGTGCCGCAATCTGATCCATACCGGCCGCTTCGACGGCCTCGTCGCGCTGGGCGCCGTGATTCGCGGCGAGACGCCGCACTTCGATTTCGTCGCCGGGGAGTGCGCTCGCGGGATCATGGACGTGCAGCTGGCCACCGGCACGCCGATCGGGTTCGGCGTGCTGACGACGGACACGCTGGAGCAG
Organism: Vulcanimicrobiota bacterium; assembly: GCA_963824595.1. GTDB lineage: Bacteria > Vulcanimicrobiota > Vulcanimicrobiia > Vulcanimicrobiales > Vulcanimicrobiaceae > Cybelea. The sequence goes on from CAWGPY010000007.1 coordinate 23,624, forward strand.
GCGCAGGAACGCGCTGATTCGCGCCGCGGCGACAAGGGTTACGGCGCCGGGCTCGCGGCGGCCGCGCTGGTGCATTTGACCGCCGGCGCGAACCGCGCGGGTCAGCGCAGGAACTGACCGGGCTTGGTCGCATGTAGGGCAGCCCCAGCCACACGGAGAGCGCAGCCTTGGAAGATAAAATTCTGACCTGTAAGGATTGCGGAGCCGAGTTCGTTTTTTCGGGCAGAGAGCAGCAGTTTTTCGCCGAGAAGGGCTTCTCGAACCAGCCCCAGCGCTGTCGCGAATGCCGCCAAGCCCGGCGCTCGCAAACCGGCGAAGGCGCGCCCGCGCGCAGCCGGCCCAGCTTCGAGGCGGTGTGCGCCGCCTGCGGGGTCCAGACCACGGTGCCGTTTCGCCCGCGCGGCGATCGGCCCGTCTATTGCCGCACCTGTTACGCGGCGCAGGTTCCGGCCGGCGTTTGACGGCGGTTGCCTGGGACGGCGACGCCGTACGGTACCTCGACCAGCGCCTGCTGCCGCATGAGGTGCGGCACGAGCGCGCGCGCTCGGCGGAAGAGATCGCCGGCGCGATCCAGAGCCTCGCCGTGCGCGGGGCGCCGTGCATCGGCGTCTTCGCCGCCTACGGCATCGCCCTGCTGCGCTCCACGATCGCCGACGACGGCGACCTCAAGCGCGCGGCGCGGATCGTTCGCGACGCGCGTCCTACGGCGGTCAATTTGGCGTGGGCGGTCGACCGCGTGCTGGCCTCGGCCGACCCGCTGGCCGAAGCGCGCGCGATCCACGAGGAGCAGATCGCCGTCGACGACGCGATCGCGGCCAACGGCCTGGAGCTGATTCCGAAGAGCGCGCGCATCCTGACGCACTGCAACACCGGACCGCTCGCCACCGCCGGCGGCGGAACCGCGTTGGGCGTGATCATCGCCGCGCAGCGCGGCGGGAAGAAGCCGCGGGTGTTCGTTGACGAGACGCGGCCGCTTTTGCAGGGCGCGCGGCTGAACTACCTGGAGCTGCGCGACGCCGGCGTCGAGGCGGTGCTCATCGTGGATGCGGCTGCCGCCATCACGATGAAGGAGCGGCGCGTGGATCTGGTGATCGTCGGCGCCGATCGCATCGCCCGCAACGGCGATACTGCGAACAAGATCGGAACCTACGGGCTCGCGATCCTCGCGGCGCATCACGGCATTCCGTTTTACGTCGCAGCGCCGCGCTCGACGTTCGACCCGGCGACGCCGGGCGGCGATGCGATCCCGATCGAGGAGCGCTCGGCCTTCGAGGTGACGGGCTTTCGCGGCGAGCGCACGGCGCCCGACGGCGCGGACGTTTACAACCCCGCCTTCGACGTGACGCCGGGCCACCTGATTACGGCGTTCGTCACCGAGTGCGGCATCGTGCGGCCGCCCTACGCGGAATCGATTCCCGATCTCGAATTCCGGCCGAACGTGCTTGCGTGAAGTTCTACGATTTCGTCGACAAGGCGCCCGCCATCGGCCGGCTCGTGGTCGTCGAGGGAACGGAACGCGTGCTGGCCGACCGCACGCTGGACGTGCTGCTCGACCGGCTGCTGCCGATCGAGGTCCGCGAGCTCAACCTCTCGCGATTCACGGCCGACGATGCGAGCGACGGCGCGCGCGTCGCCGAGGCGCTGCAGGCCATGCCGTTCTTGGCGGATCGCCGGGTGGTGATCGCCGGCGACGCGCACACGCTGCGCGCCGCCGGACGGCGCGAGCTGTGGGACGTCGCGCAGAACGTGCCCGAAGGCAGCACGCTGGTGCTCGTCGATCTGCTCCCGCCGCGCGGCAAGGGCCCCCAGTCGTTCGGCACGCTGGCCGGGCGCGCCGCGCTGCGCATCGACACGACGGCCGGCGAAGACGCGCGCGCGCGCTTCGTCGAGGAGACCCTGGCGAGCTTGGGCGCGACGGCCGAAGCGCGCGTCGTGGACGAACTGGCGCGCAGCGGCGCGGATCTGGCGGCCGTGCGCAACGATTTGGAGAAGCTCGCGCTGACGGGCAAGAAGATCACGCTCGGCGAGCTCGAGCGCGAGGCGCTGGCGATTCCCGATCCCAAGGCGTACAAGTACGCCAACGCCGTGGTCGAAGGGCGGGCGCGCGTCGCGCTTTCGATCGCGCACGAGCTCTTCGAGACCGACCGCGACGCGGCGATTCCGCTGCTGTCCGCGCTCGCGTTCGCGTGCAAGAATCTCTGGGAGCTGGCGCGGCCGTCGGGGGGCCGGCTGTACGGCCGCGACGCCTGGAGCGAACGTGCGCTGCGTCCGCTCGCGCCGCGCATCGGCGAGCGCCGCGCGCGCGCCGCGTACGAGCGCGCCGTCGGCGGCATCGCGGCGATCGTCACGGGACGCGCGGGCAGCGATCCCGACGACTACCGGACGCTCGTCGACCGCATCACCGTCGAACTCTCCGCGCTCTCGCGCCGCTAGCGCCCGTGGATGGATCCGGCGCCGCTCGGGGCGTCTTTGCGTCGCGCGCCTTCCGGCGCTACTTTGCGGGACAGTCGCTGAGCTACATCGGCGACGGTTTGCGCACGCTCTCCGTTCCGCTGCTCGCCTATCATCTGACGCACTCCGCCCTCTCTACCGGTACCGCGCTGATCTGCGAGGTCGCGCCGTTCTCGCTGTTCGCGCTGGTCGGCGGGTCGCTGGCCGACCGCCTCGACCGCCGCAGGCTGATGATCGTTTGTGATGCGGTGCGCTTCGCCGTGATGGCGTTCTTCGCGGTGGCGTACGCGGCGCACGTGCTCACCCTGCCGATGATTTACGGCGGACTCGTCATCATCTCGATCTGCGCGGCGGGGTTCTTGGGCGGTCAGTCGTCGAGCCTGCCGTATTTGCTGGGCCGCGACCAAGCCACCAAGGGAATCGCCGTGCTGATCGCGGCCGAGAACACGTCGAATCTCATCGCGCCCGCGATCGGCGGAGCGCTCTTCGCGTACTTCGGCCCGCTGCCGTCGCTCGCCATCAACGCGGCCACCTATCTCGCGTCGCAGCTCTCGCTGATCTGGATACCGTCGCTGGGGCCCGATCGTCCGGGCGGCCTGCCCACGTTGCGCCATCTCCTGGCCGACATCCAGCTGGGCTACCGTCAGCTGTGGGCCGATCTCGGCATGCGCGCGCAAGCGTTCGCGGCGTTCTCGCTGAATATCTTCGGGTTCGGAGGCTACGCGGTCTTGATTCCGTTTCTCAAGAAAGGCTTCGACGCCACCGATCAGCAGGTGGGAATCTTTTTCGGGATCTCCGCGCTGGGAGCGGTCGCGGGCGCCTCGCTGGCGGCGCGCTATCCGGATCGGTGGCCGTTCGGACGCGCGATCGTCACGGCTTACCTCCTCGACGCGGTCATCTTCATTCCCGTCGTGCTCGTGAAGAACGTCTGGGTCGCCGCCGCCTTCTGGGCCACGTCCAACGCGATCGGCAACTTCGAAATCGCGCAGATCCTCGGCTTTCGTATGCGCGTGACTCCCCCCGAGACGGTCGGACGGGTGATGGGCGCCGTGCGCCTGTTGGTGCTCGCGGGCATGGCGCCCGGAGTGCTGCTGTTCGGCTGGGTCGCGGACCATCGCTCGCCGCACGCCGCGATGTCGATCTCGGCCGCGGGCTACGTGGTGATCGCGCTGATCGCGCTGTTCGTGCCGGCGATCCGCAACGAATCGCGATAGCGACAAGGGGCTTTCTAAATGCTCCACTGCCAGGCGTTCCACGACTCGACGACCGGATTGGGATCGAAGCCGTGGAAGTCTACGCTGAGCGCTTCGGGCTGGCGCTGCCACCACAAGAAGATGGCGGGATTGTCAACCGAGAGCAGGTGCTCGATCTTCGCGTACGCGGCCGTGCGCGTGGGCCGGTCGTAATGATTCAGCGCCTGCGCTTGCGCGGCGTCCATCGCGGCGCTGCAGTAGCGCGTATCGTTGTAGCCGTGCGGCGGAAAGTTGTTGCACGTCAGCTGCGACGAGTTGTCGGGGTCGACGCCGGCGTACCACGAGTACAGGAGCAGGTCGAACTTCCCGCCGTGCTGGATGCCGCCCATGCCCTCCGGAGCGTAGAGAATCGCGAGTGGGTAGTACTTCACGCTCACCACGATGCCGACGCGGCGCAGGGCGGCCTGCACCAGGAGGCTTTCCGAACGGTGCTGGCGCGACGCGTTGTCGGTTACCATCGTGAGGCTTAGAGGGCGGCCGCCCTTCCGGGCGATCCCGTCGGGGTCCGCGAGCCATCCTGCCTGCGCCAGCAGCCGCCTCGCCGCGGCAGGATCGAAGGGCACGGCCTTCACCGTGGGGTCGAACGCCCAGATCCAGTTCGGCAAATCCTCGGTTGCGGTGGTGGATTGGGCGTGCGTCAACTCCCTGGTGATTGCCGCCTTGTCGAGCGCTGCCGCGATGGCGGTGCGCACTCGGCGGTCGGCGAGGGTGGCGTGCGAGACGTTGGCCTCGAGCCCGTCGTAGCCGTTGACGCTGACGAAGGCGACGCGGGCGTCCGGCAGTGCGCGCAGCGCGGGATACGTCGTGATCGACGGTTGAAAGACGTAATCAGCTTCGTGCGTCGCAAGCAGGCCGATCGCCGTATCTTCGTCGGGCACGAACTGAACGATCACGCGCCGCAGGCCGGGCGGCCCGTGGAAGAACGAGCGGTTCGCGTCCAGCACGATCCGGTCGCCCCGCTGCCAGCGAACGAAGCGAAACGGTCCGTCGCTCACCAACGGCTGCGCGTCGAATGGAATCTGATTGACGTTGGGGTATCGCGCGAGCACGTGCGCCGGAACGACGTCGTACGGCTGATCGCTCTCGGCGAAGAAGGCATTGACGAACGGCGCGAACGGTTTCTTCAAGTGCACGATCGCGGTGTAGGGATCGGGCGTGTCCACGGCGCGGACGTCGTCGTAGCCGTGGCGCGACACCACGTCGTTGTCCGGATTCATGATGGCCGCCCACGACCAGGCGACGTCGTGCGACGTCACGGGCACGCCGTCGCTCCAGCGAACGTCGTGCCGCAGGTGGTAGACGATCGTCAAGCCGTCGGCGCTGATCCCGCGGTTGGCCTGCGTCGGAACCGCGGCGGCCAGCATCGGCACCGGGTTCCCCCGCGGATCTGCGGAGACGAGCGGTTCGAACATCAGGCGTTCGACGAAGATCTCGGGCGTCGTGCCGGCGAGCAGCGGATTGAGGTCTTTGGGCTCCTCGTTGAGCGCCACGCGCAAGACGCCCGCCTGCGTCCATGGATGCCGTCCGGGCGCCTCGTTCGCGCGCCGCGAACAACCGAGAAAACTGCAGCACAGAACGAGCAGCAGCGCCGCAGCCGGCCTCATCGCGTGCAGATACGGTGACGAGGCGGGGGCTTCCCGCGGGGCGAAGGGCATCGCAGTCCATGGATTACGATACCTACGCTTCGCCGTTCTCGTGGAGGTACGGGAGCGCGGACCTGCGTTCGCTCTTTTCCGAGAGCAGCCGGCGCAGGCTCTGGCGCGCGGTATGGGTCGCCTTAGCCGAAGCGCAGTGCGCGCAGGGGCTGGTCGACGAGGCCGAGGTCGCCGACCTGCGCGCGCACGCGGGCGAGATCGACATTGACGCGGCGCTCGCGATCGAACGCGAGATCCACCACGATCTCATGGCGGAGATTCGCGTCTTCGCGAGTCAGGCGGCCGCGGGCGGCGGGAAGCTGCACCTCGGGGCCACGTCAATGGACGTGGAGGATACCGTCGAGACGTACCGGCTGCGCGTCGGGCTGTCGCTGATCGGCAAGAACCTGTCGGAGCTGCTCGCCGCGTTTGCGGCGAAGATTCGCGAGCACGCCGGCCTCGTCTGCATGGCCTATACGCATCTGCAGCCCGCCGAGCCAACGACGCTGGGATATCGCCTCGCCTCGTACGCGCAAGATCTGCTCGCCGACGACGAGCACTTGCGTTTCGTCTTCGACAACCTAACCACGAAGGGGCTGCGCGGCGCCGTCGGCACCGCGGCCTCGTACGAGCGGCTCGCCGGACGCTCGGCCGAGATCGAGGCCTACGTGCTCGAGCGCTTCGGCCTCGAGGCCCGCGAGATCAGCACCCAGACCTATCCCCGCAAGCTCGACTACCTGCTGCTCGCGGCGCTCGCCGGCGTCGGCGCGTCGCTCTCGAAGTTCGCCGCCGACGTGCGCGTGCTCGCGAGCCCCGGCTTCGGCGAAGTCGCCGAGCCGTTCGGTCGCGCGCAGGTCGGCAGCTCCGTGATGCCCTTCAAGCAGAATCCCATCATGTGCGAGCGTATCGGATCGCTCGCACGCCTGCTCCCGGCCTATGCCGACGTCGCATGGCAGAATGCAGCCACGAATTTCTTGGAGCGCACGCTCGACGATAGCGCGAACCGGCGAACGACGCTGCCCGAGGCGCTGCTGTGCACCGACGAGATCGTGACGCTCGCGCGCAAGGTGATCGCCGGGTTGCGCGTGGACGAGCGCCGGATCTCGTCGAATCTGCGAGTCTACGCGCCATTCGCCGGCACGACGTCGGTGATGCTCGAGGCCGTTCGCGGCGGCGGGGACCGTCAGCGCCTGCACGAAACCCTGCGCGGTGCGTCCATGCAAGCGTGGGAAGCGGTCGCTCGCGGCGAGGACAACCCGCTCGCGCGTCTCTTATGCGAGGACGCGCAGTTGACCGCGCTGGTGGACCCGGCCGAGATTCGGCGGCTGCTCGACCCGAGCAGCTTCGTCGGAACCGCCCCGCAGCGCGCGCGCCTGCTCGCCGACCGCATCGACCGGCTCGAGCCGTTCCCGCGTCAGGCCGAGGTGCGTCTCGCATGAACAAAGGCAGCGAGATCGCGCGCGGCAAGACGAAGGTTCTCTACGAGAACCCCGGGCAGCCGCACCAGCTGGTCGTCGCGCAGACCGACGGCATCTCGGCCGGCGACGGCGCGCGGCGCCACCAGATCGCCGGGAAGGGCCGGCTGGCGGCGCAGACGACGGCCCGCATCTTCAGGCTGCTCAACCTCTGCGGGTTGCCCACGCACTATCTCAACGGCGGCGAGGACGACGACGACAACGAGATGGTGGTGCGCCGCTGCAACATGATCCCGCTCGAAGTCGTCACGCGCGGCGTCGCGGCCGGCTCGTTCGCGAGACGCAATCCCAACCTGCCGCGCGGGACGCTGCTCGTGCCGCGGGTGATCGAGTTCTTCCTCAAAGACGACGCGGCGCACGATCCGATGATCGGCCCCGACCAGATCGTCGCGCAAGAGATCGCCACCCCGCAGGAAGTGGCGGTGATGACCGAGCTCGCGCGCCTGACCTTCGACATCCTCTCGCACGCCTGGCGGCGCCGCGACGTGCTGCTGGTGGACCTGAAGGTCGAGTTCGGCCGGCTGGCCGGCGGAGAGAATCCGGGTCAGCTGGTGATCGCCGACGTCATTGATAACGACTCGTGGCGCATCTGGCCGCAGGGCCGCGAAGAGCTGATGCTCGACAAACAGATGTACCGCAACCTGGAGACCGTTGACGACGAGGCGCTCGGCCGCGTCAAGCAGGCCTACGAGCGAGTCGCGGAGTTCGTCGGCGCGTTTCCGGTGATGCGTCCCGGCATGGTCGCGGCGATCGCCGACTCGGCCGCGCAGATCGATCGCGTGAACGAGATCGTCAAGGCGCTGGGGCAGCTGGGGCTGCCGACGGTGCGGCACGTCGCGAGCGCGACCGCCACCCCGGGCTACGTGCTGCAACTCGTGCAGCAGCTGGAGGCGAGCTTCGCGCGCCTCATCGTCGTCGCCGTGGGCGAGAACGATCTGCTGCGCGCGATGCTCGACGCGATCTCCTCGGCGCCGGTGCTCGACGGCTCCATCGCTGCCGAACGCTTGGCCATGGAGTGCGCCAAGCTCTTCGGGCTCGAGGACACCGTGCTCTATGGTCGCACGCTGCTGATGCAGGCCAACGCGCGCTCGGGCGTGCTCCACGCCGATGCCTCGCTGCAGCAGGCCGCGGTCGCGGAAGCCGCACTTGGTTAGTGGGCTCTCCGGAGAGCCGGACGTCGCTCTGCGCGACGACGAACTCGCGCGGATCGTCGAGCGGCTCGGGCGCGAGCCGACCATGGTGGAGCTGCACGCGTTCGATGCCGCCTGGAGCGAGCATTGCAGCTATAAGTCCAGCCGCCACCATCTGAAGCGCCTGCCGACGACGGGCGCCGCCGTCGTGCTCGGTCCCGGCCAGGACGCCGGCGCGTTGCACCTCGGCGTGCACGACGGCGCGCGCTACGCCGTGGTCGTCGCGCACGAGTCGCACAATCATCCGTCTCAGATCGTGCCGTTCGAAGGCGCCGCGACCGGCATCGGCGGCATCGTGCGCGACGTCCTCTGCATGGGCGCCGAAGTGATCGCCGTCGCCGATCCGCTGCGTTTCGGGCTCACCGAAGAGGCGGAATCGCATCCCGATCACGTCGCGCAGGGCGTGGTGGACGGAATCGGCGGGTACGGCAACGCGATCGGCGTTCCCAACCTCGCCGGCGACGTCTACTTCGACGAAGGCTTCAACGAGAATTGCCTGGTGAACGTCGTCGCGCTCGGCATCGTCAAAGAAGACGAACTCATCGACTCGCGCGTGCCGCCCGGCGCGGACGGCTGGGAGATCGTGCTCGTCGGCAAGGCGACCGATCCGAGCGGGTTCGGCGGAGCGTCGTTTTCGTCGCTGACGCTCGACGCCGGCGAGACCGACCTCAACAAGGGCGCGGTACAAGTTCCCGATCCGTTTCTGAAGAACGTGATCATGCGCGCCAGCTACCGCGTGTTCGCGCTGCTGCGCGAGCGAAACGTTCGCGCCGCGTTCAAGGACCTCGGCGCGGGCGGCATCGTGGGCTGCTCGGCGGAGGTCACCGCTCCCGGCGGCTACGGCGCGGATATCGACCTCGACCGCGTCAACGTCGCCGTCGAAGGCATGGCACCCGAGGTGATCGCGGTCGGCGAGACGCAAGAGCGGCTGCTCTGGGTGCTGCCGCCCGACCTGGCCACCGAGGTGCTGCGCATCTATAACGAAGAGTTTACGCTGCCCGACGTCGCCTACAACGCCCGCGCCACCGTGATCGGCAGGGTGACGGACGACGGGCGGTACCTGCTGCGCCATCGCGGCTCGGTGGTGATGGACGTCGAAAACGCCCTTCTCACCGGCGACGTGCGCGACGAGCTTCCCTACACGGAAGTGATCCGCCATGCCGGCGCGCTCGAAGAGGTGCCCGCGCTCGACGTCGAGACCGTATTCCCGAGCATCCTCGCCCACCCCGACGTCGCGTCGCGCGAGCCGCTCTATCGTCGCTACGACGCGGTCGTGCGCGGGTGCACGGTGCTCCCGCGCGGCGCGGCCGACGCCGGCGTTCTCGCGCCGGTTCCCGGATCGCGCCTGGGCGTCGCGCTCGCCGTCGCCGGCAACCCGCGCTACGGCCGCATCGACGCCGGCTACGCCGCGGAGCTCGCGGTGATCGAGGCGATGAACTGCGTCGTCGCCGTCGGCGCGCGGCCGCTGGGTCTCACGAACTGCTTGAACTTCGGCAACCCGCGCAAGCCGGATCAGTACGGCGAGTTCGTCGCGGCCGTTGACGGGCTGGCGCGCGCCGCCGAAAAGCTCGATTTGCCGATCGTCTCCGGCAACGTCAGCCTGTACAACGAAACGTCCGACGGGCGCGCGATTCCCGCATCGGCGATCGTGGCGTGCGTCGGCGCGCTCGAAGACGTGGGACGCGTCGTAACGCCCGGGCTCAAGCAACCTGGTTCGGCGCTGCTCTGGATCGGCAGCCGCGAGCTGGTCGTCGGCGGTTCGGTGCTGGCCGATCTGCTGGGGATCGAAGGCCCGTTGCCCGCGATCTCGTATCCCGCCGAGCGCGCGGCCGTCGCAATCTTGCAGGACGCAATCGGGCGTGGCGTCGTTCGTTCGTGCCGCGCGATTCGGGTCGGCGGAATGCTGACGGCGCTCGCGCGTTTGGCGTTCGACGCGATGCTGCGCGGGCGTGCGATCGGCGCCGAGATCGACTTCGGCAATCCGCTGTGCGAGGCGGGCGGTTTCGTCTGCGAGGTGAGCGACGACGCCGAGATCGACCTGACGGGGGCGCTGCGGATCGGCGAGACGATCGGCGGCGGCGAGCTGGTGGTCAACGGCACCCGGCTCGGCGTCGCGCGCCTCTACGACGTATGGTCGCAGCCGCTGCGCGAGCTCTACCCGTGAGCCGGCGGATCGCCGTCCCCGTCTTTCCGGGCACCAACTCCGAGGACGAGACGGTTCGACTGCTGCGCGCCTGCGGCGGCGACGCCGACCTCGTGCACTGGTCGCACGCGGATCGGCTGAACGAGTACGACGCGTACGTGCTCTCAGGCGGATTCGCGTACGAAGATCGTATCCGCGCCGGCGCGATCGCGGCGCACGACCGCATCATGGACTACGTGACCGCGGCCGCCGAGCGGGGCAAGCTGGTGTTCGGCGTCTGCAACGGCGCGCAGATCTTGCTCGAGGCGGGGCTCGTTCCCGGCACCGCGGGCGTGCGGCGTCCGACGGCTGCGTTTGCGAAGAACGCGCCCGAGCCGCACTTCGTCTGCCGGCACGTCTACCTCAAGCTCGCCGTCGAACCGGCGCGCTCGCCGATCACGGCGGCGCTCGAGGAGAACGCGCTCGTTCCCGCGTGGGCCGCGCACGCCGAGGGGCGGCTGGCGGCGACACCGCAGCGGCTGAACGAGATCGTGCGGGGGCGTCACCTGGCCTTCGTCTACGCGCACGCCGACGGCACCGTCGACGACGCCGCGGTGCCGAACGGCTCCGCGCTGGGCTGCGCCGGCCTGGTGAACCGCAGGGGCAACGTGCTGGCGATCATGCCGCACCCCGAGCGGGACGGCTGGAACTTCAATCATCTCGACCGCGCAGAGGGCGACGACGTGCTCGCGCCGTCGGGCGGGGCCGTGCTCTTCCGCAGCTTCGTCGAGGCGGTCGCGTCCGCGTGATGCGCGCCGTCGCCATCAGCCTAAAGATTCCCGACAACGCGGCCTACACCGCGCTCGTCGCGCTGCGCAAGCTCGGCGTTTCCGTCAACCGCGTCGAACGCAGCGACATCCTGCTCTTCGACGACGACGCCGATGCGAACGCGCTCACCGCGCGCATCGTCGCCGACGAAACGATCTTCAACCCGAACAAGCACCGGCTCACGCTGCTCGAGGCGGCGGCACCGCGCGCGGGCGAAGTGTGGATCGAACCGCTCGGCGTTGCGCGCCGCTCGATCCACGCGACGGCCTGGCAGCTTTTCGACGAAAACGGCGCGCCGGCGCCGCGAGAGACGCTGGCGCGGGCCGTGGACCGGCTGCTCTGCAATCCCGCCATCGAGAAAGCGGCGTACTAACGCAGGGAGGCCTGCCGCGCCGAGGCAGGTAACAGTACGGCCGTAACATGGACCGGCCGTACACCATCGCGACGTTGGGCTCCCATTCGGCGTTGCAGATTCTCAAGGGAGCTCACGACGAAGGATTTCGTACGCTCGCCATCTCGAACCGGGACACGGAGCGCCTCTATCGCTCCTTCGCGTTCGTTGACGAGGTGATCGCGCTCAACGACTACTCCGAATTCATGTCGAAGATCGACGAGCTCCAACGCCGCAAGGTGATCATCGTGCCGCACGGCTCGTTCGTCGCCTATCTCTCGCTCGAAGAGCACAAGAAGATGACGATCCCGTACTTCGGGAACAAGGCCGTGCTCGACTGGGAGGCGAGCCGCGAGCTGCAGCGCGAGTGGCTCTCGCGCGCCGGCCTGAAGCTGCCGCGTCAGTTCCGCAGCGGAGCCGAGATCGACCGGCCGGTCATCGTCAAGCTCTACGGGGCGGCGGGCGGCAAGGGTTATATGTTCATTCGGGATACCCACGACTTCGAGGCGCGGGCAACGCACCTCAAGGAAGCCTACACGATTCAGGAATACATCATCGGCGTACCGCTCTACATCCACTACTTCTATTCGCCGCTGCAGCACAAGCTCGAGATCATGTCGATGGACCGCCGCTACGAGACCAACGTCGATTCGCTCGGCCGCATTCCCGCGGCCGCGCAGGAGGGCATGGACGTCAGCCCCTCCTACGTGGTGGTGGGGAATCAGCCGGTGTCGCTGCGCGAGTCGATGCTGGCAGAGGCGCTGCGCATGGGCGACGACGTGGTGCGGGTGAGCAAGGAGATCTGCGGACCGAAGGGCCTCTTCGGCGCGTTCTGCATCGAGACGATCATTACGCCCGACATTCATTTCTACGTCATGGAGATCTCGGCGCGCATCGTCGCCGGCACCAACCTCTTCATCGACGGCTCGCCGTACTCGTACCTCAACTACTCCGAACCGATGTCGACGGGGCGGCGCATCGCGCGCGAGATCAAGAACGCCCTGCTGACCAACAACCTGCACCTGGTGCTCGATGACTCGAGCGTGGTATAGCGCGGCGATCGCCGCGGCCGTTGTCGTGCCGGCGGTCGCGCCGGTCGCCGCGCGCGCGACGGTCGAAGTCAATCCCGCGGTGCTCTACGCGCAGATGAAGGACGCCTACGCGAAGGGGTCGGTTCGCGGCTGGGACTTCCGTGCGGAGGCCACGTACCTCGGCACGATCTTCAACGCGGGACGCGCGTACTCGCTGCAGTATCCGAACGATCCGGCCTACGGCGAACTGGCCACGCTGACCGTGTCGATCGGCACGGGCCTGCACTACAACCCGCTGACGAATCACGACGGTGCGGTGTGGTGGGTGCGCGAAGCCGCCGACTGGGTGATGAAGCACTCCAACGATCCCGAGCTGATCGGGCAGGCCCAGGGGCTGCTGCAGCGCGTGAACTCCGAAGACGATCCGGCGCTGCTCGCGCGACTCGCCGACTCCGATGCGACCGCGAACGTCAAGACGTATCCCGGCGACACGGACGCTCTGCTCATCCAGGTCGAGGCCGACTGGCGCGCCTGGCTGCTGACGCGCGACCCCGCGTGGCGCAGCCTCGCGCTGCAGCGTTCCGCCGCGCAGAGCTTTCCGGTGGCGCATCTGCCGACGACGTGGGGGAACGAGCTGGTACGCGCCGCCGATTCGGCGTCCACGGAGCAGGGGTACAGCGCGGCCGACGTTGCGAACGCGCAGCGCTTCATCGCGCGGTTGAAGGCGGTGGATCCGCTCCGCGTGATCGCGACCGTCAACGCGATGCCGCACGCGGCCTATCTGACGACGCTCGCGCCGGCCGACGAGTACTTCGGCCCGCTGAACATGTCGATCCTCGAGATCGAGAACCGGCTGAAGCACATCAATTTCATGCTCGACTACAACTACGGCAACGCCGAGAGCGATCAGGCGTTCGACGTGGCGCGCTCGATCGTGGACATGCAGAAGGTCTATCCGCGCGACCGCGATCTGCCGATGCTGCTGTACTGGTGCTACACCACGCTGCAGCGCATGACCGACGCGCAGTCGCGCGCGACGGCGCGCCAGATCAAGGGCCTGTTGACGGTCGAATACCAAGATAGCCCGCAAGCCCGCAAGCTCTTGACGCCGTCGTGAGCGCCGAGCAGGTGGCCCGGGCGCTCGCCGGGTACGACCGGTCGCGTCTGACGCTCTGCTCGATCGGAAGTCACTCGGCCCTGGAAGTGGCGTACGGCGCGCGCGCGCAGGGTCTGCGCAACCTCGTCGTCACCGCCAAGGGGCGCGAACAAACTTACGTGCGCCACTTCGCGGCGCGCGAGCGGCCGGTGGCGCGCGGCTGCGTTGACGCGACGATCGAGCTCGACTCGTTCGCCGACATCCTGAGCGACGACGTGCAGCGGCGGCTGCTGGGCGAGAACGTGCTGTTCGTCGCGAACCGTTCGTTCGAGGTCTACCTTCGCCAGCGGTACGGCTACGACGAGATCGAGCGGCGCATGCAGGTGCCGTTCTTCGGCAACCGGCACCTGTTGCGCGCGGAAGAGCGCGAGGCCGGCGCAAGCGATCAGTACGCGCTGCTGGCGCGGGCCGGGATCCGGCACCCGCTGCAGTTCCGATCGCCCGACGAGATCGACCGGCTGGTGATCGTGAAGGCGCCGCACGCCCGCGTCAGCTTCGAACGCGCCTTCTTCCTGGCGTCGTCGCCGCAGGAGTACCGCGAAACCGCGGGCCGCTTGATCGCCGGCGGCGTGCTGACCGAGGCGGGCCTCGCCGGCGCGATCGCCGAGGAATACGCGCTCGGCCCGTCGGTGAACCTGAACTTTTTCTACTCGCCGATCCTCGGCGAGCTGGAGCTGAGCGGCACCGACACGCGCCGGCAGACGAACCTGGAGGGCCTGCGCAGCGTGCCGCCGTCGGCGCTGGACGCCGTGCGCGGCGTGACGATGCGGCTCGAGGAGGCCGGGCACATCGCCGCCACGATCCTCGAGTCGATGCTCGAGCCCGCCTTCGAAATGGGCGAGCGTTTCGTCGAGGCCACGCGGGCGCTCCGCCCGCCCGGTGCCCTCGGACCGTTCGCGCTGCAGTGCATCGTTGCGGCCGGTCCGCCCAAGGAGCTGGTCTGCTACGACGTCTCGCTGCGCATCCCCGGGTCGCCGGGCACGCGCTACACGCCCTACTCCGCCTACCGGTGGGGTCGCGACGTCTCCGTGGGCGAGCGCATCGCGATGGAAGTCGTGATGGCGCGCGACACCGATCGCCTCGAAGAGGTGTTGACCTAAAGTATTATCGAGCTTCGAGATAGGACAAAGGAATGATTACTTTCAAAGGCACGCCCATGACGCTCGCCGGCCCGCAGCTGCGCGCCGGCGCCCCCGCACCCGACTTTACGCTCACGGCTGGCGATCTCTCGGCCATCACGCCCGACATGCTGCTCGATGAGGGCAACCGGGCCGCGATGCTGATCGTCGTACCCTCGCTCGACACGAGCGTCTGCTCGCTCGAGTCGCAGAAATTCAACTCCCGGCTCGGCGAGCTTCCGTCCAACGTCTCGGCGGCCGTCGTCAGCATGGACCTCCCGTTTGCTCAGGCGCGATGGTGCGGCGCCCAGGGCGACGTGAAACTGCAGATGCTCTCCGACTATCGCGACCGCAGCTTCGGTAAGAACTACGGACTGCTGATCGAGCAGCTCGGCCTGTTAGCTCGCGCGATCGTCGTGATCGGCAAGGATCGCAGTATCGCATACGTCCAGATCGTGCCCGAGGTCGCGAGCGAGCCCGACTACGATGCGGCACTGAAAGCGGCGGCGGCCGCGGCCTAGACGACCTCGTGGCGCAGTCGGTCTTCGTTCTCGACTTCGGCGCACAGTACGCGCAGCTCATCGCCCGGCGGACGCGCGAGCTCGGCGTCTACTGCGAGATCGTTCCGTACGACACGCCGTGGTCCGTGCTGTCCGCGCGCGATCCCGCAGGCCTGATTCTCTCCGGCGGTCCCGAGAGCGCGCTCGCGCCGGGCGCGCCCGAGATGGATCGCGAGATCCTCGGCGCCGGCGTTCCGATCCTCGCGATCTGCTACGGCATGCAGCTCGTGGCGCGCGACGCCGGCGGCAAGCTCGTGCCGCTCGACCGCGCGGAGTACGGGCCGGCCGCGCTCTCGATTGACGACGGCGACTCGCCGCTGTTCGAGGGCGTGCCCGGCGAGTCGCGCGTGTGGATGTCGCACGGCGATTCGGTCGTCGCGCTGCCGGACGGATATCGCGCGCTCGCGTCTACGGCGCGCTGCAACGTCGCAGCCATGGGTAACGCGCGGAAGAAGATCTACGGCGTGCAGTTCCATCCCGAGGTCGTCCACACGCAATACGGCCGCGCGATCCTCGAAAACTTCCTCGACAAGATCGCCGGCCTCGAGCGGGACTGGAAGATGGACTCGTTTCTCGAAACCGCGGTGGACGAGATCCGCGAGCGCGTGGGCGGCGACAAGGTGATCTGCGCGCTCTCCGGCGGCGTCGACTCGGCGGTCGCCGCCACGCTGGTGTCGCGCGCCATCGGCAAGCAGCTCACGTGCGTCTTCGTTGACCACGGCCTGCTGCGCGAGGGCGAGGCCGAGCAAGTGGTGACGGCGTTTCGGGACGTGCTGCATCTCGACGCGATCGCGGTCGACGCACGCGAGCGCTTCCTTCGGAAGCTGCAAGGAGTCGAGGATCCCGAGCGCAAGCGCATCATCATCGGGCACGAGTTCATCGAAGTCTTCGAGCACGAGGCCGCCAAGATTCCGGGCGTCAAATACCTCGTGCAGGGCACGCTCTATCCCGACGTCATCGAGTCGAAGACGCCGGGAAGCAAGGCGGGCGAGAAGATCAAGTCGCACCACAACGTCGGCGGCCTGCCCGCTCAGATGGGTCTGAAGCTGATCGAGCCGCTGCGCGCACTCTTCAAGGACGAGGTGCGCGAGCTGGGCCGCGCGCTCGGGCTGCCCGCGGCGATCGTCAATCGGCAGCCGTTTCCGGGGCCGGGCCTGGCGGTTCGCATCATCGGCGATGTGACGCACGAGCGTCTCGAAATCGTGCGTGCGGCCGACGCCATCGTTCGCCACGAGATCGATTCGGCGCGCGACCTCGATCCGCACCCGTGGCAATACTTCGCGGTGCTGACGCCGGTGAAGAGCGTGGGCGTGATGGGCGACGGACGCACCTACGGCAATTTGGTCGCGATTCGCGCGATCACCAGCGAGGACGGCATGACCGCCGATTGGGCGCGCCTGCCGCACGCGCTGCTCGAGAGGATGTCCGCCCGCATCGTCAACGAGGTGCGCGGCGTCAACCGCGTCGCCTACGACGTGACCACCAAGCCGCCGGCAACGGTCGAGTGGGAGTAGGCGATGCGCGTTCTCGTCGTCGGTAACGGCGCGCGCGAGGACGCGCTGTCGTGGCGCATCGCCGAATCGCCGTCGTGCGAGGCGGTCTTCGCCGCGCCGGGCAACGCCGGCACCGCGTCGCGGGGAGAGAACTGGGACGTCGCGGCGACCGACGGCAAGTCGCTGGCCGAGCGCTGCGTCGCCGAGCGCATCGATCTCGCCGTGCTCGGCCCCGAAACCGCGATCGCCGCGGGCGTCGGCGACCGGCTGCGCGACGCCGGCATCCCGGTGTTCGGCCCCAACCGCTCGGGCGGCCGGCTCGAGTCGAGCAAGATCTTCGCCAAGCGGTTCATGGAGCGCCACGGCATCCCGACCGCGCGCGCGGCCGTCGTGCACTCGCTCGACGCGGCGAACAAGGCGCTCGAGCAGTGGCACGGGGCCGTAGTCGTCAAGGCCGACGGGCTGGCGGCCGGCAAGGGCGTCGTCGTGGCGCCGAGCGTTGACGCCGCACGCGCCGTGCTCGCCGATTGGTACGGTCGCGGACGCATCCCCGGCGGCGGATCCGACGTTCTGCTCGAGGAGCGGCTCGCGGGCCGCGAGGTGAGCGTCTTCGCGCTCTGCGACGGCCGCGCGATCGTCCCGATCGGAGCGGCGTGCGACTACAAGCGTGCCGGCGACGGCGACACTGGGCCGAACACCGGCGGCATGGGGGCGTACTCGCCGCCCGAGGGATTTCCGGCGGATCTCGACGATCGCGTGCGCGAACGGATCCTCGCGCCGCTGCTCGCCGGACTCCGCGCAGAAGACGAAGAGTACGTCGGCGTGCTCTACTGCGGCCTGATGTGGAACGACGCGGGCCCGCAGGTGATCGAGTTCAACGTGCGGTTCGGCGATCCGGAGGCGCAGGTGCTGCTGCCGCGCATCGGCGGAGACTTCGCAAAACTGCTCGATTCCGTGGCGCGCGGCGCGATGGACCTTTCGCTCGCGAGCCTATCGGAGCGCCGGTGCGTCGGCGTCGTGCTGGCGACGGGCGATTACCCCCGCAGCAACACGCCGATGCAGGGGCTCAGCCCCGACCTCGCACTCGGCCACGGCTGCCACGCGTTCTGGGGCTCGTCGCGGCTCGTGGGCGACACGGTGGAGACCGGCGGCGGACGCGTGCTGACCGTCACCGCCCTGGGCGACGATCTGACGAACGCGCGCGAGCACGCCTACGACGCGGTCCACCGGCTTGCGGGACGTCTCGGCGCCGACGGCCTGACCTACCGCACCGACATTGCCGCGCCGGTATTGCCGGAGAGGTCGGCACCGCCGGCCTAGCGTATGCTCGCCTTACCGCTCCTGGATGAGACGAGGCCGCCCCGGTGTAACTCGGCGCTCGGACGGAGGTTATTAGCAAACGTCATGGCTTTTCGCTTTCAACCGCAGACTTCGTACGGAACGCAGTACGCGCCGGCGATCCCGACGCACTCGCTGCTCGCCCAGGTGCTCGGCATCACCGCCCTCGGGCTGTGCGTGACCGCGCTTGCCGCGTGGGTCTCGCAAGGCGTCGTCTCGCCGGGGCTGGGCCTCGGAGCGATGATCGTCGGATTCATCCTGTTAATCGCGATCAACGCGACGCGGCGCAACGAAGCGATCTCGCTGCTGCTCTTCTACGCGTTCACGTTCGCGGAGGGCGTCGGCATCGCGCCGGTTATCGGACAGTACGTTCGAGCGTTTGGCCCCGACGTGGTCGTCAACGCCGCGCTCACCACCGGCCTGGGCATGTTCGCGCTGGGCGCCATCGTCTACGCGACCGGACTCGACCTGCGGCGCTTCCAGGGGATCTTCATGATCGCGCTGGTGGGACTCATCGTGGTCGGCATCGTGTCCATCTTCGTGAAGTTCATCCACCCGGAGGTTTACGCGTGGATCACGCTCGCGATCTTCTCGGGTCTGGTGCTGATCGATTTCGCGCGGCTTCGCGCCGGCGGCGACGGCCTGACGCCGGTCCTGATGGCGACCAGCATCTACCTCGATGCGATCAATATCTTCCTTGCTTTGCTGCAAATCTTCGGCGGGAGGCGCGCATCGGACTAAAAAGGTCCGGGGCGCCCGCGCCTCTGCTATACTAGAAGAAGATGTGCGGGATAACGGGGGTCTTCGCGCCGGGACGCGACGCAGCCCGTCTCGCGTTCTTCGCGCTCTACGCGCTCCAGCACCGCGGCCAGGAATCCGCGGGCATCGCCGCAGCCGACGGCGGCACGATCCGCTCCCATAAGGAGATGGGTCTCCTCGGCGCGATCTTCAACGAAGACATCCTCGGCGAGCTCAGCGGCCATATCGCGATCGGCCATACGCGCTACTCGACCACCGGCTCGTCCATCGTGGTCAACGCCCAGCCCCTGCTCGAGCGTACGGAGCTGGGCGACTTCGCCTTCGCGCACAACGGCAACCTGACCAACACCGACGAACTGCGCGAAGCGCTCGCGCCCACGACGGTGCTCCAGGCCTCGTCCGACTCAGAGGTGATGGCCAAGCTCCTCGTCGAGTCGAAGGGCAGCATGATCGACCGCATTACCGCGGTCCTCAAGCGGGCCCGCGGCGCGTATTCGATCGTGCTCTGCACCGAGAGCGAGCTCTACGCCTTCCGCGATCCGTGGGGCGTGCGGCCGCTCTGCCTGGGCCGTCTCGGCGACGACGGCTACGTCGTGGCGTCGGAGTCGTGCGCGCTCGGCACGATCGGCGCGCAGTACCTGCGCGAGCTGGATCGCGGCGAGATCGTGCGGATCACCTCCGCCGGGCTCGAATCGCATCACGTTGACGTCGAGCAGTCGCAGCAGGCGCTGTGCATGTTCGAGTACATCTACTTCGCGCGGCCCGACTCCAAGTTCAACGAGCGCTCGGTCTACATGGCCCGCTACGAGATGGGCAGACGGCTCGCGCGCGAGCACCCGGTCGAGGCCGACGTGGTGATGGCGGTGCCCGACTCGGCCGTCGCGGGCGGCATCGGCTATGCCACCGAGAGCGGACTGCCCTACATCGAAGGCCTCATCAAGAACCGCTACATCGGGCGCACGTTCATCAGCCCCGACCAGCGCATGCGCTCGCGCGGGGTGCATCTCAAGTTCAATCCCGTCGTCGAGAACCTACGCGACCAGCGCGTGATCGTCGTTGACGACTCGATCGTGCGGGGCACCACGACGCCGCGCATCGTCGCGCTGCTGCGCGAGGCCGGCGCCCGCGAGGTCCACCTGCGCATCACGTCGCCGCCGATCAAGCACCCGTGCTACCTGGGCGTGGATATGGCAACCTACGACGAGCTCATCGCCGCGAACTACACGGTCGAGGAGATTCGCGCGAAGACGGGCGCGGATTCGCTGGGCTACCTGAGCCTGGATGGACTGATCGAGGCCGTCGGGCGTAAGCGCGAGGATATGTGCCTCGGCTGCCTGATCGGCGAATATCCCAACGTCCCCGCCGCCCATCAGGTGCACGCCGCCCCCGCCTGACCAAACGTCAAGACCGAATGGTTCAAGGGCCTCGGTCGCCGGTTGCTACAGTCCAAATGCGTGACGCTGGGAAAGAGAATCGCCGCACGGCGCCGGGCGTTGGGATGGTCGCAAAACGAGCTCGCCCGCCGAGCCGAAGTCAACCACCCGACGCTCTATAAGATCGAGGCCGACCAGCGGCTCAATCCGTCCGTCAGCGTCGTCGTGCGCATCGCGCGGGCGCTCGGCACGAGCGCCGAGGCGCTCTACGGGCTGGAACGCGACGAGACGCGCCTGGTCGTCGAGGCGAACAAGTCCACGATGGTCGTCGAGATCCGTCAGCTCGGACGCAAGGGCGAGGGCGGGCGCTCGCGCGCGCACGCCTTCGTCGTCGCGGCACTCGAGCGCGCGGGCGCTAAGGTTCGCGACGCGGCGCCGGCGGGCGGCGAGAGCGAAGAGGAATCACGTTTGCCGGCCGAAGCAGGCCGCTTGGCCACCGGAGGGTTGGCGCTGATCGAAGAGCTGCAAACGCTTCGCCGTCGTCTCGACGCGTTGGAGGCGTGGCGTCACACGCAAGAAGGACGCGCTCGAAAGCGCGCATCGCGATGATTAAAGGGTCGGACCAGTCGTCGCTCTCTAACATGCCGCTATCCTAGCGGCGCCGAGTGCCACCAGGCCGGCATCCTTTCCTACGCCGGAAAAGTCTTTTCGCGCACTTCCCGGGCGTAGGTCTGCAACGCCTCGATGGCTAGGCTTCCCACCTCGGCGTAGCGCTTGGCGAAGCTGGGCGAGTGCGGGTACATGCCGAGGATGTCGTGCAGCACCAGCACCTGCGAATCGCAGTGCGGGCCGGATCCGATGCCGATCGTGGGGATGGACAACAGTTCCGTGATCTCGCGCGAGATCTCGTAGTCAACCACCTCGAGGACGATCGCGTACGCGCCGGCCGCCTCGACGGAACGCGCGTCGTCAATCAGGCGGTCGCGGTGCGTCCGCATCTTGAAGCCCGGCCCGAGCCCCGCCGTCTGCGGCGTGACGCCGATGTGGCCGACGACCGGGATCCCCGCGCCGGTGATGGCGCGGATGCGTTCCGCCTGGTCGCGGCCGCCCTCGAGCTTGACCGAGCACGCGCCGCCCTCTTTCACCAGCCGGATCGAGTTGCGCAGCGCCTCTTCGTTGCTCACCTGGTAGGAGCCGAACGGCATGTCGGCCATGATGTGCGCGCGGGTCGTGCCGCGGGTCACGGCCTGCGTGTGATAGAGGATGCTCTCGAGCGTGACGGGCGTGGTCTCGTCGAAGCCGAGGACGACGTTTCCCACGCTGTCGCCCACGAGGATGACGTCGATTCCGGCGTTCTCGACGAACTGCCCGAACGGTGCGTCGTACGCCGTGGCGATGGGGAAGAGGGCCTTCCCCTTTCGCCGTTTGATGGCGCCGGCGGTGACCCGCCTGATCGCCGGATTCTTCTCGGGTTCGTAGGGCCGAGCGCTCTCGGCCCCGTTGCGCGACTTCACACCGTCAGCTCTGCCGCCCGCGCGCCGTTGGGATGGGCGCCCTGATGTGACATGGAGTCGACGAGGGCTACGAGCGCACGCACGGGCGTGCCCGTCGGCCCCTTCGCCTGCCACGCCGACTCGTTATCGAGGTACGCCGTGCCGGCGATGTCGAGGTGCACCCAGGGCGTGCCGTCGGCGAACTCGCGCAGGAACGCCGCGGCCGTCAGCGTGCCTGCGGCGCGGCCGCCGGTGTTCTTCAGGTCGGCGATGTCGCTCTTCATCGCGGCGGTGTAGTCGTCGTAGTACGGCATCTGCCAGTAGCGCTCTCCCGTCGGCTTCGCGGCCGCGAGAAACGCCGCGCCGAACGCATCGTCGTTCGTGATCGCGGCGGACGAGGCGTGGCCCAACGCGATCACGCACGCGCCGGTGAGCGTCGCCGCGTCGACGATCTTCGTCGCACCGAGCTTCTTCGCGTAGCTGATGCCGTCGGCCAGGATCAGTCGCCCCTCGGCGTCGGTGTTGATCACTTCGATCGTCTTGCCGTTCATCGCCTTGACGATGTCGCCGGGTTTGGTGGCCTTCCCGCCCGGCATGTTCTCCGTGGCGGGTACGATGCCGACGACGTTGATCTTCGGCTTGAGCGTGCCGATCGCGCCCATCGTCGCGATGACGCCGGCGCCGCCGGACATGTCGTATTTCATGTCCTCCATGCGCTCGGCCGGCTTGATCGAGATGCCGCCGGTGTCGAACGTGATGCCCTTGCCGACGAGGGCCAGCAGCTCGTTGCTCGCCGGATCGCCGTTGTACCGCAGCACGATGAACTTCGCGGGCTGCGAGCTGCCCTGCGCCACCGAGAGGAACGATCCCATTCCTTCTTGGCGGGCGCGGTCTTCGTCGAGGATCTCGATCTCGAGGCCCGATGCCTTCGCGACCGCGGTCGCCTCGGCGGCCAGGTGGCTGGGCGTCATGTCGTTGGCGGGCGTGACCGCCAGGCGGCGCGCCAGGTTCACGGCTTCGCCGATCGCCGTGCCGCGCGCGATGCCGCGTTTGGCTTCGCCGGTATCGAGACCCGGGCTCAGGACGGCGATCTCTTCGGCGGCCAGGCGGCGTTCGGGGCGATCCTGATAGATCGTCGTGTCGAACGAGCCGGCGATCGCGCCTTCGGCGACGAACGCCGCGCAGGCGGCCTCGCGTCCCTTCGCCTCGGGCGGAAGCACGATGGCAATTTTCTTAACGTTGCGGCGTCCCAAATACCGCACCGCGGTTCCCGCATAGCGGGCGAGCAGATAGGGCTCGAAGTTCTTCTTGTCGCCGAGCGAAATCGCGAGGACGCGGCGGTAGGGCTGGCCTTTCGCGTAGGCCAGCACCGATTCGCCGAACTTCCCGCGCACCTCGCCCGACGCGACCGCCTCGGCGATCGCGCCGCCGACGGCGGCGTCAACGTCTTTGGTCGCGCCGTCGAGCGGGCTCTCGGCGAAGAAGGGGACGACGAGCGCATCCGAACTGACGCCAATGGGCTCATCAGCGGAGAGATAGACTTGCATGGTGGACCTTTCGGACGGTTGAACTACTGCCAGCCTATGGCGGAAAGCTTGGAGAATCCTCGTTCGGAGCGAAAACCGGCGGCGCTCGATAGCTATGCCCGCGCGGGCGTTGACGTTGCCGCCGGCAGCGAGGCCGTGACGCGTTACCGGCATCTGCTCGGCCAGTGGCGCCATCCCGACCAGCTCGACGCGATCGGCGGCTTCGCGGGCCTCTTTCGGCTGCCCGGCAGCTCGGATCGCGCGCTCGTCGCCTCGACCGACGGGGTCGGAACCAAGGTGCTCATCGCGGCGGAGCTCGGGCGATACGCGAGCGTCGGCGCCGACCTCGTGAACCACTGCGTGAACGACATCCTCGTCTGCAACGCGACGCCGCTCTTCTTTCTCGACTACCTCGCGGTCGGGAAGCTCGAGGCCGCCGTTGCCGCGGAGATCGTGGGCGGCTGCGCCGAAGCCTGCCGAGCGCACGACTGTGCGCTCCTCGGCGGCGAGACCGCGGAGATGCCCGGCCTCTATCGCCGGGACCACTTCGACCTCGCCGGCACGATCGTGGGCCTGGTCGACATCGCGGCGCTGCCCGATCCGGAGAGCGTCGTTCCCGGCGACGCGATTATCGGGCTCCCGGCGGTGGGGTTGCACACGAACGGCTACTCGCTGGCGCGCGACGTGCTGCCCGCGACGCGGTGGAACGCTCCGTTCGAGGGCGGCACCTACGCCGACGCGCTGCTCGCCGAGCATCCGTCGTACTTCCACGCGGTGCGCGCGATCGAGGCGGCGGCGCGCGTCAAGACGATGGCGCACATCACCGGCGGCGGACTGCTCGACAACGTGCCGCGGACGCTGCCCGCCGCGTGCAAGGCGATCTTCGAGCAGCAACGCTGGAGCGTGCCGCCCATCATGGCCGAGCTCGTGCGGCTCGGCAACGTTGACGCACGGGAACGCTATCGCGTCTTCAACATGGGCATCGGTTACACGCTGGTCGTGCCGATCGACGACGCGGCCGCGGCGATCGCGGCGGTCGAGGGCGCAACGGTCGTCGGTTGGATCGAGGCGCGCGCGCCGAACGAGCCGCAGGTCGTGATCCATCCGGCCCGCGAGGAGCTATGAACGATGCGCCGCTCCTCAACCTGCTCGTCAACCTCGACTCGTCCCTCGCGAAGCCCTCGCCCGGCGTAGACGTCGCGGCGCCCGCCGCGGCCGACGGGCGCACGCTGGCGTGGATTGACGACGCGTTCGGCGGTGCGTGGAGCTCCGAGGCGCTCGCCGGTTCCAACCTCGTCGCCCGACGCGAGGGCGCTCCGATCGGCTTCGCGACGCTCGACTCCGCCGGACCGCGCTACGCGTGGCTGCACGGCTTGGCGCGCGAGCCGGGGGTCGGAATCTTCGGACCGATCGGCGTCGCCGCCGGCGCGCGCGGCCGGGGAATCGGAACGAGCCTGGTGCGCGGCGCGCTGCACGCGTTGCGCGAACGCGGCTACGCGCGCGCCGTGATTCCCGCCGTCGGCGAAGGCCTGATCGAGTTCTACGCTCGCGCGTGCGGCGCGCGCGTGGCGGAACGCTTCGAGCGCGCGGCGCTGCTGCGGACCTCGCGCCGTACGCTGATCATGGCGTCGGGCAACGGCAGCAACTTTGCCGCGGTGCTCGACGCCGCGCGCGACGGCTCGCTGCCGATCGCGATCGCGGGCCTGGTCTGCAACGACCCGAGCGCCTACGTGCTCGAGCGCGCGCGCGCTGCGGGCGTGACGCAGGTTCGCGTGGTCGCGTGGGAGCGCGCGGCCGAGACGCGGGCGGAGTACGACGCGCGGCTGCTGGATGCGGCGGCGTCGCTGCAGCCTGATCTCGTGCTGCTGCTGGGCTGGATGCACTTGCTCTCCGTCCCCTTCGTCGCCGCGTTTCCGCACCTGATCAACTTGCATCCGGCGTTTCTTCCGCTCGATCCGCAGCGCGACGAGGTGACGCTGCCCGACGGCACGATCTTGCCGGCGTTCCGGGGGCCGCGCGCCGTGCGGGACGCCTTGGACGCCGGATGCCGCTGGACCGGCGCGACGCTGCATCGCGTCACGATCGAAACCGATCGCGGACCCGTATTGACGCGCAAACCGGTGCGCGTACTCGAGGGAGAAGAAGAAGCGCAGCTGATGCCGCGCGTGCACGAGATCGAACGCGTAGTCGTGCGCAGCGGCGTCATGCGGTGGCTCTACGAGCACCCTTGACCATTTCTTGACCTTTTAAAGCTATCATCGCGGCAGGTGCTCCGGCTTTACCGTTTTTACGGTTGGGCTCCACTGCGTTTCCCTCGGCGCACATCACGCACTACCATTTCGAAAGCGAGGTCTTAGGATGAATCGTGAATTTTTGCAAGGATCCATCGCCGTCGTGACGGCAGCTGCGATTGCCGGCTGTGCCGGAGGATCGAGCACGCCGGCTGCGTCAACGGGCGTCGCCGCGTCGAGCCCGGTCCGGTCGGGCATGCGCCCGGCGCTTTGCACGCCGAAAGTCTGGGCCACGTCGCTGGCGTCCAACGCCGTCTACGGCTACACCTCGGCCAGCAGCGCGCCGTGCGTGACGCTCACGGGTCCGTATAACGGCGTCTCGCTCAACGCGCCGATCACGGTCGCGATCGGCAAGAGCCCGAAGCGGCTCTACGTCGCCGATCTGAACAACAACCGCGTCGTCGTCTTCACGTATCGGGGCCGATTCGTCAAGGCGCTCAGCACGGCGTATGCCGGCGCGCTCTATCAGCCGTGGGGCGTCTGCGTGTCGCAGAAGGGCATCGTCGGCGTCGCGAACCGGCAGTACAACAACACCGGCCCGTCGGGCAACGTCCTGTTCTTCCCGCCCACCGCGCCGAACAACAGCACGGCCACGGGCGACGCATCGGGCATCTTTATCAGCGATCAGTTCTGCGCCTTCGATAAAAAGGACAACTTCTTCGTTGACGGCACGACGTCGGCGGGACAGAAGATCGCGTATCTCGCGGTGGCGTTCGTGAACGTGCCCGGTCAGACGCTCGTGGATTCCGGTCTCGGAACCGCGTCGTTCTGGGTGGGGATGTACTCGCGGATCAATAACCCGGCCAACGACACCCTGAGCGTCGCCACGAGCACGCCGAACAGCACGACCGAGACGGTGAAGAACTGGAAGGTGAGCGGCCCGGCCGCGGGACCGCTGTCGTTCTCACCCTTGGCCTCGTACACGTTGACGGGCTATCCCTCGACGGTCAACGCCGTGTACCAGGTCGCGCCGACGACGGGCGGCAACAGCGGAACGCTGTACGTTGCCGACTACGGCTCGAGCGCGACGCTCGATTCGCCGGCGAACGGCGGTGCGACGGCGCTCTACAATGCCGTGAACTCGACGACCGGCGTGGCGACTCGACCGACCGGACAGTACTAGGCACAAAGTTTCGAGCGTAGTGGGGCGCTCGAAAGAAAACGCCCGCCTTTCCGGCGGGCGTTTTTCTTTGGCCTTACGGCGCCCGACGATCGCATCTACGGTGCCCACTTCAGCCGCTGCACCCAGTCGCCGCCTTGGTCGGCATAAACGACCCAGACGTCGTTCGTCGTTTCGTCGATCCCCACGGTATGAACGCCTTGATGGCCGGTGTCGATGCGCCCGACCACTCGCGGCGGCGCGCCTGCGGCGACCGCGACGACGGTGACGATCCCCCGTCCGGCGCACACGACGAGGCCGCCGCGCGAACCGGTGCTGCACTGGTCGATCCGCGGCTGAACCTGCGCGTCGCCAACGTGCGTGCCGTCGGGCGCGTAGGCGGAGAGCACGCCGTTGGCACCACCGACGATCACTTGATTGGCCAGCGGTGCAAAGACCAACGGGTGATTGTCGCGCAGCTGCGGCGTTGGCACGACCTTGACGACCGTGCGCGTCGCGGGGTTGACGATCGCGAAGCCGCCCCCGTTGGCGAGATTCTGATAGAGCGTGCCGGTCGCGGAATCGACTGCGAGCGATTCGAGAGCGCTGGCGGGCATTTCGATGGTCGCGAGCAGCTTCATCGCGGCCGCGTCGATCACGTATACCGAGCCGCCGCCGTCCTGATCGGCGTACACGATTCTGCGGGACGGATCGTAGGCAATGGCATCCACGTTCCCCGGGACGTTAACGGTCGCCACGACGCGCATGGCGGTGGGATCGACTTTGGAGAGCGTCCGGTCCGTGCCGTTCCCGGTGAACACCGCGCCGCTCTGTGGGTCGACCGCGACGCCGTGCATCGGGCCGACGCTCACCTGCGCCAGGACGCTGCCCTCGGCTTCATTCACGATCATCAATCGCCTGCTGGCGGTGTGCGCCGCATAGGCCCGATGGCGGACCTCGTCAACGGCGACGTAGTCGAACCCGCCGTAAACCGGGACGCGTTGGGGCGGCGCGGCGACGGCGATCGGCATAAGCGGCGACCTCTGCGCGCCGTCGTAGAGTGACGTTGACGTTGATGCTTGGGACCGAGCGTTCTTTGGTGGAGGCAAGGAGACTCGAACTCCTGACCCTTACGCTGCCAGCGTAATGCTCTACCAGCTGAGCTATGCCCCCACGGCCGAAACCGGCGCGACCCGCCCGTATTCGACCGGGAAGGGCGCGTGCCTCTCCGAAATAACCACACCGCGCCGCGGGGATGTAGCTCAGCTGGTAGAGCACCTGCTTTGCAAGCAGGGGGTCAGGGGTTCGAGCCCCCTCATCTCCACCAAGACGAGGAAAAGTAAGATGGCGGATTCGAGTCTTCTGATGCCCGGCGCCGACGACGCATATCGTCGTTCGCGCGAACGCCTGCGCGAGGCGGAGATCGATTTGCGCGACCGGATCGAAGCGGTGGCGGCCATGCGCCGCGACCTGCCGCCCGGTCCGGTCGTCCCCGACTACGCGTTCGTCGAGAACGGCAAACGCGTACGCTTATCGCAACTCTTCGCCGACGGCAAGCCGTATCTGATCCTCTACCACCTGATGTACTGGGCCAAGGACGACGATTTCTGTCCGATGTGTTCGCTGTGGATCGACGGCTTCAACGGAGTCGCGCCGCACCTGACGCAGCGCGCGAACTTCGTCGTCGCATCGCGGTCACCGTTCGAGCGGCTCGCGGCCTGGGGCGCCCGCCGGGGGTGGAACCGGCTGCGGCTCCTCTCGGACGACGGCCCGGCCTTTGCGCGCGATATTGATGCCGAAGACGCCGACGGCAATCCGGATTCGACCATCGTCGTGTTCGCGAATAACGGCGACGACTTGCGCCACATCTATACCGCGCACCCAATGCTGGAGGATCGCGAGCGGGGAATCGACCAGCTCTGTCCCGTTTGGCATCTCTTCGATCTGATGCCGTCCGGCCGCGGAGACTGGTACGCGACGAACGACGCCTTCGACGACTCGTTGCGCCGGCTCACACCGCCATAGACGGCGAAGCGAGCCGAGTAGTGCGTCGCTGGCCGCCGGTCCTCGCGTTGCTCGTCGCGGGCGTCGCGGCCGGCTGTTCGGGCTTTCGGTCCGAGCCGGCGCTGACGGGCCAACACACAGGCAACGCCGGCGCGCAGACGCGCGTCGGCTCGATCGGGTTTCAGCGTTGCGACTTCGGCGGCGGGTACTACTGCGGCGCGTTACGCGTCGCGCTCGATCCGGCCGGCCGCGTGCATGGAACCATCGACATCGCGATCGCGTGGCTGCCGCACGCCAACCGCGCCGCGCGACCCGCGGGGACGATCGTCGCGGTCGAGGGCGGCCCCGGCTACGGCTCGATCGGCTCGCGCTTTTTCTATCGCGCGCTCTACGCGCCGCTGCTCGCCACGCACGACCTCCTGATGGTGGACAACCGCGGGACGGGCCGCTCGAATGCGATCGTCTGCCGCGCGTTGCAGCGCGCGCCCCTGATGGTGCTGCCCGACGTCACGAGCTGCGGGCAGCAGCTCGGTCGAACCTCCGATCTCTACGGAACGGGGCTCGCCGCCGACGATCTCGCGGCCGTTCTCAGCGCGATGCGCATCAAACGCGTTGACCTATACGGCGACTCCTACGGCACGTTCTTCGTGCAGGCGTTCGCCGGGCGTCATCCCGATCGCGTGCGTTCGCTCGTGCTCGACGGCGCGTATCAAGTGACGGGCGGCAACCCGTGGTATCCCAGCGAGGCGCCGGCGATTCGCAGCGCGTTCGACCTGGCCTGCGCGCGCTCGCCGGTCTGCAGCGTGCGCCGGGGATCGTCGCTCGAACGCCTGCGCGCGCTGCTCGCGCAGCTGCGTGCCGAGCGCTCGAAGATCGCGCCCTCCGACCTGGCCTTCGTGATGGACTCCGCGGGGCTCGACCCGCTCGTCTACCGCGACCTCGACGCCGCGGCGCGCGCGTACGCGAACGGCGACCGCGTGCCGCTGCGCCGGCTCGTGGACGAAGCCTATGCGGAAGAAGAAGGCGCGGGCGGCCGCGCGCGCGGCTACAGCCAGGGCCTGTTCGTGGCCGCGAGCTGCTCGGACAATCCGCAGGCGTACGACATGCTGTCGCCCCCGCCGGCGCGCCAGCGCACCTGGCGCCGCGCGCTGGCGCGCAAGCGCGCCGAGGACCCGACGGTCTACGCGCCGTTTTCGATCGACGAGTTTCTCGGCATCCCACTCGATTACGCCTACGTGCCGCTCTGCACGACCTGGCCGGTGCCGTCGCGCGAGCATCCGCCGGGCGAGCCGGTGCCGCCGGGCACGCGTTTTCCCGGCGTTCCGGTGCTCGTGCTCAACGGCGACCTCGACACGATCACGACGCCGCAGGAAGGCGAGCGCGCCGCGCGCCTCTTCCCGCGAGCGACGCACGTGATCGTCGCGAACACGGGCCACGTCACCGCGATCGACGACTTCTACGGCTGCGCGCAGGACATCGTGCGCCGCTTCGCCCGCACGCAGCGCGTTGACGCGGCCTGCGCGTCGCGCGTGCCGGCGCTGCATCTCGTGCCGTCGTTCGCGCGTTCGCTGAGCGCCGTCGAGGCGGCGCAGCCCGCGCCCGGAAATCGCGGAACCGAAGCCGACCTGCGCGCCGCGGCCGCCGCCACGCTGGCCGTCGCCGACGTGCTCGCGCGATCCTATGAGTTCGGCGCGAGCCGCGGCACGGGGCTGCGCGGCGGCTCGTATGCGGCGACGTCGAAGAACGCGTCCGCGAGCGCGACGCTCTCGGGGATTCGCTGGACGAGCGACCTCGCGGTGTCGGGCAAGGCCGCGTTCGACGCGCGCGCCGCTCGTGCAACGGCGCGCCTGACGCTCGCCGGCGGCGCCGCCGGGACGCTCGACGCGAAGTGGGCGACGGCCGGGAGTGCCGCCGTCGCCGAGCTGCGCGGAACGATCGGCGGACGCGCGGTGCGCGCGACGATGCCCGCGCCCTAGCGATTCGCTACGTGGAGCGCGTGCAGGTGACCTTAAAGCTCGGTTTTGCGGCCGTCATCGTCTCGTAGGCGGTGATCGTGAAGCTGTTCGGGCTCCGTACGGTCGAGCCATGACCCAGCTTGCCGCTCGAATTGGCGTGGTCCGCCCACTCTTCGGTTGTGCCGCTCCACGGCTTGGCGTATGAAATCCACCACGCCGCCGTGTTGTCGAGCCCGGTCTGCACGTAGCGACCGTTCTTCGCGTCGTACGTCGTCGCGATGTTGAGGATGTAAGGCGTTTTCATCTTGCCCTGCGGGGGCACGACGACCGTCTGCCGCAGCAACTCCGATTCGAGCGTGAACGACGAGGTGGCCTTATCGGGAGCCTCTCCGACCGCACTGCTGATGCAGTTCCAGTTACCGACGTAGTATTGCATTGCCGCCATCCCCGTCGCCGGTTGCGCGGCGATGGGCGGCGAAACGGCGGCGGCCAAAGCGGCCAACAAAAGCGCGTTGCGCATGCCAAGTCCCTGCCTTTCGGGGTCCCGTTGGTTACAGTCGGCTTTCGCCCCTTAGCAAGCGAGCCCCCTTTGCAAAGGTTCCTTTCCGCGCTCCTCCGTAACCCGCACCTGAGGTATTTGACGCAATGATTACCGGCATGCACGTGATGCTGTACAGTCGCCACGCCGAGAAGGTGCAAGCCTTTCTCGGCGACGTCTTGGGATTTCCGTCGGTCGACGCAGGCGAGGGGTGGCCGATTTTCGCCGCGCCGCCCGCGGAGATTGCGGTGCACGAAACCGGCGATGAAGCCTCGCACGAAGTCTTTCTGATCTGCGACGACGTGGATGCGATGGTGAAACGTCTGGCCGAGCGCGGTATCGAAAGCGAGCCGATCGCCGACCGCGGATGGGGACGCGCGACGACCATCCTGCTGCCCGGCGGCGAGCGTCTGGGTCTCTACGAGGCGCACCATCCGTCGCCGCTCGCCGGCGGGAGCGCCGGACGATGAGCGGCGTTCGCGTGCTCGTTGGAACGCGCAAGGGCGCGTTCGTCCTGGAGGCCGACGGCAAGCGCGCGGAGTGGAAGATCGACGGCCCGCACTTTGCCGGCTGGGAGATCTATCACCTCAAGGCCTCGCCCGTCGATCCCAACCGCATCTACGCGTCGCAATCCACCAGCTGGTTCGGCCAACTGATTCAACGCTCCGACGACGGCGGGCGCACGTGGGAGCCGATGGGCAATCGCTTCGAGTACGACGGCACGCCGGGAACGCACCAGTGGTACGACGGAACGCCGCACCCGTGGGAGTTCGCGCGCGTCTGGCACCTCGAGCCCTCGCTCTCCGATCCGGACGCGCTCTACGCGGGCGTCGAAGACGCCGCGCTCTTCCGCTCGACCGACGGCGCGACGACGTGGCAAGAGCTGTCCGGCCTGCGGCGGCACAGCTCGGCAGGCTCGTGGCAGCCGGGCGCGGGCGGCATGTGCCTGCACACGATCGTCGTGGATCCGCGCAACCCGGATCGGATCTTCACCGCCATCTCCGCGGCCGGCGCGTTTCGCAGCGACGACGCGGGCGCGACGTGGCGCCCGATCAACCGCGGCCTGAAATCGAATAGCATTCCTCAGCAGGAAGCCGAGGTCGGCCACTGCGTGCACCGCCTCGCGATGCACCCCAGCCGGCCCGACGTGCTGTTCATGCAGAAGCACTGGGACGTGATGCGCACCGACGATGCCGGCGAGTCGTGGCGCGAGGTCAGCGGGAATCTGCCCACGGACTTCGGCTTCGCGATCGACGTGCACGCGCACGAGCCCGAGACGATCTACGTGGTTCCGATCAAGAGCGACTCCGAGCACTTTCCACTGGACGGCCGGTTGCGCGTGTATCGCAGCCGCAGCGGCGGCGACGAGTGGGAAGAGCTGGCGCGCGGGCTTCCGGAGCGCGACTGCTACGTCAACGTGCTGCGCGACGCGATGGCCGTCGACCGGCTCGACGAGTGCGGGATATACTTCGGAACGACGGGCGGCCAGGTGTACGTTTCGCCCGACGGCGGCGAGAACTGGAGTGCCATCGTCCGCGACCTGCCCGCGGTGCTGTCGGTCGAGGTCCAGACGCTGGCGTGATCCGCGTGGTGCTGCCGGCCCACCTGCGCAACCTCGCACGCGTGGAGGGCGAGGTGGGCGTCGAGGTTGCCGGCGAGGTGACGCAGCGCTCGCTGCTCGACGCGCTGGAGTCTCGCTATCCGATGCTGCGCGGCACGATGCGCGATCAAACGACGCAGCGGCGCCGCGCGTACGTGCGATTCTTCGCCTGCGAGCGCGATCTGTCGCACGAGCGCCCCGACGCGCCGCTTCCCGACGCGGTCGCCGCCGGCGCGGAGCCGTTCCTCGTGGTCGGCGCGATGGCGGGCGGCTGACCGCCGCCCTTACTCCGTCTCGCGGGCGTTGAGATCCACCAGCTCGCCGTTGATGCCGTCGGAGGACGCGCTCGCGAGAAACGCGAGCACGCGCGCCACCTCGTCGGGCGAGGCGGCCGCCGCGAAGTCGCCGGTGTCGAGATACTCGCGCGCGGCCTCGGTCGCGACCGTGCCCAGCACGACGGCGTTGGCCACGATGCCGTCGGCCTTATGCTCGCGCGCGACGGCGCGCATCAGCGTGTTGACCGCGGCCTTGGCGGCGCCGAACAGCCCGAAGTTGGGCTGCGGGTTGCGCGAGCTGCCGGCGGTGACGGTGACGATGTGGCCGCGGGAGCGCCGGCCGGGCAGGTACGGCTGCGCGAGCATGCGCCGCAGCGCGGCGACCGTAAGGTTGTAGGCGGGCACCACGAAGCCGTCGACGTTGACGCGGAGATCTTCCAGTGTCGAGTCGGCGAGCGCCACGAACTTGCCTTTACCGGCGACGTTCACGACGGCGTCTATCCTGCCGAACTCGTCGGCGACGCCGTCAACCATCCGTTGCGTCGCGGCGGGATCGGCGAGGTCGGCGACGGCGCTCGAGGCGCGCGCTAGGCCGGCGACCGCCGCGCCGGCGGCCGCAACGGAGCGCGAGACGACCACGACGCGGGCGCCTTCGTCGTGCAAGACCCGCACCGTCGCACCGCCGACTCGGCCGGTGGCGCCCGCGAGAACGATAACGTCTCCGTCGAAAAGCATCGTCGCTACCTCCGCTGCCGACAACCGCGAAAACGGGCGCGCTGTTGCGCATGGTAGGGGCGGGGCCGGGCAGAAGCGCCGCGCATGGGACGTTCATTCCGCATAACGCTCGCCTGCGCCGGAGTCGCGCTGGCGGTCGCCGCGCCCGCGGGCGCCGCGCCGTCAATGCGCGACGTGCTGGCCGCTTCGTATGCCGTGCACGACCTCAGCGCGGTCGACCTCGCGCCGAGCGGCCGCGCCATCGCGTGGGAGGAGACCACGCACGATCTGCGTCGCGCAACTGTCCGCCGGCGCAGCGCGCTCTATCTGCAGGGCCTCGGCGGCTCGGCGCGCGTGCGCCTCACCGCGGGCGCATCGGGCGCCATGGCCGACGAAGAGCACCCGGTCTGGTCGCCCGACGGGCGCCGCGTCGCGTTTCTCTCCGACGCGCGCTCGCCCGGGCAGATGCAGGTCTTCGTCGCCGCGGCCGACGGTTCGCGCGTGCGTCAAGTCGGAACACTGCGGGGCGACGCGGCGCGGCTGACGTGGTCGCCCGACGGCGCAACGATGGCGCTGCTCTATATCGCGGCCGCGCGTCGCCAATCCGGCGCGCTGGCGCCGGGAGCGCGCGACGTCGGCGTCATCGGCGCGAGCGTGGACGAGCAGCGTTTGCTGCTCGTGAACCCGGCGACCGGCGCCATGCGGGCAATCACGCCCGGCGACGACTACGTCTACGAGTACGGCTGGGCGCCGGACAGCCGCGCCGTCGCGGTGACCTACGCGAAAGGGAACGGCGACGACAATTGGTGGATCGCGCGCCTGGCGCGCGTCGACGTCGGGAGCGGCGCGCTGCGCGACCTGCTGGCGCCGGCGTATCAGATCGACGATCCGCAGTGGTCGCCCGACGGTACGCGCATCGCGCTCGTCGGGGGAATCATGAGCGACTTCGGCTCGACCGGCGGCGACGTCTACATCGTGGACGCGGGCACGGGCGCCGCGCGCGATCTCACCGCCGGCGCTCCGTTCTCCGCCCAATCGCTGCGTTGGAACGACGCGTCGAGCCTCGACGCGGTCGCGCACGTGTCGGGGGCGATGCGGCTGCTGCGCGTGCAGGCGGACACCGGTGCCGCAACGCCGCTGACGGATCGGCCGGAGTCGCTCTGGAGCTGGTCGAGCGCGCGGCGCGGCGCGATCGTCGCGCTGGTGCGGCAGTCGTTCGCCGATCCGCCCGAGGTGTGGGCCGGCGATCCGGCGTCGCTGCGCCAGGTTTCCCGCAGCAACGCTCGCGCGGTGCGCCTGTACGGCAACGCGGTGTCGCTGCAATGGAAGAGCGGCGAGTACGACGTGCAAGGCTGGCTCGTCTATCCGCTCGATTTCGATTCGGCGCGCACCTATCCGATGATCACGATGGTGCACGGCGGGCCGTCGGCCGCGTCGGTGCCGTCGTTCGGAGGACGCAATCTCAACGCGCTCGGCTCGCGAGGCTACTTCGTGTTCATGCCCAATCCGCGCGGCAGCTTCGGGCGCGGCGAGGCGTACGCGTCGGCCAACGTGAAAGATTTCGGCTATGGCGACTGGCGTGACGATCTCGCCGGCGTTGACGCGGCGCTGCGCGCCGCGCCGATCGACCCGAACCGGCTCGGGCTGATGGGCTGGAGCTACGGCGGCTACATGGCGATGTGGGGCGAGACGCAGACCGCGCGCTTCAAGGCCATCGTGGCCGGCGCCGGGATCGTGAACTGGCAGTCATATTATGGCCAGAATAAGATCGACCAGTGGATGATCCCGTTCTTCGGCGCCTCGGTCTATCAGGACCCGGCGGTCTACGCCAAGAGCTCGCCGATCACGTTCATCGAGCGCTCGAAGACGCCCGTGCTCATCCTACAGGGCGAACGCGACGAGGAGGTTCCGGCGCCTCAGGCGTTCGAGTTCTGGCATGCCATGGAGACGCTCGGCGTTCCCACGCGGCTCGTCGTGTACGCCGACGAGGGTCACGCGCCCCAGAAGGTCGCCGATCAGGTCGACATTCTGACGCAAACCGTGGATTGGTTTGGGCGGTACCTCCGCTGAACGGGGATTGTCACTCAGCGTCGTTTCAGGATTCCCGGCATGGTCCGGGAGTAGGCTTAGCGGTGGGGCCGGAGGCGGCTGTACCTCAAACATCGACGTCGGCTTCCGGCCTCGCCGCCGTCATCTAAATTACGGAACGGCGGCAGCCTTCTGTGAATAATAAGGGGTTAGAAACAGGTTTTTTGTTGCTCTTTTTAGCTGCCAGATTTTGAGGAGTAACCGAGACATGCAACCGAGCAGGCTCAGCGCGGCGCCGGCCGCCGCCACGGTCTTCATGATCCATCTCGAGGGTGAGTTCGACCTCGCCGAGCGTCACCGCCTCACCGACGCATTTGCGATCGCTCAGAGCGCCGGGGCCATCTTCGTGGACCTTTCGCAATGCACGTTCATCGACTCGTCCGTGCTTCAATGCCTGGTGGCGCTCCATCAGGCCTGTCTGAAGCGCGGCGTGGAGCTCGTGCTGACCGCTCCCCACGATGCGGTGAGCCGGCTGTTGGAGATCACCCAATTGGATAAGGTGTTCGACATTCGGAGCACGCCGAGCCACGCCGGCTCGTTCAACGGCGCGCAAGTCCGGCGGTTGACGATCGAGTCGCGGGCAACGAGCGAGTAGGTCGGGGCCGTCAAACCCCGCCGCCGCAGACGAGCCGATCGGGGCGACATTTCGACGCAAACGGTGGAACGGTTTGGGAGGTGTCTGAAGTAGACGCGGAACGGCGTAAAATTGCAGAACACGGAGGGGGAGGGTCCTTGTGGGTCGCACTACACCGACCTGGCGCCGGACTTGCCCCATGGCTGCGCGGGCTTCCCGTCTATCCTATCCAAAGGCGCTTTTCAATAAAGGAGCAATTTAGGGATGAAACTTTCAAGATCGGCTACGTACTCCATCGGCACGCTAGCCGTTGCGGCCTTCCTCGCTGCCTGCAGCGGCAATGGATTCCAATCGACGGGTGCGACGCCGTCATCCGGCGGCACCGCGCCGATGGGTTCGCACCACGTGCCGTTCGCACGCGACCACAAGTACCCCGGATTCACCGGGGTCAAGACCCCGACGGTGAAACCGAACCACGGCAAATCGTGGGTATCCCCCGATCTGAAGGGGGCTCCGCGCATCATGTTCGTGACCGACTATGGAAGCAACGTCGTCGACATCTATACGATGCCCGACCTCGCGCTCAAGGGTCAGCTCACGGGCTTCAGCGGACCGCAGGGCGAGTGCTCCGATAAGAGCGGCAACATCTGGATCACGAACACCAACACGTCCCAGATATTCAAGTACTCGCGCAGCGGGTCGCTTCTGGCCACGCTTAGCGATACGGGCTACTTCCCGGTCGGATGCGCGGTTAACAAATCGAACGGCGACCTCGCCGTCTCGAACCTCATCACTACGGCCGGCGGCAACGGCAACGTCGAGGTCTATGCCGGCGGTTCCGGCACTCCCACGCCGTTGACGAACTCCAATCAGCTCGAGTACTTCTTCCCGGCCTACGACACGAGCGGAAACCTGTACGTCGACGGTTTCTCCAGCACCGGTAGCTGGATACTATCGGTTTGCCCGGCGGGCAGCGGTTCGTGCAGCTCGATGAGCGTGTCGGGCGCGACGCCGGCCTTCCCCGGCGGTCTGAACTGGGATCGCGTGAACAACCAGCTCGTGGTCGGTGACCAGGAGTGCGGCGGCCTTCTCGAGTCGTGCCAGTATCAGACCAACGTTTCGGGCACGATCGCGTCGATCGTCGGCACGACCGTTCTCTCCAACTTTGACGGCACTGCGTGCGACGTCGATCAAGGCGCGCTCGCACCGTTCAGCAAGTACTTCGCCGGTGGCTGCATCACGTTCGGTACCTCGATCAGCTCGGCCGCTCGCTGGGCATATACCGCAGGCGGCACGCCGAACCATTACAACAACTCCGGCCTGGTCGAGCCGATCGGCGCGGCAATCAGCAACAAGTAACCCTCACAAATCGAGAACAGCAAACTTGGCGAGCCCGCTTCGGCGGGCTCGCCAAATGTTTGGCCCTAGCGGGCACGCCTCACGACTAGTCTCCGTCGAGCTGGTTCGTTGGCTTCTGCCGCAAGAAGTACGATTTATCGTAACTCGACTGAATCGGCCGGAATAGAATCGGGGCTTGGTGATAGTCGAAACAGTCGATCATGCTGTTCGCACGCTGATCGGTGCTGCCGAGTGACCCAAGCCCGAAGTTGTCCTCAACGTACTTGAGGATGCTGCCGAACTCGTATTGGGTGGTCGAGATATGTCCGGCGAGTGCGTAGGGGGAGACGACCAGCGCCGGCACGCGGATGCCTAGGCCGCCGTAGTCGAGAACCTGCGGCGCGGCGTTATCGTAGAAACCACCCCAGTCGTCCCATACGATGATGATGGCGGCGGAGTTCCAGTACGGGCTCTCGCCGATTGCATTGACGATGCTCGCGACCCATTGCGGTCCGTGATCGGTGGTAGTACCCGGATGGTCGGAGTTATTCTCTTTGGGAATGACCCACG
The DNA here is from genome assembly GCA_963824595.1 of Vulcanimicrobiota bacterium. Lineage (GTDB taxonomy): Bacteria > Vulcanimicrobiota > Vulcanimicrobiia > Vulcanimicrobiales > Vulcanimicrobiaceae > Cybelea. The sequence continues at coordinate 61,861 of CAWGPY010000007.1, forward strand.
AGACGGCAGGAAGCTTGGAATTCGCGATATCGCCAAATACGTTGGTCTCAGGCCACGTAACGTTCCGCCCCCACTCCGGCCCATAGCGGACCGGGTACACGAGGTCGAAGGCATTGAGGAGTCGTCCGAAATTCGTGCTGGGCGGCGGTGCGTAGTACTTCCAGGAAACGGGCGGTGACGTTGCGTCCAGAAGATCGCGGATCGTCGAATAATTGACCGAGAACTTGTTGGAACAGGGGAACGGTCCCAATTGCTTGAGCCACTTATTGGTGTTGGTGATCAGGTGAGTCCTCGTTTTTGGCGGAGCGTCGCAGCCCCAAAAACACCTCGCGCCTGAGCAGCCGGGAAGATCGATCATCGCCCGATTCTCCTTGACGATCGTGTCGCCGGCGATGAGATCCTGATGGGCAACGAAACTGTCGCTGCCTTGGGTCGTAAACATATGCTCGGCGAGCGTATACTGCTGCGCCAGCGCCCAATAGGGCTGAATGTCGAACGGCGTCGTGTACTGATATGGAGCGTAGCATTCGGGCGGACCGGCACCGCCGTTGGAGCGTACCAAGTCGAAGCCGTCCATCTTGCCATTGTCGTACGCGACCGTATAGCCGGTCCTATACGAGTGGTTCAAATTCTTCCCATGGGCCAGTCTCGATTTGGTCAGCGGCAGGGGGCCCGCTTGGATCGGCGGGCTGCAGTTCGAATTGGCTTCGGCTTGGGCCGTCGTCGTGCCGTCCGCGCCCGGATAGGTCGCAAAGAAGTCGTTGAAAGTGCGGTTCTCCTGCACCACGATCACAATGTGCTGAATCGGACTCGGCGAGCTCGCCGTTCCATATTGAGAATGCAATGGAACGTTGCTGGCGCCTGAGGTTGCGACTCCGTTACAAGCGACGAGCCCCGTGACGGCGGCATAAAACCCGAAGACGCAACCAAGCCTCAAGAGTCTCATTTGCCGCCTCCCCCAATGCGAACGGCTGGCGATCCAGAGAGAAAAATTCGGAGCCTCGAATCGATTGGCTCGTCACAGACGCACATCCTGGTCGTAGCCCGACGGCGCCTGACGCGCCTACGGACAGTAATTGTTGTAGCGCTGGATGTTAGAGCAGTTCGCGTCGCCGAAACGCGAATCATGTGCCCAATCTTCGAAGCGGCGACGTGAGGGCCGTTGACGGTTTAGTCATCACTGTGGGTGTATCGCGACCGCGATCGTAGGGCACGCACTCGTTCGGCCTGGGGGAACACGCGGCTCCGATGGTGGGCCGTCCTGGGGTCGAACCAGGGACCTCATGCTTATCAAGCATGCGCTCTAACCAGCTGAGCTAACGGCCCGGAACGGGAAAGGCACTATACTAGCCCGTCCGAGGCCGTGCCTGCAAGTGTAGCGGCCGCTAGTTCGCGGCTTGACTCACCGTGGCCGAGAAGGGACTGGCGAGTCCGCCGATATGCCGCAGCGACGGACCACCCTGCGGATAGCCATAGAAGAGGACGGACTTCGTGTTGCCGCTCGGCGCTACGACTTTACCGCCCTGCACCCAGAACTGTTCGAGACCATCCACGCCCTCGAGCTGGCTCGCACCCACCTCGGCTGCGTTCGTTCCGGCGATCGCGAGCTGATAGATGGTTGCGGGAGTGCTCGGCCCCTGACGCTGATCGGCCATTGCGAGGTACTGCCCCGCCCACTGCACGCCGCTCAAGTAACGGATGGGCGCGCCGATCTGAATGTCGATCAGCTTCTTGGCGTGATTGCGGAGCTCGGCCAGTCCGACGGTGTCCGACATCGTGCCGTAGATGCCGTCAACGAAGAGGTCGCCGCCGGTATCGAACGTGCAGGCCCACAAGCCCCCGTCGATCTTCGAGCCTTTATATTTTTGAGGCGTGCCCGTCGCACGCGGATACACGAGGAGCTCGGTCTTACGCTTCGGATCGTTCAAGAAGTAATAGGTCGCCGCGAGATCTCCGGTGGTGGGATCCACCGCGCAGTTCATCGGATGCCCATCGTCGTCGCTCAGCGTTCCGATCGGCGTCGTGCCGCCGTGTGCGTATTCGACCAGCCGGTAGTTCCAGACGTCCGCGACGTACACGTTCCCGGCGCGATCCGTGCACATACCCCAGGGCTCGTCGAAGTCGGTCAGCTTCCCAACGAGCTTGCCCTTCGGATACGAGTAGACGTACACGGCGTCGTCGCCCGGATCCGAGACGTACAACAGCGCCTCTGCCTTCCGTGCTTGCGGCAGCATCCACGATGGGCCGCCATGCGCGTGCCGCCCGAGCGCCGGTTGCGGAAACAGCGACGAGCCGCCCGCCGCGCTCTGCGGCGCGCCGCAGCCCGCGAACAACACGGAGAAACAGAGAATGGCAAAGATGCGCCGTTCCATAAACCAAGCTTACCGCCTCGGGTGCGCCGCGCACATGCGCGCCGCGGCTCATTCGCACTAAGGCGAAGGACTCAACTCGGGTCCCGGAAGGCCCAGCGGCGCGCTATCGCGGCAGGCTGACGGTTACCCCGAACGGATTCTTCAGGGCGCCGATGGATTTCGTCTCCTCGCCGCCGGCCGGATAGTGGTAGAGGGCGACGTCGCCGGAGTACGAGCCCGCCGCCGAGACCTTCCCGTGGTGCACGGCGAACTGCTGGAAGCTGCGCGTGTTGTCGAGCATCGTCGTGCCGACGAGCGTCGTGCTCGATCCGCTGACCGCGAACCGGTAGATCCTTGCCGGATAGCTTCCCTGGCTCTGATCGCCCATCGCCAGGTACTTGCCCGTCCATTGGATGCCGCTCAGAAACTGCACGTGCGTACCGAGCGAGATGTCGGCGAAACGGCGTGCGCCCTTCCGGAGCTCGGCCAATCCGACGATGGTCGAAACGTCTCCGTAGATTCCGTCGGCGAACAGGTTGCCGCGCTCGTCGTACGCACACGCCCAGAAACCGCCGCCGATCTTCGATCCGCGGTACCGCCGCGGCGCTCCCCGCGCGCCGGCGTAGACCGCCACCTCACTGGCCCTGCTGGAATGGTTGATGAAGTAATACGCGACGGCGAGGTTGCCGCTGCCCCGATCCACCGAGCAGTTCTCCGGATGGCCGTCGCCGTCGTCCACGCTGGCGATCGGGCTCGTGCCGCCATGCGCGAACTCCACCACGCGATAGTTCCATACGTCCGCGACGAAGACGTTGCCGTGGTGATCGGAACACAAGCCCCACGGCTCGTTGAAACCCGTCAGCACTCCGGCCGGCGTCATCTTGGGATAGAGGTAGACGTTCACCGTGTTGCTGCCTGCGTCGGAGACGTACAGCAGCTTATATTTCTTGGCGTCGGGCAGCATCCAGGATCGGCCGGCGCGCGCGTTCGGACCCGCGACGGACGGCGGAAGCGGCGACGAGCCGCCCGTCGCGCCTTGCGGCGTTGCGCAGCCGCCCAACGCGAACAGCGCGCAGAGAATGGCAAGTAATGGCCGCCGCATTAACCAAGCTTACCGCCGCCGGCCCGGGCGGCGCATGCGCGCCGCGGCCCATTCATACGGAAGGCAAAAGACCGTCGAGGTGGGTCCGAGCCGGTCCCGGCCCGCGGGTTAGGGGACGATCTCGAACACCACGCCGCAGCCCGTGGCGCCCCCGGGGCCGCCGTCGCTGCAGCTCGTCTGGGTGCCGCCGGAGCGGGTGGTTCCGTAGAGCGCGCCCGTCTCGTCGGCGATGAGGTTCGTCTGCTCCGGTTCGGCGCCGTTCTCCGGTACGGCGAAGTCGAACAGCACGCGAAACGCGTACCGGCCGCCGGAAGGCGTCAGTGCGAACACGGCGCCGCAGCCGATCCCGCTGCAGCCGCCGCCTCCAAGCGCCGCGGTCCCGTAGAGCGTGCCGTCCCGTTTCAACAGGAGCGTTCCCTCGGGTAAAAATCCGTCGCTCTTACCCTTAAAGCCGTGCAGGATCTCGTCCGTATAACGACTGCCCTTCGGCCGCAGTTTGAACACGGAGCCGTCCCCTTTTCTGCCGCCCCAAAATGTCGTACCATACACGTCGCCGCTGCGGTCGTCGACGGTCAGCGCGCCATAGGGCAGATCGCCGTCGCGATCTCCATGGAACGCGTAGATGACGCGTGCGGAGTAGCTCGAGCCGTGAGGCGTGAGTTTGAAGACGGTGCCGCAGCCGGGATACTTGCAGGGGCGCCCCTTATTGCTGCCGCCGAACATCGTGGTGCCGTAGATCGCGCCGTGCTTGTCGATCGTCAGGCCCGCCTGCGGCTCCTGTCCCGACGCGCCGCCGGCGAAGCTGTAGAGCACGCTCTCGACGTAGCCCGAGCCCGCGGGCGCGAGTTTGAAGATCGTGCCGAAGTTATGCGATCCGCCGAAGCCCGACGAGCCGAGTATTGCGCCGGCACCGTCCATCACGATCGGTCCGTTGGGTTCCCACGCATTGCTCGGGCCGGTGAAACGATACAACACCGTCTCGACGTATCCCGACTTCGCCGGCGTGAGCTTGAAGATGGTTCCCCAGCCGACGCCGCCGTTTCCATTCGGATCCCCTCCGACGAACGTAACGCCGTAGAAGGCGCCGCGGCGCTCGATGAGACCCTCCGGCGCCGACCCGTCGAGCCCGCCCTTAAAACTGTAGATGACGCTCTCCGTGTATCCCGAGGCCGAGGGAGTGAGCTCGAACACCGTCCCCACGCCGGCTCCTCCAAAAAGCGTCGTTCCGTAGAACGCGCCGTTCTTGCCCGCGATCAGCCCGCTCGTGGCTCCCGCTCCGTCGGGGCCACCGAAGCTGTGCAGCACCACTTCGTTCGACCCGCCGGTACCGGGTGCGTACGCCGTTGCCCGTGCGGCCGGCGAAACTCCAACGCCGTTACACCCCTCGAGTGCGAGGGCGACGCAGAGGAACGAAACCGACAAGAACTTCATGGCCTTTTTCCTTACACGGGAGACGGTTGCGCGTTCAAGAACGCCGCGAGCACGCCGTTGAACTCCGACGGCGCCTCCATGGTGCACATGTGGCCGGCGCCGCGCAGGACGATCTTTTGGGCCGCGGGTATTCCCGCCGCCAGCAGACCGGCGATCGCGAGGAAATCGGGCAGGTCGCGTTCGCCGACCACCACCAGGCACGGGGCTCGAACCTCGGCCAGGCGCGCGGCCGCCGGCGGGTCCATCGGCGTCACCGGCGTTTCGTTGTGAAGCTGCCAGCCCGACCAGTCGCCGACCATGCGCGCGAGCGCCGCGGAGCATTGCGGCCGTTCGCGTGCCGGTGCGAAGAGTTCGTGCTCCAGCCACATGTGCTTCGCGCGTTCGACCCCGTCGCGTGCGGCGCACTCTTCGATCGCGTCGAACGAGGCGCTCCACGCCTCGCTCCAGTCGAATCCGTCCAGCGCCGCGTCAACCAGCGTCAAGCTGCGCACGGCCGTTGGATCGAGCAGCGCGAGGTTCAACGCGATCCGACCGCCCATCGACAGGCCCACGACGTGCGCCGGCGTGGCGCCGAGCTCGCGCAAGAGCGCGCGGAGGTCGCCGGCGTGCGAAAAGGGCTCGGTGGTCGGGAGGCTCGATCGCCCGAAGCCGCGGGCGTCGTAGCGGATCACACGGTAACGATCGGCGAGCGCATCGGACTGCGCATCCCACATGCGCGCATCGAGGCCGAAGCCGTGAATCAACGCGACGGGGTCGCCGTCGCCGGCGACCTCGTAGTAGAGCCGGGCGCCCTCGACCTCGGCGAAACCGCGTTGCGTCTCGTTTGCCACAAGCGCTATTGTACATCGGCCCTAGATCAATGCGATCCACTTCTTGGTGATCTCGTCTTCGTTCTTGAGATGCGCCATCAGCATCGCCTCGATCACCTCGTGCTCGCGCAGGATCTCGGCTCGCTCTGCGGCGTCGTAGTCGAACGCCTGGCGCTGCGCCGCGACCGCCTGCGACCCGGCGAGGCCGCCCCTCGCCGTGGTCGCGCGGTCGTTGCGGGCTGGCGGAAGCGGTCCGGCCGTCACTCGGTGATGCTCTGGATGAATTTCTTGGTGATCGAGTCGTCCATCTTGCGCTGCGCCATGTCCACGTTCCGCAGGGTGTCAACCTCGCGCATGTTCTCGCTGCGCTCGTCCATCATTTGGTCGAAGATCTCCGACTGCATCTGCAACTGCTCTTGGTTCTGGACCTCCGACGCGTACATGCCGAGCTGAAAGGTCTCGTCTTGCGAGTTGAGCGCGCCCATCGCGCCGTTTTCCACGTTGCCGGCGCCGCCGCCGATGGCGCTTCCGATCGCGTTGCCCAGCAGACCGGTGCCGAGCCCTTCGAGCACTGGGAGAAGAAAGGCCATATCGTTCGCTCTCCTTTGCCGCGTCAGTTCGCGTCGTCGCCGAGCGAGTAGTCCGTGACTTGCGGACGGTAGCCCTGACTCTGCGGCAGTCCGGGGAGGTCCGGCGGGCTGAGCGGCAGGCTCTGCGCCTGCGCGGCGAGCGACCCGAGCGAGGAGATCAGCCCTCCGAGCTCGGCGACCGCCGCGGCCTCCGGCGATTCGGTACCGTCGCCGCGCAGCGAGCCGCTTCGCGGACCGTTCGAACCGTGCACGTGGCCGTGCGCCTCGCGCGAGCCGCGCACGCCGCCGCTGGAGATAGGCCCGTGAAACGACGTGCCCGAGAGGGTTCCCTCGAGGATCGTGGGGACCGATGACATGTGGATGCTCCTGTTCTACGAGTTCGTCTCGTCGGTATCGTTGAGGAGGGCGAGATAATCGGTGGCCTGCCGCGCGAAGGGGTGCTGGGTGTGCGACTGCGCCGTGAAGACGGGGGGCGGAAGCGGCAGGCGTTCTGCCTGCGCTCGAAGGGTGCCGGTCGCCGCGATCTCACGCGGCGACTCCGCGACCGCCGCCGAGTGGGGCGACTCGCCGGTCAGGCTGCGGTAGTGGCGGAGCACCGAGTCGGCATAGCCGAGGCTCTCGCCGTCGGACCAGCGCGTCGTCGTGCCCCGCGCCGAGGGCGAGCCCGTGTTGTAGGCGGAGAGCGCCTCGTGAACGTTGCCGCCGTAGCGTCGCAGGAGGCCCGAGATCATCCCGGCGGCATAGTCGGCGTTCCGGCCGGGATCCATCGCGGCCGGCGTCGCGGCAAACGGATGCCAGCGGTCGTCAATCTGAAAGAGGCCACGGCCGTGCCCGCCGTCGCCCACGATATTGTGGCCGGCATTGGCGCCCGGGCCGCCGGTCTCTTGAGCGGCCACCGCAGCAAGCAGCTCCGGGTCGAGCCCGTGGCGGCGCGCGGCGCTCGCGATTTCGGGAGCGAAGGCGACTCCGCCCGACGCGAGGCGGGAAACGATGGGATCGAGGCTCATGCGGGCCTTCCATCCCACGCCCTGGGCCGTTTGACAAGGCTCGAGGGCGGGTTCTAGAATGGCAAAGTCCGTGGCGGCCCCGCCTGGTTGGCGGGGCCTCGTGCTGCGGCAGACTCACTTCAAATGGATCGTTCGCACAGGGTCGACGTCAGCGGCCTCCTTGCCGGGAGCCGCCAGCTCATGGTGGTCGAGGACCGGGTGCCGCTCGAGCCTTTCGAGGGAGTCGCTTTTTCCGAACCGGTCCGGGTCGCGCTCGAGATGCGCCACGCCGACCGAATGCTCGTCGTCGAAGGCAGCATCGACGCGCGCTTGCACGGCTCGTGCGATGCCTGCCTTGAAGACGTGGACCTGGAACTCCACGTGGACGTCGACGAGCGGCTCGATCCCTGGCACGGGCGCGAGGTCGATCCGTACGGGGAGAGCAACGTCTTGACGGGGGAACGCCTCGACGTGGCCGATCTGGCCCAGCAGAGCATTCTCAGCGTCATGCCGATGGGTCTGCGGTGCAGCCCCGAGTGCCGAGGTCTTTGCCCCGCGTGCGGGGCGAACCGCAATACGGGCGAATGCTCGTGCGATCGTGCGTAATTATCATCGTGTTTGTAGACGGAGAGTGAAGTGGCGAACCTAAAGTGGAAGACGCCTCGCAGCAAGACGCGCAGCCGCCGCGCGGCCAACTGGAAGCTGGGCGACGTGACGACCGTGCTCTGCCCGCAGTGTCATCAGCCCAAGCGGCCGCATTTCGCTTGCACGAGCTGCGGCACGTACAAGGGGCGGCAAGTCCTCAAGGCACAAGACGAGACGGCCGGTTAGCCTGAGTGGCCCCCGCTGGCGTCAAGATCGTCGGGGTCGGCCACTACGCGCCGCCGCGCGTCATCACCAATCACGATCTCGAAGCCTGGTTGGATACGTCCGACGACTGGATCACCTCCCGCACCGGGATGAAGCGCCGCCATTGGGCGTCGGAAGAGGAGTCAACCAGCGATCTCGCCGCCGCGGCCGCGAGCGCGGCGCTCGCTCACGCCGGCCTGCAGCCGCACGACATCGACTGCTTCATCGTCGCCACCGTCACGCCCGATTACCAATTTCCCGCGACCGCTTGCCAGGTCGCCGCGCGGCTCGGCGTCACCGAGAAGCCGGCGTTCGACATCGAGATCGCATGCAGCGGATTCATCTACGGCCTGACCATCGGATCGGGACTGATTCGCTCGGGCGTCTACCGGCGCATCATGCTGATCGGGGCCGAGACGCTGTCGAAGATTCTCGATAAAGGCGATCGCGCGACCGCCATCCTGTTCGGCGACGGCGCCGGCGCGGTCGTCTTGGAACGCAGCGAGGAGAACAGTTTTCTCGCCTCCGAACTGGGAGCCGACGGCAGCCGTCCCGAGCTGCTCTACGCGCACGGTCCAGGCGCGCGCAAGCCGATCGATCACGCCGGACTCGACGCGAAGCTGCACCTCATCCACATGTCGGGCCCCGAGACGTTCAGACTCGCCGTCACGAAGATGGTGGAATCCACGGACTCGGTGTTGAGCAAGGCGAACCTCACCAAGGCCGACGTGACGTTCTTGATCCCGCATCAAGCCAATCGTCGCATCATCGACGCGATGGCGCGCTACCTGGAGCTGCCGGAAGAAAAAGTCGTCGTCAACATCGCAGAGTACGGCAACACCTCGGCCGCGTCTATTCCGCTGGCGCTCTCGGAGACCGTGCGCGCCGGCCTGATCAAGCCGAACGACCTCGTCGTGTTCGTGGCGTTCGGCGGCGGCCTGTCGTGGGGCGCGGTCGCCTGGCGGTGGGCGGCATAGTGCGCGCGGCCATCGTCTTTCCGGGCCAAGGTTCGCAGGGCGTGGGCATGGGCTGCGACGTCGCGGCCAACTCGCCCGCGGCGCGCGAAACGTTCGAGCGCGCCGCGAAGGTGCTCGGCTACGATCTGCTCGCGTTGCAGCGCGAAGGCCCCGACGAGACGCTGCGCGAGACGCAGTTCAGTCAGCCGGCGATCTTCACGACGAACCTCGCGCTCTATTTCGCCGTCGGTCCGCAGCTCGAGCCGGTCGTCACGGCGGGACACTCGTTTGCGGAGCTGTGCAGCTTGGTCATCGCGTCGTCGCTCGGGTTCGAGGACGCGCTGCGCATCGTCGGCGAGCGCGGTCGCGCGATGCAGGCGGCCGCGGAGCGCGCGCACGGCGGCATGTCGGCGGTCCTCGGTCTCGAGGCGCCGCAGGTCCGCGAGGTCATCGACGGCGTGCGCGCCGAGGGCGCGGGCCGCGTGGCGCTGGCGAATTTCAACTCTCCGACGCAGATCGTGATCAGCGGCGACTACGACGCGGTGCAAATCGCGGGCCAGGCGATGCTCGACGCGGGAGCCAAGCGCGTCGTGCCGCTCAACGTCTGGGGCGCGTGGCACAGCGAGCTGATGGAGCCGGCCCTCGAGCCGCTGCGCGAAGCGGTCGAAGCGGGCCGGTTTGCGCTGCCCGCATTCGACGTGATCTCGAACGTTGACGGCCGCCCGTACCGCGACGTCGAGACGATCAAGCACAATTTGATTCGTTCGGTGGTGGACGAAGTGCGCTGGCACGACACCGCCGAACGAATCCTGACCTATGAACCGGACGCGGTCTTCGAGTTCGGCGCGAGCGGCGTGCTGAGCGCGCTGATGAAGCGCATGAGCGGTGCGCCGCCGGCGACGGTCGTCAGCGATTACGCGGGCGTCGAACGGCTTCGCCGGACGATCGCCTCGCCCGCGGGAGCGAGTGCGTGAACCTCAGCGGAAAGACCGCGCTGATCACCGGAGCCAGCCGCGGCATCGGCCGCGCGATCGCCGTGGAGTTCGCGCGCTCGGGTGCGGACGTCGCGCTGATCGGACGCGACGTCGCCGCGCTGCAGGAGACGGCCGATGCGTGTGCCGCCGCGCGGCCGGGCGCGGCCGCCGTGCTATACGAGGGCGACGTCACCGACAAGGCGGCGATCGAGCGGATCGTGGACGAGGCACTGCAGCGGCTCGGACGCATCGATTGCGCGATCGCGAACGCCGGGCAGTCGGTCGACGCGCTGTTGTTGCGGCTCAAGCCCGAGACCATCGACCATCTGCTCCAGGTCAACCTCAAGTCGGCCTTCTATCTGTGCGGGGCGGTCGCGAAGCCGATGATGAAGCAGCGCTCGGGCTCGATCGTGCTGATGTCGAGCATCGTGGGAATGACGGGAAATGCCGGCCAAGCCGCGTACGCGGCTTCGAAAGCGGGGCTCATCGGGCTCTGCAAATCGCTGGCAAAGGAGTTGGGTTCGAGGAATATAAGAGTCAACGCCGTCGCGCCGGGTCTCATCGAGACCGCCATGACCGAGAAGATGCCCGACGCCGCCAGGGAGTTTTTGATCAAGCAAGCCGCTCTCGGCCGCGCCGGGAAGCCTGAGGACGTCAGCGGGGTCGTGGCATTTCTGTGCTCCGACGCCGCGGGGTACATCACCGGGCAGACCCTCGTAGTCGACGGCGGAATCCTGATGTGACCCTTCGACAAGCTTAGGGCAGGCTACTGAAAAAGGAGACGTGATGTCCACCACCTTCGATAAAGTAAAGAAGATCATCGTCGAGCAGCTCGGTGTCGACGAGTCGGAAGTGACGCCCGAAGCGTCGATCACCGACGATCTCGGAGCCGATTCGCTCGATCAGGTCGAGCTGGTGATGGCGTTCGAGACCGAGTTCAATATCGACATCCCCGACGAGGAAGCGGAGAAGATCAAGACGGTCGGCGACGCGGTCAAGCGCATCGACGAGACCACCTCCTCGGGATCGCCCGCGTCGTAAGGGTGCGTTGTTCGATCAACTGAGTGAACGCTTAGGCGCGATTTTCGATCGCCTGAGCGGACGGGGGCGGGTCACCGAGGGCGAGGTCAACGAAGCGCTGCGCGAAGTCAGGGTCGCGCTGCTCGAGGCAGACGTTTCGCTGGCTGCGGCCAAGTCGTTCGTCGCGCGCGTCAAAGAGCGCGCCGTCGGATCCGACGTCCTCGAGTCGCTGACCCCCGCGCAGACGATCCTCAAGATCGTTCATGCCGAGCTCTCCGGCTTGCTCGGGCCGCCGACCGGTTCCGGGCAGTCCCGGCTGCAGTTCTCCGACGCGCCGCCTTCGGTCATCATGCTGGTCGGACTGCAGGGCTCCGGCAAGACGACGCAGGCGGCGAAGCTCGCGCTGCGTCTGAAGGAGCAGGGCCGGCGTTCGCTCTTGATCGCCGCCGACGTCTATCGTCCCGCGGCGATCGATCAGCTCAAGACGCTCGGCAAGCAGATCGGGCTCGGCGTGTTCGAACGCGGAACGACCGATCCGCCGGCGATCGTGCGTGAGGGAATCGCCGAGGCCAGGCGCCTCGGGCTCTCGACCGTGATCGTCGACACCGCGGGCCGGCTGCAGATCGACGAGCCGCTGATGCGCGAGCTCGCCGAGATCAAGGCGGTCGCGAATCCGCGCGAGATCCTGCTCGTCGCCGACGCGATGACGGGGCAAGAAGCCACCAACGTCGCCGCGGGATTCCACGAACGCCTCGGCATCACGGGCGTCGTGCTGACGAAACTCGACGGCGATACGCGCGGCGGTGCGGCCCTCTCGATCCACAGCGCGACCGGGGCGCCGATCAAGTTCGTCGGGACGGGCGAGAAGCTTGCGGCGCTCGAGCCGTTCTACCCCGAGCGCCTCGCGTCGCGGATCCTCGGCCTGGGCGACGCGCTGACGCTCATCGAGAAGACGCAGAGCCTCTACTCCGAAGAGCAGGCGAAGAAGCTCCAGGAGAAGCTCCTGAAACAGAGCTTCACGCTCGACGACTTCTTGGAACAGATGCGCCAAGTGCGCAAGCTCGGATCGTTCAACGACATCATGAAGATGGTTCCGGGCCTGTCGAAGGCGCTGCCGAAGAATTTCGAAATTCCCGAGCGCGAGATCACCAAGGTCGAGGCGATCATCTGCTCGATGACGCGCGGCGAGCGGCGCAATCCGGACGTGCTCAACGGATCGCGGCGCGCTCGAATTGCGCGCGGATCGGGCACGCAGGTCTCCGACGTGAACCGGCTCGTGAAACAGTTCGATCAAGCAAGACAAATGACCAAACACCTCAGCCGAGCGAGGCGGGGGAGATAAACGGGAGTATGGTACGAATTCGACTGCGCCGAATGGGCGCGAAAAAACAGCCGACCTATCGTTTCGTGGTGACCGACGCGCGCGCGCCGCGCGACGGGCGCTTCATCGAGATCTTGGGTCACTACAATCCGCGGACCGAGCCGCGAACCGTGGTCGTGGACGAGACGAAGGCCAAACAATGGCTCGAGAAGGGTGCTCAGCCGTCCGAGACCGTGCGCCGGCTCTTCGCCGAGAAGGGCATCATGGAGCGCGGTCCGATCCCCACGACGAAGCGCAAGCCGAAGGGCGCGCAGGACGCCGCTTCGTGAGCGCGTTCGACGACGAGTTCGGCCTCTTCAGCGAAACGGTCGCCGACGAACCCGAGCGCGCCGCCGTCCCGCGCTCGACCCCGCAGCGTTCGCAGGCCGAACCGCGCCGGCAGTCGGAACCGCGCCAACCGTCCGAACCGCGCCAACCGTCCGAACCGCGCCAACAACGGCGTCCGCGGCGCGAGAGCGGCCCGAAGCCGTCGTCGTCCGACCCATGGGCGGGCCACCGCCGCGCCACAGAGCTGCTCGGATTTCTCGCGCGCAAGCTCGTGCAGAAGCCCGATAGCGTGACGGTGGAGTTGTTTATTGACGAAGACGCGCAGCCGGTCATCGAACTGGTGGTGGATCCCGAAGATCTCGGCAAAGTGATCGGCCGCAGCGGTCGCGTGGCGCAGGCGCTTCGCACGGTCGTGCGCGCCACCGCCGAGGGCCGCGTCGCGGTTGACATCCTCGACAGCGAAGAGGCCGCGCAAGGCGCGGAGGACGATTCCGGCGGCTGACGCCTCCGACGTGCCCGTCGGACGGATCGCGGGGATTTTCGGCGTTCGCGGAGAGCTCAAGTTCGACCCGAGCGGAGCGGGCCGCGCCGCCGTCTGCGAGGGTGCGCAGCTTCGCTGCGACCGCGCGGGGGGCTCGTCAACGATTCGCCTGTCGTCCGTGCGTCCGCACAAGGGGCGGCTGCTGATTCGCATCGAGGGCGTGGACGGCGCCGCCGAAGCGGAGCGGTACGCGGGCGCCGCGCTCTTCGCGCCGCGCGAACGCATCGCGCTCGGCGCCGGCGAGTACCTCGACGCCGATCTCGTCGGCTGCGCGGTGACGGGCGTTGACGGGCGCGAGTACGGCACGGTCGAGCGCGTCGAGCATTATCCCGCCAGCGATATCCTCGTCGCCGGCGGGGCGATGGTGCCGATGGTGGCGGCGATCGTCAAGGACGTTGACCTCGGACGCCGCCGGATCGTGATCGATCCGCCGGCGGGGCTGATGGGCGACTAAGCCCGGGCCACCGCCGCGAACGCGTAAGCCGCGTCAGCCGTTGTCGGGATGGGCCTTCGCGTACGCCGCGACCGCGGCATTGACGGCGCTCGTGATCGAGGAGCCCGTGCCGACTTCGCTGTCGAGCGTCGCTCCGAAACACGTGTAGATGATCAGCCTGAAGGTCATCGGCTTGTGGCGCCCCGTGCTCGGCGCGAGCGTGCCCGTCGCGACGGTGTTGTCGCGGTCGGCGCCGCAGATCTGATCGGTGGATTGCGCGGGATTCGACGTGACGCCGGTCATCTGCGCGTTGTAGTGCTTGCCGAGCGCGAAGTAGAGCTCGTGCGTCGCGTTCGTCAGGTCGGCGGCCGTGACGGATCCCGCGGCGGAGACGGGCGCGACGATGACGCCGCGCGCCGGCTTCGGCCCGGGCGGCGGCGTGGGCGTGCGGGCGTTCTTGTGCTTGAAGACCGAGTTGACGATGCTGCTGATGCCCGAGAGCGGGACCTGCGCGCCGTTCGTCGAGGTGGGTGCGGGCGTATTCTTGCTCGTGGTCTGCACGTTCTGCGTGCCGCGGCCCACGAACTGGAGGATCTGCGCGCGCGCGAGCAGCGATTGCGACGCGACGTCGGCCACGCTCTGCACCTGCGCGGTTTGCGAGAACAAGATGACGCCGCTGTCAACGCTCACCACCTGCTCCACGACGGCGGCGCTGTCGCCCACCGGCGTGACGTAGCCGCTGATATAGAAGTCGGCGTGTGCGCTGCGGGCATTTTCGAGGAAGTCGGCGCGCTTGACGCCCTGCGGCACGGCCGGCACGTTGATCTGCCCCGCCGCGATCATCTCCTGCGCGAGGATCTGTGCGATCGCCACGCCCAGCCGGGTGTCGGCGCCGGTCTGAACGTCGAACGGGTAGATCACGACGGTCGGTTGCTGGCCGACCGGCGGAGGCGTCGGCGCCAGCGTCGGCACGGGCCGGGGCGCGGGCGAAGGCGTGGGCGCCACCGCGACGGTGGACACCGCGAGCAACGAACAAGCGAAGGCCAGCGCAGGCAGGCTGCGCAGCGAAGGTCTCTCAAACATCGACGACAGCCCCTTCGCGGCCGTCCTGCGAATGTCCGGCGGGCCACGCGATGCTGTACTCGGCGCCGAAGAGAAAGATGGATCCGATGCAGTAGAACCACAGCAGCAGCACGAGCGGCGCCGTCAGGGCCCCGTAGACGTGGGTGAAGTCCACGTGCGTCAGATACGCGGCGAACGCGTACTGAACCGCAGGCCACGCGATGGCGACGACGGCGGCGCCGCGCAGCGCGAACGCCCACGAGACGGAGCGGTTGGGCAGCCAGCGATAGAGCACCACCGCCACGATGAAGACCAGCGCGATCGACAGCAGATAGGCGAGGATGTGCGTGATGCGTCGCGGATCGTGGATGCCCGCGATGTGGAACGAGATGGATAACACGATCGGCAGCGCGA
This sequence comes from Vulcanimicrobiota bacterium, assembly GCA_963824595.1. Classification (GTDB taxonomy): domain Bacteria; phylum Vulcanimicrobiota; class Vulcanimicrobiia; order Vulcanimicrobiales; family Vulcanimicrobiaceae; genus Cybelea. The sequence goes on from CAWGPY010000007.1 coordinate 77,027, forward strand.
TCGCGATCAGCAGCAGGATGCCGGTCACCGGCAGCATGACGACCGAGAGCAGCAGGTTGTGTACGAGCGGGCGGCCCTTCGGCACGTTGAGCGCGCGGTCGAGCGCGTACGCGAGGCTCATGAACAGGTTCTTGCCCGACCAGAGCAGGATTGCGAGTGCGATCGCGCTCGAGATGCCGCGGCCGTAGATGTACGTCGTCAGGTTGCTCACGATGTAGTCGTGCAGCGTCGGCGCCAGCGTCGAGAAAAACGTCATGGCGCGATGCTGCGCCGACGGCAGCACCAGCGTGATCGCGCTGAGGGTCAGAACGCTCAAGGGAAACAGCGCAAAGAGTGCGTTGAAGGCGACCGATTGGGCGTGGAACGCGCACCCGTCGCGCGAGAACCGCAGTGCCGCCTCGCGAAACGCGGAGATGAGTCGCTGCATTCAAGGCGGTATATCGTCCCAACGTGCCGCTATTCCCACCGCCGGCGCCGGTCACCGTGATCGTTGACGGCAGCCCCCTCGCCGCGTACGAGCGCGCCTACGTCGCCGGCGGACGCGTCTTCGCGCCGGTGGATCCGCTGCTCACGCGGGTCGCCGATCGCCTGTGGTTCGACGGAGACGCCCTCGTCGTCGAGCGCGGCGGCCGGCGCGTCCGCGTGCCGCTGGCCTCGGCGTGGGCCGCGAGGCTCGGCGCCGCCTACGTCATGGCCGCGCCCGTCCTTCGCGGGCTTGGCGCTACCGTGACCTATCAGGCGGCCGGGCGCCGGCTGATCGTAACGCTTCCGGGGCGCGCCGGCATCGCTTCGCCGGCGCCGTTCGATCCGGTCGCGCCGTCAATCGCGCCCAACGCGGTCTTCACGCCGTTTGCATCGCCGACGCCGCGGCCCGTCTGGACGGGATCGCCGCTGCCGCGCCGCACCGCGCTGCCGCTGCCACCCCCGGCGCGTACTACGTACGCGCCGCGACGGCGCCGAGGTCGAGCTGGCCCAGCCCGCGTGCCGAAACGTCGCGCATCAGCGCTTCCATCGCGTCGATAACCGGCAGGCGCTCGTGGTGCGCCGCGCCTTGCATCAACGCGGCATCCTTGTGCGCCATGTCGAGCGTCCATTGCGGATGGTAATCTTCGCCGACCATGCGCTTCCCGCGGCCCTTGATCTGTCCGCTGGGATCGTAGAAGTCGAACAGCGCGTAGGCCTCTTCGCGCGTGAGGCCTTGCATCTCGGCGATGCGCATCACGTCGTTGAGGCCGCCGACGACCGCGAGGATCATCGCGTTGCCCATCAGCTTGTAGATCGCCGCCGCGTCGGGACGCTCGCCCAGATAGCGCAGGTCGCTGCACATCCGCTCGAGCGCGGGCCGCACGCGATCGAACGTCGCGCGGTCGCCGGACGCCATCATGACGCCGGTCGCCTCGAGCGCCATCGGCGGCCCCATGAAGACGGGCGCGTGGATGAACGAGTGCCCGGCCTCCTGCAGCCGTTTCGCGCGTTCGACCACGCGCTGCGGCAGGACGGTCGTGTGATCGACGATGGGACTCTCCGCCGCGATGCCGGGAAGGGCCGCCTCGAGCACGCCGTCAACGCTCGCGTCGTCGTGCAGGCACAGGTGGATGCGGTCGGCCCCGCGCGCCGCCTCCGCGGCGTCGGCGAACGCAATCGCCCCGTGTTCCTCGTGAGCCGCCGCCTTCTCGTGGGTGCGGTTCCACACGCGCACGTTCACGCCGCGGCGCAACATCGCGCGCACCATCGCCGAGCCGAGCCGTCCGGCTCCGTAAAATGCGACCGTCTCCATGCTACGCCGCCCGCCGGCGCACGAGCAGATTGAGCGCCGCCACGACGACGGCGGCGGCGACCGCGTAGGCGATCTGCATCTGGTCGGTCAGGAACTGCAGGTTGAGCGCGTTGTCGAGCGAGTACGCGCCGTTGCCGCCGAATGCCACGGCCAGCGCCGCGGCGACGTTCGTGGCGGGCAGCTCCCAGCCGCCGCCGGCCGTGAAGAAGCCCTTGTTATAATGCACCGATCCGATCGCGACGAGCATCACGACGATGATCAGCACGGGCCCGAGCGCCCCGCCGAGGCCGAGCGCGGTCAGCAGCCCGCCCGTCGTCTCGCCGAGGCCCGCCATCAACGCGAAGAGACGCCCCGGACGAAAGCCGATGCCTTCGAAGAAGCCGCCGGTGCCGGCGATGCCGCCGCCGCCGAACCACCCGAAGAGCTTCTGAGCCCCATGGGCGGCGACTCCGAGGCCGAGGATCAGCCGGACGATTAAAAATGCGACGTTCACGTTTCCCGCCTTTCTCTCTCGAGTTGTACCCGCGCTCAGCGCGGTTCGGTTGCGACGAGGTCTTGGACGAGCACGAAGCGCACGCCGGACGCTTCCAGGCGCGGGATCATCGCGCGGACCGCGGCAAGCGTCGTTGGACGCGGATGGCCGATGGCGATCGCGCTGCCCTGACGCTTCGCGATCGCGGCCGCCTCGAGCAGTTGGCCCTCGCTGTAGGCGACGTCGGCGCGGTTATCGAGGAACACGTCGCGCGCCGCGGCCGGCACACCCATTGACTGGGCCGTCTTCTCTCCGACCGACGCCGCGTTGGTGCGCGAGTCCACGAAGAACAAGTCGCCGCGGTGCGCGAGCACGCCGATCACGTCGCGCATGACGCGCGAATCGGCCGAGGCTTTGCTGCCTTCGTGGTTGTTGATGCCGCGGGCGAGCGGAACCTGATCGAGATCGGCGCGCACCTGCGCGTCAATCTGATCGTCGGTCATGGCCGTCGTGATCTTGCCGGGACCGGGGTTCAGTCCCGAGAGCGTCTCCATCGGCAGGTGCAGCATCACGCCCTTGCCCGCGTCCGAGGCCTCGCGCGCGATCTGGCCGGTATAGGGAACGCTCGGCAGCACCGACATCGTGAGCGGAATGCCCAGCGCGAGGAAGCCTCGCTCCGTGTCGAGCCACTGGCCGCAGTCGTCCACGATCAGCGCGAGCTCGGGGCCGCTCGGGTTGACGCTCGGCGTTTCGAGCGGCGACGCGACGGCGGCGGGCGACTCCAACGGCGACGGTGCCGTTGCCGGCGTTGCCGTCTCCTGCGCCTCGGCCGTCGGTTCCGCCGTCGCGACGGACTCGCTCTCCGGCGTGTAAGCGGGCGTCGCGGTTTCGACTGCGGCGACGCGATGCTCGGGATGCGGCTGCGGGCGAAGCAACTGCCGCCCCGCGAGAACGGCGAGGCCGAGGAGCACCAAGAGCGTCAGAACCGACCCGGGGCGCGAGCCGGAACGCCGTGGGGACCGCCGGGGCACGGGGGAGCGTTTCGTCAATCCAGGATATCGCCCTCGTGGGCTTGTAGCATTGGCGGCTATGCAGATACAAGGGCGGACGTTTTTGATTAGCGGCGGCAGCTCCGGACTCGGGGCGGCCTGCGCGACGGAGTTCTCGCGCGCCGGCGCCAACGTCGTGATCGCCGACGTCAGCGAGCGCGGCGCGGAGCTCGCGCGCGAGCTGGGCGACGCCGCGCACTTCGCGCAGACCGACGTGACGGACCCGCAGCAGGTTCAAGCCGCCGTTGACGCGGCGGCGCAGCGGTTCGGCGGCCTCCACGGCGCGATCAACTGCGCCGGCATCGCGACGGCCGAGCGGGTGATCGGGCGCGACGGCCCGCTTCCGCTCGAGCGTTTCTCGAAGGTCATCGCCGTCAACCTGATCGGCACGTTCAACGTCATTCGCCTCGCCGCAGCCAAGATGATCGAGCGGGCGGTCGAGCCCGGCGAGGACCGCGGCGTCATCGTCTGCACGGCGTCGGTCGCCGCCTACGACGGACAGATCGGTCAGGCCGCGTACGCCGCGTCGAAGGGCGGCGTCGTGGCCCTCACGCTGCCGGTCGCGCGGGAGTTCGCTCAGCATCAGATTCGCGTGGCGAGCATCGCCCCCGGCATCTTCGACACGCCGATGCTCGCCGGGCTGCCCGAGGCGGCGCGCGAATCGCTCGGCAAACAGGTGCCGTTTCCGTCGCGCCTCGGCAGACCGGCGGAGTATGCCGCGCTGGCGCGTCACATCGTCGAGAACCAGATGATCAACGGAGAGGTAATTCGTCTCGACGGTGCGATCCGGATGGCGCCGCGCTAGCGACGAGCCGTTGCTGAAGTCCGCGCTGGTCGCCGCGTTCGCGCTGGCGGGCGCCATCGTAGCGGTCGCTCCGACGCACGCGGCGGCGCCGGGACCGGCGGCGACGCCGATCGCGCTGCCGTCGCCCGAGAAGCTGCTCTATCAGATCCGCCGCACGTTCCGGGCGCACCGGCCGCCTCCGGCGTACGTGACCTACACGCTGGTGCGCAAGCAGACGCTCGACGACGGCTACGCCGATCTCGTCAACAGCTACACCTATCACATCTGGTGCCGCACGTACGACCGGGCGGCCCTCGGGCGGCGCGTCTATCGCGGCTCGGCCCGCGGAACGCTCGAGTTCCTGCGGCCGTCGTTCAACGAGCCGTGGGATCCCGGTCCGCCCACCGCCGACCTGTTCGAGCCGGCGCCGCTGCACCCGCATACCAATCCCCGCGAGTTCGTGCCGACGCCCGAGCCGACCGGCAGCCTTCCGCCGACGATCGCGGCCGTCACCGCGCTGGGCGAGTTCGATTATCGCGTGACGCGCGTCGCCGACGAGGGCGACGAGATTCACGTGAGCATCTTGGCCCGGCGCGATCCGGATCGCAATCGCCTACGCGAGATCTACGTGGACCATAAGACGCTCGAGCTGCGCCAGGTGGTCGCGACCGACAAGCTCTTCGAAGAGGGGCACGTCTACGCGATGGTGTTCACGGTAACGCTCGGCTGGATGAACAACATGCCCGTGGTCACCCACATCCACGGCACGCCGACGTACGAGAACGACGCCGAGTACCTGGGGCGCGACGCGACGGTGGACTACGACTTCAACGACATCGAGTTCCCGGCGACGCTGCCGGATTGGTACTTCGATCCGCGGTCGTACGCCGGACACCTCAACGACGCGCCGACCTAGAGCCGTTAGTTAGCGAACGGCGCGTTGGGCTTGACCAGCGCCGGATACTTCTCGCGGAGCTTGCGCAGCTTGGGAAGGTCGTTGAACGCGATGTACGGGTCCTGCGGATTGTGCACCGCGTAATCTTGATGGTAGGCCTCGGCGGTATAGAAGCCGCGTAGCGGCGCCACGATCGTGACGACCTTGGACGAGTAGATGCGGTCGTGCTCGAGGTGCGCGATGTAGGTAAGCGCGGCGCCGCGCTGCTCCGGCGTGGTGTAGAAGATCTCCGAGCGGTACTGCGTGCCCTCGTCGGGGCCTTGCCGGTTGAGCTCCGTCGGATCGTGGGCCACGAGGAAATAGACGTCGAGCAGCTGCTTGAACGAGATCTTCGCGGGATCGAACGTGACCTCCACCGACTCCGCGTGCCCGGTCGTTCCGGTGCTGACGGTCTCGTACTGCGCGGTGCTCGCGTTGCCGCCGGCGTATCCGGCGACCGCCGTCGTGACGCCGCGCAGCGATTCGAAGACCAGCTGCATGCCCCAGAAGCAGCCGCCCGCGAGGACGACCCGTTCGGTGCCGGCGGCGGCTCGTGCGGCCGGCGGCGACGGCAGCCCGAGGGCGAGGAACAGCAGGAGGGCGGCGATCAGTCTCATGCTGCTTATAACGCGCGCGGCGCCCCGGCGGATGTGGGCGGGGCCGCGGTTCGCAGGTGCGCGTCGAGCCAGCCGAGCCAGAGCCGGGTCAAAGCGGCGGTCTGGCGGGGGTCCGCCGGTCCGTGCGTCGCCGCGGGAAAGACCGCGAAGCGCACGGGCACGTGGTTGTCGGTCAGCGCGTGATAGAGCGCGTAGGACTGCGTGATCGGGACGACCGGATCTTGCGTCGTGCCCCAGATGAGCGTGGGCGTGGTGATCTGCGCGTAGTACGTGATCGGCGAGTTGTCCGCATAGACGCGCCAGCCGCCGCCGACGTAAGGCGACGTGCCGAGCGGATAGCGGTCTTGCACGTTCGACGTCGAGAGGTTGTACTCGTCGAACTCGCTGTTGACGGCCGCGCCCGACACGGCGGCGAGCCAGCGATGGTCGTGACCGATCAGCCACGACGTCAGCTCGCCTCCGTACGACCAGCCCGAGACCGCCACGCGCGAGCCGTCCACGCCGGGCTGGCGCGCGACCGCGGCGAGGCCGGCCAGGACGTCGGCGCTGGGGCCGACGACCGTGTCGTGAACGATGGCCGTCATATAGGCGTTGCCGAGATTGTCGCTGCCGCGGTAGTTCGGCTGGAGCACCACGTAGCCGTGCGCGGCGAGCTCGTGCGCCAGCGGCCACTGCTCCCACACGAAGTCGCGTTGGCTCGAGAGCCCGGGACCGCCGTGGATGAGCAGCACGACCGGAAACTTCTTTCCGCCGGCCGGATCGAACGCCGGCGGGTACGTCACGACGCCGTCCTCGGCGAATCCGTCGGGGCCGGTCCACTGCAGCTCGGCCATCGTCGCGAGCGTGACGTGCTGCAGGAAGTCGTTGGCGTGCGTCAGGCGCCGGGGCGCGTTCGCGCCGGGCGCGAGGTAGTAGAGCTCGCGCGCGGTGCGTTCCGTTGTCGCGATGAAGGCGATGCCGCCGTCGCGCCCGATCGCCGCCGCGGCGCCCGCATCGAACGTGCTGCTGGAGTACGGATCGCACACCATGTGCAGGTCGCCGAGCGGAAGCGGATCGAGGCGCCCGGCGAGATCCATCTTCCACGCGACGTTCTGTGTGTGGTCGGCGGCGCAGACCAGGAGGTGGCGCGCGTCGGGGTACCAGAGTGCGGCCGCGACGTTGCGATCCAGCGCCGGCGCGAGCGCGCGATCGCCGTCGCCGTCCACGACGCGCAGCGTGGTCTCGGCGGTGTAGTCGCCGTGCATGGGATACCAGTACGTCAGACGCGCTCCGTCGGGCGAATACGCGGGCGTCAGCTCGAACTCTGCGTGCGACGTGAGCTTGCGCGTCGCGCGAGTCGTCACGTCAACCTGCCAGATCGTCGAGCGTTCGTCGTTGCCGCTGAACGTGTTCTCCACGCGCGTGTACGCGATGGCTCGCCCGTCGTGCGTCCACGCGATCTGCGGCGAGAAGATGCCGCCGGGATCGGTGGGGGCCACCGTCCACGACCCGTTGGTAAGGCGGCGCTCCGCGCCGCCCGCGGCGGGCACGACCCAGACGTGACACGGCGGGGTGAGCGCCGTGGCCGTGTAGTCGTTGTCGCCCGCATAGAAGAACGTCGCCGGTTTTTGAGGATCGGTCGCGACGTAGGCGATCGTCCGGCCGTCGGGACTCCAAACGGCGTCAACGACGTCGCCCTTGGCGTGGGTGAGCTGCAGCGTCGCGCCGCTCTCCGCTCGCACGAAGACCTGCCGCGTCGCGCCCTCGGCGGTGCGCGCGAGGTAGACGAGACGCGTGCCCTGCGGCGCCCAGCGCGGCACCCCGACCTCGGCGAGGGGCGGCAGCGCGGTCGACCGGCCGGTGGCGACGTCTACGAGCATCAGACGGTCGGAGTAAGCGGCCTTGGCCATATCCTGGGAGATCGCGAGCACGGCGACCCGCTTGCCGTCGGCCGAGAGCGCCGGCTCCTCGAGGTCAACGATCTTGGCCATGTCGGCGACCTGCAACGCAGCCGCTAGGAGAAGGCTTACCATGGGGGCTCGCTTCGGGCCGCGGGCGGGCCGGCCCCCGCAGCTACTCGGGCCGCGGGCGGGTCTGAAGCGGCAGTGGAAAAGAGAGGCGAGATGCTCGGTGCGTTCCACCCGCTCGTCCGGCGATGGTTCGAGTCGGCGTTTCGCACGCTGACGGAACCGCAGGAGCTCGGCTGGCCCGCCATCCGCGCCGGCGGCGACGTGCTCATTTCTGCGCCGACCGGTTCGGGCAAGACGCTCACCGCGTTCACGCTCGCGCTCGACGACCTCGTGCGCGCCGCGACCGACGGCACGTTGCCGGAGCGAACGCTCGTCGTCTACGTCTCGCCGCTCAAGGCGCTGACGAACGACGTGCGCGAGAATCTCGAGAAACCGCTGGGACAGATCGTCGCTTTGGCCGGCGACGCCGGCGAGCCGCTGAGCGCGATCCGAACCGCCGTGCGCACGGGCGACACGACGCCGGCGCAGCGGCAGCAGATGCTGCGTAAGCCGCCGCACGTGCTGGTCACGACGCCCGAGTCGCTGTACATCTTACTCACCGCCGAACGGTCGCGGGCGCTCTTCGCCGGCGTGCGCACCGTCGTCGTTGACGAGATCCACGCTATGGCCGCGGACAAGCGCGGCGCGCACCTGGCGCTGACGCTCGAGCGCCTCGACGATCTCGTGGCGCGCGAGGGCGGCAAGAAGCCGCAGCGCATCGGCCTCTCCGCCACGGTCCGGCCCATCGCCGACGTCGCGCGATTCCTCAGCGAACGCGCCACCGTCGTTGACGTCGGCCATCGGCGCGAGATGGCGCTGGCCGTCGAGGTGCCGGGCGACGAGCTGGGTCCGGTGGCCAGCAAGGAGATGTGGGGCGAGATCTACGACCGCGTCGCGCAGCAGATACTGGCGCACTCGACCACGCTGATCTTCGTCGGGACGCGCCGCATGAGCGAGCGCGTCGCCTTCGCGCTGAACGAGCGGCTGGGCGAGGGCGTCGTCATGCCGCACCACGGCAGCCTCTCGCGCGAAACGCGTTTCGACGTCGAGCGCCGGCTGCGCGCCGGCGAGCTGCGCGCGGTGGTGGCCACGGCGTCGCTGGAGCTCGGCATTGACATCGGCTCGGTGGACCTGGTGGTGCAGCTCGGCTCGCCGCGCGCGATCGCGGTGGCGCTGCAGCGCATCGGCCGGTCGGGCCACTGGATCGGCGCCAAGCCGGAAGGCCGGTTCTACGTCACCACGCGCGACGAGCTGCTCGAATGCGCGGCGCTCGTTCGCGGGATCCGCGGCGGCGCGCTCGACGCGCTGCGCATCCCCGCGGCGCCGCTCGACATCCTGGCGCAGCAGATCGTCGCCGCGTGCGCGCAGCACGAGTGGGGCGACGACGAGCTCTACGCGACCGTACGCCGGGCCTATCCGTATCGCGAGCTGAAACGCCGCGACTTCGACGACGTCGTCTCGATGCTGGCCGACGGCGTCGCCACGTCGCGCGGCCGAAGCGGCACGTTCCTGCACTACGATCGCATCAACGGTCGGCTGCGCGCCCGCCGGGGCGCGCGGCTGGCGGCGATCACCTGCGGCGGGGCAATTCCCGACACCGCCAACTACAACGTCGTCGTCGAGCCCGACGGTCACGTGGTGGGGACGCTCGACGAAGACTTCGCGATCGAGAGCATGGCGGGCGACATCTTCCTGCTCGGCACCAACTCGTGGAAGGTGCGTCGCGTCGAGGCCGGCGTCGTGCGCGTCGAAGACGCTCACGGCGCGCCGCCCTCGATTCCCTTCTGGAACGGCGAGGGGTTGGGGCGCACGATCGAGCTCTCGCGCGAGGTGAGCGCCGTGCGCGCGGCCATTGACGAGCGCGACGATGCCGCGGCGATCGAGTGGCTGGAGGCGGAGTGCGCGCTCGACCGCGCCGGCGCGGAGCAGGCGGTGGCCTACGTGCGCGCGGGCAAGGCGATCCTCGGCGTCGTCCCGACGAACTACACGATCGTCGCGGAGCGCTTCTTCGACGAGGGCGGCGGCATGCAGCTGGTGCTGCACACGCCGTTCGGCGCGCGCATCAATCGCGCGTGGGGTCTCGCGCTGCGCAAGAAATTCTGCCGCTCGTTCAACCTCGAGCTGCAGGCGGCGGCGACCGACAACGGCTTCGTTCTCTCGCTGAGCGACCAGCATGCGTTCCCGCTGGAGATCGTGTTCGAGTTCGTCAAATCCGCCAGCGCGGAGGCGACGCTGACGCAGGCCCTGCTGCCGGCGCCGATGTTCGGCGCGCGCTGGCGCTGGAACGCCGCCCGGGCGCTCGCGATCCTGCGGTTCTCCGGCGGGCGCAGGACGCCGCCGCAGATCATGCGGATGCGCGCCGACGACCTGCTCGCCGCGGTCTTTCCCGATCAGGCCGCGTGTCCGGAGAACCTCACCGGGCCGATCCGCATCCCCGACCACGTGCTGGTGCGCGAGACCATCGGCAACTGTCTGCGCGAGGCGATGGACGTTGACGGCCTGCTCGACGTGCTGCGTGCCGTCGAGTCGGGCGCGGTGCGAACGCACGCGATCGACACGCCCGAGCCCTCGGCGTTCTGCCACGAGATCCTCAACGCCAACCCGTACGCCTACCTCGACGATGCGCCCCTCGAGGAGCGGCGCACGCGCGCGGTGACGCTGCGCCGCACGCTGCGCGACGACGTTGACGGCGCGGGCGTGCTCGACCCCGCGGCGATCGCCGACGTCGCGGCCGAGTCGTGGCCGGTGGTTCGCGACGCCGACGAGCTGCACGACGCGCTCGCGTCGCTCGTCGTGGTTCCGCCGGTGGCCGAATGGAGCGCGTGGTTCGACGAACTGGTGAGCGCCCGGCGAGCGGCTCTCGTCGCCCCGAGCGACGTCGAAGGGACGGTCCTTTGGACCTGCGCCGAACGCCGCGCGCCGGCGCAGGCGGCCTACGGCGACGACGCGCAGGCGCGCACCGAGGCCGTGACCGAGATCGTGCGCGGGTGGCTCGAGTGCAGCGGTCCGCTGACCGTCGCCGAGATGAGCGAACGGCTGCGCGTGGACCGCGAGGCGATCGAGGCGGCGCTGCTGGCGCTGGAAACGCAAGGCCAGGTGCTGCGCGGGCGCTTCACGCCGAGCAAGGGCGCCGAAGAGTGGTGCAACCGCCGCGTACTGGCGCGCATCCATCGCTTGACGATCGGGCGCCTGCGCCGCGAAATCGAGCCGGTGACCGCCGCGCACTACGTGGCCTTTCTGCAGCGTTGGCAGCACGTCGCGCCTCCGTCGCGGCTGCACGGCATTGACGGGACGCTGCAAGTCGTGCGCCAGCTCGAGGGATACGAGATTCCGGCCGTCGCGTGGGAAGAGCAGATCTTGCCCGCGCGCGTGGCGGGCTATCGGCCCGAATACCTCGACCGCCTGTGCTACGCGGGCGACGTGATGTGGGGACGGCTCTCGCCGCATCCCGCGCTGGAGCCCGGACCGGCGGGCGAACGCAGCCGCGTGCGGCCCACGCGCATCGCGCCGATCGCGCTCTTCCTGCGCGCGAGCGCGGAGGAGCTGATCGTACGCCGCGAGAGCGATCGTTCCGCGCTCTCGCACGCCGCGTGCGAGATCCTCGATCAGATCGAGTTGATGCGGGCGCCGTTCTTCGCCGAGATCGTGCGCGCCACCAAACGCTTGCCGAGCGAAGTGGAAGAGGCGCTCTGGCAGCTGGTCGCCGCCGGGCTCGTGACGGCCGACGGGTTCGACGCGCTGCGGTCGCTCAGCGACGCCAAGCGCCGCTTGGGCGAGAAGGGCCTGCGCGCGCGTCCGCGCTCGTCGAGCGGGCGCTGGACGCTGCTGCCGGCAACGACGGACCGCATCGATCGCGAGGCGTTCGCGCGGCGGCTGCTCGCTCGCTGGGGCGTGGTGTTTCGCGACGTCGTCGCGCGCGAAAGTCTCGCGCCGCGCTGGCGCGAGCTGCTGCTCGCGCTGCGGCGCTTGGAGGCGCGCGGTGAGATTCGCGGCGGGCGATTCGTCGCCGGATTCGTGGGCGAGCAGTTCGCGCTGCCCGAGGCCGTCGACGCGTTACGCGCCGCGCGGCGCTCCGGCGAGGACGCGGACCGCGTCGCGCTGGGCGCGTACGATCCGCTCAACCTCGCCGGCATCATCCTACCCGGGGCGGCCGCCTAGCACTTCGAGCCGGCCTGTTGGCCGGAGTAGATCTCGATGAACCCGTTGGCCTTGACGGGAACCTGCTGGCCCTTGAGCAGCGTCCCGATGCCTCCGATCACGCCGCCGTATTTGCCTTTCGTCGCGACGACGTAACACGGCGTAAACTGAATCGGAATCGAGAAGACGATCGCTTCGCCGAACGCCGTGTACGTTTTACCGGGAACGATCTTCTTCGCCGTGAGGCCGCCGCCCGCGGTCGAGTTCGAGCCGAACGTCGTGCCGTTCGAGAGGGCGAGCTGCAGATAGAAGATCGCGCTGCCCGTGCCGAGCTCGGGCAGATGGGCGTAGTTCGTCGTGCTGCTGATCAGGCTCAGGTTCGCCGACGGGTTGGCGCTGGGATACTTAATCTTTCCGCCGAAGCCGCCGAACTCCGGAATGCAGAACGACCCACCCGTGGTAGAGAGCGTGACCGTGAGCGACGCGTATTGTTTGGTCGTTTTCTGGCCCTTGCACTTGGGGGGCGACTTATCGGGCAGGATCGATTGCTGCAGTTGGACGCCGCTCGGTCCGAGGACCGACGGTGCAGACGGAATCCCCGCGCCGCGCTGCGCGCACGCGGCCAGCGCGGCGGCCGCGAGAATGACGAGCGAGCCCCGTAGATAGGGGCGAATGGGTGACATAGGTTAACCTCCGAGCGTTTGAAACCGGTACTATCCTAGACGGCCATTACGATGGGGGTCCCGCGAAGCCTTCGTCGTAAACCAATTCCATGATCGTCAGGCCGTTCGTCCTTGCGTTTTCGGGAACGCTCGCCTTGGGCGCCTGCGGCGCGGGCGGTGCGAGCGGCGCGGGGAGCACGCGCGCGCTGCCGGCCGCGCCGGCCGTCGCGCAGCCCGCTACCGGCAATCCCGTGCATAAATACATCAAACACGTGATCGTCGTCATTCAAGAGAACCGCAGCTTCGAGAACTTCTTCGCCGGGTATCCGGGCGCCAACGCTCCGCTGACGGGCATGGCGGGCAGCGCGACGATCGCGCTGCAACCGATCACGTTTTCCGGTCCCGACTTGCGGCACGACTGGACGTCGTCGCTCGGCGACTGGGATAACGGCAAGATGGACGGATTCTACCAGTACGGCTCGGGGGGACCGTCCGGCGAGTACGCCGCCTATTCGTACGTCGAACAGTCGCTGATTCAGCCATACTGGGACATGGCGAATCAATACGTGCTCGCCGACGCAATGTTTCCCACGGAGTTCGGCGGCAGCTTCACGGCGCACCTCACCCTCGTTGCCGGCACCGACAACCTGAGTCCGACGGAGGCGGAGGTTGACATTCCAAGCGCGCCCCCGGACGATTGCGACTCGCCTCCCGGCACGTCGAGCTCCTACGTCACGCCCGACCGCGTCGAGCATCCGTTCAAAGGGCCGTTCCCGTGCTTCGACCAGTGGAAGACCGTGGCGCAGACGCTCGACCACGCCAAAGTCTCGTGGAAGTACTACGCGACCCAGCTCGTCGGCGCCGGCATGTGGGAGCCGTTCGAGGCCAGCAAGTACGTCCGCAACGGGCCGGACTGGAACAAGAACATCATCGTGCCCCAGACGAAGATCCTAACGGATCCCAAGAAGAAGCACCTCGCTGCCGTCTCGTGGGTGTCGCCCAGCGTGCAAGACTCCGATCATCCAGAGGGCAAGAGCGACGCCGGTCCGTCGTGGGTCGCGTCGGTCGTCAACGCGGTCGGCAAGAGCCCGTACTGGAAATCGTCGGCGATCATCGTGCTGTGGGACGACTGGGGCGGCTGGTACGACAACGCGTCGCCGCCGCAGCCCGACTTCCGCGGACTCGGCATTCGCGTGCCCTGTCTGATCATCTCGCCGTACGCGCGCGAGGGCACGTCGGGGCCCGGCTACGTGTCGCACACGCAGTACGAATTCGGCAGCATCGTGAAGTTCATCGAAGAGGCCAACAACCTGCCGTATTTGGGATCCACGGCGGCGGGCTACACGGACCGCCGCGCGACCAGCATTGACGACGCGTTCGACTTCACGCAGCAGCCGCGCAAGTTCGTCCCGATCAAGTCAAAGTATCCGGCCTCGCGCTTCATCAACGAGCCGCCGTCGCACGAACCGGTCGACACCGAGTAGCTCTTACTGGGCGGTCGCCGCGCGCAGGCGCGCTTCCCCGGCGGTGGCCAGCGCGTCGAGGTCTTTGAAGGTGGCGTACTGGGCGGCGGTCGGCTTCGCGTACGCCAGCTCCAGCGAGTTGAGCAAGAACGCCAGCTGCTCGCGAATCTTGGTGCCGTGCATCACGTCGGCCTCGCTCGAATGAACGTCGAGCATCACCATCGCCGCAACGGCGTCGTTCGCCGCGGCGCGTGCCGCCGGCGGAAGCTTCGCGCTCGCGTCCATCGCCGCGGCGATCGCGCGATCGAGACGGTCGATGGACTGCAGGATCTGCTGCTCGAGCGCGAGCCGCGCCGCCAGGTCGGCGGCCGTCGGATGGAGCCGCGGATCGAGCCGGACGGTGAGCGGCACGCGGTGCGTGGTGCCGCCGTACTGCAGCGTGACGGTGTACGTGCCAGGCAGAACCGTCGGCCCGTCGGCGCTGTCCTCGAAGTCGTCGGTGGGCACGATGCGGAAGCCGGGAAAGTCGTAGGCCGGCGCGTAGCGCAGATCCCAGCGGAAGAGATTCGCGCCCGCCGTGACCGCGGTCTTATCGGCGACGTCGCGGGCCCGCTGCGCGGCCGCGTCGAGGTTCTCTTCCTGCTCCGGCGTCAGCTTCGCGGGATGCTTGCTCTTGAGGTGGAGCGTGAAGCTGCGCACGGTCGCGCCGTTCGCGTCGGCGAACGAGAGCGTGACCGGCGTCGAGCCGTTGTAGCCGGGCGGCAAATCGAAGAACACGGCGGCGCCATAGGCCGGGTTGTCGCCGAACTCGGGGATGCCGAAGTTCGGCCCGCCGTACGCGTTCGAGAGCCAGGCGGCTTCGGGCGCGAACAGCTGCGCCTCGGCGACCGAGTACGTCGCGGGGCGCGCGAGCTGTTCGAGCAGCGCGAGGTTATCGAGGATCCAAAACGCGCGGCCGTGGGTCGCGGCGACGAGCTCGCCCTCGCGGGCGTCGATCGCGAGGTCGCGGACCTGGACGCCGGGGAGATTGAGCGTGAGCGGCTGCCAGTGGCCGCCGGCGTCGAGGCTGACGTAGACGGTGCTGCGCGTGCCCGCGAACAGCAGGCGCGGCTCGCGCGGATCCTGACGCACGGCGAAGACGTACTGATCGCTGGGAATGCCGTCGGACATCGCCGACCAATGCGCGCCGTAGTCGGTGGTTTCGTAGACGTAGGGATGGTAATCGTCCCACATGTAGCGCGACGCGGTCACAAACGCCGTGTCTTTTGCGACGTGCGACGGCTCGATGGAGCTGATCTGCGCCCACTGCGGCAGCTGCGGCGGCGTGACGAGCGTCCAGTGCGCCCCGTGATCCGTGGTGACGTGCACCAGCCCGTCGGCCGAGCCGGCCCACAACACGCCGGCGTCGAGCGGTGACACCGCTAGCGACGCGATGTCGGGGAAGGTCTCGGCGCCGGTCTGGTCGGCGTTGACCGGGCCGCCGGTCGGGCCTTCGGTGCTGGGATCGTTGCGCGTGAGATCGGGGCTGATGATGCTCCACGTGTTGCCGTGGTCCAAGCTCGAAAAGACGACCTGCGCGGCAACGAGCAGCTCCCGGGGATCCGCCGGCGAGAAGAAGATGGGATGCGTCCATCCGAAGCGATACTGCGTCTCCGCCGCGGTCGCGCCGGACATATAGCGCGGCCACGGGCTCACGTTCTTCAGGTCGCCGGTGATGCGGTCGAACCGCGCGAACGCGCTGAAGTAGCCGCTGCCATACGTCACGAACGGGCTGCCGGGCTCGGGCGCGACGAACGTGCTCTCGCCCAATGCGACGTTGTGCCAATCGCCCGGGCCGATGCCGGGGCCGACCGCCGCGCTCGGCCCCTCGAACGCGCCCTCGTCTTGCGACGCGCCGAACACGTGGAACGGGAACTGATCGTCGAGCGCGACGTGGTAGAACTGGCCGGTGGGCTGATTGCGCTCGCTGCTCCACGTATCGCCGCCGTCCACCGAGACGGTGCCGCCGCCGTCGTTGCCCTCGAGCAGAATCTTCGGATTGCGCGGGTTGATCCAGACGATGTGGTTGTCGCCGTGCGGCGGGCTGAGCTCGGTGAAGGTCTTGCCGCCGTCCTTGGTCTTGAACAGCGCGTCCACGTTCGGAACGTACGCCACCTCGGGGTTCGTCGGGTCGGCGAAGATCGCGGTGTAGTAAAAGGCTCGCTGGCGCAGTTTCATCTCGCCGTTGACGCGCCTCCACGTGGCGCCCGCATCGTTGGAGCGGAACACGCCGCCGTCCTTCGCCTGGACGATCGCGTAGACGATGCGCGGATTGCTGGCCGCGACCGAGACGCCGATCTTGCCGAGCGTGCCGGCTGCGAACCCCGGATTGCTCGAGATCTTCGTCCAGTGCGCGCCGCCGTCGCGCGTCTTGTAGAGGCCGCTGCCGGGGCCGCCGCTGGTCAGCTTCCACGGCACGCGCTGCGCCTGCCACATCGCGGCGTACAGCACGTTGCGGTTGCGCGAATCCATCGCGAGGTCGATGCCGCCGGTGTCGGCGTCGATGAAGAGCACCTTGCGCCACGTCGCGCCGCCGTCGGTCGTCTTGAAGATGCCGCGCTCGGAGTTCGGCTTGAAGACGTGGCCCATCGAGGCGGCGTAGACGACGTTCGAATTGCCGGGATCGATCGCGAGCTTGGCGATCATGTGCGTGTCGCGGAGGCCGGCGTACGACCACGTCTTGCCGGCGTCGGCCGTCTTGTAGACGCCGTCGCCCGTGTCGAAGTCGCTGCGGATGTCGGCCTCGCCGGTGCCGGCGTAGATCACGTTCGAGTTGGACGGCGCCACCGCCAGCGCGCCGATCGGATCGGCGATGCCGGGAAGCTTGCCGTCGGTGATGTTCGTCCAGCTCAACCCGTAGTTAGTGCTCTTCCAAACGCCGCCTTCGACGCCGCCCATATAGAACAGGTTGGGGGCGCTCGGCACGCCGGCGACCGCGACGGATCGGCCGCCGATGTAGGGACCGATGCTGCGCCAATGGAGCTTGCCCATC
The DNA here is from genome assembly GCA_963824595.1 of Vulcanimicrobiota bacterium. Classification (GTDB taxonomy): domain Bacteria; phylum Vulcanimicrobiota; class Vulcanimicrobiia; order Vulcanimicrobiales; family Vulcanimicrobiaceae; genus Cybelea. The sequence goes on from CAWGPY010000007.1 coordinate 93,941, forward strand.
ACCCGCTGCGCCAGCGATGCGGAGCCGGCCGCTCGACCGGCAAGCGGGGCGGCGGCGAACGATAGGGCAAGCGCGACGGCAACAAAACGCTCCATGCGGGGCGTTTTCGGCCTCGAACGCGCTATTCTTTCGAGGCGATCAGCGGAGCGTCGAGCTCGGAACGGGTGACGGGGCGGGCGCCGCCGCTCCCTGCGTATCGAAGTAGAGCACGCGTACGGCGCCGCCATCGGTGCATTGGGCGTGGATCACGGTGTAGGCCATGGGGTCCTTCGCCGCGTCGTCCGCCTTGAGATCGAGGGAGGTCTGCTTCCAATGGCCGCTGTTACCGCAGCGGTTCATCGCCAAATAACCGTCGATCCAAATCGAATTGAAGACGATGCTCGAGGGACGGATGCGGATCGCGCTCGCGACCGTCGCGCCGTCGTTGGGAACGACGGGCGGCCCGGGGGCGAACGAGTTCTGCACCGCCGGCGCGGCGACGAGTTGAACGAAACCGACCTTGTCGGAGTAGAGCTCGTAAATCCACGCGTAATCGCCGGCGCGGTACCAGAGATCCAGCGAGCCGTCGTCCGAGTTCGTGTTCGTGCGCCACGGCGCGCCGAGCTTCGAACGCACGTCGCTCGACGTCGCCCCGAACGAGATGCCGCGAGGATCCGTGTAGCGAGCGCCGTTCATGCGCTGCACGACCGTCACGGAAATGGCCGCGTTGTTCTTTACGAGCAGGTCGAGGTAATAGGCGCCGTCGCCCGCGAGGTAGCGCCAGATCACCGACCCGCCCAAGTTGACGAGCTGGAGGGGGTCGCCCAGCCGCGGCGTGAGCGCCGCGAGCGGGTCGCCCAGCGTGACTCCTTCGAACTGCATGCGCGCCGCCGCGGAAACGGCCGGCGACGGCGCAGCGGGTGCCGGCGTCTGCGCGAACGCCGCGCTTGGGAAATAGAGCAACGCGGCCAGTATGACCGCGACCGACGGGCGCATGCTACGGCCTTTTCCTGGCGAGCGCTGAGGAGTCCGCTTCTACCGCGGCGAACGCACGCCGTAATGAAAAGCAAGCGGCTAGCATGGCTTGCCGTCTTCGCCGTTTTGGCGTGGGCCGGCGGCGGCGCGCCGCGCAGCGGGCTGGCCGCCGCAGCGAAACCGCACGCGGCGCCCTGCGGCGCTCCGGACTCGGCGCGCGCGCTGGTCGAGCCGCCGGACGTCGAGGCATGGAACCTGCCGACCAACTCGGAGGGCGACCACGAGCTCATCCTCTCGGTTCACACCGATGGCGCGCGCTTTTGCTACAAGTATCAATGGAACGGCGAAACGCAGACCGTCGCCCCGACGATTCGGGTGCGCCGCGGCGAGCGTTTTGCGGTGCGCATCGTCAACGACATTCCCGGACCGAGCCGGGCGGCGCACCTGCCGTCGGCTGCGATCCCGGCGTGCCGTCCGATGGACATGCCGGCGAGGCCGACGGTGCATTACGCCGGCTACCTGAACCACACGATCGACGACCGGTTGATGCGAACGCCGCCGGTCGACACAAATTTGCATTTGCATGGGTTCGAGGGGCCAGCGGACGAGGAGAATGTCTTTCTCTCGACGCTGAGCACACCGGTGCACGCGTGCGAGTATCGCATCACGATCCCCGCCACGCAGCCGCCGGGTGCGTACATCTATCATCCGCACGCGCACGGCGCGTCGGACGATGAGGTCGCCGGCGGTCTCGCGGGCGCCTGGATCGTCGAGCCGGATCGGCCGCAGCTCCCGCGTTCGGCCGAGCACGTGCTCGTGCTGCGGTACCGCGTTCCGTTCGCGTTCGACAACCTCTTCGTGCCCGACCAGACGGCATGGGCGAACGACGCGATGGCGCACGAGGGCGCGCTGCCGCTTGCCTCTCCGGCTCCTTACGACCCCTTCAATCCCCCACCGTGGCCGGCCGCGTATCCCATGCGGGCTACCGGCGTTACCCTGGATCCGACGGGCTGCAACGGCCTCGCCTCGGAACCGTTGCTGGCGATCGACGGATCCACGACCCCGGCAGCGCTCCAGGTGCCGGCGGGTCAGCCGCAGCTGCTGCGGATCCTCGATGCGACGTCGGATTCGGCCGAGCTGCTGCAGATGCGAGACGCATCGGGCCGCGCGGTTCCAATGCGCCTGGTCGCGATGGACGGGGTTCCTATCTCGGGAGATGCGCAGCACCCGCTCGCGCACTATTTATCCGTCAAACGGCTCATGCTGACGGCGATGTCGCGCGCCGACGTGCTGGTGTCGGCGGACGAAGGCGCGACGCTGACGCTCTCCCGCGAGCCCTACTGCCAGGGCAAGGACGGCTTCTACGAGTTGCGCGGCGACGTACTGCGCATCGCAGGGGTCGGCGTTCCGGCGGGAGCGCCCGCGGTCGCGCTCGATTCGACGGCCGTCGTGCCGGGCGACACGCCCGCTGCGCGGCTCGTCGCGTACGCGAAAGCGAACCCGGCGTTGATCCGCCGCCGCGCGTGGACGTTCACGGAGTACGTATTTCCGAAGAACGGCAAGCTGAAGCCGCACGCCGCCTACTTCCTGACGGAAACGAGCAACAAGAACTTCCACGAGCATCCGTATTGGCCCATATATCGCGCCGGCGCGACCGTCCCGTCGAATCCCGACGTCGTGGTGAAACGCGGGTCTGTCGAGGAGTGGTACCTGATCAACGCGACGATGGAGACGCATGCCTTTCACATCCACCAGATGACGATCGTCACCGAGAAGAGCCCGGCGGGCGTGCCGCTTACGGGGGACACGGCGTTCGTGCCGGTCGGAACGCTGCTGCCGAACCGGCGCGATCCGAACTATCCGCTGATCAAGCCGCGCATCATCAAGATACTCCTCGATTTTCGCAACGTGCCGCGCGGCACGTTCGTGTTCCACTGTCACATGCTCTTCCACGAGGATCGCGGCATGATGGCGAGCATCCGCGTCGAGTAGACGCGGCGAACGTTTACAACAGCGACTCGCGGCGCGCGTCGAAGCGATAGCAGGTTCGTCCGGCGCCGTGGCGCCAGAACGCGCCGTCGTCGAGCGCGCGATCGCCGGTCGCCGGGCTCGGCCGCGCATAGTACGCGCAGAGTTCGTAGCGCGTCGCGTCGAGACGCCGGTATTCGTAGGGCGCGCCGGACACCGGATCGCGCTTCGGCGTCGTCAGGCGGTCGGGGACGGGACGCTTCGCAACGGAGTAGTCGGCGCGCACGTCCCGCTCGATGTGCCGCAGGTCGTCAACGCGCCGGCGGTCGAGCGCTTCGGAGCGCGCGCGGTCGGGAGGTCCGAGCACCATGAGCGCGGCCGCGACCAACAGGATCACGATCAGGATCGTAAAGAACGCGACGGCCCGCTGAAGGTTCACTCGTGCCGCTGCGGCGGCTCCATCGTGAGCAGGTAGTACGCGAAGACTCCGCCGCCGAGCACCATGAGTCCGAGGGTGTCGAGCAAGAAGTGCGCGGTCAGCTGACCCCTGATCCAACTGCTGATCGTCAGCGCCGCGTCGGTGAGGATCGCAATCGCCGCGATGACCAGGGCGAGATACGTCAGCCAGCGGCGGATCGGCGAGTAGTAGAGCTCGGGACGGCGCGCGAGCTCGCGCTGGATTCGCGCGTGCACGAACGCGAAGATCGGGAAGGCCACGACGATCATGGCGACCTGGCTTGCGATGTCGTCGCGCAGCGATATGCCGGCATCCGAGAGCGAGTCCGGAAACCAGCGGTGCACGAGATCGTCCCAGATCTGCCAGAGCGCGACGGTCCAGAATCCGAGCGTGATGAAGTTGAGCAGGTAGAAGAACGCGTCGCGAGCCGCGCCCGACGACTGGTCGCGCACGGGCGCGGCGACCCCGAGCGCGGCGGCATAGTAGTCGGAGAGGGCGCGGTAGATCCGGCGCTCGGACCACCCGCTCTGGCGCAGGATGCCGACGAGCGAGTCGTCGGGAATGCCGCGCTCTTTCGCCTGGCTGACGAAGGCGAAAAGTGAATCGTTTGCCACCCCGTCAAAGTAGAGGAAAGCGTGCGTAATAGCCTGCTCCTCGCCGGTCTGGGACTGGTGCTGCTGGCGGCGGCGCTTTCGGCGTGGGCGTATCCCCAACTGCCGCCGCACGTGCCGACCAGTTGGGACCTCGCCGGTCACGCCAGCGGATACTCCTCGCGCCTCTCCGCGGTGATTCTGATTCCTTCGATCGCCGCGCTCACGTGGATTTTGGCGATCGTGCTGCCCGCCATTTCGCCGCGCAGCTATCGGTTCGCGGGCGACGCGGCGGACGCGTTTTACGAGGCGATCGTCGCCGTGATTGCGATCTTGGTGGCGATTCATTTCGTCTTGCTGCACGCGGAGATCGCGGGCACGACTCCGCCGGCCGGCGTGATTTTCGGACTGATCGGCGTGCTGCTGGCCGCGATCGGCCTCCTCATCGGCAGAGTTTCGAAGAACTTTTTCATGGGCATTCGCACGCCGTGGACGCTGGCAAACGACGAAGTGTGGCGCCGCACGAACCAACTCGGCGGGCGGTTTATGGTCGTCGGGGGCCTGGCGATCGTCGCGATGAGCGCGTTTCCCGTCGCCTGGACCGTCGGCCCGTTCGTCGCTATCGTCTTACTGTCAACGCTCGTACCGGTCGTCTATTCCTACGTGCTCTACAAGCGCATCGAGGGATTCGGCGACTAAGGCGGCCCGGTGTACCCCGGCTTGTACGGCGGCCCGACGCCGCCGGGCAGAATCAGCGGCGCGCGCGGCGGCGCGCGGAAATCGAAGTCGCTGCGCAAGTCGCCGAGCTGCGGCGCGTTTTCGGCGACGCCGTCGCGCGGATCGGGACGGCCGTCGGTCGCCGGATCGATGCGCCGGCCGCCCAGGAAGTCGTCTTCGATGAACTTGACGTAGGCGTCGTGGCTGAGCGTCTGATGATCCACGTAGCCCTTGCGCGCGTAGGCGCCGATCACGATGCCCGGCACGCGCAGGCCGTAGCCGAAGAAGTTCACGTCGGGCGGCACGACGTGATCGTAGAAGCCGCCCCAATCGTCCCAGCTCAGGAAGATCGCGGTTGATTTCCAGTACGGGCTGCGCGCCACGGCATTGACGATGCCGGTGACGTAGGCCATGCCGGTGCTGATGCGCCCGGGCGGGTGCTCGCTGTAGCGGTTGCCCGGCGCGAGCCAGACGACGGCGGGCAGCTTGCCCGCTCGCAGGTCGCCGAAGAAGAGCGACGTGTCCTTGATGTTGGCGAGCTGGCCGGTCTGCTTGACGTCATCGAACTTCGGCAGCGGGTTCCAGATGCCGGGAGTTCGCGCGCTCTGGGGCCGCAGGTTGCAGCTGCTCGCGTCGTTGATGCAGTCGGGCTCGAAGCCGTCCATCACGTAGTACGCCCACGAAACGTGGTTGGCGTGCAAAAGGTAGGTGAGATCGGTCCACGGATAGTCGGGGCGCCCCGGAATCGGCTTCACGCCGCTGCTGAGGTCGTGCGGAATGTCGTTGAGGTTGAAGTACGTGCGCTCGGGCTTGCAGCTCGCGGGGTCGCCGATGGTCGCGCACGATGCGGCCCACTCCGAGACCATGTAGAGATGGGCGGGCAAGCTCCACGAGCGCACGGGCTCGAACATGTGGTCCTGCAGCACGAAGTTGCGCGCGTAGGCCCAGTAGTTCGGGAGATCGCTCTCGGTATGATAGCCCATGACCGTGCGCTCGTGACCCTTGACGACGCAGGTCGGGATGTTGGTGGGACAGCCGCCCGCGCGCGTGGCGCCCTGCAGGATGGCGATGAAGCCGTCCATCTTGCCGCCGTCAATATCGCGGTCGGCGGCTTCGGCGCCGTGGGGACCGCCCATGTTCTCGTCGTTCGTATCGTGATACGGCGCGACGCACGTCTTCGTCGTGGGATCGGGCACGCACACCGCCGGCACGCCGTCGCGCATGGGGATGCCGTCGGCCCCCGGATACGTGCCGAAGTAGGTATCGAACGAGCGGTTCTCTTGCATGATGACGATGACGTGCTTGATCTTGTGAATGCCGTCGTCGTTTGGAACGGGCTCCGCGGCGGCGCGCAACGGCGGGCGCGCGGCGCTGCTCGCGGCGAGGAGCAGTACGAGCGCGGCGAGAGACGAAAGCGCGATGCGGAGCATGCGGCTACGGTTCGCACGCTGGCGCGACGCGCCTTCCGGCGGTCCGCCGCTGCGAGCTAACGGCGGCATGCCGCAGAAGCACGAGCGCTTGGATGCTCGAACCACGTTCCTCTGCGGCGACGCGCACGTTCGCTCGTGGATGGCGCCGGAGGCAAAGAGGGCCGACCTCATCTACGCTTGCGGACTCGTTCTCGAGCAGCAAGCTGACTAGTTTCTCGAGTCGGTCGAACTCTTAAAACGGGGATTTCGCGAATGTGAACTTGCGAGTTGCCGGATCGTAGAGAATTCGGATACGAATCGGAACGTTGTTTACGAGAATCGTGCAATACGCGACTTTGCCGGCGCGAGAATCGAGCGCGGGCGGGCACGTCGCGCTGGTGATTGTCAGCGCCTTATCGTACGCTCGCAAGGTCGGCACGAGCTCTCGATCGATGGAGTGCGCAATCTGCGTGTTGCGTGGTCGAATCGTCCGCTCGGGCGCTCCACGACGTTACGTACGCCAACAGAACGACCGCGGCTGCGGCGTAAAGGCCGGGTCGGTGCATCGAACCGATCACTGGGGGCACTTCACGGGGTGCCGCGCAAGCCAGCTTTCGGCGAGTGTCCCGGCACTCGCCATGAGTTGCTGGGGGATTCGTGCGCCGCCCGCGTAGACGCCCACGCCGAACATCCAGGCCCTATGGTACTTTGGTTTCGCGCTGCATAGCGGCGGCGAGCGGTGCTCGTAATCAAAGACGCCGTACGGGCCGACGTTACGCCAAAACGCGAGAATGCGGGAGACGGGCCACGGCGGACCTACGTGCAGCCTTGCTGTGGACGGTGACGAAAACGCCGTTGCCTCGGCGAAACGAGGGTCGATCCGGTGAACCCCCGTTGCATCGCGGAGTTCGAGGTGGACGTGTACGACAGATCCTACGGCGGCTGCGTTAACGCGTGCATTGGCAAGCTGGAACGCGGGGTCGGATCGAGCATCCTTCGTCAACGTGTCGCCGGGGCGCAGAAGCGCCGGAATCAAAACGGTCTTTTCTCCTGGATTCGAAGCGGTGATCGGAAGACCCATGAAGGCGGTCGGTCCTAGGAAAAATGCGTCATCGGGCGTCGCCGCAGCGCTCTCGTCGGCAAGGCGAGTCAGTTCGGCTTCAACGTTCTCTCCGGAGAAAGAGCGCTGGAATACGAAAGTATGTTTATTGCTCCCGCTGGATCCGCGAACGTCCCAGCCGTCGTTCTTAGCCGCGTCAAAGCCGAAAGCGGACGGTCCTCCGAGTTGTTGCGTGGCGGCAAACGCATCGTCGTCGAAGGTCTCTCTGTAGCGGACGACCTCTCGACCTTTTACGGTCGTGTCGATCGTCTGCGTGACGTCGAGCCGGCAGCCGGTCAGCGCCAGAAGCGCCGAAATGGAAAAGAGAGCGCGAAGCACACAGACATGGATTTGTCCAGTATAATCGGCTTCCTTTAGCTGGCGCCGGTGGACGGGGTTTAGCTACAGCCGCTCGTTGCCCCGCAGGAGTCGCACTTTTCGCACGCGCCGTTGCGCACCATCGTGAGCTGGCCGCACTCGGAGCAGGCATTGCCCGTGTAGCCCTTGGCCTTCGACGCGCTGATCGCTTCGGTTCGCGCGAGCGTCGCCGTCGCGGTTCCGCCGTTGCTGCTGGGACGGTGCTGCGGCGCCGGCGGATCGTGCGCGACCTGCGCGCCGCCGCCGCCGGGCGGCGGCTCCTGCCCCGGATGCAGATGCGTGCTAACCGGATGCAGCTTCTCGGCGATGCCCACGGGCCGCACCTGAACGCCGGCGTCTTCCTCGGCGATGTACTCCTCTTGCGCCTCGGGCCCCATCGCATCCATCTGCATGGACGGCTGCACGTGCGCCAGCTCGTAGCGGCCGAGATAGCTGACGGCGAGCTCGCGAAAGATGTAGTCGAGGATCGAGGTCGCCATCTTGATGTGATCGTGCCCGATCACCGGGCCGTTGGGCTCGAAGCGCGTAAACGTAAAGGCCTCGACGAACTCCTCGAGCGGAACGCCGTGCTGTAAGCCCAGCGAGATCGCGATCGCGAAGTTGTTCATCAGCGAGCGGAAGGCCGCGCCCTCCTTGTGCATGTCGATGAAGATTTCGCCGAGCTGTCCGCCCTCGTACTCGCCGGTGCGCAGGTACACCTTGTGGCCCGAGATGGTCGCCTTTTGCGTGTAACCGCTGCGGCGCTGCGGCATCGGCCGGCGCTTGGCGATGTAGCGGTAGACGATCTTCTCGGCGATCTGCATCGGCGTGGTAAACGGCTGGGGCTGTGCAAGCGCCGTCTCCTCCGCGGTGCTCGCGTCGCCGCCAAAGTCGTAACTCGCGGCAAGCGGCTGCGATAGCTTCGATCCGTCACGGTAGAGCGCGATCGCTTTGACCATCCGTTCCCATGAGTAACGATAGGCTTCCTTGACATCGCCGATTGTCGCGTTCTGTGGAAGATTCACGGTCTTCGAGATCGACCCACTGACGAATGGCTGAGCGGAGGCCAACATATCGACATGCGCGAGCGGCCGGATGTAGCGAGAGCCGTACCGGCCGCATGGAGTAGCGCAATCGAAGACGGCCAAGTGCTCGTCGTTGAGATACGGCGCGCCCTCGACCGTCATGCGGCCGCAGATGTGCGCCGAGGCCTCCTCGATCTGTTGTGTTGAGAATCCGAGTCCGTCGCGCAGGATCGAGAAGTGCCAGTCGTTGAGTTGCTCTTCAGTTAGCCCGAGCTTCTCTTTGCAGAATTCCTCGCCCAGAACGAACTTGTTAAAGACAAACGGCAGCTCGAATGCGCTGGGCAGCACCTTCTCAACTCGCGCGATCGCTTCATCGTCGAAGCCTTTTGCCTTGAGTGTCGCCCGATTGATGTGCGGCGCCTCATCGAGCGTCCCCGTGCCCTTGGCGTAGATCTCGATCGCGTTGATCTGATCTTGCGAATACCCGAGCTTATGAAGCGCGGCGTCGACTGACTGATTGACGATCTTGAAGTAGCCGCCGCCGGCAAGCTTTTTGAACTTTACGAGTGCGAAGTCGGGCTCAATACCCGTCGTATCGCAGTCCATCACCAAACCGATTGTGTTGTGCGAGATGAAGCCGTTCGCAATGTAGGTCACATTAGCCGGAACGGAAAGGTCGTAAGTGAGCTGCTCGCCGCCGTCCTCGTTCGACACGACCTCATCGTAATGGAAGCTCAGGGCCGTTTGGAGGTCGACATCGCTGGTCTGCTCTAAGAGCGCCGCCGCCGTCGTGCGGCTGATCACGCCCGTCCCGGCATTGCGGTGGCGATAGTTATAGAGCTTGGTGCTCGAATAGAACTCGCTCGACCGCGGGACCAGCGCCTTGATCAGGTCCTTACGCAGGAAGACGCGGTCGTTCTTCGTGCCCTGCCATGTGTCGCAGAAGCGAATGGCATTGCCCTTGCGCTCTCCGATGAATCCGATATTTTCGATGAACGTGCGTGCGTAAACTGCGTTACGCACGCGAAGCACGTAGAGTTCGGCAGCGCCCCAGCCGGAGATGTCGACCTTCGTGCTTGTGGGGATGCCGAGCATGAGCATGACGGTCCGCACCTCGTCCGAAAGGCTTGCGTTCGCCGTCGCGAGGTGAGCGACGCCCTGGGTCACCGTTCCGTCGGCTTCGAAGAGGCCGCGGAGGAACGCGCCGTACACCTTCGGATCGTTCGAGGCGAGGATCGAATCGGGAATGTGCGCGATGTAGCCTTTGCCGCGATGGTCCGTCGACGGGTGATGCTTCGCGAAGCCACAGGCTTCCCACCACATCGTCAACGGGACGGAGTTGACTCCAACCTCGATGTAGCCGGTCTTCTGCGTGACGGTGGCGTCGACGTTGAACAGCTCCTTCGCCCGCAGGACGAGGCGGTCGCGCACGTCGGGATCGGTCTCGGCCACGCATAGCCGCAGGCCTTTTGCGTGGAGAGAGCCGTCGCCCATGAAGTAGCCGACGAACTCGGCCAGGTCCGAAGACATCGTGCGCGGTACTCGCGTCGTGAAGTCGGCCGTCCAGTACTCGTCGCCGAGGGGCGGAAGATTGACCCCGCGCGGCGCTCCGGCGAACCCGCCCATCGAAAGCGCGACCGTGTCGCCGGCGCCAACCTCGGCGAAGCGCTTCCAAACGAGCTCGCCGGAGGGCTTCTCGACGACCTTGACGCGGTGCTCGGGCGTTCCTTGAATGACGTACCCACCCGCGGTCTTGATCCGAAGCGTCGGTGCGATTCCGTTCACGTAGAATTGAGTCGCTCGCTGTTCGCCGTCGTCCGTTAGAACGCGAGCGTCGATCGTCTGCCACTTTTCGCCGTCGGGATTGCCCATGCGCTGCAGCCGCGTTAGGCCCCGGTCCGTAATCACCAGCGAGTTGCCGGTGACGCATCCCGTGGGCGCCGTAACCGTGACTTGGGCGTTGCGGAAACCGGCGACTTCACCGATCGTTAGCGCATCATCCCACATCTTGCGAGCGAGCGCCCAGGTCTTTTCCGTGAACAGCGTCGGCATGTAGGTGACGGGTTTGACGGTAAGGCCTTCGTACTCACTCGGATCGGACGCATAAGCAGCCCGGCGATGGTTGCGAATGACGCGCAGCATAGGCTCGCGGTTCGCTTCGAATCGGGCGAACGGGCCGAGTTGCTGACCGATCTCCGCCGAGGTGCGGTATGCCATGCCCGTCTGCAAGGCGTTGATGGCCGCGCACCATCCAAAAGCTTCCTCCGAATCGTACGGTAGGCCCATGCGCATGAGAAGCGTTCCCAGGTTCGCATAACCCAGGCCGAGCGTGCGATACAGGTGATTCTTCTCCGCGATCCGTTTCGAGGGCATCTGACCCATCGAAACCGAAATTTCAAGGGTCGTCGTCCAAATGCGAGTCGCATCCGCAAAACGCTGTGCGTCAAAATTACCATCCGCGTTGAGAAATTTGACGAGGTTGAGGCTAGAAAGATTGCACGCCGAATCATTCACCCAAAGAAATTCTGAACACGGGTTGGTTGCTTCGATGCGCTCGTCGTTCGAACACGTGTGCCACTCTTGAATTGTGTCGTCGAATTGCAAGCCGGGATCCGCACATTGCCATGCAGCAATGCCGATCTGCTCCCACAGATCGCGAGCCTTGATCCGCTTTACAACATCGCCGGTCGTCCGCGCCGTCAGGAGCCAATCGTCGTCTTTGTCAATCGCGCTAAAGAACGCGTTGGTAAGACGCACCGAGTTGTTCGAGTTCTGTCCCGACACGGTGAGATAGGCCTCGGAGTCCCAGCCGGTGTCGTATTGCTCGACCTCAAGCCGCGTGTATCCCTGGCGCGCGTAATCGAGCGCATTCTGCGCAGCGCCGGACGGAATACCAACGGCGATCGCCTCCCGGATCGCACTGCGAAGCGACGCGTTGAGCGCAGGATCGAGCCTCGCCTGATCCGGCACGCGCGTATCGTGCGCCGCGGAGATGATCGCGTTGAGTTGCTTTTCAAAAATGCGCGAGCCGATCACGAGATCGGCGACCTTGCGCTCCTCGCGGACCTTCCAATTCACAAACTCTTCGATGTCGGGATGGTCGGCGTTGAGCACGACCATCTTCGCCGCGCGGCGCGTCGTGCCGCCGGATTTGATCGCACCCGCCGCGCGATCGAACACCTTCAGGAACGACATCAGGCCGCTCGACGTGCCGCCGCCGGTGAGCTTCTCGCCTGCCGCGCGGAGCTTCGAGAAATTCGCTCCGCTACCCGAACCGCCCTTAAAGATGCGCGCTTCGCGAATCACGCCGTCGAAGATGCCGCCCTCGTTGACCAGATCGTCTTCGAGGCCGATGATGAAGCAATTGTGGACGACGACGTTTCTGGTAAGGAACGTCCCGCTTTCGGTCTGAATGTCGTACACCGGCATCGGGCCGAGCGGTTCGATAGAAACAATTCTCGGCAACCGCTCCGTCTTTGGCGCCTTCCCGGGACGCAAAAAAGTTTCGAGCAGGCGGCGCGTCTTCTTTTGGTCGACGAATCCGATCTGCTCGGCAAACCGCTGGCGGGCCTGCTCTAGGCCGATTATTATTTTTGTGAACGGCTTACGAATATTGTCGTACGGGCCGTACGTATGAATCGTGTGGACGATGCCGAGGTTACGCAGTAGCGCTGAGACATCTTCGCCGAAGCCGCGTGATATTGTTCCGAACTCGACCTTGCCGCTGGCGGTTACGCAGCCATCGGCTTGAAAGAGCGAGCGCAGGTACTCGCAGACGGCTTCGCGCCCCAGGCGCATCACCGTCTTCGGCACCCGAAGGGAATCGCTGCGTCGCTGGAGGTCGTACCTTTCGACGAACGGCCGCAGGACCTCACCGTAATAGCGCCTCCGCGTTACGAGCACAGCGCCGCTGGGTGTTAGTCCGCTCGCCTCACGATAGTGACGGCTTGCCAAGACGAGATCGGAGCTCGCGCTTACGTGTTCGCGTTCGTCATCATTTACTGTCATCGCCTCAGGCGTGAGGCTACGGTTGGTCCCGTGGTCGTATTGACCGACGAAACCGTCGCCTTGTACCCAACCAGCAAGTGACGCTTCGGCTACGTCGGCGAACGAGGCCGATCGCTTGAGGATTCCCGTTCGAGTCTTCTCTACGAGGCACTCATCGACTATTAATTCATCGACGCGCTTCCAAATGGGCTTCCTAGTACGATCGATGCAAGATAAGACCAGATGATCGCTCGTCGCCTCGACGAAGTTGCCATCCGATAGGTTCACGCGAAATACCGGCTTCGTGCCATTGGGTTTTACGGCTACGACCCGCGTGATTCCGTCGCGGTCGTAGACGAGTTGTCCAATCATCTTGCCGTCAACGATGTCCCCGATCGGAATGGGCCCGTCCGGCGTGGAAACGAGCGCATGATGCGGAAGGCACGCGCTGACTTGCGGACGAGTGTAAGTGTCGGCAGACGGACGCGACGTTCCGTCGGCGGCGTCAACGTACCAGTGTCCCTGTGCCGGGCCCGAAATGCCGTACGCCCAGTGCAAGCCGGTGTTGAACCACTGCGGTGAGTTGGGCGCGCCGATCTGGCGCGCGAGCATCGCGCACATCTCGTCGTAATAGACCTGCGCGTCGTTCTCGGAGTCGAAGTAGCCGTGCTTCCAGCCCCAGTAGGTCCAGCAGCCGGCCATCCGGTTGAAGACCTGGCGCGCGTCGCGCTCCCCCCCGAACTGGTCGTCGCGGGGCATCGCCTCGAGGGCCGCGTCGTCGGCGATCGAGCGCTGGAGCCACTCCGGCACCCCGTCCTCCGCCACGCGGGCCGTAGCCGTCGGAACCCCCGCCTTGCGGCAGTATTTCTGGGCGAGCACGTCCACGGCGACCTGGCTCCAAGCGGCCGGAACCATGACGTCCTTGGCCTCGAAGATCACCGATCCGTCGGGGTTGACGATTTTCGAGGTCCGGGGCTCGAAAGCCACGCCGGCATAGGGGTCGCCGGGGGCAGAATAGATACGCGCAAACTTCATGAGCGGCTCCTCAACATATCGAACACCTGTTCGCATCCGAGAGATTCGCGACGGCCGATATAGGTAACCTATTGTGTCATATCGCCGCCTTTACCACAAGATATTGGGGGTACGCTTGAATTCCTTGTGAACCGCTTGTGGCCAGATCCTAAAATCGGTGGAGACCGCAGGGGGCAAGCTGGCGGGCGCGTGGAGGGCGTGTGGACAGTCCCGAGGATACCGGGGATAACCGGTGCAAGGCAGAGGCCATGTTCGGACCCGACCGCTTCGCGCCGCGGCTTCACGACGTCTCCCACGAGGAGCTCGAGGCGGCCGGTATCCGGGGCCTGATCGTCGACCTCGACAACACGCTGCTCGGCTTTCGCGAGACCGAGCTCGCCCAGGAGCACATTGACTGGGTGGCGCGCGCTCACGACCGCGGCTTCCGGATCGTGATGCTCTCCAATAACTTCTCCGAGCGCGTGCGGACGCTGGCCGCGCAGCTCGACGTCGCGTGCTTTCCCAACGCGCTGAAGCCGCTGCCGTTCGGCTTTCTGCGCGCGAAGCGGTGTCTGGGCATGCGCCGGCGCGAGATCGCCGTGGTCGGCGACCAGCTGTTCACCGACGTCCTGGGCGGAAAACTCTGCGGGCTCTATACGATCCTCACCGAGCCGATCGAGTCGAAGGACTTTGCGGTGACGCGCGTCTTCCGTTTCTTCGAGCGCGTGATGCTGCGGGGGCGCCGGGCATGATGCTCGCGCTCCTCGGCGATCCGGTCGAGCACAGCGCGAGCCCCCGCCTGCACCGCGAGTTTCTCGAGCAGGCCGATATCGCCGGCAGCTACGTCGCCCTTCGCGTGCCGGCCGGCGAATGCGCCGCCGCCATTCAGCGTCTGCGCGCCGACGGGTTCGTCGGCTGCAACATCACGTATCCGCTCAAAGAGGAAGCGGCCGCCGCCTGCGAGTCGCTCGCCGACGAGGCGCGCCGCGCGCGCGCCGTCAACACGATCTTCTTCGGCGCGCGCGCGCTCGGCACGACGACCGACGGCATCGGCGCGCGCACCGCGATCGAAACCCTGCTCGACGAGCCCGTGTCGCTCAAACGCATCGGCGTGCTGGGCTACGGGGCGACCGCGCGCGCGATCCTCGCCGAGCTGCACGACTGCGACGCGTATGCGTTCGTGTGGGGACGCGACGCCGAACGCGTGCGGGAAGCGTGCGATCGCTTCGAAGCCGCGCCGTGGCCCGACGAGAACCCGCCCGAAATCGTCATCAACACGCTGCCGCCCGGCGCGGAGCTTCCGCAGCGCCTGATCGCCGCGCTGCAAGTTCCGGATCTCGTGATGGACGCGAACTACGGCACGCGCTCGCTCTTGGCTCAAACGCTGCGGCGCGACGTCATCCCGGGCGACGCCATGCTCGAGGCGCAGGCGCGGGCGAGCTTCGACTTCTGGCTGGCGCATCTCGACCACGTCGCCGGCGGCTAAACGGCGAAACAACCGCGTCCGGCCCGGCGTAGGTGACGACGTGGATACCCCGCAATGAACGCCGCTCGCCGTTTGCTCGCCATCGCGCTCTTCCCGGCCACGATCGCACCGGCATGGGCACAGTCGCCGCCGGCACCGTCGCAGCCGGATCGTATCGCAGCCGTTCGCTATTCGCTGTCGGTATCCGGCGGGCGGCTCGCGGGCACGGGCGCCGCCGTGCTGGGAGACGCGGCGCGTGACGCGCACTTCGTCATGGTGGGCGAAGCTCACGGCACGGCGGAGATTCCGGCTTTCTGTGACGCGCTCTTTGCATCGCTCGTGCCCTTTGGATTTCAGACCGCCGTGGTCGAGACGGGGCCTCTAACCGCGGCCCAGATCTCGCGTTGGATCGCTTCGCCGCACGGCGAGCGCGAGTTTTCCGCTTTCGAGCGAAAGTATCCGGGCACGACTGCGTTCTACAGCTGGAGCGGCGAATACGCTTTCCTGCGCGACGCATATATCGCAACCGGCGGTAGGCTGCGCGTATGGGGCATCGACCAAGAGCTGATGGGCTCGCCCGGCTATATTCTCACGCTGATCCTCGCGACCCATCCGGGGCCGCGGTCGACGCAGCTCGCGCGCGAGCTGCTTGCCCTCAACGATGCGGATTACGCGGTCGCGGCGACGAGCGGAAGCCCGGAGGACATGTTCTTAATGAAGGTAGCGCCGGAGAAACTGACGGCGCTCGAGGCGTCGCTCGGCACGGACGGAAGCGCTCGCGCGCGCTCGCTTGGGAGATCCTTGATCGACACGTATCGGATTTACATCAACTGCTGTAACGAGCGAGCGGCGCAATCGAATCGGGCCCGCGCACTGTTGATGAAGCAGACATTGGTGTCGTACCTTCGCGCGGCCTCGCCGGGCGGCGTACCGCCCAAACTGTTCTTCAAGTTTGGCGAGGAGCACATGTACCGCGGATTCAACGTGATTCGCAACAATGACGTTGGAAGCATGGTAAGCGAATTGGCCGACTCGCTCGGTGTTAGCGACGTGCACGTACTGGTGCTCGGCGCGAAGGGATCGCAGACGGCCTTCGCCGGGATCGGAAAGCCTTGGCGGACGGCGACGTACGATTTGCAGGACGACAACCACGCGCGCTTCCGTTACCTCGCGCCGTTTGTCGCGCAGATGGATACCGGCGGCATGACTCTTTACGACCTGCGTCCGTTGCGTGCGCACTTTGCGTCCATGGGAATCGCCGACCGCGATTACGAGCGCCTCGTGTACGGATACGACTTTCTGGTCCTTATCGGCAACACCACACCCGACCCGCCGATCGACCCGACGGTCTTCTGACGCCGCTCCATGTTCGCTCGGGGTTGCGGCCATCGGAGAGGGAGGGATTCGAACCCTCGAGAGGCTCATCACCTCTGCTCGCTTTCCAAGCGAGTACATTCAACCGCTCTGCCACCTCTCCCCGAGTGCCCATGATTGTGGTAGTGCTGGGAGCGCTCCTGGTGGCGGGAGCGACGGTGGCCCCCACCGGGACCCCAAGGCCGCCGGAGCCGGCGCCGCGAATCTAAGGTGTTATGGAATCGCCGGATTCAACGCCGCAGCCCGACCGCCGCGTCCTGTTTTGGATCGGCTTCGGCGTGGGCGTCGCCGCACTCGGAGCGGCGCTTGCCTACGTGTCGCTGCGCCTCGCCACCGCTCGTCGCGAAGACCCCACCACGCAACGCATCCAGCAACTAATCGACGAAGCGAACTCCCTGCTCAAGGCGCTTGACGACCAAAGAAACAGCGCCTAGCCCCGGCCCGGCGCTGCGGATCGGCGCCGAACTCGAGCTCACGTTCACCGATTTGTTGGCAAACGGACAAGGCGTCGGACGCTCCGACGGCATCGTCGTCTTTTGCTTCGGACCGCTTCCCGATGAGCGCGCTCGCGTTCGAGTCACCGAGGTCAAGCAGCGTTACGCCGTGGCCGAGATGCGCGAACTGCTCGCGGCCTCGCCGTCGCGCGCGCAGCCGTTCTGCGCCGTCTTCGGCACGTGCGGGGGCTGCCAGCTGCAGCATCTCGACTACGCCGCGCAGCTCGCCTGGAAGCGCGACGCCGTGCGACAAGCCTTCGCGCGCATCGGCGGCCTGGGCGACGTCGCCGTAAGCGAGACGGTGGGAATGGCCAATCCCCGCGCGTATCGCAACAAGATGTCGCTGGTGGTTGACGACCGCGGCGACGATCCGGCGCTCGGCTTCTATCGCCAGCGCTCGCATCAGGTCGTGCCGATCGCGGAGTGTCCCGTCGTGACGCCCGAGCTCGACGCCGGGCTCGCGCGACTCGACGCCGCTCGCCGCGCGCCGGCGCTGAAGGCGATGCTCGCCGACGCGAAGCATCTGGTCGCGCGCAGCTCGCGCGCCACCGGCAAGAGCGTGCTGACGATCACCACGCCGCGCGCCTCGGAGAGCGCCGCGCGTGCCGCGCCCGCTCTGATGAACGATTTCCCCGGCCTCACCGGCGTCACGAACTCGTTCGACCTGTCCAGCGCCAACGCGATCGTCGGGCGCCGCCACCGCGTGCTGGCCGGCGAGCCGGCGATCGAAGAGCGCATCGGCGACGTGAGCTACCGCGTGTCGGCGTCGTCGTTCTTCCAGGTCAACGTCGAGATGGTCGCGCGCATCTTCGAGTTTCTCGCGCCGCTGCTCGCCCAACCGCAGAGCATCGTGGATCTCTACTGCGGCGTCGGAACGTTCTCGCTGTTCTTCGCAAAGCACGGCTGGAGCGTCTGCGGCGTCGAGGAAAACGCCCACGCGGTCGCCGAGGCGGCCGCCAACGCCCGCCGCAACGGCATGGAGCGGCTGGTTCGTTTCGAGACCGGGCGCGTGGAGCAGTTGGCCGGCGCGGCGCGCCTGCAGGAAGCGCTGCGCGGCGCCGCGGTCGCGTTCCTCGACCCGCCGCGCAAGGGCTGCGACGAGGTGACGCTCGGCGCGATCGCCGCCGCGCGCGTTCCCGCGCTGTGGTATCTCTCGTGCGACCCCGCAACGCTGGCACGGGATTCCAAGTTCCTCGTGGCCAAAGGCTACCGGCTCGCCGCCGTGCAGCCGTTCGACATGTTCCCGCAGACGGGCCACGTCGAGACGTTCGTTCAACTGGAGTATTCGAATTTTGCCGTCCCAGAGCATTGACATCAGGTACGTGGCCAAGCTGGCCCGCATCGCGCTGACCGATGCGGAGATCGAGACGTTCGGCGCGCAGCTGGGCGACCTGCTGGATCACGTGAACGCGCTCGAGAAGCTCGACATCGCGAGCGTCCCCGCGACAGCGCAGGTGGTGGAGTCGCGCAACGTGACGCGCGACGACGTGCGGCGTCCGTGCCTCGACCACGAGCGCGTGCTGGCCGAAGCGCCGCAGCGTCAAGGCGGGTTCTTCCGCGTGCCGCGGATCATCGCGGAGTAGCGCGTGATCGACGACCGCATCAAGCGCAGCGCCGCGGCGATCGCGAGCGACGTCCGCGCGAGGCGCGTCAGCGCGGCCGAGATCGCGGAAGCGACGCTCGCGCACGTCGGCGCCGTGGACGGCGCGCTCGGTTCGTATCTCACCGTGTTGACCGACGCGGCGCGCGCGCACGCGGCCCGCGTGGACGAGCGCGTGCGCGCGGGCGACGACTTGCCGCTGGCGGGCGTGCCGCTCGCGGTGAAGGACAACATGTGCCTCGACGGCACCCGCACGACGTGCGGCAGCAAGATCCTCGAGCACTGGATCGCGCCGTATACGGCCACCGCGGTCGCGCGGCTCGTCGAGGCCGGCGCGGTGCCGATCGGCAAGACGAACTGCGACGAGTTCGCCATGGGCAGCTCGTGCGAGAACTCGGCGCTGGGCGTCACGCGCAATCCCTACGACCTCGCGCGCGTTCCCGGCGGGTCGAGCGGCGGCTCCGCCGCGGCCGTCGCAGCGTTCGAAGCCGCCGTCGGGTTGGGCAGCGACACCGGCGGCTCGATTCGCGAGCCCGGCGCGTTCTGCAACCTGATCGGCTTCAAGCCGACCTACGGCCGCATCTCGCGCTACGGATTGATCGCGTTCGCATCGAGCCTCGATCAGATCGGCCCGCTGTCGCGCACGGTCGAGGACGCGGCGCTCGCGTACGACGTGATGGCCGGCTACGATCCCATGGACGCCACGTCGGTGCGCCGCGACGTCGAGCCCACCGCCGGCGCGTTGCGCGAGGATCTGAGCGGCCTGCGCGTGGGCATCGTGCGCGAGTTCGATCCGAACGCGCTGGGCGACGACCTCGACGCCATTTATCGCGCGGCGTATCGCGACCTCGAGCGCCTCGGCGCGGAGCTGGTGGAGGTCACGCTGCCCACGGCCGACTACGGGCTGCCGACGTATTACCTCATCGCGCCGGCCGAGTGCTCGTCGAACCTCGCGCGCTTCGACGGCGTGCGGTACGGGCTGCGCGTCGAGGGCGACGACGTGCGCGCGATGTACGACAACACGCGCGCCGCCGGCTTCGGCCCCGAGGTGAAGCGCCGCATTCTCATCGGAACGCACGCGCTCTCGAGCGGCTACTACGACGCATACTACGTTCGCGCGCAGAAGGCGCGTACGCTGATCGCACGCGACTTCGAGACGGCGTTCGCGAGCTGCGACCTGATCGCGTGCCCGGCGGCCAGCTGCCCCGCCTTTACGTTCAACGCCAAGAGCGATCCCTACAGCATGTATCTGATGGACTACTACACGATCCCGATGTCGCTGGCCGGTCTGCCGGCGCTGTCGGTGCCGTGCGGCTGGACGGTGCCCGAGGGCGGCAGCGTGCCGATGCCGATCGGCCTGCAGCTCGCGGCGCCGCTGTTCGCCGAGCGGCTGTTGCTCGGCGCCGCGCACGCGTACGAAACCGCGACGCAGCACGCCGGCGCACGCGAGCCGCTGCTCGAGGAGGCGCGCGCGTGAACGCAAGCTACGAGGCGGTCATCGGCATCGAATGCCACGTCGAGTTGAAGACCGAGACGAAGATGTTCTGCGGCTGCCGCAACGAGTTCGGCGGCGAGCCCAACACGAAGGTCTGCCCCGTCTGCCTCGGCATGCCGGGCGCCCTGCCGGTGCCCAACGCGAAAGCGATCGAGCACATCGTCACGGCGGGCCTCGCGTTCGGCGCGCAGATTCCGGCGTTCTCGAAGTTCGACCGCAAGAACTACTTCTATCCCGACATGCCCAAGGATTATCAGATCTCGCAGTACGACATGCCGCTCGCGCAGGGCGGATCGGTGCCGTACTGGCTGGACGACGGCACGCGCAAAGAGTGCCGCCTGACGCGCATCCATCTCGAGGAGGATACCGGCAAGTCCACGCACGCCGGCTCGGGCGACGGGCGCATCGCGGGCAGCTCGTACTCGCTGCTGGACTTCAACCGCGCCGGCGTTCCGCTGATGGAGTGCGTGTCGGAGCCCGAGCTGCACACCGCCGCCGAGGCGATCGGCTATCTCGAGTCGCTGCGCCGCACGCTGCTCGCCCTGGGCGTCAGCGACGTGAAGATGGAGGAAGGCTCGCTGCGCTGCGATGCCAACGTGTCCATCCGCCCCGCCGGTTCGAGCGAGCTCGGCACGAAGGCCGAGATCAAGAATATGAATTCGTTCCGCTCGGTGCAGCGCGCGATCGAGAGCGAGATCGAACGGCAGATCGAAATCGTCTCGTCCGGCGGCCGCGTGGTGCAGGAGACGCGCGGCTGGGACGAGGTCAACGGCGTGACGCACTCGATGCGCAGCAAAGAAGAGGCGCACGACTACCGCTACTTCCCGGATCCCGACTTGGTGCCGCTCGAAATCGCGCGCGCCGACGTGAATCGCCTGGCGTCGGCGCTGCCCGCGCTGCCCTGGCAGCGCTACGATCGCTACGCCGGCGACTACGGCTTCGGCGCGAAGCAGGCGACGCAGCTGGTGGAAAACCTCGAGCTGGCGGACTACTTCGACCGCGTCGTCGCGCTGAGCAAGAATCCGCAGCAGTCGAGCAACTTCGTGCTGGGCGAGCTGTCGCGGCTCGCCAACGAGACCGGAACGAGCGTCGCCGCATCGGCGGTGTCGCCCGAGCATCTCGCCGAGCTCATCGCGCTGGTGGACGGCAAGCGGATCAACTCCAAGATCGCCAAGGAGCTGCTCAACCGCATGTGGGCCGGCGAAGGCTCGCCGGCGGCGATCGTCGAGCGCGAGGGCCTGGCGCAGACGAGCGATCCCGCGGCGCTCGAACGCTTCGTTGACGAGGCGATCGCGGCCAATCCCAGCGTCGCGGCCGAGTACAAGGCGGGAAAGACGAACGTCGCCGGCTTCTTGGTAGGCCAGGTGATGAAGGCGTCGCGCGGCAAGGCCGACCCCGCGCTCGTCAACGACCTGATGAAGAAGAAGCTTTCCTCGTAGCCGATTCGTCCATGCCGCTCGCCGATTCACGAACGCTCGACGCCCTCGACTTCGCGGGCGTACGCGACCGCGTCGTCGCGGCCACGCGCACGGCGCGCGGCCGTGCGCTGGCGATCGAGCTGGCGCCGCTGAGCGACTTCGACGCCGTGCGTCGCGAGCAGACGCGCACCGAGGCGCTGCGCTCGCTGATTGCGGGCTCGGATCTGCACCTGATGCCCGCCGTAGACACGGCGCCGCTCACCGAGGCGGCACAGCTGGGGCGCACGCTCGCCGGCGCCGATCTGCACTCGATCGGCGCGGCGATCGCCGCGGCCGCCGCCGCGCACCGCGCCGTGCACGAACATCCGGATCTGGCGAGCGTCGTCGCCGGCTACACGCCGCTGCGCGAGCTGTCGCGCGCCATCGCCGACGCGATCGACGAGCGCGGCGCGGTGCTCGATCGCGCCTCGCACGCGCTCGGACGCATCCGCCGCAGCCTGGCGCAGGCGCACGGCGACGCGCGCGACCGCGTCGGCGCGATCCTCAACTCGGCGAAGCACGCGAAGGCGATCCAAGACCGCATCGTCACGGTTCGCAACGGCCGGTTCGTGATTCCGATCAAGGCGGAGTTCGCGTCGAGCCTGCCGAGCATCGTCCACGACACCAGCTCGAGCGGGCAGACGCTGTTCGTCGAGCCGCTCGCCGCGCTCGAGGCCAACAACCGCGTGCGCACGCTGCAGATCGAGGAAGAGCGCGAGGTGGCGCGCATCCTCGACGCGCTGTCGCGCGACGTCGGCGCGCGGGCCGCCGAGATCGAGGCCAACGTCGAGATGCTCGCGCGCGTTGACCTGCTCGCGGCCAAGGCCGATCTCGCGCAGCGCACGCAGAGCGTCGCGCCGGAGCTGAGCGACGCGCCCGAGATCGCGATCGAGCGCGGGCGCCATCCGCTGCTCGGGGAGCGCGCGGTGCCGCAGTCGCTGGCCGTGGGCGACGAGCCGCGGCTGCTGGTGATCAGCGGCCCGAACATGGGCGGAAAGACGGTCGCGCTGAAGATGGCGGGTCTCTTCGTCGCGATGACGTACTGCGGGCTGCAGCTTCCGGCCGCGTCCGGAACCCGCGTGGGCCGCTTCGAGCGCGTGATCGCCGACATCGGCGACGAGCAGTCGCTGGTGGCCAACGCCTCGACCTTCTCGGCGCATCTGGAGCGAATGCGCGAGATGCTCGACGGCGCGGACGCGCGCACGCTGGCGATCGTGGACGAGATCGGCGGCGGCACCGAGCCGAGCGCCGGCGCCGCGCTGGCCGTCGCGATGCTCGAGCGGCTGCTGGAGCGCGGGTCGCGCGCCATCGTGTCCACGCATTCGCTGGAGCTGAAGCTCTTCGCGCACGCGACGGCCGGCGTCGCCAACGCGAGCGTGCGCTTCGATCCCAACACGTTCGCGCCCACGTTCGAGCTCGACGTCGGCACGCCGGGCCAGTCGCTGGCGTTTCCACTCGCGACCCGTCTGGGCATTGACGCGGGAATCGTGGAGCGCGCGGGAGCGCTGCTCGAGCGGCGGGAGCTCGACTACGAAGCCGCGCTGGCGGAACTGGCGGTGCGCAACGCGGAGCTGCGCGAGACGCGCACGGCGCTGGAGACCGAGCGGGTGGAGGCGGCGTGCGAGCGGGAGCGCGTGCGGCACGACCGCGAGCAGCTCGACGACGAGCGCCGCCGATTCGCCACGCGCGCCGAGGAGCGCGTCGCTCAGGCGCTGCGCGACTTCGTCGGCGAGCTGCAGCGCCGAAAACCGACGCCCGCGCAGACGACGATGCTCGCGCAGACGATCTCGAAGATGCGCGACGAGCTGGGCATCCGGCCGGCCGCCGAGCGGCCCGCGGCGCCGCACGCGTTTTCCGTTGGAGACCGCGTGCGGATCCTGTCGCTGAATCAGGAGGGCGTCGTGGTGCAGGATTGGGATGAGAGGTTGCTCGTTTCGGTCGGTTCAATGAAGGTGATGGTGGAGAAGAGCGACGTGCGCGCGGAGGGACGTGCGCCTTCGAGCACGCGCAGCGAGAGCGTGCACGGCCGAACGCGGATGGAGGCCGTCGCACGGGCCTCGTCGTCGCTCGACGTACGCGGCAAGCGCTACGCCGAGGCCGAGCCGCTGGTCGAACGCTGGATTGACGACGCTCTGCTCGCCGGCACGTCGCCGCTGCGGCTGGTCCACGGCAAGGGAACCGGCATGCTGGGACGCGGTCTGCAGGAGCATCTTCGCGACCATCCCGCGGTCAAAAGCCTGCGCTACGGCAACGAAGAGGAAGGCTCCACCGGCGTGACGCTTATCGAGCTGCGAACGTGAGCGCCGGCGGTCCCGTGGATCTGCTGGACGGCTTCGATCACGTCGAGACGGCGGCCGACTTTTACGAACGGCTGAAAGCCGGGCGTCCGCTGCGCGTGAAGCTGGGGATCGATCCGACGAGCCCCGACTTGCATCTCGGCTTCATGGTCGTGCTGCACCAGCTGCAGCGTTTTGCCGAGGCCGGACATCGCGTGACGCTGATCATCGGCGACTTCACGGCGCGCATCGGCGACCCGAGCGGTCGCAACGTGACGCGTCCGCAGCTCTCGCCCGAGGAGATCGAGGCGAACATGAGCGCGTACCGCCAGCCAGGCCGGCAAGGTGCTCGACCTGGAGCGTATCGAGGTGCGCTACAACTCCGAGTGGCTCGACGCGCTGAGCTTGTCCGATCTCGTGAAGCTGCTCGCGAAGACGACCGTCGCGCAGATGCTGGAGCGCAACGACTTCCACGACCGCTATCAGTCGGGCGTGCCGATCTCGCTGCACGAGTTCCTCTACCCGGTGGCGCAGGCGTACGACTCCGTCGCCATCGAGGCCGACGTCGAGCTCGGCGGCACGGATCAGCTCTTCAACTTGCTCTTGGGACGGCAGTTCCAGCGCGAGTTCGGCCAGCTGCCGCAGATCTGCGCCACGGTGCCGCTGCTGGTGGGGCTCGACGGACAGAAGAAGATGAGCAAGTCGTTCGGCAACTACGTGGGGGTCGCCGAGCCGCCGAACGATCAGTTCGGGAAGCTGATGAAGATCTCCGACGACCTATTGCCCACGTATGCGCGGCTCGCCGCGTTCCGCTCGGCGGCGGAGTGCGAGCAGTTCGCGGCCGATCTGAGCGCCGGACGCGCGAATCCGATGGAGGAGAAGAAGCGCCTCGCGCACGACGTGGTCGCGCGCTATCACGGCGCCGCGGCGGCTGCGGCGGCGCGCGATTACTTCGAGCGCACGGTGCAGCGCAAGGAGATTCCGGCCGAGCTCGACGAGATCGAGCTGGGCGATGCGAAACGCGTGGTCGAGGTGCTGATGAAGGCCGGCTTCGCCGAGAGCAAGCGCGCCGCCGAACGGCTGATCTCGGGCAACGCGGTGAAGGTTGACGGCGAAGTGGTGCGCGACGCCAACGCACCGTGGAGCTTCACGGCCCCGGCAGTGCTCTCGGTGGGCTCCCGCAAGTTCGTACGCGTGATTCCATCCTCCCCCTAGCTACAAACGTTTCGCAAGCTCGTGGATTTGCTCGGTGGTGAACTCGTAGCGAGTCTTGCAGTATTCGCACGTGGCTTCGGTGACGTCGCGTTCCTGCGTGAGCTGCAGCAGCTCGTCGGCGCCCATGCCGAGCAGCACGGCTTCGACCTTGGCGCGCGTGCAGCGGCAGGCGAACCCGACGACCGTCGTGTGTTCGGCGCGCAGCTCGAGGTCGCCGGCGATCTCGCGAAGCAGCGCGGAGGCGTCGGCGCCTTGCGCGACCAGCTGCGTCACCGGCGGCATCTTCGCGGCGCGTTCTTCGAGCGCGCGTAGCGCGCCCTCGTCGGCGCCGGGCAGCGTGCGCACCATCAGGCCGCCGGAAGCCACGACGCCGCACGGATTCGCCAGCACGCCCAGCGCGACGACGCTGGGAATCTGCTCCGACTGCGCCAGATACACGGCGAGGTCTTCCGCGATCTCGCCGGAGTGCAGCGGCACCACGCCGACGTAGGGCTGTCCGATGTCGCTCGACCGCGTGACCTGCAGCGAGCCCGACCCGACCGCGCCCCCCACGTCGAACTTGCCGCGCGCGTCCACCGGCAGCTCCACGCTGCCGTTGGCGGCGTATCCGCGCGCTCCGATCGTGCGCGCGTCGAGGAACCACGCCTCCGCGGCCAGCGTTCCCAGCGGACCGTTGCCGGCGATCTGCAGCGAGACGCGCTCGTTGCCTTTCAGGCCGGCGGCGAAGAGGGCAGCGCCGGTCGTCAGCCGCCCGACGGCGGCGGTCGCGGTTGGCCACAGATCGTGGCGGTGGCGAATCTCCGCCACGAGATCGGTAGTGATCGCGGCGACGAGCGCGATTCCGGCTTCGAGGTTCGATGCGGCTACGAGCGAGTCGGGCATGAGCGCCTCGTAATTCGAAGGCCCGCGCTTTTCCTTCCAAGAAACGGTGGGCGATGCGCGTTTTGGTCGTGCACGGACCGAACCTCAACTTGCTTGGCGAGCGCGAGCCCAACGTCTATGGAACGCAGACGCTGGCTCAGATCGACGAGGCGATCGGCGCCGCGGCGAAGGCCCTCGGGCTCGACGTCCGCTGCGAGCAGTACAGCGGCGAGGGCGCCATCATTGACGCGCTGCACGAGGCCCGCAAATCCTGCTCCGGCGTGGTGATCAATCCGGGAGCGTACGCGCACTACTCCTATGCGATCGCCGACGCCATCGCCGCAATCGGCATTCCGGTCATCGAGGTGCATTTGTCCAACGTCGCGGCGCGCGAGCCGTTTCGCCGCAAGAGCGTCACCGCCGCGGCGTGTCGCGGCGTCGTGAGCGGCCTGGGCGTTTCGGGATATCTGCTGGCGCTGCGAAGGCTGGCGGAGATGCTGGCGTAGGCGATGCGCCTGAAGGAAGGGCCGTGCGGTCTGCGTATATCCTAGCCACCCGCTGCGGGCTGTAGCGAAGCTTGGTTATCGCGCTAGTCTGGGGGACTAGAGATCGCTGGTTCGAATCCAGTCAGCCCGAAATTTCCTTTGATCGGCAGCATGTCCGACGATAGCGACTTCGGCCGCCGCAACCCTAACGCACCGCCGGAACTCGAGAAGTTCGCTTTTCTGATCGGGCGATTTCGCTGCAATGCGAAACTCACGCAGGACGGCGAGCATTGGCATACGTTCGAGGCCACGTGGACCGGCCGGTACATCCTCGACGGCTACGCCATCGCCGACGAATATCGGATGACCGACCCGTCGGGGAAGACGGTCGTGTTGGGTATGAACTTGCGCGCCTACGACGCGCGAGATTACGCCTTGAAGGCGAAGTAGACCGCGCCCACGATCAGCACGTAGCTCACGGCGTAGTTCCACTTGAGGGACTGCCCGAAGACGAAGAGCGCGAACAGCGTGAAGACGACCAGCGTGATCACTTCCTGCACGATCTTGAGCTGCATCAGCGTCAGCGCGCCATAACCGATGCGGTTGGCCGGCACCTGAAAGCAGTACTCCAGCAGTGCGATGGCCCAGCTGACGACGATCGCCAGGATCAGCGGACTCTTGGTGTTTTTCAAGTGGCCGTACCAGGCGATCGTCATGAAGAGGTTCGAGAACGTCAACAGCACGACGGTCGTGGCGATGGGGAAGCGAGCGATAAGCTGAGCCATGCGGCGATTCTTCCCCAAAGCGGCCGAGCCTATTCGGCACGATTCGGCGGCACCGTCCGCGAAGGAGATACGATGAAAATCGGCACGCTGGAGATGAAGATCGCGCGGGTGGAAGGCTTTCAGGTCCGCATCCGCACCGAAGACGGCCGCGACATCCGCTCCGACCGCGAGGGGATGCCGCCGTGGCCCTACGAGAAGGGCGCGCGCGATCGCTGGTCGGTGGCGCACTGGAAGCAAGAACGCTTCATCAGCCTCTATCCGGGGTTCGGCGTGGACGTGCTCGACGCCGACGGCGAGTTCGCCGACGGGAGGACGCTGCTCGAGACCGTGCGCGAAAGCTACGATTGACCGTTCGAACGTAAAGAAAATCACCTTTTAGCTGAAGGAAAGAAAGCAGGCTTTCGGCCAAGTAGGCGCTGCTAGACGGGAGGTTTGTCCTTGCAGTATCGGGCAGCCGGGCTGCTGTTTTTTCTGCTGATCGCCTGCGGCGGCATCGTCGCGTGCGGCGGCGGGGGCTCGCAGGGCTCCGCGCTGCCCCCCACGGGCGACGCCCCGGGCGCTAAGAACAAGACGCCGGTTTCGCACGTCGTCGTGATCGTGCAAGAGAATCGCAGCTTCGATAACCTGTTTGCTACGTTCCCCGGCGCAAGCGGCACGTTAGTAGGAGCGGCGATGCCCATGAGCTCCGACGTGCAGTCCTACTGCTCGGCGAACGGCCAGCCCGTGATCACGGCGCCCACCACGGTGCCGCTGACGAAGGTGGGCCTGGCCGGCAAGGGATTCCCGAACGACTGGAACTGGAACTCGGATCTGGCGCACAACTACCCGGCCGGCTACCTGACCGACTGCGACTCCGCTTCGACGCAGCCGAACTCGTCGAACCCGTGCGCGATGGACGGGTACGACAACTCGCACAACGGTCCCGACGGCGAAGGCCATCCCACGTGCACGTACACGTACCAGTACGTTGACCCGGCCGACATTCAGCCCTACTGGGACATGGCATCGCAGTATGTCTTGGCCGACAACACGTTCGAAACGCAGGGCAGCGAGAGTTTCACCGCCCATCAAGACCTCATCGCCGGAGGCACCGCGATCGACGGTCAAGACAGCGTCATTGACGATCCCAGCTACTGGCCCTGGGGCTGCGACGCACCCACCGGGGTCACCACGTCGCTGATCACGATCTACGGCCAATACGAGCACGGCAAGGGCCCGTACCCCTGCTTCACCTACGAGACGATTCGCGACTTACTCGACGCGAAGAAGATCTCGTGGAAGTACTACTCGGTGAAGGTCAATGGCGGCTCCGCCGGCATTTGGAATGCATTCGATGCGATCTCCGCCGTGCGCTACAGCAAGGAGTGGGGAACGAAGGTCACGAGCAGCGACACCCAGATCTTCACCGACATCAAGAAGGGTCATCTCCCCGCGGTCTCGTGGGTGACGCCCGACGGCCAGAACTCCGATCATCCCGGCGAGGCGTGCAAGTGCGACAAAGGGCCCTCGTGGGTGGCATCCATCGTGAACGCCGTCGGCCAGAGCAAGTATTGGAAGAGCAGCGCGATCGTCGTCATCTGGGACGACGCCGGCGGCTTCTACGACCACGTGCAGCCGCCGTTCTACGACAACCAGGGCGGCCTGGGCTTCCGCCTTCCAATGATCGTCATCTCGCCCTACGTCACCGCGCACGTGGAGCACACGCAATACGAGACGACGAGCATCTTGAAGTTCATCGAGACCAACTGGGGCCTGAAGAACCTCGGCCAAGAGGATAAGCGCGCCACCAGCATCGGCACGGCGTTCAACTTCACCCAGACCCCGCGGCCGTTCCAGGTGATCGGGTCAAAATATTCCCGGTCCTACTTCCTGCATCAGAAGCCGTCGAACATACCGCCGGACCGGGACTAGGCGCGCGACGGCCGTGAAGCAGCGACGCCGCAAACTCCCCATCGCAGGCGCCTTCGTCGCGTTGGCCGCGGCAGCCGGAATCGCGGCGTGCGGCGGCCGGGCGCCGGCGGGAGGTCCGCTGCCCCCCGGCGTGCCGCTCGAGCGGGCCGGCAAGAGCAAGATCGAGCACGTCGTGATCGTGATCCAGGAGAACCGCAGCTTCGACAACTTCTTCGCGACGTTTCCCGGCGCCGACGGCACGAAGACGGGCCAGGCCGCCGCGATGCCGCAATCGGAACAGCAGTATTGCCGCGACAACGGCATGCCCGCGATCGCCAAGCCGACCTCCGTGCCGCTCGCCGAGACGGATCTGATCGGCTCGGGCTTCGGCAAGAACGGCAAGTTCGGCGAGGATACCGACCTCGACCACATCTACAGCGGCTTCAAGAAGCATTACGACCGGGGCAACATGGACGGGTTCGACCTGACCGGCACGAGCGCGAACGGCACGGGTTTTCCGGCCTGCACTTACGCCTATCAGTACGTCAACCCGGCCGACATCGCGCCGTACTGGGACATCGCGAAGCAGTACGTGCTGGCCGATCACCTGTTTCAGACTCAGGGCAGCGGCAGCTTCACCGCCCATCAGGACCTGATCGCCGGCGGCACGCAGATCGCCGAGAACGAAGCGCTGATCGACAACCCGACCTACTTCCCGTGGGGCTGCGACGCCAACAAATCCGTGCGCACCGCCATGATCAAGCGCGACGGCCAGGTCTACCGCTACGGCGGTCCGTTCCCGTGTCTCGAGTATTCGACGCTGCGCGATCTGCTCGACGCCGCCGGCGTGTCGTGGAAGTTCTACGCGATGCCGGTGAAAAAGGAGAGCGACTGCACGCACGGCGACACCGCCGGTATCTGGAGCGCGTTCGACGCGATCAAGGCCGTGCGCTACAGCCCCGAGTGGCATACCAACGTGACGCGCGGCAACACCGTGTTCTTCGGCGACGTGAAGCAGAACCGGTTGCCCGCGGTTTCGTGGATCACGCCCGACGCGCTCAACTCCGACCATCCGGCCGAGTACCGGCATGCGCGCTGCGGCAACGGCGGGCCGCCGGCCGACACCGGTCCGTCGTGGGTCGCCTCGATCGTCAACGCGATCGGCGAGAGCCCGTCCTGGAAGAACACGGCGGTCGTGATCCTGTGGGACGACTGGGGCGGATTCTACGACCACGTGCCGCCGCCGGCGCCCCGCGGGTGGCAGGGCGGCCCCGGCTTTCGGGTGCCGATGCTGATCGTCTCGCCCTACGTCAAGGCGCACGTCGAGCACACGGTCTATCAGTTCGGCAGCGTCCTTCGGTTCGTCGAGGACAACTGGAACCTGGGTTCGCTCGGCAAGAACGACGCCCACTCCGCCAGCATCGGCAACGCATTCGACTTCGGCATGCCGCCCCGCAAGTTCCGCCACATCGGCTCGAAGTATTCGCAGGCGTATTTCCTGAAACAGAAGCCCTCGGGCCTCGCCCCGGACAGCGAATAGGATGGAACGGAGATGAAGATTCGAGCGTTACTTCTTTGGATGTCTGCAATCGCGGCCGCCCTTAGCTCGAGCGCGTGCGGCGGCGGCGGCACGTCGCCGATGCCGGGCATGGGGGCGTTCGGGCGCCACGGAACGAGCGGCTCGCCCATCAAGCACGTGATCCTCATCGTGCAGGAGAACCGCAGCTTCAACGATCTGTTCGCCACATTTCCCAAGGCCGCCGGTGCGACGAAGGGCAAAGAGCGGGTAAAGCAGGGCAGCAAGTACGTTGACAAGACGGTAAAACTTACGCCGACGACCCTGTTGATGAAGCACGACATCGCGCACTGTTACTCGTCGTTCGAAGCCGCCTACGACAACGGCAAGATGGACGGTTTCAACCAAGAGTCCCGCGACACGTGCGGCTCGGCCGTCCACGCCGCGCTCATCCCGTACCACTACGTGCAGAAATCCGACATCCAGCCGTATTGGGACATGGCCGAGCAGTGGGTGCTGGCGGATCACATGTTTCAGACGCAAGGCAGCGGCAGCTTCACGGCGCACCAGGATCTGATCCGCGGCGGCACGTGCATCCAATCGTGCGCGTCGTCGTCGGGCATCGAAAGCCTGGTGGACAATCCCACGTATTGGCCTTGGGGCTGCGACGCCGCCAAGACCGTGTGGGCGCACGTGATCGACGGCGGCGGTCACATATCGGAAGGACCGTTCCCCTGTTCGAACGACTTCCCGAACTACGGGTCGGGCGGCTACGAGACGCTGGCCGACCGGCTCGACGGCGCCGGCGTTCAGTGGAAGTATTACACCCCGTGTTTCAGCACCGACCCGAAAGTCCAGCCGGGCTGTTCGCCGAGCGATCATTGCACGGGCATGAAGCCCAGCTGCGACGGCAGCTTGCTCAACGCGTTCGACGTGATCTATCCGGTGCGCAACGGCCCCGAGTGGGGCACGAACGTCTCGTGGCCGGAGACGAATATCTTCAGCGACATCAACGACGGCAAGCTTCCGGCGGTCTCGTGGGTCATTCCGGAAGACGACAGCAACGACCATCCCGGCGAAACGGTGGACAACGGCCCGGCGTGGGCCGCGAGCGTCGTCAACGCGATCGGCGGAAGCTCGTATTGGAGCTCCAGCGCGATCGTCGTGCTCTGGGACGACTGGGGTGGGCTCTACGACGGCGTGAAGCCGCCGTTCCAAGACGACATGGGTGGGCTGGGCTTTCGCGTGCCGGCGATCGTCATATCGCCGTATGCGATCGCCGGTCAGTCGAGCCAGGGCGGGCGCGTCGTCCACACGGCGTACGAGTTCGGCAGCGTGATCCGATACATCGAGGAGAACTGGGGCCTTCAATCGCTCGGCACGACCGACGCACGGGCGACGTCAATCTCCAATATGTTCGACTACGGCCAGAGTCCGCGCGCCTTTACCGCCATTCCGTCGAAGCACGCGGCGCAATACTTCATCAACCGGCCGCACCCGCCGCAACGTGGCGACCCCGAATAGCACTCGTGCGGCGGCGCTGACGCTGGCTTTGGGCGCGTGCTCGACGCAGGCCGGTCCGTCGCTTCCAACGAGCGGCGCGGCGTTCGCGAACTTCGCCGGATCGGGCGCGGGGAAGATCGAGCACGTCGTCTTCATCGTGCAGGAGAACCGCAGCTTCGACAACCTCTTCCAGGGCTATCCGGGCGCCGACACGGTGGACAGCGGCACCGACTCGCAGGGTAAGAAGATCCAACTGCGTCCCGCGGCGCTTGCGGAGCAGTACGACATCGATCACTCGGCCAAGGCGATGATCGAGGCGTGCGACGGCACCGGCAAGCTAGCGGGGACGGACTGCCGCATGGACGGCTTCGATCGCGAGCGCGCCTACGGCGGGCCGCCGAATCCGCAGTTCGTCTACGTGCCGCACCGGGATTCCAAGCCCTACTTCGACATGGCGCACGAATGGGTCGTGGCCGACCGCATGTTCCAGTCGCAGCTCGACGAGAGCTTCGTCGCGCACCAATACACGATCGCAGCGCAGGCGCACTCGGCCGTGGATCTGCCCATCGGCATTTGGGGCTGCGGCGGCAGCAAGGGCGACAAGATCCGCACGATCGGCCCAACGCGCAGGACCGGCCGCTGGGAACGGCCGTGCTTCGATTACCGCACGTTGGGCGACGAACTCGACGACGCGGGCCTCTCGTGGCGCTACTACACCAGCCGCTACGGCGCACCGTCGAGCGGCGAGGGCGGCGTGTGGTCGGGCTACCAGGCCGTGCGCCACATCTACTACGGGCCCGACTGGCTGCGCGACGTGGTCTCGCCGCAGAACCGCTTTCTCACCGACATTCCCGCGGGGAAGCTCGCGAGCTTCACGTGGATCACGCCCCTGTGCGACGACTCCGATCACGTCAACTGCGGCGGCGGTTACGGCCCGTCGTGGGTGGCGGCGGTCGTCAACACCATCGGCCGCAGCAAGTTCTGGGGCTCGACCGCCATCTTCGTACAGTGGGACGACTGGGGCGGGCTCTACGACCACGTACCGCCGCCGTACGAAGACTTCGACGGCCTGGGATTTCGCGTGCCGCTGATCGTGATCTCGCCGTACGCCAAGCAGAACTACGTGTCGCACGTGCAGTACGAGACGGCCAGCGTGCTGCGCTTCGCCGAAGACCTGTTCGGGCTGGGTCGGCTGGCGGCGGCCGACGCGCGCGCGAACTCACCGGCCGCCGACTGCTTCGATTTCTCGCGGCGGCCCCGCAAGTTCGTTCCGATCCGGGCGCCGAAGAACCGCAAGTTCTTCATGCAGCAGCTCAACGACTATCGAGCTCCCGACTATGAGTAAGGCGCCGGCCGCGCTCGCGCTGGCCGCGGCCCTCGCGGGATGCGCCGGGCCGCAGAGTTTGCCGTACATGCGCGGCGGGGCGCCGCTGCGCACGCTCTCGATGACCGGCGCGGGCAAGATCACGCACGTCGTCTACATCGTGCAAGAGAACCGAAGCTTCGACAATCTCTTCCAAGGCTATCCCGGAGCCGACACGGTCTCGAGCGGCAAGGATTCCAATGGCGACACCGTCGCGCTGCAGCCGGTGCCGCTGTCGTACTTCTACGAGCTCGACCATTCGGCCGAGGCGATGTTCACCGACTGCCGCGGCACCGGCAAGCTGCCGGGGACGGGGTGCCGCATGGACGGCTTCGATCAGGAGTTCAACTTCGGCGGGCCGCCGGGCATCAAGCTGCCGATGTACGTGTACGTGCCGCATAAGGACTCGAAGCCCTACTTCGACATGGCGCGCGAGGGCGTGCTGGCCGACCGGATGTTCCAGTCGCACCTCGACGAGAGCTACGTCAGCCACCAATACATCATCGCCGCGCAGGCGGAATCGAGCGTGGATCTTCCGAGCGGCGTCTGGGGCTGCTCGAAGGAGGGCGGCGATCGCGTGGCCACGGTGACGCACGACCGCACCTACGGCAAGCCGATCAAACCGTGCTACGATTATCAGACGCTCGGCGACGAGCTCGACCGCGCCGGCCTCAGCTGGAAGTTCTACACCAGCACCTACGGCAGCCGTTCGAGCGGCGACGCGAGCTATTGGTCGAGCTATCAAGCGGTCCGCCACATCCGTTACGGTCCCGACTGGAAAAACGACGTGATCTCGCCGAACTGGAAGTTCATCACCGACGTCCGCAAAGGCAAGCTGGCCAACTTCACGTGGATCACGCCGGTGTGCACCGACTCCGATCACGTGAACTGCCCGGGCGGCTACGGCCCGTCGTGGGTGGCGGCGCTGGTCAACACGGTCGGCAACAGCAAGTTCTGGGACTCGACGGCGATCTTCATCCAGTGGGACGACTGGGGCGGCCTCTACGATCACGTGCCGCCGCCGTTCGAGGATTACGACGGGCTCGGATTCCGGGTTCCGCTGATCGTGCTCTCGCCGTACGCCCGGCACGGCCGCGTGTCGCACGTGCAGTACGAGACGGCCAGCGTGCTGCGCTTCGCGGAAGACCTGTTCGGGCTGGGTCAGCTGGCGGCGGCCGACGCGCGCGCCAACTCGCCGGCCGCCGACTGCTTCGACTTCTCGCAGCAGCCGCGGCCGTTCGTCAAGATCGCGGCCCCCCTGCCGCCAAAGTTCTTCATGCATCGGTACGGCGAATACGAGGCGCCCGACTATGAATAGAGTTTTAGCCGCGTTGGCGGCCGCCGCGATGCTCGCGGGCTGCGCGGGCGGGTCGCTGCCCTACATGCAGGGCGGGGCGCCGCTGCGCACGCTGTCGGGAACGGGCGCCGGCAAGATCACGCACGTCGTGTACATCGTGCAGGAGAACCGCAGCTTCGACAACCTGTTCAACGGCTACCCGGGCGCCGACACGGTCACGAGCGGGAAGAACTCAAAAGGCGAGACCGTCGAGCTCAAGCCGGTGAAGCTTTCGCAGCGTCCCTACGTGCTCGATCACTCCGCCGCCTCGATGTTCGCGGCGTGTGACGGCAAGGGTTCGCTGCCCGGCACGAAATGCCGCATGGACGGCTTCGATCGCGAAGAGCACTACGGCGGACCGTCGGGCGTGCAGTATCCGATGTACGTGTACGTGCCCCACGGCGACTCGAAGCCCTACTTCGACATCGCGCACGAAGGCGTGCTGGCCGACCGGATGTTTCAGTCGCACCTCGACGAGAGCTTCGTCAGCCACCAATACATCATCGCCGCGCAGGCGCAGATGAGCGTTGACCTTCCCTACGGCGCGTGGGGCTGCCCCGGCGGACCGGGCGACACCGTGGCGACGATCACCAAGGACCGCAAATACGGCAAGGGCGAGGAGCCCTGCTTCGACTATCAGACGCTCGGCGACGAGCTCGACAAGGCGGGCCTCAGTTGGAAATTCTACACCAGCACCTACGGCAGCCGCTCGAGCGGCGATGCCAGTTACTGGTCCAGCTATCAGGCCGTGCGCCACATCTACTACGGCCCCGACTGGAAGAACGACGTGATCACGCCGAACTGGAAGTTCATCACCGACGTGCGCAAGGGTAAGCTGGCGAACTTCACGTGGATCACGCCGGTGTGCGACGACTCCGATCACGTCAACTGTCCCGGCGGCTACGGCCCGTCGTGGGTGGCGGCGCTGGTCAACGCGGTCGGCAACAGCAAGTACTGGAACTCGACGGCGATCTTCATCCAGTGGGACGACTGGGGCGGCCTCTACGACCACGTGCCGCCGCCGTATAAAGATGCCGACGGCCTCGGCTTCCGCGTGCCGCTGGTCGTGCTCTCGCCGTACTCGAAGGCGAACTACGTCTCGCACGTGGAGTACGAGACGGCCAGCGTGCTGCGCTTCGCGGAGGACCTGTTTGGGCTGGGTCAGCTGGCGGCGGCCGACGCGCGCGCCAACTCACCAGCCGGCGACTGCTTCGACTTCTCGCAGCAGCCGCACCAATTCGTCAAGATCGCGGCGCCGCTACCGCCGAAGTTCTTCATGCACCAATACGGCGAGTACCAAGCGCCCGATTACGAGTAATCCGCGCTTACGGCGAGCCGCGCAGACGCGCGAGCAGCAGCCCTAAGTAATCCGGGTCGCCCGCACGCTGGTGCGCGCGGTACTCGGAGACGCTGAAGAGCCAGTCGGGCAAATCCGGCGGCAGGCCGATCTCGTCGCTGGTCACGTCGTAGCGAAAGGTCATCGGCGAGTTGTCCCACGTCCAGATTGCGTGCGCCACCACCCAGCAGCCCAGCACGTTGCGGAAGTGGACCGTGACGTCGGTCGGGCTGACCGGCTCCATCGGATTGGGCGCGTAGGTGCCGACGAAGTGCGCCTTCCATAGATCGTAGGTCTGCGTGTCGATCCAGAGATCGCGCAGGTTGTGTTTTTGCGGATCGCTGCGCGGCTCGAGCCGAAGGTGATACGCGCGATGGCCGTCTACGTCTTCCACCGGCGGCATCCCGGGGTCGCCGAGTTTATACGGCCACTTCGCCACGGCGACCACGGTGGCGATCGTCTTGAGCCCCGCGAGATCCGGCGTCATGAGCGCACTGCCGGCCGCACCGCCCGTATCGCGCGCCACGTGGACCGACGAGCGCATCGTCCACGCGAACGGCCCGAGGAACTCGGGAAGGATCATCGCGGGCGGCAGCTTGCCGCTGGGAATCGGATCGCTCACGTTCTCCATGCCGTCGGAGAGGCGCACGGCGTAGCGATGCACCTCGACCGACGAGGTCTCCCCGGTGTAATAGCCCATCGGCCGCGCGGTGATGTTCCAGGTGTCGGTGAAGACGGCGTACGGCGGCACCGGATACGACTGCAGGCGCGCGAACGCCGCGTCGAAGATCTGCTGCGGCGTGGCCGGCGCCGTCGCGGGCGCGGCCGCCGAGCGCACGAGCACGATGGTCATCGCGTCGAAATCCACCGTGTAGGCGTAGCTGCGCAGGAAGTCGTTCGAAATGACGCCCCACACCGTGAACGGAAACATGCCGAGCGGCGAGCCCTGCGGCGTGTAGACGCCGGGGACGTCGGTCTGCACGGCGGAACCCACCGTGACGCGCTTCGCGACGAAGGGGACGGATTGGACGTCGCCCCCGCCGCCGATGCCGGTGCCGGCGTGCGCCCGATCCAGCTCGATCTTCGCGGCGCTCAGCAGCTGCGGCGACGGCATCACACCGCCGCCGGCGAGGCCGCTGTCGAAGAGAAAGAGGCCCGGCGCCGCGTCGTTGACTTGCGCGGGCGCCATGACGAAGTGATCGCCGACCAGCCAACACGGAACGATCGTGGCGTGCTCCGCCGAGGCGCGGGCCTGAAACTCCGCCGACGCCGAGCGCGGCCGCAGCACCAGCGCGTCGTGCGGATAATCGATCGTCACGAGGAAGCGCTCGAAGAACGTGGTGCCGACGACGCCGTCAATGGCGAGATTCGTGAACAGCGCGGAGGCGTGCGTGGGGAACACGTGCACGGGAACGTCGGCGGCGGTCGCGCCGCCGAGCGCCAGCGAGCGCAGCATGCCGCTGCTCGTCGCGGCCTGGCGTCCGCCGGCGAAGGTTCCGGCGCCGCCGCTCTGCGTCTTGACGCCGGCCTTCTCGGCAAACGCGGGCTCGAGGTCAACGTCGCCGCCGGTGTCAACCAAGAAGTTCCCCGCGACGCCGTTGGCGACGACGCGCACGACCGGCAGCGGATTGCCGGTGACGAACGGCACGACGGTCTCGTCGGCGGCGACGCTCGTGCGTCGCGTCGCCTCGGTCGCGCGCCGTTGCAGCTCGGCGAGCAGTCGGGTGGCGCGCGCGTTGTTGGGATCGGCGGCAAGTGCGGAGCGCAGCAGCGGTTCGGCGCCGCTTAGGTCGTTTGCGTAGAGCCGGATCGCCGCGAGCCCGACCTGCGCGCCGGTGTCGGAGGGGTTGGTCTGCAACGCCGCCTCGTAGGCCGTCGCGGCGGCGGGGAAGTCGCCTTGCGCGAAGAGCGCTGCGGCGGGCTCGCCGGCGGCGCGCGCGGAGGAAGTCGCGGCCGCGAACATAATCGCGGCGATGGCAACGCCGAACTTCACCACGAGGTCACATCATATGGACTCATCGCCACGCTCTCCTCATACCTCGAACGAACCAGAGCGGTTTCATGTTTCGCGCCGCGGCATCATCGAGATGGCCGCGTCGTTCGGCCTGCTGGCGGCCGTCGCCAAGGCGCCGGCGGCCGAAGCGGCCGTCGCGGTCCGCCAGGGGATCGTGGGGGCGTGGAGCCTGGTCACCTTCGACGTTGACGAAGGCAAGGGCGCCGAGAAGCCGCGCTTCGGTCCCGACCCGGTGGGCTATCTGATCTACAGCGCCGACGCGCGCATGGCCGCCGTGCTCGGCGGCACGCAGCGGCCGAAGCTCGACTCGCCGGCGGGCGTGTCGCCGTCGGAGGACGCACGCACCCAATCGCTGCGCAACTTCCTGGCCTATGCCGGACGCTACGAAGTTCGCGGCGACCGCGTGTTCCACCACGTGGAGGTTTCGGTGTTCACGAACCTGCAGGGCGTCACGCTCGAACGCCAGTTCAAGATCGAGGGCGACACGCTGACGATACGCACGGTGCCGCCGGAGATCTGGGGCACCTCGAACGTGCTGGTCTGGAAGCGCGCGTAAACGACGGGTCTAGTACACGCCGGGAATGAGCCGCCACGTCCGCGCGCGGTACGCCGCATACTCCGCGCCGAACTGATCGCTGAGCAGCCGCTCCTCCGCGCGAATGCGCGCCACGATAACGGGGACGATCGCGGCGGCGAGCAGCACGCCGACGCCCGAACGAAAGGCGAGACCCCATCCGAGCGCGCCGAGCAGCAAGCCGAGATAACTCGGGTGACGGATGGTGCCGTAGAGTCCGGTCGTGACGAGGGCGTGGTTCGGCTGGATGGCGACGAGGCCGCTGAAGCGGTTGCCGAGCACGAATACCGGCGCGATGCGCAACGCGCCTCCGATTGCGACGATCGCCACGCCGACCCAGCGCGTCGTCTCGCCGTCGATCGTCCAAAAGCCGATGCGATCGTTCCACGCGGGTACGAATGCGTCGAGAAGGCCGATCGCGACGACCGCGAACACGACCCAACGATTACCGCGGTCCTCGCGCACGCCGCTGCTGACGTTTCCGCCCGCGAAGACCGCGGCGACGCAGAGGACGACGAACACGGCCGTCAGCGTCACGAGCGGCGGATGGGAGAAGAACGCGCGCACGCCGCCGAGGCCGGTCACGGCGAGCGCGAGGTAGACGGCGGCCGAGATCAGCGCGAGGGTGACGCGCGCCGTCGCGTTCACGGCGCTACTCCGTGTCGACCGGCTCGTCCGACGGCGGTTCGCGGAGGAATTGCGAGAGCGGATATTTCGCCGCGATCGGCTTGAACTTCCGCGGCTTCTGACCGAAGTTGAAGGCATCGTCTAAGCTGGCCGCGCGGCCGTCGGTATAGCCGTCGGAAGTCGGCCCTATGCTGCCGGCGGGGATGCCGTTGACCTCTTCGATGAAGCGAAGGATGCTGCCGTACTCGTATTGCACGTGCGAGACGTACCCTTGCTTCGCGTAGGGAGAGATGACGAGACACGGCACGCGAATGCCGAGGCCGCGGTAATCGGGCTGCGGCGGCGGCGCGTTGTCGTAGAAGCCTCCCCAGTCGTCCCACACCACGATGATAGCGCTGTGCTTCCAATACGAGCTGTTGCCGATCGCGTTCACGACCGAGGCGACCCACGACGGTCCCTTATCGCCGTGATAGCCCGGATGATCGGAGTCGGCGTGGCTCGGCGTCACCCAGTTCACCTTAGCCAGGTTTCCCGCGCTCGCATCGCTCAACACGGTCGTCTGCGGGGCGATGATATTCTTGGGCCAGTCGGAACCGTAGCGAACGTATTTGATCGCCTCGAACGGCTCCCACATTCCGCCGTCGAGAACCTTCGTCGCGTAAATCTTCCACGACACGCCGGCGCCGTCGAGCACTTGCGCGATCGTGTTGAACTGATCGAAGCACGGGAACGGGCCTTTAGAATAATGCACCTGCCGGTTGGGCGTCAGGTACGAGCTCGTGGTTCCCTTCATCGAGTCACAGTCGTCGGGAGCGTGGCTCGGGAAGTTGACCTCGGCCTGATTGGGCAGGCTGATGTCGTCGGTGCCGGCGATCAGCGTCAGGTGGCCGGTGAAGCTGCCGCCGAACTCGGTGGGGAACATCGCGTCGGCGAGGACGTATTGGTTCGCCATCGTCCAGTATGGCGCGATCTCCGCGTGGTCAACGTAGGCGTAGGCCTCGTACTGGCCGTGCTTCGTGCCGAACTTGGTGAAGCCGTCCATCTGGCCTTTGTTCCAATCCACCATCGAAGACGTCCAGTTGTGCTGGAGGTCGGGGTTGTTCTTGAACGTCACCTGATGGAGCGGAACCATCGTGTCGTTGCCGGGGCAGCCCGAGCTGGTCTGCGGACGTTGATCGGCCGGCGACGGCGACGCGCATCCCGACAAGGGAGCGTTCGCACCCGGATACCCGGCAAAGAAGTTTTCGAAGCTGCGGTTCTCTTGAATGATGACGACGACGTTCGAAATATATTTGCTGGCAGAGCCGCCGGCCGCTCGATGCAGCGGAGCGGAGCCTTCCGGAACGCCCCGCGGCACGGCCGAAGAGCACGCCGCGAACGCGATCGCGAGCAGCGCAAGCGTAAGCAACCGGGCCAACGAGATCATCATACTCTCACCTCTCGCACCTGCGATTCGCGGTCGGAACCGGGCGGTCCCCACGTACCCGAAACGGCGCAGGACGCCGTGCGTTCGGGGCGAACCGCGATGGGCTCCAACACCCCCCACTCCACTACAACGAAAGGTTGCTTCTGAATGAGTATATCCAGAACCGCCGCGAAGGTGGCAGGCGTCACGTTGAGCCTGGCATTCGCGGCCGGCTGCAGCAACGGCTCCCAGGCGGGACTCACCCCAGCGGGATCCTCGATGCAGTCCAGCGTTCGCGGCGCGATGTCGCACCCGAAGAGCGGTGCCGTGCACGACGTTGCGATTTCGCAGCATGGCCAAGTTCGGTCATGGATGACGCCCGACAAGAAGAAGAAACCCTACCTGTACATCAGTGACTACGGCGCGAGCGCGCTGTACGTATATAAGTGGCCGTCGCTGACGCCGGTCGGAACGGTAACCACCGGTCTCTCC
Source organism: Vulcanimicrobiota bacterium (assembly GCA_963824595.1). Taxonomy (GTDB): domain Bacteria; phylum Vulcanimicrobiota; class Vulcanimicrobiia; order Vulcanimicrobiales; family Vulcanimicrobiaceae; genus Cybelea. The sequence continues at coordinate 135,081 of CAWGPY010000007.1, forward strand.
AACCCCGACGGTATCTGCAACGACAAGAAAGGCAACGTCTACGTTGCCAACAACACCGGACAGTCCATCGTCGAGTACAAGCACGGCGGAACCAGCCCGATCAAGACCCTCAGCGACCCGAACTACTATCCGGTGGGCTGCTCGGTCGATCCCGGCACCGGCAATCTGGCCGTGAGCAACATCTTCGCCACGACCGGCGGTGGCGGCACCGTCGCCGTTTACACCGGGGCGAAGGGCAGCCCGACCCTCTACACGGATTCGCAGTTGTCGAGCGTCTATTTCGTCGGCTACGACAACAAGGGCAATCTGTTCGCCGACGGATTCAATCCGGGCGGCACGTTCCAGCTTGCCGAACTTCCGAAGGGCAGCGGGACGTTCACGAACATCACGCTGACCGGCGGTTCGATCAACTTCCCCGGCAACATCCGTTGGGATGGTTCGCACCTCGCGGTCGGCGATCAGGAGTACGGCGGCGGCGCAGCCTCGGCGATCGTTCAGACGACCGGAGCGGGCGGCGCCATCACCGGCACGACGGTTCTCGGCAGCGCGATTGACGTCGTCGGCTTCTCGATCTACAAGGGCAATACGGCGGTCGGGCCCGACGCGGGCAACCTCGTCACCTACCTCTACAAGTACCCGGCGGGCGGCTCGCCGACGCACACCATCTCGGGTTCCTCGTCTCCGTACGGCAGCGCAATCAGCAAATAGATCGCCGTCCGGTATCGGATGGAAACGGGCTCGCTTCGGCGGGCCCGCTTCTTTCGGAGGCGCGTGGCCGAAGGGCGGCCAAATAGTGCGGTCTCCCGTCCCCACAGGAGCTGCGCCGATGAACCGCCTGCACGTGCTCTGCCTCACCGCCGGATGCGCGATCGCCGCATTTTCGCTCGCCGGATGCCGCGGCGGTTCCGGCAGCTTACCCGCCGCCGGCGGCATACCGGCCGCCGGCCCGCTCGTCCCCATGCAGCGCGGCATTCCGGGCGACGCGTTCGATGCGGCGCCGGCCGGCCCGAAGAGCTCGATGCGTGCGATGCCGTTCGGCCGCGTCGGCAAGTCGAACACCGTCACCGCCGACATGCCCGTGCCGCGCCCCGACACCAAGCCGTGCACGGTGCGGCTGTTCAGCCACTACGTCTTCAAGAACTTCAACAACAAGACGTTTTCCTACAACCCGCCGGCGCAGTGTCAGGGCCCGTGGGCGAAAGTGGTGTTCAATTTCGACGTGCGCGTGACCAAGGGCGTGCAGTTCGATCGCACGGGCATCATTTGGGTTGACGGCGGCGTCGTCTACTTCGGCACGACCGCCGAACCGTCGCCGAACCTCGGCCCGCACTGGCACGTCGAGCGCGACGTGACCGATCTCTCCGCGCTCTTCACGCAGGCGTCGCAGGGCCAAATCGAGCTGTGGAACTGCTACTGTCCGCCGAACTACAACGGGTATCAGATCGGCAGCGCCTACGTGCAGTTCTATCCGCCCGACGCCAAGTATCCGGCGCCACGCGTCGCCGATCAGGTGATCGGCATTCCCTACAGTCCGCCGCTGGGCGGCGTCGCGACGCTGCCGCAGACGAAGATGCAGATCGCGACGACGCTCCCGACGAACATCGTCCACGCCGACCTCGACCTCTACCTGCAGTCCCAGAACAAAGAGGAACAGTGGTTCATGTGCGTGCCCAACGACGTGTGGCGCCACTCGAAAGAGGCGCTGGGCTTCTGCCGCAACACCGCCTTCCGCGAGGGCATCGTGTCGGTCGACGGCAAGCCGGCCGGCCTCGCGCCGATCTATCCGTGGATCTACACCGGCGGCATGGATCCGTATCTGTGGTTCCCGATACCGGGCGTGCAGACGCTGGAGTTCACGCCGTTCCGCGTGGACCTCACGCCCTTCGCAGCGTTGCTGTCGAACGGCTCGCCCCACACGATTGACGTGCGCGTCGTACGCGCGTTCAGCTACTTCAGCGGCGCCGGCGACCTGCTGCTCTACACCGACGCCAAGCAGACGCAGGTGACCGGAGCGCTGACAGAAGACACGCTGCCGTCCACCATCCAGCCCAACGTCAGCAACACGATCCAATACACGGGCGGCACGGGGCTCTTCGGCGGCCAGACCGCGCAAGGGTCGGTATCAACGAGCAGCCATACCGACTACGCGATCTCGGGATGGGTGAAGACGTCGTCGGGGAAGGTGACGACCCGGGTAACCGGTCGCGCGCGCTTCACCAACGACCAGACCTTCAGCTACACGCCGAGCAGCTACGTGCAGCGGGCCGAGCAGCGGACGCATTTCGACACGATCTCGACCACGACGAAGGGCGGCCGCCCGACGGCGGTGGCCGAGCAGTTCGACTTCCCGCTGAGCGTGGCGTATCCGATCCTGCCCACCAGTACCGGCTGGAAGCTGCCGATCAAGGTGTCGCAGGGCTACCGCGCCGCCGGCCAGGATTACTCGGGGCACGGCAACACGACGCAACTCGACAATACGGTCGAGAGCAAAGACACCATGATCTTCGACAAGAGCTTCAACTGGATCGGCGTGAAGAACGGCGCCTCCAGCCAGCTCTATACGTTCAGCTCGAGCGTTCCGTCGATCTGTTACAGCAAGCAAATCAAGTCGAAAAACAACGTGGTGACGTCAATCACGAAGCCGGGGTGTTAGCCTCGACCTCGTGACGGCTCGCGGCGCTATAGGTCACCTTGCGTCGAGCGTCGAAGAGAAGATACCTCACCCCAATACGTCCTTGACCGTAGGTTCAGCGCCGGCCAACCCGCATTTTGGCGAGAGAAGGGCCGTCCCATGGACCTCTCCATCATTAGCCTCGAGGGCGAGTTCGATCTGAGTCAGCGAAGCCGTTTGACCGACGCGTTCGCGACCGCCACAAGCGCCCGCGCCGTGGTCGTTGACTTCACGAAGGCAAGCTATATTGACTCGACGGTCATCGCGTGCCTGATCGAACTTCATCGCGCCTTACTCGAGCACGGAGGCCGGATCGTTCTGGCCGGTCTGGACGGCCCGTTTCGGCGGGTGTTTGAGGTTGCGGGGCTGTCGTCAATGTTCGAGTCGGCCGCAACCATTGCCGAGGCGGTGAAAACCCTGGCACCGGACGGCGCCCGGACTCAACACGTCGTTCTCGAAGCCGGCTGAACGCACGGAGGGTTCGACGTGCCGGTGCGAGCAATTCCGACTTCCCTTTGACCGCGCCGCTCGCCGGCGCGCCTGCTATCAGGAGGTGCCTCATGCGACCCCACCTCTCCTTACTTGCCAGCGTCCTCATCCTCCCAGTCGTCTCGGCCTGCGCGTCCACCTCGTCCGGGGCGCCTCCGCAGGCATCGTCGCCAAACGGCCGAGCGGCACAATCGGTGCGCGCGGACGTCCGATTCGGATTGACGCCGAAGGCGATCGAAGATGCGACGGCGCAACGCGGCGTCGGATATATCCGCGAACCCAAACACAAAGCTACGCTCTTCATCTCCGACATTGACGCCAACGCCATCCGGCTCTTCCCGGCGAACAAGAAGAACCCGAGGCAAACGGGATCCATCACCGACGGGATCGACCTGCCGGTCAACGACAGCGTGGATCTCCACGGCACGCTCTACGTCGCCAATAACGGCAACAGCACGGTCACCGAGTATCCGCTCGGCCAGACGAGCCCGAGCGTCACGCTGAGCGGCGGAGCCCTGATCTACCCCAACGGCATCGTCGCCGACAACAAGAGTACCGTATACGTCACGAGCGGCGCGACCGTCGGCTCGTGCTACGTCCTAGTGTACAAGAAAGGCAGCTCGAGTCCGGACGAGCAGATCAACGGCTTCCAGCTGCCGGTCGGCCTCGCAATCGACAAGGGCGGCAATCTCTACGTGGGCGATGCGGTTCAAAACGTCGTTTGGGAGGTTCCCAAAGGCTCGACCACGCCGCAGTCGCTCAACCTGACCGGCTTAGACGACCCGACCGGCGTGGCGATCGATCCTTCCAACAATCTGTGGGTGGCGAACGACGAGAGCAACACCGTCCTGGGCTTCCATCCGGGCGAGACGACGGCGTTCATAACGATCACGGCGTCGCTCTCGGGTCCGTACTCGATCGCATTCGAAAAGACGGGGACGCTCTTCGTCGGCAACAGCTTGCACTATCCCGGCGACGTCACGGTTTACAAGAGCGGCGCGACCACGCCGTTCGAATCGATTGCGGCCATGAACCCGGCCGGCCTCGCAGTGTACCCCCGGCCGAAGCACTAGACCGATCTGGTTGGCCCGAGCGGGCGACGACAGCGCAGTTCTGTCGTTTAGTGAGCGCCCTCCGCGTACTGAACGTTGGGCGGCGGCGAAAAGAGGCTGGGATCGTTCGGGAGACCGGCTGAGTAAAGGTCGTAACGAAGGGCCATCGCCAAGGTGCCGTTGCGGTAGTAGCGTGCGAAAGCCGGAGTGGTGGTGCCGGCGCGCTCGAGAATCGCGATGGCGTCCGCGCCGTCTTCGAAACGATAGACGTCGTATTGAACGCCCCCGACCTGCTCTTGGGCGGGTTTCGAGGGATTCGCGGCGATGAATTCCGCCTCGCAGCCGAACTCGAGACCGATGAGTTTCCCGGACAGGTTCGTGCCGAAAATGGGTGCCTTCGCAAAGAAGGTCGGCCCGGGATCCACGATATGCCTGCCGGTGTGGTTGTAGAGGTTTGCCATCCAGATGTTCGGCTCGGAGATGACGAAAATGCCCTGGATGCCGTTGGCGGCGTCGAGTGCCTCCTCGACCCGCAGCCTGTCGCTCCCAATGCGGTAATAGTTCTTTGGCTGCGCCGCGAACGATCCGGCTGCGATGCCCGGCGTCACGTTCGCGACGGCGATGTGGACGAGCGTCGCGGGAGCGCAGATCGCCGCCGCAGCCGGCGCGGCTAGGCGAAGGAACAGCGCGCCGGCCAAAACCGACGCCAAGCGCGCGTTCATCTGAACGAAAACATGTCGGCGATGCTGTTGGCACGCTGGTCGGTGCCGCCGAGCGACCCCAGGCTCCAGTTCTCTTCCACGAACTTTAGAACGCTTCCGTACTCGTACGCGGTATGCGAAACGTAGCCGTGTTTGGCGTACTTCGAAATGACGAGCATCGGCACGCGGAAGCCGAGGCCCATGGCGTCGAGAACTTTGGGAGGGACGGCGTCGTAATAACGGCCGGTGCCGTCACCGTTCCACATCACGACGATCGCGCTGTCCTGCCAATACGCGCTGTTCTGCAAGGCGGCCGCAAGTGCGGCTACCCAGCGCGGGCCGTGGCGCGCCCCGGGGCCATCGGAATCGTCGAGCGGCGACAGGACCCACGAGACGTCGGCCAGTTTCCCCTTCGCGATGTCCGAGAACACCTTGGTCGCGGGCGATCTCATGTCGGCTTTCCAGTCGGGACCCTCGTAGACACTCTTGATCGCGGAGAATGGGTTGAACAGTCCGCGTACGTTGAAGTAGTATCGCCACGACACTCCGGCGGGATCGAAGAGATCGGCCATCGTGTGGAACTGCGTGAAGCACGGAAACGGTCCACGATGATAGCGCAGATGCCCGTTCACGAGCAGCGTCGTGCGGGTGCCCGGGGGCGCGTCGCACCCCCACGGAAAGTGGCCGGGAGCGCCCGCGACGTATTTGTTCGGTCCCAGCTGCGTCGTCGCGGCGATCGTATACAGCATGTTGGGGAACGTTCCGAAGTGCGTTGATGCGAACGCCTGATCGGCCAGCGCGAACGCTCGCGCGAGATGCCAGTACGGGCGCGTGTCGCCACGGCGCACCGTCGTGTAGGGGCAGAGCGGGTCTTGCACGTACAGCTGATTCCAGCCGTCCATCGCCCCATTGTCGTAAGCCGTCGGGAAATAATTTACCCTGCCGACCACGCATCCTTTGTCGAGCGCGACTTGCTGCAGCGGTACCGCCGTATCGCCGGATGGGCATCCCGACCCGGAGGTCGCGGGACGCGCGTTCGAGCCTTCGGCGCAGCCGTACGTTTGCGAGTCGGCGCTCGGATAACCGGCGAAGAGGTCGTTGAACGAGCGGCCCTGCTGCACGACGACGATCAGATGGGCGATCGGCGATTGGGTCGCGCGCCGCGCGTGGCGGCCGGCGGCGCCCGGAAGTGTGGAACCCGCCGATCCCGACGGCAGCTGCGGTCCGCCGCAGCCGTACAGCAACGCCACAGCTGCGCCGATACAGAACGCAGCGCGGAACAAGCTAGAAGGTCCCATCTTCGTCGCTCCTTTAGCCGAGATCAACCCGTCAGGGGCCTTCGTGGAACGCTCGCCCGCTCCCGCCGCGCTCGCAGCAGCGCCGTCGCCAGCACCGCGACCGCGGTGAGCGAAAAAGCGAGATTGATCGAAACGCCCAGCGTGGGGTTAAAGCCCAGGGCATGGAGTTCTGCCGCCTTACGGCCGTTGATGCCGTACGCAAGCTCCAGCGTGGTGCCGACGACGCCGACGATCTGGCCCGCCAAACCCACGAAACTCACCGCCATCGCCCACGTTCTCGATGCGAGCAGCGCGCACCCGAGCACAGGCAACAGCACCGCGGGGATGACGAACGCCCAGGAAGGGCCCGCATTCGGCCGCACGGCCGAAAGCACGGCCCCGAGCACCGCCAACGCCGCTCCGGCGAACCACAGCGCGGCAACCGCGCGGCGAATCGGAGCGTTCGGCTATAATGGCGGCGGCCGTGGCGGGAGCAGCTCGTATGGGATCCCGGGTGGCGGCGCTTCGGACGTCCGCGAGCATGGCGATGGATTAACCAATCGCATTCTTGTCGCGGGCGGAGCCGGCGCTCCCGGCGAGAGTAACAACGAGCACGACATCGCCTGCGGCGGCGCCGGCGGCAAAGTCGGCGGAACGGGCGGGACCGAGTCCTATTCCTACGATGACTCTGCCGGTGGCGGCGGCACGGGAGGCACCCAAAGCGAAGGCGGCTCGGGCGGCGCCGGCGGCAAGGGCATCGGCAGCAGTGGACCGGGGTCTGCGGGTGATCCGGAGCGTCGGGCGTCGGGGGAGACGGCGGGGCCGGCGGCTGCTACTCCACGCACTATTGCTTCTGCGGCTATGAGAACGGATGTTACGGCGGCGGTGGCGGCGGAGGCTATTACGGCGGCGGCGGAGGGGGCGGAGGCGGCGAAGATTACGACGATATTTACGGCGCCCCCGGCGGTGGCGGCGGCGGCGGCTCGTCGTACGCCGAGCCCACCGCCACCGATGTGCACTTCTGGAACAACTGGAAAAATGCGAGCGGCGACGGGCTCGTGGTGTTCAGTTGGAAATGAAAATGTCGCGATACCATCGCCACGCCTTCGGCATCTCCGCGGTTGCGTCCATGCTCGCGGCGTGCGGCGGAATTCAGCCGCCGGCCGTCGCGCCCGACGCAACCCAAATCCATGCGAAGTCGACCGCCCATTCCCAGCGCGACCCTTTCAAGGTTCTCTACAGCTTCGTTCCTGGAAAAGGCGACGGTTATGCTCCCTACGCCGGGCTAACGCCGCTGAACGGCAAGCTTTACGGTACGACCCAAAACGGCGGCGATCGGAGTGATGGCACCGCTTACGTGGTGAGCCCGTCGGGCGAAGAGCGCGTGCTTCATAGCTTTCAAGGAGATCCCGACGGGGCGTTCGCGTACTCCGCTTTACTTTCGTTCAATGGCGAGCTCTACGGAACGACGTACACCGGCGGCACAGGCCTTGGCATCATCTTTGAAACCAGTGCGGCGGGCGTTGAAAACATTCTTTATGACTTCCGGGGCGGCACAGATGGCGCGGATCCGTTCGGCGGAGCTGTCGCCGACCAAAAAGGTAACCTTTTCGTCGCGACGTTCGAGGGCGGCCAATACGGAGCCGGTGCCGTTGTGGAATTGAAGGCTGCCGGCCCGGCGACGACGCTGCACAGCTTTGGAAGCGGCCAGGACGAAACGGATCACGAGGCGCGCCGATAATCTTCGATCACGCGCGCTGCGGCGCTAGCTACTAAGGCGGTGCGACGACGAGGTACGGTCACGAGGTTACTAAGTCCGGCACGTATCGGGAAATCTATAGCTTCGGCAGCGCTAGCAGCGACGGATGGGGCCCGACCGCTCCGCTCGTCTATATCAACGGCACGTTGTATGGTACTACGAAATACGGCGGCAACCGCACGTGGTCGTGCGGAGATGGATGTGGAACGGTTTTCGCGATCGGCAAGACCGGTGCAGAACGCATAGTGTACCGTTTCGGAGCCCGGCCCGATGGCGGAACTCCGGCCGGCGGATTGCTCTACGTCAATGGCGCTCTCTACGGAACGACGGCGTACGGTGGCGTCAATAACCTAGGCACGGTGTTCAAGCTGAAGACATCGGGCGCGGAAACCGTGTTACACTCGTTTGCTAAGGCCGAGGGAGCGCATCCCCAATGCGCACTAGCCGCCCTCAACGGCGCGCTCTATGGGACTACGATGTCGGACGGCTCCCACGAGGGCGGCACGATCTTTCGAATGTACTTGTAGCTTGATGCAATCGCGCCGCGTTGGCGCTTATTGAGTGCCGATCTTCTGATTGGCGTTGTCGAGCAGGTAGATTTTATCCGCATGGCGCGCGCCGAGCGCCGATTGGTCGTAGATGATGCCCACATACTGTCCGGCTTTGACCTTACTCATCTGATACGTGGTCTTCCCGTCGGCCGAGAAGACCTGATCGAACTTCGGCAGGATGAGGAAGCTCAGGGTTTCCTTCGTCTTCGGATTCTGCACTTTGATGTTGTTGGTTGACACGTGCACCGTAATGCCGTAGAAGGTCGAGGCCGCCAGCGTCACCTGGGGGGATCGCGAACATGCCGAGGGCGAGCGCGGTCACCCCGGCCTTGAGAATTGAGGAACGCATCATGCTTCGGCCTGTACCCAGAGGGCGGGCGGTCTATGCCTTTGAACCGGCGAACGCCGACGGGGTGGAAGCGATGCTCTTTGCCGACGGCGGCTCGCGGGGCAATCCCGGGCCGGCCGCCAGCGGCGCCGTGCTGCTCGATCCGTCGGGCGAGCTGATCGAAGAGGTCGGCGCCTACCTCGGCGTCGCGACCAACAACGTGGCCGAATGGACCGCGCTCGTCTTGGGCCTCGAGGCGGCCGCCCGGCGCGGCATTCGCCGGCTGCGCGTGCGTCTCGACTCCGAGCTGGTCGTCAAGCAGCTGCGCGGCGAGTACCGGGTGAAGAACGAGGGCCTGCGCCCGCTCCACGACCGCGCGCGCGGGCTGCTCTGCAACTTTGCCGAAGTCGAGATTCGCCACGTGCCGCGCAAACAAAACAAGCTGGCGGACGCACTCGTCAACCGCGTGCTCGACCAGGAAGCCGAAACCGCGGTCAAGTAGGCGCGCACATGCGTCGTTTTCCGATCGAGATCTTCATCGTCGTGGTCGCGGTCGTGATGTTAATTCTCGGGTGGCGGATCTACGGCACCGGCGAGATGGGCCGGTTCGGCCCGGCGATTCACGCGCAGAAGGCTCCGAGCCAGCTCTACGCGCGGATGCTCGTGCGCTATCCCAAAGGGCCCATCTACGAAGAAGAGTACCGCATGTCCGACATCGAGGGCGTCTCCACGTTCCAGTACCGCGTCCGCGGCTACGCCGGACGGCAGATCACCGTCAACGCGCCCGCGGCGCGCGTGTACGACGTGAGCTTTTTCTTCGGCCGCCTCGATCAGGACGGCATCTGGCAGCTGGTGAACAAGCCGCCGCTGCCCGACGCCCCCGCGCACTACACCGTCTACGTGAAGCAGCTCGCGGACTACAAGAAAGGCGAGCGCACCGTCACGTTCACCAATCCCGAGTACTGGGCGAAGAAGGCCGGTCAGGAGTACGAGATCGATCTCTCCAAGGGCGTGCCCAAGGATTTCGTGCACGTTCAGAACGACCAGGCCTCGGCGCCGCACTACCTGCAGATCGTCAAGGACTTCCGCGATTTCGGCCCCGACGAGTTCAAACGCAACGTCGCCGCGGCACAGGCGCGCATCCGCAAGGAACACGGCTGACGCCGATGACGCGGCGTTGGACGATGGGCGCGCTGGCCGCCGGCGCGCTGCTCGCGCTCGCCGCGTTCGAGGGCTACAAGATGGTCGAGAGCCCCGGCAACCAGCTGTTCGGCAAGACCCTCGTCAGCGGGCCGAAGAACGAGCGCGTCGTCGCGCTGACCTACGACGACGGACCCAACCCGCCGTACACGAACCGGATTCTCGACGTGCTGCGCGCCGAGAACGTCCGCGCGACGTTCTTCGTGGTGGGGCGCGCCGTGCACGCGTATCCGGCGGTGGCCCGGCGCGAGGTGGACGACGGCAACGCGATCGGCAACCACACCTGGAACCACGGGCACCTGCTGCTCTACGACCCCACCGGCCTGCGCAAGACCCTGGAGCGCACCGACGCCGAGATCTACGCCGCCACGGGCGTGCACACGCGGATCATGCGGCCGCCGTTCGGCGCCCGCGACTGGCTGGTGCTCGCCGAGGTACGCAAGCTGGGCTACACGCCGGTGATGTGGTCGGTGCCGCTGGCCAACGACTGGGAGTATCCGCCCGCGCGCGTGATCGCGTCGCGCGTGCTGCGCTACGTGGGCGACGGTTCGATCATCACGCTGCACGACGGAAACCAAGGCATCGTCTGCGTGGGCTCCCACGTGCCGGCGCGCGTCTGCGACCGCAGCGCCGACGTGGAAGCGACGCGGCTGATCGTCGAGCGGCTGAAACGCGCGGGCTACAAGTTCGTGACGATTCCCGAGTTGCTGCAGCGGTCGTCGCGCTCGCTCACGCATACAGACGCCCGCGCAGGCGGATGAAGCCGTCGGCGTGATTGCCGTGCGGGTCGTGATGCGTCCAGTGGACCACGGGCGGGCGTCCCCGATCGTGCACCAGCTCGCCGCGGATCTCGATGCGGTCGCCGACCGCGACCGGGCACCGCGGCGCGATGCCGACGTTGTCGACCACCTCGAGCCGGCCGGAGCTGCTCTGCACGTCGAACGCCTCGTGCATCGCATGCGTCCGGTCGCCGTAGAAGAAGCGGGGCGGCGACGCGACGGTCGCCGTGAAGTCAACCCAGGCCGGCGCTTTGCCGGCGTAGGCGGTCGCGAAATCCATCGCGGCTCTCATCACGCGCTCGGGCCCGGCCGACAAGAGCTGTGCCGCCGAGCGCGAAGTCAGCCCGCGCGATGAGGACGATCCTGACGCAACGCCTGCGCCTAGTGCCCGTGACGTCGGCGAACGCCGGCGTGCTGTGGGAAGTGCTGCAGGCGCCCGACCTGCGCGACTATCAGGACCTGCCCGACGTCAACCGCTCGCAGTTCGTCCGCATCGTCGGCGCGCGGCCGAAGCGCTTCGGCGCGGGGGTCGCGGGCCGCTTCGAGTGGCTGCTGCATCAGGTCGAAGGCGGCGGTGCGCCGCTCGGCTGGGTGTCGCTGCGGGTGGGCGAGGCGACCCGCACCACCGCCGAGGTCGGCTACAGCGTGGTGCACGCGCACCGCGGGCGCGGCATCGCGACCGAGGCCGTGGCCGCGCTGGTGGAAGAAGGCTTCACGCGCGCGCGGCTGCGCGAGATTCGCGCCTACTGCCTGCCCGAGAACGCGTCGTCGCGCGCCGTGCTGCGCCGCAACGGCTTCGAAGAGGCCGGAACGCTGCCGCGCGGCGCCACCGTGCAGGGCAAGCCGGTGGATGTGATCGCGCACTCTCTCGAACGCGAGCGCTGGCTCGAAAACGCTAACGCGAGTCTGGAGGCCACTCGATCGTAACGCCGGCGTCGTGATAGCCGGCGTACCTCCGCGGCAGCTCGCCGCGCAGATACGCGACTAGCGGCTCGCGCACCACGCCCACGACGATGCGCTGCGCCACCTCATCGAGCGGCACCCACGCGACCTCAACGACGTGATCTTCGCTCCCCACCTTGTCATCCTGAGCGGCACTCACCTTGTCATCCTGAGCGGAGGCGCGAAGCGCCGCAGTCGAAGGGGCCGCAGTCGGAGTAAGCGCAACGAGAAACGTCACGTTCAAATAGTGTTCGTCGCCGTCGTAGCTCTCGCTGACGTACGCCACCTCGCCGGCGCGCGCGTGCAGGCCCGTCTCCTCGAGGATCTCCCGCTCCGCTGTTTCCGCGAGCAGCTCGCCGGGGAGTTGACGCCCGCCGGGCAGATTCCAAAGCGGCTGCGGGTGATTGGGATAGCGCGACGCCACCATCAGCAGCCGCCCGTCGCGAACGATCAAGCCGGTGGCGAGGTGAATCACGCGAGCCCGGATTCGATCGCGTCGAGCGTCTGCGCCGCGGTGCGTTCCCACGTGAACCCCGCGGCGTGGGGCGGACCCTTGCGCCGCAGCTCCGCGGCAAACGCCGCATCGGTCGCGACGCGCAGGATCGCCGCCGCCAGCGCCGGCGCGTCGTCAACGGGCACGTAGCACGCCGCGTCGCCGCCGGCCTCCGGCACCGCCGACGCGTCCGCCGCGATCACCGGCGCGCCGTAACTCATCGCCTCGAGCACCGGCAGCCCGAAGCCCTCGTAGCGCGAGGGAAACGCCAGCGCGGTGCAGCCGCGATAGAGCGCGGCGAGCGTGTCGTCGTCTACGTGGCCCAGCTCGTGCACGCGCACGCCGGCGGGCGCGGCCCAGCCGTCGAGCCGCGTCGTCACGGCGAGCGACATCGCCGGACGCTCGCGCGCGACGGCCTCCATCGCCGCGAGCAGCACGTCGAAGCCCTTGCGTCGTTCCGCGGCGCCGACGTAGAGCACGTATTCACCCAGCGCCGCAACGTCCAGCGCGACCGGCACCGCGACGCGCGGCGGGTTCACGCCGAGCGCGATCGGCGTGAGCCACGCTTCGGGCACGTGCAGCTCGCGCGCGAGCTCGCGCTGCGCGAACCGCGAGTCGGTGATCAGCACGCGGCAGCGGTCCGCCGCCGCACGAAAGATGGCCTGGGTCGCGGGCGCGTAATCCGGAACGACGAAGTTGGACGCATCGTGCAGCGTAGCCGCCGCGGGCAAGGAAAAACGCGTCCAGCTGCAGCCGTTGAACGGAAACCACAGCGCGTCGAGCCCGGCTCGCCCGTGATACCGCCGCGACACCACGCGATAGGGGCGGCCCTCGACCTCGCTCAGGTAATGGCCGCGCACCGTCCACGTGTGCCACTCGGGAACGATCAGCGTCACCTCGACGCGGTCGCGAGCGTGCTCGAACCACTGCGCCAAGATCTCGCGGAGATAGCGGCCGATGCCGCGCCGGTCGCCGGGCAGGTTCCAGGCGTCAACGCCCAGCCGCATCACCGTGCAGCCTCGGCGAACACCGCCAGATGGCGCCGCGCGCTGTCGTCCCAGCTGAACCGCTTCGCGCGTTCGAGCCCCGCGGCGCTCAGCCGCTCGCGCAGAGCGGCGTCGTTCACGACCCGCCGCAGCGCGCCGGCCCACGCGTCGGCGTCGTCGGGCGGCGCGTAGAGCGCGGCGTCGCCGCCGATCTCGGGCAGCGAGCTGCCGCGCGACGCGATCACCGGCGTGCCGCAGGCCATCGCTTCGAGCATCGGCATGCCGAACGTCTCGTGATACGACGCGAGCGCCAGTGCGACGGCGCCGCGGTAGCACGCCCGCAGCGACTCGTCGCGGCCCGCGATCAGATCGTCGCCGAGATTCCCCGCGTGCACGACGTCGGGCAACTCCGGCGCGCGCGGTCCGGCGACGGCGAGCACCGGCCCGTCGCCGTGCGGCCACGCCCGCCGGTACGCCTCGTAGAGCAGCGCAAAGTTCTTGCGCGGTTCGCCGACCGGGTCGCCGACGAACAGCAGGAAGCGGCGGTCGTTGAGCACGCTCGGCAGCGGCGCTGCCGGCCCCGGCGAAAACGACTCGTCCACGCCGTGGGGGATGACGGCGATCCTCTCGAGCGGCACGTCGAGCCACTGATGCACTTCGCCGCGGCCAAACTCCGAGACGGCGATCACGCGCGACGCCGTCTGCGCGGATCGGATAAACGGCCGCTGCGCGTGCTCGCGGCGTTTGGGATCGTCGAGCGGATAGCGGAAGGGCACGGCGTCGTGGATCGTCGCGACGCTCGGCAGCGAGGTTGGAAAGAACGTGCCGTTGGCCGGGTGCCACACCACGTCGAAGGCGCCGTCCGCGCGCGCGCCGATGGCGAAGGCATCGCTGCCGAGCGCGCGAGCGTAAGGGCGGCGGCTGCGCTGCGGAAACGGCCCGTCGGCCAAGAGCGTGAGCGCTACGTCGTCGCGTGCGGCGAGGCGTCGCAGCACGGCCCGAGCGTATCGGCCGATGCCGCGCGTGTCCTCGGCGATCACGCGCGCGTCCACGGCGAGGCGCAAAGTCGGCACCCCCGCGACTTCGCATCCCTTACGACGGGGTCATGCAAGAGACGAGGCGCCGCATCACTGCGACGCCTCGTGCGCTTCGATGTGTTCGCTGGCTTGACAACCCCGGCAATCCGACGGTAGCACATCTGCTGCGACTTCGCAATGGCGGTACCCTTTGCGGCTGGAGCGCCCGGGAATCGAACCCGGAGCTGCTCGGGTTGTCAAACCAGCAGTCGACACCATCGAAGCGCCCCAGCCTGTTTCAATCACTCCTTTCAGGCGTATCAACAAGCTCGCGGGTGGTCATCCTCCGGGCGCCCGCGCGAAACTTGAGCGGTCGCACCAAGGTAGTCGGACGCATGCGCAAGCTATCGTGGCGAGGCGGCCGGTGATCACCTTTGGTGTGCTGATCTCAAGTCTCTGGTTTATCTTCCTTGCGTACTGGTTCGTTGCAGCGATGCTCGCCAAGCGCAGCGCCGGCGGCAGGTTGTTGAACGGCGCCATGGTTCTTGCCGTCGTCGCCGTCGCCGTATTACTGCTGGTTCGAGTATGGTTTCGCGGGCACGCCGGCCAACACACGGCGCATGTTGAGCCGGCCGGCAGCGTCGTGCTGGCGGGCCTAGGCGTCGCGGTTTGCGCGCTCGGAGTGGGGTTCGCGATCTGGGCTCGGACGCATCTGGGGCGCAATTGGGGCATGCCGATGTCGTTGCGGAAAGGACACGAGCTGGTGACGAGCGGTCCGTACGCGTTCGTGCGCCATCCGATCTACACGGGCATCCTTCTCGCCGTACTCGGGACGGCGATCGTCCGGTGGTCGCCATGGAGTACCGTCGTGCTCGTGATACTCTTCGCCTATTTCATTTACGCCGCCAGGTTTGAAGAGCGAAGCATGGCGACGCAATTTCCCAACGAGTATCCCGATTACATGAGTCGCACGAAAATGCTCCTGCCGTTTCTGATTTGAGATCGCATCGCGGCGACGGGGGCACTCAGCTCGATCGGTTGGGTAGCCACGGCCACAAGGCAGCGGCGATTACGCCCACGGATACTCCTTTCGCGCGGCGGGCTTCACCAGCCCCAGAGCAGGGTCGTCCGGTGGATGCAGTCGTACGTCGCGCGGGGTAGGTTGGCCGCGATACGGGCCGCCGCTGCGTTGTCGGCCACGACGTGATTCTCGCATGTCCCGTAGGACGGGAAGTCTGTTTGGCCGACGGTAATCGTCGGCCGACCGTTCGGCGAGCTCATCGTGCGGCGTTCCTTCCAAACGGAGCCGGCGTGCGGTCTCGCGATCAGGTAAAGCAGAACGATCGCCAGGGCAAGCCAAAAACCGGGTCGACCCATGCCGGTTCATTCGTCACCCGGTGGTCGCGTTCCGACCGCCGAGCGGAGGCGCGCGGCGTCGTAGTCGAAGGACAAGGTAAATGGCCGCCCCCCGCATCGCCGCGCACCTCATCCTCGGCCCGCGCGACGAGCCGTTCCTCGGCGCGATGCTCGAGTCCATTGACGGCGCGGCCTCGACGCTCATCGTCAACGACAACTCGCCGGACCCGTCGCCCCACGCCGAGACGCTCGCGCGCAGCGGCTTCGGCGCGCAGGGCCGCCTCATCGTGGACCGCACGCCGTTTTCGGGCTTCTCCGACGCGCGCAACGTCTGCCTGCGGATCCACCGCGACCGCGACGCCGGCGACTGGGTGGCGTTCGTTGACGCCGACGAGGTGCACGGCGCCGGGGTGCGGACCATCGCGCAGCGGCTCGATCGCGTGCCGCCGGAGTACGATTTCGTGGACGGCTACACGTGGCATTTCTTCGGATCCTTCCGCCACTACACGTCCATCGAGCGGCGCATGATGTTCTTCCGTTTTCGTCCCGACGTGCGGTGGGAGGGCGCCGTCCACGAGCGCTTGATCGGGCTGCACGGCAAGCGGATCGCGCTGCCCTACGTCTACGCGCACTACGGCCACACGCTCGCGCCGCGGCGCCACGCGGAGAAGGGCCGGCAATATTCGTTGCTCGGCGCGCCGGGGAACGTGCTGTGCGAGGAAGAACTCGATAGCTTCGACGTGGTGCGCTACTTCACGCCGGTCTACCCAAGATTGCTCCGATTCGCGGGCGTCCACCCGTCCGCGGCACTGTCGACGCTGAATCGCCTGACGCCGGAGCTGCGCGAGCACCACGCCCTCACCAGCCGCGTCGCGGCCTCCCAGTCGCCGGCCATCAAGGCCCGCAACGTCCTGCGGAAGCTGAACTACGAGCTCCGCTGGCGCTCTCGCAGCCTCGACCTTCGGGCCCGGACCCTGGTCCCATGAGGCCGTGGACCCTGGTTTCTTGCGAGATCATGGGAAAGACGGTATACTTGCTCGGTAGAGGGGCCAGCTTACTGACCGCCCCTAGGAAGTTATGAGCTCAGGGATGCCCCGCCTTGGGCCGTCGATCGTTCGACGCCAGGGCCTGGAGGATTGGCTGGGACGCTTTAGGAGCGTTCCCGTTCGGTTTTTGGTCGCGCCTCCCGGATTCGGTAAGACCATGGCGCTGCTCGGCTATTTGCGCCACGGGGGAAGCCCGGGAGTCTACTGCACCCTGCCGCCGGGGGCGACGAGCGAGATCGTCCGCGGCGCCATCGCCCGGGCGCTGGAGATCGAGCCGGAGTTCGGCTCCCACGAAGACCTCGTCCGCACCCTCGAGGCGCGCGCCCCCTTGGAGCTGGCTCTCGATTGCGAGGACCTGCCCGATCCCGACGGCGTCGCCGAGGTATTGGCGCTGATTGACGATCTGCCCGAGGAAGTATCGCTGCTGGTCGCAACGCGATCGCGCGTGCCCTTCCAGGTGGGCCGCTTCGTCTCGCAAGGCACCGCCGTGCTCTGCGACGCCGAGCGCCTCGCCTTCGACGCCGCCAGCATTCGGCACGTGGCCGAAACGCTGGGGGTTCCGTTCACCCACGCGGACGTCCAGCGCATGCTCGAGGCCACCGACGGGTGGCCGCAAGTGGTCAGCGGTGCGCTGCGCAAGGCCGCGGAGGATAGCTGCGGGCTCGGCCAGGCGTTCGAGCACTGGCGCACGCGCCACGGCCATCTGTTCAACGAGTTCGTGGCGGCATCGCTGGCGCACGTGTCCGAGGGCGACGCCGATCTCGTGCTCAAGCTCATGAGCGGCTCGCATCTCGACGACCGGATTCAGCTGCAGGCGTTGGAAGAGCAGGGCCTCTTCGTGATCCACACGCCCGACGGTTACCGCCCGCTGCGCGCGCTCTCGCGCAGCCGCCTCTACGATCGCTACGGCCGCAAGGTCGCCCCGGCGACGCCGATGCAGGTGCGGCTCTTCGGATGGTTCTTGGCCGAGATCGACCGGCAGCCGATCGAGTGGGTGCGCCGCCGCGATCGCCAGATCTTCAAGTACATCGCGCTGCAGCCCAACGGCAGCGCTTCGCGCGCCGAGGTCGGGCAGGTGTTCTGGCCGGGCGCCGAGCGCCATCTGGTGGCCCAGAGCCTGCGAACGGCGTGCTCGAACATTCGCAAGGCCATCGCGCAGATCGTGGGCTTCAAACAGGTCGAGATGTACTTCCGGGCCGCCGACGAGCTCGCGATCGACCTCGACAACGTGATCGTGGACGTCAACCGTTTCGTGCTGCACGCCAACGACGGCGACGAGCAGTATCACCGCGGCGAGTTCCGCGCCGCCTACGCGCACTATCGCAGCGCCGCGCGCGTGTACCGCGGCGACCTGCTGATCGGCGACGCCCACGAGCCGTGGGTCGCCACGCTCGACGCGGCGCTCAAGGAGCGGCACGTGATGCTGCTCGAGCGAATCGCCGAGATCGTTTCGTCGCTCGACTACCAGAGCTCGGAGAAGCCCGACCTGCCTCTCGCCTCCGGATCGTAACTCCGGTGCGACGCCCCTGGATCGGCGCGCTCCTCGTCCTCGCCGCCCTCGCCGCCCTGGCGCTCCAAACCAGCATCGTCGTCCGCACCGGCTTCACCATGGGCGACTTCCGCGCGTTCTACTGCGCGGCGCGCGTCGCGTCGCACGGCGCGGACCCGTATCGCGCCGAGCCCCTGCGGTCGTGCGAGACGGGCATCGGCACCACGATGTTCTTTGAGAAGAATCCCGGCGTCACGATCCCGGCGCCGCTGCCCGGCTATGCGATCGCGGCGCTCGTGCCGCTCTCGGTGCTGCCGTTTGCGGCCGCGGCGACGATCTGGAGCCTGCTGCTCCTCGCGGCGTGGCTCGCGTGCATCCTCGCGCTGTCGCGGTTCGCGCAGATCCAATGGGAGAGCGCGCTCGCGGTGTTCGCGCTGTCGCTCGGCGTGGTGTCGCTGCCGCTCGGAGAAGTCGTGCCCGTCGCCCTCGCGTGCATCTGCCTGGCCGCCTACTTCGCGTGGCGGGGGCGGGCGGCCGCGGCCGCGTTCGCCGGGGCGGGCGCGATGATCGAGCCGCATCTCGGGCTTCCGGTGTGCATCGCGCTCGCAGTGTGGATGCCGGGCACGCGCATCGCCCTGGCGGTGACGCTGGGAGCGCTGGCGGCTCTGTCGCTCGCGGTTGTGGGCGTGGGAACGAACGTCGAGTACTTCACGAGCGTGCTGCCCGCGCACGCGCTCTCGGAGCTGGGGCGCGACACGCAGTTCAGCCTGACGGCGGTGCTGGCGGGAGCCGGCCTCGCGCCGGCCGCCGCGGTGCGCGCGGGATCGCTGTGGTACGTCGCGATGATCGTGGCGGGGACGGTGCTGGCGGGCGCCTTCGCGCGCCGGGCGCGCAACGACGCCTTCATCGTGTGCGTTCCGCCTGCGTTTGCGGTGTTCGGCGGAACGTTCATCCACATCACCCAGATCGCGGCCGCGCTTCCGGCGGCCGTCCTGCTCGCCGGCTCGTGCACGCCGAAGCATCGCTCGCTCGCGGTGACGGCGCTGTTACTGCTCGCGATCCCGTGGGTGTGGGCGGTCTCGCCCGCGTTGGTGATCGCGCCGCTGGTCCCGGCGGCGTATCTCGCCTGGCGCTACTGGAGTCCCAACATGCCGGCGATCCTGCTCACCGGCATCGTCGCCGCCGGAGCGATCTTCGGGCTCAGCTCGTTGGCCGCGGCCGCACCGCACGCGGCGCACGCCGCGGCGCCCGCGATCGATCCGCGGCTGGCCGAGGCGTCGTGGAGCGCGTTCACGCAGAAGAGCTCGACCAACGCGTTTGCCACGTGGATGCTCCGGCTGCCCACGTGGCTGGGTCTCGGCTTACTGCTCGTGTTGCTCGCGCGCGAGGGCGGCTGGCTTCGCATGCGCGCGCCGGCGGCCGCGCTTGCCTTCGTGGCCGCCGCGTGCACGGTGCTGCCGATCGGGGCGCAGCTGTACGGCGACGCCGCCGGACGGAACGTCGGCGTTGACTTTCGGGCCTACTACTGCGCGGCGCTCGCGCAGCGCGAGGGCGCGAATCCCTACTACGTGCAGCCGCTGCACGACTGCGAACGCAACGTTGCGGCGCCGTACTACCGGCCGCCGGCGAACGTGACGGTGCCGGTGCCGTACCCGCCCTACGTCTTGGCCCTGCTGGCTCCGCTGACGTTCCTATCGTTCGGCGACGCGATGTTCGCGTGGTGGAGCGTCGTAGCTCTCGCGATGCTGGCCGCGGCGTACGCGTTGGCGCGCGCCGTCCGCCAGCCGTTCGTCGTCGGATGGGCGGCGCTCGGATTGGCGCTGGGCCTTACGTCGTTTTCGGCGGGGAATATGGCGCCGATCGGGATCGCGGCGATCGTCGTGGCCGGGCTCTGCGCGGCGCGCAACCGCCCGGTGCTCGCGGCCATTGCGATGGCGCTCGCGATGGTCGAACCGCAGGTCGCGCTGCCGGCGGCCGTGGCGCTGTTCGCGGCGTTTCCGGCGGCACGGCTTCCGCTGGCTGCCGCGGCGGCGGCGTTGGCCGGGCTGTCGCTGCTCGGCGGCGGCGTCGCTCACAATGTCGCATACGTCACCTCGGTGATTCCCGCCCACGCTTTGTCGGAAATCTCGCGCGACAACCAATACAGCCTCTCGAGCGTGATCGCCGCCTTCGGCGTGCCGGATGCGTCGGCTGCGTTCGTCGGGAGCGTCTCGTACGTGGTGATGGCCGCGTTGGGCATCGTCGTCGGCCTGCGCCTCGCGCGCCACTTCGGCGATCCGGCGCTGGCGATCTTCGTGCCGCCCGCGTTCGCGCTGCTCGGAGGCACCTTCGTGCACACCGCGGAGATCGCGGCGGCCGTTCCGGCCTGCGTGGCGCTCTGCACGCGCTCCCCGGTGCATCGGGGGTGGATCGTCGCGGCGCTGGTGCTGCTCGCGGTGCCCTGGATGATGGCGACGTCGGCCGCGCTGTTCCTCGCCCCGATATTCCCGGCCGCCTATCTGACGTACGCGTTCTGGCACCGCGATCGAAAGCTCGCGCTTGCCGTGGCCGTGGCGGCATATGCGGCGATCTTCGGCCTCTTCGTGCTGGCGTCGGCGACGCCGCCGCACCCCAGCGGCATCGCGCGCGCGCTCACGACGATTGACCCGCGTCTGGCGGAGGCGAGCTGGCAGCAGTTCGTGCTCGGGAATTCGACGAATCGTCTGGTCATGTGGCTGCTGCGCCTGCCCACGTGGATCGGACTGATCGCCCTCGCGGCCAGTGCGGTCGCGCTCATGCGATCCGCTACAGGGACGCAGGTGGGGGCCGAGTACCGGCTGACGGAGTCACGCGCGTGACGACCTGCTGCGTCATTCCAGCGTATCGCGCCCGCGAAACGGTCTGCGACGTGGTCCGCAGCACGCTCCGCTACGTGGACTTCGTCGTGGTCGTCGACGACGGCTGCCCCGATGGCTCGGGCGACGCCGTGCAGCACGCCTTCCGGGCGCACCCGTCGGTCTATGTGGTGAAACGGCAGCGCAACGGCGGGGTTGGGGCCGCCACGAAGTCGGGTATCGAGAAGGCGCTCGAGCTGGAGGCCGACGTCGTCGTCAAAATCGACGCCGACGGCCAGATGGACCCGAGCTATATCCCAAGCATCGTCGAACTCTTCGTCGCCGATCCGAACTTGGCTTACGTTAAGGGAAACCGGTTCTTCGACTCTCGCGTGCTGTCAAAGATGCCGGCCATGCGACTGTTTGGCAACTCGCTGCTGTCGCTGTTCTCGAAGTTCGCATCGGGCTATTGGAACATCCTGGACCCGACGAACGGCTACCTGGCATTCAACGGACGCCTTTTGCCGGCCATAAATTGGAAGTCATTGGCCGACGGCTACTTCTTCGAGATATCCGCGTTGTGCGAGCTCGGCCTAAAGCGCGCGACGATCGCCGAAATGGAGATGGAAACGATCTACGGCCAGGAATCGAGTTCACTTTCCATCCCGCGAACGGCCTTTGCGTTTCCGCCGAAGCTCGCGAAGCTATTTTTGCGCCGCCTGCTACTGCAATATTTTATCTTTGATATCAACCTAGGCTCGCTCTATATATTACTAGGGCTGACGTTGAGCGGATTCGGCGCAGGTTTTGCAGCGTTTGAATGGATACAGAGCATCATGACGGGGATTCCTCGGACGACGGGAACCGTCATGCTGGCGGTGCTACCATTCTTAATGGGATTTCAGCTGCTGCTAAATGCGCTGCTCTACGATGTGCAATTCGGCGCGAAGTCGACTCGCGAACTGCTGGGACAAAAGGTCCGGAGGGAGCACTTGCGGAGTGCCATTCACAGCGACTAGCGAGTTGGTTCGCCACCCTCGGGAGCCGCAGGGTCCGGGCGGGCGCATTTTAGCCCGGTAATCGTGCGAGGAGTGCGTGGGCCAACCGCATTCTTGGGATCAGGCACGAAGCGAGCAAAAAGCCACGCTAGTGTATTACTCATTGCATAGACAGGAGCGAAAACCGCGCGCCCAAGCCATGTCGTACCTCCCGGCATGCTTTTGCCAAAATCATTAAAGGTGGTGTTGACGGCCGTGGCGACAAGACGTAAGCCAGTTGCCAATGGTGTTATGGCCAGTATTTCAAAGCCGGCTGATTCGAGAGGCCGACGTAGCCCATATGGTGTGTATTGAAAGAAATCGTACGGTTCCTCATGCAGCGGGAAGTAGAAAGGCGCCGTTACTATGACGTGACCGCCGGGGCGGAGAACGCGAGCAACCTCTCGGACTGCCAATTCCGGTGTGGCAGATGCTCCAGAACCTCGGTGCACAGGACGGTATCAAACGAGTCTGCCGGAAACGGAAGGGAGTCCGCGTGGCCGTGGACATCAGCTGTTCGGTTTGCAGGTACATTGAAGCCGAGCCATTCATCGATTCGCGTGGAGCGGTGTCGCATAAGGCTTCTCGCCGCAGCCAAGGTCAAGGATCTGTTCGCTCCGATCTTGAAGCCAGATGTGGACATGCGCCGCTATCTCGCCTAAGATAAACCAATCTGGATAGAAGAACGGCACCGTGGGCGTCGCGCGGCGCGGGAGGACGGGCACTTCTCCTCGACCGCCGATTCGGACCGTAGTCCGAACTTAGGCATCATGATTAATGCGGCGCAGAGCGGCGACCATGGTGGGTCGGCGCGATCCGCCCCTCCGGCTGATCCTACCGACAGCACCAGAGGCGAACCAATAGGCTTCTTGTAGGATGCCAAGGCGGCGCGCGATTGCAATGGGCAACGGTTCTCGTCGAGCCATTTGCCCTGTCGCATTGAACATTGGAGTCAGCGGCGGTCGATAAACACGCAGGATCGGAAATTTGCGGTTATACTCCGAAAAATCAACGAGGTCGAGGCGACAGCCAATCCGCCCAGCTATGATCTCCAACGAGCGTTCGGGAAAACCACCAGAGGTGCACCGGCGGAAGATCAGTCTCCCAACGACTGGCATCAGAAAAATAGGACCGATTTGGCGTCGACAGTATGACTACGCCATTGGGCGCCAGAAGGCGCATAGCGGCGTGCAAGACCTTGACAGGTTCTTCGAGGTGCTCGATGACCTCGACGAAGACGATCGCATTGAACCTTTCGGCCGACTCCAGGCAAAGGACTCGACCGACTCCGCTCTGCTACAGAAATCGCCAAAGGCATTCCGTGCTTTCGTAACTGCCTCTGTCGAAACGTCAATTCCGGTTGCGTCAAGTCCGG
Organism: Vulcanimicrobiota bacterium; assembly: GCA_963824595.1. Taxonomy (GTDB): domain Bacteria; phylum Vulcanimicrobiota; class Vulcanimicrobiia; order Vulcanimicrobiales; family Vulcanimicrobiaceae; genus Cybelea. The sequence goes on from CAWGPY010000007.1 coordinate 158,441, forward strand.
CACGGCGTAAGGCATAAGTGAAGTAACCTAGGCCGCTGCCGACCTCCAAAATGCGCGGCTTAAAAAAATTGCCGAGCACTCGGACGACGCCCCAAAAAGCGTCCTGACGCGACGTGAGGTATTTGAGTGGGTCTCTGACGCTGGCGATCCGCCTGGCGTATTGAAAGTTGCGGTCGTATCCTGGGGGACCTCCGGGCACGGAGTAGATTGCGTTGTAAACGTGAGGCTCCAAGCTCTTGGGGTTAGACACCATTGTGTTGCAAGCGCTACAGTCGAAGATGTTGTACTCAAGCGGCTCCTGATAGCCGGGACGGTACCGGCATCCCGGAGCGATGACCCGCAGATTTCACATCGTAGTAGCTGCACGTTATAGATCTGCTCCCGAGGTAGAAATAAAGCGCGTGACTATTGTAGGCCACGTAAACTGCTGTTGGATCAAGGAAAAGAGACCCAAACCTCTCCTCAGCGCCTCGGCTGGCTGGGCAAGAACCGTGCGCAGGCCCTTCGGTGATGGCGGGGCGGCTACCCTCCGAAATCAGCCACCCGGTGTGACCGTTGCGTATTAGGTCCGCGCTGCCGCCGCGCGGGGTTGAGATCACGGGCATCGCGGCGTTCCCCGCCTCAAGCAAAATAGTTGGAAGCCCTTCTGCATAATTGGATGGATTGACGAGGACGGTGGCGCCTGCTAGCTCGTGTTCGATTTCAGTTGAAGAAAGTCGCCCTAGGAACGAAAAAAAGTCGAGTGATATAGCGCGAGCTTTAAGAAACGTCGCAAGGGGGCCATCGCCTCCGATTCGAAGGTCGAACCTGGCCCCTTGAGCGACAAGGACCTCTACGGCTTCGACGAGTTCCTGAACCCCCTTCTCGGGTAACAAACGCCCAGCATAGAACACGACTGGTTCGTTAAAGCTATCAAGTTTTCTCATAGGGGCTGCGCTGAGAGGCGCGACGCCATTGGGTAGGAGTGAAGCCCCGAAGATACCAAACTCTTCCAGCCATTTCACCGATGCGGAAGAAACGCCGAAGAATCTCGCGAGGCGCCGCTTCAAATAGCTGGTCACGGCGCGCTCATAGGTTATGGATGCCGCGGAAAGCGCCCTGGGAGACGACCTCAGCGGGCCAGAACCATGGTCAACCACACAAATCCGCTTGTTCCTGCGAGCCGCGATGTTCGCCGCTTGGATGGTGGTCATAAAGAACCGCGTGTGCGCCATGACGACGTCGCAGTCAAGATATCGTTCGGCGACATCCCAGCCGGACAGCGCAATCGGGTAATGCGACCCCATGATCGGCACGTTGTACGACGGAAGCCGTAACACGCCGAGGCCGCCGTCTTCGACCGATTTGGTCGGCTTGCGTACCGTGTTCTTCTGTCGCTAATGACGTTGACGGTGATTCCCATCGCGGCAGCCGCGCGCGCAAACTCCTGTGCGTACCGCTCCACGCCGCCCACATGCGGCGGATAAAAAGGCGTAACGATCGCAAGCGAACGGATTGGCCGACTTGCGTCTACTGCGCGGTTTGCCACAAGCGGCTCTTAGCGAGCAAGGTGCAGAGGACACATGCGATGCCGACATACGCCAGAAAGTTCGCGAGGTATGCTGTCTCGCCCGGCAGCGCCGCGCCCGCCACGGATCGAGCCGCGACCTCGGCGACGTGTGGCACGGTGAGCGCCGTTGGTGCCAGCGCGTTGAGCAGGTTCCAGGGCACCGTTAGCAGCGAGACCCCCGCCCAGGCCATCGGGGAGCGCGTTTGGCTCGCCACGACAAACGCTAGGGGCAGTACGGCGGCGAGCTGGGTGAGGTGGATGTACACACCCCCCATCACGGCTAAGGCGATCGGCACGAGCACGACCATTGCAAGGGATTGCTGTTTCAGCTTGCCGGCCAACGCGATGCCGAGCGCTACGAACAAAGCATACTGCAGCGATCCGATCGCCAGCGCGGCACGATCGGGAACGCCGAAGTTATGCAGCATCGAGCTTAAACCGAACTGCACGATCGAGCCAAGCTCGAAGCGCGCGTGATCGGGGAGCACTCCGCCAAAATACTGAGCATTCACCGCAGCGCCGCCGACGGTGAGCGAAAGGACCACCAATGCGGCGGCGACGATCGCTACGCGGCCGCGCATTTCCTTGAGCAGCACGAATGCCGCGAGCAGCGCCGGTCCCGCGACGTGCGGTTCGATGCAGGCCAGGCCCAACAGGCCCGTCGCAGCGTTCCACTGCCTGCGCTGAAGCATCACCGCGGCGGCGCAGAGCAGGGCCAGTGGGATCGGGGCGAGCGCGCCCGTCGGCAGCGACTGCAACAGCACCGCGATGGCGATGGAGATGCCGACCGGCAGCAGCGGCAACTTTGACAGCTCGAGAATCGCCCAGATGATCGCGGCAGCGCTCGCGAGCAGCATCATGAACCACACCACCGACGCCTGAGCGTAGGGCAGGCGCGAGAGCGGGGCGATGAAGCCCAACGCGTAGGGCGGCAGGGGCGCGACGACGATCGAGCGCGGTGAGCTCCACGACCGGTTGGCGTGCTCGCAAGAGTGCAGCGGCTCGTACGTATACGGGTTTGCCCCCGATGAGAGCGCGCGCGCCGCGCAGTAAAAGGCCGTGAAGTCGATCCCGCCGGCCGTTATCTTGGGCGGGCGGGCGATGAGGAACCCCAGCAGCGCCACCACGAGAACGCCGAGCAGAACGCGCGTCAGCGTGGGTCTAGGTCCGAATGCGCGAGCGCCAGCGCTGGATGCCGCGCACGATGAAATCGCGGTCGGCGCCCTCGGCTTGCCACATCTTGGAAAACTGCGCCCCGGCGCTGCGCGGCTGCTGTTCAGGCGTTAGGTCCGTGAAGCGGATCCGCATCGGCACGGTCACGCCTTCCCCGGATACGATCGCCTGTTGCAGCGGTAGGCTCGGCAGGGCCGCGAGCATCTCGCGCGCGGCGTTGGGCAGCGTCTTGGCGATGAACTGCTGATCGGCTTCGCTTCCCAGGCGCAGGGCGAAGACCGTGCCGCACTGCGAGAGCACGGGCAGCGAAAGCTCCGTGGGGCGCTGCGTGACCAGGGCCAGGGAGATGCCGTACTTACGGCCCTCCTTGGCGATCTGGGTGATGATCCGAACGGTTTCGGAGAAGCCGAGGCTCTCGTCGGCCGGCACGTACCGTTGCGCCTCCTCGCACACCAGCAGCACCGGCGGCATCTCCGCGCGCTCCGACCAGATGCCGAAGTTGAACAGGATCCGGCTCAGCGTCGAGACCACGACGTCGGCCACTCTGCATGCAATGGCGGAGAGATTGAAAACTTGAAAGTGGCTTGCCGCGGACGGAGACCCGGAGCAGATGGGCGACGATGTCTTCCAGAATGTCGTTCTCGGTTGTGAAGAAGAAGCGGAAGCGCGGGTCGTTGAGAAGTGAATCGAGCTGCTCGCGTAGACGCAGATAGGGAAACGCCGTGTCGGGCTTCGAGAGACGGCTGATCTGCCGGTCGATCGAGCGCAGCAACGGATGTGTGCGGAACGGAACCGGCGTGTCGACGGTGATGCTGAAGAGATTGGGGTCGTCGGGGTTGTAGGTGTGCTGCGCCGCCATTATTGTGTCTTTAAGGATTAGCGCCTGCGACTGCGGCTCGCTGTCGCTGCCGCTGTGGATTAGTAGTTGGCTCGCCTCGGCGTAGCTGATTACTGATAGTGGGAGCTCGCAGGTTCGGGGGGCTTAGGAGGGTGGTGCAGGCTGCCGAAGGTCTCCTGTGTAAACTGGCTGTGGGGGCTGAGCTAGAGGATGTGTGCCTGGGTCCCCTTGGCCAGGATTGCTGAGAGGATGACGGTCAGCGCGCACGACTTGCCTGATCTGGTCGAGCCCAGCACTGTGAAATGCTTGCCGAGCAGCTTGTCGGTTATTATGTAGGCAGGGTGGCTGGGATCTGGGTAGATCGTTCCCCACCGGGTCAGACGAAGAAGGCTCGCCGCAAACGGCGATCAGCTCGGCCTCGCCGGCCACGTGGGCGGCCGCGCCGGGGACCGGGATGGGTATGGACACGTCTGGGGCGAACTCCAGGCTGCCGTTCTTTGCGACGATCTCGCCGAGCAAATCGGCCACCAGGTAATGGCTGGCGCCTTCGCCCTGGCCGATGTTGACTTCGCTGATGCTGCCCAGGACCTGGCGGTCGCCGTTGGGCACCTTCACGACGGTGCCGACGCGAAGCGCTTCCCAGTCGGTAGTCTTCCCGTCAAGATCCACGGTCATCTGCGACCCCACCACGCTGAGAACCTGACCGAGCTTCGTCATGAGCTACGGTGGCCGCAATACGCGCGGCCGGCGGGAAAAGCCTCTGCTAATGGATGTGGGCCACGAGCGGCGCCAATGCCTTGAGCTGAGCGAGATCCCAGAGTGTGAGGCGATAGAGCACGTGCCAGTGGGCCTCGGCGAGCACGAGCACGCCGTTGACATCCAATAAACGGCCGTCCCGTATAGGGTCCGCTGGACGACTCGAGGGGACACCCGCGTCAGTCGTCGCTCCATGGCGGGGTACTACCCACCCAAGCGACGGAAGTAACACCCTAGGCAAAACGCGCCTCCGGGACCGGAATCTCCCCCACCCACCAGCGGCGGGTGCCCGAGTCGAGGTGGACGTGACTGTCGTAATAGCCTATGCCGCCGGAGACCTCGCGCGACCAGCAGACGTCGAAGAGCTGCCGCATCGAAACGCCGGGCACGTACATGTCGGCGGCCTTTCCGTAGAGATGCATGCTGTTGCGGGCCGCGCCTTCGGTGGCGGCGTTCGTCTGCGGTGTGCGGTAACCGCTCGTGATGACGATCGGTTGACGAATGCCCATCAGCGCGAGCACCTGCTGCACTTCCCAGAGCGCCTCGATCTCGACGACGTCAAATTCTCACATAGCCCTGTGTCATGGGGACGTGGCGGTCGCGCATCAACCAGCAGATCATCCGATAGCCGGGATCGTAGAGCGTGCGCCCGTCAATGCAGAACGGCGCCATGATCTCTTCGTTCGTTCCCGCGTGCTGCAGCCAGAGAACGCGTCGAGTCGCCGCGGGTACGGCGGCGCGCACCGCTGCCGGCGACATCCCCGCGAATGCGGCCGCGGTTAAAGCGGTCAAGAAATCTCGCCGGTGCATCACAATAGTCCGATCGTCAATTGGGTCGGAGCGGCCATCGCCCGTAGTATAGCATATTTGCCGCGCCACAGCCACACCGCGGCGCCTCCGATGCAGATCAACGCGAGCACCCAAATTCCGTGCGGCGCGACCATCGCGACGGCCGTGAGCGCGTAACCGCCGGCGATCAGCGGCGTCCGCCACGGCTCGCGCAGCTGCGTCGTGGCGTAGAACGTCGACGGCAACGCCATTACGGCCTCGTACGGCCACGCGTGCGGGCTGGCCGCCAATCCGATAGCGGCATCATGCTTGCCGCGGCAACGGCCGGAGCCGCGCGGCCAGCGGCACGGAAAGCGCCAATAAGCACAGACCGACCAGCGCAGCAACGCCGGCGTTCGTGCCGAGCGTCACGAGCAATGTGGGGAGCGTAAACGCCTTAACGCTGCCCACGTGAAAGTCGAGCGGAATCCACCACGCCAGCGTATGCACATACGTTACCGGCCATCGCCAGTCGCCGGCGGATGCCGCGACGCTCGATAGATACCAACCCAACGCGCATGCGGAGGTGACGCCGAGCGCGCGCCACTCTTTACGAACGACGAGCAGCACAACGATCGGCAGCGCAAGGCTGGGCTTGTAAAGGAGAACGCCTGTCGCGAGACCGGTCAGCCACAAACGGCGCTTGGTCAAGCCTAACGCAGCGGCGAAAACGGCCGTGAGCGCCAACGCGGTGTTTTGACCGCTCTCGATAGCGCTCACTGCGGGACCCCATGCGAGCACGCCGGCCACGGCGTACCACGGGCTGAAACCGTAAACGCGCGCCGCGATCAGGCCAGCGGCGACGAAGAGCGCGGTCATCGCGAGCATCTCGACGATTAGCCCGGTCATGGGATTTAGATGGCTCAGCGGCGCGTAGAACCACGCAAAACCGGGCGGATACGAGAACGGCTGTGCGATCAGGCCGCGTGCTTGCGCCCAGTCGTAGAGGCGCTGCGGGTCGGTAAGCGTGGCCGTGCCGGCGTTGGCCCCGGCCGACCAGAAACATGCGAAGTCGTATCGGTAGGCCACGTCGTGAAACCACGGCAGCAGAATGAACGGCAGCGATGCGACGATCGCACAGCACGCGCCGTAAATCCACACGCGGTCGAGGCTGAGACGCAGCGGGTTCACGTCACACCCCCAGCGGGTCGGCGCAGTAGGGGGAGGCGGTTGGAGCCGACCAGGTGAGGCGAGGTGACGCGTCAGCCGGCGCTGTGATCGCGACGTTGCCGGGCACGCGCCAGTTGATGGCGCGACGGGTGTCGGTGACGTACGCGGTGACGCCGTGCGGACCGTGCGTCAAGCCGCGCGTGGGGACCGTGCCGTAGAAGAGTGGCCCCCGTTGGCGAGAGCGCTGAGAACGGCTCGCCCTCGAGCAGCAGCCATACGACGCTGCGCCTTGCGTCGGGTGGCGTGTCGAGCCGGCCGCTTATGAGGGCGAAGCCTCCGGGACAGCGTTCGACCCCCCGAAGGAGCCCGTCCGCGGTGGGTGCGTTCGCAGCGATTGCAAGAACCGCGATGAAAACCGCGCGCCCGGGACAACGAAGAACGTTCGAACCGGGATGATCCGAGCGTAGGGTCCTTTCTCGCCGCTTCTCGCGAAAGCGCTGACGACGTGCGGGCCTTCGCGCAATCCATTTGTGCCGAAGGTCGCGAAGAACCCGCTATAGGAGTATGTGACGTCGCGCGTGGCTTCAGCGATCTGGAAGTTGTACAGTTCCGATACGGTGCGTGCGGCGAAGCGGCCATCGACCACACGGTCACCTCGCTCGCCGCGCGATGAAGCCGAGGAAAGATCGCCGCTCCACCCGCCCAGAGCCGCGAACCAGGCTCGAGAGCATCTCGGAAGCGCCGACTGGCTAGTGGGTGGAAATCCATCCCCTGCATCGGCCAAACGAATCCAAGAGCGGTCTCTGCTCGGGTCTGCGACTGGTTTGGAACGACGTAACATAGTCGGGCCGGCTCTCAGTATAATAGCGATGAACGATTGCGCCTAAAGCGTAGCACGCAGCAATGATGCTATATAAAGCCAGCGCGCTACATGCGATGATCGGAATCCGTCCGCGGTATTGTCGAAATACCCTCGGCGCGTACCAGCCAGCGCAGAGAAATGCGGCAAAGACGAAGGGATACCAGTGCCTTCCGACGAGCGCCAAAGACGTTGTCGTTAGAGAGTAGAGCGTAAAGAGAATGATAGTAAAGAACACGTAGCTGTTGATTAGCGGATCGTCGGTCGTGAGCACGAAGGCTGTAGCATCGTTACCTCGACGAGCCAAATGAAAGAAGCCAGCGCAGCGTCCCTGAGGTAGCGATAAGCGATAGGAATGACTACGGCGATGCTGCCGATCGCGATAATCGTTCTAATGCGAGCTCCAGCGGAGCGGCCAAGATTATGAGAGGCGTATCCCAGAGACCAAGCTCGCCCCAGTACGTCGCCGCGTTGGCAGGACCAGTGATAAAGAAGTCATCGAGAACGCTCTGTCCGTGTTGATCGCAATGAAATAAAGCGTCGGTTCAACACCGTTGTGCAAGACCGCAGAAAGGCGGGCGAATAGGCCATCGGAAGGCGCAGCCCTCCTTCGGTTGGACCTAATTGGTGGGGCAGCTAATGACAGCTGCAGAAGAATAAGCAGCATCGCGGCCCGAGGAGCAATAGCACCCGCAACGCGCCCCAGGGAGAGTTTTGGTCTCTCGGCGTAAAGTCGCGCTATGACAAGTGCGATTACTGGCACGCTACGGCGGCGAAGAACTGATACTTTGTGACGGCCAGGCAGCCCAACACGGCGCCGAGGGCGAGGGTCGTGCGCAGCGGTCGGGCGCTGCGCTTCAGTTGCGTCGCGAAGAAGAGAGCTGCGGAGACCAGCGCGTAGGCCAAGTTGTCGGGCTGCACGTACGACGATACGAGCGTCGTCAGCGGAAAGAAGGCCGCCGCTACCAGTACCGCTACGCTCGGCCATGGAGGCACACCGACGTTTCTGGCGGTGCGATAGTTAAAATATAGGCCCGCCATCGTCAGGAACACGCACAGCAGCCGTGCCGCAAAGAACGTGGCCACCAGCGAACCGGTGGCGAGGCACCACCTTCATCCACGCCGCCTCGAGCGCATAGAAACCAAAGGGATAACCAGCGGCAATGTAGGGGATATGGCCTGGAGGGGGCGGCGGAGTCCGAACGCTCGGGGCGCCTGCGTCGATACGGCGGTAGAACGCGATGCTTCCGTAGCCGCGCGGCGCCGGCACCGCCGAGTGGAACGCGACGGCGAAGTAGTCGGTGGCGCCCAGCAAGTAGCGCGTGTACGGGCTCACTATCCACGCCGTTTTCTCTCCCGGCGTGGTGATGAGGTGGCCGGCCGTGAAGATCGAGATCGCGTAGTCGAAGTGCGCCGCCTCGTCGGTGGCCTGAAAGATCGGCACGATGAACGCCCATGCCGCGCTCAGCGCGCCGGCGAGCGCGATCGCCGCAACGGCGGCGCGATCGGCCGCGCGGTTGCGGCGCCCGGAGTCAAGCACGCTGAAGCTTTCGCGCCGGCTTGAGCACGCTCCAGTACGTCAGCGCGAATCCGGCAAGGATCAACAGATGGCCGTACCACGAGAAGGGCGTCGGCGGAAACTGCTCGGCGAGCTGGCGCCAGGGGACCTCGGCCAGCACGGACGGCGGCGGCAGTGAAAGCGTGACGACCGCGCGGCGGGCGAGCTCGGCGCTTGCAGCAGCTGCAGCGCGGCGGCGAGCGCGATCGTTACGGGTAGTGCAACGATCCACGCAACGCGATTGTACGCGAGGATCGCGAGCAGCACGAACGCCGCCAGAACGCCACCGTATCCGATGGAGGCTTGCCATGGAATAGCGACCGCGAGGCAGGCGAGTCCGCCCCACGCCGCGGCCGAACGGGTCCGAGCGGCAACGAGCATCGCAAGCGGAATGGCCGCGCCGATCTGCGTGACGTGCACGAAGGGTCCGCCGGTAACGGCCAGCGCCATCGGTACGAGGACCACGCCTTCGGGCATCGTCGAGCGCAGGCGTCCGGCGATCCAAAGGGCCGCCGCGATGAAAAGCAAGTACTGCGCGCTCGCGATCGCCGACGCGGCACCGTCGCCAAGACCCGCGGCATGAAGGAGCGCGCTCAATGAGTACTGCTCGGCGTTGCCGATCTCAGAGGTCGAGTGCGCGGGCAACACGCGCAGCACGTACTCCAGATTGAGCGCCGCGCGGCCGGCGACGGCCGACGTAACGAACAGAACACCGACGACGGTCGCCAATGCGAGACGTGCGCGCGGAACGAACACGAATGTCGCCAGCAGCACCGGCAGGGCGAGGTGAGGCTCGACGCAAGCCGCGCCTTGCAGCAGCGCTGCCCCTGCCCAACGCTCCCGCGCGACCGCCACGGCTGACAGGCATAGCAACGCGATCGGGAGCAGCGCCAGGCTTCCGACCATTAGCGACGGCAGCAGCACGCCGACCAGCACGCAGCTGCCCACAAGCAGCAACGGCAGCGCGGTGAGCTCGACGAGGGCCCATACGATCAGCATGCCGCCCGCGAGCAGCAGGAGCCACCACAGGAACTGCGCGCGCTCGTACGACAGCCGCCCGAGCGGGAGCGAACGCAGCGATGGCATAGGGCGGCAGCGGCCGGGCCCTACGGCGTTGGCGGTCGGCGGGCCGCAGAGTCGAGCCTCGCACGCATGCAGCGGTTCGTAGCGATAGGGGTCGCCCCCGGCGCTCAAGAATCTGCGCGCCCAGTAGAATGCGTCAAAGTCGAGGTACGCGGCCGTGATCGGCGGCGGGTTGGCGATCGCGTAACCGATCAGGATCGCACCCGCGACGGCGGCCGCAAGCAGCAGAAGAGCGCGCGGCCGCGGCGGCGGGCTAGTCACGCCGGAAGACGACGTAGGCGCCGTCACGATACGTGCGTCCCCAATGCGGCGACGACGCCAGCGCAGACTCCAACGCGCCGCGTCCCGCGATCACCGTGTCCACGCCGTAGCGGAGAGCGGAACTCCACGCCGGCCGCGTCTGAATGGTCGCGACGTAGCTCTTCCACACGGGCAAGGGGTATGCGTCGCAGCGGCCGTCGATGAAAACCCGAAGCGTCGGGTGCTGAAGCGCCGCGCTGCACCACGTGAAGTTTTCGCAGAAGAGCCGGTGAGAGGCACCGTCGGCGGCGAGCCGCTCGATTGCGGCGAGCGGCATCGGCGCGGGTTGACGCGCCTGAATCTTGACCATCGCGAAGGCCGCAGACCGGAGTCGCGAGCGCGATCGTCGGGAAGCGGCCAGCGGGCTCTGGCTCCCGCGCCTTCGCGCCCCAGAGCGCCGATCCGCGGGAAGCGCGCGTCCAAACCGCGCGCCGCGAGCGGCGCCGCGACGATCGCAAACAACGCCGTGTTCCGGATTGCAAAGAGCGCCGCAATAAACAACAGGACCGCCGGGAAGCTGCGCGTCTTGTCGCGCGTCAGCGTCGCGGCGCCGCCCGCGACGATCGCGAGGGCGATCGGCAACGCGCCGTAGAGGAACGACGCGTTGTCCCAGTTCGGCGGCTGCCACTCTTGAATGTAGTGGCGGATCGGGCTCGTGGCAAGGCTCAACGCCAACGCCGGCAGCCGCGCGCCGAACGGCGTGCAGAGCGTGCGCGAGAAGGACGGCGGGCAGCATCACGAGATCGCGGTTCGAACGGAGCGAGCGGACCCCGCCGGTCGCAAGGGCGCCCGCCAGCCGCGCCAGGACGATGGCCGGCGCGAGCGCGACGCTCGCGTGGAGATTCGCCCAGACGATTGCCACCGGGAACGCCGCGTAATACCAGCGGTCGTCGCGCTCCAGAAAAAGCATGAAGTGCCGCCAGCGCGCCCCAGCCGAGCACCTGCGCGCGTGCGCCGAACGACTCGAGCATCGCGATGCCGCAGTGCAGCAGCGCCGATCACCGGCCGCCTCGGGGCCCGCGATCAGCGCGGGACCCGAACGTAGACTGAACAGAGAATCGCCACCGGGTTACCGCGCTGACCGCGATGAGCGAGAATGGCGAACAGCGCCATGATTCTGCGCCAGCGCGACCGCGGTTCCGAACAGCCACTCCTGCGGCACCCAGGGCGCGCCCGGCGCGGTGAACGTCTCGCTGCCCAGCGTCGCCCGCGGGTAGCCGGTGCGTTCGCAAGATCAAATCGCCCAGCCATCGCTGCCAATAGAGATCGCCGTCGCCCGGCGTCCGGCGTGGTCCGAGCACGAGGAAGAGCCCGCCCCATAACAGCAGCGCGAGCCCAGTGCGACGCTCAGTGCGTTAGACCGATTGGGAGAGCGATTCCCGTCGCGGCTGCGATGTAGGGCGCGAACGCGATAGGTGTTTTTGGCGCCCCGCCGAAGCGATGACCGATCGCTGCGGCGCCGCACGCGACGGCGAGCGCCATCGCCAGCGGCGCCGGCAGCACGGCGCCTGCGAGCGCCGCGAGCTTCACGTCGCCCCAGCCCATGCCGTAGGGAGGCGAGCAGACCGCCGCCAGAGCGAAAGGCGCGAACACGATTGCCGCGGAGCCCAGCGCGCCCCAGTCGGCGATGCGCCAGCGCGAAGAGCACCACCGCGGCGAGCGGCACGAGGGTGAACGAATCCGGCACGAGGCCGCAGGTCGCATCGCTGTACCACGACGCGACGAGCGAGAACGTGACGATCGCGGCGATGCCCACCTGCAGCGGGCTCCGCACCCCAGAACACGACGACGAATCCGAGCAGCGCCGCCGCGGCCACCAGCAAAACCACGGGTGTCTTCCCCGGTGCGGGTCCGTCGTCGGCCGGCGGTACGCCAGCGCAGACCGCGCGGCTCGTTTGGACGGCGATGTACGCGATGCAGCCGAAGAAGGCCGCCGCGGCGATTGCTGCAATCACGGGTGTTGGCTAAAGTCGTTGGCCGCGACCGTTCCGAAGATGATGGTGAAGATCGAAGGGATCATGAAGAAGACCATCGGGAAGACGAGCTTTACCGGGCAGCTTTCCGGCCATCTCTTCCACGAGCATCAGCCGCTGATGGCGCGCGTCTTCGGCGAGTTCCGTAAGCAGCTTCGCGACGTTCGCGCCCAGACGTTCGGCCTGCGTCATCACGCGCAGCGCGTTACGCAGCGCCGACCTGGTCCGTGCGCTCGCCAACTGCTTTTAGTGCCTGGGATCGCGAGCGCCCCAGGCGAATCTCCGAGAGCGCCTCTTTGATTTCTTCGCCCAGCGGGCCAGGCGCCGCATCCACCGCGTAGGCAAGAGCGGAGTTAAGCGCCAGACCGGCCTGCACCGTGGACGAGACCATGTCCAAAAACTCGGGCAGGGTCTTCTGAATCGAGACCTTTCGCTCTTCGATCGCGCGATTCATCATCAGGAAGGGGGAGGAATTGACCGCAAGCCGTCAGCATCACGAGGATCGGAATCAGCCACGCGATGTCCAGGTTTGCGATCCGCCAGATGAGCAGGGTGAACACCGGTCCAAGCGCGGCGCAGGCCACCACCCGCAGCGCGAATGCCGCGGGCGTCGTCGTATACCAGCCGGCCTCGATGAGGTGGCGTACCAGCAACGCGCGTCGCTCGCCCTTGAACAGACGGTCGGCCAGCGGCGAGCTCTCCTCGCGCATTCTCGCGTCGCGCGTCTTGAGGCCTTCGAGCTGCTCGGCCAGCATGCTCTTCGATGGGATCAGCGAGAGCGCGAACAGGAAGACCGAGACGCCGCAGAAGACCGGGATGAAATAGGCCAGCCAGGCTTCCATCAGACGTCCACCCGCCAGGATGCGCTTCGCCCAGAAGAAGCCCAGAATCTCGAAGACGGAGATGACGATCAGCACGATGTGCCCCGAGAAACGTGAAGAAGAGCGCGTGCGACATCTCCGGCTGGGTGGCGAAGATGAAGGCGCCCAGGCCGATCGGAATCAGCATGAGCACCCACGCGCTCATGCGCCCCTCGGCCGTGAGCGTCGAGATCTTACGTTGCACCTGCCGGCGTCCCTTAATGGACGCTGCTCCGCCAGCTGATCGAGAATGCTGCGCCAAGTCGCCGCCGGTCTCGGCCTGCACGCGAAAAACGCGCGCCACCATCATGGGATTCGTTACACGGCATGCGGACTGCCAGCGAGTCGAGCGCGTCGAAGATGCTCGCCCCGAATGTTCGCCTGGCCGATGACCCGCCGGAACTCGTGCTGCGCGGGGTCGGGCAGCTCTTCGACCACGATCGCCAGCGCCTGTCGCAGGCCCAATCCTACGCGGACGCTGCTGGCAATAAGCCGCATCGCGTGCTCGAGCTGCGTCGACGAAGGCGTCGAGCCGGCGCTGGATCTTGAACTTCACCCAGGGCGTAGAAGCCGACGGCGCCGGCACCGGCGACCACCGGCAGCGAGAACCAGCCGCAGACGCAGCAGCGGCGGCTTCAACAGGAAGACGCAGCAAGAACCATAGCGAGCGCGATGCCGGCCGAGATACGTCAGCACGATTTCCTGCGAGCTTCATCCGGATGCCGGCCCGATCGAGCTGATCGGCCAGGGCCGTTACGCCTGCGCCGTCGCGCGGCGATTGACGCGTTCCCCAGAAGGAGAAGAACGCGAAGAACGCCGTCGCGGAGACGCCGAAGAAGATGCCGCCGAGAACGAGAGTGTTCATGCTGGCGTTCGCGTCACCATACCGAGTGGAGCAGCGCGAGCTCGTTGAGGCCGCGACGCGTCGTATTGGATGCCGTACTCAGCGAAGCGCTTCATGCACGACGGCTGAACGCCGCTGTCGAGAAACTCGCCGAGCACCTTGCCCTCGTCGTTCACGCCGGTCTGGGCGTAATGGAAGATCTCCTGCAGGGTGACGATCTCGCCTTCCATGCCGGTGACCTCGGTGACGTAGGTCACCTTGCCGGCGTGCCGTCGCGGAGGCGGGTCTGCTGGACGATGAGGTCGATCGCGCCGGCGATCTGCTCGCGGATCGCCCGCACCGGCAGGTCCATGCCCGCCATCAGCACCATCGTCTCGAGGCGCGCGAGGGCGTCGCGCGGGCGTGTTGGCGTGGACCGTGGTGAGCGAGCCGTCGTGGCCGGTGTTCATGGCCTGGAGCATGTCGAGCGCCTCGCCGCCGCGGCACTCGCCGACGACGATGCGGTCGGGCCGCATGCGCAGGGCGTTGCTCACCAGGTCGCGGATGCGTGATCTCGCCCTTGCCTTCGATGTTCGGCGGCCGCGCTTCGAGGCGGACGCACGTGCTCCTGGTGGAGCTGAAGCTCGGCCGCGTCCTCGATGGTGACGATGCGCTCGTCGTCCGGGATGAACGCCGAAAGCACGTTCAGCAGCGTCGTCTTGCCGGAGCCGGTGCCGCCGCGAGACGACGATGTTCAGCCGCGCCTCGACGCACGCGCTCGAGGAACTCGCCATCTGCGGCGGTGAGCGTGCCGAAGTCGATCAGGTCGTCGACCGTCAGCCGCTTCTTGCCGAATTTGCGGATGGTGAGCGTCGGGCCGTTGAGCGCCAGCGGCGGGATGATGGCGTTGACGCGCGAGCCGTCGGGCAGGCGGGCGTCGACCAGCGGGCGACGACTCGTCGACGCGGCGGCCGAGCGGCGCGACGATCCGCTCGATGACGAGCCGCAGCTGACGCTCGTCGATGAAACGCTGGGCGGGCGCTCGAGACTGCCCTCGCGCTCGACGTAGACGTGATGCGGGCCGTTGACCATGATTTCGGTGACGTTCGGGTCGTCGCAGCAGGTCTCGAGCGGCCCGAGCCCGAGCGCCTCGTCCTCGATCACCTCGTCTTTGAAGCCGCGTCGGCTTCCTCGGCCGAGCCGGCAAACTTGCTTTGCGCAACGTAGTTGGCGGTGATGCTCTCGACGCGGGAGCGCAGCTCGGCGAGCTTTGCGGAGTCCGACTGGGCCGCGCTCGCAGAAACGAGATCCGCTTGGCGCAAGAGCGCCGATTGAATCTCTTGCTTGAACGCGTCGCGTTGCGCGTTGCCCTTCGTCGGCGCTGCGCTGCGCGAGTCGCCGGCGAAGGCCGGAGCGGCCCGGCCGTCGCTTTCGCGGGCGCCGGAGACGCGGCCGTTGGCCACCGGGGCCGATGCCGACGGCTGCAGGTGACCCAATGCGGGCGCGGCCGGGAGCAACTCGATGTAGCGCTGCAGCACCGGCGACGCTCTTCGCGTAGTTGCGGCTGGTCGAAATGGGAATCTCGGCCGTGATCTTTCGGCCCAAGGCCTCTTCCACGTCGCCTCGGGGCACGGCGCCGACGTCGCTGCGCGCGTTGGTGATCAGGTCGATGCGATCGGACGGCACTCCGAAGCGCTGCAGGTTGGCGACGATCGCCTGCGCGCCCGCGACCCCGAGCAGCGTAGGTTCGAGCACCACGAAGAAGCGCTTCCCGCCGGCGACGAACGGCCGCACCGAGGCGGCGAAGGGCTGGGGCGCGTCCACGAAGATGGCGTCGAATCCGGTCATGTCCGCTACGAATGCTGCTACCGCGTTCTCGTCGAGCGTGTATGCGGCGTCGTAGCGCTCGGCGAGCTCGACGATCGTGGTGTTGTCCATGCGAACGCTGGCGACGGGAGATAGAGCGCGCGCCGAGTCGAGGTTGCGCACCGCGTCAAAGAGCAGCGCGACGGAGCGCCGGCGCGGTGAGGTCGGCGTCGACGATCGCGACGTTCTTGCCCCGCATCGCTCGCACCAGTTCGCGGCAGAGCGTGGTCGTGCCCGATGCCGCCCTTGGCGCTGATAAAGAGCAGAAACGCCGCGTCGCTCATTTCGACCTGCCCCGGATCGACGATCTGGTCGCCGACGATGAGCTGCACCGGGCTCATCGGTCGCGCCGGCGCCGGCGGCGCGACGGGGCCCGCGAGCATCGGCAGGCATGATGGGCGACGGGTTCGGAAGCGCCGGAACGTTGGGAACAGCTCCTCCTCCGGTGAGCACGAGTTGTTCCGTGTCCTGCGAGCGCAGTTTCTCGCGCGGCGAGCGCAGGGCAAGCCGCAGGCTGGTATTGGCGTCGGCGTACGCCAGCAGATCGGCCTGCTTCGGATTCACGGCCAGCGTCACGGTCGCCGCCGTCGTCTCGTCGGGCGAAGGGGTCGCCTGCGCGATCTCGAGCGACGTTCCCACGGCGAGTACGAGCAGGCCGCGGAAGATGGTGACCGCCGGCGGCGGCACGTCGTTGCTCTTCGCGTTGGGAATGGCGATGACGTCCACGCGGTCGCCGGGCTGAATGAGGCCCGAGACCCCCTTCACGCGATCGATCGGGATGCTCACCGCGCGCATCCCGGGCGGCAGCCGCACCGGCAGCGCCGACGGCGCGTTCATGCCGATCTGCGAGGCGGTCAGCTGCGAGCCGGATGGAATCGTGATCAGCGCGAGCGACCCAACCGCCTGATTCGGGTTGGAGAGCGCGTCGGGCTGCGACGCCTGGGCCGAACGCGTCTGCACTTGGAACATCGCGGCGGAGATGCGCATGCGGGCGGGGATATCTTGGGTCGTGATCAGCACCTGGCGTTGCTGGTTCTCGGCGGGGCGGAGCGACGACAGATAGGTCAGCGTCAGCCAGCCAGTACCAACGGCCAAAACGATCGCAATCAAGAGCGTCGTGCGGCGAATATTCATTAGAGCGTTATCCTTAAGAATGGCGCGACGCTCTGCGAGAGAGCGACCAAAATCGCGCCGAATGCGAAGGCAACGGCGTAAGGCATTGTTTCGGTCTTGTCGGGGGGCAAGGCCTTGTCCGCCTGCCACGGCCATCATCGCCACTCGGGCCACGGAGTCGCGGACCCGGCCGCGCGCGGCCAGAAAGCCGAGCGCCAATAGGCCTCCCCCGATCGCCGTGTAGAGCAGAAACGGAACGCAGAGGGGGAAAGCTGAGCAGGGCCGAGGCCACGATCGCGAGCTTGATGTCGCCGCCGCCGATGCCGCCGCGCGAGTAGACCAGCGTGCCCGCCAACGTGAGCGCGGCCATGACGGTGACGCTCACGCCGAGGTCGCGCCAGCCCCCGAAGGCGTGCACGACGAGCGCCGCGAGGCCGAGCGCTCCCGTGAGCCAGTTCGGGATGCGTCTGGCCCGGTATGTCGAAAGAAACTGGCCGCCAGCGTGCCGGCGAGCGTCAAAATAATGCTTACAGGCATAGTAAGGCGCGAGAAATACACCGCGAAACTTCTTAACGGAAGTTCGCTTCGGTATGTCTCGCGCCGTTGTTTCCAGTTGTTTTTCGCTTGCTGTTTTGGAGGCTGTCGTTAACCCCCGAGGTGCTTTAGACGGACGAGGCGACGGTGCTGAACACGGTGCTCAGATTCTTTCCGAGCGCCTGCATGGAAACGCAGAGCGACCATCGCAATCAGAGCGACGAGAAGGCCGTACTCGACCATGCTCGCGCCGTCTTCGTCGCGGATCATCGATGTGAGGGTGGTAAGCATTCTATCTCCTTGGTATGTGGTATGTAGTGAGTGAAGTAGTATCCAGGTTTTCCGCGTTTGACTGTTGAGATCGATGTGGAGACGGTAGAGAACATCGAGCTGAGGTTCAGACCCAGGGTCGCAACCGCGGCGAGAGCGACCATCGCAATCACCGCAACCAGCAGGCCGTACTCGACCATCGACGCACCGCTTTCGTCGCGGATCATCGCGAGGGCTGGCATAAAGTCTCCTTTTACCATATCGCGCCAGGCTGAGCCTCGGCCGGGACCTTAAGGCCCTGGTTCGGCTCTTGTACCAGGAGTTGCGCGCTTGCAGGTGTGACGCCCGGCGACGAGGTCGCCAGAACACGTAGGAATGTGTCGCGCATGTAGTCGGGCCAATAGGCACTATGGCCTGAAACTTCCCGTCCGGCCCCGCCTCCAGGTCGTGGCGGCTGAGCAGAACGTTGGGAAGCTGCGACGAGAATACGCCAAGCAGCGTTATCCGTACGGGTGCCTGTGGAGGCAGGCCTCCCCTGTTATCAGCACTGCTTCCGCACCCTCGAGAGGCGTGACATGGGAGAACGATCGTCCCTTGCACGGTCTGGGCGATAGTCTCGGTTCTTAGTTGGTATGCCTCACTGCGAGCTGTTCTTGCTGCTTGTGCTGCTTCCGTGTCCATTGCGATTCGAGCTTGCCGTGCTAGGTTGGTGATGTGATTGGCAAGCCGTTGTGAGACGTAGATGTCGTTCGAGACGTAACGGGGCACGACCGCGGTAACCTCGACCCGATCGTTCACATCGTACAGGAAATCGCCGGGGCGAATAACCAGCACGATTCCAGGACCACTCAGTTGTACCGCGCGCATTGCCGTCAGCCACTCATACTCTAAGTGGGCCGAACGGGCTATGCTTGCGAGTGGGACCCCCTGATCGGACGCCGCCCCGGCATATACTGTCGAGACCAACGTGGCGAACACGAGAATCACCACTTGACGAAAGGGCCGCATGGCGAACCTCCTACCTCCTGGTGCGGCTGTATCATGACATTGCTGGCACCGGGTTGCAACTGAAGGTGCCCCCTATCCCCTATATTCTAACTCAACGTAGAGGATTTGTTAACGCCTTAACGCCAAACACATGGCATAATCCTTGCCAGGGCCGGACGCCTTTCAGCGCCCCGCCTATACCCATGGAGGGTCGATGCTTTCTCTAACTCGCCGAATTGCCGCATGCGCCGCCGCGTTGAGCGTGCTGCTCTATGCCGCTCCGGCATCCGCCGATTCCGTATCTCTCCTTTCAATTTCAGTCCGGTCACTCCATACTATTGAAGGCGGAAGGATTGACCCGCGTCGCCGTGGGCGACGGCCGGATTGCGGGCGTCGTCCCGATCGGGACGTCGCAGGTGGTCGTCAACGCGAAGTCGCCCGGACACACGACGGTCTTCATCTGGGCCGGCGGGAAGCGCATGACCTACGAGCTGACCGTCACGGAGCAGCAGCTCGACGATCTCGCGCAAATGCTTCGCAGCGCGATCGGGCCGTCGGGCGTTCAGGTCGTCAGCTTCGACCACTCGATCGTGATCCGCGGCGCGGTCTCAGACGGGGCGCAGTTCCAGCAGATCAACGACATCGTGGGGCGGTTCGAGCCGATCGCCAAGGGCCAAGGCGCGGTAATTGTCAACGCGGTCACGATCTCGCAGAATCTGGGTAACCTGCAGCGGGCCATCGCCAACATCAAGGGCGCGAGCGACATCCGCGTGGATCCGGACGGCAAGGGCAACGTCATCGTCAGCGGCAACGCGACCGACGCGGTCACCGCGCAGGCGATCCTCGAGCGCGCTCGAGGCCTCGCGGGCCCCTATCTCGGCGAGCAACGGCCAGCTCATCGATCGCATCAACTCGCTGACCAACAGCCAGATCGACATCAAAGTCTACGTGCTGGAAGTCGACAAGACGGCTCAGTCGGACCTCGGCCTCTCGCTCAACGGCGCGCTCCAGGTCACCGGCCAGGCGTCGCCGACGATCGTCCCGCCTATCTTCCCGTTCATCGAGTCGCCGTCGGCCCCGGGCTCGGGTCTGGGCTTCACGATCCAGCCGTTCTACCGCACGATCACCCTCGCGCCGCAGCTGCATCTTCTGATGCAGGAAGGTCACGCGAAGGAACTGTCGAGCCCGAACCTCGTCACGAGCCCGGGCGCCAAGGCGACGTTTCTGGTCGGCGGCGATATTCCGGTCGTCACCTCGACCGGCCTCGGCGCGGTCAACGTGACGTATCAGCCCTACGGCGTGCAGCTCGCCGTCACGCCGGATATCCTCGGCAACGGCTCGATCCACGCCGTGATCGCGCCGACGATCTCGGATCTGGATTACGCGAATGCCGTGATCGTGTCGGGCTTCACGATTCCCGCACTCAAGGTGAGCCAGCTCTCGACCGACGTCGTCACGCGTCCGGGTGAGTCGATTCTCATGGGCGGCCTTGTGCGCCGGCTCGAGCAGCGCACGATCTCGAAGATCCCGATTCTCTCGGCGATCCCGATCCTCGGCAAGCTCTTTACCGAAACGAACTACGTCAACCAGCAGTCCGACGTGGTCTTCGTCATGACCCCGGAGGTGGTCACGAGGTGAACCGCCGGCGAACGAGCGGGCAGGCTCTCCCCCTCATCGCCATCAGTCTCGGCGCCTTGATGGGCTTCGCCGGCATTTCTGTTGACGTCGGCTACCTCGAGTATCGCCAGCAGGCGCAGCAAAGCGCTACGGACGCCGCCGCCTTGGGCGGCGCCCAGCAGCTCGTCCGCTCGAACTGCAGCGGCGCGACCGCCGCGCGAGCCGCCGCGCAGTTCGACGCGACGAACAACGCCTTCTCTAACGGAGTCAACGGCGTCGCGGTGAACCCGGTCACGCCGCCGTCGTGGGGGCCTTACGCGGGCAACAACTGCGCGATCAGCGTGCAGATCACCACTTCGAGCGCGTCCACGTTCTTTACGCGCCTCTTTGGGTACAACGGCATGGCCGAGAGCACCCAGGCCGTGGCGGCCGTCACGAACGGCGGCGTGGGGCCTGCATCTATCTGCTGAGCCCGATCGTGTCCACGAACTTCAACGGCGCCCACATCAACGCGCCGCAGTGCTCGATTGCCATCGACGATACGGCCAACTTCAACGGCGCGTCGGTTGCGGCGCCGAGCATCGGCTACGCCGGCGGCAATCCCAACGAAAACGGCGCCACGTTCCCCATGGCAACGCCCGCCCCGATGCTTCCGGTCGCCGACCCCTGCAGCGAGTTCGCCGGCCCCGCCATCTGGCGGCAAATCCGCCGTCCACGAGCGGGTGCACGGCTTCAACGGCAACGGATACAACGGCCCGCTGACGGCCAAGTGCTACAGCAACTTGAACCTCAACGGCGCTAACGTGACGCTAGGCCCCGGCGTTTACGTCCTGTCGGGAAGCTCAAAATCAACGGGTCGACCATGACGGGCTCGGGCGTCACGTTCTACGTGCCGAACGGCGGCACGCCTCCCAACTTCAACGGCGCGCACGTGACGCTCTCGCCGCCCACGTCGGGCAACTATACGGGAACCCTCACTATCAAGGCCGATCGAGCACCGGAGCACGAAGTTCAACGCCAGCCAGAATTACTAAGCCGCCGATCGACAGCCGCGGAGGAAGTCGGTGAACTTGACCGGCGCGGCCGGCGGGTACGCCGTCGTCTTTGGGGCGTGGAACGTGAACGGCGCGGCGGCGTTCGACTTCGCGTCGCCGCCGCCGGGGGAAGCTACTCGTCGAAGGCGACGATCGTCCAATGATGCGCCGCATCGCACGCGCCGAAAGCGGCGCAGCAATCGTCGAGCTTGCGCTCGTTCTGCCCGTGCTGATGGCCGTTCTCATGGGGATCATCGAGGTTGGGCGCTACGCGTACTTGGACATCGTAGCGGCGCATGCGGCGCGTTCGGGCGCTCAGTACGGAGCGCAGACGCTCGTCAGCGCGGATGACGGCATCGGCATGAAGGCGGCGGCCAACGCCGACGTCCCGGCTGCCGCGCCATGGACCGTGTCAACGTCCGTCGTCTGCACCACCAACAACCAGGTTACCGCGTACCTTGTATACAACGCGCAAACCGTTTCACCGGCGCTCGTGTACTACGTCCAGGTCAAAATCACCGGCTACTTTATACGTCCGCTGCTGCACTACCCGGGCATACCCAGCAATGTTCCCATCACGGCCACGTCGATGTGACCCTGGGCTACGTGCAGTGAGCCGTGGTCAAATCCTTCCGCTGATCGCCATTGCCCTCGGCGCCCTGATGGGCTTCGCCGGCATCTCCGTGGACGTCGGGTACCTCGATACCGCGAAACAGCAGGCGCAGCAGACGGCGACCGACGCGGCGGCCGTCGGCGGCGCCGAGAACCTGGCGCACCAAAATTGCCACCGACCCCACGGCGGCCGTCCTGGTGGCGTAGTACTCGACGCCGGCAACAACGGTTTCGCCAACGGCGGTTCCGTCGCGGTGCAGGCGACCAGCCCGCCGGCCAGCGGGCCGTACGCCGGCAACACGTGCGCGATCAGCGTAAAGGTCACCACCAGCAGCGTCTCCACCTTTTTCGCGCGGCTCTCTGGCTGCAGAACGGCATGGACGAGACGACGCAAGCCGGGGGACCGGTGAACGCCAATGGCGGCGCCGTGGATCTACCTGCTGAGCATGAGCACGTGGTCGAGCTTCAACAACGCGACGGTCAACGCTCAGACCTGCCCATCGCCATCAACTTCACCGCGAGCTTCAACGGCGGGACGATCGCATCGCCCTAATCGGCTACGCGGGCGGAACGCCGAACTACGGCGGAACGAACTTCACGATGGCGAGCCCGTTGCAGATGTTTTCCGTGGCCGATCCGTGCCCGCAGATCCCGGGCTGCGCCTACCTGGCGGGCTAACCCGCCGGCGCAGACGGGCTGCACCGGCCTCAACGCGCCGGCCAACGCAACAATCAGCTCGGGATGCTACACGTATCTGAACCTCAACGGCGGCAGCGACACGTTTCAGCCCGGCCTCTACATCATTACTAAGAATATCAACACCAACAATACCGCCATCACCGGCAGCGGCGTGACGTTCTACATACCCGCCGGCGCCAATCCGCCGAACTTCGACAACGAGTCGGTCAACCTGAGCCCCCCGACGACGGGCAACTGGGCGAACGTGCTCTACTACCAGGTTCCCAGCAATACCGCCGGCACCAACTTCAACGGCCCCAACGTGAACATGCGCGGCCTCGTCTACTGTCCCGGCGCGAACAGCATGAACTTCGACGGTGCCGCCGGCAACTATCTGGTCATCGTCTCGGGCTCGGCGAATTTCAACGGCAATACGGCCAACGTGTTCGCGTCACCGCCGCCGGGCCAGTCGCTGATCAAAACCGCGGTGCTGGGCCAATGATCCGCCGGTTCCTTCGTGCGGATCGCGGCGCCGCGATCATCGAGTTCGCGATCGTCACGCCGGTGCTGATTGCGCTGCTGCTCGGAACCATCGAGGTTGGCCGCTATACCTACATGGGCATCGTCGCGGCGCACGCGGCCCACGCCGCGGTGCAGTATGCCGCGCAAAACCCCACCACGGCCTTGAACGTCACGGCGATCAAGAACGCCGCGACGGCCGACACACCCAACCCGTCGAGCTGGACCGTACGCCGACGCATCAGTGCCAAACCAACGGAGCTCCTATACAGTGCCCAGCCAACAATGTTCAAGCGATCTCGCCCGCCATGGTCTACTACGTCCAGGTCAGCGTCACCGGTACGTTTACGTCGCTGCTGCAGTATCCCGACATCCGAACCACATCCCGGTCACGGCGACGGCGTCCATGCGGGTGACCAGTCAATGACGGCGTTCCGGCACGGGCAGCGCGGCGCGAGTTCCCCCGAGACGGCGATCGTCGTCGGCGTGCTGCTGCCACTGCTGCTGGGCATCGTCGAGTTCGGGCGGCGATGTACAGTTACGCCTTTGTCGCCCAGACGGCGCGTCAGGCGGCGCGTTGGGCGATCGTCCGCGGCTCGCAGTGCACGCTGCTGGATCACTGCAATGCGACCTCCGACCAAGTCAATGCTTACGCGCAGAGCCTCGGCGAGGGTCGACGCCGGGTCTGACCGTTACGGCGACTGGGTCAACTGCCGCCGGGCAGTTCGGGGCACGCACCCGGCTGCGCCGTGTCGGTAACGGCGAGCTACACCTATATCCTCACGCTCATCCCGTTCCTCGCCAACGTGCACCTGCCGCTCTCGAGCACGCGCAGATGGTGATCTCGCAGTGAGACGCGCTCGTGGGTAACCTCGCGCTGCGCAATCCGCAGCTCCGATGCGCGCGGGCTGCTCGACCGCCATCCAGACGCCCGGCGGCAGCGTCGCGGCGTCGTTCGTGCTCGAGGGCTTCGACCACCGTCACGGCGTCGCGACGTCTCGCTGCGCATCATTAACTACACGCGTTCCCTGCTGATCTGCCGCACATTCGTAATTGCCCGAGACGGCGAAGCGACCTTGGCGCATCCGATGCTGTGCGAGGTCCAGCCCCTCGCGACGACCATCACGCAGGTGCCCATGTGGCCGCGCGACTACGCGTCGTTCGAACGCGCCATCGCCGAAGTCAGCGGCGAAGGCGTCCATTGCCTGGTCGAGGCGCCGGCGCCGTTCGCGCGCAAGCCCGATCGCGGGCGCACGCTGGCCGCAGCCTCGCTGCTGGCCGGCTTCGTCGCGCTCGGCACGGCGGGCGTGCTGCGCGCCGCAATGCCCCGCATCGACGCACTGGCGGTTCCCCCCGAGGCGCTGTCGGGCACCACGATTCGCGCCGAGTACGGCGCCGGCGGCGCCGGGAATCTCTCGTATCTCGTCTTGGCGCCCGACGGCCGGCAGACGCAGGGCGGTGCGCTGGGCGACCGGTCGGGTTCGATCGCGATCGCGCTGCCGGCCTCATCGCAGCCCGGCGGATACACCGTGCGCGTGGCGATGGACGGCCCGCTCGGCCGCGCGTCCGAGACGCGCGTGATCAACGCGGTCTCGGGCGTTCGCGGCCGCGCACGCATCAACGACATCTCGGTGAACCCAATCGTCGCGCGGCCCGGCGAAGCCGTGAACGTCGCCTACTCGGCGGCGGCCGACGGCGGCTACGTGCGGCTGGTCGGAGGCGACGGCACGATCTGGGCGCAGGAGCCGTTTTCGAGCGGCGGACAGACGCGGCTCATCGTCCCGCCGGTCGCGCCGGGCAGCGAGCTGCGCGTGCTGCTGCACGTGACGAAGAAGGGCACGACGGCGCAGTCGGTCGCGGGCTTAGTGGTCGGCGGAGCGGCGGCACACGCGGCTCCTGCCGTTGCATCGCCCCAAGTCGTCGCCGACGACGATCCGAACGCGGCGCCAGCGAACGCAAGCGCCGACGCGAACGGCACCTTCGTGGTGGTTACGAAGGCCGTGCAGAGCGGAGGCTCGATTCAGGTGAAGATTCTCTCCCCGCGCAACGGAATGCGAATCTCGCTAATGGATCTGCAGTCGCACGAAGTAACGGGAGTCGATGCGGGCACGGCGGCCGACGTGGTGACGCTGCGCGCGCCGACCGTATCGGTCGCGACGCGCTACATCGTGGAGGCGAGCTTTACCGACGGCTTCGGTCAGGAAACGATCGTCGCACCGGTGACCGTGCAGCCGTAAGCAAAGGCGCTAACAAGGGGGAGAAGGGGGGTGCGATCCGCAGATCGCGCCCCTTTTCCTGCCCCTAGATAATGCTTACACTGAAGTTGCGACGGTGCTGAAAACCGAGCTCAGGTTCTTGCCGAGCGCCTGAACGGCGACCAGGGCGACCATTGCGATCAGGGCGACGAGCAGCCCGTACTCGACCATCGAGGCACCTTCGTCATCGCGAATCATGGATTTGAGCGTCTTGAACATTGTTTTCTTCTCCTTGAACGTGGCGAGCAGTAGTTAGCTGAGTGAAGAACGTCGCCGAGCGCGGCGATGTTGCGCGTCAACCGAACTTTTAAAGCCCGGACTCCGCACGCTGAAAACCGGCGAGGTTTCTAACCCCGCGCGGTGCCCCACCCTCGGCAAACGAGCAAGCCTCCGCTAACTAAAGCGGCGCTGCTCGCGCGCTTCTTTGGCCTCCGAGAGGCCGGGCACCTTCTAAGTTTGTTAAAATTTGTTGACGCTTCAACGGCCCATCGGGCATAATGGGCGCCAGGCTGAAAAGCCGGCCGGCGGTCGTTCTTACGACCGTGCGATTTCCGTCATTGGGGCGGAACGCCGGCGGCAACCTTTACGTTCTCTGGTCGGGCCCCGAACGGGCCAGGCCGCACCTGGTGGGAGGAAACTACGCATGCGACGGACCCTCGAACTCCTGATCCGCGACGAGCGGGGCGCCTCGATGGTCGAGTATGGGCTCCTGGCCAGCCTGATCGCCATCGTCGCGCTGGTGGCCGTTCAGGCCCTCGGAAAGAATGTGAGCACCCTCTATTCGTCCGTGGCGACCTCGGTCTAAGGTCCGAATTCTGTTAATTTCTGTTGACGCATTAGCAGGCGCGGTAGCATAATGCAGGCAAAGCCGGGCCGTTGGCGGCCGGCTGAGGGAGCAAGGGGCACCGGCCGGATTTACGGCCGGGCCATTCGCTTGGAACGGGTTGATGCGGAGGATATCTGAATGAGTCGTAAAGCACAGGCCGGCCAGATCATACCCCTGGTCGCGGTAACGCTGACCGGGCTGATGGGTTTCAGCGGGATGGCCGTGGACAACGGCTACTGGCAGTACACCCAGCGCCAGCAGCAGAGTGCGGCGGATAGCGCCGCGATCGGCGGCGCCCAATCGCTGGCCCTGGCGGGCTGCTCCGCCGGCGGAGGGACCGCGGCCGCGCTGTCGGACGCGACAAAGAGCGGCTTCACGACCGGCGGAACGACGACGGTCAACGCCTACAGCCCGCCGACCACCGGCCCGTACGCCGGCAACACCTGCGCCGTGCAGGTGACGATCGGCGCGGATCATCCGACGTTTTTCTCGCACGTCCTCGGCTTTTCGAACATGCGAGAATCCACGACGGCAACCGCGCAACTCGTGGGCAGCAGCAATCCGATCACGATTCTGCTGGGCAACGGCACCAATAACCTCACCGGGGGAACCATCAGCGCGCCCGGCGGCAGCATCCTGACGAACGGAACCTTCACCTGCGGCTCGCAGACAATCACGGCTGCCTCGATCGGTTACGCGGGCGCCGCGCCGAGCTGCACGAAGGCGAAGTTCGCGCAGGCGACGCCGTCGCCGATGGTACCGATCAAGAATCCGTGCCCGGAAATCTCGGGCTGTAACTACTTGGCGAACAATCCCCCGCCCACCACGAACTGTCAGACGCTCAAGGGGAACATGAACGATACGCTGAGTCCGGGTTGCTATAACAACCTGACGATGGGCTCGTGCGGCACCGTGACGATGAAGCCGGGCGTGTACGTGCTCAACGGGACCAGCGATTTCAGCGGCACGGACTTCGTCGGTAACGGCATCACGTTCTACGTAACGGCCAACGCCACGCCTCCCGACTTCAGCAGTGCGGACAGCGCGACGATGACGCCGCCGACGAGCGGCAGCTACAACGGCGTGCTCTACTACCAGGTGCCCGCGAACACGAAGGCGCCCGACTTCTCGGGCTCGTCCATAAACTTCAAGGGTCTCGTCTACGCGCCGACGGCGACGGGCGTGAACTTCGATGGCGCTAAAGGCAACTACATGCTGGGCGTCTTCGGCACGGCAAACCTGAGCGACACCTCGACCTACACGTTCGGCACGCCGCCCGCAGGCAGCACGCTGATCAAGAACGTCGTACTGGCGCAATGAAGAGCCTTCGACGCTGTGAGTCCGGGGCCGCGCTCGTGGAGTTTGCGATCGTGGCGCCCGTGCTCTCGTTCCTCTTGATCGGCATGGTCGACTTCGGGCGCTTCATGTACGACGGTATCTTGGCCGCCAACGCGGCGCGGGCCGGCGTGCAGTACGGCGCCCAGACCTTGATCACGGCCAAAGATACCTCGGGTCAGCAAACGGCAGCGACGAACGATGCCGCCGGCCTGTCGGGCCTAACGGCGACGGCGTCGCAGCCGTGGTGCGAGATCAACGGGTCGGCCACGACCTGCGGCACGGCGAACTCGGTCGCTTTCGTGAAGGTGACGGTGACCGGCAGCTTTTCGCCGCTAATCAAGTATCCCGGCCTCCCCGCTACGTTTCCGGTGAGCGGCTCGGCCACGATGCGGGTGGAGCAGCAATGAAGCGGCGCCACTCTCAACGCGGCAGCACGCTGCCCGAAATGGCCATCGCCGCCGGGGCGGCGCTCGCGCTGATCCTCGGCATCATGGACTTCGGACGCGCACTTTACACCTATGGCTTCGTGGCCCAACTCGCGCGCGAGGGCGCGCGCTGGACCATCGTACGCGGCAGCACATCGTGCGCCAACAGCAACAACAAGCTCGACAACTGCGGCCAGGCCGTGGCCAACATTCAGAGCTACATACGCGGCCTCTCCGAGGGCGCCACGACGCCGTCGAAAATTACGGCGACCGCCGCGCCAGTCAGCTGCCCGAACGGCGCCGCGGCGGCGATTTCGCCGGGGTGCACGGTCGCGGTGACGGTGACCTATCCGTTCGCGTTCATGCTGGGTTACGTGCCCAAGGCGCAGATCAACATGTCGAGCACCTCGACGATGGTCGTCGCCCAGTAGTCGTCTCTCAGGTTCCCGTGTCTCCGACTTGGTGGCCGCTCCCGTAACCTCGCGGCCACCTTTTTTTATTCCGTCGCCAGAACCGGCGCGGGTTGGCGGTTCGGCGGCCTGACGAGGAAGATCAGCGGCGTCGAGAGCACGAAAATAAGCGCCGTCACGCGGAAGAGATAGTCGTAGGCGATCATGGCGCTCTGCTGCGCCACCATCTGCGTCAGCGTCCCCACCGAGTAGCCGTGCGTCTGCGTGACGCCGGACGCCAGCACGTTCCACGCGACCGCGGTCTGATGCGTGAGCATCGTGGTGAGGATCGCGATGCCCAGGCTGCCCCCGAGCTGGCGCAGCAGCGTGAACACGCCGGTCGCGTTGGCGAGCTCGTGACGGGGCACGTCGCCGAGCGAGATCGTGGTGAGCGGCACGAAGAGAAAGCCCAGCGCGAAGCCCTGGATGAGCCGCGGCCAGAAGACGTCCCAGTAGCCGGCCTGCACGGTGAGGCTTCCCAGCAGCCACGTGGACCACGCGAAGAGCAGCGTGCCGAAGACGATGGACCAGCGGCCGTCAATGCGGTTGAGGATCCGGCCGATGATGAGCATCGAGACGGCGGTGGAGAGCGCGCCCGGCATCAGCGCCATGCCCGTGTCGAACGCCGTGAACCCGAGCGTGCCTTGGAAGAAGAGCGGCAAGATCAGCGCGGTTCCGAACAGGCCGAAGCCCATGATGATGCCGAGGAACGAGCCCACCGAGAACGATCGGAATTTGAAGACGTTGAGGTCCACGATGGGATGCTTGTCGCGCAGCGCCTTGATCACGAACGAGATCAGCGCGACCACGGCGATCGCGGAGAACAGCAGGATCGTCTGCGATTGGAACCAGTCGTCGCGCTCGCCCTGCTCGAGCACGAACTGCAGCGACGCTAGGCCCGCGGTCAGCAGGCCCAGGCCGATCCAGTCAATGCCGCCCTTGGGCTTGGCGATGTATTTGGGGCTGGGGATGAACGCGAGCGTCATCAGGAACGCGACGATGCCGATGGGGATGTTGATGAAGAAGATCAGCGGCCAGCTGGCGTTGTCGATCATCCAGCCGCCCAGGGTGGGACCGATGGCCGGACCGACCATCGCGCCCATCCCGAAGATCGCCATCGCCGCGCCGCGGCGCTCGACCGGGAACGTCTCGAAGAGGATGGCCTGCGCCGTGGGCTGCAGCGCGCCGCCCCCGAGTCCCTGGATCACGCGATAGAAGACCAGCACCCAGATCGAGCGCGCGGTGCCGCAGAAGAACGAGGCGACGGTGAAGAGCGCGAGCGACGCGGCGTAAAAGGTCTTGCGCCCGAGCAGCGCCGTGAGCCAGCCGTTGAGCGGCATGATCACGACGTTGGCCAGGATGTAGCCGGTGGCGACCCACGCGACCTCGTCCACCGTGGCCCCCAGGTTGCCGCCGATCGTGGTGATCGCGACGTTGACGATCGTGCTGTCAATGATCGCCATGATGAGCCCCAGCATCACCGTGATGGTGATCAGTGCGACGGACCTGCGCTCAGTCACGCCCTGTCATCCCAAGCAAGACGTCCTCACGACACGCCCGCAATCGCGAGGGTTTCGTCGGCGGAAAGTGTCGTCTGTCCGGGCGTTGAAGAACGTGGAGAGCCATGGAGCATCGTTCGATACTTCGTTGTTCCCGCTGCGCGGCGCCGTGCGTCGCTGCCGCCGCGTCGTTGCCGGCGTGTGGTGGCGAGCGGTCGGCGGGCATCGCCTGACGATCCCCGCTCGAAAGAGTCGCGGTCTGCGCCCGGGGGCGATCGCAGCGATCGCCTTCGCGGTGTTTGCGGTCGTTGATGTCGCGGCGTTTCGTACCAACTTCTATCGCGGTCTGCTCGATCCGAACTCGAGCACGGGCAGCTTCGAGGCGGCGATCGATCAATTTCGGGGGCTGCACGGCGACCGCCGGACCGACGTGCTGGTGCTCGGCGATTCGCGCATCTACTCCGGGCTGGATCCGGGCGCGGCGAGCGCCGCGAGCAAGACGCTGCGCTTTCTCAACGGGGGCGTGCCGGGCACGACGCCACGCTGCTGGCCGTTCTTCGTGCGCGCGATCGATCCGGACGTCAATCGGCTGCGGGCGGTGGTGATTCCGGTCGACACCTACGGCGACGACGACAGCGCCATCGGCAGCCTCGACGGCGACGACCGGCCGATGGACCTGCGGTACGTCGTGTTCCAGACGCGCGTGAGCGACCTGCCGAAGCTGGCCGGCTCGTTCTCGGACCCGCGCGAGCGCGTTGAATACGGCATTGATTTGTTCTGGCGGGCCGTGGAGCTGCGCGACGATTTCCAGGCTTTCGCGGCCAATCCGGCGGCGCGCCTGACGATGCTGGCACGGCCGCCGCCGGTGTCGCCGTACTATCCGCTGGGATGGCATCCGCGCAGCGAAACGCTCGCGGGTCTGCGCGTGGACTTCGCGACGAACACGATCGCGTATCCGCCGGGCATGCCCGACGATCAGCGTCAGGCGATCGCGACGCAGGTGCTGACGATTCCCAAACCCAGCCCGTCGTACGCGGAGTACCGCCGCCAGTGGCTCGAGCCGATCGCGGCCGAATACCGCGCGGCCGGCGTGCCGGTCGTCTTCGTGCGCATCCCGACGCGCCCGGCCCACCGCAACGCCACCGACGTGCCCAGCGGCTCGCTGGCGGACATCGCGCGCGACACCGGGGCGACGCTGCTTCCCGCCGCGCCGTATCTCGCGCTCGAGCGGCCGGATCTCTTCGCCGACGAGGATCATCTCAACCGCGCCGGCAGCCTGCAGTTCAGCCGCCTGCTGGGCAGAGATGTAGCGAACGCGATCGTCACCCTGAGCAGCACGCCAAACCTTGCCATCCTGACGGCGGACCCCCCAACCCAAGCAGCATCACCCCCGCCGACGCGCGCCAGCGACCGACGCGACCTATCGTGGTATGCGGCGGCGGTGGGCATCGGCATTCCGCTGCGCTTCCAATCGTACGAGTTCTGGCTGTTCGTGGCGATCGTGGCGGCGCTGTTCTACGGGCTGCCCCGGCGCTACGGGCGCTACGTGCTGCTGCTCACCAGCTATTATTTCTACGCGCGCTGGAACGCGTGGTACGTGCTGTTCCTCTGGATCCTCACGGCGAGCGACTTCCTGATCGGCATCGTGCTCGAGCGGTCGCGTTCGCGGCTGTTCCTGGCGCTGGGGGTGGCGGCGAACCTGGCGTTCTTGGGCACGTTCAAGTACGCGAACTTCGCCAGCGGAACGGTGTCGGCGCTGCTGGGGATGCACGAGAACCCGTGGCTGGTGAACCTGTTCGTGCCGATCGGCATCAGCTTCCACACCTTCCAGAGCATCTCGTATCTGGTGGACGTCTATCGCGGCCGCATGACGGCGATCCGCAAGCCGCTGGACTACGCGCTGTTCCTGGCGTTCTTCCCGCAGCTGCTGGCCGGTCCGATCGTGCGCGCGGGACTGTTCTTCGGCGAGCTCTTCTCGTGGCGGCCGCCGACGGCCGACGACGTGAGTTACGGCCTGGCGCGCGCGGGGTTCGGGCTGGTGAAGAAAATGGCGATCGCCGATCAGTTCGCGCCGATCTCGAACGCCTATTTCGCGGCGCCGGCGGCGCACCCCGGAGCGCTCGCCGCCTGGAGCGCGGTCTTCGCGTTCGGCATGCAGATCTATTTCGACTTCTCCGGCTACAGCGATATCGCCATCGGCTGCGCGCGGCTCTTCGGCTTCGTGTTTCCGGAGAACTTCGCGATGCCGTATCTCGCCACGAGCATCACCGACTTCTGGCATCGCTGGCACATCACGCTCTCCACGTGGCTGCGCGACTATCTCTACATCCCGCTGGGCGGCAGCCGCCACGGCACGCTCGCGACGCTGCGCAACCTGATGCTCACGATGCTGCTCGGCGGGCTGTGGCACGGCGCGCAGTGGACGTTCGTGGCGTGGGGCGCGGTTCACGGCGTGCTGCTGTGCGTCGAACGGGTCGTGGGAATCGGACACGGGCACGCGCCGCGCGGCGTGGCGGCCGTGGCGCGAATCGTGCTGACGTTCGCGCTGGTGTCGCTGGCGTGGGTGCTGTTCCGCGCCCCGGCGTTCGGCACGGCGGCCGCCGTCTATCGCGCGCTCTTCGCGGGCGGCGCGGGCGCGTCGCTGCTGGTGGGCTGGCCGGCGGTGCTCGCCGCGGGGCTCGCGGCGTTTGCGGCGGCGCGGCTCGCGTTCGAGCGGTTCGGCATCGGGCGCTCGTGGACGGCGCTGCGGCCGCTCTCGCAGGCCGGCGCGCTCGCCGGTCTGCTGCTGGTGCTCGCGCTGCTCACGTGGCCGGGCGTGTCGCCGGCGTTTATCTACTTCAAGTTCTAGCGGACTTCGGCATCGCGCCGCGCACGAAGTCGAGCGCGTCGAAGACGGCCAGGGCGATCTTGCCGAGCGTGGGGATCACGCGCGGGCGCAGCAGCCGCGGATCGAAGGCGGCCATGTAGCGGTCGTTCTCCTCGACGCACGCGCGCAGGAAAACTGCCGGCGTCAAGCCGCTCAGCACCTCGCCGAAGAGATCGATGGGCGCCTCTTGCTGGTCGCCGGCGCCGCGGGATTGCATCTCGGTGCCGCCCTTCACGCGGCGAGCGATCGCGTAACCGTAATTGGCCAGCGCGGGAAATGCCTGGACGACCGGGCTGCGGAGTCCGCGGCGGTAGCGGTCCCACGCGACCCAGTTGATGAAGAAGACGATGTGGCGCGCCTCCTCGACGAGCAGGCGCACGAAGAGCGACGTCAGCGCTTCGGGCAGGATGCGCGCGTCGCGCGCCAGCTTGAAGATGCCGAAGCCCGCGAACGAGTCGACGCACTCGTCGTAACCGAAGTTGACGAAGGCCTGGCGCACCGGTTTCTGGTCGGCAACGTTGGGCGTCACCTTCAGGCCGTAGCGCTCGACCATGCACTGCAGGATGCGGCCGTGCCGGTCTTCCTCGTAGCCCTGCAGCGCGATGGCCTGGCGCACCAGCGGGTCGCCCTCGGTCTTCGCATAGCCGCCGAGCATCACGCCGGCACCGAGCTCGACCTCGAGCGCCATCGTCCAGATCGGAATCGCTCGCAGGCGCGCGAGCGAGATGTCGTCGAGCTGCGGCCACGGCCAGTCTTGCGGGTCGTACGCGCGATGCGACTCCATGAACGTGCGGCAAAAGAGCTCTTTGTGTTCGTCCGACCCGATGTGCACCGTTTGTTGTACTCCGTCTTGGGATGAGCTGAGAAAGCCAGGAAGGCGACCCTCTGGAGCGCGGTCGAAGGAGCTTGCAGCTATGACCGTGCCCTCCGAACCGATTCCGCTCAGCAATCATCGCGCCTGCCTGACGCGATACCTGCGCGGAATCGTCTTCCCCGCGGCATCCGTAGCGGGAACGATCATCGAAGAACGCTCCCCGTCGCGGTACACCCGCGACCCCCTGCGGCCCTGCCTGGTGCTGTGGGCCTGCGCGGCCGGGCACGGCGATCTCAACGACGCGTTGCCCGTTGCGGCCGCGTTCGACCTGTTCGACCGTTTCCTGCTGCTGCACGACGAACTCGCCGAGGGAGAGGCGCCGATCGTCGAGCAATGGGGCTTGGGCCAGAGCCTCAACGCAGGCGACGCGCTCTATGCGATGGCGTTTCGCGCGCTCGCCAGCGACGTGCTCAACTCGGAGCGCCGTCTCGAGGTGGCGCGGATCGTCGCGCAGGCGGTGCTCGAGGCGATCGAGAGCGGCGGCGAGGATCGCGCCCGCAGCGCGGCGCTCACCGGTGCGGCGATCCAAGCCGGTGCGCTGATCGCCGGCAAGCCCGAGAGCGACGTGAAAGCCTACGCCCGCGCCGGCCGGCTGCTGGGCACCGCCGCGATCGCGCGCGGCGAAGAGCTCGCGCAGCGCTTCGCGACGCAATCCGTGGCCGCGCTCGCGCAATGCACGGCGCCTGCCGACCTCGACGCCTTCGAAGAAGTTGCCCGTTACGTTGCGCGACGAGCTGCCTGACGGCACGACTCCGTCGCGAAAGGCGGACCACCTTCGGATCAACATCGAGAACGACGTCGCGGCGAAGGGCGTGGACGCCGGCTTCGACGCGTTGCGGTTCGAGCACCGGGCGCTGCCGGAAATGGACTTCGCCGACGTTGACACGTCGGCCCGGATCTTCGGGCACGATCTCGCGGCGCCGTTTCTGATCTCGTGCATGACGGGCGGCACGCCGGAAGCGGCGAGCATCAATCGGCGTCTCGCCGGCGTCGCGGCGGCAAACGGCCTGGCGATGGGCCTAGGCTCGGGCCGCGCGCTGCTCGAGTCGCCGGATCTGCTCGATACCTTCGACGTGCGCGCCGAGGCGCCGGACATTTTGCTGTTCGCCAACCTCGGCGCCGTTCAGTTGAACAAGGGCTACGCGCTCGACGAGTGCCGGCGGCTGGTCGAGCTGCTGCGCGCCGACGCGCTGGTTCTGCACCTCAATCCGCTGCAAGAGGCGCTGCAGCCGGAAGGCGACACGTGCTTCGCGGGGTTGCTGCAGAAGATCGCGCGGCTCTGCGAGCGCGCGGACTTTCCGATCGTGGTGAAGGAAGTGGGCTGGGGCATCGCGGCGCGCGACGTGCGCGCGCTGTTCGACGCCGGCGTCTCGGCGATTGACGTGGCCGGCGCGGGCGGCACGTCGTGGA
This sequence comes from Vulcanimicrobiota bacterium, assembly GCA_963824595.1. Taxonomy (GTDB): domain Bacteria; phylum Vulcanimicrobiota; class Vulcanimicrobiia; order Vulcanimicrobiales; family Vulcanimicrobiaceae; genus Cybelea. The sequence continues at coordinate 193,323 of CAWGPY010000007.1, forward strand.
GCGAGGTCGAGCGCCATCGGATCGAGGAACCGCGACGCGCGCGCGTCGCCGGCGCGTTCGCCGGCTGGGGAATTCCGACCGTGCGCGCGTTGACCGAAGCGCGGCTGGCCGCGCCGGGCGCGACGCTCTTTGCCAGCGGCGGCATTCGAAACGGCCTCGACGCCGCCAAGGCGCTGGCGCTCGGCGCCGACCTGGTGGGCATCGCCGGGCCGTTCCTGCGCGCCGCGCATGCGAGCGCCGAAGCGGCCGGCGAGCTGGCGCGCGAGCTGGTCGAAACGCTGGCGGTGGCGATGTTCTGCGCCGGCGCGCGCAAGCCCGGCCGACCTGCGCGGCACGCTGTCACCGCCGTGACGCTGCCGTTGCGCATCTCCCGGGATCGCATCGCGATCTACGGCGCCGCGCTTTTTGCAATCGGGCTCTGGCAGCTGGTGCGCAACACCATTCGCGATCCGAACTTCGCCGACTGGGCGTTTTTTTGGACGGGGGGCGCCACGGCGGGAACGCGCGCGCTGCTCGACCCGCAGCTGCACTTGGCGTTCGAACGGGCCCACGGCCTGCAGGCCGGGATCTGGCCGTATCTTCCCGCGTTCGCGTGGCTCTACGTTCCGGCGAGCCGCCTTCCGATCGCGGTCGGTTACGCGATCTCCGTGGCGGCGATGCTGGGGATTGCGGCCGTTGCCGGGGCGCTGCTGGCCGATGCGTTCGCGATGCCGCGCTGGTTCGGCGTCGTGGCGACGCTGGCGTGGGCTCCGGTAAAAGTAGCGGCGTTCGGCGGCCAGAACACGCCGCTCGCGCTGCTGCTCATCGCGATGGCGATCGCGGCGGCGCGGCGGTGTTCGCCGTGGCAGCTGGGGCTGGCGGTGGGACTGCTGCTCTACAAACCGAGCATCGCGGCACCGTTCGTGGTGATTCTTCTCGTGCGCCGGGAGTGGCGCGCCGTGGCCGTCGTTGCCGGCTGCGCCCTCGTCTGGTATCTGCTTAGCGTGCCCGCTGCGGGCGGCGACTGGGCGTGGCCGAGTCTGTACGCCGCGTCCATCGGCGCGTACTACACGCCCGATTTCCTGAGCAACGCCGCGAACGCCGTGAGCTTGCCCGGAGTCTTAATCCGTTTCGGCGTATCGGCGACCGTCGCGGCCGGCGTGGGAGCGGCGGCGTTCGTCGTCTGTCTGCCGCGGCTGGCGAGAGTTGACTCCGTCGCCGCGCTGAGCGTGACGTCCGCGCTCGCCGTCGCGGTGAGCCCGCACGCGTGGCACTACGAGCCGGTGATCCTCTTGCCGGCCATCTTTTATGCGATGCGCAGCGTCCGGCAGCCGATGCTGACCTGGGCGATCGTCGCCGCCTACGTGGTGGCGGACGTGTCAATCTTCGACATACGGTGGCTGACGTGGAACGTGCTCGCGGCGGTCGTGCTGTTCTGGACCGTGCTCGTCGTGTGGTCGGCGGATTCCGCAGCCCCTTATTCGCGCGGGAGGGTTGACGCGCTCGATGAAGCTCGGTAGACTCGCGCCGTGACGCTGAACCTCGACGCCGCCGACGCCTATTGCCGCACGCTGACGCGCCGGCACTACGAGAACTTCAGCGTGGCGTCGGGCTTCGTGGACGCCGCGAAGCGGCTCGATCTCGCGCGCATCTACGCGTTCTGCCGCACGACCGACGACCTGGGCGACGAGAGCCGCGACGGCAGCGCGCTGCCGCGACTCGAGCGCTGGCGATCCGAGGTCGAGGCGCTCTTCGCCGGCATCGAGCCGGTGCATCCGGTGCTCTTCGCGCTGCGCGAGACGATCGCGCGGCGCTCCATTCCGGCGAAGCCGTTTCTCGATCTGATCGCCGCCAACGAGCAGGACCAGCGCGTCAAAACGTATCGCACGTGGGACGAGCTCATCGGCTACTGCGAGCTCTCCGCCGCGCCGGTGGGCCGGATGGTGCTGCGCGTCTTCGGCGTTGACGGCGCGGAGAACGAACGGCTCTCGGACGACGTCTGCATCGGGTTGCAGCTGGCCAATCACGCGCAAGACGTCAGCCGCGACGCGGCGATCGGGCGGCGCTACCTCGTCGAGAGCGACGTCGCGGCCGGGGGAACCGCCGGCGCGGTGCGCGCCATGGTCGAGCGGGCGCGCGCGCTCCTGGCATCCGGCGAGCGGCTGGAGCGGCGGGTGCCGCGGCCGCTGCGCCTGCAGCTGGTGCTCTACCGCACCGGCGGCCTGGCCATCTGCGATGCCGCCGCCGCGATGGGGTACGAAACGGAGCGCCGCCGCCCGAGCGTTTCCGGGCCCACGAAGGTATTGCTCGTAGCTCGTGCCGCATTAAAGACCTTTTCATAAGGAATCCCCCACCGAATGATCAACCTTCCGCGCGCCCTGCTCGGCATCTCGGCCTCGGAATCTCCGCAGCACCGTGCCGAGCGCTTCAATCGCGACATGGCGAAGCGCGAGGCGGGCAACTTTTATTGGGGCTTCATCTCGCTCGGCTATCACGAGCGGATGGCGATCTACGCGCTCTACAACTTCGCCCGCCAGGTTGACGACGAGGCCGATACCGTCGGGCTCGAGAACTTGCCGGCGCGGCTGGCCGTGCATCGCGACCGCATCTTGCAGGCCGCGCGCGGCGACTACGGCGACGACCCGATTCTGCGCGTGCTCTCCGAGGCGATGGACCGCTACTCGATTCCCGCCGCCGAGCTTCAGATGCTGGTAGACGGCGTCGAGATGGACTTCACGCGCTCGCGCTACGCGACGTTCGACGAGCTCCGCGCCTATTGCACGCTCGTGGCGTCGGTCGTCGGACGGATGTGCGTGCGCATCTTCGGGTTCAGCGACCCGATCGCGCTGGAGCGCGCCGACGACCTGGGCATGGCGCTGCAGCTCACGAACATTCTGCGCGACGTGCGCGAAGACGCGGTGGATATGAAGCGCGTCTACCTGCCGCAGGACGAGCTGCAGCGGTTCGGCGTCCCCGAGCCGGCGCTGTTCGACGGCGAGATCGTGCCGGGCTGGAACGGCCTCGTGGCGCATCAGGTCGCGCGGGCGCGGACGTACTTCACCAGCGGCTACGAGGTGCTGCGCTACATCCCGCGCCGGCCGGCGGCGTGCGTTCAGACCATGGCCGGCATCTACGAGGAACTGCTGAAGAAGATCGAACGCGAGCCGGGGCTTCCGCTGCGAGCGCGCGCCGCGCTGTCGAAGACGGAGAAACTTCGCGTGGTCGTTCGTTCGTGGCTCTCGAGCGCGTAGCGGTCGTCGGCGCCGGGCTCGCCGGGCTCGCGGCGGCCCTCGCGCTGAAGGATGCGGGCGCGCGCGTGGAGCTCTTCGAGCGCAGCCGGCTGCTCGGCGGCCGGGCCACGTCGTTCGAGATTGACGGCGTCGAGGTTGACAACGGCCAGCACGTATTCTTGGCGTGCTGCACCGAGTTCGTGGCCTTCGCGCGGCGCGTCGGCATGGAAGGCGAGCTGCGGCTGCAGGATCGCTTCGACGCGCTCATCGTCGCGCGCGACGGCCGCAGCGGACGGCTGCGCGCGGGCGTCCTTCCCGCGCCGCTGCAGCTGGCGGAGTCGTTCGCGTTCTATCCGCACCTGACGCTCGCGCAAAAATTCCGCATCGTGCGGGCTCTCGCCTCCGTTGTCACCCTGAGTAGCTCTCCGAAGGGCGCAGAGCACAAAGAGACGTTCGAACAGTGGCTGCGGCGCAACGGCCAAGGCGCGGGAGAGCGCCGGGCGTTCTGGGATCCGTTCTTCATCCCGGCGCTCAACGCACCGTTCGATCGCGTCGCCGCCGCCGACGCGATCTTCGTGCTGCAGACCGGGTTTTTGCGCGATGCGGGCGCGGCGCGGTTCGGCTTTTCGACGGTGCCGCTCGCGCATTTCGCCGCGGCGGCGGCGGCGCAGCTCGATGCGGTGCACGTTTCGACCGCGGTCCTCGGCCTCGACGCCGGAACCGACGGCGTGGCCCTGCGACCGGCCCAGGGCGACGCGCAGCGGTTCGACGCCGTCGTGCTCGCGGTCGCGCCGCGGCAGGCGCAGCGCATCCTGGGCGATCCGGCGCGCTACGGCGTGGAGCACCTGGGCGAGTACGACCCGTATCCCATCGTTGACGTGCATCTCTGGCACGACGGCGGCAGCATCGGCCTCGACTTCGCGGCCGCGCTGGAGTCGCCGGTGCAGTGGATCTTCGAGAAGTCGCCGGGCTATCTCGCGTGCAGCATCAGCGCCGCGGATCGTTATCTGACGATGCCGACGCAGGAGCTCGAAGCGCTCGCATGGAGCGAGGTCCGCGCCTACCTGCCGGCGCTGCAGGGCGCCACGATCGTGCGCAGCGCGGTGACGCGCAATCCCGAGGCGACGTGGCTGCCGCGGGTCGGCAGCGGGCGCACCGCCCAACGGACGTCGCACCCGGCCGTCGCGATCGCGGGCTCGTGGACCGACACCGGCTGGCCCGACACGATGGAATCGGCGGTGCGGAGCGGAAGGCAGGCGGCACGGTGTCTGCTTCGGTAGCGCAAGCGCTCCACCGCGCGGTCGGGTGGCTCTTGCAGGCGCAGTCCACCGAGGGCTGGTGGTCGGGCGAGCTCGAGACGAACGTGACGATGACGGCGGAGCACGTGCTGCTCTTTCGCTTCTTGGGCCTGCCCCACGACGAGTTCCGCACCGGCGCGGTCGCGCACATCCTCGGCAATCAGCGCAGCGACGGATCGTGGGCGCTCTACTACGACGGCCCCGCCGATCTCAGCACGACCATCGAGGCGTACGTCGCGCTCAAGGTGCTGGGCGTGGATTCCGCGCGCGACGAGATGCGCCGGGCGCTGGAGGTGATCCACCGCGAGGGCGGCGTGGTCAACGCGCGCGTCTTCACCAAGATTTGGCTCGCGCTCTTCGGCATCTATCCGTGGTCGGGCGTGCCGTCGCTGCCGCCGGAAATCGTCTACTTCCCGCTGTGGATGCCGTTCAATCTCTACGATTTCGCCTGCTGGGCGCGTGGCACGGTGGCGCCGCTCACGATCGTCGTGTCGAAGCGGCCCGTTCGCGAGCTTGGCGTGGACGTGAGCGAGATCGTCGTGCCCGGCACGGAAGACGCGATGAAGCGCGTCGCCGGCTCGCGGCACTGGCTGATGTACGTCGAGCGGTTGCAGAAGCTCTACGAGGGGCTGCCGCGCCAGCCGAAGCGCGACGACGCACAGCAGCGGGTCGCTCAGTGGATCGTGGAGCGTCAGGAGGCCGACGGCAGCTGGGGCGGCATCCAGCCGCCGTGGGTGTATTCGCTGATCGCGCTCGACCTAATGGGCTACTCGCTCGATCATCCGGTGATGCGCAAGGGCATCGAGGGCATGCATCGCTTTACGATTGACGACGCGCAGGGCTGGCGATTCTTGGCGTGCATGTCGCCGGTGTGGGACACGGCGTGGGCGGTGCGCGCGCTCGCGCTGGCCGGGTTGGACGCGTCGCATCCCGCGATGCGGCGCGCGGTGAGCTGGCTGCTGCGCGAGCAGATCGCCGACGACGCGCCGGGCGACTGGAGGATGAAGTGCGCGGAGAAGAACGGGAACGGCTGGGCGTTCGAGTTCGACAACGACGCCTACCCCGACATTGACGACACGACGATCGTGGTGCTGGCGCTGCTCGAGGGCGGCAACCACGCCGACGTCGCCGGCGCGGTCGAGCGCGCGCGCCGCTGGACGCTGGCGATGGACTGCCGCGACGGCAACTGGGCGGCGTTCGATCGCGACAACGACCGCGATCTGCTCTACAAGATGCCGTTCTCCGATTTCGGGGCGATGATCGATCCGCCCACCGAGGACGTGACGGCGCACGTCCTCGAGATGCTCGCGGCGCTGGGCTACGACACCTCGAACCGCTACGTTTCGCGCGGCCTGGCGTATCTGCGCGCGGCCCAGAAGCCGAACGGATCCTGGTTCGGGCGCTGGGGCGTGAACTACGTTTACGGAACGTGGTGCGTGGTCTCGTGCCTGGCCGCTTTGAAGACGGGTCGCGACATGATGGAGCGGGGCGCCGCGTGGCTCGTCTCGGTGCAGAACGAGGACGGCGGCTGGGGCGAGAGCTGTCACTCCTACGTTGACGAGACGTGCGCCGGGATCGGCGCGAGCACGGCGTCGCAGACGGCCTGGGCGGTCAACGCGCTGCAACTTGCCGGACAGTCGCAACATCCGGCGGTCGAACGCGGTTTAACGTACCTGTGCGAGCGTCAGCGCGGCGACGGAACCTGGGACGAGCCCGAGTGCACGGGCACGGGATTTCCGCGCGACTTTTATATCAATTATCACCTCTATCGCCACCTCTTTCCGACGATGGCCCTCGCCGAAGCCTGTAAAGTAAAGGACGTCCCGCCGCAGACCATGAAGGAAGCAACCATCCCATCATGACCATGCCCCTCCAACAAAAGATCGCCGTGGCGAAGTACGTCGCCGGCAAGAAGCTCAAAGGCGAGACGAAGTATCCGCTCGTGCTGGAGCTCGAGCCGCTGCTGCAATGCAATCTAGCGTGCGCCGGCTGCGGGAAGATCCAGCACCCCGACGACATTCTGCGCCGCCGCCTGAGCGTGGAAGAGTGCATCGCGGCCGTCGAGGAGTGCGGGGCGCCGATGGTGTCCATCGCCGGCGGCGAGCCCCTGGTGCACGAGCAGATGCCGCAGATCGTCGAGGAGCTGGTCAAGCGCAAGAAGTTCATCTTCCTCTGCACCAACGCGCTGCTGCTGAAGAAGAAGATCCACCTCTTCAAGCCGTCGGTCTACTTCGCGTGGATGATCCACCTCGACGGGATGCGCGAGCGCCACGATCAGTCGGTCTGCCGCGAGGGCGTGTTCGAAAAGGCGGTTGACGCGATCAAAGACGCGAAGGCGCGCGGCTTCCGCGTCTTCACGAACACGACGTTCTTCGATCAGGATGGGCCCGAGTCGATCCGCGAGGTGCTCGACTACCTCAACGACGACCTGAAGGTGGATATGATGCAGATCTCACCGGCCTACGCGTACGAGAAGGCGCCCGACCAGGAGCACTTCCTCGGCGTGCGCCGCACGCGCGAGATCTTCAGTCAGGTCTTCGCCGACGGCAAGCGCAAGAAGTGGCGGCTGAACCACAGTCCGCTGTATCTGGATTTCCTCGAGGGCAAGGTTGACTTCGAATGCACGCCGTGGGGCATCCCCTGCTACACGGTCTTCGGCTGGCAGCGCCCCTGCTACCTGATGAGCAAAGAGGGCTACGCCAAGACGTACAAGGAGCTGCTCGAGGAGACGGATTGGTCGAAGTACGGCCGCGGCAAGCACGAGTCGTGCGAAAACTGCATGGCCCACTGCGGATACGAACCGACCGCCGTGCTGCGCACGACGGGATCCATCAAAGAATCCATCCGCGCCGCAATCGGCAATTAATTGTCATCCTGAGCAGCGCCGCGCAGCGGCGCCTGTCGAAGGGGCGAGCGACCCATAGCGCTTTGCGTACACGTGCGTGAACTCCGCGCCGAGCAAGACGATCTGGGCCGAGTAATAGACCCACACGAGGAAGACCACGAGCCCGCCGAAGGCGCCGTAGCCCGACGCAATCGCGGCGCGCCCGAGATACCATCCCAGCGCGAACTCTCCGGCGACGAAGAGCAGCGCCGAAGCGGCCGCGCCGCGCCATACATCGCTCCACGCGATGCGGCGGTCGGGCAGATATTCGAAGAGCAAGGCGAAGAGCAGCGTGTCGATCGCCAGCGACGCGGCGAAGTCGGCGGCCTTCGTGGCGGCGGGAAAGCCGGGCGAGACGTGTGCCAGCGCGGTGCCGGCAGCCGTCAGGCCCGCAGTAACGCCGACCGACACGAGCAGCAGCGCGGCGATGCCAAGCACGACGGCGAACGAGATCAGCCGCGCCTTCACCGTCTGCGGCAGCGACGTCTTGGCGGGCGCGACGTCCCAAACGGTGTCGAGCGCGTCCTGCAGCGACGAGAACAATCCGACGGCGCCGGCCACGAACACCGCCCAACCGACGATCTGCGCGAGCAGGCCCGTTCGCTGCTGCGCCAGGGTCGCCGTCACGATGGATTGGACGACCGCGGCGGTCGCGGGCCCCGCGGTGGACGCGAGATGGCCGTAGAGTTCGTCGAGCAGGGCCTGGTGGCGGCCGAGAACGAGGCCGCCGATCTCGACCACCACGATGACGAGCGGCGCGACGGCGAACACGGCAAAATATGCGATCGCAGCGGCGAGCCACTGCGATTTGTGCCGCTGGAACTCAGTAAGGGTTTCTTTTGCGAGCGATCCGGCTGCCGCCAGGCCTTTCATAGAGCCCGCCTTACCCACGCCGGCCCGAGCTAGCGGCGCTCGACCCCGCCCAAACGTACTTCGAGCGTGTCGAAGCGTTCCAAGATTTTCACCATCGAGCGGTCCACGAGCGTTTCGAGCGCGCCGACGCGCGTTTCGAGCCGGTCGAACCGCACGTCCACCGCTCGAAAGCCGAGCTCGGTCGCTTCCTTGAGCGAGAGCACGGCGGTGAGAACTTCATCTGCATTCGTCATCCGCTAACGCCCGATCGCGAACAGCGCCATCGCGATGATGAGCACGAACGCCACGATTCCCGAGGCGTGGATGCCGTGCGCGACGTGCACGCGGCGCTCGTGGGCGTGGTGCCAGACGATGGCGAGGTCGGCGACGGAGACGACGATGCCCACCGCCGCAAATACGATCAGCAGCGTGAGGGAGTGGAAGTAGGCGACGGCGCCGAGCAGCACGCCCAGCGCGATGTCGCGAATGCCGGTCGCACGGACGTAGCCGTGCGCGTCGTGGCCATCGGCGCGAACGCCGTAGCCGCGCGAGACCGCGTGCGGCGCGACCAGCGCGTAGAGGCCGATGAGGACCAGCACGACGGCGACGACCCAGCCCAGAACGAAGACGGCGCTCATGGGCGCGCCTTTCGGCGCCGCACCCCGGTGTCATTCTGCCGAAGGGCGCCAGGCGGCGCAGGCCGCCGCGGCCAACGCTCGACGTCACTATGATCGAGGGATTACCGAAGAACTTCCGCACCGAGGAGGGTATCAAGTACGGCCAGCTTTGCCTGGTCGACATCCCCGCCGAGGCGCGCGAGCACGAACCCTGGTTCAACCAGACGCTCACGACGGTCAACGACGCCGTCGTGCGGATGGGCGTGTTCGAGGGCGAGTTTCCGTGGCACAAGCACGCGGACCAAGACGAATTCTTCCTCGTGCTCGAGGGCGAGATCGTGCTCGACGTGGAGGGACGCGACTCCGTCACGCTCCGCCGCCACGAGGGCTTCACCGTGCCCAAGAACGTCGTGCACCGGCCGCGCTCCCCGCAGCGGTCGATCGTGCTCATGGTGGAGTCGTTGGGAATCGTGCCGACGGGCGACTGACTTCTCTCAGCCGCACCGCGTCACTCCGCCGCCGGCTCGACGCTCGTTGAGCGTCGACTGGGGGCGCCGGCGGCGAAGAGGTTGGGTTCGAGCTTACCGGTCGCCCGTGCGGAAGACGAGGGCGTCGATCGGGCCGTAAAGGATGCCCGCGCCGATCGAATACCTGATCTGTGGAGTTCCCGCCAGGGTCGCATAATCGACCCGCTGAGCGGTGATGTCGGCCTGCCACATCGCCTTGTCGGTCCTGTTCCACGAACCCGAAACGGGGTCGTCGAAACCGGTCATGCTCGAAATCGGCCCGGCGGCCATGTTGGAAGCATCGAAGATCTGAACGCTTCCGTCGAATTGGCTCGTGCTTTGGTCGTTGATGGAGAGCAAGCCCTTCCCGAACGCGCGGATCCCGCCCGGAAACGCAATTCCGAGGCTGCCGAACTGCGTGATGGTACCGGTCGACGGCACGTATTCGGCGACCCCGGTCACGATACTATTGTCGAGGTAGTCGTACCAAACGTTACCGGCACGGTCGCAAGCAACGAAAAACGAGAAGTAGATGTTGCCGTCGGGGATCGAGCCGGTCGGCGACGTCGAGCCCGGCGCGAAGATTTGGATGCTGCCGTTCTGGTAGCCGTAGTTCGCATAGGTGTTCGACACGTACACGCTGCCGTCGGGACAAACGGCGACGGAGGCCGGCGCCTGGGCGTTCCCCTCGTTGAGGATTTTCGAGGCCGTGTAGCTTCCCGGCGTGTAGACGTTAACGGAAGAAGTGCCCTGGCTCGTCACGTACAGATTCTCGTGACGATCCGTATCCATGCCTTGCGGCCCGACCACGTCGCTGATGGTTGCCGTAACCATCCCGTTCTTTTTCGGCTGGAACTCTTGGACGACGTTGCCCGAGTAGTCGGACACGAACAGCACGTGACCCCACTCCGCGCGCTTCTTATTGGGCACGACCACGTGCGGTGACTTGATGCCGCTATGGCGCAGCATTGCGAGCTTCGCGGCCGTAAGCGCGAAGGCGCCTAGAGGCGCGTTCGCACGCGCGCCCGATTGCGCACTCGCGGTCGAGGGAGAGACCTGCGATGCCCCGGAACAACCTGCGAGCAACGCGAGAACCGCCCCAGCAATTACACCGCGGCGGAATTGAGAGAGTAGCAAAATTCGATAGCCTTTCTGAGAGCCGGATGGGATTTGGCATGACCTGCCCGCGCAATCTTGCCAGACGCGCAGGCGAAGGACCATGACCACTTTGGGCTAGAGGCCTAGCGCAGCAAGCCCAGGTAGTGCGCGCGCGCGACGGCTTCGATGCTGCCCGAAGCATCGAGCTTACGGACCGCTGCCTTGATCTGGTTGCGAACCGTATGGATGCTGCGACCGAGCTTGTGCGCGATCGCCTTGGCCGTCCGCCCGCTCGCTAATTCGACCAGAACGCGGGTTTCGGCCTCGGTGAGCAGCGCGGAGGCGTCGTCATTCCGGAGCCTTGCGAGCGCGACGGCGACCGCCTCGGCGAACCCCTCTTGGTGCGCGGAGCGCAATCGCTTTAAAGCCTTCGACGCCGATTCGCTCCCCAGCGAGGAGCCCAGCGCGGCGAGTTCGCGCGCGAATAGCGCCAGCGCCCGCGTCTGCGCGGTGGGAGCGTTATGCGGCAGACGGCGGACCGCGGCGTCCGCGTTGCCGAGCACGATCTGCGCGACCGCTGCGAAACAATCCGCCAGCACGTTTCCTACGAGGTTCTCTCGAGCGGCCGAATTTGCGCCCCTGCCGCACACGCGCAGGCGGAGCGACGCGTTCTTTTCGTCGCCCCCGAAGGCCGCGAACATCGCAAGCGCCGCATTCCAGACGCGCCGCTCGGAAGGATCGACCACGCGATCGTCCAGCGCCGCCAAAAGCCGATAGCCCTCCGAGAATTCGCCATTCCAACTCAATCGCGTGGCCAGGGCGACGCAGCAATCGAGCTCATCGCGAAAACCCGAGTGCATCGGCATCTCCGATTCAATGGCCAGCGCGCGCGCTCGCCGGCCCCGCTCGACCTCGAGCACGTACTGAGCGCTCAGGGCATAGGAACGATGGCGCCGGTCGCGCGTGCGCTCTGCGGCCCAGCCGATCTGTTGTGCATGCCGTAATGCCGCGGCGTGATCGTCGCGCGCGCCAACCGCCGTACCGTAGAGAATGCTCTGCGCGCAGATGAAGTGAAACCACGCACCTAACCGCCGCGCCAGACGCGCCGCCTCGTGGGCGTTCCTCTCCGCACCGGCGATGTTACCCGCCTGGTATTCGACGTAGGACAGCCGTTGCAGAGAGCGCGCCAGCAACGCCTCGTCGTCGAGGTCGGTCGCGGCGTCAACGGCGAGCCGTGCTTCCACGCGCGCATCTTCGAGCCGCCCCGATAATCCCAGGGCCATCGCGTAAATGCCGGACGCGTCAATGCGCTCGACCTCCGTGCCGACGTCGAGCGCGGGGAGTATCGCGTCGAGCGCCGCGGTTTGGCCTTGATTGAGATAGTGGATGGCTCGATGGCGGCAGACGCGAGCGTGAAGTTCGGTCGTCGTCGCGATCCGGTCTGCTCTTTCGTAGAGAACGTTGGCGCGTTCTACCGCGCCGGCCTGGGCTTCGAGTTCCGCGCGCAAGCATACGACGATCGGGTCGTCGCGGCGTATCGCAAGCGGCAACGCGCGTAAGGCGTCGCGCACGCCGTCCAAGCAGCCCGCGTCGAGCAGGGCTAAGCCTTCGGCATGAAGGTCCGCGAGCGCCGAGTCCGGCGCGTAGAGCCGCTTCAGTTCGAAAGCGCGCCCGACGACGCCCGACGCCCGAAGCGCGGCGGCGGCTCGGAGTGCGCGAGCTCGCCGTTGCGACGCTGGAAGCTGCGCGATCGCGTAGCGCGCGAGCAGCGGATGCAGCACAACGCGCTCCCCTTCTTCGTAGGACGGAACGGGCGCACCGCCGACCCACTGCAGGTCGGCCGGTGGGTCCTCACGACCGAGCTCAGCGAGCATCCTTTCGTCGAAAGCGCCTAGCATGGCTAAGTCGGACACGAGCTCGCGCCGATCGTCCTCGAGCTGACCGAATATTTCGCTTGCGAAGTAGGCGGACAAGAGTCGGTGCGTCGTTGCGGCGGCCCGCGAGAGATCCAATGGCGAGCGCTGGAGAGCGGCCAGAGCAAACTTGACGGCGACGGGCCATCCGCCGGTTGCGTCGATCAGAAACTGCATAGCGGCCCGATCGACGCGCAGCCCGAGCGCTTTCGCGGCCCGGTGAATTTCCGGTGGCGACAACGACAAATCAGCCTGCCCAACGGGTGCCCCCGCTTCGCCTTTGGCGATCCAAGCCGCCAGCGGTAACCCGACGGATTCCCGGGAAACGAGGACCCATCGCGTTCGAGGGAACCGGTCGACCAGCGCAGCGACCGCGGCCGGTCCAGCGCCGTCGCCAGCGACGGCCCGCAATTCATCGACGACGATAAGCCGATCTCCCGACGACGCCGCCGCAAGGAGTTCGTCGCGCCCCGCGGTAGTCGCGTCCCGCCACACGTGTGCGACGCCGGCAACTGCGGCGCGCACCGCCGTGGTCTTCCCCGACCCGGCGGCGGCCTGTACGACGGCGACGCGGTACTCCAACGCGGCGCGCACTGCATCGACCCCCGTCCGCGTTCGTCCGGACGATGTCACTCTGCGGCACTTCGCGTTGCAATACGCGGCGGCCCCGCGGGAACGGGTTAGCGCCGGCTCTATCGCGGGTATACGGCGTCCAGGCGGAGCTCAGCCCGCTTTGGGGGTCGATCGTGACGAGAAGTGGTTTTGCTTCCCTTGGCTTGATCGCCAGTCTGGTGTTCCTCACCGGCCCGGCACAAGCGCAGAACGCCGTCAACGCTACCGGCAACTGGAGCGTGACCGCGAGCGGCGAGGTTTTCGCGACCGGCACGGTGAGAATCGTGCAAGATGGGTCCACCATCGTCGGCACCTACGGCCAAGGCGGGCGGATTGACGGCAAGTTCGCGCCCGGGACCCTCCGCGTTGATGCGACGTGGACCGATTCGCGCGGCCACGGCTGGATGACGCTCGTCTTTGCTTCGAACGGCAGCGGATTTACCGCCGAGTGGGGACGTCCCGGCAGCAAACCGAGTGGCCGTTTCGTCGCATCGCGGGCCGCATATCCTCCGGTAAGCGGCAGCTTCCACATGAGCGGGATGGTGGGACCCGACCTCACGTCGCGCGTGATGAAGTTGCACCAGTTGGGGTCGACCGTGGTCGGGAACTTCGGGCCACGCACCGAGGTAGACGGGACCATGGCGTCGGACGCCAACAACCTGACCGGCACGTGGAAGACGCCCAGCGGAGAGGGCTGGATCAAGCTGCAGTTTACGGACGATAGCAGGAGCTTTGCGGGAACCTGGGGCTTCGCATCAGACGCGCAGCAGCCGCAGGGCCACATCATTGGGGCCGCCGTGAGCCACGCCCAGCTCTGGGTCAGAGGACTTTGGAACGTTGCATCCAGCGGCGAGGCGTTCGCGACTAGCACGCTCAAACTCAGTCAAGAAGGTCAGACGGTCATCGGCTCCTACAAGGGCGGACACTTACAAGGCACCCTTCCAATAGGTTCCGTCGTGCTGACCGGTAGATGGAGAGACTCGCGCGGAACCGGCAACGTCGTGCTCAAGTTTGCCGCTAACGGTAAGAGTTTTCAGGGCAAATGGACGATTGACGGTAAGACCGGCGGCAGCATCATCGGAAAGCGCAACATCGCATCGTCGCCCGCATTGCGCGAGTGAGCGGCGGCACACCGCCAGGAAACATGCTGGTCACGGCCGTAGGCTAGGATCGGGCCATGACGAACGGAAACGAAATTCTCGCCGCGGTGCTCTCGCTGCATGAGGCGACCGACTTAGGCTTTCGGCGAATCGAAGCCGAGATGGGCGGCGGGTTCGTGCGCATTGCCGCGCTGGAGACGCGCGCAGATCGCTTCGAAACAAAGGTGCTGGCGCGCTTCGACGCCATGGACGAGCGCTTCGACGCCATGGACGAGCGCTTCGACGCCATGGACGTGCGCTTCGACGCCATGGACGTGCGCCTCGACGCCATGGGCGTGCGCTTCGACGCCATGGACGTGCGCTTCGACAAAATGGACGTGCGCTTCGATGCCGTCGAGTCGCGACTCTCTAATCTCGGCTCCAGCGTCGCCGCCATCGAGCGTCGCAGCCCCGCGCTATAAGATCGGCACGTGCGGCGCCGCGTCGGTACGCGTTAGGCCGAGATACCGCGGATCGTCGTAGACTTCGACCGCGCGCCGATACGGCTCGAAGCCGGTGCGCTTGTAGAACTCGAGCGCGCTCGGATGATCGAGCGTGCAGGTGTGCAGCCAGAAGCGGCTGATGGGATGCGCCCAGGCGAGCTCGATGCCGCGGTTGATCAACCATCGCCCCGCGCCGGTGTGCAGCAGCGGTCCCGCGACGCCGAAAAGACCGAGCTCGCACTCGCCCGCGAGACGAAAATCGAGCTCGAGCAGACCCTCGTCGCTGCCGCCGGCGGTCATCGCGTAGATCTCGATGCGGTCGTCGTTGAGCGCAGCTTCCAGCTCGCTCTCGGGCGCCACCAGCCGTGACGCCCAGAGATACTCGTCGCCCACGCGGTGGAAGAGGTCGCGATAGCGGCGCACGTGTTCGCGTCCCAGGCGCTCCAACGCCCACGACGGATCCGCGACCGACGGCCGGAGCGCCGGTTTCGCCGTCATCTGCAGGTAGGTTTGAACGCCGGCGAGCTTGCCGCGCGGCACGGCGTGGTAGCCGTCGGGAATCTCCATAGCTGCGGGTGATTCGCCGCCGGGGCGGTAAAGTCGGGGCGATGGCTCGGGGAGACCGCGTCTTTCTCACCGGCGCGACCGGGTTCGTCGGCTCGCACATCCTGCGCGAGCTCCTGGAGGCCGGGTACGACGTGCGGGCGCTTCGGCGGTCCGCTGCTCGGCCCTTCGACACGCGCGCTTCGCGCGCTGCTCGGGGTGACAATGGTGGTAGCGTCGAGTGGATCGAGGGCGATCTGCGCGACGTCGGCGCCTTCGCCCGGCAGCTGCGCGGCTGCCGGTATCTGGTGCACTGCGCCGCGCTCTACTCGTTCGCGCCGCGCGATCGCGCGGAGATCCGGCGCGTGAACGTTGACGCGACCGCCAGCCTGTTGTTCGCCGCCCACGTCGGGGGCGTCGAGCGCGCCGTGCTCACGTCGAGCTCCGCCACGATCGACCACGCGCACGGCGCGTACCATCGGTCGAAGCTCGAGCAGGAGCGCGCCGCGTTCGCGAGCCGCGTGCCGGTGATCGCGCTGCTGCCGACGGCGCCCGTCGGCCCCGGCGACGCCAAGCCGACGCCGACCGGCAAGTTGATCCTCGACTTCACGAACGGCAAGATCGTCGCGCGCGCTCCGGGCGACGGCGGCATGAACCTGGTCGCGGTCGAGGACGTCGCCCGCGCGCACGTCGCCGCGCTGGAGCGTGGAAGAACCGGCGAGCGCTACGTCGTGGGCGGCGAGAATCTCTCGATGGACGAGATCTGGCAGATGCTGGCCGAAATCACCGGCCGTCCGATGCCCGCGGGGCGCGCACCGTATGCGCTGGCGCTCGCCGCCGGCTACGCCGACGAGCTGCGCTGCCGCCTCACGGGCGCCGCGCCGGCGGTTCCGCTCGAGGGCGTGCGCATGTCGGTCGCGCGCATGTTCGCCGATTCATCGAAGGCCGAGCGCGAACTCGGTTACGTCGCGTCGCCCGTCCGCGCCGCCCTCGAACGCGCGGTCGCCTGGTATCGGGCGAACGGATAAGAAGAGCCGTTATTTCTTCAGGAAGGGCGTGCCCTCGTGGGCGACCAGCAGGTCGTGCATGTCGTTGGCGTGGTCCTCTTCCTGAGCGAGAATGCCTTCGAGCATGACGCGCGTCGTCGGGTCCTTGTCGCCGAAATAACGGATCAGATCGCGGTAATGCTCGACCGCGATGCGCTCGGCGACGAGGTTCTCCTTGATCATGTCGATGAGCTTCGTGGCGTGGCCGTACTCGGTCGCCGAGCGCGTCGCGAGGCCCTCGGGATCGAAGTTGGGCGTGCCGCCGAGCTGGTTGATCCGATCGGCGATCTTCTCCATATGATCGTACTCGTCGCGTGCGTGCTCGGCGAACTCTTGCTTCACGCTCTCGCTGTCGATTCCGACCGCCGCGACGTTGTGCATGTTATAGCGCAGCACGCAGACGATTTCGGTCGCGAGGGCCGTCTGCAGCAGCTCGATGGCCTGTTTCACGTCGCCGCCGTAGTTTTCGGTCAGCGCGCCCTTGCCCATGTGCTCGCGGGCGCGGCGGCGCAGTTCGGTGATGTCGGAAAGGAACGGTTGGCTGTCGGCAGTCATTTCATCTCCAGATCTACCCAGAAGGGAGCATGAGCCTACGACCGCAGGCGAAAGAAACCCTCGGTGACGGAAAATCCGCTGCCGCCGGTGACGTTCGTCGCAGCCACCGCGCTGGAGTGCGGGGCACTGCGGCGACTTTTGCCGGCGGCGCGCGTGGTGCAGACCGGCGTGGCGCTCGAGGCGCTGCGCGACGAGCTGGGCGAAACGGTCGTCAGCTGCGGCCTGGCCGGAGGCCTGCGCGACGACCTTCCGACCGGCACCGTGCTGATTCCGCGGGAAGTGCGGCGGCCCAACGGCGAGACGCTGCGCTGCGATCCCGAGCTGGTCGAGGCGTTCGCCGAGAGCGCGCGGCGGCTCGGTCTCGAACCGCGTTTCGATCCGCTGCTCACGTCCGGCTCGATCGTCAACGGCGCCGCGCGCGGCACGTGGGGCGCGCGAGGCTACGCGGGCGTGGATATGGAGACGGGCCTGCTGGGCGCGGCGCGCGTCGCCGCCGTCCGGGTGGTGCTCGACACGCCGCGCCGCGAGCTCTCGAGCGATTGGCGAACGCCGCTCGCGGCAATGCTCAAACCGTGGAACTGGCCGCAGGCGGTGTGGCTCGCGCGTGAGGCGCCGCGGGCGGCGCAACTGGCGGCGCGCGTGGTCGCCGGCGCGCAGGGCATCGGGACGTAGGTGCGTATAACCCGGCCAATGGTGATCGAGCGGATCAACTCTCCCGAGGACGTCAAGCGCCTCCGGCGCGACGAGATCGACGTCCTCGCGAGCGAGATTCGCGATCTTCTCGTCCGCACGTGCGCCGTCAACGGCGGCCACTTGGCTCCCAACCTCGGCGTCGTCGAGCTCACGCTCGCGCTCCATCGCGTGCTCGACCTTCCGTCGGACAGGCTGGTGTGGGACGTCAGCCATCAGACCTACGTCCACAAGATTCTAACCGGCCGCCGCGAGCGCTTCGGCACGATCCGCAAGGGCGGCGGGCTCTCGGGCTTCGCGATGCGCAGCGAGTCGCCGTACGATCCGTTCGGTGCCGGCCACGCCAGCACGTCGGTCGCCGCCGCACTCGGCATGGCGCAGGCGCGCGATCTGGCCGGCGGCGACGAGGCCGTCGTAGCCGTGCTCGGCGACGGGGCGTTGACGGGCGGCTTGGCCTACGAGGCCTTGAACAACGCGGGCGCGCTGCGCAGCCAGTTCGTCGTGATCCTCAACGACAACGAGATGTCCATCGCCCCCAACGTCGGTTCCATCGCGTCGTACCTCTCGGTCTTGCGCAGCAAACCGTTTTCGAACTTCGTGCGGCGCACCGGCAGCAAGATGCTCAAGCGCCTGCCGCTGGGCAGCGCCGCAAAGCGCGCGATCGAGGGCGCCGAGATCGGCGCCATGCACTTCATCGGGCCGGCCGAGAAGACGGCCGTGATCTTCGAGGAGCTGGGCTTCCGCTACATCGGACCCATCGACGGGCACAACTACGACGTCCTGGTAGACGCGCTGCAGACGGCGAAGGACGTCGATCGCCCCGTCCTGCTGCACGTCCGCACGGTCAAGGGCAAGGGCTACGAGCCGGCCGAGCGCGACTCGCGCACGTTCCACGGCATCGGCGCCGGCGCGTTCGAGCCGAGCAACGGCGCGAAGAAGAGCAGCGCGGGCGCCCGTCCGAAGTTCCAAGACGTCTTCGGCGACGCCATGATCGCGCTCGCCGAAAAGGATCCGCGGGTCGTCGGCATCACCGCCGCGATGCCCGACGGCACCGGGCTCGCCAAGTTCGGCAAACGCTTTCCCGAGCGCTACTTCGACGTCGGCATCGCCGAGGCGCACGCCGTGTGCTTCGCCGCGGGGCTGGCGACGAGCGGACTGCGCCCGGTCTGCGCCATCTACTCGACGTTCCTGCAGCGCGCGTACGACCAGATCGTCCACGACGTGGTGGTGCAGAACCTGCCGGTCGTGTTCTGCATGGACCGCGCCGGCTTCGTGGGCGACGACGGTCCGACGCACATGGGCCTCTACGACATCGCCTATCTGCGCACGCTGCCGAACTTCACGCTGATGGCGCCGCGCACCGAGGCCGAGCTGCAGCCCATGATGGAACACGCATTGACGCTCAACTCGCCGTCGGGCATCCGTTACCCGCGCGGCTCGACCAGCGGGAAGCACGACGAGCCCGTCGCGCCGATCGTGCACGGCAAGGCCGAGGTGCTGCGGCGGGGCAGCCGCGTCGCGGTGCTGGCGTACGGGACGGTCGTGGACATCGCGCTCGACGGCTACGTCGAGGGCACGACGGTCGTCAACGCCCGCTTCGCCAAGCCGCTCGACGAGGCGCTGCTGATCGAGTTAGCGCGCAACCACACGCACTTCATCACGCTCGAGGAACATTCGCTCGCGGGCGGATTCGGCACGGCGGTCGCGGAGTTCGCCTCCGATCGGGGACTCGGCGTGCGGGTCGAGCGCATGGGCGTGCCCAACGTGCTCGTGCAGCACGATTCGCAGGACAAGCAGCGCGCGCTGTTCGGTCTGAACGGCGAGGCGCTCGCCGCCCGGATCCGCCGGATCCTCGGCGACGTCGAGGTGCCGGCCAAGGCCTAGTAGGGCTTGCCCTGCGGCGCCGCCGGGCCCACCGCGACGCCGGCGTGCCGCCGCCGGGAACGGTCAGCGACTGCCGCGGCTTCTAGCGCGGCGCGGCCCGCCCGGACCTCCGACAAAATCCACAGGGGCGCCCGCCGCTAAGAAGGTTTCCTTGACGCTCGTGACGACGGGGTGGTAAACTCATCACCTATGCCCCGGGGCGCATGAAAGCCGCCGCAATGAAAGGGCGAGACACCTCCGCGTTAAGGAGCCCGTGTTTCGTCTTTTTGGTGTGCCCAAAAACCGCGATTTCCCGCGCAATTATTAAACGAAGTTTAACCAGCTAAGAAAGAGAGTTAATGGCGAAGACGACGGCTCCGAAGTCCGCACCGAAGAGCTCCTCGGAACCTGTCCGCAGCGCGTCCAAGGAATCCCCTCGAGGCCCGAAATCGCGGTCGAAGCGACCGAGCGCTAGGATCGACGGCAACGGCGCCTCGACGGTTATGCCCTCGACGTTCCCCATGCCGACGGGGGCGTTTACCGTCGAGCAGCAGCCCGAGCCCGGACCGAAGCGCGACCGCTACTCGTTTGGGAAGATTCCGCACGTCCTGGAAGTGCCCAACCTGATCGAGCTGCAGAAGGCCAGCTTCGACTGGTTCAAGACCGAAGGGCTGGCCGAGGCGTTCGCGTCCATCTCCCCCATCAAAGACTTTACCGGCAACCTCATCCTGGAGTTCGGCGAGCATTCGCTCGGCGAGCCCAAGTATTCAATTGAGGAGTGCCGCGAGCGCGACATGACCTACAGCGCGCCGCTGCGCGTGCGCGTCCGCCTCATCACGGCCGAGTCCGGCGAAATCAAGGGCATCCCCGACCAGGAGATCTTCATGGGCGACTTCCCGCTCATGACCGACAAGGGAACCTTCATGATCAACGGCGCCGAGCGCGTGATCGTGAGCCAGCTCGTCCGCTCGCCGGGCGTGTACTACAGCCAAGACGTGGATACGAACGCTCGGCCGACGTTCAACGCGACCATCATCCCGAACCGCGGCGCGTGGATCGAGTTCGAGACCGACAACGGCACCAAGAACGACGACACCGAGGGCACGATCGGCGTCCGCATCGACAAGAACCGCAAGATTTACGTGTCCACGTTCATCCGCGCGCTCTCGCGCCCGGATCTCGGCCTCGACTGGGAGAGCGACGAGGCGATCCTGCGTCTGTTCGACGAGAGCCCGCTGATCCGCAACTCGATCGAGAAAGACAAGGACATCAAGACGCGCGAGGACGCGCTGAAGGAGATCTACAAGAAGCTGCGCCCCGGCGAGCCCGAAAACGCGGAGAACGCGGAGAAGCTCCTCGAGTCGCTGTTCTTTGACGAGAAGCGCTACGATCTCGCCGGCGTCGGACGCTACAAGCTCAACGGCAAGTTCCACTACCGCATCGAGAACCGCGACGCCGACGCGCGCCTGGACCGGCCGTACCTGGTGATTGACGAGTACGCCGACGCGGGCCTCGAGATGCCGCCGATCACGGGCAAGTGCCTGACGCGCGCCGACATGGTGGCGGTGATCCGCCGCCTGATCAAAGTCGCGACCGGCGTCGTGCCCAAGGACGACATCGACCACCTCGGCAACCGGCGCGTCCGTTCCGTCGGCGAGCTGCTGCAGAACCAGTTCCGCGTCGGCTTGCTGCGCCTAGAGCGCGTGGTGCGCGAGCGCATGACCGTGCAAGACATCGAGACGGTCACGCCGCAGGCGCTGATCAATATCCGTCCGGTGGTCGCGGCGATCAAGGAGTTCTTCGGATCGTCGCAGCTGTCGCAGTTCATGGACCAGACGAACTCGCTCGCGGAACTGACCCACAAGCGCCGACTGTCGGCGCTCGGCCCGGGCGGCCTCTCGCGCGAGCGCGCCGGCTTCGAAGTGCGCGACGTCCACCACTCGCACTATGGCCGGATCTGTCCGATCGAGACGCCGGAAGGCCCGAACATCGGGCTGATCGGCTCGCTCGCGACCTATGGGCGCGTCAATAAGTTCGGCTTCATCGAGACGCCGTACCGCGTGGTCCGCGAGGGCATCGTCGGCGACGAGATCGTCTATCTCACCGCCGATCGCGAAGACGAGTACATCATCGCCCAGGCCAACACGCCGGTGGATCCGGATTCGGGCCGCATCACGTCGGAGTCGGTGGTGTCGCGCTACGCCGAGGAGTACATCGAAGAGCCCGCCTCGCGCGTGCAGCTGATGGACGTCTCGCCGAAGCAGATCGTCTCGGTGGCGACGGCGCTGATCCCGTTTCTCGAACACGACGACGCGAACCGGGCCCTCATGGGCGCGAACATGCAGCGCCAGGCCGTTCCGCTGCTGCAGCCGTCGGCTCCGATCGTCGGCACCGGCATGGAGTATCGCGCCGCGAAGGACTCGGGCAGCCTGGTGGTCGCCGACGATGCCGGAACCGTGACGTCGGTTGACGCCAAGGGCGTCACCGTGCGCGACGGCCAGGGCATCGAGAAAACCTACGACCTGCTGAAGTTCGTGCGCAGCAACGCCGGCACGTGCATCAACCAGCGGCCGATCGTCGCCGTGGGCGACGAAGTGGTCGCGGGTCAGGTGATGGTAGACGGACCGTCGTCGGATCAGGGCGAGCTCGCGCTGGGTCAGAACGTGCTCGTGGCGTTCATGCCGTGGGAAGGCTACAACTACGAAGACGCCATCCTCATCAGCGAGCGCATGGTCAAGGAAGATCGCTTCACCTCGATCCACATCGAGGAGTACGAGTGCGAGGCCCGCGACACGAAGCTCGGGCCCGAAGAGATCACGCGCGACATTCCCAACGTCGGCGAAGACGCGCTCAAGGATCTCGACGAGCGCGGCATCATCCGCATCGGCGCCGAGGTGCGTCCGGAAGACATCCTGGTCGGCAAAGTGACGCCCAAGGGCGAGACCGAGCTGACGGCCGAGGAGCGGCTGCTGCGCGCGATCTTCGGCGAGAAGTCGCGCGAGGTTCGCGACACCAGCCTGAAAGTGCCGCACGGCGAGAAGGGCAAGATCATTGACGTCAAGGTGTTCTCGCGCGAGAACGGCGACGAGCTCTCGCCCGGCGTCAATCACCTCGTGCGCGTCTACGTCGCACAGAAGCGTAAGATTCTGCAAGGCGACAAGATGGCCGGACGCCACGGCAACAAGGGCGTCATCGCCAAGGTGCTGCCCGAGGAGGACATGCCGTATCTGGAAGACGGGTCGCCGGTGGACATCGTGCTCAATCCGCTCGGCGTGCCGTCGCGCATGAATCTGGGACAGATCATGGAGACGCACCTCGGGTGGGCGGCGCGCATGCTGGGCATGAGCGTCGCGACGCCGGTGTTCGACGGCGCGCACGCCGAGGACATTGCGGAGTGGCTGCAGGATGCCGGCCTTCCCGCCGACGGGAAGACGTGGCTCCGCGACGGCCGCACCGGCGAGCGTTTCTCGCGGCCGATCACGGTCGGCCTCATCTACATGCTCAAGCTGGCGCATCTCGTGGACGACAAGATCCACGCGCGTTCGACGGGTCCGTACTCGATGATCACGCAGCAGCCGCTCGGCGGTAAGGCGCAGTTCGGCGGACAGCGGTTCGGCGAGATGGAGGTGTGGGCGCTCGAGGCCTACGGCGCGGCGTACACGCTCCAAGAGCTGCTCACCGTGAAGTCCGACGACGTGGTCGGGCGCGTCAAGACGTACGAGGCGATCGTCAAGGGCGAGAACGTGATGGAGCCCGGGGTTCCCGAATCGTTCAAGGTGCTCATCAAGGAGCTCCAGTCGCTCGCGCTCGACGTCAAGGTGCTCACGGAGAACCGCGAAGAGGTTGACATCAAGACGCCGGAAGACGAGATGGCCGAGTCGGAACGCCGCGAGTACGGCTTACTGATGGGCGACGAACAGCCGTCGCTCAGCCAGACCGTCGTCGCGACGCGGGAAGCCGTGGCCGAGGCCCCCGAGGCCGAACCCGAGGTCGAGGAGCCCGAGGAGGAAGAGGAAGAGATCGACGACAGCAAACCGCTCGACGCGACTGCGCCGATTGCCGCTCCCGTCGCGCCGCCCCGCGCCGCCGAGATCGAACCCGAGGAGATCTTCGAAGAGGAAGAGACTCCGGACGAGGAGATCGAGG
Source organism: Vulcanimicrobiota bacterium (assembly GCA_963824595.1). Lineage (GTDB taxonomy): Bacteria > Vulcanimicrobiota > Vulcanimicrobiia > Vulcanimicrobiales > Vulcanimicrobiaceae > Cybelea. The sequence goes on from CAWGPY010000007.1 coordinate 216,737, forward strand.
GACCGCAGGGCTACGAACTCGAGGAAGAGGACGAAGAGCCTACCTACGAGGAGGACAAGCCCTCGTACGAAGGCGACGAAGAAGAGGCGCCGTTCAGCGAGAACGGCGGCAACACCGAGGAAGAGTACTAACGCCGGCTCAAACGACGGTCGAAACGAAGAGGCCCCGCGATGCGGGGCCTCTTCTCTTTGTCACCGTGAGTCGCGTCGAATGGCTAGTGCTTCGTGCAGGTTCCCGTCACGGCCACGTGACGACCCGACTTCGCCTCGGTGAACGACGAGCTGGTGGTGAGCTTGGTGGCGCTGACCTTGGTGTTGGTGGTGTCGGTCTGCGCCGAGATGTCCGGACCGGGGGCGAACCCGGCGTCGTGCCAGACCATCTTGTTGCCCTGCCAGCCGCTCGAGAACGAGAGACCGTAGGCTCCGCCGTCGCCGTAGGCCACGTCAACCCAGCGCTTGGAGTCGGAGTCATAGGTGATCTTGTCCCACGTCGTGAGCTTGCGAGAGATCCACGACGTCATGGCGGTGGTTGACGTTTGGTTGAGCCAGTAGCCGGTGGGATCCATCGAATACGTGACGGTCGTCACGTAGGCGGCGGGACGCCGGGCGCTCTTGGTGCTGCAGGTCCAGGTGCCCACCAGGAACTCCATGGACGAGAAGTTCGGCTTCGAAGGAGCCGGGATCGGAGTGCTCTCGACCTGAGCGCGAGCGTAGGCCGGGGCCGCTGCCGCAAGCAATGCTGCGGCGGCGAGAACGCGATACACGCGCATGAATACCTCCTAAAATAAAGAAAAAGGCAGCAGTCTATAATCGCTTTTGGCCGGCGTGCTCGCGCCCGCCTGCCAGCCCTCCCAGCCGGCCGAGCGGGGGCCCGCAGGTATCGGCGGTCCGGCGGGGTATCATAGCGGGGCGGCGGTCGTTGTCGTTAGCGACCGGCGTGGTATTTCGCTTGCTGTTGTTTTAGGAGTCACGATGTTGTCGAAGATTGCCACGGCTCTTGCCGTGGCGCTCTTGGCGCTTACCGCGGCATGCGCGGCGCCGGGGGCGGCCCCGCCATTGGCGGGGACGTCCGTATCCCAGGGCGTGGACGCCGGTTTCACCAGAGTTTTGCACGTCGAACCGTTTGAGATCGTCTACAGCCGTCGCAAGAAAGGCCCCGCGCAGCCCGTACGCGTGTGGCAGAAGGGCTTCAACGGCATCTACGTCGTGAACAATTACTGCGCGGGGGTCACCGTGTCGCTGCAAAAGTATACCGACCACAACGCGTCCATCTGGAACGTTCGGGCCAAGACGGCGCGGCCGCAGGATTGCTTCGTGACGTTCGTCGGCAGCGGCGGCCCAAGGGGGACGAATTCCCTGCACATAAAGATGCTCCGATAGTCGCTTTTCGCGTTACGGGGGGTCTATGAGCACGCTTGCGAAGGTCGGAGTCGTCGGTACGGGACGAATGGGCGCGAACATCGCAAAGCGCCTGCACGACGAAGGCTACCCGATCGCCGCGCTCTACGACCTCAACCGGGAGTCGGCGGCGGCCACCGCGGCCGAGACCGGCGGCGAAGTGGCGGCGTCGCCCGCTCGCGTCGCCGAGCTGTCCGACGTGGTGCTCACGGTCGTGACCGACGATGCGGCGATGCGCGAGATCTTCGGCGACGGTCCGGGCTCGCTGCTCGCGAATGCCCGGGGGAAGATATTCATCAACTGCGCGACGCTGTCGCCGCAGGTCCACGTCGAGGTGGAGAAGGCCGCCGAGCAGCACGGCGCGCACACGCTCGAAGCGTGCATGGCCAGCTCGATACCGCAGGCCCGCAACGGCACCCTGTATCTGATGGTGGCCGGTAAGCGCGACGTCTTCGAGCGCGTGAAGCCGATGCTCGAGAAGATGAGCGCATCGCTGAAGTACATCGGCGAAGCCGGGACGGCCGCTCAGGTCAAAGCGCTGGTGAACATGGTGATGAACATCAACACCGCGGGCCTCGCCGAGGGGCTGGGCCTGGGCGATGCGCTGGGCCTCGATCTCAACACGCTCCGCGAAGTGTTCTCGCAGACCGGCGCGAACTCGCGGGTGCTCGAGACCGACGGCGCCGACATGCAGAACCGCGATCACGACGTCTATTTTTCCGCGGCGCACGCCGCGAAGGATTCGGGCATCGCGCTGGAGCTCGCGAAGCAGAACGGCCTGAACCTGCCGCTGGCACGGGCGACCTTCGAGCAGTACGAAAAAATGAAGGCCCTCGGGCTCGGCGAGCTCGACAAGTCCGGTGTGTCCGAACTGACGTTCAAATCCCGGCACGGCTAAGATGCGAGAGGTCCCGAGCCACGACGCTTTCTTAGCGTCGCGACTCGGGACTCTCGTACGAAACGTCGGATCGGTCGGGAGCGATTACGGGGAGTACTCGAATACGGTCCCGACGCCGGCACCTTTGCGACCGCCCCAGAGAGTCGTGCCGTAGAGCGCCCCGTTGAAAACGGTAAGGTTTGCGTAGGGAACCCGCCCGCCGGGCCCTCCGGTGAAGCTATGCAGCACCGTTTCCGAACCTGACGTCGTTATCGAGTAGATCGTGCCGTTCTTGTGCGAGCCGCCGGCCGCCGTCGTGCCGTAAAGCGCGCCGTTCAAGGCCGTCACGCCCGCGAAAGGATCGGCGCCGTCGGCTTTTCCGCCGAAGCTGTGCAGCACGGTCTCGGAGCCGGACGGCGTTAGGGCGAAAACCGTTCCGTGGTTGTGGCTGCCGCCCCGTCGGGTCGTTCCGTAGAGCGTGCCGTTGAGCTCCAACAACCCCGCGAACGGGAACGCGCCGTCGGCCCCGCCTTTGAAGCTATAGACAACGCCGTAACTCGAACCGCTCGGACTGAGCTGGAAGACGGTTCCGGCGTTGCTCGCGCCCCCCGAAGAGGTCGTGCCGTAGAGTACGCCGTTGACCTCGATCAGAGCGCCAAGCGGCAGACCGCCGTCCTTTCCGCCTTTAAAACTGTGGAGTACTTTTTCGGTGCCGGACGCGGCGATCGTGAAGACCGTTCCAGCCCCAGTCGAGCCGCCATAATAGGTGGTGCCATAGAGCGCGCCATTGACGCTCGTCAAGCCCGCGCGTGGATCGCTCCCATGTTTTCCGTCGAAGACGTAGACCACGCTTTCCGTACCCGACGGCGTGACGGCGAAAACCCCTCCGAGGTTGTGCTTTCCGCCTGACTGCGTGGTGCCGTAGAGCGTGCCGTTGACTTCGATGACCCCCGCATATGGGCGCGCAATATCCGTGCCGCCTTTGAAGCGGTAGAGAACGGTCTGCGTGCTGGGCGTGCTCAGCTCGTAAACGAGCCCGCACCCGTGTCCCGGCCTGCAATGTGAAATGCCACCGAAGTTCGTCGTGCCGACGAGGCTGCCGTTGAGAGGGAGCAAGGAACCGACGGGGACTACTCCATTATGCGCCTTTTCAAACACATAGAGCGTCTGGAATCCCGAGCTGTCCCGCTTCGACTGACTCGCCGGCACATTCGTCGCAGGAAGTGACGAAGTAGCGCCCATTCGCGAGCAGCCTACGAGAACAATAATACAGAACGCCGAACCAAGTCTTCGCATGACGGTTGTCTCCCGATTTGTTAAGAACCAAAGGGTTCTACTTCTCCGAGTAAAGTGGGAACCGGGCTTCTCAGGTCGGACGCCGAGGACCTGCGCCGCGACCGACGAGCAGAACGTGCTGCAGCAGGACTCGCCATCGCATCGGGGAAGGTCAACGCGCGACGCCAGTCGGGACGATCGGTGACGATAGTCATACGGAGAGCTGGTTCGGCGTTGCGCATCGTCAACAGTTGCTACCAACGGGAGGTTTCTAAGATGGCGCGCGCCGATCGATCAATAGTGCTGGCGGGGGCGATACTCTTGGCAGCATCGGGCTGCGGTGCACAGGCGGTCCCGTCGAGCGATGGAGTAAGTTCCGCGCTCGCGGGCTCGGGCGCGTTTGCGAGCGGGCGCCGGCCCGCCGACACGACGTCGATCCTGAAGCAGCTCACGAAGGATATCCTCATCGGATCGACCGTGGATACCCACAACGGCGACCAAGGCCCCCGCGCGATCTCGCTCGCTCCGAAGTCGAAGGGCGCGCTAAAAAAGGGCCAGATCCTGGTTTGTAACTATGCGGACTCGGCCGGGGTGCCCGGCAACGGCACGACCATGGAAATCCTCGATCCGGCGCCGAGTTCGACGCCAGTGCGATTCGTCCAAAGCGATTTAATCAAGGGGTGTGACGGAGACGGGCTCGGTTCACACGATGGTTCATCGTATGGCGCCGGACTGAGCAGCGGAAAGATCGTTCAGGTCTCGAGCAAGGGAAATACGGTGCACACCTACAGCGGTAAGTCGATCTCATCGCCGATCGACGACACCATCGCCGTCCCCGCGCAGGCCTTCTCGCCGCAATACGTCTTCGCCGGCACCACGAACGGTGGAATCGTGAGCGTGAGCGTCGGCTTCTACGGCAATAACAAGGCAATCGAAGTGGCCAATGGCTTCGCGGTGAGCAACCCGAGCGCGCAAGGCGTGCTCGGGCCCTCGGGATTGCAGTACGATCCCGGCGTCGACGTTCTCTACATCGTTGACGGTGTGACCAATACGATCGTGGCTTTTTCCAACGCCAGCGAGCTTTTGGCCAAAGATGAGATCACCGTCAAGTCCGGCGGGAAGAAGTTCTCCTGCAAACACCCGAAGACTACGTGCGGGAGCCTCGTTTATAGCGGTTCGCCGCTGAACGCACCGATGGCGGCCACGCTGCTTCCGAATGGCAACCTCATCGTCGCCAACACCGGGGGCACGGCGAATACGCTGGTGGAGCTGACGCCGCAGGGCAAGGTGCTCGACACGAAGGTGATCGACACCAGCTCGACGCAAGGCGTCTTCGGGCTCGCCGCCCGCGGGAAGGGCGATTCCGATACCGTTCTGTTTTACACCGACACGAATTCCAACAGCGTTCACGAACTCTCGCGATGAGGTCGTGACTCCGGTCTAAGGAGAATTGTATGTCAGACCAAACGACGATCGTACCGCTCGTTAGTTCGGGTACGGCGGGACCGCTCGGAGTGAATCATCTGCCGCGTCTTTGGCTCAAGCTTTCGCTCGCGGCGGTCGGCGCGCTGCCCGACGGTTACGACGAGTGCGGCGCCGGCTTCGACGCGATGACGCTGAGCGCGCTCGGTTTGGACCGCGATAAAACGATCGCGTTCGTGCGGCAGCAGCGACCGTCGTACATGGAGTTCGAAGACTGGGTCGTGGCGAACGGCAAGATCGATCCGGCGGCGATCGAAAAGCACAACGCCGCGGTGCTCGGCTACGATCACTCCGACGATCTGGGCTCTGCGATGCGGGCTTCGTCGAAGATCAAGAAAACCTCGGTCAAAGACGCGGTCATGCTGAACACGATCGAAGATCTCGACGAGCTGCACCGTCAGCTCATCCGTAAGTAGCAGCATTCGGAGCGTCGGGCTCGACGACGGCGCGGCCACCACGCTCGAGGCGTGGGGCGATCGCGGCCCGATCCTGCTCGCCGTCCACGGCATGACGAGCTCGCGCCGCTCGTGGGAACGACTGGCCGGCCATCTGGCCGGCCGCTTTCGTCTGTTCGCCTACGATCAGCGCGGGCACGGCGACAGCGCGGCCGTGCCCGGTCCGATGGCCCTGGAGCGCGGCGTGCGCGATGCGGAGAACGTCGCGGCCGCGATCGGCGAGCCGGTGGACGCGCTGATCGGCCATTCGTGGGGCGGCGCGGTCGCGATCCTCGCCGGGACGCGGTTGCCCGTTGCCCGCGTGGCCGCGGTCGATCCGATGATCCATCAGGCGAGCGACGAGTGGTACAAAGAGTTCCTGGAAGAACTGCGCGAGCTTTTCGCGCTGACCGGCGCGGCGCGCGACGAGCGCACGCGTGCCGACTACGGCGAGTGGCATGCGGCCGACGTGGAAGGCAAGGTGCACGCCGTGCACTCGATGACGGCCGCGCCGATCGAGGCGCTGTGGAAACAGAATCCGGCGGCGTCGTGGGATCTTCGGCCCCTCATCGCGCGGTATCCGAAGCCGCTGCTGCTCGCGCTCGCCGGCCGCGGAGAGGGCATCAACGACGATGCCGCGGTGGACCAGGCCGAGCGCGATCGCTCGCCCGAGGTGACGGTCGTTCGTTTTCCCGGTGCCGGGCACAATCTGCATCGCGCGGCGTTCGATGAATTCGCGCGCGCGCTCGACGCCTGGCTCTAGCTGGATCCGGCGAGGTTTGTCGGGCGCTCCTGCCGCGACGCCGTGGTATCATACGACGATGACTGCGAAGAGCGCGTTCGTGGACCAGGCCATTCAACGGTATATCATCGACGCGGTCGTGCGCGAGGATCCGCGCCTGCGCGCGCTGCGCGAGGAGACGGCGGCCCGCCCGAACTCGCGGATGGCGATCGGACCGGAACAGGGCCAGCTGATGACGCTGCTCGCGCGAACGATCGGCGCGCGCCGCTATCTGGAGATCGGCGTCTTCACCGGTTACAGCTCGCTCGCGATGGCGCTGGCACTGCCCGGGGACGGCGCCATCGTCGCCTGCGACGTGAGCGAAGAGTTCACGTCGGTCGCGCGGCGGCATTGGCAAGCGGCGGGCGTCGAGCACAAGATTGACCTGCGCATCGCGCCGGCGCTCGAGACGCTGGCTCGGCTGCGCGACGAAGGCGCGGAGCCGTTCGACATGGCCTTCATTGACGCCGACAAGGAGAACGTCGGCGCCTATTACGAGCGCGCGCTCGAGCTGGTGCGGCCCGGCGGCTTGATCCTGGTCGACAACGTGTTATGGGGCGGCTCCGTCGTGGATCCGTCGGATCGCGACCCGGATACGGTCGCGCTGCGCGACGTCAGCGCCAAGGCGGGGCGCGACGAGCGGGTGGACGCGACGCTGCTGCCGGTCTGCGACGGAATCCTGGTCGCGCGCAAACGCTAGCGCCCCCCGGACGCACTCCGAACGTTCCACACGTACCGCTGCGGTCGCTCGTCGCACCACCTCCTGTAGTGCTCCTGCTACGCCGCGCTCGCGCCACCTACCGAGGAAGAGTTAATGACATCCTGTCAATGGCGCTCGCGTCGGAGTCCCGCCGCGGCACGCGTGGAACGTTCGAGCGCGCCGAAGTTTATCCTGAGCGAGCGGAGCGAGTCGAAGGGCTCGTGATGTCACAAGGTGTGAGCCGCTACTTCTGGGGCGGGCGCAGGTAGTTGAAGCGCGCCCACGCGTCGGTCGGCAGGCCGCCGGCGCGTCCGACGTCGGCCTGCGCCGGTGCGGGCGAACTGGCGACGTCGAAGCAGATGCGGCGGTGCGGATAATCCACCGCCATCGCGTGAATGCTCGGGAGGTTGGTCTCGATGATGCCGTTGTAGCCGTCGGGGCGCTGCGGCTCGGTGCAGATCGGCATCGCGGTGACGGGCGCGCCGGGCGCATAGCGGATGGAAGCGATCGCGCCGCACGAGAAGCCCTGGCGCACCGCGGCCGGCATCGTCTCGTAGTTCGCGTTGGCGACGAGCGGCTGTTTCAGGTGCGAGCGGACGCCGTCCCACAGCGCGCCGCCGCCGGCCATGCCGGAGTCGAGCACGACGTGGCTGAGCCACGTGCCGTTGACCTCGATGGTCGCGAGCGGAACGCGCGGCGCTACGTCCACCGGGACGCAGCGCATGTGCGCCAGGCGTGAAGCCGGCGGGAAGAGCGTGACCTGCCCGCGATCGCGATCGATCAGCGTCGGGTAGTGGGCGAAGAAATCGTAGCCGCAGAGCGAGCTCTCTGCGTTAAGGTTCGAGGAGATCAGCGCGTGCACGCTTTGCAGCGAGTGGCCGGCCACGTCGAAGCGCGCGATCTCCGTCTCGCGGTCCACGTAGGTGTGGCCGTCGGGGGCCACTTCGAACGTTCCGTCGCGCGCCGGCAGCCGCGCGGCGCGCGCGGTCGCCGACGAGACGAGAATCGCCGACGTGCCCGTGTCGAGGATGCACGACGAGCGAACGCCGTTGATCGTGACTGGAATGGTGGTGCGCGTGGCGAGCGTGGCGCTGGCGATCGTAACCGGACCCGATGCCGAGGCGGGATTGGCTAGCAGCGCGGCGGCCGTTGCGGCCGCGCCGACGGCGAGGCAAGAAAGGAGTGCGCGGAATGCTGTTGCTCTCATCACCGGCTCGACCGTAGGGTACCACGGCGAGCGGGATTCGTCTGCGCCTCTCATCAAAACGTAAAAAATGCGGGTCACGTGCGTCGGCGGCGGTCCGGCAGGCCTCTACTTCGGCATACTGCTCAAGCGGCGCTTCCCGGAGTGGCCGGTCCGCGTCCTCGAGCGCAATCGGCCTCTCGACACGTTCGGCTGGGGCGTCGTCTTCTCGGACGCGACGCTGGAGAATCTGCGCGCCGCCGACGAGCAGACCCACCGCGAGATCACGCGGGCCTTCGCGCACTGGGACGACATCGAGATCCATTTCGACGGGCATACGATCGTCTCGGGCGGGCACGGCTTCTGTGGGATCGCTCGCAAACATCTGCTCGCGATCCTGCAAGGCCGCGCCGCGGAGCTCGGCGTGGAGCTCGCGTTCCAGCACGAAGCCTCCGACATCGCGGCGGAGCGCGCGCGCTGCGACTTGCTGGTGGGCGCCGACGGGATCAACAGCCGCGTGCGAGCCGAGTACGCGAGCGAGTTCGTTCCGTCGATCGACCGCCGGCTCTGCCGCTTCGTCTGGCTGGGCACGACGCTGCCGCTGGACGCCTTTACGTTTCTCTTCGAGCGCACCGAGCACGGCTGGTTCACGGTGCACGCGTACCGCTTCGACGAGGAGCTGAGCACCTTCATCGTCGAGTGCCGCGAGGAGACGTGGCTCGCCCACGGGCTCGATTCGGCGTCCACGGAAGAGACGATCGCGTTCTGCGAAGGCCTTTTCGCCCCGTATCTGCACGGGCACCGGCTGATGGCGAACTCCGCGCATCTTCGCGGCCGCGACTGGCTGAACTTCAACCGCGTCGGCAACGAGCGCTGGGTGTACGAGAACGTGGTGCTGCTGGGCGACGCCGCGCACACCGCGCATTTCTCGGTCGGCTCGGGAACGAAGCTCGCGATGGAAGACGCCATCGCGCTCGCGGACGCGCTGGCCTCGTTACCGACGGCAGACGCGCTGCGGCAGTACGAGGACGTGCGCAAGCTCGAGGTGCTCAAGCTGCAGAACGCCGCGCGAAACTCCACCGAGTGGTTCGAGAACGTCGCGCGCTATACGACGCTGCCGCCCGAGCAGTTCGCCTACAGCCTGCTCACGCGCAGCCAGCGCATCGGCCACGAGAACCTGCGGTTGCGCGACACCACGTACGTGGACTCCGTCGAGCGGTGGTTCGGCGGCCGTTCCGCGCCTCCGATGTTCGTGCCGTTCCGGCTGCGCGAGCTCGAGCTGCCCAATCGCGTCGTGGTCTCGCCGATGGACATGTACAGCGCGGTGGACGGCACGCCCAACGACTTCCATCTGGTGCATCTCGGCACGCGCGCGCTCGGCGGCGCGGGACTCGTGTTCACGGAGATGACGTGCGTGACGCGCGACGGCCGCATCTCGCCCGGCTGCACCGGCATGTATCTGCCGGAGCACGTGGAGGCGTGGAGGCGCATCGTGGAGTTCGTGCACGCGCGGTCGCATGCGAAGATCTGCCTGCAGCTCGGCCATTCCGGCCCCAAAGGCTCGACCAAGCTGATGTGGGAGGGCGGGGACGAGCCGCTCGAGCGCGATAACTGGCCGGTGGTCGGCCCCTCGGCGATTCCGTACTCGACCGCCAACCAGGTGCCGGCCGAGCTCACGCGCCGCGAGATGGACGAGATCCGCGACGCGTTCGTGCGCGCCGCCGAGATGGGGCTGGCGGCCGGGTTCGACATGCTCGAGCTGCACTGCGCGCACGGCTACCTGCTGTCGTCGTTCATCACGCCGCTGCGCAACCGGCGCAGCGACGAGTACGGCGGCTCGCTGGAGAACCGCCTGCGCTACCCGCTCGAGGTCTTTGGCGCGATGCGCGCGGCGTGGCCGGCGGATCGTCCGATGTCGGTGCGCATCTCGGCGACGGACTGGGTGGACGGCGGGATCACCGGCGACGACGCCGTGCGGATCGCCGCGGCCTTCAAAGCCGCGGGCGCCGATCTCATTGACGTGTCCGCGGGCCAGACGTCGCCCGACGCGAAGCCCGTCTACGGACGCATGTTCCAGACGCCGTACGCCGACAAGATTCGTAACGAGGTGGGGATCGCCACGATGGCCGTGGGCAACATCACCGAGAGCGACCAGGTCAACGCGATTCTGGCCGGCGGCCGCGCCGATCTCGTCGCGCTGGGGCGGCCGCACCTCGCCGATCCGTTCTGGACGCTGCACGCCGCCGCGCAGCTCGGTTACCACGACGCGGCGTGGCCGGTGCAGTACCTGGCGGGCAAGGATCAGCTGGAGCGGCTGATCGCGCGGGCCCGCGAGGCCGCCCCGTGAGCGTGGACGGAAAGCACGCGCTGGTCACGGGCGGTGCGCGCGGGATCGGGCTCGGGATCGCGACGCTGCTCGCTCAACGCGGCGCGCGCGTCAGCGTCGTCAGCCGCCGCGCCGCTCACGCGACGTTCTACGCCGTGGCCGCCGACGTGGCCGACGAAGCCCAGGTGCGCCGGGCGTTCGCACGGTGCCGCGAGGCGAACGGACCCGTTGACATCCTCGTCAACAACTCGGGCATCGCGGAGTCGGCCCCGATCGCGCGCACCGGCCTCGATCTGTGGAACCGCACCATCGCGACGAACCTCACGGGCACGTTTCTCTGCACTCGCGAGGTCGTGCGCGAGATGCTCGACGCCGGATGGGGACGGATCGTGAACATCGCGAGCACCGCCGGCCTGAGCGGCGCGCCGTACATCTCGGCCTATTGCGCCAGCAAACACGGCGTGGTCGGCTTCACCCGCGCCGTCGCGGCCGAGCTGGCCGGCACGGGCGTGACCGTCAATGCCATCTGCCCCGGCTACACGGAGACCGACATTCTGCGCGCCGCAATCGAGAACGTCACGGCGCGCACCGGCCGCAGCGAGGCGGCGACGCGCGAGCTGATGGCGCACGGCAATCCGGAGGGCCGCATCGCGACGATCGAAGAGGTGGCGCAGGCGGTGCTCGACGTCGTCGCGGGCTCGGAGACCGGCGCCGCCGTGGTGATTCCGGCTACGGCGGCGGAGTGAACGAGGTGTTGAACAGAACCGTTCCCTCGACCGGAACGCAATCCACTTTTTTCGGCGTGTAGGTCGATCGTTTTGCCGCCGCCACGGACTCCATGTCGAACTGAAAGTTCCCGCTCGACTTAGCGATCGAGATCTTCTCGACTTTGCCGTCGGGCCCGACCAGCACGGAGATCGTCGCGGAGAACGGCCCTTGGTTCAGCGGCACGTCGTCGGTCTGCACGATCGCGCCCTTTTCGACGCCCGCCTCCTCCGGGAAGCACGGCGACGAGGACGGCGCCGGCGAGGCCGCCGCGACGAGAAAAGGCGTCACGGTCGTGCAACGAACGAGCCGCCGCTCTCGTGACGGCTAAGGACTGAGCGCTGCGCCCAGCGGGTCGCTGAAGCCCTTCTTGAGATTCTTGGTGGGCTTGCCGCCGCCGGGATACTTGTAAAAGTAGACGTTGCCGCCGTTCTGGCTCGCTAGCTCGGGAGCGTTTGGGGCGACGACCGTGTTGCCCGCAATCCAGAAGCCGGCGACATCCAAGGACTCGTCAAGCGGCGTCGAGCCGATAATCTTTCCGCCCGCGCCCGTGGTCTCATAGATGGCCGAATACGTGTATCCCGAGATCGTATTCCCCGCATCTTGATCCCCCACCGCCAGATGCTTGCCGTCCCACTGAATCTGCCCCGGGAAGTAGATCGTGCCGCCCGTGAGCTTGATGTTCGTGAAGGTTTTCTTGCCCTTGGGCAGCTCCGCGAGCTGGAAAAAACCGTCGGTACTAATACCGTCGACGAAGAGATTGCCTTTGGGGTCGTATCCGCAGAAATACATCGAGCCGACCTTCGGATCGAAGTACATCTTTGGATCCCCTTTGGCATGCGTATAGATGGAGACGCTGCCCGGGCCGTTGCTGTAATCTCCCTGATTCGTTACCGCTAGGTTTCCGGTCGTCGGATCTACCGAGCACGTCTCGGAGTATTCTCTGTCATCCCGCAGGTTAGCGACCGGCTTGGTTCCGCCGTGTTTGAACTCAAAGACGTGGGCGCCGCCAGATGCTTCGGCGTTGTCTACGATCCATACGTCGTTTCGCTTATCGACGCACGCGCCGACCGGCGCGACCATGTCGGTCGTGAGCGATCCCACCAGCTTACCCGCCGGGTACGAGTAGACCCGAACGATATTCGTGTAGTAGTTGGTGACATAAAGCAGCTGCTCGGCCCTTGCCTCGGGAAGCATCCACGATGGCTCGCGCGTTTGCAGTCCCGAAACGACGATACTGCTCGCGGCGTCGCTCGCGCTCAACCGCCTTCCGAACGGTTGACCGAATCGCGACTGCGTAGCGCCCTGCTGGAACGCCCCCGGCGGCGCCGGCTGCGACTGAACCCCGCCGCCGCACCCCGCGAGCATAGCGGACGCGGCGCAAAAGCCAATCGCGTAGCGGGCAAAGTCCGAAGTCCTCATGTCGCGTGCTCCCTTAAGGGGCTGGGTGGTGCTCATTTCGCGAGGCTGATGGCGGCGTCGTAGGGCTGACAAGCCCCGCCCTTGCATCCCGGAAGCACCATGGTCGCCTTACCGCCGGCCGGATATTTATATAGACTGATGTCGGCAAGACCGAGGTCCGGTGCGATGACGGTGCTGCCCTCGATCCAGAAGCCCGCGACATCCGAGGAACCCGTAAGCGGGGTCGTGCCGACAATCTTCCCCCCTCCGCCGGTGGTTTGATAAATCCCGGACGTATACGGATATTTGTTTTGAAACGACTGATCGCCAACGATCACGTGCTTGCCATCCCACAGAATTTTACCGGGGAAGTAGATGGTGCCGCCCTTGAGCGCGATGTTCGACAGCTTCTTACTGCCCTTAGCTAGTTCGGCGAACCCGAAGGTGACCGAGTAACCCTTAGTGCCATCGACGTAAAGGTTGCCTTTGTCGTCGTAGCCGCAGAACCACACCTGAAAAAGTTGCGAATCCTCGTACAGTGTCGGCGTGCCCTTGGCATGCGAGTAGACGGCGACGTTGCCCTGTTGGGTGCTGGAGCCGATCGTCTCTTTGTTCGCGACGGCGAGGTTCCCCGTAGTCGGATCGACGGAGCATATCGTGGGGTAATAGCCCGGATCGCTGAGGCTCGCGATTTGAGTCGTGCCGCCATGCTTGTATTCGACGATCTCCTGGGCGTTGTTGTTCACGATCCAGACGTCGCCTTTCTTGTCGGTGCAGACGCCGTCGGGGACAAAATAGAATTGCGTCAGCGTTCCAACTAGCTTACTCTGCGGATACGAGTAAACGAGAACCTCGTTAAGGCCGGGGTTGGTGACGTAGAGCAGGTCTTTCGTCTTCGCGTCTGGATCCATCCACGACCGACCATCGTTCGAGTGAGCTGCGATCGCAGTGCCTTGCACCCGCGACTGCGTGGACCCCTGCTGGAACGGCCCCGACGGCGCCAGCCGCGACTGCGGTCCGCCGCACGCCGCGAGCATTGCAACCGCGGCGCAAAGGCCAAGTGCGTACCTGCCAAAACCTGAAGCTCTCATTGTCCTGCTCCCCGTAGACATGAACCCGTAACCGGGCGGCAAAGTGCTGCTCGGTGGAGTCGTGACCATCTTAGCACGCAGGCTCTTATCGCGGACTGCCGCGCCGGAAAATCGCGGCCCTCCGCTGGCCCTCACGCGCCGTACCGGCGTAGATTCGGCCAGATGACCGGCAGCGGTACAATGGGGTCGGCAGAGGCAGATCGGCGCCGGCCCCATCGACCACCCCGTGGCCGCGCCGGCGTCGCGGCGCCGGCGCGGAACCAGCTTGACTTACCTTAGCACCGAATCTTGCCATCGAACATGGCGTTGCGGATTGCTAGGCGCTGCGCGTCGTTTAGGTCCGGATCGCCGTAGAGATCATTTGTGACCATATGAAAGACGTAGCCTTCCTCTTCGGTTGGATCCTCGTGGCACGGCATGACCCAGTGCCGCACGAAATATCGTACGCGCCAACTGACCTTCCAACTCTTGAAAGAGTCGAGAGTTCCATTTGCGCGCTGACAAGCAGCGGTCTCGGCAAAGATCGGCGCGAACGCTTTGCAACGCGCCCCCAAGGCCGGCCGCACGAGATGATCTTGGCCCGGCGATGCCTCAGAGGCCATGGTGCCGGCAGCAGATGCGCTCCCGGCGGCGCTGGAGGCCTGCCGGCCGTCGGGTGTGAGTGTCCCGGCCGAGGAGCAGCCCGCGAACGCGCAGATTGTTGCGACTAGCACGAGCGCGCGAATAAGCGAGTTGATAGGCATGGTTCAATCCTTCTTATATAGCAACAGGGAAAACGTGATCCATGCCTACCGTAGTCGACCGCGATTCGAGGGTGCATCGGTGCCTCGTACCTAAAATTGAGGCAGCGCCCTACCTAGTGTCGGCCGGCGAGTTTAGCGGCGCTGCGCGACGCGATCGGCTACATCGAATCTAGCTGTGACCTCCAACTTGCTGAAGATGGAAGCGACGTGGGCATCGACGGTTCGCTGACTAAGGACGAGTTTTTCGGCGATGGCCCGGTTCGACTTGCCCTCGGCGATCAGATCGGCGATCTCACTTTCGCGCGCGGTGAGCTCTGCCGCCCTGCGGCCGCGGCGATTCATTGGATCCACCTCGGCCTCCAGCCGTTGTGCGTCACGCGCGTCGCCGATACGCCGATAAATCTCCAACGCCTGTTTCTTTTCGCCGCACCGTTCGAGCGCAAGCGCCTCGTAGTATGGAAGGCCAGCGTCGTGGAAGCCCTCAGCCGCGGTTCGGGCAAGCTTCGCGGCCCGGGGAGGACCCGCGCCGAGGACGATCGCATCGATCAAGGCCAGATAAGCGTGTCCGACCCGATTACTCGCGGGAGCCGCCCATCGGGCGAGTAGCTTGCGCGCCCAACGCGCCGCCGCTGCGTCGCCGTACTGTGCGAACGCCACAGCTTGATCGGGTTGAATATGGACATGGTCCGCGATAACCGCGATCGCTCTAGCAATAACCTCGCAGGCCCTGCTCCGGTCAACGCTGGTGGCATACCATTCCGCGTAGCCGGCAGCCCTCGCAAAGATCAACTCCTTGTCTGCCGAATCGAAGGCCTGCCCGAGCATCTCGTCGGCCGCGATTTCGGCGAGGAGATCCGCCCGGAGGAGGCGTGCAGCCAACGGCGACGCTACATTGGCCATAAATTTTCTTGCGCCGCTGATCGTTTCCGTCGTCTGTCTCGCCCAGTACTCGTGGACTAAGCGCGCAGCCTCAGCATACTTTCCTCCGAGCTTCAGCGCTTCAACAACAACTGGAGTGCGTTCCGTGAACGAACGGAGCGATGGGTGGGTTAGGTCTGCGAGCCGAGCGCGCTCGATGGCGTAGTCTGAAATATCTAGCGAACCAAAAGTAAGGAATGCGGCTCCGATACTGAGCCATACGTTTCTACCTAATGCAAACGGCTCACTCGAGTTGTCGAAAATGGAGCGAAACCTCTGATACGCGGCTAGCGCCGAGGCAAACTCACCCGAAGCCTCCGCGAGCCTAACAAGCAACGCGAAATGGCGGGCCTGGTCGTCTCGCGGCGCCGCGAACAGTGACTGCTCGCTGGCAGTCGCATAAGCGTGAGCTTGTTCTAGCGAACCCTCCCCCAACTCGTAAAAGCCGAGCTTTGTCAGGCATTTTGCCCGCATGGGGTGGGCTTTGTTGTCGCCCATTGCTTCAAGGGCCCGCTCCAACCATATCACGTAATCGGTTCGACCGAGCCATTCGGTATAATGGCTAAGCGTGAGCGCGATCTCGGCAACTCGGTCGGTTAGCCGATGGCGTTCAAAGTACTTCAGGGCGCGCTTGTGGACGTCGATCGCTCGGTCTAATTGCGATGACTCCCAAAGTTGTCGGGCCTGGCGATCGCGAAGTTCAGCCTGCATCAGCGTCTCGTCCTCAACAAACTCCAACGCGTGGTCGTAATATCGAACCGCGTCTTCACTGGCGTACCTCGCCGCGGCAATTGCCGCTGCAGCTTCATTGTACTGAGCCGCCTTCGCCGGCTGCCGAGCACGCCGATAATGATACGCTAGTTCGATCGTGCGCTCTTCGCTTTCCGGCAGCTTCTCAAGGTACTGGGCGATGCGCTGGTGGAGGGCGTACGCCTCAGCGGCCATGAGCTCCTCATAGAGCGCCTCGCGCACGAGGGCGTGTCGGAAGTTATAACTCGATGGCGACTCGAGATCATCAACAATGATCTGCAGCTCTCGTGCAGTCCGCAAAACGGGAAGGACTGCCTCGGGTGACTGGTCACTTACCTGTGCCAACAGTTGAGCGTCGAATCGCTTCCCTATCACCGCTGCCTGACTGAGCAAAAAGCGCCCTTCCGCACTGAATGATTCAAGCCGCCGCAAGAACAACGCGCTAATGCTCACCGGAAGCCGTCGCGACAGGCCGAACTTGAGGCTGTCTCTTAACAACTCCTCCGCAAATAGCGGATTCCCCTCGGCGAGCTCGAGGATGCGGAACCGGTCTTCACGCGGGAGCTGATGGTCGGCAGGAACGGTCTCGTTCACCAGCGCCTGCATCGCTTGGTTTTCCAACGGCTCAAGCGCCAGTTGCCAAACATTTGCCTGGTGCGCGAGCTTGCCGAACTCCGCCGCGGGGGCACGCTGGTCGGCGAGGCTTTCGCTGCGGTACGTGAGGATGAACAGTAACCGAGCCCCATCGACGCGACTAGCCAGATACTGCAAACATTCGAGCGTCCCGGGATCCGCCCAATGGATGTCTTCGATGGCGATTACGAGTGGCGCAGCGGCAGCGCAGCGCAGCAGCGTCTCGGCGATCGACACGAACTGGCTCGCCCGGTTATCGAAGATTACACTGCCAGATTCCTCACTGCCAAAGCCCGCCGGATGGGAGCCCTTATCGGCAGGCAGTATCCTGTACAGCTCGCGAAAGACTTCGGTGAGCGGTCCCATCGGCGTCGAGGCGTGAGCAAAAAACTGGCTACGAAGGCACGTCGCGCCTTCGCCTTTAAGCCCTTGGAGCAATTCCACGAGGAAGCGAGTCTTCCCGATGCCGGCCTCGCCCGTGACAACAACGAGCGATCCGCGGCTGCGCTCGGCTTCCTGGTAGCGTTCGCGAACCGTGGCAAGCTCGCGCTCTCGTCCAACGAGGCGCCGACAAAGCAGGGGTGCGCCAACGATCATATCCGGCCTCAGCAGGGTCAAGCTGAGTATAACATGGAGACCCTTTCAGAGGATATCGGAATGCGTCACGCGCCGTACCAGCGCAGCGCCGGCCAAATGACCGGCAGCGGCGCGATCGGGTCGCGGCAGAGGTAGATCGGCGCGGGCCCCTCGACCACCCAGCGATACGGCTCCGTCGAGGTTCCCACGAGCACGACGCTTCTATAGTATTTGCGCAAAAGGTCGATCCGCGACGCCCCGATCGCGATCAGCGTCCTTCCGTCGTAGCCGCGCGTCCCCCACAGATAATAGTTGTTCTGGCTCGAGATCGCCGCAGGCAGGCCGTAGCGCGGGCCAAAGAAATCGAGCGCTCCGGCATCGCCATAGGTGTCGGCATAGATCGCCGTTCGCGCTCGCTGCGCCGCCGGCAGAGCGGCATACACGCGTGCGACGTCGCGCGCCAGGCGGTCCCAGCCGAACTCCTCGGCAAAGACGGGCTGAATCAACCGCGCGGGCGCACCGCCGCGCCCGGTCAATCCGAGCAGTTGCGTGTAGGCGATGAGGCCGTCAACGGGCAGCAGCGGCAGCGAGAGCGGCGCGGCGGCGATGCCCGTCGCGATCGCCAGCGCGCAGAGCGCGGCCCGCACCGCGCTCGCCGCGCGCTCGAGCGCCACGGCGCCGATCGCGAAAAGCGCCGCGTAGAATCCAACGATGTAGTAGCCTTTCGCCGCCAGCGCGACGGCGGCGACGAACGCGACCGCGTAGGCGATCGGAACGAATCGGAGGTCGCGCAGCGCCGTACGGCGGAACGGCGCGATCAGACCCGCCAGCCAGATCGGCGCGGCTACGGGGTTGGTGTAGAGCAGCTGCTCCAGCGCGAAGTCGCGCGCGTTGATCGCCAGGTCGCGCGACTCGAGCGCGAGCCCGTTTTGAAACGCCGGCCGATGCGCCGCGTCGCCGCGCAGCACGTCGAGGAACGGCCAGCCGTGCGCCGCCTGCCATGCGAGGTTCGGCGCCGCGAGCACGAGCGCGATGCCGGCGGCGAGCAGCGTCGCGCCCGTCAGCAAGGTCCGCCGCTGCGGCGTGAACGCAGCGCCGATCGCGAGCGCGGCCGCGGCGAGCGCGATCGAGTACTTGCAGTAGGCGCCCAGCGCGAGTGCGGCGGCGAGCAGAAGCCACCAGCGCGGCGCCTCGTCTGCCGTCCCGCGTACGACGCGCACGGCGAGATAGATCGCGAGCGTCCAGAAGAGCGGTTCGAACGACGTCGTGGTCAGCGTGTTGCCGAGCAGCAGGTAGGCGGGCGCGAGCAGCGTCGCCGCGCCGGCCAGCAACTGCGCGAACCGTCCGCCGCCCAGTTCGCGCGCGAGCGCCATGGCGAGCCAGACGGTCAGGGCGGCGGCGAGAATCGGCAACGCGCGCAGCGCGACCAGCTCGTAGCCCAGCGGCCCGGCGAGCCACGCCGCGAACGCGACCATCGGCGGCTGATCGACGTAGCCCCACGCCAGGTGTTTCGCGCACGCGATGAAGTAGAGCTCGTCGCGGAAATAACCGTAGCGCCACGCCGTGGCCGCGTGCAGCACGATCGCCGCGGCGACGAGCGCGCCGCGGCTCAGGCGCGTCGGGCGACCGCCAGCAGGCTCAGCGCGAGTCCGCACACGCCCGACCAGATCCACGATCCCAGCGCGACGTTCCAGTCCCACCAGATGCCGCCGGTCGCCAGCATCCCGATCAAATACACGCCGACGTACGTCATCGGCACCGCGACCGCGAACCAGCGAAAGGCGCGCGCGTGGGCGGGCGACGGATGCGGATCGTAGAGCACGATCAAGGCGTCGGCGAGCGCGCCGGCGACGAGCGATTGCGCCAGCGTGACCGCGAGCAGCGGCGTGTGGTTGGTGAACGCGGCTGCCGCCGGGAGGTTGCCGATCACCAGGATCAGCGTCACCATCCCCGGGCACGGATGCATGCGCGCCACCAGCCACAACGCGAAACCCGCGATCAACGTGCTTTGGAAGATGACGATCAGCACGCCGCTCGCGACCTTGTAATAGCCGATTGCCAGCGACGTCAGGTAGTGGTAGTCGAATGGCACGATCGGCGGCGGGGCGTTCGTCCGTCCGGCGGCCGGATCGAACGCGTACGCCGTGCCGAAGTGCGTCAGGATCAGCCAGGTCGCGAGCCCGAGCGCGAGCGGCAGCTGACGGGCGAGCGTCGTGGAGTGGGCGCGATCGGCGAGCACCGAGCGAATCGGCCCGCTCGCCAGGAAGAAGATTCCGAGGCCTAAGATTTGGTGCGTCGGACTGAGGAGCGCGTCAACGCCCTCTTCGATGCCCAGGGCATGATGCCAGAGCATGTCGCCCACGCCGCCGGCCACGAAGATCGGCACGCCGAGCAGGGCCAAGCGGTAGGGACGCGGCACCGCGTCGGGCCAGTCGTATCCCCGGCTGCGGGAGCGCAGCACGAACGATGCGAGCGCGATCGCGAGCGCCGCCATGCCGGAGTAGAACACGGCGTGATACGGCGTGAAGAAGCTTTCGACCGGAACGTGGCCGTGCGCCCAGGCGTCGAGGAAGAACCCGCCCGAAATCCAGACGCCGCAGATGCCGACCGCGTAATCGAACGCGACGCTTCGCGGAGCGGCATGGGGCTGCACCATGGAAAGGCCCTTACGCGACGGTCGCGGGAGCGCCTTCTCGCGAGCAGGTAGCGCCGTGAAGAGTTCCGTACGGTTTCAAACGTGCTGCTCCGCATGGGAGCGCTCGCGCTCGCCGCGTTGTTTTCGGCCTGCGCGTCGCGCCTTCCCGATACTCCTGCAAACGTCACCGTTGGGCCCGCGACGCTTCCGTCGCCGCGGGTCGAACCGAACGACGCACCGCCGCGCATCCTCGCGATGCGATTCTCCTCGCTCGACGTGCGCAGGGGCCAGCGCTGGTCGGGAGCGTTCGTCACGGGCACCGACGTCGCCAGCATCGAGGTGCGCACCAACCTGTTCTCGATCAACGTGCCCCACCGCAGCCCCGGGCGCTTCGCCTTCTGGCTCGACGTCCTCGATACGCCGCCGATCTTCGTGCGCTCCTATCGCCTGCGCGTCATCGCGCGCAATAGCGCTGGGAGCGAGTACGAAGAGGACCTTCCGTTCCGGATCCGATGACGGCACGCATCGAGAGCCGCGACCGGGTCCTGACGATCACGCTCGATCGCCCGGAGCGCAAAAATCCGCTCACCTTCGAGCTCTACGCGCAGCTGCGCGATCGCTTCCGCGGCCTGCGCGACGATCCGTCGGTCCGGGTCGTGGTGCTCGCCGGCGCGGGCGGCAACTTCTGCTCGGGCGGCGACGTGCACGAGATCATCGGCCCGCTGACGCGCGGCACGCCGGCGCAGCTGCGCGAGTTCACGCAGATGACGGGCGACCTGGTGAAGGCGATGCGCGCGTGCCCGCAGCCGATCGTCGCCGCGGTTGACGGCGTCTGCGCGGGCGCCGGCGCGATCCTCGCGATGGCGAGCGATCTGCGGCTCGGAACGGAGCGGTCGCGCGTCGCGTTTTTGTTCGTGCGCGTGGGCCTGGCGGGCTGCGATATGGGCGCGTGCGCGATGCTGCCGCGCATCGTGGGCCTCGGCCGCGCGGCCGAACTGCTCTATACCGGACGCGCCCTGCCGGGCGCGGAGGCCCACCGGTGGGGATTCTACAACGAGCTGTGCTCGCCGGAAGACCTCGAGCGGCGCGCGCAGGACCTCGCGGGCGAGCTCGCCGCCGGGCCGACGCGCGCACACGCGATGACCAAGCGCATGCTGCACGACGAGTGGGCGATGCCACTGGACGCCGCGATCGACGCCGAGGCCGCGGCACAGGCGCTCTGCATGGAAACCAACGACTTTCGCCGCGCGTACGACGCCTTCGCCGCGAAGCGCGTGCCGGAGTTCGAAGGAGATTAGATGCCGGCCGACACGACGCTGCCCTTCTTCGACGACGACCACCGCGCGTTCGTCGGGGGACTGCAGCGCTGGGTCGAGAGCGCCGACGTGCTCGACGACGAGCGCAACGCCGACGCGAGCTGCCGGGCGTGGGTGCGGGCGCTCGCCGATGCCGGGTGGCTGCGCGCCTGCGTTCCGGCCGCGCAGGGCGGCGTGCGCGACGCGCTCGACGTCCGGACGCTCTGCCTCGCGCGCGAGACGCTGGCCTATCGCTCTGCGCTCGCGGACTTTGCGTTCGCGATGCAGGGGCTCGGCGCCGCGCCGATCTCGCTGTTCGGCAGCCCCGAGCTAAAGCGCCGGTACTTGCCGAACGTCGCCCAGGGCCGATGCATCGCCGCGTTCGCGCTCTCGGAGCGCGAGGCGGGGTCGGACGTCGCCGCGCTCGCGACCACTGCGCGGCGCGACGGCGACGCGTACGTGATCGACGGCGAGAAGTCGTGGATCTCCAACGCCGGCATCGCCGACCTCTACGTCGTCTTCGCGCGCACCGGCGGCGACGGCGCGAAGGGCCTGACGGCCTTCGCGGTGGATGCGGCGAGCGCGGGTTGTTCGGCCGGGAAGCGCGTCGAGACGATCTCGCCCCATCCGCTCGGGGCGCTGCGGCTGGAGCGGTGCCGCATTCCGGCGGCGTGCCGGATCGGGGCCGAGGGCGAAGGGTTCAAGATCGCGATGGCGACGCTCGACGTTTTCCGCTCGACGGTCGGCGCCGCGGCGCTGGGCTTCGCGCGGCGCGCGCTGGCCGAGAGCCTGGCGCACGCGCGGTCGCGGCGGCTCTTCGGAGCGCCGCTCGGCGCGCTGCAGCTCACGCAATCGGCGCTGGCGTCCATGGCGACCGACGTGGACGCGAGCGCGCTGCTCGTCTATCGCGCGGCGTGGACCAAGGACGGCGGCGCGGCGCGCGTCACCCGCGAGTCGGCGATGGCGAAATGGTATGCGACCGAAGCGGCGGGCCGCGTGTGCGATCGCGCGGTGCAGCTGTTCGGCGCGCGCGGCGTCGCGCGCGGCGAGATCGTCGAGCGGCTCTACCGCGACGTGCGCGCGCTGCGTATCTACGAGGGTGCGAGCGAGATCCAGCAGGTGGTGATCGCCAAGGCCCTCCTCGAGCCGTGAGCGCTCGCACGAGCGGCCACACCGATACCTTCGCCGAGGAACGGTTGCCGCCGGCGCACGAGCTGCCCGAGGTGCTGGGCTGCGAGAATTACGCCGGCTGGATCAACGCCGCCGAGGCGCTGCTGCGCGGCGACGGCGCCGAAGGCGACCGGCGCTGCATCGTCGCGCCCGGCGG
Organism: Vulcanimicrobiota bacterium; assembly: GCA_963824595.1. Lineage (GTDB taxonomy): Bacteria > Vulcanimicrobiota > Vulcanimicrobiia > Vulcanimicrobiales > Vulcanimicrobiaceae > Cybelea. The sequence continues at coordinate 239,326 of CAWGPY010000007.1, forward strand.
CGACGAGTGGAGCTACGCGCGACTGCGTGCGGCGGCGGCGCGCATCGCGCACGTACTCGTTGACGACCTGGGACTCGAGCCCGGCAACCGCGTGCTGCTGCGCGCGCCCAACACGCCGATGCTGGCGGCCTGTTGGTTCGGGGTGCTCCAAGCGGGCTGCATCGTGGTGACGACGATGCCGCTCTACCGCGCGGGCGAGCTACGGTTCGTCATGGAGAAAGCGCAGATCAAACACGTGCTCTGCGACGCGCGCCTGCGCGACGAGCTCGACCGTGCGTGCGAAGAGTACGGCGGGGCGCGCATCGTGGACTTCGACGCCGGCGAGACGGACGGATCGCTCGAGCGGCTGATGGCGGAAAAACCGGACCGCTTCGAGAGCGTGAAGACGGCCGCGCTCGACGTGGCGCTGATCGCGTTCACGTCGGGAACCACGGGCACGCCCAAGGCGGCGATGCACTATCACCGCGACGTGATGGCGATCTGCGACACGTACGCCGCGCGCGTGCTGCGGCCGAACGCGGCGGATCTGTTCTGCGGCAGCCCGCCGCTGGCGTTCACGTTCGGGCTGGGGGGACTGCTGCTGTTCCCGCTTTACGCCGGCGCGGCGACGGTGCTGCTCGAGAAGGCCGGCCCGGCGGAGCTGCTCGCCGCGATCGAAGCGCACGGCGTGAGCGTGCTGTTCACGGCGCCGATCGCGTACCGCGCGATGGCCGGCGCGCTGGAGGGCCGCGACGTCTCCTCGCTGCGCAGGTGCGTCTCGGCCGGCGAGACGCTGCCGCCCGCCGTCTGGGAAGAATGGCGGGCCAAGACCGGGCTGCGGATTCTCGACGGGATCGGCAGCACGGAGATGCTGCACATCTTCCTCGGCTCGCCCGAAGACGAGACGCGCGCCGGAGCCACGGGGCGGGTCGTGCCCGGCTACGCGGCCGAGATTCACGACGACGAGGGCCGGCCGCTGCCCGACGGGACGGTCGGGAGGCTCGCCGTGAAGGGACCCACGGGCTGCAAGTATCTACAGGACGAGCGTCAGAGCATCTACGTGCAGCACGGGTGGAACTATCCCGGCGACGCCTACCGCCGCGACGGCGACGGCTACTTCTGGTACGTCGCGCGCACCGACGACATGATCGTCTCCGCGGGCTACAACGTGTCGGGGCCCGAGGTGGAGCAGGCGCTCATCGCGCACGCCGACGTCAAAGAAGTCGCGGTCGTGGGGAAGCGCGACCCCGAGAAGGAGACGAACGTCGTCAAGGCCTTCGTCGTGCTCGCCGACGGCTGCGCCCCAACGCCCGAGAAGGCCGAGGAACTCTGCGCCTTCTGCAAGACGCTGATCGCGCCGTTCAAGGCGCCGCGCGAGATCGAGTTCGTGCGCGAGCTGCCGCGCACGGAGACCGGCAAGCTGCAGCGCTACAAACTGCGCTTGTCATCCTGAGCGGAGGCGCGCAGCGCCGGAGTCGAAGGGAGCACTGCCGTCGCCTCGACCTCGACCTTCGCACCCTCTTCGAGCAGCCCCGCGACCTGAACGAGCGCCATCGCGGGATAGTGCGCGCCGACGATCTCGCGGTAGGCCGCGCCGAGCGCGGCGAGATTCGCGCGGTATTCGTTCTTGTCGGTGACGTACCACGTGAGGCGCACCAGGTGCTCCGCCGCTCCGCCGGCGGCCTGCAGCACGGCCATCACGTTGCGCAGCGCCTGCGCGGCCTGCGGCCCGAAGTCGTCGCCCACGAGTTCGTTGCGTTCGTTCCAGCCGATCTGTCCGGAGATCGCCAAGTAGCGGCCATCGGCGACGATGCCGTTGGAGTAGCCGCTCGGGCGCGGCCAGCCGGGCGGATTGACGGTGTCGCTCATGTGGAAGCCTTTCGCGCGGCGCGCAGCAGGAGGGTGAGCACGGTGCTGACGACGAGGTTGAGCAGCAGCCCGTAGAGGGCGATGAAGCCGGTGAGCGTGTGATCGAACGCGTGGAGCGTGAGGTTCGACGTGAACCCGCTCGCATACGCCATGGCGCAGCTCGCGACCAGGCCGCAGGCCCAGCCGGCGAGCAGAGCGGCGGGGTGAAACCAGCGCGTCCAGAGGCCGAGCACGAACGCCGGGAAGACCTGCAGCATCAGCGCGCCGCCGAGCAGCTGGAAGTCAATGGCATACGGCACCGGCACGAAGAAGATGAAGAGCAGCGCGAACGCCGCGATTACGATCGTCAGCACCTTTGCGACGCGCGTCTCGACCGGCGAGCGCCGCGCGGAGAACTCGCGGAAGACGTTGCTCGCGCACAGGTTGGCGGCCCCGATGCACATGATCGCAGCCGGCACGAGGGCGCCGATGACGATGGCCGCGTCGGCGACGCCCGCGAACCAGCCGGGAAAGTAGCGCGTGAAGAGCGTCGGGACGACGCTGGTGGCATCTTTGGTGACGATGCCGGCCGCGACGGCGCAGTAGCCCAGCAGCGCCAGAAGGCCGAGCAGCAGGGAGTAGACCGGCAGCAGCGCGGCGTTGCGCCGGATGACCTGCCGGCTGCGGGCGGCGAGCACGCTGGTGATGGAGTGCGGATAGATGAAGAGCGAGAGCGCCGAGCCGAACGCCATCGTGGCGTACGTGAAGTATTGGGCCGGCGCGAGATAGATCGAGGCCGGGTGCGGGCGGCGCGCCAGCGCGGCCGCGGAGACCGCGAAGACGTGCTGCCACCCGCCCAGCCGAGCGGGGATGACGACGACCGCAGCGATGACCGTCACGTAGATCAGCGTGTCCTTCACAAACGCGATCAGCGCGGGGGCGCGCAGGCCGCTCGTGTACGTGTAGGCGGCGAGCAGCACGAACGCGACGGTCAGCGCGGGCACCGTGCCGGCGGCGCCGAGCGTGCCGAACTGGCTCAGCACCGCGCGCATGCCCACCAACTGCAGGGCGATGTAGGGCAGGGCGGCGACGATGCCGGTGAGCGCGACCGCCACCTCGAGCGTCCGATTGCCGTAGCGGTCGCGCACGAAGTCGGCGGCCGTCACGTAGCCGTTGCGCCGCGCCACGGTCCAAAACCGCGAGAGCACGATCAGGGCGATCGGGTACGAGATCGTCGCGTAGGGCACGGCGAAGAAGCCCAGCGCGCCGATGCCGTAGACGAGTGCCGGCACCGCCACGAAGGTGTAGGCGGTGTAGAGGTCGCCGCCCAGCAAGAACCACGAAACGACGGTGCCGAAGTTGCGGCCGCCCAGCGCCCACTCCTCGAGGTTGGCGAGGTTTGCGCCACCCCAGCGCGCCGCCAGAAATCCGAGCACCGTGACCCCCGCCACGGCGACGGCGAGAACGATCGCGGCGCTAGACATCGCGCTCGCGCGTGAGCGCGACGACGACGCCGAGCAGCGCCGCCGTGACGATCACCCACGCGAGCTGGTACCAATAGAAGAAGGGCATTCCGAACAGCGCGGGGCGGGCGTGGTTGTAGAGCGACGGGAGTAGCGTACCCACGAACGGCAGGATCAGCAGCAGGTACCACCCGCGGCGCATGTGGCCGTCCTTGCACGGCCTGCGCCCTCGAGCCTCTTGCGGGCAAGCGCTCGACAAAGGGACGCTCCGGTTGCGAAGCAAAGCAACGGCCTAAAAGCTCGCCGATCCCGTTAGAAAACGAAAGGGGCTATATCCATGGCCGTAACCGAACCCCCGAAGGATACTCCGTTCGGTCTCGACGCGAACGTCGCGGCGGGGCTCGCGTATCTCTTCTGCTTGCTCGGCGGCATCGTGATGCTCGTCGGAGGCGGCACCAATAAGTTCGTCAAGTGGGCCGCCGCGCAGTCGATCACGACCTGGGGGTTGTACATCGTCCTGTCGTTCGCATTGAGCTTCTTGCACCTCTGGCTGATCTATCCGATCCTGTGGCTCCTCGCGCTGATCGTCTGGCTGTGGACGTTCATCACCGCGTTCCAGGGCAAAGAAGTTCGCATACCGGGGGTCGCGTCGCTGACGGACAGCATCTTCAAGTCGCAGCTCACCTAGGTAGCCGCAGCCGCGGGGGATCCTTTAACCGCAGCAGCGGCCGTTCGAAACAGTACGTCACCAGGGCCGCTTGCGCGATCGTAAACGCGAAGGCGGCCTCGGTATATCCGGCCTGCCAGCGCGCATCCTCGTGCGGATCGCTGCTATAGGGCGGGATGTGGTGCACCAGCAGTTCCCGCGCCACGACCTGGTGGTAGAGATAGAGGTTGTACGAAATCGCCGCCATGAACCGCAGGGGCGGGTTGTCGAGCAGCATCTGCCACCAGCGCGGACTCAGTAACCACGCGAGCGCAATCACCGCAAACGCCAGGCCGAGCCAGGGGCGATTCGCGACCTGCCAGACGCCGGACCAGAGATCGTGGAGGCGGTAGGCGTAGAGGTTCTGCAGCAGCCCGACGAGCAACGCGACCCCGGCGACGGCGATCGCCGGGAAGGCGTAGCGGAGGCGCGACGCGCGCCACGCGCCGCCAAAGCGCGTGAACACGTACGCGGCGATCATTCCGAAGGCGAAGATGTCGAGATAGCCGGGCAGGTTCTCTTCCCACTGGCCGAAGAGCGTCGCGTAACAGCAGCGCGCCAGCGCGATGCGCCACCACCACGCCACCAGAACCATCGCGCCGGCCGTGAAGAACGGGCGACGGCGGAAGCACCACCAGATCAGCGGGAAGATGCAGTAGAACTCGACCTCGACCGAGAGCGTCCAGAGCACTCCGGAGATCGTGCCGTAGCGCGCCGGGAACCACGTATTGATGAAGAGCAGGTGGGTGACGACGTCGGGCACGGTCGAGGCGCCGGGCTGGATCTGCGCGTAGCCCACGGCGTAGGCCACGGCGATCGCCAGGACATACGACGGCACGATCTTGATGAAGCGGCGCCACGCGAAGTGACCCCACGAGGGCTGCGGGCGCCCCGCGACGACCGCGCGCACGAACGGATACGAGATGACGAATCCGCTGAGAAAAAAGAAGAGATGGACGCCGATGAAGCCGGTCGCGGGAATGAAGTCGAGCGCCGGCCCGGGCGAGAGAAAAGAAATTTCCCACACGTGATACCAGAGCACCAGCAGCACGGCGATGCCGCGCAGCCCGTCGAGAACCCCGAGGCGCGAACTTTCGGGCATTGAGCCGCGAAATACGACCCGCCCCCCCCGTGTCATCCTGAGCCGGCGCCGAAGGCGCCGAGTCGAAGGGCCCTTTTGCACCAAGGGGTTGACACAAAAGCGGCGTTTGTATTAGGGTGATAATACAATGATAGACGCACACGCAGCACATGCCGATCTCGTGACCCGTTGGGCGATGGCCATAGCCATGGTCGTGGCGGGCATCGCTGCATTCGCTTGGCCGCGATGCTTCGCCGGCGTCGCCGGGTACTTCACGCGCTGGGCGGCGAAGCGGCCGGCGGAAGAGCAGGAGCGCCTACGCCAGGTCGTCGAGGCGCGCGAAGCCGCGGAAGGCATTTCGGCGAGCTACGGGCGCCTGATCGGGGTCGCCGGCATCGCGCTCGCAGGCCTCGAGGCGGTCCGCGCGGTGCCTCCAATCCTGCCGTATTCGCTCTTTTGTCTTGCCGTCGCAACGGTCACGTTGCTCGCCTATCTGCAGTACCGCCGGGCCGTCGAACGCCGCGTCGCGCCGCTGCTCCGCCGCTCGCCGTTTACCGCCCTGCCCGCGGTGTCGATCGCCGCGATGGTGCTGAGCTTCCTGGCGGCGCTCGCTCTCGCGGCGTATCCGCCGGAGCGGTTGGGCGTGCTGGTAGTCGCCGCATCGACGCTGCTGCTCGGCATCATCGCCTGGCGCATCGCAACCGCGCCGGCGCTCTTACTCGGCGTGGATCCGCAACTGGAGTACGCCGTGGACGAGCGCGTGCGAATCGGACGCGCTCGCAGCGTCGCCAACTTGGCCTGCGCGCCGGCGTTCGTCGCCATCGCGCTCGCCTCTTCCGCGATGCCCGCGCAATACGCGACGCTTGGATCGGTAGCTTTCGCGATCGTAGGTGCCTCGTTTGCGATCTCGCTCGCGGCGAGTCTGCTACCCCTGCGACGGCCGATCGTGGCGGCGTGACCGCGCCGTATCTCGTCGTCAGCGCCGACGTAGAGATCCCGCCCTACCAGCAAGTCGTCGCGCAGATTCGCGCGGGGATCGAGCGCGGCGAGCTGCTGCCCGGGTCGGCGCTGCCCACGGTGCGGCAGCTGGCCGGCGATCTGGGGATCGCACCCAATACGGTAGCACGCGCGTACGGCGAACTGCAGTCGGAGGGCTGGCTCGTCGGGGACGGACGGCGCGGCACGCGCGTCGCCGGCAACGTTCCCGTCAATCGCCGCGGCCGAATGCGCAGCCTGCGCGAGGCGATTGAGGCGTTCGTCGCGTCGCTGCGTCATCGCGGCTTCACGCCGGACGAGATCGCCGCGGAGCTGGATCGTTTCGGCGAGACGAGGAGTCCGCAAGGCAATGCGTAAAGCGGGCGCCCATGGAAACGACGCTGACACAATCGTTTGAAGACTCGGTCCGCGCGATCGTCGCGGAGCGGCATCTGCTCGGTCATCCGTTCTACGTCGCGTGGACGAAGGGCGAGCTCTCGCTCGAGCAGCTCAAGGGCTACGCCGGCCAGTACATGCACCACGTGCTCGCCGAGCCGACGTACCTGAGCGCCGTGCATTCGAACACGCCGCACTTCGCGAGCGACGGCAGCAGCGACTTGCGCCCGCGTCAGACGATCCTGCAGAACCTCGTTGACGAGGAGCTCGGCGCGAAGAACCATCCGGCGCTGTGGAAGCAGTTCGCGCAAGCGCTGGGCCTGTCCGACGACGACCTGGCCGCCGCGGCTCCCCTGCCGGCAACGCGGCAGCTCGTGGAGACGTTCACGGACCTGTGCCGCAACCGCCCCTACTACGCCGGCCTCGCCGCGCTGCACGCGTTCGAGTCGCAAGTTCCCGCGATCGCGGCGGTCAAGATCGACGGCCTGCGCCGCTTCTACGGCATCGAGGACCCCATCGCGTACGAGTTCTTCAGCGTGCACGAGAAGGCCGACGTCCGGCACTCGGCCGAGGAGTGGAAGCTGATCGAGCGCGCGGCCGACACGCCGGAGAAGCAGGCCGAAGTCCTTACCGCGACGGGCGCCGCGTGCGACGCCCTCTGGGCGTTCCTCGACGAGGTCTACGTCAAGTAGGGGGCTGCCAAAGGAGGTCCATCGCTCGCGCGGCTCGTCGCAGCGTCGAATCGGCCGTGGCCAGCGGGAGTCTCGACTGCGCCGCGAGTGCGAGATACGCGGCGTCGTATCCGGTCAACTGCCGTTCGCGGGCGATGCGCATCACCGCAGAAGGATCGGGGAAATCCTGGTCGAGGACGAGATCGAGGATAGAGTCCAAAACGCGTTCCGCGTCGGATCGGCGGATTCGGTCTTGACGCTCCGCGCGCAGCAAAGCATGTACCACCTCGCCCCGAAAGTTGCCGGGCACCTTGCCGCCGTGTTCTTCAACGTGACGCAGCGCCGCCGCGTGAGCAGCGCCGGACTCGAGGAACCATGCAAGCGCGACGGACGCGTCAACGACGATCAGCGGCGTCCCTCGTAAATGAGATCGCGGATCGTCTCGCCCGGTGCAAGTTTCAGCACGCCGCGCATAGCCCGAATTCTCTCGGCCGCTCGTCGCCCTCGTTCCATACGGGCTTCGTCCGTTGGGACGATCCGGGCGACCGGCTTGCCGCGCTTGGTGATGACCGTCGTCCTGCCCGCGATCGCGTCGTCAACTAACGCGGAGAAGCGAGTCTTCGCCTCAAAAATGCCGACCTGCCGCGCGCCGGCGGGTCCTAGCTCGTTTGAGTCCATGTGAACTAGTTTACTACCTGGCCAGACCTGATGGCAATGCGGAGTTCGGGGCTCGCCTGCCTGGCATTTGACGGCAAAATAGGGCCTTGGTATAGTTGAGGCTCGGTCCCACCGGAGCGGTGAGGCCGTTGTTTGTGTGTGAGGAGCTAGCCCGCCATTCCGACGATCAACCAGCTTGTGCGCCGAGGGCGCGAAAAGACCGAGCAGAAGGTCAAGACCCGGGCGTTCCGGGTGATCTTGACCGGTCCCAAGCCCGGTCACCCCGACCTGCCGACCCGCACCTTCGAGGTGACCGGGAACCCGCAGCGCCGGGGCGTCTGCACTCAGGTGAAGACGGTGACGCCCAAGAAGCCGAACTCCGCGCTGCGCAAAGTGGCGCGCGTCCGGCTGACCAACGGGGAAGAGGTCACGGCCTACATCCCCGGCATCGGTCACAACCTGCAGGAGCACTCGGTCGTGCTGGTGCGCGGCGGACGCGTCAAGGATCTGCCGGGCGTCCGGTATCACATCATTCGCGGCACGCTCGATACGGCGGGAACGGCCAACCGCAAGCAAGGGCGCTCGAAGTACGGCGCCAAGCGCGAGAAGAAGAAGTAATGCCACGTAAAGGACCTGCGCCCAAGCGGCAGATTCTGCCCGACGGAAAGTTCAACTCGAAAGTGCTCGCGCGCTTCATCAATAAGGTGATGCTGCGCGGCAAGAAGTCGACCGCCGAGCATATTACCTATGGCGCCCTCGACATCGTCGCCGAGAAGACCGGCCGCGATCCGATGGAAGTGTTCTCACAGGCGCTCTCCAACGCGATGCCGCTGGTCGAGGTCCGGCCGCGGCGCGTCGGCGGTGCGACCTACCAGGTGCCGATGGAAGTCCGCCCCGATCGCCGCCAGGCGATGGCGATGCGATGGCTGATCGGCTTCGCGCGCGCCCGCGGCGGCCGCTCGATGGAAGAGAAGCTGGCCGGCGAGTTGCTCGACGCCTCCAACAACACCGGCGCCACTATCAAGAAGCGTGAAGACACGCACAAGATGGCGGAAGCGAACAAAGCCTTCGCCCATTATCGTTGGTAACCAGACACAAATAACACCATGGCTATAAGGGAATATCCGCTCGAACGCACGAGGAATATCGGCATTGCCGCGCACATTGACGCCGGCAAGACGACGTGCACCGAACGCATTTTGTTCTTCACCGGCCGCGTCCACAAGATGGGCGAGGTCCACGACGGCGCGGCGACGATGGACTGGATGGTCCAGGAGCAGGAGCGCGGCATTACGATCACGTCGGCCGCGACCGCCACGACCTGGCGCGACACGCGCATCAACATCATCGATACGCCGGGACACGTGGACTTTACGGTCGAGGTCGAGCGCTCGCTGCGCGTGCTCGACGGCCTCGTCGCGCTGTTCGATTCGGTGGCCGCCGTGCAGCCGCAGTCCGAGACGGTCTGGCGTCAGGCAAACAAGTATAAGGTTCCGCGGATCATCTTCGTCAACAAGATGGACCGCGTTGGGGCCGACTTCTTCAACGTCGTCGAAAAGATCCGCGAGCGCCTCGGCGCGCGCGCCGTGCCCATTCAGGTGCCGATCGGCGCGGAAGACAAGTTCCAGGGCGTAGTCGACCTCTTCACGATGAAGAAGATCGTCTACACCGACGAGCAGGGCTCCACGATGGCGCACGAAGACGTCGACGGCGACCTCAAGGCGCTCGCGCTCCAGTGGCGCCAGAATTTGGTCGAGGCGATCGCCGAACAGGACGACGAGCTGCTCGAGATGTTCTTCGACGGCAAAGATCTGCCCATCGACCGGATGAAGACGGCGCTGCGCAAGGCGACGATCGCGGGCACGGTGCTGCCGATGCTCTGCGGCTCCGCCTTCAAGAACAAGGGCGTGCAGCCGCTGCTCGACGCGATCGTCGAGTACATGCCCTCTCCGCTCGAGGCGAAGACGATCGTAGGAACCAATCCGAAGACCGGCGACGAGCTCGTGCGCAAGCCCGACGACTCGGAGCCCTTCTGCGCCCTGGCATTCAAGATCGCGACCGACCCGTACGGCAACCTAAGCTATTTCCGCGTCTACTCGGGCGTGCTCAACAAGGGCAGTTACGTCCTGAACTCGCGCACCGGACGCAAGGAGCGCATCGGGCGCATCCTGCGGATGCACGCCAACCACCGCGAGGACATCGACTCGATCGGCGCGGGCGACATCGCGGCGGCGGTCGGCCTGTCCGACACGCGCACGGGCGACACGCTCTGCGACGAGAAGTCGCCGATCGCGCTCGAGTCCATCACCTTCCCCGAGCCGGTGATCCATCAGGCGATCGAGCCCAAGAGCAAGGCCGACCAAGACAAACTCGGCCTGGCTCTGACGCGCCTGGCGCAAGAGGATCCCACGTTCCGGATGCGCACCGACGAGGAGACGCAGCAGACGATCATCGCCGGCATGGGCGAGCTGCACCTCGAGATCATCCTCGACCGTTTGCGCCGCGAGTTCAAGGTTGACGCCAACGTCGGCAAGCCGCAGGTCGCCTACAAAGAAGCGATCACGAAAACGGTTGAAAAGGAAGGCCGCTTCATCCGCCAGACCGGCGGCAAGGGTCAGTTCGGCGACGTGTGGATCCGCGTGCAGCCGCAGCCGCCCGGGACCGGGTTCGTCTTCGAATGGAAGATCGTCGGCGGCTCCATTCCCAAGGAGTACGCGAAAGCCGTCCAAGAGGGCATTCGCGAGTCGGCGACGAGCGGCGTGCTGGCGGGCTTCCCCGTGATGGACTTCAAGGCCGAGGCGTTCGACGGTTCGTACCACGAGGTTGACTCGTCGGAAATGGCGTTCAAGATCGCCGCGTCCATGGCGTGGAAGGAGGCGAACCGCTCCGCCGGTCCCATCCTTCTCGAGCCGATCATGAAAGTCGAGGTCACGACGCCAAAGGAGTACATGGGCGCCATCAACGGCGACCTGAGCCGGCGGCGCGGCGCGATCCACGCCACCGAGGAGGCGGCCGGGGGCGCGCAGGTGATCACGGCGCACGTTCCGCTCTCGGAGATGTTCGGCTATGCCACGGACATGCGCTCGGCGACGCAGGGCCGAGCCACGTATACGATGGAGTTCGCGCACTACGAAAAGGCGCCGAAAAGCGTCGAGGAAGAGATCGTCGCGAAGGCTGCCGGAAAGAAGCTGGCGCCGGCATAGAGCCGTGCGGAACCCGACGAAGGAGCGCCGTTGACAGGGTCTCGTTTTGCCTGATAATATTCCGTGGTTATGCGCCCTCTCGGTGGAGGGCGTTTACCGCGTAAGGCGGCAGTGCCGGGCAAAACGCCTGGACCCGTGTATTTACGCCCTAGTCTGAGAGGAGCCCAATGGCCAAGCAAAAGTTCGAGCGCAAGAAGCCGCACGTCAACGTCGGGACGACCGGTCACGTTGACCACGGGAAGACGACGTTAACCGCGGCGATCATGCACTGCCTTGCAACCGAGGGGTTGGCGCAGCAAGTCGGCGTCGATCAGATCGATAACGCGCCCGAAGAGAAAGAGCGCGGAATCACGATCGCCATCTCGCACCAAGAGTACGAGACGACCAAGCGCCATTACGCCCACGTCGATTGCCCGGGCCACGCGGACTACATTAAGAATATGATCACGGGCGCCGCGCAGATGGACGGGGCGATCCTGGTGGTCGCGGCCTCCGACGGCCCGATGCCCCAGACGCGCGAGCACATTCTGCTCATGCGCCAGGTCGGCGTGCCCCGCATCATCGTCTTCCTCAATAAGGTAGACATGGTGGATGACGAGGAGCTGCTCGAGCTGGTCGAGATGGAGATTCGCGAGCTCCTCACTCAGTACGAGTTCCCCGGCGACGACACGCCGATCATCCGCGGCTCGGCGCTCAAGGCGCTCAACTCGAGCGGCAAAAAGGGCGACCCCGACGCGGATCCGATCTTCAAGCTGATGGATACGGTCGACGACTACATCCCCGAGCCGCAGCGCGAAGTTGACAAGCCCTTCCTGATGCCGGTCGAAGACGTGTTCACGATCACCGGCCGCGGCACGGTCGGCACCGGGCGCGTCGAGCGCGGCCAGGTGAAGGTCGGCGAAGAGGTCGAGATCGTCGGGCTCAAGGAAGAGACGAAGAAGACCGTCGTCACGGGTATCGAGATGTTCCGCAAGCTGCTCGACAGCGGCATCGCGGGCGACAACATCGGCGTGCTGCTGCGCGGCATCGACCGCAACGAGATCGAGCGCGGCCAGGTACTGGCCAAGCCCGGCTCGGTGAAGCCGCACAAGAAGTTCAAAGCCGAGGTGTACGTCCTCTCGAAGGAAGAGGGCGGACGCCACACGCCGTTCTTCGGAAACTACCGGCCGCAGTTCTACTTCCGCACGACCGACGTGACGGGCCAGATCAAGCTGCCCGACGGCGTCGAGATGGTGATGCCCGGCGACAACGTTCAGATGGACGTCGAGCTGATCACGCCGATCGCGTGCGAAGAGGGCCTGCGGTTCGCGATCCGCGAGGGCGGACGCACGGTGGGCGCCGGCGTCGTGACCGCGGTCGCCGAGTAGCACCACCCCGGCGCGGAGCGCCGAGAAGACCTTTGCAAACTAAATATCGAAACGAGAGTCAATGGCGAAGCAGATGATTCGGATACGCCTGAAGGCGTACGATCACAAAGTCCTCGACCAGTCCGCCGAACGGATCGTCGAGACCGCGAAGCGGACCGGTGCGTTCGTGAGCGGGCCCGTGCCGCTGCCGACCGAGATCAATCGGTTCTGCGTGCAGCGCTCCACGAACAACGACAAGAAGTCGCGCGAGCACTTCGAGATGCGCACGCACAAGCGGCTGATCGACATCCTCCAGGCCTCGCCCAAGACGATGGACGCGCTGATGCACCTCGACCTGCCCGCCGGCGTGGACATCGAACTCAAGGCCTAAACGAAAAAGACCGAGGCAATCGAGCCCGAAGCACTTGCTTCGGGCTTTTTGCTTTAAAAGCGCCCGTCTACAGAGGAGAGACCATGGATGTGAAAGCGGGCTACCTTGGGACGATGATCGCGCTCGCGACCGTCGCGTTCGGCCTGATCGCCGCGGGGGCGTGGAACAAGTTCATCAGCGACGTCATCGCGCTCTTTCTCAAGCCGGGAAGCGGCGTGCTGGCCGAGCTGATCTATGCCGTGCTCGTGACGATCCTTGCGATCGTGGTCGTGCAATCGTTGGCAAAGCTGGCCGAAAAGCAAGCGGACCTCGCCGCGAAGATGCCCTTCGGGAAGAAGCCGCAGGAGTAACTCCTAGGCGGGTGCCGCCTCTTTCTTCTTGGGCGGCTTACCGGCGCGAATCTTGAACGCGAGCGCGGGACGGCGCTGCAGCGGCGGGTAGACGTGCGCGCGCACCTCGAATCCCTTCGTTTGCAAGCCCAGCCGCAGCGCGGCCTGCTGGATGGCGTGCAGAATTGCGGCGTTGAGCGTCTCGTCGGCGACGCCGAGGTCCATCAGGCTGTCGACGTCGTCTTTCTTGGAGAGCAGCGTCAGGCGAATCTCGCCGGCTTCGCGCGCCGATTCGTGCTCTTCGTCCTCGGGATCGTGGAACACGACGACGTGGCGGTCCTCATAGACGACCTCGTTGCCGTCCACGAGCTTTTCCCACTCTTTCGCCTCCTTCGGCCACTGCGGGCTGGCGCCCAAAACGTCGGCGGGAGTGACGGCTTTCTTCTTTCGGTCGGCGCTCATAGCGCCTGACGCTTCACCCGTCTCCAAGAGGACGCCTGCCTGCCGTGCCGGAAAAACGCGGCATGGCCAGCTGGATTTCCGAGATGATCTCCGGTCCCGAGCAACGGACGTGGGAAAAACCCGACCCGGAACACACGTTTCGCGGCCGGCTCGACGGCACGCGGGCGAAGGCCGACGAGATCGTGTACGAAGACGACGACGTGTTCGCGTTCCGGCACAACATCGATCAGAGCAAAGAGGAGTGGTGGGAGATTCACGTCGTCATCATCCCGAAGAAGTGGATCCCGACGATCCTCGACCTCGGGCTCGGCGACGGAATGATCTGGCACCGGCTGATCGCGGGAATCCAGAAGGTCGCGCTGGCGATGGGGCTCTACGAGAAGGGCTTCATGATCCGCATGGGCGTGCTGCCGCCGTATCAGCACACCGAGCACGTTCACATCCACATCCTCTCCGGCAAGCACACCTCGCCCGTCGTCGATGGGCCCATGCCGGATGTCAGCTGAGACGCAGCGACCCTCACTCACCAGTATCGCGTTAACGTTCGCCTCGATCTCGTCGACCGCGTTCGGCGGCGGCCAGAAGGCGAGCGTCCGGCAACAGGTGCTCGCGCGCGGCTGGATGGACCGCGAGCGCTTCATGGACGGGCTCGAGATCGCGCAAGTGCTGCCCGGCCCCAACATTCTCAATTTGGCGCTCTACTGCGGACAGCGGGCGCGCGGCATCCCGGGCGCGGTCGCGGCGTTTGTAGGCGCGAGCATCCCGCCGTTCATCATCGTGCTGATCGCGGGGGCGCTGTACTTCAAGTTCTCCTCGAACCCGTACGTGCACGGCGCCCTGCGCGGCTGCGCGGTCGGCGCGCTCGGGCTGACGGTCGGCAACGCGCTGGAGCTGACGTGGGACGAGCGCTCGGACTGGATCCGCATCGTGCTGCTGGCGATCACGGCGCTCGTCGTTTCGCTGCTCAAGATGCCGCTGCTGATCGTGCTGGTGCTCTTCGGCGGCGTCGGCATCGTCCACGAGTACCTGCGCTCGCGAAAGAAAGCCAGTGAATAGCTCCACCGATACGATCCTCCATCTGCTGTGGACGTTCTCGCAGCTCTCGGTGCTGGGTTTCGGGGGCGGGAAGGGCATCATTCCGCAGATGCACAGCGACGCCATAAGCTACGGCTGGGTGACGTCGGATCAGTTCAGCCAGTTCTACACGATCGGCAAGCTGGTTCCGGGACCGACCACAATCTTCGCCGCGCTCATCGGCTACGCCGCGATGCCGGCGCGGCCGTACGTCGGCGCGGCGGTCGCGACGATCGGCATGTTCGTGCCGTCGAGTTTGATCATGGTGGCGTTCGACTCGCTGTGGGACCGGTTTCAAGCCTCGCCGTGGCGCGCGATCGTCGCGCACGGGCTGGCGCCGGCGATCGTCGGGCTGGTCTGGTCGAGCGTCTGGACGATCAGCCGCGGCACGACGCTGCTCACGCAGCCCCCGGGTTCGCGCGAGATGCTGATCTCGGCGGCGGTGGTGGTGACCGTCACGCTGCTCACGTTGCGGTCGAAACTCGGCGCACCGCTGCTCATCCTCCTCGCGGGCGGCGTAGGGGTCGTCGCCCTCCGGTAAGCGAAACCGAGCGGCCATGCCCATCGAGCTTCACGAGCTGCGTTCGCGGTCGTTTCACGGTACCAAGCGGCGGATCTACCATCTGCTGGAAGAGATGGGCACGTCGGGCGATCAGATTTGGCCGTTCGCGTCGCAGCCGTTCATGCGGTCGCCGGGACCGCTCGTTCCCGGGCGAACCGAGGAGTGGCATCTCGGGATCAACGGCATCTTGGAAGAGGCGGTGCCGGAAGAGCGCATCGTCTGGCGCTTTAGCAACGAGGGCTTTGACGGCACGCACGGGTTTCATCTGTCGACCGAGGGCAAAGAGACGCTGCTCGAATACCGGGTTGACGCGATGCTTTCCGACACCGATGGCCGGCTGCTGTGGCGGCGCTTCGAAGACGTGTTCGAGCGCTCGACCGAGGCGCTCTTCGATAAATTAGCGCGGGTCCTTCGGCGTTGACGCCGCCCGACGCCGTCGATTTCGTCGACGTCGCGGGCCTGCTGTCCGACGAGGAGCGGCTCGTTCGCGACACGGTGCGCGCGTACGTACGCGATCGCGTGCTTCCGGGCGTCGCCGAGTGGTTCGAAGCAGGCACGCTGCCGCGCGAGCTCGGGCCCGATCTCGGACGCCTCGGGCTGCTCGGAATGCATCTCGAAGGCTACGGCTGTCCGGGCGCGAGCGCGGTTGCGTATGGCCTCGCGTGCCTGGAGCTCGAGGCCGGCGACTCGGGCGTGCGCAGCTTCGCCTCGGTGCAGGGCTCGCTCGCGATGTACGCGATCCACCGCTGGGGCGACGAGGCGCAGAAGCAAACGTGGCTGCCGCGGATGGCGCGCGGCGAAATCATCGGCTGCTTCGGACTGACCGAGCCGGACTTCGGCAGCAATCCGGCGGGGATGCGCACGTCGGCGCGCCGCGACGGCGGCGACTGGATCCTGGACGGCACCAAGATGTGGATCACCAACGGCTCGATCGCCGACGTGGCGATCGTGTGGGCGAAGACGAGCGACGGCATTCGCGGATTCATCGTGCCGCGAGGCACGAAGGGATTCACCGCGTCGGACATCCACAAGAAGCTTTCGCTGCGCGCGTCGGTCACCAGCGAGCTCGCGATGTCGAACTGCCGCCTTCCGGCCGAGGCGCTGCTGCCGCTCGGCGAGGGCCTCGGCGCGCCGCTCGCGTGCCTCAACGAGGCGCGCTTCGGCATCGTGTGGGGCTCGATGGGCGCCGCGCGCAGCTGCTACGAAGCGGCGCTCGAGTACGCGAAGACGCGCATCCAGTTCGATCGGCCGATCGGCGCGTTTCAGCTCACGCAGAGCAAGCTGGTGAATATGCTGCTCGAACTCAACAAAGGCACGCTGCTCGCGCTGCATCTCGGCCGCGCGAAGGACCGCAAACGGCTGCACCCCTCGCAGGTGAGCCTCGGCAAACTCAACAACGTGCGCGAGGCGCTCGAAATCGCGCGTGAGGCCCGCACGATTCTCGGCGCCAACGGCGTGACGCTGGAATACCCGGTGATCCGCCACATGAACAACCTTGAATCCGTGCTGACGTACGAAGGCACGAGCGAGATGCACGCGCTCATCGTCGGCAAAGAGATCACGGGCCACCCGGCATTTACGTAGCCTCGTCACCCACCTTGTCACCCTGAGTAGCGCCGTCCCCACCTTGTCATCCTGAGCGGAGCGAGCGTTAGCGAGCGTAGTCGAAGGGCGAAGGGCGAAGCGCGAAGGGCGCACGGCAAGCTTGCCGATCGAGAGCGAGCGCGCAGAAGAGCGGTGTGAAGTCATATTGGGTCTACATGGTGCGCTGCGCCATGGGTCGTTCTACGTAGGCTTAAGCAACGATCCCGATCGCCGCACCGCCCAGCATAACCTCGGGGTCGATCCGGAATGCTACACGTCCATCCGGCGCCCCGTGGAGCTTGTCTACTCGGCCGAGTTCCATTGGGTTGACGAGGCAATTGCATGGGAGAAGCGGCTCAAAGGCTGGTCGCGCGCGAAGAAGCGGGCGCTGATCGAAAACGACTGGAGCGCCATACGTCGCCTGGCGCGAGGACGTTGTTAAGAGCAGCGCCCCTGCTACGCTCGCTAACGCTCGCTCCGCTCAGGATGACAAGGTGGGGACGGCGCTACTCAGGGTGACAAGGTGGGATATCAAACATAATCTGCTAGCGTCAGCTTCACGTCGCGGTCGCCGGCCGCGTTCTTGACGTGAAGCTGCACGACCGTTCCCGCGGCGCCGGAGAGCAGCACGCGCAGATCGGCGAGCGTGGTGGCCGAGGCGGCGGCGCCGTTGACGGTGACGACGGTGTCGCCCTTCGCCAAGCCCGCAGACGCTGCGGGCGAGCCCGGCAGCACCGAGATCACGACGTACGCGCCGTCCTTGTCGATGAGGAACGCGCCGGAGCGATCGAACGGTGCCGGCGCGTCGAACTGCGCGTTCTTGGCGAACAGCAGCCGATGGTGCGCGTAGTCGAAGGTCACGTCGAAGCGGCGTAAGATCCCGCCGCCGACGTTGACGGGGTTGTACGGATCGGCCATCGCGCCTTGGCTTTGCGTGCCGAATGCCGCGATCGCGTTCGAGATGGTGTACGGCCCGATCTGCACCGCCGGGATGCGTCCGAGGCGCGCCACCGACGGGCCGCCCACGCCGAAGCCTTGCACCGCCGGCGGCGTCTTCGCGAGCGCCGCGATCGCCGGGTGGTCCGCGACGAACGGCGACGAGAGCGTGATCCCGCCGCGGCTGCCGGTGTCGATCTCGCCCGACGTCGTCACGCCGGCGATCGAGATCGGAATGCGCGGAATCGTGTTGTCGAAGTAAAACTCGATCGGCGCCGCGGCGGGCGCGCTCGCCGGGGCCGGCGGCGGCATCGCGAGCGTCATCTTCGAGTCCGCGTAGTCGATCGTCGTCAGAAACCGCGCGAGGAACTGATAGCCGATCATGCCGTCGATCTGCATGCCCTCGGCCATGCCGAAGCCGGTGCGGATCGGCAGTACGAGAAAGTATTGGTTGCGCACCATGGCGTTGCCGGCCGCAATCGAATCGAGGTGCGTAAACGACGCGCCCTCGGTCGCGTTGCCGACGCCGCCCAGCTGCAGGCCGCCCGACGTCTTGGCCTCGAGCGTCTGCGCGAGCTCGGGCGTCACGATGTAGTCGCCGCCGCTGTCCAAGATGAACTGATACGGCCCGCGGCCGTCGAGCATCACCTTCAGATAGATGTGATTGTTGACGATCTGCAGCGGCACCGTCGTCGTCGCGCCGGAGATCGACGCGTCGTGCACGGCCGACCCCGGGACGCGCATGCGCTCGGCCACTTCCGCGTTGAGTTCGAGCGACGAAACGCGCACCGCGGTCGAGTTGCCGGTAGACGTCTGCGTCACGTTCGAGAAGGGATACGTTATGCCGTCCACGCGCCGGTAGCTCGACAGCGTCGTGGTGAACGACACGATGCCGACGGCGCCGGTCTCGCGTGCGATCAGGTGCGTCGCGGGATCCACCCACAGCTGGATCTCGCTGCCCTGCTGCGGCGTCACCGCCAGCACGTCGTAC
Organism: Vulcanimicrobiota bacterium; assembly: GCA_963824595.1. Classification (GTDB taxonomy): domain Bacteria; phylum Vulcanimicrobiota; class Vulcanimicrobiia; order Vulcanimicrobiales; family Vulcanimicrobiaceae; genus Cybelea. Next base: position 257,980 of record CAWGPY010000007.1, read on the forward strand.
GGCTTGCCGTCTTGCGTGCGGCGCCCGGCATAGACGATCACCGCGCCGCCGGCGTCGGGGCGCAGGTAGCGCAAGTTCGCGAGGTATGCTTGGTCGATCGCCTGCAGTCGCCCGGCTTTGCCGCCGTCCACGGTCACCAGCCCGGCATAGTCCTGATTCCAGGCCACCTTGCCGTCCCAGCCCTGCGCGCCGCTGAGCGCTCCCGCGGTCTGGGCGGCGGTGAAGCGGTCGTTGCGGACGTCGTCCCACTCCTGGACCCGCCCTCGGAGGCCGAGCACTTCGATGTTGCCGACGGTATGGATCGAGGCGACCGACGCGATCGGCCGCTCGAGCGTCGCCTTGCGAAGACCCTCGAGCACCGTTTGGGTGTTGGCGGCCTGGGCCGGGGCGCCGGCGCAGAGCGCGAGCCCCAGGCTCGCAATGGAAATCAGGGGAGCGGCGTTCGAGCGAGTCGTTTGCATCCGCCCTTGCTTTGGTGCGCGGAACCCACGAGCCTTGACCTCGTTGTGCCGTCCTGGTAAACTGCCCAGGTTGCGGTTTACTCAGGCAATACGCCTGGCTCCGTTGCAACAAATCCCCAGCCGCCGAGAGAGAAGCATGAAGAACATCCTGGGCCGTAAAGTCGGGATGACCAACGTGTTCACCGAGGACGGGCGCTCCGTGCCCGTAACGGTGATCGCAGCCGGTCCCTGCACGGTCGTTGAGCGCCGGACCAAGGAGTCGCACGGCTACGATGCCGTCGCCCTCGGTTTCGAGCCGCTCAAACGCAGCCGCGTGACCCGCGCGCTCGGCGGCCATTTCAAGAAACAGGGCGTCGAGCCCGTTCGCTTCGTCCGCGAGTTCCGCTCCGGTCTGGAAGACCTCGAGCCGGGAGCCACGGTCACCGTCACCGGCTTTGAGCCGGGCGACCGCGTTGACGTGATCGGCGTCTCGAAGGGCCACGGCTTCGCGGGCGGCATCAAGCGCCACAACTTCAAAGGCGGCGGCGCGAGCCACGGCTCGATGATCCACCGCCAGCCGGCCTCCAACGGCGACACCAACGCCGGCCGCGTTACTAAAGGAAGCCGCCGGCCCGGCCACTACGGCGTGGACCGCACCACGCAGCAGAACCTCGAGGTCGTGCGGGCCGACGGCGAGCGCAACCTGCTGCTCGTCCGCGGCGCGGTGCCCGGTGCGAAGAACGCGCTGGTCATGGTGCAGCAGAGCGTCAAGTCGCGTAAGGCCAAGGCGTAGGAGCAACGCAGATGCCGAACGTCATTGACGCCACGGGCAGCGTCGTCCGCCAGATGGACGCCCCCGCGATCTTCAATCAGGATTATCAAGCGAAGGCGAGCGTCGTCTTTCGCGCCGTACACCGCGAGTTTGCAAACCCGCGCGCCGGCACCGCCTCGACGCGCAAGCGCGACGAGGTCGCGGGCGGCGGCCGCAAGCCGTGGCGGCAGAAGGGAACCGGGCGCGCGCGCCAGGGCTCGATTCGCTCGCCGCAGTGGCGCCACGGCGGCGTCGTCTTCGGGCCGCAGCCGCGCAGCTACGTCGAGTCGCTCAACAAGAAAGAGCGCAAGCTCGCCTTCGTCGCCGCGCTGGCCGACCGCTTTCAGAACGACGCGGTCGTGCTGTTCGACACGGACAACTTCGCGATCGCAAAGACCGCCGATTTCGCCAAGGCCCTGTTCGGCAGCGTGAAGGCCGCGCGAAGCGGCCCGAACACGCTGATCGTCTGCGCGCAGGGCGAGACGCATGCCGACGAGATCGGCCGCGTCAGCCGCAACCTGCAGCGCGTGGCCACGACCGACGACGGGGCGCTCGACGTCAAGGACGTGCTGCGCTTCGAGCGCATCGTCTTCACCACCGCGGCATACGACGCGGTCACGCAGCGGCTCGCCGCCGCGAAGGAGGCCGCCGATGGACGCCCGTGACGTGATCGTGGCGCCGCGCATCACCGAGAAGGCGATGGCGGACGCGCTCTCCATGCAGTACACGTTCGTCGTCCACCCGGACGCGACCAAGACGCAGATCCGCCACGCGATCGAAGAGATCTTCAAGGTCAACGTTCTGAACGTGAACACCGTCAACGTCCGCGGCAAGAAGCGCACGTTCGCGCGCCGCAACCGCCGGACGACCGGACGGCAGAGCGACTACAAGAAGGCAATCGTCAAGATCAAGGCCGGGCAAAAGATCGAGCTCGGCGGAGTGAACTACTTTGAGCAATAGGCTGACATGCCCGTAAAGAAATACCGGCCCACGTCGCCCGGCAAGCGATTCCTGACGACGATCGACTTCTCCGAGCTGTCGAAGGTCGCCCCGGAGCGATCGCTCGTCGAGGTGCGCAAGAAGCACTCCGGCCGCAACAACAACGGCCACATTACCGTGCGCCATCGCGGCGGCGGCACGCGGCGGATTTACCGTATCATCGACTTCAAGCGCTCGAAGGACGGCGTGCCGGCGAAAGTGGCGACGATCGAGTACGACCCGAACCGGTCGTGCCGCATCGCGCTGCTCAACTATCGCGACGGCGAGAAGCGCTACATCCTGGCGCCGCTCGGGCTGTCCGTGGGCGAGAGCGTCGAGTCGGGTCCGACCGCCGACATCAAGATCGGCAACGCCCTGCCGATCCGCAACATTCCGGTCGGCACGGTGATTCACAACATCGAGCTGCGGCGCGGCCAGGGCGGCAAACTCGTGCGGTCCGCCGGCGTCTCCGCGCAGCTGATGGCCAAGGAAGACGAGTATTCGCAGGTCCGCATGCCGTCCGGCGAGGTGCGCAAAATTCACGTCGAGTGCCGCGCGACGATCGGTCAGCTCGGCAACATCGAGCACGAGAACCAGGTCATCGGGAAGGCCGGCCGGCACCGCCACATGGGCAAGCGCCCGAGCGTGCGCGGCATCGCGATGAATCCGGTCGACCATCCGCACGGCGGCGGCGAGGCGCGCTCGACCTCCGGACGGCCGCCGACTACGCCATGGGGTCAGATGACGATGGGGAAGAAGACGCGCCGCAACAAGCGCACGTCGAAGATGATCGTTCGCCGGAGAGGTTCGAAGTAAGATGGCTCGTTCGCTGAAGAAGGGGCCGTTCGTCGCCGATCACCTCGTGGCGAAGGTCGAGAAGCTCAACGAGACGCGCGACCGGCGCGTGATCAAGACGTGGAGCCGTGCGTCCACGGTGCTGCCGTCAATGGTCGGCCACACGATCGGCGTCCACAACGGCAAGATGCACATTCCGGTCTACATCACCGAGAACATGGTCGGGCACAAGCTCGGCGAGTTCGCGCCGACGCGGTACTTCCGCGGCCACGGCGGCGAAAAGGCGACGGTGAAGCAGTGACCGACCAGGCCCCCACGGCCGTCGCGCACCTGCGCTTCGTTCGCACCGGTCCGCGCAAACTGCGCCGCGTCGCCGACGCGATTCGGGGCAAGAGCGTGCGCGAGGCGCTGGTGCTGCTGAAGTTCGCCGAGGTCTTCGCGGCCGAACCGATCGAGAAGCTCGTGCGCAGCGCCGCCGCGAACGCCGGCAACAACCACAACATGAACGCCGACGACCTGTACATCTCGCGGATCACCGTGGACGGCGGGCCGGGCGGACGTTTCACCAAGCGCCTCGACCCGCGCGCCCAAGGCCGCGCGGCGTTCAAGCGCAAGCGCCTCTCGCACGTGACCGTGGTCGTGAGCGAGGGCAGCGCACGCAAGCCGCGGCGCAAGAGCGCGGGAGCTTCGGTGCAGGCGGCGCGCACCACCACGCGGCGCGCGCCGGCGACCGCGGCGCGCAAGCGGGGCGCCAAGAAGGCTGCGGCCGCGGCGGCCGGCGCGAGCAAGGCCGCGGAGAGCACACCGGCGACGGACGCCAAGGAAGCATAGATGGGGCAAAAGATACATCCGGTCGGCATGCGCCTGGGAATCACGCGCACTTGGGATAGCCGCTGGTTCGAGAAGAAGCACTACGTCGATTGGCTGCACGAAGACGTCGCCATCCGCAAGTCGTTCAACCGGTGGATGCGGTCGGCGTCGATCAGCAAGATCGAGATCGAGCGGCGCGCCAACCAGGCGCGCGTGATCGTCAACACCGCCAAGCCGGGCATCATCATCGGCAAGCGCGGCGTCGGCATTGACGACATTCGCAAGAACCTGGAGCGTCTCACCGGCAAGAGCGTCGCCGTGAACGTGATGGAGATTTCGCATCCGGAGCTCGACGCGCGCCTCGTGGCGCAGAACATCGTCGATCAGCTCGAGAAGCGGATCGCGTTCCGCCGCGCCATGAAGCAGGCGATCATGCGCACCATGCGCGCCGGCGCACGCGGCATCAAAGTGCAGGTCTCGGGCCGCCTCGGCGGCTCCGAAATCGCGCGCACCGAGCACAACGCCGACGGCAAGGTGCCGCTGCACACGCTGCGTGCCGACATTGACTACGCGCAAGTCGAAGCGTTCACCACGTTCGGCCGCATCGGCGTCAAGGTGTGGATCTATCGCGGCGAGGTGCTGCCGGATCAGCCCCGCGGCGACGGCGGGTTGCGCGATCGCGATCGCGGTCCACGCGACCGCCGCGACCGCGGCGGACGCGGACGCGGACGCGACGGAAGGCCGGCGACCGCGGCGCCGCCGCCGCGAGTAGCCGAGCCGGAGTCGTCGGAGCCCGCCGTCGAACCCGGCGTCGAGCCCGCACTCGAGCCGGTCGTGGCGGCCGAGGCGCTGCCGATGGTCGAGGAACCTGCGCGCGCGGCGTTGCCGGTCGTCGAACCCGCGCCCGCGAGCGAGCCCGCGCCCGCGAGCGAGCCCGCACCCGCGAGCGAGCCCGCATCCGAAGCGGCGCCGGTGACGGAGGCGAGCGAGTAACGTGCTCACGCCCAAACGAGTGAAATGGCGCAAAGTGCAGCGGGGCCGGATGACCGGCGCCGCGCAGCGCGGCAGCTCCCTGACGTTCGGCGACTACGGTCTGCAGGCGATGGAGCCGTGTTGGATGTCCAATCGGCAGATCGAGGCCGCCCGTATCGCCATGACGCGCTACATCAAGCGCGGCGGCAAGGTGTGGATCAAAGTCTTTCCGGACAAGCCGGTCACGAAGAAGCCGGCCGAGGTGCGCATGGGCTCGGGCAAAGGCAATCCCGAGCTGTGGGTCGCCGTCGTCCGGCCGGGACGCGTGCTCTTCGAGCTGTCGGGCGTGGCGCCGACCGTGGCGCGCGAAGCGCTGCGGCGCGCGGCCGCCAAGCTGCCCATCGGCACGAAGATCGTCTCACGCGAGGAGGCGCTATGACGCACCAGGATCTCAACGGCTTGCGCGAGCTCACCGTCAAGGAGCTGCAGCAGAAGGCGCGCGACGTGAAGGCGGAGCTCTTCAACCTGCGGTTTGCGCTGCGAACGGGCCACCTGACCGATTTCAGCAAGATTCGCGCGATGCGCCGTTCGTACGCGCAAATTCAGACGGTCATCAGCGAGAAGCGATTTGCCGAGGGGGAACATGGAGCAGCCTAACACCGCTTCGGCCAAGCCGGTCCGCGGAAGCCGGCGCGTGAAACAGGGCCGCGTAGCCTCGAACAAGATGAACAAGACGATCGTCGTCGTGGCCGAGACGCGCGTGGCGCATCCGGCGTACGGCAAGATCGTTCGGAAGTCGGCGCGTTTCAAGGCGCACGACGAGAAGAACGAGGCCAACGTCGGCGACGTCGTACGCATCGCCGAATGCCGGCCGCTCTCGCGCGAGAAGCGCTGGCGGCTGGTCGAGATCGTGGAGCGCGCGAAATGATTCAGCAAGAGACGCGGCTGAAGGTGGCCGACAACAGCGGCGCCCGGGAGCTGCTGGTGATTCACATCTCCGGCGGCGGCCGCCACGTGTACGCGCACGTCGGCGACGTGGTCGTGGGCACCGTGAAGAGCGCGATTCCCGGCGCGGCGGTCAAGAAGGGACAAGTCGTCAAGGCCGTGGTCGTGCGCACGAGCGCGCCGATCCGCCGCGTCGACGGCTCGGTGGTGCGCTGCGACGACAACGCCTGCGTGATCATCAAGGGCGAGAAAGACAACCTGGACCCGCGCGGCACCCGCGTCTTCGGTCCGGTCATGCGCGAGCTGCGCGAGCGGGGATTCCTCAAGATCGCCTCGCTCGCACCCGAGGTTTTATAGGACTGGAATGAAAGCGACGATTCTCAAAGGCGACACGGTGATGGTGCGGCGCGGCAAGGAGCGCGGCAAGCGGGGCACGGTCAAAGCCGTGCAGGCGGCCGCGCGCACGGCGACGGTCGAAGGCGTCAACGTGGTCAAGCGCCACACCAAACAGGGTCAGAAGTCCGGCAACATGGGATCCGCCATGCAGACCGGCGGGATCATCGAGAAGGAGGCGGCGCTGCCGCTCTCCGCGCTGCAGTACGTCTGCGAGAAGTGCAAGGCGCCCACGCGCCTGCGCCACGGAACGACGAAGGACGGCAGCAACCACCGTCTGTGCTCGCGCTGCGGCGAGCCCGCCCGCGATTCGTCGAAGGGGATGTGACGCGATGGCCCAGCGATTGAAAGAGAAATACGATTCCACGGTCCGGGCGCTGCTCCAAGAGCGCTTCGGTTATAAGAACGTGAACCAGATTCCGAAGCTGGAGAAGGTCGTGGTGAACATGAGCGTCGGCGAGGCCATCGTCAACCCGAAGGCCCTCGACGCCGCCGTAAGCGAGCTGACCGCCATCACCGGCCAGAAGCCGGTCATCGCCAAGGCCAAGAAGTCGATCGCGGCGTTCAAGCTGCGCGAAGGTACCAACATCGGGGCCAAGGTCACGCTCCGCGGCGACCGCATGTACGTGTTCATCGACAAGCTGTTCAACGTGGTGCTGCCGCGCATCCGCGACTTTCGCGGCCTGCCCGCGAAGTCGTTCGACGGCCGCGGAAATTACAACATGGGCCTGCGCGAGCAGCTGGTGTTTCCGGAGATCAACTACGACAAGGTGGACAAGACGCGAGGGATGGACGTGACGATCGTGACGACGGCGAAGACCGACGAAGAGGCTTCGGAGTTTCTCACGGCCATGGGCCTGCCGCTTCAGAAGGGCCGGGCGTAATGGCGAAGACGAGTTTGATCGTCAAGTCGCAGCGCGATCCGAAGTTCGGAGTGCGGCGGCACAACCGGTGCAAGGTCTGCGGCCGCCCGCGGGGCTACCTGCGGAAGTTCGCCATGTGCCGCATTTGCTTCCGCGAGAACGCGCACGCGGGCGTGGTGCCCGGCGTGACCAAGGCGTCGTGGTGAGGGGGGAGAGCAGATGTCAGTAACCGATCCGATCGCCGATATGCTCACGCGCATTCGCAACGCCAACACCGCCAACCACAAGACCGTTGACGTTCCGGCGTCGCGCGTGAAGAAGGCCATCGCGCAGATCCTGGCCGACGAGGGCTTCATCGAGAGCTTCGAACGCCTGGAGGGCGGCCCGCAGGGCTTGATCCGCATTCAGCTGCGCTACGGGCCCGAGAAGGAGAAGATCATCACCGGCCTGCGCCGCATCTCGCGCCCCGGCTTGCGCGTCTACACGCACAAGACCGAGATCCCGCGCGTGCTGGGCGGCCTCGGGCTGGTCATCATGTCCACGCCCCAGGGCATCATGTCGGGGAAGCGCGCCAAGAAGCGCGGCGTAGGAGGAGAGGTCCTTGCATATGTGTGGTGAGCCGTGTCGCGTATAGGAAAGCTTCCGGTGACGGTGCCGTCGGGCGTCGAGGTCAAGATCGAGTCCGGCGAGGTTTCCGTCAAGGGTCCCAAGGGACAGCTCAGCCAGCGCGTGCTCTCCGACGTCGTCGAGATCAAGATGAGCGACGGCCGGGTGCTCGTGGAGCGTAAGGGCGATGCCAAGGCGCATCGCAGCGCCCACGGCCTGACCCGTACGTTGATCGCAAACATGGTCGAGGGCGTGAGCAAGGGTTTTCGCAAGAGCCTCGAGATCACCGGCGTGGGCTATCGCGCCGCCAAGTCGGGCGACCGGCTCAACTTGAGCCTGGGCTACTCGCACCCGGTTTCCTTTGCGGCGCCCAAGGGCGTCGAGCTGACGGTCGAGGGACAGAACAAGATTCACGTTGACGGCATCGACAAACAGGCCGTCGGCCAGGTCGCCGCGGACATTCGGCGGCTGCGCAAGCCCGAACCGTACAAAGGCAAGGGAATCCGGTACGAGGGCGAGCGGATCCGCAAGAAACTCGGCAAGGCCGGAAAGGCGGCGAAGAAATAATGAGTAAAGCCGAAGCACGGCGCGAGCGCCACACGCGGCTGCGCAAGAAACTGTCCGGGACGCAAGAGCGCCCGCGCCTGTGCGTGCGGCGTTCGCTGCACCACATCTACGCGGTGATCGTTGACGACGGGCGGGGACACACCGTCGCCGCCGCCTCGACCCGCGACAAGACGATCGCCGGCGACCTGTCGTCGCGCACCAACACCGACGCGGCCAAGGCCGTGGGCGGCGCGATCGCGGCCAAGGCCAAGGCGGCGGGCATCTCGCACGTCGTGTTCGACCGCGGCGGTTACAAGTACCACGGACGGGTGCGAGCGTTGGCCGACGCGGCGCGCGAAGCGGGGTTGACCTTCTGATGCAATATCGTAATCGCGACCGCGACGGCAGCGGGATCGAAGAGACGGTCGTCCGCGTCAACCGCGTCGCGAAGGTCGTCAAGGGCGGAAAGCGCTTCAGCTTCAGCGCGCTCGTCGTCGTCGGCGACCGCAAAGGAAAGGTAGGCTTCGCGATCGGCAAGGCCACCGAAGTTCCCGAGGCGATTCGCAAGGCGGTCGAGGCGGCGCGTAAGAGCATGATCACCGTTGCGATGGTCGAGCGGACGATTCCGCACGAGGTGCGTCACGAAGTCGGCGCCGCGACCGTGCTGCTCAAGCCGGCCGCGCCCGGCACCGGCGTCATCGCGGGCGGCTCGATGCGTGCCGTGCTCGAACTCGCCGGCATCCACGACATCCTCACGAAGTGTCTCGGCACCAACAATCCGATCAACGTCGTGATGGCGACGGTCTCCGCGCTCAAGTCGCTGCGCACGGCCGAACAGGTCGCGGCTATGCGCGGCAAGACCGTCAAAGAAATCTACGCGGCCTCATAGATATGGCAGAGAAAACGATGCTCAAACTCGGAGCGCTCAAACCCGCGCCCGGCAGCCGCCCGAAGCGTCAGCGCATCGGACGCGGCCACGGCTCGGGCATGGTGAAGACCGGCGGCGAAGGCGGCAAAGGCCAGACCGTTCGCTCGGGCGGCGGCAAGGGGCCGGCGTTCGAGGGCGGTCAGACCGCGTGGGCGCGGCGCCTGCCGCACCGGCGCGGCTACTCGCAGAAAGCGCGCGATCGCGGGCACTTCCGCACGCGGCTCGCGGTCGTCAACCTGAACCGGCTTGCGGGCTGGGATCCGTCCGTGGAGATCACGCCCGAATCGCTGCAGGCGGGCGGCCTGGTCAAGGCGCTGCGCGACGGCGTGAAGCTGCTCGGCGGGGCCGAGTCACAGCTTCCGTCGGGATTGCGCGTGCGCGACGTGCTGTTTTCGAAGACCGCGCGCGAGACGCTCGTCGCGGCCGGCGCAACGCTGGGAGAATAAGTGTTCAACAACCTGCGGGCGGCCGTGCTGGTGCCGGAGATCCGCCAGCGCATCCTGTTCGTCTTCTTCGCGTTCGCGTGGTTCGTGTTCATGATCCACGTGCAGCTGCCGAACGTCAACCAAACGGCGTGGCAGCGCGTGCTGCAGAGCGGCGCCTTCTATAACCTGCTCGGCTTCCTGTCGGGCGGCGCGCTGCAGAAGCTCTCGGTGATCGCGATGGGCATCACGCCCTACATCAACGCGTCGATCATCATGCAGCTGATGACGGTCGTGCTGCCGCAGCTCGAGGAGATGGCCAAGAAAGGCGGCGAGGAAGGCCGCAAGAAGATCAGCCAGTACACGCGCTGGCTCACGATCGTGCTGGCCACGATCCAGGCGACGTTCATGGCGATCTCGATGGAGCGCTCGGGCGTCTTTTACGACACGAGCGTCTGGTATTTGCTCTACGCCATCGTCGCCATGGTCGGCGGCACGCTTTTCTTGATGTGGCTGGGCGAGCAGATCAGCGACAAGGGCATCGGCAACGGCGTCTCGCTGATCATCTTCATCGGCATCGTGCTGCGCTATCCGCAGTACGTGAAGCAGACGTTCACCTCGGCGAGCTCGGGCTCCGAGTCGCTGCTCAACCTGCTGCTCTACATCGCCGTCTCCATCTTCATCATCATTTCGATCGTCTTTCTCTACCAAGGGCAGCGGCGCGTGCCGGTGCAGCAGGCGCGGCGCGTGGTGGGCCGCAAGATGTTCGCGGGACGCTCGACCTACATTCCGCTGCGGCTGAACAACGCGGGCGTCATCTCGATCATCTTCGCGATCTCGATCCTGCTCTTGCCGCAGCAGGCGCTGTCGTGGTTCGGCCGGACCGGGCAGCCCGCGTTCTTCCACTTGTTCGGGCCGTTCGAGGTGCCGACCAATCCGGCAGGCGTGTCGGCCGCTCTCAACGTCTGGTTCTCCCCCAACGGCGTGATCTACAACCTCGTCTACTTCCTGCTGGTCGTGATCTTCACGTTCTTCTATAGCTCGATCGTGCTGAACACGCGCGACGTGGCGGACAACCTGAAGAAGACCGGCGCGTTTATCCCGGGCATTCGCCCCGGCCAGCCCACGGTGGACTACCTCAACAAGATCCTGATGCGCATCACCACGGCGGCCGCGATCTATCTCGGCATCCTCGCGGTGCTGCCGGGTGCGCTGCAGAAGGGTCTCTCGGTGACGACCTTCTACCTGGGCTCGACGTCGCTGCTCATCGTGGTCGGCGTCGCCCTGGATACCATCACGCAGATCGAAGCGCGCCTCGCCATGCGGGATTACCGCGGCTTCATCAAACGGTAGGCCGGTCGCGCAATGCGTGTTGTGTTTTTAGGCCCGCCCGGGGCCGGGAAGGGTACTCAGGCGCGAATTCTGCAAGAGCGCTTCGGCCTCGAGCAGATTTCGACGGGCGACATACTGCGCGCTCACCTGGCGCGCGGCACCGAACTGGGCACGAAGGCGCAGGAGTACATGCAGCGCGGTCAGCTGGTGCCCGACGATCTCGTGATCCACATGATCGAGCACGAGCTCGAACGCGCGCCGGACGGCTTCGTGATGGACGGGTTTCCAAGGACGGTGGCGCAGGCGGAGGCGCTCGACGGCGTGCTGGAGCGCCGCGGCACGCCCCTGGACGCCGCCGTCGTCTTCGTTGCCAACCGCGCTACGCTGGTCGAGCGGCTCGCGTCGCGCTGGACGAATCCGCGCAACGGGCGCACGTATAACGCGCTCACCAATCCGCCGAAGGTCGCGGGCGTTGACGACGAAGACGGCGGCGAACTGGTGCAGCGCGAGGACGACCGGCCGGAAACCGTCGAAAAGCGTCTCGACGTCTACGATCTGCAGACGCGGCCGCTGATCGAGTACTACCGCAAGGTCGGTAAGCTCGTCGAGGTCGACGCGCTGGCCAGCGTCGAGTCCGTTGCGGAACGGATCGCCGCAGGGATCGGCGCCGAGCACGCGGGGAAGCGCCGCTGATGGTCACGCTGAAATCGCCGCGCGAGATCGAGATCATGCGCCGCAGCGGCGCGATCACCGCGCGCGTGCTCTCCGAGGTGATGAAGGCCGTGCGTCCCGGCATTTCGACGAACGAGCTCGACTCGATCGCCGAGCGCGGAATTCGCGGGGCGGGCGGCGTGCCGACGTTCAAGGGATACAACGGATTTCCGGGTTCGATCTGCGCGTCGGTGAACGACGAGGTCGTTCACGGGATACCCGGGCCGCGCGTGCTGCACGACGGCGATCTGCTCTCGATCGACATCGGGACGACGCTCGAGGGATACGTGAGCGACAGCGCCGTCACCGTCGCGGTCGGAACCATTTCGTCGAACGCGCGCCGGCTGCTCGACGTCACCGCCGAGTGCCTGAGCGTCGGCATCGCGCAGATGCAGGCGGGGAACCGGCTGGGCGACATCGGCGCGGCAGTACAGGAGCACGCCGAGCGCCACGGCTACGGCGTGGTGCGCGAGCTCGTGGGCCACGGGGTCGGGCGAGCGATGCACGAGGAGCCGCAGGTGCCCAACTACGGGTCGGCCGGCACGGGCATGGAGCTGCGGGCGGGCTTGGTGCTCGCCGTCGAGCCCATGATCACCGAGGGCAGCGAGAAGATCCGGGTTCTCGGGGACGGCTGGACAGTCGTGACGGCAGATGGTAAGCTCGCAGCGCACTTCGAGCACACGATCGCCGTGACCGACGACGGTCCAAAGGTTCTCACGCTGCGCGATTTTGCGGAACATCCGGGCATGGAGCGGTACCGTACGCCGCGGGCAGCCACGGTAACTTAATAAGGCATATCAAAAAAGTGAAAGTAAGACCGTCCGTCAAAAAAATTTGCGAAAAGTGTAAGATCATTCGCCGCCACGGAAGAGTGCGCGTGATCTGCGAAGTCAATCCCAAGCACAAGCAAGTGCAGGGATAAAGGCCCTTCGACAAGCTCGGGATTAAAAAGGAAAGTTAAAGAATAGATGGCTCGTATTGCCGGCATCGATCTACCGCGCGAAAAGCGCGTCGAAGTGGCGCTGACCTATATTTTCGGGATCGGCCCCGCCACGGCGCGCAAGCTGCTCGCGTTCGCGAGCGTAGACCCCAACGTGCGCGTCAAAGCGCTGAGCGAGGAAGACGAAAAGAAGCTGCGCGACGCGATCGATTCGCTGCAGCTGCGCGTCGAGGGTGACCTTCGGCGCGAGGTGCAGGGCAATATCAAACGCCTGATGGACATCGGATGCTACCGCGGCCTGCGCCACCGGCGAGGCCTGCCCGTCCGCGGTCAACGGACGAAGACGAACGCGCGGACGCGCAAGGGACCGAAGCGCACCGTCGCCGGCAAGAAGAAGGCCATCGCCAAGAAGTAGCCTGCCGTGAAGGCGGTAATCACCGCCGGCGGGCGGATCGAGGGCGCGTTTGCGGCTGCCGCGGGCACGACCGTGAAGGCCCTCGCGCCGATTCGAGGCACGACGATGCTGGCGTCGATCGTGGACGCGCTGCGCGCGGCGGGCGCCACCCGGATCGCCGTGATCGGCGGCGACGAGGTGCGCGCGGCCTGCGCCGCGCACGTCGAGCGGGTGATCGCCGAGAGCCCGTCGGGAAGCGTCAATCTGCTCAGCGCGCTGCGCGCGTGGCCCGAGGACGGTCAGCCCCTGCTCTACGCAACCAGCGACCTGCCGTACGTGACGCCCGGCGCCGTCGCCGACTTTCTCTCGCGTACCGCGCCCGGCGCGCTGGCGCTCTCGCTGTGCGGCTTCGCGGCGTTCGCCGCACGATTTCCCGGCGCGCCGCCCACGTTCGGAATCACGCTCGCGCGCGAACGCGTCGTCAACGGCGGCATCTTCTCGATTCCGAGCGGCTGCGCCGAACGGATCGCGCGCGTTGCGACGCGCTTCTTCGAGGCGCGAAAACGGCCGTGGCTCATGGCGAGCCTGGTGAGTCCGCCCGTGTTGATCAAGTATCTCTTCGGAAGGCTGAGCATCGCGGATCTCGAGGCGATGGCGGCCGGGATGTTCGACGTGCGCGCGACCGCGATCCGCGACTGCGCCCCGGAGCTCGCGTTCGACGTGGACACCGACGCCGAATACGAGTACGCACGTGCGCACGGCTGACGCCCGCGCGGCGAGTCCCTTCCGGCTAGCGCTGTTCTGGCTCGGCGTCCAGGCCGTTTGGGGCGCGCTGCTCGGGATATCGCTGCAGGCGCGCACCATCGAGCTCGTCCCGGGAAACGCCCTCGTCGCGTACGGACGGCTCGCGACGGCGGGCGCGCTCGTCGCGGCGGTCGTGCAGGTGATCGTCGGGCTGCGGTCCGATGCGCGCCGGCGGGCGGGGAGCCGGCGGGTGGAGTTTTACGCGTTCGGTGCGCTCGCCGGCGCCGCCGCGTTGCTGCTGTTCTACGACGCGGGTAACCTGCTCGTTCTCACGCTCGCGTACCTCGCGATCCAGGCCAGCCTCAACGTCGCCATCGGTCCGTACCAAGCCATCATCCCGGATTTCGTCGAACGCGCGCGCGTGGGCGCGGCATCGTCGTGGATGGCGGCGCTGCAAGGCGCCGGCAACGCCATCGGCGCGCTGGCCGCAAGCTTCATCACTCACGCGAAGATGCTCTCCGCGACGCTCGGCGCGTTGCTTCTGATGACGTGCGCCGCGACGACGTCGCACGCGAACTCGCTGCCGCTGATCGAGCCCGAGGAGGAGGCCGCGTCGAAGCTGCGCGTCACGCGCCCGTTCGCCGACCTGTTCATCTCTCGCGCGCTCGTCTACGTCGGTTTCTACACGCTGTTGGGTTACCTGCTGTTCTACGTGCAGCGCGTGCTGCACGCGGCGTCGCTGGACGTCGCGCGGCGCGAAACGGGAATTCTGATCGTCACGTTCACGCTGGTGGGAGCGATCGGTGCGGCGCTGGCCGCGCGTCCGAGCGATCGCGGCGACAAGCGCGTCGTCGCCACCGCCGGCGCGGCCGCATTCGTCGTGGCACTCGCGGTGTTCATTCAGTCGCACACGCTCGCGTGGGCGGGCGTTGCTACGTTTGTTGCGGGCCTCGGGTGGGGGGCGTTTCTCGTCGCGGATTGGGCGATTGCGTGCCGCGTGCTGCCGACCGGCGCGATGGCGGCGGCGATGGGCGTGTGGAACCTCGCAATCGTCGTGCCGCAGATCGTGGCGCCCGCGCTGACGACCGCGGTGCTCCAGCGATTCGCGCTTACGGGCGGGGCGAGCGCGCCGCGCGTCGCATTCGGGTTGGCGCTTACTGAAACGCTCGTCGGCATAGCGTGGTTGTGGCGTCTGTCGCGTCGCGACATAGGAGAGTAGCGGCTGCTCGCATTCCGGCGTGGCCGCCGCCTACATGAAGTACTCGTCGAGGTCGCGAAGCCAATCGTGCCCTCATCACATTGCTCTCACTGGATGTTGGCTAAGGAGGTTCAAATGACACGACTGGGCACCGGAGTGCTCGCGGCGCTGCTTGCAGCGTCCTGTGGGCTAACCGCAGCGGCGGCCCCGGCGACCCCGGCTCAGGCCGGCGGCAGCGGCGTCGCCCAGAGCGGATCGGCACCGCCGGCAGACTTCGGAAGTCCGCCGTCCGGCCAGATACCCATTCTTTACAACGATCACCACGTTTACACCAAGCCCGACGTCCTCAAACAGGGCCGCGTACTCGCGGCGCTGGTCAAGGGCGGTACGATCCTGATCCCGCTGCGCTCGATGTTCGAGCAGATGGGTGCGACGGTATCGTACGATGCAAGCAGCAAGACGGCGACGGTGTCGAAAGCCGGCGCCGAGGTCAAAGTGACCGTCGGCAAACCGGAGGTCATCATCAACGGCGAATCGCGTCCGCTGGACGTCCCGCCCGAGATCTATCAAGGCGCCGTGCTCGTGCCGGTGCGCGTCATCTCCGAAGGCATGGGCGCGTACGTGCAGTGGGTTCCGGACAAGCGACTGGTCGTCGTGCGGTACATTCCCGCGACGCCCCCGCCCAGCCCGGCACCGCCCCCGCCGCCGCCGCCGCCGCCGCCCCCGCCCCCGCCTCCGCCTCCGCGGCACGCACCGAACGTGCTGTTCGTGGCCGGCGATTACCTCATCTCACCCAAGATCTACAACGAGTTCGCTCCGGGCAATCAAGCCAACGGATCGTGGACGGCCCGGGGCGGCGTGCAGTTCAACGCCATCGGCCTGCCGTTCATGATCGAAGTGGACTACAAGAACTGGCAGTATCCGCATAACTGCGGCGTGCCGCAGAGCACTGCGACGATCAACAACGCACCGCAGTGCTACGTCACGACGATCGGCAGCCGGGGAACGTCCTACGTTCCGGCGTTCACGGCCGTGAATCGCGACGGCGACGTGCGGCTCGGCATCAAGGTGGTCGATCCGCACGTCTACGTTGCGGTCGGATACCTGTGGGGATCGAACAACTACGGCTATCCCAACATGAGTGCGGTCGGCGGCGGGCTCGAGAAACTGCCCGACTTCGGGCACTCGTTCACGTACTACGGCAGCGTTTTCTACTATCCGAACCTCCGCGGGACGTACACGACGAACGCCACCGCAGGCTCGCCGTCGCAATCGTTCGGAATCGGATACAACCTGCTGAAGTACCAGGTCGGAATCGCGTGGGCGTTCGTACCCGCGGCCTACCTGGATGCCGGTTGGGCCGGCGAGAACGGCGCCAACAAAAACAACGCTCCGATCTCGTACACGTTCAACGGGCCGTACGTCGGTCTCGGCTTCCTGATCCCGTTCTAAGCACGAAACCCCGCACTCGCGGGTCACCGAGCGGGCCCCGGCCATCTTGGCCGGGGCCTTCTCTTAGGAGTTGGTGAGAACCCCGAGAGGAATCACCTGGCGCGCCCGTTTATCGCGTTGCGCTGCCGGGGAAGAACGGGTATCGTGTGTTGGTGCGAGCAGCAACGCAACAAGCGGTCGCTCGTATTGAGAAGCCGGCGAGGAAACCCCTCGGCCGGCACTAGTTCTACCACAAGGAGGCACTCGTGAAACGACTGAGCACCGGAATGCTCGCGGCGCTATTTGTAGCGCTCTGCGGGCTCAGCGCGGTTGCTGCTCCGTCGACGGCGACGCAAGGAAACACTGGCAACGGCGTCGCCCAGACCGGATCGGCACCGCCGGCGGACTTCGGAAGTCCGCCGTCCGGCCAGATACCCATTCTTTACAACGATCACCACGTTTACACCAAGCCCGACGTCCTCAAACAGGGCCGCGTACTCGCGGCGCTAGTCAAGGGCGGTACGATCCTGATCCCGCTGCGCTCGATGTTCGAGCAGATGGGTGCGACGGTATCGTACGATGCAAGCAGCAAGACGGCGACGGTGTCGAAAGCCGGCGCCGAGGTCAAAGTGACCGTCGGCAAACCGGAAGTCATCATCAACGGCGAATCGCGTCCGCTGGACGTCCCGCCCGAGATCTATCAAGGCGCCGTGCTCGTGCCGGTGCGCGTCATCTCCGAAGGCATGGGCGCGTACGTGCAGTGGGTTCCGGACAAGCGACTGGTCGTCGTGCGATACATTCCCGCGACGCCCCCGCCCAGTCCGGCACCGCCCCCGCCGGCCCCGCCGCCGCCGCCCCCGCCGCCGCCTCCGACGCCGAAACCGTTGCTCGGCGAAGCGTTCGTGGCCGGCGACTACATCATTTCGCCCAAGGTCTACAACGAGTTCAGCCCCGGCAATCAGGGCAACAGCTCGTTCGCGATCCGCGGCGGAGGTGAGTTCAGCCTCGGAAGCATTCCGTTCATGCTCGAAGGCGCGTACGAACGCTGGCAGTATCCGCACGATTGCACGCGGGCGGCGAATTCGACCGGGGCAAGCGGCTTCGCGCCGAATTGCTACGTCACGGCGATCGGCGGCCAGGGCAACTACCCGCTGACCACGACCACGAGTCTCTACGATCAGAACGTAGACGCGCGTTTTGCGGTTCGCGTGTTGCAGCCGCGGGTCTACGTAGGCGTCGGCTATCTCTGGATGTCGAACAACTACGGTTATCCGAACATGAACTCGTGGGGCTTCGGCGGCGAGAAGCTGCCGGATCTCAACCACAACCTGTCGTTCTTCGGCAGCGTCTGGTACTACCCGAACGCAAAGGGGACGTACACGAACGTTGCCTCGTCACCGATCAATCCGCTCTCGTACGACCTGGCGTACAACATCCTGAAGTATCAGGCGGGCGTCACGTTCGGGTTCGGCAACAGCCCCGTCTTCATCGAGGCGGGCTGGATGGGCGACAGCTGGACGAACAAAACGAACGCTCCGATCAACCGCTCCTATAACGGGCCCTTCGCAGGCCTCGGATTTAGGTTCCTCTACCCGTAGGGCTCGCGGGAGCCTACCGACCCGGGGCTCGGCCGTCTGGCCGGGTCCCGGTTTTTTGTTGACCCGCCTTTGGCTCTTACGGTAAGATACTCTCTTGGCGCCCCTCGGGCGCCCTGTTCCCTACGGTCTTTTGCGGAGAGATTTTGGCTGCCAAGAAGCAAACCAAGTCGCGTAAAAAGCGCGAGATCAAGAACGTCGCGACGGGCGTCGCCCACGTTCACGCGTCCTTCAACAACACCATCGTCACGATCAGCGACCCCCACGGCGGGGTGATCTCCTGGGCCTCGGCCGGCAACCTCGGCTTCAAGGGGTCCAAGAAGTCCACGCCCTTCGCCGCCCAGATGGCGGCCGAGGCGGCTGCCCGGAAGGCGATGGAGCATGGTATGAAGTCGACCGAAGTGCTGGTCAAGGGGCCGGGCGCCGGCCGCGAGGCCGCGATCCGCTCGCTCCAGGCCGCCGGGCTCGAGATCACGATGATCAAAGACGTCACGCCGATCCCCCACAACGGCTGCCGCCCGCCGAAGCGGCGCCGGGTCTGAGCGGACGGCATGTCACGATATACGGGACCCGTCTGCCGCCTCTGCCGCCGCGAGACCGCGGCCAGCAAGACCGGCGAGAAGATCAAGCTCTTTCTCAAAGGCGACCGCTGCCTGTCGCGCAACTGCGCGGTGGAACGGCGCGGCACCGCCCCGGGACAGAAGACGGCCGGGAAGTCGCGCACCAAGGTCTCCGAATACGGACGCCAGCTGCGCGAGAAGCAGAAGATGCGCCGCTACTACGGCGTGCACGAAACGCAGTTCGAGAACTACTTCCGCGAGGCCGCCCGGGTGCCCGGGCAGACCGGCCGCACGTTCTTGCAGCTGCTCGAGCGCCGGCTCGACAACGTCATCTACCGGCTGAACCTCGCGACGAGCCGCGCGCAGGCGCGCCAGCTGGTCACGCACCGGCACTTCCGCGTGAATGGCCGCATCGTCAACATTCCGTCGTACGTCGTGCGGCCGGGCGACGTGATCTCGATCTCGCCGGGCAGCCTGAAGTCGCCGGTGTTCGAGTCGAATCTGGAGGTGGCGCAGAGCCGCCGGCCTCCCGAGTGGCTCGAATGGAACGAGCAAGACAAGACCGCCAAGGTGCTGCAACCGCCTCCGCGCGAGCAGATCGACACCCCGGTCGACGAACAGCTCATCGTCGAGTACTACTCGCGATAGCGCCAACCACATCACAACGCCGCTGCTAGGCGTGCGATCGCCGCGGTCGTCGAACGACCCGACGGATAACGTAAGCAGCAACAAAGGACGAAGAAAGACCAGATGACCACCGTGTTGGAAGCGCCCGTCGGCGCGGCCATCGAAGTTCGCGAGCGCCGCGACAACTACGCCAAATTCGTGATCGAGCCGCTCGAGCGCGGCTTCGGCATCACGCTCGGGAACGCGCTGCGCCGCGTGCTGCTGAGCTCGATTCCCGGCGCCGCCGTCACCTACATGAAGATCGACGGCGTGCTGCACGAGTTTTCGACGATCCCCGGGATGGTCGAAGACACGATCGCGCTCATGCTCAATCTCAAGGGCTTGCCCGTGAAGCTCAACAGCGAGGAGCCGAAGGTGCTGACGCTGTCGGTGAGCGGCGCGCGCGAAGTGACCGCCGCCGACATCGTGCCCGACGCCGACGTCGAGATCCTCGACCCGAGCTATCGGCTCTGCTCGCTGTCGGCGAAGGACGCGAAGCTGACCATGGAGATCGGCGTGGAAACCGGCCGCGGCTACGTGATGGCCGACCGCCAGCGCAACGTCGAGCACATGATCGGGCTCATTCCGCTCGATTCGATGTTCTCGCCGATTCGCAAGGTGAACTTCACCGTTGACGACACGCGCGTGGGCCAGAGCGTCGACTTCGACCGGCTGACCGTCGAGGTCGAGACGAACGGATCGATCACACCGGACGACGCGCTGTCGACCGCGGCGTCGATCATGCAGGACGAGCTCAACCTGTTCGTATCGTTCACGAACCGCGCCGAACCGCTGCCGGAGACGCCGCCCAACGAGTGGGACATTCCGGTGGAGACGCTCAACCTCTCGGTGCGGTCGTTCAACTGCCTCAAGCGCGCGGGCATCTCGAAGGTCTCCGAGCTGCTCGATCTCACCGAAGACGAAATCATGAAGATGCGCAACTTCGGCAAGAAATCGCTCGACGAGATTAAGCAAGTCCTGTCCGAGAGGGGGCTGTCGCTGCGCCTGGCGTAGCGCGAGAAGAACATGCCGCATTCGATCGCTTACAAGCGCCTCTCGCGGACCGACGGCCACCGCAAGGCGCTGCTCCGCAACCTCGCGACGTCGCTGTTCAAGCACGACAAGATCGAGACGACGTCGGCGAAGGCCAAGGAGATCAGCCGCGTGGCCGAACGTCTGATCACTACGGCGATGGCCGGCGATCTCGCGGCACGCCGGCTGCTCGCGGAATACATCACCGAGCCGGCCGTCGTGAAGAAACTCGTGGAGCAGATCGCTCCCGCACTCAAGGGCCGCAGCGGCGGCTACACGCGGATCACGAAGACGCGCGTCCGCTCCGGCGACGCGGCGGAGCTCTCGCTGGTCGAGATCGTTACGTAACTTCGAGCTACGAGAGCGAATCGCGAGCCCTCGACGCCGAGATCCTCGGCGTCATCTCGGCATGGCACGAACGTGGCGAGGTGCTCGGCGACGAAGCGTTCGACGATCTCGCGCTGCGGCTCTTCGCGTATCAGCTTCGCTACAACGGGCCCTACGCGCGCTACTGCGCCCGCCTAGGCATGACCGCGCCGACCACCTGGGAAGCGATCCCCGCGGTACCGGCGGCGGCGTTCAAAGAAGCCGCACTCACGACGTTCGATCCCAAGGACGCGGCACTCACGTTCGAGACCAGCGGCACGACGCGCGGGGCCGGCGGCCTGCACCACATGGAAACCTCCGAGCTGTACGATGCGTCGCTATTAGCGGGCTTCGACCGATTCGTGCTGCGCGACGGCGCGCGGCTGCGCTACCTCAACCTCGTGCCCAACCCAGCGGAGCGCCCCCGCTCGTCGCTCGGCTATATGATGGCACGCGTGAGCGAACGCCGCGGCGACGGTCAAACCGGCTGGTATCTGCGCGGCGACGCGCTGCTCGTCGACGAGCTGGAGCAGGACCTCCGCGTCGCGATCGCCGAGGAGCGGCCCGTCTGCATCGCTGCAACGGCATTTGCCCTGGTCAATTTGTTCGACGCTATGAACGAGCGCGCCGTGCGTTTCGCCCTGCCGCAAGGCTCGCGCGTCATGGAGACCGGCGGCTTCAAGGGCCGCACCCGGGAAGTCGAGCGTAAGGAGCTCTATGCGGCGTTATGCGCACGGTTCGGCCTCGGCCCACAGGCCATCGTCGCGGAGTACGGTATGACGGAGCTAACGTCGCAGTATTACGACGCGGCGCCGCCGGCGCTTCACAAAGCGGGCCCCCCGTGGCTGCGCACGCGCGTGGTCGGCGCCGATCGAAGGACGCTGCCAGAAGGCGAAAGCGGCGTCGCTGTTGCACGTGGATCTCGCGAACCGTTCGTCGTGCATCGCGATCCAGACGGAAGACTTCGGAGTGCAGACCAGAGACGGCCTCGTCTTGCTCGGGCGTGAAACGGACGCGGAGCCCCGCGGCTGTTCGCTCGATGGCGAAGATCTCAAGGCAGGAACCACGAGCGTCTAACGCTACGCCAGCGCGTGCGCTTGTGCGAACGCCTCGTCTTCGGTCATCGCCGCACCGGCGGTCATGAGACGCGTCAGCTCATGGTGGCCGATCCCGTCGCGAAGAATGCCTAACGCTTTATCGTATTCGTGCTGCAAGCCGGACTCTTCGTCGATTTGCAGCATCCTCCAGCGCACCTCGACGAAACCCAGGAGCCGCGCCACGCCCGCGTACTCGGCCGGCGTGCGTCGGACCTCGACCCGCGGGCTCAGAAGGGCCGCTAGGGCAAGGTGCCTCAAGGATGGTACGGCGAGCGCGGCCATTGCGAGCCGGCGGGCAAGTTCGAGCGCCTCCTTGGCATTCGCTCGCGCTTCATCGTATCGGCCCAACGCAATCAAGTACGCAGTAATGGAGGTGAGGACAAAAGCGACGCCTTACTCAACTGAAGCATTCATCGTGCGGTACGTCGCAAGCGCATCGAGCGCGAGGCGCAGCGCCGCTTCAGTGTCGCCTATGCGAAATTCGTTTTCGGCAAGATCGGACGTTACCCCCGCCCATAAGGATTTATCGCCAGTTAGCTTCGCGAGCTCGAGCGCCTCGGTAAAATGAGCGCGAGCGCCAACAAAATCCCGCGCATTGCTCCGAGCCCATGCGATGCGTTGTAGGACCAGACCGCACAGCTGTCGATCGCCCAACGTGTGGGCCGTCTCCAACGCTTCGCGAAGCAGTTGCTCTGATGTAGGTCGGCCGAGCAGCGCTAGGCATCCGCCCGCCAAGTACTGCATCTGCGCAGCTCCCTTTACGTCGTGCAGCTCGCGATAGTGCGCTAGGGCTCGTTCGGCCGCGGCCAAGGCGAGTTCGCGTTCTCCGAAGAGTGCAGCGCCCTGCGCCTCGCCGTGCTCGAGTCCGGCGAGCAACGCGAGGGGTGTGCGTTCATCGACTGCTTCGAGTGCCGCCTGTACCCAACGCCGCCCCTCCGACGCCCCAAAGCCGTACCACAGTAGCCAACGCAAGACCACCAGCCTTTGCCCGAGGATGACATCACCGCGCTTTCCGAGCGCCCACTCCAACGCAGCGCGCCAGTTTTCCAGCTCCAAATTCGCGTGCGGAAGCCACCTCAGCTCGGGTGTCGTCTCCCACGCGCGTTCGAGCTGCTCTGCAAGCTCGAAGTAGATGATCGCATGACGCCGCGCTGCCTGCTCTTCCTCAGAGCGAGCTATGAGCTTATCCCGGGCATACTGGCGGAAAGACTCCAAAAGGCGATACCGCTGCTCGCTACCGACCAGTTCGGCGACCAGCAGCGACTTCGTCACCAGCGAACAGATGAGGCCGACCACATCGATCTCGTCTTCCCCATCGGTCGCGCAGACTGCCGTCGCCGCCTCGAGCGTGCAACCTCCGGCGAAAACCGAAAGCCACTCAAAGAACCTTTGCTCGCGCGAGGTTAGCAGGTTATAGCTCCAATCGATTAGGGCGGTCATCGTCTGGTGCCGCGGAAGAGCGCGCGTGTCGCCCCCCGTGAGCAGACGGAAGCGTTGGTCGAGCCGCTGGGCGATCTGGCCGGGAGCGAGCACATTTACCCGCGCGGCCGCCAACTCGATCGCCAACGGGATGCCATCCAGCCGGCGGCAGATCTCGCCAACAGCCGGCGCGTTTTCGTTGGTCAATGCGAAGCCGGCGTCGACGGAAAGTGCCCGATCCACGAACAGCGCCACTGCGCTATACGACGACGCGTCCCGCGGACTCCGGCACGAATCAGGTGGAACCGCAAGCGAGGGCAACCGATAGACATCCTCGCCGGGGACGCTTAGCGGTTGCCGGCTCGTGGCGAGCACGCGAACAGCTGGAGACGAGGCCACGACCATAGCCGCGAGGTTGCGCGCCTCGGCGATTACATGCTCGCAGCTGTCCAGAATCAAAAGGAGTCTGCGCGTCTTGAGGTACGCTAGAACGGCATCCAGTGCAGGTCCATTAGTAGGAGGAAGCTGCAGCGCAGCCAGGACCCTGCTCGGCACAAGGTGTTGGTCTGCAAGCGGGGCCAAGTCGACTAGCCACACGCCATCGGGGTACTCGTCGAACAACTCGCTCGCAGTCTCCACTGCAATGCGCGTCTTGCCGACGCCGCCGGCTCCAACAATCGTCACGAGCCGACGCTCCTTAAGAAACGCCGTGATTTTGGCGACCTCGCGCCGCCGCCCAACGAACGACGATAACTGCTTTGGGAGATTGTTCCGCGGCGTCGTTTGAGCATCGGGGCGTACGAGCCGCAGCACCGTTACGTTAAGGACCTCGCCGCGTTGAGGTCTGCGGGATGGATCGACTGCACCTCTCAGGAGCGTTTCACGCTCCGGCGGCAGCTCAAGCGCGCGGGCCAATAAGTGCACCGTCTGCCGCTGCGGCCGCGTTCGAGCTCCACGCTCGAGCGCGCCGATGGCCTCGACGCTCAGCTTAGCCCGTTCTGCTAAATCTTGCTGCGTCAGTCCGGCATCGAGACGAAACTGCCTTAGGAGCGTCCCGAAGCTCGCTCGACGGGTGGCGTCCATCCATTCTCCAATCTGCAGCCGAAATCTCATCCAATTTGTGCAGATTACTTGTGCAGGTGTACCTGGACGTCTTTCCTAGACAGAGGAACAATGGTAAAGGTACGGGCCGACGGCTTCGAAGGCGCCGCTGCTCGCACCGACAGTCAGCACATTGCTTCCTACTCGGAATCGATCGCTTGCGCCTTCAAAGGAAATTTCATCATGCGCTTTTCTAAGAGGGTGCGTTGTCCGCTCCCCGCAGCCGTTGCGCTTGCAATGCTCGCGGGTTGCTCTGGGGGCGCGGGCGCGTTGCCAATAACGGCCGATCCGAACGCTGAGCATTCGCTCATCAATGCTCAGCGTTCGCTCTTCAATAAGGTACGCCTCTCGGAGCCAGCGAACGGGTCCTTCAAGTCTCTCTATAGCTTTTCGGGCTCGCCGGACGGCAAAAACCCGGAGGCCGCCCTAATCCACGTGAGGGGCTTGCTCTACGGCACAACAGTTGTGGGCGGTGTGAATAACCTCGGGAGCGTCTTCCAGGTAACGGCGTCCGGGACGGAAAGTGTTCTCTATAGTTTCAAAGGGGGCTCGGACGGCTCATTACCTATAGCGAGCTTAGTCGACATTAAAGGCACACTTTTCGGTTCGACCTTTCAAGGCGGCTCTAGCACGCTGGAACCATTTTCAAGGTCACTTCGTCTGGCGTGGAAAGCGTACTTTATAGCTTCAAAGGTGGCTTGGATGGTGCGGGGCCGGAAGGGGCCCTCATCGACGTCAACGGAACGCTCTATGGCACCACTGCGGGTGGTGGCGCTAGCAGCGACGGAACGGTCTTCAAGCTTACTCTGTCAGGTTCGGAAAGCGTACTTCACAGCTTTTCGGGTACGGACGGCGCAACTCCCTATGCTGGTCTAACCGACGTCAACGGTACGTTCTATGGTACGACTGACAGCGGCGGCGCTAGCAACCTTGGCACCGTATTTAAGATCGCAACAAGTGGTTCGGAACGTGTAATCCACAGCTTCTCCGGTATGGACGGGACGAGTCCGCAGGGAGGACGTCTTCTCCTCCACCATGGGATGCTCTACGGCACAGCATTTGGAGGCGGTGCAACGGGCAACGGAACAGTATTTGAGACCAGTACGTCTGGCAAAGAACATACCATCTACAGTTTCAAAGGGGGTTCGGACGGCGCCGCGCCGGCGGGAGCCTTGATTTCGGTTAAGGGCAAGCTCTACGGCACTACCTATGTCGGTGGTAGTAGCGGCGCAGGAACTGTCTTCACGGTCACTACCTCTGGCACAGAACTGGTGCTCCACAGCTTCACAAACGCGGACGGCGGAGGTCCGTTGGCAGGCCTGATCCACGTCAAGCGCGCGTTCTACGGCACAACTTATCTTGGGGGCAACTCCCGTGATGGTACTGTCTTCTCAATGTCATTGTGAATCCGCTTAGCCACCCTTTGATGGGACCTTAAGGGCGCTCTAGTATTGAATGTAAGCCTTCCGTCCCATAACGTGCAGTTCTCCATGCTGATCCTACTCTAGCGCGTGGGCTTGCGCGATCGCCTCATCTTCGGTCATGCTCGCGCCGCTGGCCATCAGACGCTCTAGCTCACTACCCCCGATCGCCATGCGGAGCACGCCCAGCGCGCTATTGTATTCCTGCTGCAAACCGTACTCTTCCTCAGTTCTCAGTGTCCTACAGCGATCTTCGACGAAGCCGAAGAGCCGAGCCGCGCGCGCATAGTCCGCCGGGGCGCGCCGGACCTCGACTGGGGGCCGCAGGAGAGCCACTAGGGCAATATGCTTCAGTGAGAAGGCGACCAACACGACCGTCGTGAGCCGGCGCGCAAGGGCGAGCGCCTCGTTTGCATTCACGCGCGCCTCATCGTAGCGACCCAATGCGATCAGGTACGCGGTAATGGATGTGAGGACAAATGCGATGCCCAGTTCCTCAGAGGAGTTCATCGCGCGGTAGGTCGCGAGCACATCCGCTGCGAGCCGCAGCGCAATTTGCGCGTCACCAGCGCGAAACTCGTTTTCGGCAAAATCGGACGCGACGGACGCCCATAGAAACTTATCGCCGATTAGCTTCGCGAATTCGAGCACCTCAGTGAACTGGGCACGCGCGCCGGCAAAATCACCGACGTTGCTCCGGACCCATCCGATTTTGTGTTTGACCCAACCGACCAGCCGGCGATCGCCCAGCGTGTGGGCCGCCTCCAACGCGTCGCGCAGCAGTGGCTCTGCCTCCCTCGGTCTGCCGAGCAGCGCCAGGGATGCGCCCGCCAAGCTTTGCGCCCGGGCGAGTCCCAGTACGTCGCCGACCTCGCGGTATCGTGCTGAGGATCGCTCGGCCGCAGCCAATGCAGCCTCGTTTTCGAGGAACAGGGCAGCGCCTTGCGCCTCGGCGTAATCAAGTCCAGCGAGCAGAGCGAGAGGTGTGCGTTCATCCACCGATTCGAGGGCCGCGCGCACCCAACGACGCGCCTCGGACAGCCCGAAAGTGAGCCACATCACCTTCCGCAAGGCGGCCAAGCGTTGTCCCAGGATGACATCGCCCCGTTTTGCGAGCGCCCACTCGAGCGCCGCCCGCCAGTTCTCCAACTCCAACCTCGCCCGGGGGAGCGATGGCAACTCGGGCGTCAGCAACCACGCACGTTCGAACTGCTCCGCCTTCTCCAAATAGACGAGCGCGTGGCGCCGCGCGAGTCGCCCTTCCTCGCCCCGCGCCGCTAGCTTGTCCCGCGCATAGTGCCGGGTCGATTCTAAGAGACGATAGCGTTGCTCACTACCCGCCAACTCCGCGAGAAGCAACGACTTCGCGACTAACGATGCGACGAGATCGATCACCCGTATGTCATCTTCATCGTCTGTTGCGCAGACCGCCGTCGCCGCCTCGAGCGTGCAACCACCGGCGAAAACCGACAGTGATTCAAAGAACCTCTGCTCGCGGGGGGTCAGAAGGTCGTAACTCCAGTCGATCAGAGCGGTCATCGTCTGGTGCCTCGGCAGCGCGCGGAAACCACCACCGGTAAGCAGACGGAAGCGCTGATCGAGCCGCTGGGCGATCTGGTCAGGGGCGAGCACATTTACGCGCGCGGCGGCCAACTCGACCGCAAGCGGAATGCCGTCCAGTCGGCGACAGATTTCGCAAATAGCCGGCGCGTTGTGGTCGGTCAACGCGAAGCTGGCGTCGACGGCAAATGCCCGATCGACAAACAGCGCCACAGCGCCATAGGACAACGCGTCCCGCGGAGTCGGGCTGGAGTCGGGCGGAGCTGCGAGCGATGGCAATCGATAGACCTGCTCGCCGGAAACATTCAACGGCTCCCGGCTGGTCGAGAGAGTGCGAACTGCGGGACACGAGCGGACGATGGCAGCTGCAAGTTCACGCGCTTCGGCGATCACGTGCTCGCAGTTATCTAGAATCAAGAGGAGCTGCCGTGTCTTGACGTACGCCACGACAATTTCCGATGCGGGCCCTGTGCTTGAAGGAAGCTGCATGGCGTTCAAGACTGTGCCCGCCACGAGTGTTTGGTCCGCAAGAGAAGCCAGGTCGACGAACCATACACCGTCCGGATAACCATCGAGCAAGTCGCTCCCGATTTTTACTGCAACGCGCGTCTTACCGACTCCGCCAGCTCCAGTAACAGTGACGAGTCGATGCTCCCGCAGAAGCTCTGCGATCTCGTCAACCTCGTGCTGTCGCCCAACGAACGAGGTCACTTGATGCGGAAGATTATGTCTTCGCGCCACCTCCGTGTCGGGCCGCACGATCCTCAATACCGATGGTTTCACGGCGTCGATGCGTTCGCGGAGGCGTGGCGCATGTGCCACGTCGGCGGCTCTTTCAAGGAGCGCTTCACGCTCGGGCGGCAGCTCGAGGGCGCGCGAGAGAAGGACGACAGTGTCCCGATGGGGCCGAGTTCTGGCTCCGCGCTCGAGGGTGCTAACGGCCTCGACGCTCAGCTTTGCCCGCTCGGCGAGGGTTTGCTGTGTCATCCCCGCGTCGAGGCGAAACTGCCGAAGGAGAGTCCCAAAGTGGAGTCGACTGGGCGCTTCCATCTCGCCTCCAGTTATCCGAATTGTACGGATAAGCTGTACGGGCGTACCTGGAGCTATTCCCCCTGGCGGCGCAGGATCAATGAGGGGCGGCCCCACGGGCTCCTCCCTTCCCGGGCTAACCGATCCCAAACACTTCAGGAGAACTCATCATGCGTCTTTTTACGCCCGTGCCCAGTGTGCTCGTCGCGTCTGCGATACTCTTCGCGCTGGCTGGCTGCGCCGACGCGCCGCTCGCGCTTCCCAACGGATCGCAGATGCAGGTCATGCCGCCCGGAGGCTCCTCCGCCTCCACCCCCCTCAAAGCATGCCCGAAGGCTAGAGCATACGTTGCCAACTTCGGCTCCAACGCTGTCACCGTCTATCCGCAGCGTGGTAAGAGTCCCGCGCCGTGCGCGACCATCACGACCGGCATCTACGCACCCGCCAGCGTCGCCGTTGACACGAAAGGCACGGTGTACGTCGCGAAATTATGGAAACGAAAATGTAACCGAATATCTGAGAAACACGGACGTACCCAATGTTACCTTTAACGTAGGCCTTCGCCCGGAATACATCTTCGTCGGCGCAGACGGAACCGTCTACATCTCAGCCTATCCCGAGAACGAGGTCCTGGAGTTCGCACCCGGCGCTTCGACGTCGACTCTCACAATTTCAATTCCCTATCCCTTCGGTATGGTGACGGACAAGAAAAGCAACCTCTACGTTGCGTACAACGGTTCCGACGGTAAAGGCCACGTGGAAAAGTTCAAGCCGGGAGCCACAACCGGCAAGGATCTCGGAATAACCGTTGGCTATGCCTATGACCTTAAGCTGACGCAAAAGGGCGATCTTGTTCTCGGTGATGCAGCGGCCGGCGTTGTCGATATTTATCCGCTCGGAAAGACCACCCCTAGCCGATCGTTTCCTACAGTGATCCCGTTTTCATTCGCTTTGAACGAAGCGGAGACGCGTCTATATGTCGCCCCATCCATTCCTGGCCAAGGCGTGGCAGTGAGCATTTACGACTTCCAGATCGGCGCGCAGCTTCGTGCAATTACGAATGACACGCAATCCCCAGACGGCGTGGCCCTCGATCCGCCGGCCCCATACGGCAAATAACTCCCGACTTCTACAGGAGAACTGAAAAAATGCGAATTTCCAACCTAGCCGGCTGTGCCGTCGGCACATCTTTAGCACTCATCGCACTGGCCGGCTGCGGTAGTAGTGCCCAAATGGCGCCGATGCCTGTTACGCAGTCGGGCGCCGCGAGTCCATTCGCCCCGAGATCAGCGCTTCAAAACAGCCGACTCGGCGGCTTCCTGGCGATGCGCGGAGGCATCATTCCCGGTCACGGCGCGGCAAGGCCGAGCTTCATGGATCCAAGCGCCGTTGGAAAGCCCCTCGTCTTCGCCGGGTTTGTCGGCGGGATCGACATCTATCTACAAGGCGGCAAGAACAAGATGGTCGGCCAAATCACAGGTCCCGCCGGCGCTGGAACTTACCTCGCAACGGATGCCGCAGCCAATCTCTATTCCGGAAACTACGGTTTTTCTTCGACTAGTGTGACAGTCTATGCGCCTCCCTATACGGACCCGCCAAAGCTGACGATCACAGGTCGCTTTAATGGTCCAATCGCCGTTTCGCGGCAAGGCACGGTTGCAGTAGTGGGCTGCACGATTCCGTCCGGCAGCCAGTGTGACGAAGGCGTTCTGTTCTACCCAGCAGGGTCGACCACGCTATGCGCAAGAGTTCGTTTTGATGCTTCAGCTTTCCCAAACGTCGGAATAGGAGCTGCGTTCGACCATGAGGGAAATCTCTACGCCGCCAGCGCGGGCGCTGCCAGCGAAGCACCGCTGACGGTGGACAGAATTGATGGCGGCTGCAAGGCGAAGAAAGGCCGGGTATTTACCACCGCCAATTCCGTCGTTTTTGCAGGTGGCCTTGAAGTCGCCAAGGCTAGCCGGATTGCCATTCTTGTGGCCCTCGGAACCTTCCCTTATACGGCAGTTATCGACACGTACGATCCACCGAAGAAAGGTTCTCTGGGGACTCCGGTCTCGACTACTTCGCTGCCGGGAACTGTCAACGGATCTGGCGAGAACGTCTCCGGCTTGTTCGCCTTTCATGCCTCAGGCCGTCGTCTTTGGGCCGGTTACAATTACGTGGGTTCATCGTATGCGGCCGCGGTCTATGAATTTTCCTACCCCGGCGGAACGCCGCAAAAGACCATTATGGGCCCCCCTGAGTCGAGTATTGGCGGCGTGGCCGTTACTCCCGTCCTCGTTCCATAGAAGATAACGTTGCCTGTTCTTTACCAGCTTCTACAGGAGAACTCCATAATGCGTATCTCTAACTTGGGACACTCCGCGCCCACCGCAGCCATTGCACTCGCGCTATTGGCCGGTTGCGGCGGCTCTCAAATGACACCGACGTCGCTTGCGCAGTCAGGCGTCGGAAGCTGGCCTATCCAAGGGGCGGCCTCTCGGAACGGTCGGCTCGACGGTTTCCTGGCGATGCGCGGAGGCATCGTTCCCGGTAACGGCGCGGCTGGTCCGTTCATGGATCCCCGGGCAGTTGGGAAGCCCCTCGTCTTCGCCGGATCAAGCGACGGAACTATCGGCATTTATCTGCAAGGCGGCAAGAACAAGATGGTCGGCCAAATCACGGGTGCTCCCGGTGCCGGGAACGGTCTCGCAACCGATACCGCGCGCAATCTCTATTCCTCAAACTATAGTAATCCGAATAGTGTGACGGTCTATGCGCCTCCGTATACGAAGGGGCCAAAGCTGACGCTTTCTCCCCGAGGGCCAAACCAGGTCGCCGTTTCACGACAAGGTACGGTAGCTGTAGTTGCTTGCACGCTACCGTCGGGCAGCTGCAGCGATGGCGTTCTGTTCTACGCTGCAGGTTCGACGACGCCATGCGCGACAGTTCCTTTTGATCCGTCAGCTTTCCCATACGGTGTGTATGGGATTGGGTTCGACCGCAACGGAAATCTCTACGTCGCCAGCTTGGGCTCAGGCACTGAAGCGCCGCTGACGGTCGGCAAAATTGATGGCGGCTGCAATGCGAAGAAAGTCAAAACATTCACCACGGCTAATTCGATCGTTTATGCAGGTGACGTCCAAGTTGACAAGGCGGGTCGAATAGCCATTCTCGCGGTTCTTGGAACATACCCATACACGATCGTTATCGACACATACGATCCCCCGAAGAAAGGTTCCCTCGGCAATCCGGTCTCGACTACTTCGCTACCGGGGTCTTTCGCCAACGTCTATGGCACGTTTGCTTTTCAGGCCTCAGGTCGTCGCCTCTGGGCGGGCTACTGCTGCGCGGGTCCATCGTCCGCTGGCGCAGTGAATGAGGTTGCCTACCCCGCCGGCGGCGCGCCGGAAAAGACTATCATAGGCGACCCAGACTCATCAACGTACGGCGTGGCCGTCACCCCGGCGCTCGTTCCATAAAAAAGCGCGTTGCCTCTTCTTTCCCGACTTCTACAGGAGAACACGAACATGCGCATCGCTTGCGTGCTGACCTACATGCTCACCGCATTAGTTGGACTCACACTTCTTGCCGGTTGCGGTGGCAGGGCCCCGATGGCCCCGACGCCGCTGATGCAATCGGGTGCGGCGAGGCAGTCCATCCCGAGGCCGGGCTTTCAAAATGATCGCCCTAACGGTCTCCACTCGATGCACGGCGACGTCGTTTCCGGTCAGCGCGCGGAAGGGCGGAGCTTCATGGACCCACGTGCCGTCGCGAAGCCCCTGGTTTTCATCTCATATGGAACCGCCATCGGCATTTATCTGCAAAGCGGCAAGAACAAGATGGTTGGTCAAATCACGGAGTCTACCGAAAGCGATCTCGCAACGGATACTGCGGGCAATCTCTATTTCGTAACTTCTCCCCCTTCCTCGAGCAGTGTTACGGTCTATGCGCCTCCGTATACGAATGGGCCAAAGTTGACGATTTCTATTCCGAATGCCGGTTTGGTCGCCGTTTCACGGCAAGGTACGGTAGCTGTAGAGGTCTGCACGGTTGCGTCTGGCGGCCAGTGCGGCATGGGCGTACTGTTCTACGCTGCCGGATCGACGACGCCATGCAACACGGTTCTTCTGTACAAGTCGGGTTTCCTAACTGGAGCGGGCATGGCGTTCGACCACAAGGGAAATCTCTACGTCCCCGGCTATGGCTCAGGCTCGCCGGCACCGCTGCCGGTCGCCAAGATTGATGGCGGATGCAATGCGAAGAAAGTCAAGATATTCACCACGGCTAATTCGATCGCTAATGTAGGTGACATCCACGTCAACAAGGCGGGTGGGCTTGCCATTCTGGTGACCATTGGAACGTACCCATTTGCTTTCGCTATAGACACGTACGATCCACCGAAGGATGGCTCCCTGGGCAATCCTGTCTCGACTACGTCGCTGCCTGGGAACTTCTCCAGTCCCCCGTTCTCCTCGGGGTGGTTTGCTTTTTTGAGTTCAGGTCGCGGCCTTTGGGCCGGCTACGAGGAGTTCGGCCCGTCGTACGCCTCTGGCGCGAGCGAGTTTGCATATCCCGCCGGTGGCGCGCCAGAAAAGAACATTATAGGCGACCCAGAGTCATCAACGTACGGCGTGGCCGTCACTCCGGCGCTCATAGGATAGCAGGGATAGCTCGCCGCTAGAGCAACTCCCGGCTTGGAGGGCTCTCAAATGATGCATCTGCGGAGTTTCGTTCTCGCGTGCGTCTGCGCGGCATTTGTGGGGGGCTGCGGCGCGAGCGGAAGTGCATTCCCACCCGCCGCGAACGCAAACGTGCCACTCGGTGCGAAGGGCTCTCAGACGTTCAAATACACGGGCAAAAAGCAGCACTTCACGGTGCCGGCCGGCGTGACGCGGGTAACGATTACGGCCTATGGCGCGAGCGGCGGCCAGTGTACCAGCAGCTGTGACGGTTACGGAGCTCCCGGAAACGGCGGGTACGTCAAGGCAACGATACCGATAACGCCGGGAGAGAGGCTGTTCGTATTCGTGGGCGGTCACAAGGGCTACAACGGTGGGGCAGCGGGGAGCAGCAGCTACGGCTTCGGCAACGGCGGCGGTGCATCGGACGTGCGCGAAGGGGGCACCGGACTGAAAGATCGCGTGATCGTGGCCGGCGGCGGCGGCGGAGGAGGGCTGATCGTCTACTGGCCGAGCATCGGAGACGGCGGCAACGGCGGACAGGGCGGCGGCAGAGCCGGCACTGCGGGCGGCTACGGGAGCGGCGACGATACCGGCGGCCAGGGCGGCGGCGCCGGGACGCAACGCGGCGGCGGCACAGGCGGCGCCGGCGGCCAGTACAAGATGAATCCGCTCTGCGGGGAGTGCGGTCACTGCGACGGCTTGGCCGGCGCGGCCGGCACGCTCGGCAGCGGTGGCGCCGCGGCGACGTATTGTGGCGGCCCCGGCGGCGGCGGCGGCGGCGGATACAACGGCGGCGGTGGCGGCGGTTCGGGCGCCGGATCCTACTTTAAGGTCAGCGTGGAATCGGGCGGCGGCGGCGGTGGCGGCGGCGGCTCATCGTTCGTCGACCATCGAGCGTTCAACGTGAAGCAGCGCAAGGGCGGCGCCCCTGCGGGAAACGGTCGGGTCGTCATCGGCTGGTGATCTCCGTTGCAGCGAGGAGCACGTCCGCTACGTCGCGTCGAGGTTACGTCGGCGCGACGTGATGATACCGCTGTTGAGGCCGCTCGTGGAAAGGCCGCCGCGGAAACGCGCGTGCTCGACTTTCAGGCAGCGGTCCACCACGACGTCCAACCCGCTCGCATCCGCCAGTGCGATCGCGGCCTCGTCGATCACGCCGTATTGCAGCCACACCGCCTTCGCCCCAACCGCTATCGCCTCACCGACCACGCCCATTAGCTCGCTGGGGCGGCGGAAGACGTCGACGACGTCGGGCGGTCCGTGCTCGGCCGCGTAGGCCGCGAGCGACGGATACGCCTTCACGCCGTCGATGCACTCCAGCGTCGGGTTGATGGGCGCCACGTCGAACTCCGGCTGCCGGCGCAGGTACGAAAAGACGGTGTAGCTCGGGCGCAGCGGATTCGACGACGCGCCGACCATCGCGATCGTACGCGTGCGGCCGATGAGGTCGCGCCGCTGCGCAACCGTCGTCAGAATCATTCGGCGGACGCCGCGTGCAGGGCGTTGCCCAGATCCCAAATCAGGTCGCCGGCGTCTTCGAGCCCCACGGAGATCCGCACCGACTCGGGCTCGACGCCGGCCGCGCGCAGCTCGGCATCGGAGAGCTGCGAGTGGGTGGTTGACGCCGGATGGATCACCAGGCTCTTCGCGTCGCCGACGTTGGCGAGGTGGCTCCACAGCTCGAGCGCGTCGATGAAGCGCCGCCCCGCCTCGCGACCCCCGCGCAGCCCGAACGTGAAGACCGAGCCGAGGGCGGGCTCGCGCACCCACGCGACCTCGGCGCGCGATTTCAGAAACGCCGCGACTTCACGCGCGTTGGCGACGTGGCGATCCATACGCAGGGCCAGCGTTTCGAGCCCGAGCAGCATCAGCCACGCGTCCATCGGCGACATCGCAGCGCCGACGTCGCGCAGCACCTCGGCCCGGGCGCGCATCAGAAACGCGTACTCGCCGAACGTTTCGGTAAAGACCTTTTGGTGGTAGCCGGGGCTCGGCTCCGAGAGCAGCGGAAAGCGCCCGTTCGCCCACGGAAACGTGCCCGACTCCACGAGCACGCCGCCGATCGACGTGCCGTGGCCGTTGATGAACTTGGTTGCCGAGTGCACCACGAGGTCGGCCCCTCGCTCGATGGGCCGGCAGAGGTAGGGCGTCGCGAACGTGTTGTCGACGACGAGCGGCACGCCGCAGCCGTGCGCGAGCGCCGCGTACGCCTCCAAGTCGGCCAGCGCGCCCGACGGGTTGCCGATCGTCTCGACGAAGACGAGCTTGGTCCCGGGACGCACCGCCGCGCGCACGGCGTCGAGATCGTCAACCGGCACGAACGTCGTCTCGATGCCCATCCGCTTGATGGTGACGCTGAGCTGCGTGACGGTGCCGCCGTACACGTTCTGCGTGCATACGATATGGTCGCCCGCCTGCGCCAGCGACAGGATGAGGCAGAGCTGCGCCGCGAGCCCGCTCGAGAACGCGACGGCGCCGAGGCCGCCCTCCAGGCTCGCCATGCGTTCCTCGAACGCGGCAACCGTGGGGTTGCTGATGCGACTGTAGATGTGACCGTACGAACGCAGCGCGAACAGCTCCGCCGCCTGCTCCGTGGAACCGAAGACGTAGGCCGCGGTCTGATAAATGGGAACGGCGCGCGAACCCGTCGCCGGGTCGGGCGGTGTGCCGGCGTGGATCGCACGCGTCGAAAAGCCAAACTCTCGCTCGGTATGCATCTCGGAGGTCCCGGGCC
This sequence comes from Vulcanimicrobiota bacterium, assembly GCA_963824595.1. Lineage (GTDB taxonomy): Bacteria > Vulcanimicrobiota > Vulcanimicrobiia > Vulcanimicrobiales > Vulcanimicrobiaceae > Cybelea. Next base: position 293,486 of record CAWGPY010000007.1, read on the forward strand.
TTACTTCGCCTTATAATCCTCGTATCATGGGCATGACGTTAACCGAGAAGATCCTGGCGCGCCACGCAGGGGTTGCGAGCGTCGAGCCGGGTCAGATCATCAACGCGAAGGTGGACCTCGTCCTGGCCAACGAGCTGTCCGCGGCCGTGGCCATCGGCGTGATGCGCGGCATGAAGGGCGCGAGCGGCGTCTTCGATCCGGCGCGCATCGCGCTCGTCGCCGATCACTTCGTTCCCGCCAAGGACGCGCAGTCGGCCAAGCTGGCCAAGCTCATGAAAGACTTCGCGATCGAACACCGCATCGAGCACTACTTCGACGTCGGGCGCGGCGGCATCGAGCACGTGGTGCTGCCGGAGGAGGGGCTGGTGGCGCCGGGCGAGCTGATCGTCGGCGGCGACTCCCACACTTGCACCTACGGCGCGTTCGGCGCGTTCGCGACGGGCATGGGGTCGACCGACATCGCGGCGGCGTTCGTGCTCGGTGAGGTCTGGCTCAAAGTGCCGGCGTCGCTCAAGCTGGTCTATCGCGGAAAGCCCGGTCCGATGGTGTACGCCAAGGACATCATGCTTCGAACCGTGGGCGGGCTGGGCATTGACGGCGCCACCTACCGCGCCATCGAGTATCACGGCAGCACCGTTGACGACCTGTCGATCACGGGACGCATCACGATGGCGAACATGGCGATCGAGGCGGGCGCGAAGAACGGCATCTTCCACGCCGATGCAAAGACGATCGCGTACGTCAAGGAGCGCACCGACCGGCCGTTCGTCGTGGAGCGCGCCGACGACGATGCGGTCTACGAGCGCGTCGTCGAGATCGACGTCGGCGAGCTCGAGCCGCAGGTCGCCTGCCCGCACACGCCCGACAACGTGCACCCCATCTCCGACGTCACGCGCGACGACCTGCCGGTGGACCAAGTCTTCATCGGGTCGTGCACCAACGGCTACATTGACGACCTGCGCATCGTAGCGAAGATCCTCGAGGGCAAGACCATCGCGTCGAACCTGCGCGTGATCGTGAACCCGGGCTCGCAGAAAGTCTGGATGCAGGCCGCGGACGAAGGCATCCTCACCACGCTCGCCGCCGCGGGCTGCGCGGTGAACACGCCGGGCTGCGGGGCGTGCTTCGGCGGGCACATGGGAACGCTCGGCGACAACGAGCGTGCGATCTCGACGACGAACCGCAACTACGTGGGCCGCATGGGCTCGCCCAAGGCCGAGATCTACCTGGCTTCGCCGGCGACTTGCGCCGCGTCGGCGCTCACCGGGCGGATCACCGACCCGCGCGTGCTCGAACTGGCGACGGCGTAACGTGGAAGCGAAACTGCACGGTCACGCGCACAAATACGGGAAGAACGTCGACACCGACGTCATCATCCCCGGCAAGTACTGCAACATCACCGATCAGGCGGAGCTCGGAAAGCACGCCCTGGAGGGGCTGGACCCCGAGTATACGGCGCGCATGAAGCACGGCGACATCATCGTGGCCGACACCAACTTCGGCTGCGGCTCGAGCCGCGAGGTCGCGCCCATCGCGATCAAAGGCTCGGGCACGTCGGCGGTGATCGCCAAGAGCTTCGCGCGGATCTTCTATCGGAACGCGCTGAACATCGGCCTTCCGATCTTCGAGTCGGCCGAGGCCGTGGACGGCATCGAGTCGGGCGACGAGATCGAGCTCGAGCCGGCCAGCGGCATCGTGCGCAACGTCACGCGCGGCACGGAGTACCACGCGGCGGAGTTCCCGCCGTTCATGCGCGCGCTGATTGACGCGGGCGGGCTGGTGCCCTACGTCGAGGAGCGCCTCGCGAGAGGATAGGCCCTAACGCTAGGGCGGCGTGTAGCCGCCTTGCGACGGAAGACCGCCCGGCGAAGCATTGATGTTGTCGATCCACTTCGACTTCGCGCGGTACGACGCCGTGAACGGCAGCTGCGAGTCGGGCATCGTCAGCATGCCGACCATATCGGTCGTGCCGTCGAGCTTGCCTTCCATCAGAATCGTCGTTCCGTTCGGCATCGTCACGATCAGGCGAACCGATTGACCGTCGACCGTTCCCACCAGCGGATACTTCTTGCCGTGCGAGTCGAGGTAGGTGCCGTTGAGCGCGTCGCCTTGCTGCCGCACCGCGAAGTGCGTGTAGTCGGTCGTGTCGGAGTGCTGAATCGCGACCTCCCAGACGCCGTCGAGGCCTTTGCGCACGTTGGCCGGCGGTGACGGCGTCGCGGCCGGTTTGTACGGCGCCGGCGTTGCCGGGGCCGTGACGGCCGGCGCCGGGAAGACCGTCGCGTTGGGCTGCGGCTGCGGGTTAGCGGGCGTTCCGATCGGCGGCGGGGTCGGCGGCGGCGTCGCCGCCGCGGCGGGAGCGCCAATCGCGCCGCCCATGGCAAAAACTGCTGCGAGCAGCCCGCCGCCGGCGAGCACTGCCCACGAACTCGTTACCTTCACGCAAGTGCCTTTGAGCGGCCGGGCAGCGGACCCTCCCATGCGACCGGTCGGCGACCAGGAATACCCTCTTGCGACCTCTGCTATAATGCAGAAGCTGTGAAAGAGAAGATCCACCCCAAATGGTATCCGGAGGCGCGCGTCCACTGCGCGTGCGGCAATACCTTTACCACCGGCTCGACGATCCCGGAGATCGCGGTCGAGATTTGCGCGGCGTGCCATCCGCTGTTCACCGGACAGCAGAAGCTCGTGGACACGGCCGGCCGGGTGGACAAGTTCAACCAGCGCTCGGCGGCCGCCCGCAAGAAGCAGGAAGAGGCCGCAGCCCGCAAGGTCGCGCGCGAGTCAAAGAAAGCAGCGGCGGCTCTCTAGGGGGAGGCGCTCGCGGATTCGCACGTTAGCGCGCTGACCGCGCGCTTGGATACGATGGTTCGCCGCTTCGACGAGATCGACGCGCAGCTTGCGAACCCCACCGGATCGTTCGATCAGGCGCGCTACACCGCGCTCGTCAAAGAGCGCGCGCAGCTCGAGCCGACGGTGGCTGCCTATCGCCGACTGACGGCGGCGCGCGCGCAGATTACCGCCAACGAAGCGCTGCTGCGGCACGACGACGCGGATCTTCGCGAGCTTGCGGAAGAAGAGAACGGCACCCTGCGGGAGCGCGTCGAAGTGCTCGATGCGGAGCTCGCACGCCTGATGGTGCCGCGGGATCCCAACGACGCTCGCGACGTGTTCGTCGAGGTGCGCGCGGGCACGGGCGGCGACGAGGCGGCGCTCTTCGCGGGCGACCTCGCGCGCATGTACATGCGCTTCGCCGAGGCACGCGGCATGAAGACCGAGCTCGTCTCCGAGAGCCCCAGCGAGGCCGGGGGCTACAAAGAGATCGTGTTCGCCGTCAAGGGCGACGAGCCGTATCGCTGGCTGAAGCACGAGTCGGGAGTGCACCGCGTGCAGCGCGTGCCCGCGACCGAGGCGCAGGGGCGCATCCATACCAGCACCGCTACGGTCGCGGTGCTGCCCGAGGTCGAAGAGGACGTGGAGGTCGAGATCAGACCCGCCGACCTGCAGATCGACACGTTCAAGTCGTCGGGAGCCGGCGGCCAGTACGTGAACAAGACCGAATCTGCCATCCGCATCACGCACGTTCCCAGCGGCATCGTCGTCGCGTCGCAGCAAGAGCGCTCGCAGCAGCAGAATCGCGAGAAGGCGATGGCCATGCTCCGCGCCACGCTCTACGACCGCAAGCGGCGCGAGCAGGAAGAGGCGGTGGGCTCGATGCGCCGCGCGCAGGTGGGCAGCGGCGAGCGCGCGGAGAAAATCCGCACCTACAACTATCCGCAAGACCGCATCACCGACCACCGCATCAACCGCAGCTTCGGCAACATCCGCGGGATCATGGACGGCGACCTGGGCACGATCGCCGAGGAGCTGGTGGCCGACGAGCGCGCCCGCCGCCTCGCCGGCGAAATCGAGGCGTGACGCTCGGCGAGCTGCACGCGCGCGGCGTCGCAGCCATCGCGCCGTCGAGCGACTCGGCGGGGGCGGACGCGCGGCTGTTGCTGGCCGACGTCGTCGGGCGCGACGGCGCCTGGATCGTGGCGCATTCCGAGACGGAAACTTCGGCGGAAGAAGCGGCGCGCTTTTTGGATCGCTGCGCGCGTAGAGCCGCCGGCGAGCCGGTCGCGTACATCCTCGGCGCCGCGGGATTCTACGGGCGCGAGTTCCGCGTGGACGATCGCGTGCTGGTGCCGCGTCCCGAAACCGAGCATCTGGTCGGCGAAGCGATCCGATTCGTTCGCGGGCCGATGCGCGTGCTCGACGTGGGCACGGGTTCGGGCGCGATCGCCTGCAGCATTGCGGCCGAAACGGCCGCGGTCGTGGAAGCAACGGACGTTTCGCCCGCGGCCGTCGAGGTCGCGGCCGCAAACGCGCGCCGGCTGGGCGTCGCGAACCGCTGCACGTTCCGCTGCGGCGACCTCGTCGAACCGGTGCGCGGGCAACGCTACGACGTCGTGGTCGCAAACCTGCCCTACGTCCCGACGGGGGACGTGCCCGCGTTGCCCGACCCGGCGTCGTTCGAGCCGCGGCTGGCGCTCGACGGCGGGCCGGACGGTCTAGAGCTCTACCGGCGCCTGCTGCCGCAGCTTCCCGCCATCGTCAATGACGAATCGTTAATCTTGCTGGAAGCCGCCCCGCCCACAATCGAAGAACTAGCAAACCTAACACGCAACTTTCTCCCAGACTTCACCATCTCGGTCGTCAGCGATTACGCCAACCTCCCTCGTTACATAAGAGCGGAACGCAGCCGCTCGAAGGGGGCTGCGTCCCCCGGCGGCGGCGTCTGAGCGGGCGCGGAGCTATGGAGGGCGGGAGCGACCGCGAAGCCGAGCGCCGGCGAGCTCACGAGGAGCTCGCCAAGCGTCCGCGGCCGGGGGATGCAGACCCCGAACGAGCGGCCGAGCTCCGAGGTTATAACTCAACGAGGAGCGAACGAATACGACCCGAGATGGCGAAGTATATCTTCTTCACCGGGGGCGTTGTGAGTTCGCTCGGCAAGGGCATCACCGCCGCCTCCCTCGGACGGCTCCTCAAAGCGCGAGGCATGAGCGTCTCGATCCAAAAGCTCGATCCCTATATCAACGTGGACGCCGGTACGATGAATCCGTATCAGCACGGCGAGGTCTTCGTGACCGAAGACGGTGCGGAAACGGATCTCGATCTCGGCCACTACGAGCGCTTCATCGACGAGAACCTGCAGCGCGCGAACAACGTGACGACGGGACAGATCTACAACTCGGTCATCGAGAAAGAGCGGCGCGGCGAGTATCTCGGCGCGACGGTTCAGGTGATCCCGCACATCACGAATGAGATCAAGGCGCACATCAAGCGCGTGGCCGAAGCGAGCTCGGCCGAGGTGTGCATCGTCGAAGTGGGCGGCACGGTGGGCGACATCGAGTCGCTGCCGTTCCTCGAAGCCATTCGCCAGATGCGCTACGACGTGGGCGACGAGAACGTTATGTACGTGCACCTCACGCTGCTGCCGCACCTCGGCGCCGCCGACGAGCTGAAAACGAAGCCCACGCAGCACTCGGTGCGGGAGCTGCGCGGGATCGGGATCTCGCCCGACGCGATCGTCTGCCGCACGCAGTCGGCGCTTCCGATGCCGCTGGAGCTGAAGGAGAAGATCGCGCTGTTCTGCGACGTGCCGCCCGGCGCGGTCGTCCAGAACTCCGACGCCCGCACGATCTATCAAGTGCCCCTCAACCTCGAGAACGAGGGTCTGGCTCAAGCCGCGGTGCGCAAGTTGAACCTGCCGGTCCGCGCCCCGCTGCTCGACGACTGGGAGGGCATCGCCGAACGGCTGATGCACCCGCGGCGCCGCGTGACGATCGCGCTCGTCGGCAAGTACGTCGAGCTCAAGGACGCCTACATTTCGATCAACGAGGCCCTGGCCCACGCGGGCATCTTTTACCACGCGGCGGTCGAGATCAAGCGCATCGATTCGGAGCTGGTCGAGAACGAGGGTGTCGAGGTTCTGTTCGGCGCGCACGGCGTCCTGGTGGCGCCCGGCTTCGGGGCGCGCGGCGTGAAGGGCAAGCTGCGAGCCATCAAACACGTGCGCGAGAACGGGATTCCGTTCTTGGGCATCTGCTACGGCATGCAGTTGGCGTGCGTCGAGTTCGCTCGCGACGTCTGCGGGCTGCCCGAGGCGATGACCAGCGAGGTGGACGAAACCAGCGGGGATCCGGTGATCGACTTCATGCCCGACCAGCGCAATCTCGAGATGTACGGCGGCACGATGCGCTTGGGCACCTACGCCTGCACGTTGGAGCCCGGCAGCCTCGCCGCGTCCGCGTACGGCGAGCTCGAGATCAGCGAGCGTCACCGCCATCGCTACGAGTTCAACAACCGGTACCGCCCCATCTTCGAGGAGCACGGGATGCGGTTCAGCGGACACCATACGGTGGACAAGACGAGGCTCGTCGAGGTCGTCGAGCTTCCGCCCGAGATGCATCCGTGGTTCGTGGCGACGCAGGCCCACCCGGAGTTCAAGTCGCGGCCGAATCGCCCGGCGCCGCTCTACCGTTCGTTCATCGGCGCCGCTCTCGATCACGAGGGACGCGTCGAAGGCCGGGCCGGCGTTGCCGAGGCGGCGTCCTGGACGCAGGCTTAATCACCGCCGTCGTCCTCACCCGCGACGAAGAACGCAACCTGCCGCGCGCGCTGACCAGTCTGCCGCGCGGCGCTTCCGTTTTCGTGCTCGACGCCGGATCGCTCGATCACACGGTGCAGTTCGCCCGCGGTGCGGGTGCGCGCGTCGTACAGCGCGAGTGGACCGATTTCGTGGACGCCCGGCGCTACGCGCTCTCGCAGGTCGAGACGCCGTGGACGCTGATGATCGACGCCGACGAGGCGCTCGACGACGTGCTCTGCGACGCGATCCTCACGGCCCCGCCGAACGTGGACGGCTATCGTTTCCGGCGGACGACCTATTTCTGCGGCAAGCCGATGCGCCTTTGGAGCGGCGAGAGGCTGCTGCGCCTGTTTCGCACGGATCGCGCGCACCTGACCGCGCACCCGGCGGCCGCGAGCGACGCGCCGGTGCACGAGGCCTGGTCGTGCGACGGCACCGTGAGCGACCTTCCCGGAACGCTGCTGCATTACTCGTATCCCGACGTCACGACGTACCGCGCGAAGTACGAACGCTACACGACGCTCGAGGCGCAGAGCCTGCGCGCGTCGCCGCTGCGGCTGCTCGCGGCCGCCGGCGGCGCCGCAGTGCGCCTACCGTGGCTGCTCTTCGCGCGCGGCGCGGTGCTCGACGGTCCGCGCGGCTGGTACGTGGCGTACCGGTCGGCGTTATATCCGGCCGTGGCGGCCCGCAAAGCGCTCGCACGGTGAGCGCTGCGCGCGTCGGACTCGATGCGCGCTTGACGCGCCAGCTCTCCGACGGGATGAAGAGCTACGTGTGCGAGCTCGTCGCGCGGCTGCCGCGGGTCGCGCCGGAGTACGCGTACTTCGCGTTCTCGCACGGCGGCAACTTCGGCTGGAGCGAGCAGGTCGCGCTGCCGCTCTCGATGCGGCGCGCCCGCCTGGACCTGGCGCACTTCATGTCGCAATACGTGCCCCTGATCCGGCCCGTCAAGTTCGTGGTGACGATCCACGACCTGATACATCTGCGGTTCCCGGAGTATTTCAAGGCGAAGGTCGGCCCGTACTACGCGACGGTGGTGCGGCGCGCGTGCGCCCGCGCCGCACGCGTGATCACCGACGACCAGCGCACCGTGGCCGACCTCGAGTCGCTGCTGGGCGTCGATCCTCGAAAGGTGCGCGTGATTCCGCTCGGCGTCGGTGAGGCGTTCTTGCACCCCCCGCGGCCGCACGCGGCGCCGCGGCGTTACGTGCTCTACGTCGGTAACCATCGCGAGCACAAGAGCCTCGTCACGCTGTTCGACGCGTGGACGCAGCTGCCCGAGGCGTGGAACGTTGACCTGTACCTGACGGGACGCGACGACTTCGGCGGCGAGCTGCAGCGCCGCAGCTCGAACTCGCGTGCCGCCGTGGCGCTCGGCGACGTGACGATCGAGGAGTTGGCCGGCTATTACGCGGGCGCGCTGGCGCTCGTGCAGCCGGCCCTGCGCGAGGGGTTCGGCCTGCCGATGCTCGAGGCGATGGCCGCCGGATGTCCGGTGGTGGCGTGCGCGGACGCCGTTCCGGGGGCGCTGGGCGCGGCGGCGCTGACGTTCGGTGCGCGCGATTCGGCGGCGCTGAAGACTCAGCTCGAACGCCTCGCGGTTGACGACGAAGGTCTGCGTGCGCGAACGGTCAATGCAGGCGCAAGGATCGCACGCGAGCTGACGTGGGACCGTTGCGCGCGGGCGACCGCCGACGTCTATCGAGAGGTGCTGGAGGAAACGTGAAACGGGGTCTGGCGCTGCTCGCGCTGCTGTTGCTGGGAGCCCAGCCGAGGCCGATCGCCATCGTGATCAACGGCGACACGTTGTCGCTCGATCCGCCGCCGCGTTTTCAGAACAGCCTGTTGTTCGTACCGCTGCGGCGCACCATCGAGGCGCTGGGGCTGTCGTTCGTCCAGAACGGCAAACGCATCGCCACGCAAATCGGCGCGAAGACGGTGACGCTGACGATCGGACGGCGCGTGGTGCAGATCGACGGCCAGGACGTGACGATGGTCGCGCCGCCGCTCGAGATCAAAGACGTGCTCTACGTGCCGCTGCGGTTCTTCACCGACGTCCTGGGCGCCCAAGCGCGCTTCGACCGTAAGGGCAACTCGGTGACGATCGTCGCGCAGCTGGTCGGCCGGTCGTCGAGCGGCTTCGCGGCGGTGAACAACGGATTCGAGCGCTTCGGGACGGTCGCGGCAGTCGACGTGCTGTCGGATCCGCCCACGATCACGTTGCAGATCAACGGCGGCGTGAAGACGATTGCGGTGGCCGCGAACGCGACGATTGACGTGCAGGACGTTAACGTCAACGTTACGTCGCCCGGCGAACTGATTGACGTCCGCCCGGGCGATTTCGCCCGCGTGCAGATGCGCAAGGACGGCCGCGTCCAGCGGATCGTCGACGAGTACGGATCGCGCAACGGGCACATCGTCGCGATCGGACGCAATCAGTTCGTGCTCGGCGACGGACAGGTGATCGGGCCCGACCGCACGACCGAGATCTCGCTCAACGGTAAGGCCGCGTCGTTCGCGGATCTGCGCCCCGACGACCAGGTGACGGTTCGCTACAACGTGCAGACCAACGAGGTGCGCGAGATCCTCGCCAGCCGGGTGGTCGCCAGCGCGCCCGCCGGCGGCGACTCGAGCGTCCGCATCGACGCCGTGAACAGCGACGCCAACCATCCGCTGCGTCCCGGCGACACGATCCACGTCACGCTGAACGGGACCCCGGGCGGTTCCGCGACGTTCGACATCGGCTCGGACGTGGTGGACCAGCTGATGCAGCAGCGCTCGCCCGGCGTGTACAACGGCAACTATACCATTCCGCGCGGCGCGAACTTCGCCGACGTGGCGCTGATCGGGCGGCTCACCGTCGGCAACGCCACGGCGCAGGCGCCCGCCCCGCAGACCGTCTCCGCGTCGAGCATCGGACCGGGCATAGCCGACTTCGCCCCGGACGCCGGCGCGACCGTGAACACGAATCGCCCGGCTGTGTACGCGGGGTTCGCGGCCGAAGCGGTGCCGGTGAATCCGTCGAGCGCGCTGCTCTGGCTCAACGGCCGCGACGTGACGTCGGAGTGCGTTCGCACGGCGCAGTTCATCCAGTACATGCCGTCGTATGCGTTCGCCGAGGGACGCGTCCACGTGACGGTGCGCGTTGCCGACCAGGCGGGCAACACGACGACGAAGTCGTGGGACTTCTCGATCAAGACGCATTGAGATGGACGACTGCATTTTCTGTAAGATCGCGAGCGGCGAGATTTCCGCGAAGGTCGTCTACCGCGACGACGCCGTGCTCGCAATCGAAGATCTCAATCCGCAGGCGCCGGCGCATTTGCTCGTGATCCCGGCGGTGCACTACGCGTCGATCGTCGAAGCTGCAGAGGACGGCGCGCTCGCCGGAAGCCTGATGAGCGTGGCCGCACGACTGGGCAAGGAACGCGGCGGCGAGGGCGGATTCCGGTTGATCGTCAATACGGGCCCCGACGGCGGACAGACGGTCGGCCACGTGCACGTTCACGTGCTCGCCGGGCGCAGAATGACCTGGCCGCCCGGCTGAGATTTGACGCCCCCGCGACCCCTATGTTAGGCTACCTGAGGCCCCTTCAGGGGCCTAATTTTACGTGCTTGTCATTTTGAGCGTAGGCGCGGAGCGCCGTAGTCGAAGGACGAGCGCGCCGAAAGGGGGGTCGTCAATAAATGGAAGTTCGCATCGCACCGGGCGAAACGATCGAGAGCGCGCTGCGCCGCTTCAAGAAGGCCACCCAAAAGGCGGGGATACTGGCCGAGGCGCGCAAGCACGAGCATTACGAGAAGCCGAGCGTTCGCCGCAAGAAGAAGTCCGCCGCGGCACGCAAGCGCCGCGCTTAACCCACCGCGGTGGCAACGCTCAAAGATAGCATCGCCTCCGATTTGAAGGATGCGATGCGCGCGCGCGATCAGCTGCGTTTGGACACGCTGCGATCGGCCCTCTCCGGCTTCATCTACAAGCGAACCGAGAGCGGGCGGGAACTCTCCGACGCCGAAGAGCTCGAGGTGGTGCGCCGGCTGGTGAAGCAGCGGGGCGACTCGCTCGCGGAGTTCGAAAAGGCGGGGCGCGCCGATTTGGCCGACAAAGAACGCGCCGAGCGGGAGATCCTCAACGCCTACCTGCCGCCCCAGCGCTCCGCCGCGGAGATCCGGGAGATCGTCGCGAGCGTGCTGGCCGAGCTGCCCGCCGACTCGCGCAACGCGGGCGCCGTGATGAAGGTCGTCATGCCCCGGCTCAAAGGCCTGGCCGACGGCAACCTGGTCCGCCAAATCGTCACCGAAGAACTCGCCAGCTAGCTCGATAGGGCGCCCAGCGTAACCTTCGGGCCGCACTAAGGTAGCAACCGGCATGAAGGGATTCCGCCTGCCGGCTCTGATCTCGTCCGGCCTCTTATTCTGCGGCCTCGCCGGGTTCGTTGCGCGCGCGCAAGTGGGAAGCCCCGTGGTCGTCGTTCCCATCACGGGAACCGTTGACGACGGCATGGCCCACCTGGTGCAGCGCTCCGTGGACGACGCCAATCGAAGTCATGCGAAGGCGATCGTCCTCGACGTCAATAGTCCGGGCGGCCTCGTCTCGGCCGCGTTCGACATTCGCGACGCGCTCTTCGGTGCGCAAGAGCCCGTCTACGCCTACGTCGGCGAGCGGGCGTATTCGGCGGCGGCGCTGATCTCGCTCGCCGCCAGCCGCATCGTGATGGCGCCCGGCGCGTCGATCGGCGCGGCCGAGCCGATTCCGGCCACGGTCAAGATGATATCCGGGCTGCGCGGCGAGTTCGAGTCGACCGCCCAGCGCAACCATCACGACAGCCGGATCGCGGGAGCGATGGTTGACAAGAACGTCGATCTGCCGCGCTACAAGCGTGCGGGCGCGATTCTCACGCTCAATACCGACGACGCCGTTCGCTCCGGCATCGCGTCGGGCACCGCGCCGTCGCTCGACGCCGCGCTGGCGCAACTCGATCTCGCGGGCGCCCCGCGCGTCACCGAGTCGTTTACGTGGGGCGAGCGCCTCGCGCGCTTCGCGACCGATCCCGCCGTGAGCGGTCTGCTGCTGACGCTCGGCATGCTGGGCCTGCTCATCGAGATGCAGACGCTGCACGGCATTGCCGGTCTGATCGGCGTCGGCGCGCTCGCGCTGTTCTTCGGAACGCACGTCTACGCCGGGTTCTCCAACGGCTTCGTCTTGGCGCTGGCCGTGCTGGGCCTCGTCGGCATCCTCTGGGAGCTGCACGTCGTACCGGGCCACGGGTTGCCGGGTATCTTGGGCGCCGGCGCGCTCTTCGTGGCGGTGCTGTGGGCGTTCGGACTGCCATTTCTCTTCGTCGGCATCGAGACGCTGGCGACGGCCATCGTGCTGACGGTTATCGTGTTCACGCTGGTCGTTCGGGCGGTGCCGCAGAACGCATGGGCGCACCGGCTGGCTCTCGCGGCGGCGCAGGGCCCCGACTACGTCGCCAGCGCCGACCACCGCAGCCTTCGCGGCCGCACGGGAACGGCGGCCAGCTTCCTGCGCCCGGCGGGCATCGCCTCGATCGACGGCCGGCGAGTGGACGTCCTGACCGAGGGTGAGTTCATCGCGCAGGGAACAACGATCCGAGTCGTGCGCGTAGAAGGCGCACGCATCTTCGTCGAGCCAGTAGCTTCATAGGAGCAGACATGATTGCCGTCAGCAGCGCGATCATCATCATCATCCTGATCGTCGCGTTCTTCTCGTTTCTCTATTACTTCCCGATCGGCTTGTGGATCCGCACCATCGCCGCCGGGGTTCCGCTGGGCATCATCGCGCTGGTTCGCATGCGGCTCATCGGGATTCCGCCGAGTGTGATCGTGACCAACTACGTGCGCGCTCGCAAGGCCGGGCTGGATCTGACCGTGGATCAGATGCAATCGCACTATCTCGCCGGCGGCAACGTGGAAAAGGTGACGCTCGCGATGATCGCGGCGCAGCGGGCCCAGATCCCGCTCGAATGGCAGCGCGCCGCGGCGATCGACCTCGCGGGCCGGGACGTGCTGGAAGCGCTGCAGACCTCGGTGAATCCGAAGGTGATCGAGACGCCCATCTTCCAGGGCGTCGCGCAGAACGGCATCCAGCTCAACGTCAAGGCGCGAATCACGGTGCGCAGCAACCTCGATCGGTACGTCGGCGGCGCCGGCGAGCCGACGATCATCGCGCGCGTCGGCGAGGGCGTCGTCTCCGCGGTGGGCGCCGCGATCGACCACAAAGAGGTGCTGGAGTATCCCGACCGGATCAGCAAGGCGGTGCTGGCGAAGGGGCTCGATGCGGGAACTGCGTTCGAGATCGTCTCCATCGACATCGCCGACGTTGACGTCGGCAAGAACATCGGAGCCGAGCTGCAGACGAGCCAGGCCGAGGCCGACCGGCGCATCGCGCAGGCCAAGGCCGCAGAACGGCAGTACGCGGCGCTGGCGGCCGAACAGGAGCAGAAGGCCGAGACGCAGGCGATGCGAGCCAAAGTCGTCGAGGCCGAGGCCACGATCCCGCAGGCCATCGCGCAGGCGTTCATTCACGGCAATTTGGGCGTGATGGACTATTACCGGCTGAAGAACGTGCAGGCCGACACGGAGATGCGCTCCTCGATCGGCGCCTCGACCGAGAGTGCGACGGACGCGCAACAGCAGCCCCCGCTCGCGGGACCGCCCGTCAAGTAAGCCCGCCCCATGCGTGACGTAGGGATCCTGATCTGGGTGGTGTTCCTGGTCGTCGGCGTACTCGGCAGCATGGTCTCGAGCCTTCGCAAGGCGGCCCAAACCCAGAGCCAGGCGCGCCCGGTACGGCCCGGTCCGGCGCCGGCCCGCCCCGCTCCGCAGGTCCAGGCCGGCCTGCCCGACTGGGCCCGCCAAGTCATCGCAACCCTGCCGCAGCCGCCGGCGCCCAGGCCGCGGCCCGCCCCGCCCCCGCCTCCTCCGCCCAAGCCGGCGCCGAAGCTCGCCCCCTTGCCGGAGCATGCCGGGCTTCCCCACCAGACCCGACGCCGGCATTTCTTCGGCGACCGGAACGAGCTCGTGCGGGCCGTCATCGCGGCTGAGGTGCTCGGCAAGCCCCGCGCGTTCAACGACGAATACGTTGGGCGTTGACCGCCCAACGATCCATTGACCTCGGCGATCTCTCCGATCGCGTGCGCCTCTTCGGAGAGTACGATCGCAATCTCTCGGCGATTGAGTCCTCGCTCGACGTCGCGGTCCATGCGGACGGCGACCGTCTGCTGCTCGCCGGCGAGGATGGGGCGGTGGAGCGCGCGGAGGGAGTGGTGCGGCGCGTGCTCGCGGCCGCCGTGGGCGGCGCGCACATCACGCCCGACGACGTAGCGCTCGCGCTCTCGGACGAGCGCGTCGAGCCCTCCGCTGCGGTGCCGGCGACGCTGCTGCGATCGCATCGCGGCCGCGAGATTCGGCCGCGTACGGCCGGCCAGCGCCGCTTCGTGCACTCCATCGAAGCGTCAACGCTAACGTTCGGCATCGGGCCGGCGGGCACCGGAAAGACCTATCTGGCCGTCGTCATGGCGGTGCGCGCGCTCAAGAAACGCGAGATCGCACGCATCGTGCTATCGCGCCCCGCCGTCGAGGCCGGCGAGCGGCTCGGATTCCTGCCGGGGGACCTGCGCGAGAAGTTCGACCCGTACATGCGGCCGCTCTTCGACGCGCTCAACGACGTGCTCGACGACACCGTCGTCAACAAATACATGGAGCGCGGCACGCTCGAGGTGGCGCCGCTGGCGTTCATGCGCGGCCGAACTCTGTCGGACTCGTTCGTGATCCTCGACGAGGCGCAGAACGCGACCGACGACCAACTGAAGATGTTTCTGACGCGTCTGGGCAGCGGCTCGAAGATGATCGTTACCGGCGACGTGACGCAGATCGACCTTCCGGTGGGGCAGCGCAGCGGGCTGCGCGCCGCCGCAAACCGCTTGCGCGAGATCGACGACGTGGGCGTCGTGGAGCTCGACGAAACCGACGTCGTGCGGCACCCCCTCGTCGCGAAGATCGTGCGCGCCTACGCCGCGCAACCGCAGACCGCGTGATCTACTACCGCAACGACGTTCGGCGCAGCGGCGTTGACGGCCGGGCGCTCGTCGCAACGGCGAAGCGGCTTCTCACCGCGCTCGGCGAGGCCGGTTCGGCGCTCTCGCTATCGCTGGTGGGCGACGCCGCGATTCGCGAGCTCAACCGCGAGTATCGCGGCCGCGACCGCGCGACCGACGTGCTGAGCTTTCCGCTCGGCGACCAGCCCGCGCCGGCCGCCGAACGGCTGCTGGGCGACGTGGTGATCTCGGTGGATACGGCCGCGCGCCAGGCCGCGGAGTACGACGCGACCCTGCAGCGCGAGATCTACCGGCTGCTGATTCACGGCGTGCTGCACCTCAAAGGCCACGATCACCTCGAGCGCGACGAGCGCCTGGCGATGGAGCGCGAGGAGCGCCGCCTGGCCGAGGCGATAGCGCTGCCTTGGCCCTACGGCGCGCGACGCTGATGCACAATCCGATCGACGACCGCGGGAGACGCCTCTCGCCGCCGCCGCGGCCGGGCGAGCCGCACTATTTGCCGATCGAGCGCAGCCGCATCCTGCGGTCGTTCCACCACGCGTTCGAGGGCATCATCTACACGACGCGCACGCAGCCGAACATGCGCGTGCACTTCGTCATCGCGGCGCTGGTGCTGCTCGCGACGCTGGTGCTGCGCCTCGAGCGCTTCTACGTCGTGGCGACCGTCGCGCTCGTCGCGCTCGTGCTGAGCCTCGAGCTGGTCAACACCGCGATCGAGTCGCTGGTGGATCTGCTCACCGTCACGCACCACCCGCTGGCCAAGAGCGCGAAGGACGCCGCCGCCGGCGCGGTGCTCGTCGCCGCGGTGGGCGCCGCGCTGTGCGGCTATCTGATCTTCTATCAAGGCATCATGAGCGGCGGCGAGCGCGTGTTTCAGGCCGTGCAGGCGGTGCCGGCCAACGCGGCGCTCATCGCGCTCGTCGTCGTCGCGATCGCGACGGTCTTCGCCAAGGCCTGGGTCGGACGCGGGTCGGCGTTACAAGGAGGCGCCGTGTCGGGGCACGCGGCGCTCGCCTTCGCGGTCGCCACGCTCTTGGCGTTCTTCTATCAGAAACCCCTGGCGGCGATCCTCGCCTACTTCGTGGCCTTTCTCGTGGCCCAGAGCCGCGTGGAGGCGCGGATCCACCGGCCCTTCGAGGTGCTCTGGGGCGCCGTGCTCGGCACGGTCGTCGCCCTGGCGATCTACGTGCTGGTGCGGCCGCACGTTATGTTATAATGGCGCCGACTTGACTACGGATCCCGCTCCTAGTAGCCCGGGAAGCCTCCCGTACCAGATCGCCGCGCTGATCGCGCTCGTCCTCCTGGCGGCCTTTTTCGCGGCCTGCGAGGCCGCCCTCGTTTCGACCAGCCGCCTGCGCGCACGGTCCCTGGCGGAGCGGCGCGTGCGCGGCGCCGCCAACCTGCAGGACATGGTTGACGACAAGACCACCTTCCTGACGTCGGTCCTCGTCGGGAACACGATCGTGCTGCTCGCTGCAGATTCGCTGGCCACCTACATCGCGATCTCGCTCAACCTGCCCCGCGGGGCGATCCTCTCGACGGTCGTGATGACGGTGGTCTTCCTGCTCTTCGGCGAGATCGTGCCGAAGACGGTGGCCACGGGCGACAGCGAGCGCTGGGCGCTGCGGCTCGGGTTCCCGATGCGGTGGGCCGCCTACGTGCTGACGCCGATCGCGCGCACGTTCCAGGTCGTCACCGACCTGATCCTCCGGCTCTTCGGCATCAAGCACGCCCATCGCCCGTACGTCACGGAAGAGGACATTCGCGCGCTGGTCAACGTCGGTGCGGAGCAGCGCGTAATCGAAGAGCAGGAACGCGAGATGATCCACTCGGTGATGGAGTTCGGCGATACGATCGTCCGCGAGGTGATGAAGCCGCGTCCCGAGATGGTGGCGGTCTCGATCGACGACTCGCCGCGCCGGGTGCTCGACGTCGTGATCGCGGAAGGCTACTCGAAGCTGCCGGTCTATCAAGAGTCGAAGGACGACGTCGTCGGGGTGATTCACGACCGCGAGCTGCTCATCGCGCTTGCCGACGGGTCGCTCGCGCGCACCGGCGTGAAGACGCTGATGCGGACGGCCGTCCACGTTCCGGAGACGAAGAAGATCGCCGACCTGCTGCGCGAGATGCAGCGCGACAAGTTCTCGCTCGCGATCGTCGTCGACGAATACGGCGGCACGGCCGGTTTGGTTACGATGGAGGATCTGCTCGAGGAGATCGTGGGCGAGATCCGCGACGAGCACGACGTGGACGAGCAAGAGCCGATTTCGGTCGTGTCCGACAGCGAAGCCGTCATCGAAGCGGGCACGAACATCGAGGACGTCAACGCAAAACTCGGCACCCAGCTGCCGACCGAGGATTTCGAGACGATCGGCGGTTACACGGTGGGCTTGTTCGGGCGGCTGCCCAAAGAAGGTGAGGAAGTGGACGGGGCCGACCACACACGGCTGCGCGTCGATCGCACGCGCGGCCGCCGCATTCTGACCGTGCGCATGTATTACAACGGCAGCATCGACCGATCGCAGGAAGCAGAGGACGCTGACGCAGCCGCGCGCCTATAAGACGCGCGGCGTGGTGCTGCGGGCACGGCAGCTCGGCGAGGCCGACCGCATCGTGACGCTCTTCACCAGCGAGCGCGGAAAGCTCGACGCCGTGGCGAAGGGCGTGCGCCGGGCGCGCAGTCACTTGGCCGGGCGGATCGAGTTTGCGAGCGAGTGCGCGTTCTTGATGCACCGCGGCCGATCGCTCGACGTGATCGTCTCGGCCGAGATCGTGCACGCGCCGTGGACGCGCCTGGTCGAACCCGAACGCTATGCCGTGGCCGCCGTGGTCGCCGAGCTCGTGGACGCCTTCTGCGAACCCGACCTCGCGATGCCCGACGTCTACGCGCTGCTGACCGGCGCGATCGCCGCCGTTGCCGAAGCGCCCGCCCCGCGCGCCCTGCTGGCGCGCTTCTCGCTGCGGTTGCTCGAGATGCTGGGGCTCGCGCCGCCGCTGGAGTCGTGCGTGCGCTGCGGCGAGCCGCTGCCGCCGGGAGCGGCATGGCTCGACGCCGAGGCGGGCGGCCTGGTGGAAGAGGGCTGCCGCGAGCGCTGGCGCGACCTGCCGGAGCTTGCGCCGGCCGATCGAGCGAGCCTGCGCGGCCTCGCGCAGCCCAAGGGCGCCGCGGCAACGCTGCGCGCGACGCCCGGGGCGGCCGCCGCCGTTGACGAGCTCGTGGCGCATCACCTCGGAAAACGGCCGAAGTCGCTCGCCCACCTGACCACGCTCGGAGCGTAGCGCGTGTTCATGGCGCTCGACGTGGGCAGCAAGCGCATCGGCATCGCCGTGGCCGATCCCAGCGGCACGTACGCGTTGCCCCTCGCGACGATCGAGCGCACCAGCCGGCGCGCGGACCTCGCGAGCATCAAAGAGTACGTCGATTCGTACGGGATTCGCGAGCTCGTGGTCGGGGATCCGATCACGCTGCGCGGAGAGCGCGGCCTGGCCGCTGCGACGATCGACGCGTTCGTCGAGGATCTACGCGGCGTCTTCGACGGCGCGATTCACCGCGTTGACGAGCGTCTGACCACCGCGCAGGCCACCAAGGGGCTCATCGCCGCGGACGTTTCGCGGAAGAAGCGGCGCGAGGTCGTCGATCGCATGGCGGCCGCGCTGATTCTCGAGTCGTTTCTCGCCCGCCGGCGCCGCGGCGCGTGAGCGTTCTGCGCGCGGTCGCGGCGGCGGCCGCCGTCGCGGCGCTCGCCGTGGCCGTCGCAGCGGGTTGGGCGTGGTACGCGATCTATGCCGAGCGATCGCATCCCGGTGTCGCCACGCAGGTCGTCGTCGATCGCGGCAGCACGTTCGGCCAGGTTGCGACCCAGCTGGCCGAACGCGGCGTCGTCAGCAACGTGCTCACGTTTCGTGCCCTCGCGCGCCTGCGCGGTCAGGAGGCCGACGTCCGCGCCGGCGAGTACCGGTTCGAGCCGCATCTGACTCAGGACGAAGTGCTGCGCGCGCTGGTCAGCGGGGGCGCCCAGGTGGCCGTGTGGGTGACCGTCCCGGAAGGCTTCACCGCCGCGCAGATCGCCGGCCGCCTGCAGGGCGCCGGCGTCGGGCCGGCCGGGGCGTTTCGGAGCGACTTCATGCGCGAGCGGCTCGTCGTCGACGGCTCCCGCACGGTCAACCTCGAAGGCTTTCTCTTCCCCAGCACGTACCTCGTGCCGCTTGGGGCCTCATCGTCTGCGGTCGCCGCGATGTTCACGGCCGAGTTCTTCAAGCAGCTCCCTGCCGACGCTGCGGTGCGCGCGCGCTCGCTGCACGTCACCGTGCCGCAGGCGGTCACCGTGGCATCGTTGATCGAGCGCGAGGCGAAGAACGACGGCGACCGCCCGAAGATCGCACGCGTGATCTATAACCGGCTGCGGCTTCGAATGCCGCTGCAGGTAGACGCCACGATCGAGTACGCGCTTCCCGAGCACAAGACGCAGCTCTCGTTCGCGGACTTGAAGATCGACTCGCCGTACAACACCTACGTGCATCAGGGGCTGCCGCCGACGCCGATCGCCAATCCGGGCCGGCCGTCGCTGCGCGCCGCGCTGCATCCGGCCGCGGGCGACGAGCTCTACTACGTCTACTGCGGCGGCGGAAGGCACGCGTTCGCGGCCACGCTGGCCCAACATCAGGCCAACGTCGCCCGGTGTCTGCAATGACGACGCCGGGCAACGGCGGGGGCGAGCAGCCTCACGGGCCGCTGGAGGTCGGCGACGTGCTGCATATCGCGACCAAGGATGGAGCGACGCTGCCGTTCGAGGTCGTCGGCATCCTCGAGGATCCCGACGACGGCCGCACTTACGCGGTGCTGCTCAACGAGACCGAGGATCGCACCGACGGCGAGTTCATCGTTACCGACCTCGACGGCAACCTGTTGGAGGACGCGCGGCTAGCGCAGGAGGTCGTGGACGATTTTCTGCTGCACGCCGAGGAGGACGAGTGAGGATCCTGTTCCTCTCCGCCAGCGTCGGCGTGGGACACCTCTCCGCGGCCAATGCCGTGAGCGACGCGCTGCACGACATAGATCCGAACGCCCGCACGCCGGTCGTGGATTCGTATAAGTACGCCGCGCTGGTGGTTTCACGCGTCGTCTCCGACGGGTACCTGCGCATGGTGAAGACGATTCCGCAGATGTACCGGTACATCTACAATCGGGCGGAGCGAGCGACCGAAGTCGGACGATTTCGCACGTGGGCGCATCAGTTCACCGCCGGCAACCTTCGGCCGCTGCTGCTGCGCGAACGGCCCGACGCCGTGGTGTGCACGCACGCGTTTCCGTGCGGCGCGATGGCCGAATACAAGCGCGAGTTCCCCGACGCGCCGCCGGTGGTCGGAATCGTGACCGACTTCGCCGTGCACGGGTTCTGGATTCACGACAACATCGACCGCTACGTCGTGGCGACCGACGCGATGCGTGCGGTGCTGGCGGCACGCCGCGTGCCCGCGGAGCGGATCTCGGTCACGGGCATCCCGGTGCGGCGAGAGTTCGCGCCCGGCGCGGAGTCGCGCGCAGCACTGCGCGAGCGATTGGATTTGCCGAACGATCGCTACGTCGTGCTTCTGATGGGCGGCGGACTCGGCATCGCGCCGATCGAGCGCATGCTGCGCGTTTTGGACTCGGTGCGCGCCCCGCTCGCGGCGGTCGTCGTCGCGGGACGTAATTCGCGCGTCTCGCGCCGGCTCTCGCAGACCGCGGATGCGGTGAACTACCCGGTGCGCGCGCTGCGGTTCGTCGAGAACGTGTACGACTACATGCACGCCGCCGACGCGTTCGTCACGAAGCCGGGCGGCCTGAGCACGGCCGAGGCGCTGGTGGCGCAGGTGCCGATGGTGCTGTGCAAGCCGCTGCCCGGCCAAGAGGAGCGCAACGCCCGCGTGCTGGTCGAGGCGGGCGCGGCGGTCCGCACCCGGCGCGTCGACGATCTGCCCGGGGCTCTCGAGGGCGTGTTGACGGATCCGCGGCGCCGCGAACGAATGGTTGCAGCCGCTCGACGCCTAGGGCGCCCGGACGCCGCGGGTGAAGCGGCCTCGATGATCGCACGGTTGATCGAGCTGCGTAAGGAGGTCGTCGCGTGAACTTGCCTTCGTCGCGTACCTACGGCGGCTGGCTGGCAATAGCACGCGTGCTGACGGGCTTCATCTGGCTGACGCACGGCGTACCGAAGTTTCTGCACAGCGACCGGTTCATGCCGCCGGGCGGCGTGTTCGCGACCTATTTGCAGAAGGGGCTGGCGTCCGGAACGGGGCCGTATCACGACTTTCTCGCGAACGTCGTGCAGCCCAACGCGGGGATCTTCGCGGAGCTCGTACGGCTGGGCGAAGTATGCGTGGGCATCTCGCTGGTGCTCGGGCTCGTGACGAGGCTGGGCGGCGTGGTGGGCGTGCTGTTGCCGCTCAACTATCTCGCCGCGCGCGGCGGATTGGGCAGTTTCAGCGCGTGGGGTTCGCTCGACGGATGCATCATGCTGCTGTCCGCCATCAACGTCGTGCTGCCGACCGGACGCGTCGCCGGCATTGACGCGTTGATGAAGCGCCGGGCGCCGCGCCGGCAAACCGTCAAGGCCGAGGTGGTGCCGGAGCCGCCGATGCGCGGTCCTACGGCGCCTCCGTAACGCGTAGGGCCCGTCGCGCCGGGTGTGGTATAGTGGGGGGCCGATTCGGGAGAGGTGGCCGAGCGGCTGAAGGCGGCGGTTTGCTAAACCGTTATACGATGTAAAGTCGTATCGAGGGTTCGAATCCCTCCCTCTCCGAAGTGATGCGAAGCCGAGACGCGCGGTCGTAGCTCAATTGGATAGAGCAACAGGCTACGAACTTGTAGGTTGGGGGTTCGAGTCCCTCCGACCGCGATTCTCTCTCTCGGCTTCGCGCTATTGTTCGTCGACAGGCTCGTTCGACGGCGGCTGGTTGAGAAAGACCTCTCTCGAGTACTTCGTGGTGAACGGTGTGAAGGGCCGCGGCTGCTGCGTGAAGTCGAAGCTGTCCGTCAGGCTGTTGGCGCGTGCGTCCGAGTAGCCCGCCGAGGCCGGCCCGATGTTGGGCAGGTTGAAGACGTCTTCGATGAAGCGCAGCGTGCTGCCGAATTCGTACTGCGTGTGTGAAACGTAGCTCCCGGACGTGCCGGTCTGCTTGGTGTAGGGCGAGATGATCAGGCACGGCACCCGGATCGCCAGGCCGCGGAAGTCGAGCTGCGGCGGGGGCGCGTTATCGTACCAGCCGCCCCAGTCGTCCCAGATCACCACGATGGCGGTCGAATCCCAGAACTTGCTCTCGCCGATGGCGTTGACGATGTTCCCCACCCACGACGGGCCCAAATCGCTGTGCGCGCCGGGATGATCGGAGTTCTTGTGATTCGGCGTCACCCACGTCACTTGGGCGAGCGTGCCGTTCGGAATGTCTTTGAGGACCTTGGTCTCCGGCGCGATCATGTCGGTGTTCCAGTCGCTGCCGTAGCGGGTGTACGAAAGGGCCTCGAACGGCGACCAGATGCCCGCCTTGAACAGCTTGGTCACGTAGAAGCGCCACGAGATCCCGCCGGCGTCGAGCACGTTCGCCATGCTGTCGAACTGCGTGAAGCACGGGAACGGACCGTTGCCGCGCCCCACGTTGCGATTGGAGTCGACGAGCGAGCTCTTCGTGCCCGGCGGCGAATCGCAGTCGTTGGGGCTGTGCGTCGGGTAGTTCACCTGCGCGTGCGTGGGATCCATGTTGTCGGTGCCGGCGACGGCCGTCAGGTGCCCCGTGTAGCTGCCGCCGAACTCGGTGGGATACATCGCGTCGGCGAGCACGTACTGCTGCGCCATGTCCCAATACGTCTTCACCTGCGAACGCTCGACGTACGCGTAGGCTGCGTAGTTCGTTCCGGGGCCGGTGTGGAAGCCGTCCATCTTTCCCTTGTGGTAGCCGGTCATGGCCGACTCCCAGTTATGCGGGAGATTCGGATTGGTTTGGAACGTCGTTTCGTGCAGGTTGACCTTCACGCGCTTGTGCGAATGAAGCGCGTAACCAAACATCGGAGCGTTGGCTCCGGGATAACCGGCGAAGAAGTTTTCGAAGCTCCGGTTCTCCTGGATGATGACGACGACGTGTTTGAGGTATTGGCTTGCGGTGCTCTTTTTGAGCGGCGCGCCGAACGCTCCGCCGCCGGTCGGCGGGAGCGGGCCCGGCGCGGCCTGTTGCGCGTTCGACGAACATCCGGCGAGGACGCCCAACAAAGCAAGGACGAGGAGGGGCCTAGCTACCATGAAGTCCTCCGAAGCAGCGAAAACTTTCAGCAAACGTTCGCGAGGTTTCGTCGTGACCCTACAGGAGCGGGCGTCCATTGTGCGCGGGGGCGGGTACTGCTATACTGCGGTGTCGAAACCGCGCCAGGCGGCTGCGGCTCGGTAGCTCAGTGGTAGAGCAGGGGACTCATAAGCCCTTGGTCGTAGGTTCGAGTCCTACCCGAGCCAAATCGAACGGGCCGCCGCCGGACGAATGCCGGCCGGTTTCATTCCGAGGTACAAACGTTTCATGTCCACGATCCCCTGTGATTTCTGCCCCCATCCGGTCGACCGCGGCCAAATGGAGGAGATCGAGATCTCGCATTACGTGCCGGACAGCTCCGGCGAAGATCTCGCGTACGCCCGCACGTACTTTTTCGGCCACCCCGACTGCGTGCGCAAGTTCTACCGTACGCTGGTCGACCACAAGCTCGACCTGTTCAAGCACATTCCGAGCGCCGGGTCGCCGCCCGACGCCGCGCGATAGTGCCGCGACTCGCGTGCGCCCGTAGCGTAGCTGGATAACGCACAGCCCTCCGAAGGCTGGGATCGGGGGTTCGAATCCCTCCGGGCGCGCATCCCACCCGACCGCTTGATTCCATGACGCACGACGACGAAGGCCGCATGCGCCGCGCCATCGAGCTCGCCGCCGGCGCGGAGCTCGCCGGCGACGTGCCGATCGGAGCCGTGCTGGTCAGCGGCGACCTCGTGCTGGAAGCCAAGAACGAGAAAGAGCTGCGCAACGACGCGACGGCGCACGCGGAGATCCTGCTCGTTCGCGAAGCGGCCCGGCGGCTGGGCGCGTGGCGTCTCTCCGACGCGACGATGTACGTCACGAAGGAACCCTGCGTGATGTGCGCCGGCGCGCTCATCGCAGCGCGCGTCAAACGGCTGGTGTACGGCGCGCGCGATCCCAAAGGCGGCGCCGACGGGGGCGCGTTCGACGTGCTGCGCTCGCCGCTGGCCAACCACCGCATCGAAGTGACGCGCGGCGTGCTCGAGCACGAAACGGCGGCGCAACTCCAAGCCTTTTTCAAAAAACGCCGCACGTAAATGGCTCGCCCACTTCCCACCGCCAACGAAAGTCTGGCGGAGAGGGTGAGATTCGAACTCACGGAACGCTCAACACGTTCGCCCGCTTTCGAGGCGGGTGCCTTCAACCACTCGACCACCTCTCCGAGGCCTTGGGTTGGGACGACTCGGGCGCGATACCTTCTTACGCCGGCGACGAGACCCGTGCGAGCGGCAGCCGCACGGTGAAGCGCGAGCCGCTCGGTCCGGTATCGAGCGCGAGCGTTCCGTGCGCGCGTTCGACGGCGCGTTTGACGATGGCCAGACCGAGGCCCGAGCCCGCGACGTCGCGCTGCGCGCCGCGGTAGAAGCGGTCGAAGACGCGTCCGGCGTCGGCCGAGGCGATGCCGGGCCCGTGGTCGGCGACTTCGATGATTGCGTGGCGGTCGAGGGCGTCGACGCGTACCACGATGTCGCCCAGGCCGTATTTCACCGCGTTGTCGGCGAGATTGGTCACGACGTAGCCGAGCTCGGTGGGATCGATCTCGGCGAGAACCCCCGAACGCGTCGAAACGGCGAAATGCCGGTCCGGGTTTGCGTCGGCGATCGGCGCGACGAGATCGCCAACCAGCGTGCCCACGTCGATCGGCGCGCTCTGCGGCTCGGCCTCCGGGCTCTCCCATCGCTCGAGCAAGATGAGCTTGTCGATGAGGGATCCCATGATGCGGCTCTGATCCAACATGGTGTCGAGGATGCGATCGCGGTCCGGCGGGCTGTCGAAGCCGCCGCGGCGCAGGATCGCGATAAAGCCTTGCACGACGGTGAGCGGCGTGCGCAGCTGGTGGCCGGCGTCGGCGATGAACTGCCGCATCGAGGCGTTGGCGCGGTCGCGGGCCGCGAAGGCTCGCTCCATCTGCTCGATCGCGCCGTTGTATGCCGTCGCGAGCGACGCGAGCTCGTGCCCCGAGTCCGCGGCGATCAGTTGGGGCGTGAGGTCGCCGGAGGCGAAGCGCTGCAGCGCGGCCGTCACGTCGTCGAGCGGCCGCACCGCCTGCCGCGTGAGTGCGCGCGCGATCAGCACGCCCAGCCCGATCGCGACGAGCAGCGCGGCCAGCAGCGGAACGACGAACGCGCGGACCGTGGCGACGAGCGCGGCGTCGTTGCTTTTGACGATGATGTAAACGCTGCCGACGTTCGCGTGCAGCGGCGTCAATCCGAAAGCCGTCGCGAGCCCGAGGATCACGCGGCCGAGCGGCCCGGACGGCACGGGATCGCCGGAGAGGTCGCCGCGGTGACGCACGTGCACGACCGGCCGCGGATCGCCGCGATGCCGACGGTAGACGGTGACGCGCGTGTTCGCGTCGAGGAAGACGATCTCGCTCCCCGTTCCCAGGAGGAACGACTCGGCGAAGTTGCCGCCGGTGCGCGCGTCGGGCAGCCGCGTGGCGGCGAGCGACGACTGCAGCTGTGCCAGCGTGCCCGAGAGCTCCGTCGAGAGCGCGCGAATGTAGAAGCCGAAGGCGAGGAGCGCCCCCGCCAGCAAGACGGCCGCGAGCAACAACGAGATTTCGATCGCCGCGAGCGTCTGAATGCGCCGCGCCAGGCGCGTCGTCACGACGGCGTCGCCCGCAGGCTATAGCCGGCGCCGCGCAGCGTCTGAATCAGTTTCACGGACTCGCCGCTGTCGAGTTTCGCGCGCAGAAACGAAACGTACGTTTCGACCGTGTTGGGTATCACGTCGCGATCGACGCCCCACACCAAGTCGAGCAGCTCCGAGCGCGTGAGCACTTCCTCCGCGTGCTCGGCGAACACCCGCAGCAGATCGAACTCGCGTGCCGAGAGCTCGATCCGCCGGTTTCCCCGGTAGACGGTACGGCTCGGCGTGTCGATGCTGAGGTCGGCATAGGTGAACGTCTCGCGCCGCTCGATGGCCGGGCGGCGCAGCAGCGTGCGCAGGCGCGCAACGAGCTCCTCGAGGTCGAAGGGCTTGCCCACGTAGTCGTCGGCGCCGGCCGAGAACCCGGCGATCTTCTCGGTGATCTCGGTGCGGGCGGTCAGCATCACCACCGGCGCCGTGGTCAGGCGGCGGATCTCGGGGAGCAGCGTGAAGCCGTCCCGGCCGGGTAACATCACGTCCAGGACGATGACGTCGGGAGACCAGGCCTCGAGCATCGGCAAGGCTGCCGAGCCCTCGGTCGCAGTGCGCACCGCAAAGCCGGCCTGCTCGAGCCCGTATTCCAGCAGCTCCCGCAGGCCGCGCTCGTCGTCGACCACCAGTACCCGCGGGCGTTCGCCCGCTCCCATTCTCAGACTCACTCCAGGATTCGCATCCCACGCTTTCGTTACAATCGGGCCAGCATGAATCTCAGCGGCCGGCCGGTGCGAATCTTCTTTGTATTCGCCGCAATTCTAGCCGCAGCCGGGTGCGCGAAGCGCCAGCCGCCCGCACCGGCCGCACCCTACGTCGAAACGACGATCGCGACCTTTGGCCAGATCCAGCCCGGGCGACACCTCGCCGGGATCGTCGCGCCCTACCAGAACGTCGCGGTGCAGAGCACCCTCGCCGAGCCCGCCGATACGGTGGACGTGCGCGAAGGCGACACGGTGACCGCGGGCCAGGTACTGGCGCGCCTCGATACGTCCGACCTCGAGGCGCAGCTCGACGCGGACCTGGCGACCGCGAACAGCAATCACGCGAACACCGTACACACCGCCTATCAGGGTTCGCTGACGATCTCGCAGGGCGTGGATACCGTGCGCACGGACGAGGCGGCGGTGCAGCAGGCGCAGCAGACGCTCGCCAACGATCAGCATAACTTGCAGCGCGATCAGAATCTGCTGTTGCAGGGATATATCTCGCAGCAGTCCGTCGACGCGCAGGCGACTCTGGTGAAGAACGACGAGCAAGCCCTGAACACCGCCAACGCCAATCTCTCGACCGCGCGGGCCACCGTCGCGGCCAACGGCAGCCTCTCGGGGGAAGGCCTCGCGGCATCCGCGGTGCAGCAGTCGGCGGCCCAAGAGAAGGTCGCGATGGCGCAGGCGCAGCAGATCCGCGTGCAGATCGGCAAGGCAGTCATCGTTTCGCCGATCGACGGCGTGGTAGTGAACCGGAATATCAATCCGGGCGAGTACCCCGGCAATCGCCAGCTCTTTACGCTGCAGCAGGTCAATCCGATCTACGCAGTGCTCCACGCATCCAGCGAACAGGTCGCGCGCATCCAAAACGGCGCCGTCGCGTCAATCACCGCGCCCGACCTCGGCGCCACGCGCGCGTTCGCCGGCCACGTGACGGGCGTGCTGAATCAGATCAACCCCGGCTCGACCGACTTCCAGGTCAAGGTTCTCCTGCCCAACCCGCGGCGCGTGCTGCGGCCGGGCATGGTGGTGCAGGGCACGATCGAGACCACGCCGATCCGCGGCATCCGCGTGCCGGTGACCGCCTTCACCGACGACAACCACGACGCCGTCATGACCGTGCAGCAAGACGGGAGCGTGAAGACCGTCAAGGTAGCCGAGACCGGCACCGACGGCACGACCTCGGTCGTCGCGGGCCTCGCGGCGGGCACTCGGCTCGTCAGCAACGGGCAGACCAGCGTCGGCGACGGCGAGAAGGTCTCGTTCCAGCCGTGAAGTTCAGCATCACGCGACTCTTCATCAAGCGGCCGACGCTGGTCTTCGTCATCGTGGCGTTGATGATGTTCGGGGGCATTCTATCCACGGCGACGATCGTCAAGGAGCTCTATCCCGACGTCAGCCAGCCGACCGTCACGATATCGGTGGGTTACAGCGGCGCCTCGGTGACCGAGATGCGCGACAATATCGTCCAACCGATCGAACAGAACCTCGCGGGCACGGCCGACATGCAGACGGTCAACGCCGTCGTCCAGCAGGGAGAGGCCCGGATCACCGCCATCTTCGACATCAGCTCGGACACGGCGACCGACCTGGCGCTCACGAACAAAGCCATTCAGGCCGCGGAGAAATACCTCCCGACGAACCTGACGCCCCCGACCGTCAACCTGTACGATCCCACGCAATCCGTCGTCGTCACCTTAGCGCTCTACTCGCACAAGCTGTCGCTCGCGCGCCTGGCGCTCTACGCGGTCAACGTCATCGCGCCCGCCATCGAACAGGTACCGGGAATTTCGTTCGTCAACGTGGGCGGATCGGTTACTCCGGCGTACGAGGTCGTCGTCGATCCGGCCCGTCTGGCCGCGGCGAACCTGACGCTCAACGACGTGATCGCAACGCTGCAGACCAATAACCAGCGCGTGCCCGGCGGATTCGCCTACGAGACCAACCGGCAAACGACGATCGACATCCGCGGCGACATCCAGAACCTCGACAGCGTTCGGAATCTCGCGATCATCCCCGCCCAGGGCGGCGGCGCGCTTGCGGCCATCGCGAACTCGACCGGCGGCGGCGTGCAGAACTACGGAGGCGGGCTCTCGTCGCTGGCGGGCGTCATCAATCCGTGGAGCGCCAGCAACGCCGTGGTGCGCATCGGCGACATCGCAACGGTGAACGAAAGCTACGAGCCGCGGCTGCAATACGCGCACATCAGCGGCGAGTCGGGCCTGTTCATGCAAGTGCAGAAGGCCGCGGCCGGCAGCGAGGTGGACGCCTCCAACGCGGTGCTGCGCGCGCTGCCGCAAATCGAGAAGCAGTTCCCGGAGATCAAGTTTCGGGTCATTCACGTCCAATCTACCTTTACGAGGCAGCAGATCCAAATCGTCACGCGCACGCTGATCCTCGCGATCCTCCTGACGGGGATCGCGATGGTGTTCTTCCTGCGGTCGTGGCGAAACGCCATCGTCGTCTGCATCTCGATCCCCACCTCGCTCGCGATCGCGATCACGGCGATGCGGCTCATGCACATGACGATCGACACGATCTCGCTGCTCGGCATGTCGCTGGTCATCGGCATTCTGGTCGACGACTCCACGGTGGTGCTCGAGAACATCGAGCGGCACTACACGGAGCTCAAGCAGCCTCCCGAAGAGGCGGCCGTCCGCGGGCGAGAGGAGATCGGCGCCGCCGCCGTCGTGATCACGCTGGTGGACGTGGTGGTGTTCTTTCCGATCGCGTTCATTCAGGGACAGGTCGGCCGGCAGATCTCCGAATTTGCGATCGTCGTGGTGATCGCGACCCTCACCTCGCTGTTCGTGTCGTTTACGATCACGCCCACGCTGGCGGGCCTGTGGGCGCTGCGCTCGCACTGGAAGCCGTGGCGCGCCGTCGAATGGTTCGGCGAGCGGTTCGACGGCGCGCGCAACTGGTACACGGATCGCGTGTTGCCGTGGAGCCTTCGCCACGGCACGCTCGTGGCGGCGTTCTGCGCGGGGACTTTCGTCTTCGCGCTGGCGCTCGTCGGCCTGGGAGTGGTCGGCGAGGAGTTCATCCCGCCGGTGGACCGCGGCGAAATCTTTATTCAGCTGATCTATCCGATCGGCACGCCGATTCAGACGGTGGAAAAAGGCACGTTCGCGCTCGAGCAAAAGATCCTGCACACGACCGACACGTTTGCCAATACGGCGGTCGCGGGCGCGTATGCCGCCTCGTTCGGCGGTTTCGTGTCGCAGAGCAACGTCGGCCAGGTGCACGTCTGGTTGAAGGACGACCGCAAGCACCCCACCGACTATTGGGTGCGCCAATTCCGCGATATCGCGCGTACGTCGCTGCCGCAGGGCGTGCAGGCCGTCGTCGTTCCGGCCACGTCGACGTCCGGCGGCAACGCGCAGCCGGTAGACTTGCTGGTGACCGACGTGACGGGGCGCGACCCCACGCCGTACGCGCAGAAGGTCGAGGAGGCGCTCACGAAAGTCAAGGGCGCGACGAGCGTCAACAGCAGCGGCACGCAGCTGGCTCCGCAGATCTCGATTCAGTTCGACCGAAACAAGGCGCAGGCGCTCGGCGTCGACCTCGGCCAAGCCGCGCAGGCTGCCGGCGCCGCGTTCGGCGGCAGCCTCGCGACGCAGTTCGAGACGACCTCGGGTCTCGAGCAGGTGCAAGTGATCTATCCGCAGTCGTACCAGACGAGCATCGACGCGCTCAAATCGGTCGCCATTCGGTCGTCGACCGGCGGCCTGGTCTACCTGGGCGACATCGCGCGCTTCGAGTCCACGCCCACGGCGCCGCTGATCACGCGCACCAACCGGAACAACGTGATCCACGTCAACGCCAACTACGCGCCGAACTCGTCGCTCTCGGCCGTGGAGAACGGTCTGCTCAAGCGCCTGCCGTCGCTGCACCTGCCGCCCAACATCGTCGTGCGCCCCGCGCCGCTCGGCCAGCAGGACTTCATGCATCAGACCCTCGTCGGGATGGGGCTCGCGATGATCGTTTCCGTGATCCTCGTGTACCTGCTGATGGTCGCGCTCTACAACAGCTACGTTTCGCCGTTCATCATCATCTTTTCGGTCCCGGTCGCGGCCATCGGGGCAATCGGCGCTCTCGTATTGACCCACCGCACGCTGAACCTGTTCTCGCTGATCGGTACGATTCTGCTGATCGGCATCGCCACCAAGAACGGAATTCTGTTGGTCGACTACGCCAATACCTTGCGTTCGCGCGGGCGCGACAAGCTCACGGCGATCCGCGAGAGCGCGCACACGCGATTCCGGCCGATCATCATGACGAGTTTCTCGGTCGTCGCCGGCAACATTCCGCTCGCGCTGGCGCTCGACCCGGGTTCGTCGTCGCGGTCGAGCCTCGGCATGGTCGTCATCGGCGGCGTGATCAGTTCGCTGGTGCTGACGCTGCTGCTCGTGCCCAACGTCTATATGTGGGTCGCGCCCAAGGATCAGCCGGCTCCGAACGGCGCGGCGCACCGCGCGCCGGAGAACCTGCTGGTCGCTCCTACGGCGTCGCCGACGCTCCGGGCGTAGGGGCTCCCGCCAGCCGCGCGTCCGGCGCCTGCGCCGGAAACGCGATGTCGCTGAAGGTGACGTCGGCAATGATCTTCGACGTGAAGATCGCGAAGTGCATCGTCTGGCTGAAAGTACCGTGCACGATCACCCAGTGTCCGTCAACGACGGCGTAGTCGAGCGCGATGGTTTCGTCGGTGCCGCCGGCCACGCGCATCTCGATGTGCTTGGGCAGCCGCGTCGCGCCGTCTTCGATCACGTCGGACGGGTAGAGGCCGTGCTGTACGCGCGGCGTCGGGTCGAGCAGCAGATGCATCGCCGCATCGGTCGAGTCGGGCGCATAGCGCGCGGCCCAGTAGCTGTTGTACGGAACGACGACGTTGACGGACGGGTCGGGCGCCGGGATTGCCAGGCTGAAGGGGGCGCCGCGCTCCAGCGTGATGTCGACGCGCTTGAGGTTCGCGAAGTAGCTGAACTTGAAGTTCGAGATCGGGTCGAAGTAGGCGATGATCGGAAACGCCTGACCCGTCCGCTCGCCGCCGTCGGGAAGGTCTTTCATGACGGCCAGGTCGTCGGCGACCCGAACGGCCACCGAACGGTTGATCTCCTGCGTGCGGCCCAGCGCCGGCGCGCTGACGTGCGTTCGCTCGACGTAGGTCATATATGCCGGCGGATTTGCCGAGTACGACGCGCTCGTGCGGTTGATCAACAGGGCGAAGGCGAGATCGGCGGACATCATCGGCGGTCCCGCTTCGGCGGCGGGAGGTAAAGTACCGGCCCGTTAACTTCGCGGCTATGGCAATCCAAGTCAGCGCCGACCTGGCCGCACGAATCGTCGAGTTGCGGCGCACGATCCACCGCCGCCCGGAGCTCGGTTTCGAGGAGCACGAGACGGCCGCGCTCGTCGAGCGCGAGCTCGGCGCTCTCGGAGTCGAGCACCGGCGCGTCGCGAAGACCGGGATCGTCGCGCGCATCGACGGCGCCGTGCCGGGGCGCGTAGCCGCGCTGCGAGCCGATCTGGACGCACTTCCGGTCGGCGAACGCACGGGACTGCCGTTCGCCTCGCAGGTCGCCGGCAAGATGCACGCGTGCGGCCACGACGCGCACACGGCGATGCTGCTGGGCGCCGCGCACGTGCTATCCGCTATGAAGGCGCAGCTGTCGGGCAGCGTGGTGCTGCTCTTTCAGCCGGCGGAAGAAGGCCCCGGCGGCGCGCTGCCGATGATCGAAGAGGGCGCGCTCGACGCGGTCGAGGCGATCGCGATGCTGCACGTCAGCCCGCGTCTGGACGTCGGAACGATCGGCGTGACGCCCGGCGCGGCGAACGCGTCGGCCGACGAGTTCTACGTGACGGTCCGCGGCGCGGGCGGTCACGGCGGCTATCCGCATACCGCGGTGGACGCGATCCCGGCGGCGTCGGCGTTCGTGCTGGCGCTGCAGAACATCGTGGCACGCGAGACCGATCCGCTCGCCAGCGCCGTCGTGACCGTCGGTACGATCGGCGGAGGCTATCGCAACAACGTGATCGCCGACGAGGTCGCGTTGAGCGGAACGCTGCGCGCCCACGACGCCGGCGTGCGCGACGAGCTCGAGGCGCGCGTGCGCAGAATCGCCGGCGGCGTCGCATCGGCGTACGGCGTGGACGCCGACGTTCGCGTGGTTCGAGGATATCCGCCCGTCGTCAACGACGAAGCGCTGGCGCGCAACTTCGCGACCTACGCGCGCGCGCACACGTCGCTGCGGGTCGAACAGCCGCCGCCGACGATGGGCGGTGAAGACTTCGCGTACTTCGCGCAGCGCGTTCCGGGATTGCTGATCTGGCTCGGCGTCCGCAGCGAATCGTCGGAATCGGGTCATCCGACGCACAGCCCGCTCTTTCGCATCGACGAGGCCGCGTTGCCGATCGGCGTTTTGACGCTGGTATCGTTCGCGACCGCGTTCGCGAGCGGCGACGTCCGTTCATAAGCATCCACATCCATTGTGGATAATCTTTTGTTAAAGGTACGACAAAACCGAGGCGGAAAAGATAGGTCCCGTTATGGCCATCAGCGAGGATGCAATTGTGCCGGGACTGCGATCGCATAGCGCGAGCGTCGATCTCGATTGCTCGGCTGAAGAAGCGTTCGCGCTTCTCTGCGCGGTCGAAAAGTGGCCGGTGTGGCTGTCGTTTCTGCGCAGCGCGCGACGAGCGCACGCGGAGCCCGATTTCGGCGTTGGCAGCGAGGTGATCTTACGGTCTTGGCTGCCGGGCGAGGAGGAAGAGGCGTACGAGATCGACGGGTTCATCGCGAACTATCGGCTCTCGCTGGTAGGCGCCTATTCGCTGCGCAGGCGGCTCGAGTTTCGTCTCGAGCGGCGCACGACGTGCTCGCGGCTGCACGTCCGCGTGGCGTATCCCGCCTATCACGGGCGGCTGGGGACGATGCTCGACCGCTGGCAGCGGGGCCGGCGGGTGGCGAGTGCCCTCGACGACTCGCTGGTCCACTTCAAGGGCCTGGTCGAGTTCAAGCGCGATGACGCGGTGTTGGCGGACTTTTAGCACGTCGCCCCGGCGACTAGCAGTCATTGACCGTGAGTGCTAAGACGGCTATACTCTGACCATGCCGCTCTATGACTATGCCTGCACCAAGTGCGGGCGGGTGCGTGAGGTGCGCCACGGCTTCGACGAGACCTTCGGCGAGCCGTGCGAGGCCTGCGGTGCGCCGTTGCGCCGGGTCTTCAACCCGGCCCCGGTCCTGTTCAAGGGCTCGGGTTTCTACGTGACGGATTCGCGCCGTTCCAGCGCCGCCAGCGGTGCGGCGGAGAAGCCCAAGGACGACGCGCCATCGGCCTCGATGCCGGCGAAGAGCGAATCGGGCGCGTCGGCCGACGCCAAGAGCGGCCCCAAGCCGTCCGAGCCGGCCGCCTGAGCTAACCGGCCCGCAGGGCCGTCAGTGACTCCACGAAGCGCGGGAAACTGACGCCGACGCTCTCCGCGTCGTCCACGACGACCGGGCCGGCAGCGCAGCCGAGCACGGCACCCGCCATCGCGATCCGGTGATCGCCCCCCGTCGCCAGGCTGCGGCCCAGCGCGGACGGCGCCCCGCCCGCGACGCGCACGACGCCGCGTTCGTACCCCGCCTCGATGCCGGCCGTGCCCAGCAGACGTTGGATCGCGGCGATCCGGTCCGACTCTTTGGCACGCAGATCCGCGACGCCGGCGATCGTCGTGACGCCCCGGGCGAACGCTCCGGCAAGCGCGAGCAACGGAATCTCGTCAATGGCGCGCAGGGCGGTCGCGGAGTCGATGGCGGCGCCCATCAGCGGGCGCCACCGAACGGCGACGTCGGCGACCGGCTCGCCGCAGACATCGCGCGGCTCGCGGAGCTCGACCGCAGCACCCATCGCACGCAGCGCGTCGAGAAGGCCGGTGCGCGTCGCGTTCACGCCCACGCCGCGCACGATAATCGAGCTGCCGGGCGTCACCGCGGCGGCGGTGATGAAGAAGGCGGCCGCTGAGAAATCTCCGGCGACCTCGATGCGGTCGTTTCGCAGCGGCGCCGGACCGAGGCGTACGCGGCGCCCGTCCCATTCCACGTCGGCGCCCAGATAGCGCAGCAGACGCTCGGTGTGGTCGCGCGATCCGCGGTCGCCGTCCACCTCGATGCCGACGCCCGCAAAGAGCCCCGCAAAGAGCAGCGCCGACTTCACCTGAGCCGAGGGCGATAGCAGGATGAACCGCCGCGTTTGGATCTCGGGCGTGCCCCGAAGGGCGAGCGGCAGCCGTCCCTCGGTCGTCTCGATCAGCGCGCCGAAGGCGCGCAGCTGCGCGGCGACCGGCTCCATCGGGCGCCGGCGCAGCGAATCGTCGCCGTCGAAACGGGCACGAACTCCGGCCCCGGCGCACGCCCCGAGCAGCATCCGGACGGTCGATCCGGAGTTCGTGCAATCGAGGGTGGACCCGGGATCGGCGAGCCGGCCGCCGGCGACCACGGCATCGGTACCGTGGATTTCGACGCGCGCGCCGAGCGCCGCCAACGCGTCGCTGGTGGCGCGAACGTCGCGGCCGGGGTTGAGATTGGCAATGCGCGTCGGCTCGGTGCCGCGGGCGGCCGCAATCAAAGCCCGGTGCGAGATGGACTTGTCGCCGGGAACGTCGGCGCTGCCGCGCAGCGGGCCCGGATAAAAGCAGACCATCTCGGCCATTTTAGGCTCATTTCAAACAAGGAGTCCATCATCATTTCGTAGCAAGCAGCGCGAAGCATTTCGCGATAACCGGCTGCTTCTTTCACACGAAAGGGACCGATGAACAAAGTAGATTTGGTGCGCTCGGCGGTAGACCGTCTGGAGCTGTCTCGCAAGGACGCCGTCGTGCTGATCGACGGTGTTTTCGACGACATCCAAGCCGCCGTGATTACGGGTGAGGCGGTCAAGATTCCGGGCTTCGGCCAGTTCAAGGTGCGCGATCGCGCCGCACGTATGGCGCGCAATCCGGCCACCGGCGAACAGGTAAAAGTTCCTGCGAAGCGAGTCTTCAAGTTCCTCCCCGCAAAGGCGCTCAAGGAAGCCGTTATGGCAAAACGCGGCAGTCGCGCCGGAACCGCTCGCAAGAAGGCGGCAAGTAAGGCGCCGGCACGGAAGACCGCCGCTCGCAAGGCGGTCGGCCGCAAGAAGCGGTAAGCGGATCCAACTCGAGCGAGAGTTCTCTTTCACTCGCTAGTCGACCGGCCGGCGAGCGCTTTCATTTAGGAGATAGCATGCGAGGTTCACACCTTGTTCTTTCGAGCGTTGCTGCCGCGCTGGTCCTCGGAGCGTGCAGCGGCGGCAACCCAGCGACGCCGAATCCGGGGCCCGCGCAAGTCGCCGGCGCGGGTTCGCGTCTGGTCGATTCGGGCGTTTCGAAGCCGCGCTTCCTCCGGTTGATGCACACGCCGAATCATCCGCCCCCGCGCCGTCATCGCATCACGGGCGCGGAGCGGGCGCGGGCACGCGCGGGCGGCTGGCAGCAGCTGCCGGCGAGCGCGCCGTGGACCAACGGCCCGGACACCCCGCTGTTGATGACCGACGGAACCATCATGGTTCACGACTACTGCACGCCGAACTGGTATAGCCTCGCGCCCGATTCCACGGGGAGCTATTTCAACGGCAAATGGACGAAGATGGCATCCATGCCGTCGAACTACGGCCCGCTCTACTTCGCATCGGCCGTCCTCGCGGACGGCAAGATGATGGTCAACGGCGGCGAGTACAACGGCGCCACGTGCCAAGGCGTCGAGACGAACCTCGGCGCGTTCTACGACCCCGTTGCGAACAAATGGACGGCGGTGACGGGGCCCAGCGGCTGGGGTGAGATCGGCGACGCCGAGAGCGTCGTCCTTCCCAACGGAACCTACATGCTCGGCAACTGCTGCTACATCTACCAGGCGCTGCTCACGGAATCGTCGTTGACGTGGACGCAGAGCGGCCCCGGCAACGGCAAGATCGACACGAACAGCGAAGAGGGTTGGGCGCTGTTGCCCAACGGCACCACGCTGGCGGTGGACGTCGGCTCTGAACCGGACGCCGAAGTCTACAACGCGTCAACCAACACGTGGTCTGCTATCGCGCAAGCGCCGGTGAATCTCACCGCGGGCTTCGAGATCGGCCCGTCAACGCTGCGCCCGAACGGCACGGTGTTCGTGGCCGGCGCGAGCGGCTACAGCGCGGTCTACAACACGAAGACCGGCGTGTGGACGCAGGGCCCGACGTTCCCGAACATCGGCGGCCAGCAATACGACGTGGCGGACGGCCCGTCGTCGCTGCTTACGAACGGCGACGTCATGGTCGCCGCGAGCCCGGGCCTCTACCAGCCGCCGGCGCTCTTCTTCACGTTCGACGGCAAGAAGCTGAAGCAGATCGCGGCGCCGCCCGACGCGCCGAACGACTCGTCGTACAACATCCGCCTGATCGGCCTTCCGACCGGCCAGGTGCTGGAGATCGACGGTTCGACCGACGTCGAGGTCTACACGCCGGGACGCCAAGGCGGCGGCGGCAACGCTCCGCAGATC
This sequence comes from Vulcanimicrobiota bacterium, assembly GCA_963824595.1. Lineage (GTDB taxonomy): Bacteria > Vulcanimicrobiota > Vulcanimicrobiia > Vulcanimicrobiales > Vulcanimicrobiaceae > Cybelea. The sequence continues at coordinate 330,395 of CAWGPY010000007.1, forward strand.
ACCAAGGTCGCCACGAGCCTCACGCCGGGCACCACGTACAAGATCACCGGGCGCCGCTTCAACGGCATGTCTCAGGCGAGCATGTACGGCGACGACGCGCAGTCGGCCACGAACTATCCGCTCGTACGGATCACGAACAACGGCTCGGGCAAGGTGGTCTACTGCCGGACGCACGGCACCAGCTTCATGGGCGTCGCGACGAACAAGAAGGTGTCCACGATGTTCGACGTTCCGGCGAGCATCGGCACCGGCGCGAGCAGTCTCGTGGTGGTCGCAAACGGCGTCGCGTCGAGGCCAGTAAGCGTTACCATACCCTGAGTCCTTCTCATCCCGAACGGAGCTTCGTCCGCGTTATCGCGGCGGGGCTCCGTTGATTTCTTTAGGGCGTCGGGCGCCGTAGGCGCGGTGGTTTCCGCTCGTAAAGCTCGGGCAGGCGCGCGCTCGACGCCCCGGCCGGCCGCGCGACGACGCGATAGTCGAAGGCAATGGATGACCGGCCGCCCTCCGATTCGCGCACGATGAACCCGCCGGCAAACTTCTCCGCCACGTACAGCCCGTGCGTATCGCCGCCCGGCGTCAGGAATACCTGATATCCCGAGCTAGCGTCAATCGCGCGTGCAAACGCTTCATCGAACCGGATGATTCCGCGACCATTCGTCATACGCGCGCTTCCGACATCCTCGATTGATGCGCGCGTGCTCTCCAAAGCGAAGGCGCCGACCGTTTTTCCGTCGCGCTTCGAATCCACGATGAATGCTTGTGCCCGCACGTCCCCCGCAAACAATCCGTTGCCGCTGCCATCGACGAAAAAGGCGTGAACCGGCGAGGATCCATCGACGATAAGCGGAGTGGAATCCTCGTTGCTCCCGACGACGTATAGCCCGGTTACGGGGGCCCTGAAAAAGCCCGCTATGTTGTTCTTCGAGGACGCCGAGATCCCAACCATGCCGTTGGCCTGCGCAACGATCGCGCCCTGACCGGTGACACCGGATTGCGGCGTCTGCGAGAGCGCTTCGATCGTATTACCCGTCCCGCTGCCGTCGACGGGCCCCTCGGCTAGGAACGCGGTGCCGGTCGGGTTGTCGGTGGCGGCAATCAGCGCGTATGCCGTTCCTGCGCTCTCGAACTCACCGCCGTACGACTGCTTCGAATACGAATAGATGCCGCCGATGCCGTTTGCCTGCGCGAGAATGGCCGCCTGTCCGTAGTTGCCGCGCATCGCTTCGAGCGATACCCCCGCGATCGCCGCCCCCGTGCCGCGATTCGTTTGCGTGAAACAGGGCGTCGCCTTACTGCACGGCTTCTTCTTTGCGGCGGCAACCGCGAGCTGCGACGCCTGCGCGTGGCCGTACAAGAGCGATCCCCCGGTTAGCAGCGCTGCGAGTCCGAGCGTTGCCCACGTCGTAGCCCCCTGGTTCATCTCGTCAGCCCTCGTTATGAATGCGAGCTTGCATGCCGCATAGACCTGATCGCGGGCTCGCGCATGCGTTGCTTGGGCCCCCGGCGAGGAGCGCGATACCGGTCTGGCTGTCGAGGGCCCCGATCAGCGCATAGGTGCCTCCGCTTTCGAACTCGCCGCCATACGCCTGCTGCGAATAGGAATAGGTGCCGCCAATACCGTTCGCATGGGCGCGCTGCGCCTGTTCCGTGATTGGTCTGCGTGAGGCACGGCGCGGCCTTGTTACACTGCTTTTTTGCCGGCTCGGAGGTAGCCCCGAGGCCGAGCGCGCCGGCCGCAAACAAAAAGCTAAGTATCGTGGCTGGCATCACGAGCGGCTCCTTTGTTGTCGCAGAGACGGTTTGACGGAGGATTCGTGGCACAGGGCACCGGGCAGACCACGCTGAACGCCGGACGGCGCATGCTCCACGCCACGACCCAGAAAAGCTGCAGCAGGAGTGTAACGCGTGCCGAGCCGGGCGGACAGTATCTATTGGTATACATCGGCGGCATCTGCGCGCTCTGCATTCCGGCATTCGGCGGCTTCGGCGGCAGATTGAAGTACGAATTATGCCGGCTATCCACTGCTCGGGAACGGCAGGCCGATCTTCTACCTGGAGCTCGTGTTTGCGCGCAAGACGACGTTCGGCGCGAAGGTCGCCGCCGGCGGAGGTTTAGCGAGCACGGCGCCGGCGGTCTAGCCGTATTTCGCGATGAGGCGCTGCGCGTACCACGCCGGCCACGGATCGGAAACCGCGGCCGCCGTGTACTGCTCGTCGAGTTCGACGAGATCCCGGGTCAAATGGCTGCGAACGGGCCGCCGGGCCAACAGGCGCGGCAGCTCGGAGTGCGCGAGCAGCCAGTCGGAGTAGAACGTCGCCCAGTCGTCGTCGGCGCCCTCGGTATCGGCGAAGACCATATGATGGACCTCGCCGGCCTCGCGGAGGAGCTCTCCGATCTTGGCCGTGCTATCGGCGGTCATTTACCCGAGATGTAAGCGTTGAGCGAGTCGTAGCTGTTGCCCGACATGACGATCTTGATTGCCGACGGATCGCTCATGGGATTCGAACATCCGGCGGGCGCGAAGCATAGCGTCCACACCACCGTGCCCCCAGGGCCGGTCGTCTGCTGCGTGCACGCATCGAAACCATCAGGAATGGTAATTGCCATGACGCAAAACTTGGCCGCCGAGGTCGCTTTGTCATCCTGACCGAAGACGCCCAGCGTCGGAGTCGAAGGACCACGAATAACGTCCGCCCTGGAGGAAGGCCGTGCCGTTGGGTCAGTGCTCACAGGTTCCCTGCGGGCGGCACTCCCGGCATGAGTTTACGACGGACCTGGCGCATCCCGTCGCAGTGGTGGTGAGTCAATGACGCCGAAACTCCAAGGGTGCGACGTAGCGCGCGGCCGAGAGCGGCATCCGCGGCAGTCCGCTCTATGCTTCGATCATCGACGACTAACGCTCACATTTCCGCAAATGCTTGGTTACGCAAGGAAGATATGGGAGGGTCCTATGAAAAGTTCTCAATTGGCCTCCGGTGGCTTGAGCGTCATGGCGGCCGTCGCACTTTTAGCCGGCTGCGGCGGCGGACTTCAGTCCTCGTCGTCGTTTGGGGTGCAGAGCCGACAAGGCTGGGCGTCGGACGGCCGCGGGCTCGGACCGATGGGGCACCACCACCTGGCGACGTACACGTCGGTGCGCGCTCCCAAGATCAAGCCGGACCATCGCCAATCGTGGGTCTCGCCAGACGTCAAGAGAGCGCCTCGTTTGCTCTTCATCTCGGACGACTCATCCCAGGACGTGTACATCTTCACGATGCCGGCGATGCAACTGAAGGGTACGCTGACGGGCTTTAACGGCCCGCAGGGCATGTGTTCGGATAGGCAAGGCAATATCTGGGTTGTCAATACCGGCACCGCACAGGGCCTCAAATACTCGCGTACCGGCAACTTGCTGGGCTCGGTGAGCGACCCGTTCGGTACTCCGGCGGGCTGCGCAATCAATCCGACCAACGGCGACCTGGCCCTCAGTGAAACCCGAGGCTCCAACGGGGCGGGCGGCATCGAAATCTACCGGAACGGCTCGGGAAGCCCAACCAGATATCGCAATCCGGCACAATACGAGTACTTCTTCCCGGCGTACGACACCGACGGTAATCTTTACGTCGACGGCTTCAGCTATCCGACATTTACCGTCATAATCTCGGAGCTGCCGTCGGGCAAGCGTAAGATGCATACGATCGACTACAGCGGCGGAACGATTCGATTTCCGGGTGGCGTGAACTGGGATCGCGTGAAAGGCCAGCTGGTCGTCAACGATCAGGAGTGCAACGGGCTCTATGCTTCGTGCGTCTACCAACTGACCGTATCTGGTTTTAGTGCGATGATCGTCGGATCCACACCGCTGAACAACTTCAACGGCACTGCCTGCGACGTCGATCAAGGCACGATCGCTCCGTTCGGTCAGTATTTCGCGGGCCCATGCATCACCTTCGCTTACAGCGTGAGCTCGGTGGATCGTTGGGCGTATCCGTCTGGCGGTACGCCGGGGCAATACAACGATCGGTGGTCGTCGAACCGATCGGTTCGGCAATCAGCAACAAGTAGCCGCGATTGTTTGAGTTAAAGTCGTCGCTAAAGGTTCTTGCTGGATTGCACGGCGTGCTCGTTGAGGCATTCGCTTTATGGGTATACCGGCGACGGTATTCCCGGAATCTCGCCTATTTTGAACTCGGGGGAAAGGGCTTGCCTGCCGCGAACACCCTCCGTGCCAGGAGGCAAGCGAGATGAACGTCATCGACGTCGGCCGTTACGCAATGGCCGTGACATCAAGCGGGATATTGGCGCTAGCTCTTTCGAGTTGTGCGGTTCGGTCGAGTCCGCCTATGCTGCCGAGTCCGGCTACCGCTGAAGACGCGCCCCCTGGGAAGCCAAACTTTCACATACACGGGGAAGAAGCAAACGTTCACCGTGCCGGCCGGCGTGACGCGGCTAACGATTACCGCGTATGGCGCCAGCGGCGGGGCAAAGGTTCGTATATGGGCGGCCACGGCGGGCTCGTGAAAGCCACGATTGTGGTCATGCCGGGAGAGTCGCTGGCGGTTTTCGTTGGTGGAAGCGGCCGCACAGGTACCCAAAGACCTTTCAATGGCGGCGGCGCCGGCTCCGGCAGACGTCACCATCGCAGCGCCGGAGGCGGCGGCGCATCCGACGTGCGGCTCGACACCGGGGTTCGAATTGTGATCGCCGGCGGCGGCGGAGGAGCCGGTTCGGCTTCGGGAGAGCACTCGCACAGGGACTCCGATCTTCGTGATGCGTTCAGCGGCTACGGACAAGGAGGCGACGGAGGGGGAACGATCGCGGGCGACGGCGAGCACGGCGAAGACGGAGACTATGAGGCCGCGGGTGGCCGCGGCGGCGGCGGCGGCAGTCAGACCGCCGGAGGAAGCGGCGGCCGCGGCGGCACGGAGCAACAGTTGTTCGGGCGGAGCCGGGGGTAGTGGGGCACGCCATTTGGCGGCGCCGGCGAGCGGCGGCCCGGTTGCTATGCCGGCGGCGGCGGAGGTGGCGGCGGCAAGTACGGCGGCGGTGGCGGCGGCGGCCCCGCGATGAACTGCGGGTCTACCTATTATGGCGAGTTTGGCTATTGCGCGTGGGGTGGCGGCGGTGGCGGTGGCGGCGGGTCGTCGTTCATCGAAAAATCGGCAACGATGATCAAGAACGTCAAGG
>CAWGPY010000008.1:0-12500 GCA_963824595.1 Vulcanimicrobiota bacterium
GCGGCCGGGCCCCACCGGAATGCCGTGGTCGCGCGCGTACTTCACGAAATCCCAGACGATCAGGAAGTACGAGGAGAAGCCCATCTTGGTGATGACTTCGAGCTCGTACTCGAGCCGCGAGCGCAAACCGCCGTCGGACGCAACGCGTTCGTCTCCGTAGCGCTCGATCAGGCCGCGCTCGCAGATCTCGCGCAGGTACTCGGCGTCGCTGCGTTCCGGCACGTCGGCCTGCTGCGGAACCGGGAACTGGGGCAGATGGAAGACCTTCTCCGGGATCCGGATGTCGACGCGCTCGGCGATCCGCACCGTGTTCGCGCACGCCTCGGGCAGGTCGCTCCACAGCTCGTACATCTCGTCCGGCGATTTGACGTAGAACTCGTCGGAGTAGAACTTCATCCGGTTCGTGTCGGCCACCGTCTTCCCGGTGCCGATGCAGAGCAGCACGTCGTGCGCGGACGCATCCTTTCGCTCGAGATAGTGCGAGTCGTTGGTGGCGACGATGGGCAGCTCCAGCTCGCGTGCCACGCGAACCAGGCCCTCGTTGATCGCGTCCTGCTCCTTCATCCCGTGCCGCATCACCTCGATGTAGAAGCGGTCGCCGAAGATCTCGCGATACGTCTTCGCGTTGCGCAGGGCTTCGGGATAGTCGCCGCGCAGCAGCGGTGCCGCAACGAGGCCGGACATGCAGCCGGAGAGCACGATCAGGCCCTCGTGGTGCTGCGCCAAGAGCTCGAGATCGATGCGCGGTTTGTAGTAGTAGCCTTCGAGGAAGCCCTTCGAGACGAGGGCCATCAGGTTCCGGTATCCCACCAGGTCTGCTGCCAACAGCGTCACGTGGGCTTCGTCGCGCACGGTACGGTCGAGGCGCCCCCGGGGCGCGACGTACGCCTCGCAGCCCAGAATGGGCGTGAGGCGCATCTCGCGCGCCGCGTAATAAAACTCCATCGCGCCGTACATCACGCCGTGGTCCGTCAGCGCGATGGCCGTCGCTCCGGCCTCCGCCGCCCGGCGGCAAAGCTTGTCGATTCGGCAGGCGCCGTCGAGCAGCGAGTATTCGGAGTGGACGTGCAGATGGACGAACTGATTCACGGGCAGGACAGTTGGACGTTTACCCTAAGCGACGCGGGCGACCCTGTCGAGCCTCGAAAGGAGCCCGTCGTGCAACTCGAGCCCTACCTCTTTTTCCACGGCCGCTGCGAAGAAGCGCTGAACTTTTACGCTCGGTGTCTGGGCGGCGAGATCGTCGGCCTCAATCGCTATGCCGGCTCCCCTATGGAGGCCGATACTGACGCCGGCTGGCGTGACAAGGTCATGCACGCGAGCTTCGTCGCGGGCGACGTCAAGTTCATGGCGTCCGACGGCCGGCCGGGTTCGGCGCCCGACGGCGAGGACGACGTCGCGCTGTCGCTCGCGACCGCCGATGCGGCCGAAGCGGAGCGGGTCTTCAACGCGCTCGCCGAGGGCGGCTCGGTCGACATGCCGTTCGCAGACGCCTTTTGGGGCGGCAAGTTCGGGGCCTTAACCGACCGCTTCGGCGTGCAGTGGATGGTCAGCGTCCACTCGGAGTGACCGGAGCGATCGCGCCCGCGTCGCGCAACATTCCGAGCACGCGTTCCGCCGGCAGCGCGTAGACGGTCACGCCGTTGCGGCCGGTCGCCGTCTTCGATTCGAAGAGGGCGTCGTAGATCGCGGCTTGCGTTGCCTCGGCGGTGGCGCCGTAGAGCGCGTTGAGCGCGTCGTCGTCGACGAGAATGGGCTGCTTCGGCGCCTCGACCGTGTAGTCGGCCACGCGCTCGAAGACGCGCGACGTCGAAAACGCCACGATCAGATCGCCGCTGCCGACCGACGACGTCAAACCCGTCCGCGCCATGCCCATCGCGGCGCGCAGCGTCAGCGCTCGCAGCTGCCGGTTGTCGAGGGGCGCGTCGGTCGCGATCACGATGATGATGCTCCCCTCGCCGAGGCGGCCCTTCAACGAGATCTTCTTCGGGAAGACCGGACGGTACTCGTTCTCGAGCCGCCGTCCGACGGGAACGCCCACGATCGTCAGTTGACGGCGGCTGCTCCCGGTGTTGTCGTTGACCAGCACGCCGACGCGAAAGCCGCCGGCGTCGGCGGGAAGCACGCGCGACGCCGAGCCGATGCCGGCCCGAAAACCGAACGCGTTCATCGAGGTTCCCGCGCCGACGCTGCCCCGTGCGAACTGCCCGGGAGCCGCCGAGTTCAGCAGGCGGACGACGTCCTCGCCGGTTACCGCCCGCGCCTGGATGTCGTTGAGCAGCCCGTCGTCGCACTCGCCCACGACGGGCAGCGGCACGTCGTCGCCGCGCCCGACCGCGGGATGGTGCTCGATCACCCAGCTGACCACGCCGTCGGCGGCTCGTCCGACGTCGAGGGTGTCGGTGAGCACGACGGGCTCCTCTAAATAGCCCGACTCCTCGATCCAGTGGGTCCCGGTCATCTCGCCGTTGCCGTTGAAGGCAAAGAAAGCGGCCGAGACCTTGTGGTCCCATGGGTCCGCGTTCGGTAGCACCGCGGTCGCCCCGGTGCGGATATCGCTGCCTTCGATTTTTGTCACATTCGCGACGCGAACGCCGGCCACGTCGGTGATGCCGTCCAGGGGGCCCGGTGCGTAGAAGCCGAAATGAAAGGGCAGAACCGCGAGTAAAAGCATCCACCGCATCCGCCTTGCATTACGACGCGGGCGGCGCGGGTGGCCTGCAGGCACGCCTCAGCGGCGCGGGAAAGCATCGCGACACGTACTCAACAGGAGGGCTCTCGTATTCTTTCGCTTCCGGAAAAACTCAAGGTCGTCAAGCTCTGGGAGAATCTATCGGCTCCCAAACTGATCGAGCATGCGATCGCGCGCGGCGAGGGCGTCCTCGGCGCGGGCGGCCAGCTCGTGGTCGACACGCGGCCGCACACCGGACGCTCGCCGAAGGACAAGTTCTTCGTTCGCGAGCCCTCGAGCCAAGAGCACATTGACTGGAGCGATTCGAATCAGGCCATCGAGCCGGCGAAGTTCGACGCCCTCTGGGATCGCGTCACCGCCTATCTCTCCGAGCGCGAGGCGTACTCGCTGGACTGTTACGCGGGCGCCGACGAGCGCTACCGCGTGCCGCTGCGCATCTATACCGAGCTCGCCTGGCACAACCTGTTCGCGCGGCATCTTTTCATCACGCCGGAGCGGCCGCCGGCCGATTTCGTGCCCGAGTTCACGGTCGTTGACGCGGCGCTCTTCCAGGCCGATCCCAAGCGCGACGGCACGCGCACCAGCACGTTCATCCTGGTGAACTTCGAGCGGCGGATCATTCTGATCGGCGGCACGCGCTATGCGGGCGAGATCAAGAAGTCGGTGTTCACCGTGATGAACTACCTCTTACCGCTGCGCGACACGCTGCCGATGCACTGCTCGGCCAACGCCGGACTGGCCGGCGACGTCGCGATCCTGTTCGGGCTCTCCGGCACGGGCAAGACGACGCTTTCGTCCGACTCCCGACGCCCGCTGATCGGCGACGACGAGCACGGCTGGTCCGCCGACGGCGTGTTCAACTTCGAAGGCGGCTGCTACGCCAAGGTGATCCGCTTGTCGCCGACCGCGGAACCCGAGATCTGGGCCGCGACCAACCGCTTCTCGACCGTCCTCGAGAACGTGGCGTACGACGAGGCTACTCGCGAGCTCGACGTCGATTCCGACGCCAAGACCGAGAACACGCGATCCGCCTATCCGCTCGAGTTCATCCCGAACGTCGTGCCCGGAAGCAAGGCCGGCCATCCGAAGACCATCATCATGCTCACGGCCGACGCGTTCGGCGTTTTGCCGCCGATCTCGAAGCTCTCCCGCGAGCAGGCGATGTATCACTTCCTCTCGGGCTATACGGCGAAGGTAGCCGGAACCGAGCGCGGCGTCAGCGAGCCGCAAGCGACGTTCTCGACGTGCTTCGGCGCGCCGTTCATGGTGCACCATCCCACCGTGTACGCACGTTTGCTCGGACGCAAGATCGAAGACCACGACGTGCAATGCTGGCTCGTCAATACCGGATGGACGGGCGGACCGTACGGCGTAGGTCATCGCATGTCGATCGCGCACACGCGCGCGATGGTCAATGCGGCGATCGAGGGCCGGATTCCCGACGAGTACGAGACCGAGCGCTTCTTTGGCCTGAACGTTCCCAAGCAGGTGCCGGACGTACCCGGCGACGTGCTCAATCCCCGCAACGCTTGGGCCGACAAGGCCGCCTACGACGAGCAGGCACGCAAGCTGTCGCAGCTCTTCTTCGACAACTTCAAGCGCTTCGAGGACCACGTCCTCGACTCGGTCAAGGCGGTCGCGATCGGGCCGCTTGCACGGTCCTAATCCCGCGTTCAGGCGCCGCCCGGCGGCAGCGGCTACTATCGAGGCCATGAAGATCAATCTCCTGGCCGCGAGCGCGTTTGCCGCGGCGCTCGCGATGCCGCTCGGTGCCGGCGCGCAGCAGACTCAGGCGCCGCCCGCAGCCGCACAATCGCACGGTCACCGCACCCCCAGCCAAGCGAAGCTCCAGCATCGCTGGATGAAGCGCCTGCGCGGGCTCAATCTGTCCGGCGACCAGCAGCAGCGAATCCAATCGCTCATCAATCAATACTCGCAGGCTCATCCCGCGGGAACTCCGGTCGACCGCGACGCGAATCGCGAACTGCGCCGGCAAGTGATGGGCGTTCTGTCGAGCGATCAGCAGAGTCAACTCCACGAGCAAATGCGACAGCGACGTGCGCAGATGCAGCAGCGGCGCGCGCAGATGCAAGGCTCCGACCAGCAGGCGCCCGGCGATCAGCAGGCACCCAACGACCGCCAGGGTCCGCCCGAGGATCAGGGGCCGAACGATCAGGGGCCGCCGCCCGGCCAGGCGCCTCCGAACGATCAGGCACCGCCCAACGGTCAACCGTCCGGTCCGCCGCCGGCGTAGCAGAGAACACGCAACACCGCACGGGGTAATAGCGCGCATGCGCCCGAAACAGTGGGCCATGCGCGTCGCGCTTTCTACGGTCGCGCTCTACTCGGCGGCCGTCGTCGCCTGCGCCGCGCGTACGACGCCCGAGGCGGAGCTGCACGTGCCGGCGGGCTTCACGCTCTCGAAGATCGCCGACGTTCCCGGCGCGCGCGAGATCGCGGCGCTTCCGAACGGCGACTTGATCGTGGGCACGCGCGACCGCGACGTGTACGTGGTTCCGAGCGCCGAAGGGGCGGCCGGGACGCCGCGAGTCTTCGCCACGCTCGACGACGACATCGCCGCGGGCGTCGCGTATGCGCCCGCGCTGCACGAGATCTTCGTCGGCACGGTGCATCACGTTTGGGCCATCGCGTACGACGGCGAAGCGCGGGCCTCGACGATACGCCGCATCGCCGACGTCCGCACCGGACCGACGGCGCCCGGAACCGACGGCGACGTCCACTCGACCACGTCGGTGGCGTATGCGGACGGCCTGGTGTACGCGTCGGCCGGGTCGTCCTGCAACGCAACGATGTCCGACGGGCGCGCGCCTTGCGCGGAGGTCGACTCGACACGTGCGGCCGTTTCGACGCTGCGCCCCGACGGGTCGGGTTTCGTCCGGCGCGCGAAGCGCATCCGCAACGCGATCGCGCTCGCGGTCAATCCGCAGACTCACTCGGTCTGGGTCGGCGACGCCGGCCAAGACAACCTCGAGTTCGGCCATCCCTACGAGTTTGTCGACAACCTCTCCGCGCACGCGGTCGAGGCCGATTACGGCTGGCCGCTGTGCGAAGAGAATCGCCGCGTCTACTGGCCCGGGGCGGACTGTTCGAAGACGGTCGTCCCGCTCGTCGTGTTCCCGGCCTACTCCACGATCGTCGGCGCCGCGTTCTATCCCGAGCGCGAAACCGGAGCGTATGCGTTCCCGGCGGCCTACCGCGGCGGGCTGTTCGTTGCGGCGCACGGCTCGTGGCACCGCACAGCCGGCGGCTGCAACGCTGCTCCGCCGCGGGTCGCGTTCGTGCCGATGCGAGGCGACCGTCCGCTCGAGCCGGTGAATTGGGAGAACCCAGCGGCTCAGTGGAGCGACTTCGTAACCGGCTTCCAAAACGGCTGCACCTCGCGCGGCGGCCGCGCCACCGGCCTCGCCGTCGGCTCCAAGGGTTCGCTCTTCGTCGCCGACGACGCCGCCGACGCCATCTACCGCGTCCGCCCGGTGCCGCATGGCTGAGACCCTCGCCATCCTCGTCGGCGGCGGCCCCGCGCCCGGAATCAATGGCGTGATCGCGTCCGCCGCCATGGAGGCCTCCAAGTGCGGGCTGCGCGCGATCGGCATCTACGACGGCTATCGCGACCTCGCCGCCGGAGTTCGGCCGCGGACGGTGGACCTCACGTTCGATGCGGTGTCGCGCATCCACACGAGCGGCGGATCGATCCTGCGCACGTCGCGCACCAATCCCGCCAAGGACGACGCGACGCTCGAACGCTGCGTCGCGTCGCTCGAGGAGCTGGGCGCGCGCTATCTGGTCTGCATCGGCGGCGACGACACGACCTATGGAGCGGCGCGAATCGCCGAGCGCACGGTGGGGCGTATCGGCGTGGCCACGGTCCCGAAGACGATCGACAACGATCTCCCCCTGCCCGAGTACGCGCCGAGCTTCGGTTTCGAGACCGCGCGATCGGTCGGGGCCGGCATCCTGGAGAGCGTCATGGAAGACGCGCGCACGACGGAACGCTGGTACGTCGTCGTCTGCATGGGACGCAAGTCGGGATCGCTCGCGCTCGGCATGTGCAAGGCCGCCGGTTCGACGTTGGCGGTGCTCCCCGAGGAGTTTCCCGAGCACGCGACGCTCGCGGCGGCCGTCGACACGATCGTCGGCGCGATCGTAAAACGGCGGTCGGTGGGCCGCGAGCACGGCATCGCGGTCGTCGCCGAGGGAATCGCGGAACGCATCTGGGACGACGTGTTCAGCGCCGCCGAGAACCTGGGCCGCGACTCGTTCGGCAACGTGCGGCTCGCCGACGTTCCCCTGGGAATCATCCTGCGCGACGCGATTCGCGCCCGGCTCGCGGCGGTCGGCGTCGACTCCGTCGTGCACGCCAAGGACATCGGCTACGAGCTGCGCTGCGCGAAGCCGGTGTCGTTCGACGTTGACTACACGCGCACGCTGGGCTTCGGCGCCGTGCGCTATCTCGTCGACGGCGGCAGCGGCGCGTTGATCGCGCTCGAGGGCGGGCGCGTCCGGCCGCTCGATCTCGCCGACCTCCTGGATCCCGCGACCGGCCGCATTCGAACGCGGCAAGTGGACCTCACGACCGAGGCCTACCGCGTCGCGCGCGACTACATGGTCTACCTCGAACCGGCCGACTTCGCCGATCCGCAGAAGCTCGCCGCGCTATCGGCGCAGACGAACCTGAGCCCCGAGCAGTTTCGAGCGCAGTTCGAAGGAGTCGCGCGAACCTAGACTAGCGGCCGGCGCCGACGATGAACCGCGCGGCGTGCGGCAGCTTCTCGACGACGCTCCGGTCGAGTTCGAAGTTGTCCGCAAGCAGTCGCGCCGGGTTGGATGCGAGCCACGCAGAGATCGAGATCTCTTGATAGTCGGGGCTGTTGAACGCGACCAGGATCTGGGTCTCCTCGTTGCCGATCTGCTTGATGTAATGGCCGAAGCCCCGGTTGACGAACGCGACGTCGCCGGGACCGAACTCGTCTTGCCGAAACTTCCCGTTCGCCCCGAACACGCCGATTTCCGAGCGGCCCTTGATATAGTACTGCCATTCATCGGCGTTGGGATGCCAGTGCAGCTCGCGCAGGCCGCCCGGCTTCAGCGTGAGCAACACGCCGGTGATCGTCGACGAGATCGGAAACTGCTGCTGCGAAACGAGCCGTTCGGTGCCCCCTTCGAAGGTCAGCAGCGGCGCCGCGCCCAGGCGGAACTTGTGATTGAGCTGACTGGGCTCGAGGCTCGGGTTCATCGCGGCGGGCGGCCCGGCCGGCGGCACCTCGCCCTGGACGATGTAGACTTCGTCTTTCGGCAGCTTTGCGATGACGTCGGGCGGAAGGCTCAGATTCTGCGCGAGCACGTCGGGCGGCGTGCGCGACATCCAGTCGGTGATGCTGAAGGTTCCGAACTCCGAGAAGCGCCCGTCGTCGAAGATCAGCAAGAAGTGACACTCGTCGGGGCCTAGCCCCTGGATCGAATGGCCGTGGCCCTTCGGGAAATACCAAACGTCGCCGGGGCCGAAGTCCGAGATCTCGGCGTCGCCGCTCGGCGCGATGACGGTCACGCGGCAGCGCCCGCTCACGACGTACGCCCACTCCGCGGCGATCGCGTGCCAGTGGAGCTCGCGCAGCGCTCCGGGCTGCAATCGCATGGATACCGCCGCGAAACTGGTCGAGACCGGGAACTCGTCAATCGTGTGCTGGCGAGCCGATCCGCCCGGCCCGCTCCAGCCCTTTGCCTTTTCGAGCTCGAACTTGAAGTTGGGCAGATCGCTCATGCGCCGCTGCCGAGCGAGTCGAGCAGCGCCTGCGCTTTCGCGGCGCCGGCGTCGTCGTTCTGGATCTTGTAGTGCTTGAGCGCGTCGGTGGCCGACGCGCGGGCTTCGGCGGCGTGGCCGAGCTTCTGCTGGATTTGCGCGCGCAGCAGGTATCCGTCGGGATCGTCTGCGGCCGACGCGATGTAGTGGTCGACGTCGTCGAGGGCCGACGAGTACTTAGTGGTGTTGTACTTGGCCAACGCCAGCCAGTAGTAGGCTCCGGTATCGGTGTCGTCGATCAGCAGCGCCTTGTCGAAATCGGACGCCGCCGCAGCCCACTGCTCTTCCGCGATCTCGACGCGTCCGCGGTTGAAATACGCGTATTCCGACTGCGGGTTGACGGCGATCGCGTGCGTGCAGTCCGTTGTGGCGGTGGCGTAGTCGGCCAGGTCGCGCTCGACGCGGCAGCGCACCGCGAGCCCGAACGCCGAGTTGGGCGCGAGCGAGACGGCCTCGTTCGCGTCGGCCAGCGCGCTTCGGGAATCCTTGGCGCCCACCTTCAGCAGCGCGCGTTCGCGATAGGCGTAGGCCAAGTGCGGATCGAGCCGGATGGCCGCGTCGCAATCGGTCATCGCCGACGCGCTCTGGTCGATTTCCCGATAGGATTCGCAGCGCGAGGCATAGGCATAGGCGTAATCCGGGTTCGCCGCGATGGCGGCCGTGTAGTCCGCGATGGCCGCTTGCTGGTTGTCGAGCGCTTCGTAGTCGTCGCCGCGGTCCACCAGGGCGGTCGCGTCTTGGGGATGGTCCTTGAGGTAGGCGTCGAGAACTGCGATGGCTTCCTTGTATTTGCCGTCGTTGTAGAGCTGTTCGGCCTGCGTGACGGCCGGCGCGGCAGCGGCCGTAACGGCCGCGGACGTCGAGAGCACGATGGCGCCGGTGAGGAGTGCGCCGCGAAACGCGTGTAGCATAGTCGGTCCCCCAGAGAAAAGCAACGAGCCCGCCGTGCGAGCGGCGGGCTCATTTGCTTGGAGATTAATCTGGCACCGTCCTACTTTCGAGGGGCCCTGCGGCCCGACTATCATCGGCGCTGGCGGGCTTAACTGCCGTGTTCGGGATGGGAACGGGTGGTGCCCCGCCGCCATGGGCGCCAGAAACCTTGTTCCCCACCGCGATGGCGAGCCGGAGCTCTAGCCGATCGCGTGGGGAAGCCTTCAAATCTGTACAGAGAAGAACTTCCAGTACCGCTAAACGAGACCGTTAGTAAAAATTTCCGAGCGATTAGTACCGGTCAGCTCCACACCTTGCGGCGCTTCCACCTCCGGCCTATCAACGTGGTAGTCTACCACGACTCTTCACCCTTACGGGATTGAGATCTCATCTTGGAGTCAGTTTCACGCTTATATGCTTTCAGCGTTTATCTGATCCGAACTTAGCTACCCGGCTATGCTCCTGGCGGAACAACCGGTTCACCAGAGGTTCGTTCGACCCGGTCCTCTCGTACTAGGGTCCAATCTCCTCAAATCTCCTGCGCCCACAGCGGATAGGGACCGAACTGTCTCACGACGTTCTGAACCCAGATCGCGTACCGCTTTAATGGGCGAACAGCCCAACCCTTGGGACCAACTACAGCCCCAGGATGCGACGATCCGACATCGAGGTGCCAAACCTCCCCGTCGATGTGGCGTTCTGCAATCACTTGCAGCGCAGACTATACCTTCATCTCTTTCGAGATGGTGGCGTGTTATGAACGCGATAGATTTGCACGCGAACGTGCAGCACGTCCATCTCTCGTCGGTAAACGAGAAGTCGTTACAGGGAGAGCTTGCATAGCGTACTCGGTATCGTTGTGACACCGAGCTTAGCTCGCATGAAACTTGAATGTCTCTGCGGCAAACTCTCTTCCCTCGGTATTGCCCCACGTAAAGGGGTTCCACCGATATGAGCCACTGTTCATCGCTCGATCGCTCGAGCGAGGAGCCCTACTTGACTCTTGGGGGAGATAAGCCTGTTATCCCCGGAGTAGCTTTTATCCGATAAGCGACGGCCCTTCCATTCGGAACCGCCGGATCACTTAGCCCTGCTTTCGCACCTGCTCGACCTGTCCGTCTCGCAGTTAAGCTCCCTTATGCCTATGCACTCTGTACGAACGGTTTCTGACCGTCCTGAGGGAACCTTTGGGCGCCTCCGTTACTCTTTGGGAGGCGACCGCCCCAGTCAAACTGCCCACCTGACCATGTCCTACCACCAGATTATGGCGGCTAGTTAGAATCCCAAGATCATCAGGGTGGTATCCCAACGTTGCCTCCCCGACGACTAGCGCCGCCGGATCGTAGGCTCCCACCTATCCTGTACAGACAATCTCAAAACCCAAGATCAGGATACAGTAAAGCTTCACGGGGTCTTTCCGTCCTGCTGCGGGTAACCAGCATCTTCACTGGTACTGCAATTTCGCCGAGATCCCCATTGAGACAGTGCCCAAGTCGTTACTCCATTCGTGCAGGTCGGAACTTACCCGACAAGGAATTTCGCTACCTTAGGACGGTTATAGTTACCGCCGCCGTTTACTGGGGCTTCAGTTTGCCGCTTCGCTTGCGCTGACGACTCCCTTTAACCTTCCAGCACCGGGCAGGAGTCAGCCCCTATACGTCTGCTTTCGCATTCGCAGAGACCTGTGTTTTTGTTAAACAGTCGCTTGGGCCTATTTTGTGCCGCCTCCCTCAGCTTTCGTGGTAAACACTAGACCAAAGGAGGCACCCCTTCTCCCTAAGTTACGGGGTCAATTTGCCGAGTTCCTTAACAGGGATTCTCTCGTCGCCTTAGCATGCTCTGCCAGTCTACCTGTGTCGGTGTACGGTACGGGCACCTACGATCTACCTAGGGGCTTTTCTTGGCAGCGTGGAGTTGGTCACTTCGGCTCCGAAGAGCCTCGCATTCGCTTCTCGGCGTTACGTGCTGCGGACTTACCTACAGCACCGCCTACCGGCTTAGACGCGCACATCCATCAGCGCGCTGACCTATCCTCCTGCGTCACCCCCTCGGCTCATAGACCTAGGCTAACGATGGCATGACCCGCGGGTCTTTTTGTCGATCGCGTCGTCGCGCCTCAGTGACGATCCGTAGATCGCGCCTTCGGCGCTCCTAGCGCTCGAGCAAAAATCCCTCGCGGCTTCGCTTGCGAAGGATGTCATGACATTGTTCGCCCGGGTCTAAACGGTCGTCGGTGGTAGCAGAATATGAACTGCTTGTGCATCGCCTACGCTTCTCAGCCTCGGCTTAGCTCCCGACTCACCCTGAGACGATTGACGTTGCTCAGGAAACCTTAGACTTCCGGCGTGCGGGGTTCTCACCCGCATTTATCGCTACTTATACCTGCATTCGCACTTGTGGTTCGTCCACACGTCCTCACGGTCGTGCTTCGGCCTACGCCACAACGCTCCCCTACCGATTATTTTAGTAATCCCAAAGCTTCGGTTCGATGCTTGAGCCCCGTTGGATTTTCGGCGCCCCATCACTCGACTAGTGAGCTATTACGCACTCTTTCAAGGGTGGCTGCTTCTAAGCCAACCTCCTAGTTGTCTGAGCGACAGGACTTCCTTTACCACTGAGCATCGATTAGGGACCTTAGCTGTTGATCTGGGCTGTTTCCCTTTTGACCATGGAGCTTATCCCCCACAGTCTGACTGCTGCGCAGTTCGCCGCGGTATTCGGAGTTTGATTGGGTTCGGTAGTCCGGTAAGACCCCTAGCCCTGTCAGTGCTCTACCCCCGCGGGTTAACACGCAACGCTAGTCCTAAAACTATTTCGGGGAGAACCAGCTATCTCCGAGTTCGATTGGCTTTTCACCCCTATCCACAGCTCATCCAATGTTTTTTCAACAACAACAGGTTCGGGCCTCCACGTGAGGTTAATCACGCTTCACCCTGGCCATGGATAGATCACTCGGTTTCGGGTCTACTGCAACGGACGAACGCCCTATTCAGACTCGCTTTCGCTACGGCTCCGGCTCAACACCTTAACCATGCCCGTTACAAGTAACTCGCAGGTTCA
>CAWGPY010000008.1:15000-100649 GCA_963824595.1 Vulcanimicrobiota bacterium
CAAACTCTCCATAATAAAACCTTATGGAGCCTTTGAAGTGGCTCTATTGGAAGTTCCGAACCCTGCTCGTCGCGTGAGCTAAGAGCCGAACCCGGCGCTTCCCAAATTGATTTACTTGTATCTCGCGACCAAAAAGGTCGGAGACCCACAGACTTTATGCGCTTGCTGCACTGTTCAGTTTTCAAGGAGCGACCTCAACCCGCGGCCACCCTAAGAGCGAGTCATCCGACCGCACCGGGGCGCCATTTGGCTTTAACGCTACGGGTTAGCCCGACCAGCGATGCCGGTCAGGCACGACGGCTATCATATCGCCGTCAATATGGCGTGTCAAGGAAACCCCTGAAACGCATTCCGGCCGCCGTAACGGCCGTTACTGTACCCTATAACGCTAAGGGCGCCCAAATGGTTTCACGGCGCCCGCCCGCCCCCTAAGGAGTCTGCCATGCTCTTCGACCACGTCGACCTCCGGGTTGCCAGCCTAGCGCGGGTCCGCCCCCTCTACGACGCCCTGCTGCCCGCGATGGGCTACGGCCGGATCGCCGCGGACGCCGAGTCCATCTGTTACTACCGGCCGGGCGACGACCGCTCCGCCCCGTTCTTCGGCTTGGACGAGGACCCGGGGCACCGGCCCAACGGGACGCGGATCGCCCTGCGGGCCGCGAGCCGCGCCGACGTCGACCGGCTGGCCCACATCGCCCGGGAGGCAGGCGCCGGCGCCTTCGAGCCGCCGCACCTCTGCGAAGAGTACACCCCCTTCTACTACGCGACGTTCTTCGAAGACGCCGGCGGCAACAAGCTCGAGATCTGCTACCGCGAGAAACCGTAGATGACAAGGGAGATTCGTTACGCCCTGATGACGAGCGAGAGTCGTTACACCTTTCGGGACATCGTCTTTGCCTGCATGAACAACAGCAGGTAGTCGCGGCCGCCCGCCTTGCTGTCGGTGCCCGACATGTTGAAGCCGCCGAACGGGTGGACGCCAACCATCGCACCCGTGCTCTTGCGATTGAAGTAGAGGTTGCCGACGAAGAAGTCCTCGCGCGCCCGCTCGATCTTCTTCTCGTCGGTGGTGTAGAGCGATCCGGTGAGCCCGAACTCGGTGTTGTTCGCGATCGCCATCGCATCGTCGAAGTCGCGCGCCTTGATCACGGCGAGGACGGGGCCGAAGATCTCCTCTTGCGCGATGGTTGCGTCGGGCGCCACGTCGGCGATGACCGTCGGCTCGATGAAGTAGCCGCGTTCGCTCGCGCGCTTGCCGCCGGTGAGCAGCCGCCCCTCGCGCTGCCCCTTGTCGATGTATCCCATGATGGACTTCAGCGCGGCCTCGTTGACGACCGGGCCCATGAAGTTGGCCGGATCGCTCGGATCGCCCACGGTGATCTTGCCGACGCGGGCCTTGAGCTTGTCGACGAACTCGTCGTAGACTTTCTCGTCCACGACGGCTCGCGAGCACGCCGAGCACTTCTGACCCTGGAATCCGAACGCCGACAGAGCGACGCCTTCGACCGCGGCGTCGAGATCGGCGTCGGCCGCGACGACGATCGAATCCTTTCCGCCCATCTCCGCGACGACGCGCTTGATCCACTTCTGGCCCTTCTGCGGTTTCGCGGCCAGCTCGTTGATGCGCAAGCCCACTTCCTTCGAACCGGTGAACGAGATGAAGCGAATCTGCCGATGCGTGACGATGAGGTCGCCGATTTCGCTGCCCGAGCCCGGAACGAAGTTGACGACGCCCGGCGGCACGCCGATCTCGTGCAGCAGATCCACGAACCACGCCGCGACGATGGCGGCGTCGCTCGAGGGCTTGAGCACGACGGTGTTCCCGCAGACGATCGCCGCCGCCGTCATGCCCATCATGATGGCGCCGGCAAAGTTCCAGGGAGGTATCACGGCGCCGACACCCAGCGGAATGTAGACGAGCTCGTTCCGTTCGCCCGCCATCGGGACGACCGGTTGCGGCTGCGCGTAACGCAGCGCCTCACGCGCGTAATATTCGAGGAAGTCGATCGCCTCGGCGATGTCGCCGTCGGCCTCGGGCCAGCTCTTGCCCACCTCGTAGACCAGCAGCGCGTCGTATTCGAAGCGCCGTTCGCGCAGCAGCGCCGCCGCCTTGAATACGTACCGGGCCCGTTCGGGCAGCGTCAGCCGGCGCCAGGATTCGAACGCGCGCGCGGCCGCGCCGATGGCCTGCTCCGCCTGTTCCTTCGAGGCGGCGCTCGTGACGCCGATCACCTGCGAAGGGTCCGCGGGATTGAGCGACCGGATCGTCTTCTCGGTCTCGACCTTGCGTCCGTCGATCACCAGCGGATAATGCCGGCCCAGCCGTTGGCGAACCGAGTCGAGCGCGGCCTTCATGGCCGCGGCGTCGCCCGGGTCCTTGAAGTCCTTGACCGTCTCGTTCTGAAAGGGGGCGACCTCGCCGGGCGCCTTCACTACTGTCGTCGTCATGCGGCTATTCTACCAGCCCTCGTTCGCCGCGCCTGCAGCAGATGACGGGGCGAGGCGGGGGGGCGCCTTGCCGCGGCGCGAAGTCGCGCGTATGACGCCGTCGCTCGCCGTCGCCATCGCTGCCTTTTTCCTGGGCGTCGGAATGGCGGGCGAGCCGCTGGCGCCGCGCAACGCCCTGCTGGCGCTCGCCGTTCTTCTCTTCGTCGCGGTCGCGATCGGACGCCGCGCCGGCAACCTGCTCCTTTTCCTCTTCGCGTTCGCGGGCGTGCTGCTCGCCTGCTACCTGCAGCACGGCGAGATCTACCCGGGCACCGGCGTCGTGGGCCTCGGCCTCGGCGGGCTCGCCGCCGCCTCGTTCGGACGCCGCCATGCGCCGGCGCTCATTGCCGGGCTCGGCACCGTGGTCGGCGCCGGTCTGTTCTTCCTCTTATAAGTTAGCGCGGAGCGGCGACGGGCTGCCCGGCGCCCCGGCGCAGCGCGGTGATCAGCGCCCGCGGATCCTCCGATTGCATCAGCGCTTCACCCACCAGGAACCCGCGCGCGCCCGACGCACGCAGTCGCGCGACGTCCGACGCGTCGCGCATTCCGCTCTCGGCGACGGCGAACACGCCCACCGGAACCTTCGGCAGCAGGTGTTCGCTGACCGCGAGGTCGGTCTCGAGCGTGCGGAGATTCCGGTTGTTGATCCCGACGAGACGCGCGCCCGCGTCCAGCGCGCGGCGCAGCTCGACTTCGTCGTGCGCTTCCGCGAGCACGTCGAGGTCGTACTCGCGCGCCTCCGCCATCGACTCGCGCAGCGAGTCGTCGTCCATGCCGGCGACGATGAGCAGCACGCAGTCCGCGCCGTACGCGGCCGACTGCGCCACGTGGTACCGCGTCCAGATGAAGTCTTTGCGCAGCAGCGGGCGCGACGTCACGGCGCGCACTTCGTCGAGATAGGCCAGCTCGCCGAGGAAATGGTCGCGTTCCGTGATCACGCTGATCGCGTCGGCGCCCGCCGCTTCGTACGCGCGAGCCGTGGCCACGACGTCGAAGCTGCGCGCGATCAGGCCGCTCGACGGAGACGCGCGCTTGATCTCGGCCAGAATCGCCCCGCCGGGCGCGCGTTCGAGCGCCGCGAGAAAGCGCCGGCGTTCGCCGCACCGCGCTAAGCCGCGCTCTCGCAGCAGCTCGTACGGCTCGCGCCGCCGCTCGTGTTCGAGCGCGGCGGACTTCGCCGCGTAGATCTTCTGCAGGATGTCGTTCACGTCAGTTCCCGGCCGGCGTCGGCGAGGCCGACGAGGTCGGCGTCGGCTGGACCGCGGGACCCACGGTGACGGTCGATCCGTTTGCCGCGCGCTCGATCGTCACGTTCTTGCCCGACGTCCCCGAGGCGAACGTAACCTTCCGAGTGTACTGGCCGTTTCGATTCGCCCGCTGCTGGTTCGGGTTCCAGGCATCGTCGAACGCAAAGACCGTGACCTGGCGCTGCGTGATCGAGATCTCCGTCGTGCGGGCGCCGATGAACAGGTTGCCGCCGCTCGACTGCGCCGCGCCACCGCCGAAATCGATCGCGCCGCGGGCGATCGACTGGTAGACCGGGGGCAGCGAATCTTGGTAGGCGTAGCGCGCGCGGTTGAACGCTTCGCCGGACGCGGTGACGTTCACGGTTCCATCGGTCAGGATGTCGACGTTCTTCGCGGCGATGACGCTGTCGCGGCTTCCGTGGCTGAGCGTGATGCTCGGACCGCAGGAGCCGGAACCCGAACCGCTTCCCGAGCCCGAACCGCTTCCCGAGCCCGAGCCGCAACCGGATCCCGAGCCCGATCCGCTACCCGAACTCGAACCGCCGCCGGGAACCGACAGGCCGCCGATGCCGAAGCCGTTGGCTCTGATCACGCACGAGCTGCAGGTGAACGTTCCGCCGGCGACCATCACCCCGTCGACGTTTTGCAGCGGCGAAACGATCTCCGAGCCAAAGCTCGCCTCCGAAACGTTGAGCGTGCCCAAGTCGTCGAGCGCCACGTAGAACGCGTGCGAACCGGGCAGCGAGATCTTCGTCGCGCCTACGTAGACGTCGCCGATGCCGACGCTGGCCCCGGCTGCACTGACAAGCGTCGCGTACGCCGAGTGCCTCGGAGCGCCGACCGTATTCTCGAACGTCGTGTCCTCGCCGAACCCGTCGATGAACGTTCCGGCATGCGCGCCGCTGCCGTAGTTGGCGCCGGTGATGGTCGCGCTCTTCGTCACGACGATCGGAAACTGCTCGCCGCTGCGCGCAGTGTAGTCGCCGGGGCTCAGGAAGATCGTCACGCCCGAGGGCGACACGTTCTTCGACGAGTCCAGCACCTCGACAGCCTTGGTCATCGTCGCGTACGGCTTGTCTTGACTGCCGTTTCCGTCGGTGTCGCTGCCGGTGTGGGGATCCACGTAGATCGACGAGAGCGGGAGAATGGTGGGCGGAACGGGGCCCGGCTTGCCCCATCGCGTGCACGCGGTACCGCTCACGATCGCCGCCACTGCCAGCGCGGCAACCGCCGCGAAGAAGAGACGCGCGAACCGGTCACTTCGCATCGCGCCACCCTTTTGCCGTGCCGCTCCTGGGGACCTCGGGGAGTCCCGGCCGGCGCTCCTGAAGAGATGAAACGATGGTTAAGAAGCCGGTGCGCTCGATCGTCGCCGCGATCGCCGCGGCGGCCGCTCGCTGGTCCGACGCCGCGTTCGCGCCGCGCGTTCGCGCCCGCGACGCCGCCAGCGCACGAACGGGTTACTCCCCCACCGCCGTCGACTTCGCGTTGGACGCGCTGTTCGGCGCCCTGCGGAGGGATGCCATCGAAGCCGTTGTCACCGACGAGCTCGGTTGCCTCGACGTCCTCGACGGCTTCGTCGAGCGCAACGGGCGCCCGCCGACTCGCGCGCTGCCGATCGGCCGCGTCTGCATCGTCTCGAGCCGTACGACGGTCGGCGTCGCGATCGTGCCCGCGGTCTTCGCGCTGTGTGCGAAGTGCGACGTGGATGTCAAGGATCGCGACGACGCCCTGGTCGCAGCGTTTTTCGAGACCCTTGCCGGTGAGCTGCCCGAGATGCGCGCCGCCGCGCGCGCGCGCGTTTGGGACGGCGAGACCGGCGCGCAGAGCCTGCACGGCTTCGACGCCGTCGTCGCCTTCGGTAACGATGCCACGCTCGCTGCGATTTCGACCGCGCTGCCCTACCCGGCGCGATTCGTCGCCTACGGCTCGAAGGCGAGCGCCGGTTACGTGGGGTGCGGCGCGCTCGCGAGCGAGGAGGCCGCGCGTGCGCTGGCGCGCGCCGCGGCGCGCGATCTCGTGCTCTACGACGGCGAGGGCTGTCTCTCGCTGCACGCGCTATTCGTCGAGAACGGAGGCGCCGTGTCGCCGCAGGCGTTCACGGCGATCCTTGCCGACGCGATCGGCGACGCCGCCCGCGAGTTCGGAACGCCGGCGCGCGACGACGTTGCGGAGCGCCGGGCCGCGGCGCGCGATCTGGTCGCGTTTCGCGGCGACGCTCGCGTCTACTCGCCCACCGACGCGGGGTATCTGGCGGTCCTCGATCCGCCGCTCGACGAGCGCCCCGCGTTTCTGCCGCTGACGATCGGCGTCCGTTCGGTCGATCGACCGTCGCAGGCCGCGGAGTATTTCGAACGCCACGGCATCGCCGTCGAGGCGCTCGCGGTCGCGCCGCCGCGGCCCGACCTCGTGACGCTCGCCGAGCGCGTGGGCGCGTCGCGCGTCGCGCGCTTCGGATCGCTGCAGGTGCCGCCGCTCGGCGGATTTCACGGCGGCCGCCCGCGCATCGCCGAGTTCGTGCGTTGGATGGTCGACGAAACGTGACGATCCCCGGCCCCCGCAGCGCGGCGCTGATCGCGCGGCTTCGCACGCTCGAGCAGCGCAACGTGACGTTTCTCGCCGACGATTTTCCGGTGTTTTGGGAGGCGGCACGCGGAGCCACCGTGGTCGACGTCGACGGGAACGAGTTCGTCGATTGCACCGCCGCCTTCGGCGTGGCCAACGCCGGCCATTGCAACGCGCGGGTCGCGAGCGCCGTCGCGGATCAAGCGCGGTCGCTGATGCACGGCATGGGCGACGTGCACCCCACGGAGATTCGCGTGCGACTCTTCGAGCGTCTCGCGACGCTGCTTCCCGCGCGGCTCTCCCGGTTTTTCCTCGCGACGACCGGCTCCGAGGCCGTCGAGGCCGCGCTCAAGACCGCGATGCTCGCGACGGGCCGATCGCGCTTCGCCGCCTACCGCGGCGCCTATCACGGGCTGTCGTTCGGAGCGTTGACCGTCGGAGGCATCGAGCGCTTCCGCGCGCCGTTCGCCGAGGCGCTCGGCGTCCCGGTGCTGCTCGACTATCCGTCGGGGTCGGCGCCGGCGGACGCGGCGCGCGCCGCCGCCGGCGTCCACGAGTCGCTCGCGGGGCGCGACGACGTCGCCGCGCTGATCGTCGAGCCGATTCAGGGACGCGCGGGCTGCGTGATTCCGCCGCCCGGGTATCTGTCGAACCTGCGGTCGGTCTGCGACGAACTGCAGATCGTGATGATCGTCGACGAGATCTTTACCGGCTTCGGCCGCACGGGCGACTGGTTCGCGATCGAACGCGACGGCGTCGTTCCCGACCTTCTGTGCGTCGGCAAGGCGATGGGGTCGGGCTTTCCCATCAGCGCCGCGATCGGGACGTCGCGCGTGATGGATGCGTGGCCGCCCTCGACCGGCGAGGCGCTGCACACGTCCACGTACTTGGGCAATCCGATGGGTTGCGCCGCCGCGCTCGCGACCATTGACGAGCTCCAGCGCCTGGAGCTCCCCGCTCGAGCCCGCCGATTGGGCGAAGCGATCGCGCCGCGGCTCGAAGCTCTGCGGCAGCATCCCGCCGTGCGCGACGTGCGCGGACGCGGGCTGCTGCACGGCGTGCAGCTGCGCGACGCCGCCGCGGCATCCGACGTCGTGAAGCGGTCGCTGCGCGCGGGCGTTATCTTCCTGCAGTCCGGGGTCGAAGGCGACGTGGTCGTCCTCTCGCCGCCCCTCGTCATCGAGGAGGCCCAGCTAGGCCGCGCGCTCGAGACGCTGGACCGCGCCGTGGCGGAGAGCGCGGCGTGACGCGCTATCGGATCGGGATCGTCGGCGCCGGTTTTGGCGTGACGGGGCACCTGCCCGCGCTCGTCAACCACCCGCAGTTCGAGGTCGTGGCCCTGGCCTCGCCGTCGACGGCCGCGAAGGTCGCGCGAGAGAAAAACGTCCCACATCATTTCCGTTCCTGCGCCGCTATGCTGGCCGGCTGCGAGCTCGACGCCGTGACGGTCGCGTCGCCGCCCTTCGCGCACCGCGACGACGTACTCGCGGCGCTCGCCGCAAAGAAACACGTGCTCTGCGAGAAGCCGTTCGCGCTGCGCCTCGCCGACGCGGCGGCAATGGTCGAGGCCTCGCGCGGCGCGGGCGTCGCGTGCGGCGTCGCGCACGAGTTCCGGTTCGTTCCGCAGGTCCAGGCGCTCAAAGAGCTGATACTCAACGGCCACCTCGACCATCTTCGCAACGTCGAGATCACGCTGCTGCGGCACACGTTGCGCCGGCTCGAGCGGCGTTCGCGCAGCTGGTGGTTCGAGCGCGAAAGCGGCGGCGGGCTGGCGGGCGCGATCCTCTCGCACCTCATCGACCAGGCGAACTGGCTGACCGCCCGCGTCGCGCTGCGCGCGCTCGGCTTTCGCCGGACCGCGAACCCGCAGCGCGTTGACGGCGCCGGCCCCTTCGAATCGACGGTGGACGACGGCGCGTTCGCGTTGATGGATTACGGCGACGGTCTGGCGGCCCGGCTGACGGCCGAGGGCACGGCGGCCGTCGAGTCGTATACGTGCGCCGTGCACGGCGAGAAGCGCACCGCGGTCGCGAGCGGGAAGACCATGGTCGAGCTCGCGCTGTTCGCCGTCGACGCCGAAGGCACCGACGAGTTGGAGTGCAGGCCTTCGCCGTACGCTGCCTTCGCGCGCATCAATCCCGGCATTCCGCCGCTGATGGAGCTGTACGACGAGTTTGCCAAAGCGATCGAAGGGCTGCCCAACGCGCTGCCGTCGTTCGAGGACGGGCTGGAGACGCAGAAGGTGCTCGCCGCGATCGGCTACGATCGCTGAGGCGCGGGTTTCAGCGTTCGCGCAGGCGCTCCCACAGAATACCGAGAGCGATCGTCGTCGCGCGTTGGACGATCGCCTCGCGCTCGCCTCGCAGTTGGTAGCGCCATGCGCGCGGCTCGACGCCGTCGTCGAGACCGAACCAGACCAAGCCGACGGGCTTCTCCGGCGTGCCGCCGCCCGGGCCCGCGATGCCCGTCGTCGACAGGGCCAGGTCCGCGTGCAGACGCGCGCGGGCGCCGCATGCCATCTCGAGCGCGGTCGCCTCGCTCACCGCGCCGTCGCTCGCGAGCGTCGCCTCGGCGACGCCCAGCTGTGCGACCTTGACCGCGTTGCCGTAGGCCACGACGCCGCCGAGAAAAGTCTCCGACGCGCCCGGCACCGCGGTGAGAGCGGCGGCGAGCCGGCCGCCGGTGCACGACTCGGCAACGGCGAGGGTAGCCCCGCGCGCGCGCAGCAACGCGTGAACCGCGCTCGCCGGCGTCTCCTCGTCCAGCCCGAACACGTGCCCGTCCAGCCTGCGCGCGATCTCGGACTGCAGCGGCGCGATCATCGCTTCCGCCGCGGCGCGCGACGCGGCCTTGGCCGTGATCTTCACGTCGGCGCGAAAGTCGTGCGCGAGCACCGCGATCTTCGGGTTCTCCGAACTGCGGAAGAGATCGGCGATCCGATGGTCGATCTCCGACTCGCCGAGCGCGATCGTGTGGAGCACGCGCGTGTAGATGCCGTCGCCGGCCGCAAATCGGTCGCGCAAAAACGGCAGCGCGAGTTCCACGAGCATCGGCTTCATTTCGCGCGGCACCCCCGGCATGCACACCACGCACTTGCCGTCGCGCGCGAACGCGACGAAGCCCGGCGCGGTGCCGTTGGGGTTGTCGAGCGGGAGGCTCCCGCACGGGAGCTCGGCCTGCTTACGGTTGTTGGGACGCATCGCAAGGCCGACCGACGCGAAGAACGCCTCCATCTGCGCGAGGGCCGGCTCGTAGATCTCGATCCCCACGCCGAGCGCGTCGCACACCGCCTCCTTCGTCAAGTCGTCCACCGTCGGCCCGAGGCCGCCGGTGGTGATCAGGCCGTCGGAGCGCCCGAGGGCCGCGCGCACCAGCGCGGCGATCCGGTCGCGGTTGTCGCCGACCGCGTGCGTGGCGTGGACGTCGATACCGGCGTCCGCCAGCCGCGCGGCAATGAATGCGGTGTTCGTGTCCACGAGCTGCCCGAGCAGCAGCTCGGTGCCGACGGCGGCGATCTCAACGTTCGCCATCGGCCTCGTCGAACCACGACGGATAGTCGAAGCGAACGTCTGCGGCGAAGCCGCGCGCCGCTTCGATCATCGCGGAACGCCGCACGTTCGAGCTCTCCGGCTCCGGATGTGCCGCGCGAACGCGCTCGCGGCTCTCCGCGAGCCGCAACACGAAACGTGTGAAGCGCTCGTCCATCGCCCGCTGCAACGCGTTCTTCAGCGCCTTGGCGACCCGCGGCGCGAGACCGGCGGTCGAGATCGCGACGCGCACGGGGCCGGCCTTCGCAATCGCGGCCATCGCGACGAAGCCGTAGCGTGGCTGGTCGATGCAGCAGAGCAGAAAGCGCTCGCGATCGGCCAGCTCGCGAAGGCGCGCCGAGAGGCCCGCGTCCTGCGGCGTCGAGATGACGAAGAACGCCCCCTCCAGATCGCGGTCGCGCAGAGCGCTCCAGTCGTAGATGCGGCGGACGTCGGCGCCCGCTTCGAGCAGCGCCGCCGACTTCTCCGATGCCTCGCGGTCGTCGTGCGCCCCGATCACGACGCACGGGCGCCCGTCCAAATTCAGGCTGACCGGATAGAACGGCCTGCGCATCAGTAGTCCACCGGGCGCAGGTAAAAATCGTTGATGGCGGTGTTCGAGAGCATCGCCGTTGTCGGCAGATGACGCTTCCAGTGCGTGGCGTCCACCCGGCGCCGCACGAGCGCGATCTCCTGCGGCGCAAACCCATGCTCGCGCAGCTGATCGTCGGAGTATCCCAGCAGGAGCTGCGCGAGGATCGCGTCGGCGCGCGCGTACGTGATGCCGAGGTCGGCTTCGTCTGTTTGATCGGCCTGCAGGTCCGCCGTGGGGGCCTTCTCGATCAGCCGCTCGGGCACGCCGAGGCAGCGCGCGAGCTCCCACACCTGGCTTTTGAAGAGATCGCCGAGCGGATTGAGCGGCGGGCTGTCGTCGGCGTGCCACGTAAAGTATCCCAGCAGGCGTTCCGTCTTGTTACCGGTGCCGATCGGCAGCGCGTCGAGCTTGGCCGACTGATCGAAGAGCACGACCATGCGCATGCGCGCCATCACGTTGCCCCGCCGCCGCGCGTCCGCATCGGGCTCCGACGCCAGATAACCGTCGACCGCCGGCGTGATGTCGATCGTACGGCAGTGAATCTTCAGCGCGTCGACGACGAGCTGCGCGTCGGCCAGACTCGCGGGGTGCGACGTCGCATACGGCAGGCGAAACGCGTACACGTTATCGGGACCGAGCGCGCGGGCGCATAAGAATGCCGTGACGGCCGAGTCGACGCCGCCCGACAGCCCGACGACGGCGCGCGCGATGCCGCGCCGCTCGACGAGCTCGTCGCGCAGAAACGTCTCGAGCCAATTCGCCGCGAGCGACGCGTCGATACCCGGCGGAGCCGTGCCTGGGGCGGCGCCCTCAAAGATCGGCAGCATCGCGCCGCCCTCGCGGGAGCGGAAGCTCGTCGTCGAGCAACAGATCGGGCAGCGCTTCGGCCAGGTCGCCGAGGAGCGGCAGGCGCGCGCGCGCGAGCTCGACCTCGCGTAAGTCGAGGTCGGCGCGAACGATGCAGGCGTCCGTCGGCGATCCTTGCACCAGCACGTGACCGCGCGGGTCGATCACGGTCGACGATCCCGTCATGCCTTTCCCTCCCTCAAATCCGGCCAAGCCGGCGTAGATGACGAAGACGCCGTGTTCCAGCGCGGCGGCCCGCAGCATCTCGCGCCAGCGCGTGACGCTCTCGAGCTCGCCCTCGATCTCGTTCTCCACTCCCCGCCCGGGCGACGCACTCGGAACGATCAGGATGCGCGCGCCCTTGATCGCAGCCACGGTGGGCACGATCGCGTGGCACGCGTCCTCGCAGACCAGCAGCGCCATGCGTCCGAAGCGCGTGTCGAACGCGCTCAACCGCCGCCCGCGTGAAAGGAAACGCTCCTCGTCGAAGACGCCGTACGTCGGCAAGAACATCTTGCGGTGCAGGTGCGCGACGCGCTCGCCCCCCGGCTCGACGTGGACGTAGATCGCGCTGTTGTAAAACGTTCCGCCGTCGTTTTCGAAGAATCCGGCCGCGATGTCAACCGGCCGTTCCGATCCGGCGCGCCACGCTTGGGCGAGGTCGCGGGCGAAGGCCGGCGCGGGCAGCGCCAGATCGTAGACGGCCCCTTCCAGGAAGTATCCGGTCAAGGCCGCCTCGGGCAGCACGATGAGGTCGGGCGGATCGCCGGCCAGTTGCGCGAACGCGTCGCGCGCGTCGCCGAGATTTCGCGCGTACTCGCCCTTCGCGGGCTTCGTTTGGAGAATCGCGACGCGAAGGCGCCGCGGCGCGTCAGTCGGCGACGGCACTGGTGGCCAACTCCACCTGCTCGTCGCCGGGGATTCTGCGGCCCAGCTGCTCGGCGCAGGCTTCCGCCGGATACGTCCAGATCTCGGCCAGCGTCGGATGCAGGTGCGGAATCCGCATGAACTGATCCACGGTCGAATCGAAGCGCATCGCGACGATCATCTCGTGGATGAGCTCCGATCCCTGCGCTCCCAACACCGCGGCGCCGAGGATCCGGCCGCTCACCGGGTCGGCCATCATCTTCACGAAGCCCTTGGTTTTGTTCAGGCAGAGCGCCTTGCCGTGCTCGGCAAAGTCGTAGCGCCCCACGACGTAGGGGATGCCGTTCGCGCGCAGCTCCTTCTCGCTCGATCCCACCGCCGCGAACTGGGGATCGGTGAAGACGGCGTGCGCGCCGGCCAGGCGGTAGTCGGCGACCTCGCCCGCGTCGAGGCAGGCGTTGCGGGCCGCAACCTCGCCCTGGTAGATTGCGGCGTGCACCAGCATATACTCGCCGGTAACGTCGCCCGCCGCGTACGCGTTCGGATTGCTGGTGCGCATCTGGCCGTCGACCGCGATCCTGCCGTCGGCATTAACCTCGATGCCGGCCTTGTCGAGATCGAGGCCCGCGACGTTCGGCGAGCGGCCCAGCGCGTAGAAGATCTCCTCGGCCGCGGCCTCGAGCTCCGCGTCGTCGTGCAGGTAACGCACGACTTTCTCGCCGTTGCGGCGGTGCGCGCCGAGGAGGACGGCTCGCGTGACGACGTCGATGCCCTCCTCGCGAAAATACTCGGTCAGGGAGTTGCCAACGTCGTCGTCGCTCGACGTCAGCAAATGCCCGCTGCGGATGAGCATCGTCGTGCGCGCGCCCATTCGTGCGAGAAACTGACCGAGTTCGCACGCGGTATAACCGCCGCCCAGCACCACGACCGACGCGGGAATGCTCTCCACTTCGAGAACGGCGTCGCTGTCGAGGAAGCCGGTGGCCTCCAGGCCGGGAAGAACGCTCGGCGAAATGATGCTGCCGGTCGCCACCACAAACCGCGCCGACTCCAACACGGTCCCCTCGCCGACGGCCAACCGGGTCGGCGAAAGAAAGCGGGCCGCGCCGCGATAGAGCGGAAACCGCTCGATGCCATCTATTCGGTACTCGGCGAAGCCCGTGACCAGCTCGCGCTTGCGCGCCGCAATGAACGGCATGTCGATCGAAAGCGCCTCCGCGCCGATGCCCAGCACGCTCGCGTCGCGCGCGTCGTGGAGCGCGTCGCTCGACGCGATGAGCGTTTTACTCGGCATGCACCCCCGCAGGATGCACAGGCCGCCGAGCGGCCCCGTGTCCACGAGCGCCACGTCGCAGCCGACGTCGTGCGCCGTGCGCGCGGCGGCGTATCCGGCCGAGCCGGCGCCGACGACGATCAGGTCGTGGCGATGCGTCCTAGCCTGCATTATCGCCCTGGCGGGCGAGCACCGAGCCGGTGGGTCGATTCGATAAAGCGTACCGTGCCGCTTGAGTGCACGAGGATCGAATGCGTCCGCGCTTGGTTACCGAAGAACCGCACGCCCCGCACCAAGTCGCCGTCGGTGATGCCCGTGGCGCAGAAGATCACGTCGTTGCTGCGGACGAGGTCGTCGAGCTCCAGCACGCGATCGATGTCGCCGAATCCCATTTCCGCGGCGCGCTGCGCCTCTTCGGGATTGCGCGGCTGCAGCCGTCCCATGAAGTTGCCGCCGAGGCACTTGATCGCCGCCGCCGCGAGCACGCCTTCCGGCGCTCCGCCGGTTCCCATCGCGACGTGGATGCCCGTCGTGTCGATCGCGGTCGCGATGCACGCGTCGACGTCGCCGTCCGAGATGAGGCGGATGCGCGCGCCGGCGGCGCGCACGTCGCGAATCAGTTCCGCATGGCGCGGCCGGTCGAGGATTACGACGCACACGTCGTTGATCGGCTTCTCGAGCGCGTTGGCGACCGCTTCCAAGTTATCGCGCACCGGCGCGTCAATGTGCACGTAGGGCGCCGCCTTGGGACCGACCGCGAGCTTCTTCATATAGGTATCCGGCGCGTGCAGCAGGCCGCCGCGTTCGGCGATCGCCATCACGGCGATCGAGTTCGGCAGGCCGTTGGCGACGAGGTTCGTTCCCTCGACGGGATCGACGGCGATGTCGACCTCCTTGCCGCCGCTGCCGAGCTCCTCGCCGATGTACAGCATCGGCGCTTCGTCGCGCTCGCCCTCCCCGATGACGATTCGGCCGGCGATCTCCATGTCGCCGAGCGACTCGCGCATCTTTTCGACCGCCGCGCCGTCGGCGGCATCGCGTTCGCCGCGACCCATCCAGCGCGACGCCGCTAGCGCGGCGCTTTCGGTCACGGTCACGAAGTCGAGCGAGTGAACCGGCCGGTCCAGTACCGCGCGCATGATCGACTTTGCCATCTGGCGCAAGGCTACAAGGAAAGCGGCTCATTTCCTGTTAAGAACGTGCGCTGTGCTCGCCGACACCCGCCTCGCGCCACCGGCGCATTCGCGCCCGCCACTCTTCGGCGATTTGATGGTCGCAGGGCTGCCGGCGTGTCTCGGCGTCGCGTCGGTGGGCTTCACGTTGGGCTTCTTCGCGTGGTATGCGGTGGTCGTCCCGACCCACCGCGGGCCGATCGCCGAGGCCGGCCTGCTCGCCGGCATCGCGCTCGGCATCGTGCTGGCGCTGACCGCGTGGACGTCCTATTCGCGCTACTTTTCGCGGCGCGCGGGTATCACGCTTCTGCGCTCGCTGCGTTACGACGCGCTGACCTGGCTGCCGTTCCTCGTGCTGTGGCTGACGTTCGTCCTGGCGCCGCAGCTGACGCACGGCGCTCGCCTCTTTTTGTTCGCCGTCACGCTCGCCTGCGTGGGCAAGGTGCTCATCGCCGCGCGCTTCAACCAGACGGTCCGCGAGGTGCTGATCGACTTCGCCGCCACGCGAATCGCCATCATCGTCATCGCCGAACTGGCCGCCGTCATCATCGGCCAGCGCGCCGGCAGCCACGTCCAAGAGTCGTCGTACGCGCTGCTCGCCGTGTGGGGGCGGTGGGACGCCGTTCACTACATCGACATCGCGACGCGGGGCTACCAGGGCACCGACATGGCGTTCTTTCCGCTCTTTCCGCTGCTCGTGCGTTACGTGGGCGAGCTCGCCGGCAACCACCTGATCGCGGGGCTGCTCGTATCCAACGCCTCGTTCTTCTTCGGCCTGCTCTACCTGTACAAGCTGCTCGAGCACGAGTACGACCGCGCCGTCGCGCGGCGCGCGATCTTCTACGTCTCGATTTTTCCCACGGCCGTCTACTTTACCGCGGTGTACACCGAGTCGCTCTTCTTCATGCTCACGGTCGCATCGTTCTATTACATGCGCTCGCGTCAGTGGTGGCTCGCCGGAATCCTCGGCTTCTTCGCGGCGCTGACCCGCGTCGAGGGCGTGCTGCTCATCGTCCCGTTCTTCATCGAATGGCTGGCCCAGGACAAGCCCCTGCGCCCGCGCGCCTTCGCCGATCTGGCGGCCGGCCTGCTGGCGCCGCTCGGCATGGCCGCGTACATGGCCTATCTGTGGGTGCTGCGCGCGGACCCGCTGTACTTCTCGCACGTGCAGAGCCATTGGAACCGGCATCTGGCGATGCCCTGGGTGAGCGTCGTCAACGCCGTCTGGAAGATCGAGCACGCGCTCACGGCGCAGGTAGTCGCCAATCAGTCGCTCGAGATCGCGTTCACGCTCCTCATGGTCGCTGTGCTGCTGCTCGGCTGGCGTAGCTTGAGGCCGTCGTACATCGCCTACATGGCGCTATCGATCCTCGTGCCGATGTCGACGTCGAACCTCATGTCGATGCCGCGCTTCGCGCTCGTGCTCTTTCCGATGTTCGCTATTCTCGCGCGCTGGGGGGAGCGGCCGTGGGTCAACAACGTGATCCTCGCCTTCTCGCTGCCGCTGCTCGGCCTCTTCACCGTGCTGTTCGCCGACTGGTACTGGGTTGCATAACGATGCCGCGCCGGGGCTCGTGCGCGGCCTGACCCGCCGCCGCGGGGTGCGCCAGTTCTTCAAGTTCGGCATCGTCGGCGCATCCGGCATGGTCGTGAACTTCGTCATCGCGCACGTGCTCGAGAAGACCACGCAGTTCTCCTGGTTCGTGGACTTCGCCGCCGGCTTCATGATCGGCGGTCTCTCCAACTACATGCTGAACCGGGTATGGACGTTCGGGTCGCGCCGCAACCCGCTCTTGGAGGGGCTGCAGTTCCTCACGGTCTCCGCCGTCGCGCTCGTGCTGGGCAAGCTCGTCTTCACGGTGGCCGAACGCACCGGCTTCCACCACTTCACCACGACGTGGCTGATCGCGACGCTCGCCGGAACGTGCATCAACTTCTTCCTCAACAAGTATTGGACGTTTCGCCACCTGAATTGACCAAGGCATACTGGGCGCTCGCGCTGGTCGCCGTCGCGCTCCTCGCCGTCGCGCTGAGGCTGCACGGCATCCACGACCCCCTCCTCGACCACCCGGGCTGGCGCCAGGGCGACACCGCGACGATCGCTCGCAACTTCGCGCGCCTGCAGTTCAACATTCTCTATCCGCAGACCAGCTACAACGGCCCGCCGCCGAACTACGTCGAGCTGGAGCTGCAAATCGTGCCGTTTCTCGCGGCGACGCTCTACAAGATCTTCGGCGTCCACGAGATCTTCGGGCGGCTCGTCACGGCGGCGTTCAGTCTCGCGACCGTGCTGACGCTCGCGTACTTCGCGCGCTGGCTCTTTGCGAGCGCGCTCGCCGGCGTCGCCGCCGCCTTCTTCTACGCCGTCTTTCCTGCGAGCGTCTATTACGGCCGCACGTTCATGCCGGACTCCGCGATGGTCTTTTTCTTGACCGTGGCGCTGTACGCGGCGGCGCGTTACTTGGCGTCCGCCGGCCGGCTTTCGCCGGGCGGCCTCACGGCAGCGACCTCGCTGCTCGCGCTCGCATATCTCGCCAAGCCGGTCGCGGCTCTCGCCGTCGTGCCGTTGGTCGGCATGCTCGGCGAACGCGTGCGGGCGAAGCGCGCCACGCCGATCGCCTTTGCGCTGGTGCTCGTCGTCGTGCCGCTCTTAATCCTCACGGCGTACGATCGCGTCGTCGACGCGCACGCCGACTGGCACTGGGCGAGCGGCATCACGCGGCTGCACGTGCTGCCGGCGCTGCGCGATGCGTTCACCGACCCGGCGGCATTCGTCGCGAAGTTCGTACAATTCCGCATCGTGACCGGAATGCTGCGCGACACCGTGCTCGGCGCCCCGTCGTTCGCGCTCGCCATCGCGAGCGTCATAGCCCTGCCGTGGCTGGCGCCGCGCAGCAAGGCCCTGCTGTGGGGCTGGCTCGCCGGCGGCCTGCTCTACGTCTACGTGGTGGTGACGGTCGAGCGCGTCGATTACTACATGCTTCCGCTTCTGCCGCTCTGCGCGCTCTCGATCGGCGGCGCGATCGCGCGCTTCGCCGCCGTCGTCCGCGGCGCTGCGATCGCTCCCGCCGGGCGCTACGCTTTGCTGGCACTGATCCCGCTCGTCGGCCTCGCCGTGCTCCTTACCTCGCGCGCACCGGTCGCCGCGTATTACGCCTACGGCAAGCAGACCTACCGCGACGCGGTCGCGCTGGACGCCGCGCTTCCGAAGGACGCGCTGATCGTCGTCGGACACTACGGCCCCGAGATCCAGTACTATATCGATCGCTTCGGCTGGGAGGAGGATCCCGCGCTCTGGACCCCCTTCGACGAGGAGAGCGCCATCCGAAAGGGGGCGCGCTACTTTATCTCGATCGAAGACAACCGCCTGCGGGCGAACGCCGAACTCTGCGCGTGGCTGCAACGCTTTCCGCTGCTGCCCGGAAGCACGCAGTGGCCCGTCTACGAAACCGATCCCGCCAAGATCGCGCCCGATGCCGACCGTTTCTGGCGCGCGTTTCGCGCCGCCGAGCGGATGGGCCGCGGGCGCGCGTTGCTCGACGCGCGCCGCCGCTGCCTCATAACCCGATCGCGTTGAAGCTCTCGAGCAAGGCCCGGAACGCCTCGGGCTGCACCGCGATGCTGCCGCGGAACGGGAAGTCCAGCGCGACGATCAAGAACAGGACCAGGCCGATCAGGAAGCTCAATCCGCCGATCATCAGCTGCTGCATGGTCGTCTGGTCGAACCCGAAGAGATACGTGAAGGCGATGGTGACGACGGCCCCCAGCATCAGCACGACCCAGAGGATCTCGTTGATCCCGTTCGAGTCGACCGTGAGCCTGGTCTGGCGATCGAGCAGCGCCGTATCGATCGCGAAGAGCATCTGCGCGTGGATGTTGGCGATCCGCAGCGACGAGACCGGGAGCGCCCGGACGTCGCGGTCGACCGCCTCGATGAGCGCGCTCGACAGTCCCGCCTCTTTGCCGCGGCGCATCCGCGGCCACTCGTCGGTGACGATCGACCGTACGTACGCACGGAGCGCCGCACGCAGCCGGCCCCGGTCGGGGAACGAGCCGGCATCGCGGTAGACCGTGGCCAACGCGCCCGCCTCGTCGAACGTCCGCGACTCGGCCTGCGAGAACCGCTCCCAGACGCCGATGGCGACGAAGGCCAGCAGCACGGCGTAGATGACGCCGATGACCGCCAGGATGAAACCGGCGCGATCGTTGTGCGCGGTCCGGACTTCCCGCGAGGTAAAGCGAGCGACGACGTAGCCGACCGCGAGCGCCAGCAGGACGAAACTGCCGACGATGACGATGCCGGCCGTGACCGTGGTCAGCGATTCGAGCCACGCGATCATCGCGTCACGGCAGCGGCAGCAGCGACGCCGCGCCGAACGTGCGCGACTCCGCGGGCAATTCCGGCGCGCCCGACGTCACGAGCTGACGGTAGAGCGCGAGCCGGTTGGTGTTCTTCGCGAGCTCGAGCTGCAACTCGTAGCTCCGTTTGATCGCGACGGTCAGGTCGTTGGGGTCGAACGTGTATCCGAAGCGTTTGAGGCTTCGCAGCAGCAGCGCGTTCGTGACGTTCAGCTGGGCGTACGCCCGCTGCAGCTCCAGCCCCGCGGCGTGGTAGGTGGGATAGTTCGAGAGCACGATCTCGCGCTGCAGCCTGGCCTGCTCGACGGTGCCCTTGAGCGCTGCCAGGCGCGCGCTCTGCGGATCGACCGCGAGGCCGCCGTCGACGGTCTGCATGGCGTCGTCGAAGTTACCCTTGGTGTACTCGAGCCGCGCGAGCTCGGCGGCGGCCTGAACGAACCCCGCGCGCGCCTGCGGATCTTTCGGGTCCACGCGCAGCGCGAGCCGGTAGGCGAGCGCCGCATCCCGCACGTTCCCGCGCGTCAGCGCCGCGTCGCCCTGGTGCACGCGGGTCGCCACGATCCACCGCTCGATCGATCCGGCGCAGCCCGCAAGCAGCAGCGCGCCGCACAGAGCGACGGCGAGTCGAGCGGCGACCTTAGAGACGTACGTGTGCGGCAAATCGTGCAACCAGTTCGATCACGACGGCCGCCGGATAGAGGATCGCCTGCGAGAGCAGCGATCCGACGATGGCCGTCAGCGATAGATAGAACACCATGGCGCGAACCTCCTCGACGGTACGTTTTCCGTGGATCGCCTGATCGGTGATGATGGCCGACGTGGGATCCACGAACAGCGTGAACGCGACCGTACCGACGCCGTTGACGACGCCGGAGAGGCTGATGGCCGTCCGGGCGACGCCCACGTCCAAGACGGAGGCGAGAAACGACGCCTGCACGCCGATGGCGTAGACGCACATCACGACCGTATTGAAAACGAGGAGCCGTCCCGGCAGCCGGCGCCAATCGAAGGAACGTACTTCGGCGAGGCTCGGCAGATGCTGCGAGCGCAGCACGTCGGCGATCACCGCCGGCGAGATCAGCCGCGCCAGCGAGTGCGGCACCGAACCGCGCGCCTCGAACGAGTGAACGCCGCGCCGGAACAAGTAGGTGAACATCGGCAGAAACAGCGCGAAGACGAACATGCCGGCAGATCCGGCCAGCACGATCAGCCGAAGCTGTACGTCGAAGCCGTGCTGCCACGCGTTCACCGCCGCCGGATTGCCCTGCAGCTTCGCGACCGCGTTCCCGGCCTCGTCCGAGAGCGGTCCGACGAAGAACGCCATGAAGAGGTTCGCCAGCCGCCCGGCGGTCACGAACAGGTTGAAGAGCGAGATGGACGTCGCGATTCGCTTGGTCTGGACGCCCGCCAGGCGTGCCGCGTAGGCGCCGATCGTGACGCCCTGCACGACGAACGTGATGACCATCGCGCCGACGAGCTTTCCCGACCACAGCTGGGGCGCCAGAGCCGGGGCGCTATGCAGCGTGGCGGCTCCAGCGAATCGACGACTCCTCGACCGGGCCGATGATGCAGAGTCCCAGGTTCTCGTCCACGAGTAGCTCGCGCGCCAACTCGTGCACCTCCGCGGCCGTCACCGCGTCGATACGCCGCTCGATCTCCTCGGCGCTCACGTTCCGCCCGAGAGCGAACTCGTTGCGGCCG
Source organism: Vulcanimicrobiota bacterium (assembly GCA_963824595.1). GTDB lineage: Bacteria > Vulcanimicrobiota > Vulcanimicrobiia > Vulcanimicrobiales > Vulcanimicrobiaceae > Cybelea. The sequence goes on from CAWGPY010000008.1 coordinate 35,640, forward strand.
AGCCGGATCATCCGGCTCGAGCTCGCCTCCAGCGAGAGCGTGAGGTTTCCTTTGATGTGTTCCTTCGCGAGCTGGAACTCGTCCGGGCTTATCGGCTCGTTGCGAACGCGGCCGAACTGATCGACGATGACGTCGATGCATGCCTGCACGTTTTCGGGCGACGTCCCCGCAAAGACGCCGAACAGGCCGGCGCCGCGGTACGCGGCTTGGAACGAGTAGACGCTGTAGACCAGCCCGCGCTGCTCGCGGATCTCCTGGAAGAGCCTGCTCGACATGCCGCCGCCCAATACCGTGTCGAGCAGCGAGAGCGCGTACCGGCGGTCGTCGCGAATGTCGATGCCGCGGGTGCCCAGCACGACGTAGGCTTGTTCGCTCTCTTTATAACGCACGTGCCGCGACGGCGTCGTCGCCGGACGCTCGGCCTCGGGCAGCACGCACGCGCCGTCGAAGCCGTCGAACTGCTCGCACACGAGCTCGACGAACCGGTCGTGCTCCACGTTGCCGGCCGCGGCCACCACCACGGAGTTTGGTGCGTAGTGGGCGCGCATGTGCGCGCGCAGATCGTCGGGCGTCACGCCCGTGACGGTGTCCGCGAACCCGATCGTCGGCTCGCCCAAACTGGAGCCGCTCCACATCGTCTGTAAGAAGACGTCGTGAATCAGCTCGTCGGGGGAATCGTCGTACATCTTGATCTCTTCGAGAACGACCTTCTGCTCTTTCGCGAGATCCGGTGCCTCGAAGGTCGAGTTCCGGAACATGTCGGCCAACACGTCGAGCGCCAGCGGCACGTGGCGATCGATGACCTTGGCGTAGTAGCAGGTCGTCTCTTTGTCGGTGAACGCGTTGAGGTTGCCGCCGACGCCGTCCATCGTCTCGGCGATCTGGCGCGCGGTTCGCCGCGTCGTGCCCTTGAAGAGCATGTGCTCTACCAGGTGCGAGATTCCGCGCCGCTCGCGGACTTCGACCGCCGAGCCCACGTCGGCCCAGATCCCGACGGTCGCGGAGCGGACGGCCGGCATCCACTCGGTCAGCACGCGCAGGCCGTTTGGAAGCGTCGTCTTCCTATACACCGCGCACCTACGTCGGCGCCTTGAACGATTCGCGCGCCCACTGCGTATCCCAGAAGACGCCGTCGCTCCACCGATCGGCGCGCGCGCGCACCGACGCGACCGTCTCGCCGCGCCGAACGGTCAGGCTGAAGACCGTGCGCGACGTCGGCCTGGCCAGATCGCCGCTCACGATTTCGCCCTTGGTCACATCGATGGGCACGCTCGCCCAGAGATCCACCTCCTCGGCGGCCGGCGCGGCCGCGAAGGCGCGCCGCACGACGGTGACGACTTCGTCGAGGAACTCGTCGCGCGTGATCGGCCGATGGAACTTCACGCCCCAGATGCGGATGCCCACGAGGAGATGCCCGGCGATCTCGTTGGCCGAGACCTGGCTCACCTCGGCCGGCCACTCCGTGGCGAAAATGGATTCCCCGATGTGCTCGGCCAGTTCGCGCCGGTTCCCGACCGCCCGCGACTCGGCGTCGAGATCCGCGACGCTCGGCGCGTAGGCGCCGGCGACGTTGGAGGCCGCCGCGAACGCGAGTGCGGCGGCGAGCGCGAACCTAATACGACTGCGCAAAGTAGGCCCTCGTCTTGGCCGGCTCCCCGCACGCGACGCACGCGACGTTTGCCTCGTTCAGATCGCGGAGCACGCGCGTCGTCGCCGCCGTCTCGGCCTTGACGCGCGCCTCGCACTCCGGCCGTTCGCACCATGGGATGTCGACCATTCCCGCGCGACTGCGGCAGAGCTCGAAGAATTCGGCGCGGTCGGCGGTCGCCGGCGTGTGCTTGTCCAGAAATGCCTTGGCCTGCGCGTAGAGCGAGCGCTGGATGTCGTCGAGCAGCCCGCGCAAGACGCCTGGAACCTCCGCGATCGCGACGCTCCGCCGCTGGTCCGGATCCTCGCGGCCGCGATCGCGGCGCGCGAGCACGGCGCTCTGCGCGTCGACGTCGCGCGGTCCGATCTCGATCCGAACGGGCACGCCGCGGACGTCCCACTCGCTGTACTTCCAGCCGGGCTGCGCGTCGCGCGTGTCGACCCGCACGCGGAAGCCCTCGGCCGTCAGCCGCTGCGCGAGCGTCGCGCACAACTCGACGGCACGGTCGTCGCCCGAACGGACGATCGGGATCAACACGGCTTCGATCGGCGCCATCTTCGGCGGGATGCGCAGGCCGCGATCGTCGCCGTGGACCATGATCAATCCGCCGAGCATCCGCCACGACACGCCCCACGAGGTGGTGTACGCGTGCTTGATTTCGCGGTCTGCGTCGACGAACTTGATGTCGTAGGCCTTAGCAAAGTTCTGACCGAGATCGTGCGACGTCCCCGACTGCAGCGCCTTGCCGTCGGGCATCAGCGCCTCGATCGAGTACGTCTCGACCGCCCCCGGAAACCGTTCGCTCGCGCTCTTGCGGCCGGCGTAGACCGGCACGGCGGCGACGTTCTCCGCGAAGTCGCGATAGAGCTCCAGGATCTTGAGCGTCTCCTCGCGGGCCTCGGCGGCCGTGGCGTGTGCCGTATGTCCCTCCTGCCACAGGAACTCCATCGTGCGGAGAAACGGCCGCGTCGCCTTCTCCCACCGCACGACGTTCGCCCACTGATTGATGAGGATCGGCAGGTCGCGATACGACTCCACCCACTGGGAGTACATCACCCCGACCATCGCTTCCGACGTCGGCCGGATCGCCAGGCGTTCGGTCAGCTCTTCGCTGCCGCCCTGCGTCACCCAGGCGACCTCGGGCGCAAAGCCCTCGACGTGCTCGGCCTCTTTGACGAGCAGACTCTCCGGAATGAAGAGCGGGAAGTAGGCGTTTTCGTGGCCCGTTGCCTTGAACCGCTCGTCGAGGTGCGTCTGCAGCTTCTCCCACAGACCGAACCCGTACGGCCGCAGGACGACGCAACCGCGCACGGGCGAATACGACACCAGCTCCGCCTTGAGGCAGACCGCGGTGTACCATGCGGAGAGGTCGGCCGCCTTCGGAGGAATCTCTTTGACGGCGTCTGCGGCGAGCGCTTCGGGCATGACCGGCCCGGCTTTCGCGCGCGGCACCGCCGCCGCCTTCGGGACGGCGCCGGGGCATGGGCGGGAGTTTGTCGGGCGTGGGGAAGTGCAGGCGTGCAATGCCCAAGCTGACGCGCATCTACACCCGCACGGGCGACGAAGGCACGACCGGACTCGTCGGCGGCGGCCGGATCGCCAAGAGCGCGCCGCGCATCGAGACCTACGGCACGCTCGACGAGCTGTCGAGCGCGATCGGGATGGCGCGGGCCGGCCTGCGCCCGTTGATCGAGCGCGGAGATCGCGCGAGCGTCCTCGACGCCTGGCTCGCGTGGACGCAAGACGTCCTCTTCGATCTCGGCAGCGAGCTCGCGACGCTCCCGGCGGAGCGGCGGCCGGACGCGCCGGCCGTGAGCGAGGGCGCCGTCGAAGCGCTGGAACGCGCGATCGACGAAGCGCAGGCCGGCCTTGCGCCGCTCGACAAGTTCATCCATCCGGGCGGTTCGCAGCCGGGCGCGATGCTGCACTTCGCCCGCACGATCTGCCGCCGCGCCGAGCGTCTCTTGGTCGCGCTGATCGAGGGCGGCGGCGAGCCGCCGGGCGCGGGGCTGCGCTACCTCAACCGTCTCTCGGACGCGCTCTTCGTGTGGGCGCGTTGGATCAACGATTCGCTCGGCATCGCCGAGCACGTCTGGCAACCGTCGAGCAAGGCGCCGGAAGGTTAGCGGAACGTCGTTGCGAAGCGACGCCCGAATGCCGTTCTTTTCGGAGCTCTTCGCCACGACCGACGCGGCGAAGCTGCGCGAGCTGGGAACGCGCAAGATCCTTCGGCGCGCGCTGACCGCCAAGGATCTGGTCGCCATCGGCCTCGGAACGATGATCGGCGGCGGCATCTTCACCACGATCGGAACCGGTGTCAAGGGCGCCGGTCCCGCCGTCATCATCTCCTATCTGCTCGCGGGCCTCACGTCGTTCTTCGCGGCGCTGTGCTACGCCGAACTGGGCGCGATGGTGCCGGTCGCCGGCAGCGCCTACACGTACGCGTACGCGACGATGGGCAAGCTGTTCGCGTGGATCATCGGATTCGCCCTGATCTTCGAGTACGGCATCAGCGCCGCGCCGGTTGCGCAGCAGTTCTCGGCCGCGATTCAGGACGTGGCGAAGACCGCGGGGCTGTCGCTTCCCGATTGGGCCCAGCAGTCCAACCTGCTGGTTCACGGCGCGTGGTGGCTGCCGTCGAGCTGGGACCTGGCGCACTCGCAATGCGATATCGTGGCGGCGCTCTTCGTGGTCGGGCTCAGCGTGCTGCTCTCGGTCGGCATTCGCGAATCGGCGACGGCGAACAACGTCTTCGTCGTGCTCAAGATCTCGGCGCTGATCGTCTTCGTCATCGCGGGTGCCTTCTTGGTGCACGCCGCGAATCTGCACAACTTCAATCCCGTCGGCTGGGGATCGCTGCGCCCGTTCGGCGGCATGGCCGACTACTCGTCGTCCGCGCAGCCCTACGGCATCATTGCGATCGGCGCGTACGTCTTCTTCAGCTACATCGGCTTCGACACGGCCACGACGACCGCCGAAGAGTGCAAGAACCCGCAGTTCGACGTGCCCGTCGGCGTCATCGGAGCCCTCGCGATCGGCACGGTCATCTACTGCGCGACCGCGATCGTGCTGGTCGGCGCGGTCCCGTGGAACCTCGTGCCGATCAAGAATCCGCTCGTCTATGCGCTCGCGCCGTTGCACATGCCGGCGCTGAACTGGGTCATCACGATCGGCGTGCTGGCCGGCACGACGAGCGTCGCGCTCGCGTCGCTGCTCGGCCAATCGCGGATCTTTTACGTCATGGCGCGCGACCGGATGCTGCCGCCGGCCGTCGCCAAGATCCATCCGCGCTTCAAGACGCCCTTCGTCACCACGCTGATCACGGGGGCCGCCGTCGCGATCCTAGCGCTGATCGTCCCGCTCAACAACCTGCTCAACCTCGTGAACATCGGCACGCTCATCGCGTTCACGGTGGTCTGCGCCGGCGTGCTCTACCTTCGCAAGCGACGCCCCGACCTTCCGCGCAGCTTCCGCGTGCCGTTCGTGCCGCTCTTCCCGATCCTCGGGATCGTCTTCTCGCTCTTCCTAGCCGTCTTCGGCCTCTCGCGCATGACCTGGACGTGGTTCGTCATCGCGCTCGCCGTCGGTCTCGTCTTCTTCTTCGCCTACGGATTCCGCAATTCGAATCCGGCCGACGTGGTGCCGGTGGAAGAGCCCGAGGGCCTCGCCGAATACGCATAACCTTTTCCTCGCGCTGCGCGCGGCCGGCGTGCCGCCGAGGGGCTTCCGACGCGAGCGCCATTGACAGGAGGTCATAACTCTTCCTCAGCAGGTGGCGCGAGCGCGGCTGAGCAGGAGCCCGCAGGATGCGGGCGACGAGCGGCCCCGAGACGGCATGTCGGGTGCGCGCAGCGCCCCAAACATTTGCGGAGGCGGCTCGCCGTTGGGAGCTGCAGTGTAGGGCTGCTGAGAAGTCTCCAACTTTTCGGCCGTCACAGGATGTGATATTCAAAGCTTGCTCGGCCGAAAAAGTGGCGAAACAGGAGCGCTACACGAGGTAGCGCGACGAGTGTCTTCGATGCAGCCCTACACTGCAGCTCCCGATGGTGAGCCGGCTATTGCGGAGAGTTTTGCGGGGCCGGCGCTTCGCCGATGCCGGGCGTGATCACTTCGATGCGAGCGTTGCGCGGATCGTAGCGGGCGCGCACGTGGAGCGCGCGAGCGACGGCGTCGAGCGAGATCATGGTGCGGCCGCGAACGCGAAAGGGCGCGTGTTTGAGCGTGACGGGCATGCCGTTGAGCGTGGCGTGCGGGTCGCCCGCCCGAACGCGGAACGTCTGCGTTCCGAGCACGACGTCGACGCTGCCCGTCTTCGGGTCGATCGAGGTCTCCGCTCCCAACGCGTCGGCGATGGACCGCAGCGGCACGAAAGCTCTTTCGTTGATGGTCGCGATCGGAGCGACGTCGGTGTCCACGCGTTCGCCGTCGACGAGCATCACGATCGGCCGCGAGAACGCGAGGACGCTCGAGACCGCGAGCGCGACCAGGCCGACCGGCAGCAGAGCCCTCCGGGGCAGGCCGGCGTAGAGGTCCGCGCTACGCCGTATCACGCGTCGACGTAGGCGGGATATTTTTCGGCGATGACCTTCTCGATCTCGAGACGCAGCATGCCCAGCAGCTCGCTCTCGGGATACGTTCCGACTAGCTCGCCGGCGCGGTAGATCGCGCCCTTGCCCTTGCCGCCGGCGATGCCGACGTCCGCCATCTTCGATTCGCCCGGACCGTTGACGACGCAGCCCATCACCGCCACCTTGACCGGCGCGCTGTACGACTTCGCGATGGCCTCGACGGCCCGCCCCAGTTCGAGCACCGAGATCTCGGCGCGGCCGCACGACGGACAGGCGGTGATTTCGAATCCCTTCTCGCGCAAGCCGAGCGACTTTAGGATGCCCCAGCACACCGGGACCTCTTCGATCGGGTCGTCGGCGAGCGAGACGCGGATCGTGTCGCCGATCCCCTCCCAGAGCAGGATGCCGAGCCCGATTGACGACTTGATCGTGCCGTCGCGCAGCAACCCCGCCTCGGTGATGCCGAGATGCAGCGCGTACGGCGTGCCGCGCTCGCGCAGCCGAGCGTCCGCCAGACGATACGCGGCGACGGTCGTCGCCACGTCGTGCGCCTTGAGCGAGATCGCGATGTCGGTATGCCCGTGCTCCTCGAGCATTTCCACGTGGCGGAGCGCCGAGAGCACCATGGCTTCGGCCGTGTGCCCGAGCGACTTCTCCAAGTCCGGGGCCAGCGAGCCCATGTTCACGCCGACACGGATCGGAATCTCGCGCGCTTTGGCCGCCTCGACGACCTCTGCGACCTTCTTCGGGTCGCGAATGTTCCCCGGATTGAGGCGCAGCTTCGCTACACCGGCCTCGATCGCCGCGAGCGCCATCTTGTGATCGAAGTGGATGTCGGCCACGATCGGAACGGGCGAACGATGCACGATCGCCGGCAGACCCGCCGCGTCGGGCGGATCCTTCACCGTCACGCGCACCACCTCGCAGCCCTCCATCGCGAGGCCGTAGACTTGTTCGAGCGTCGCGTCCGCGTCGGCGGTGTCGGTCGTCGTCATCGACTGGACCACCACGGGATGCTCGCCGCCGATCCACACGCCCTTGGCGTCGGACTTTCCGGTCTTGTTCTGAAGGAAGATCGGCTTGCTCTTCCGGCGCACCCGCAGCATTACATGACCCCCTGGCCGCTCACGATGCGCGCGATGTCGTGGAACGCGACCAGCATGATCAGCGCCATCAGCGCGGCAAAGCCGGCGATGTGCACCATCGCCTCCTTCTCAGGATCCACCGGACGCCCGCGAACGAGCTCGGCGACGATGAATGCGGCGCGGCCGCCGTCGAGCGCGGGAATCGGCAGCAGGTTGAAGAGTCCGAGCGCGAACGAGATCGTCGCCGCGAGATAGAAGTACGGACCCCAGCCCCAGTCCTGAACGGTGGCAGCGACCTGTCCCATGCCGATCGGCCCCGAGATCTCGGGCGCGTATTTCGCGAACTGCGTCACCAGCAGCGCGAGGCCGCCGAACGTCTGGTTCGCGATCGTGATGAATCCCTCGCCGCTCTGGCGGACGGCGCTCATGAAACCGACGCGTTCGTACGCGGGAACCGGCTGAAAGCCGATGCAGCCGTAGCTCTTACCGACCTGCGGCGGACACGGGACGGTGCGCACGTACACTTCCGTGCGCGTCCCGTTGCGTTCGTACACGAGGTCGAGCCGCTTGCCCAGCGATGCATGGATCGTATCCACCAGATGCTTGCCGGACGCGATCTCCGCGTTGTTTATTGCGACGATGCGATCGCCGGGACGAATTCCCGCGATTGCCGCGGGCGAACCCGAGAGCACCTCGCCCACGACGGGCTGCGCCTTGTCGCTCGCGACGCCGAACGCGAGGGCGCCCACCAGCAGGATCACGTAGCAGAGAAGGAAGTTCGCGAGCGGCCCGGCCAGCACGATGGCCAGACGCGCCCACGGCGACTTGGCCTGAAAGTTCGACTGCGCGGGATGGCCTCCGGCCAGAAAGTCGCGTTGCTGCTGCGCCTCGGACGTGCGGTTGTCCTCGCCCTCCATCGCGCAGAAGCCGCCGATCGGCAGCGCCCGCAGCGAGTACTGCGTGCCGGTGCGCGGACTGGTCCACCCGGCGAGCCGGGGACCGAAGCCGACGGCAAACTCGTTCACGTGAACGCCGTTGCGCCGCGCCATGATGAAATGGCCGAGCTCGTGCAGCACGATCAGCACCGAGAGCATCACGATGAACGTGACGACCTTCGAGAATCCGACTAAGGTGACGGCGGCGAGCAGTGTCAAGAGAACGGGGCCTCCTAGCGTCCCCCTTCGAGGGCTTCGACGATGACTCCGGCGGCTTCACGGGCCTCCCGGTCGGCGGTCCGCACGCCGCTCAGGCTGGGCTCGTGCGCCCGGGCGCGGGTCATAGCTTCCTCGATGACGCCCGCGATGTGCCCGAAGCCAATCCTACCTTCTACAAACGCAGCCACGGCGACTTCGTTTGCAGCCGAGAGGACGGCGGGCTGCGTGCCTCCCGCGGCCAGCGCCTGGTACGCCAGGCGAACGCATGGGAAGCGGTCCTCGTCCGGCGCCTCGAAGTCGTACCGCAACGCGGCCGTTCCTTGCTTTGCACCGAGCGCCGCGAGGATGTCGCCGTTCGCCGCGCTCTGCGACGGGAGCCGGTCGGGATAGCTCAGCGCATATCCGATCGGAATGCGCATGTCCGGCGGCGCCAGCTGCGACTTTACGCTGCCGTCGGAAAACACCACGAAGCCGTGGGCGATCGACTGCGGATGCACGACGATACGCACCCGGTCGCCGTCGAACCCGAACAGCCGGCTGGCCTCGATCACTTCCAGGCCTTTGTTCATCATCGTCGCGGAATCGATGGTGTTTTTCGTTCCCATGCGCCAGGTCGGGTGCGCGAGCGCGGCCGCGAGGTCGGCTCGCTCCATCTCCTCGCGCGGCGTGCGCCAGAACGGGCCGCCCGATGCCGTGAGCACGAGCGCCGCGACGCTCGCGCGGTCTTCCCCCACGAGGCACTGGAAGATCGCGCTGTGCTCGCTGTCCACCGGCAGCAGCCGCGCGCCGCTGCGCGACGCCGTCGCCACCAGCAGCTCGCCCGCCGCCACGACCAGCTCTTTGTTGGCGACCGCTACGTCGATGCCGCGCTCGGCAGCAGCGAACACGGCTTCGAACGCGACGGAGCCGTCGGTGGCGGCCAGCACGACGTCGGGCTCGCTCTCGAGGGCGACGCGCCGTAGGCCGTCCGGGCCGTCGGCAGCCGTGCTGGTGATGCCGGCGCCGAACGCGCGAGCTTGCTCGCGCAGAAGCTCCACGTTGCGTCCCGCGGCGAGGCCCACCACGTCGAACGCGTCGCGGTGCCGCCCGATGACGTCGAGCGCTTGGGTTCCGATGGAGCCCGTCGAGCCGAGGATGGCGACGCGTTTGCGACTCACTGGACCTGCAGAATCCCGAGCACGTGGAGCGTCGCGAAGAAGGCGACGCCGCCCAACAGGTACGAGTCGAAGCGATCGAGGACGCCCCCGTGTCCTTGGATCATCGCCCCCGCGTCCTTGACGCCCGCGTCGCGTTTGAACGCCGACTCCACGAGATCGCCGACTTGTGCGGCGATGCTGGTGAAGAGGCCGAGTACGGCGCCCTGCCACCACTGCAGGTGGAGCTGCGGCAGCAAGGTGGCCGCCGTCGCTGCGGCCGTCACGATCGCGAGCGCCCCGACGGAGCCCTCGACGGTCTTGTTCGGCGAGATCTTGGTGAGCGGGTGCCGCCCGATCGCGGTACCGACCAGCATGCCGAAGATGTCGGTCAACGCGATGAGCACGATCACGAAAAACGTGAGCCACATGCCGGTCCCGTCGATCTGGCGGATGAACACGAAATACGTCAGCAGCTTTCCGATGTACAGGACGGCGAGCAGCGTGTAGGCGGTGCGCGCGAAGTATCCCTTCTGCTCGCCGTACATCCCGATGGAGAACGCGGCGATCACGGTGCCCGCGAGCAGCACGCCCTCCCACTTGTGAAGCTGGTGGAAGATGGCCATGGCGACGTAGGCGACGACGCCGAGGACGGCCACCGGATACTCCAGCGGCTGCCCCTTGATCGCGCAGAGATAGTTGAACTCATAGATGCTCGCCAGGGCGATGGCGAGCAGCAAGACGTAAAACGCCCACGGAACGAGCACGCTCGAGAGCCCGACGGCCGCCACGATCACCCCTACGAGGACGCGGCGTTCCGTCAGGCCCCGCCGAACCGCCGTTCCCTCTGCTGAAACTCGATCAGCGCTCGTAGGAAATCGTCCTTTGAAAATTCGGGCCAGTAGACGTCGACCATCACCAGCTCCGAGTAGGCCGCCTGGTAGAGCAGGAAGTTCGACAGGCGGTGCTCGCCGCCGGGCCGGATCAGCAGGTCGAGCGGCGGGAGGTCGGCGGTATAGAGGTAGGTTCCGATCAATCGTTCGTCGATGCTCTCGGGCGCGAGCTTTCCGGCGGCGACGTCGTTGGCGATGGCCCGCACGGCGCGCTCGAGCTCGGAGTGCGAGCTGTAGTTCACCGCGATGTTGAGGATCAGCCCCGTGTTCGACGCGGTCTGCGCCTGCAGGTCGGCGAGCGCGGAGCGGGGCGCTCGCGGCAGCGACTCCCACTCTCCGATGATCCGCACGCGCACGTTGTTGCGCCGCAGCTCGATCAGCTCGTTGCGCGCGAAGTGAACGCACAGCTCGAAGAGTAGCGTGATCTCTCCGGCGTCGCGGTTCCAGTTCTGGGTGGAGAACCCGTAGACGGTGAGCGCGCCGATGCCCACGTCGCTGGCGGCGCGCGTCACGTGACGCAACGCGATCATGCCGCGGCGGTGACCCTCGATGGCCGGAAGGCCGCGTTCTTTGGCCCACCGCCGATTGCCGTCCATGATGATGGCGACGTGCCGCGGCACGCTCTGCAGGTCGAGTTGGGCGCGCGCGCCCGCAGCCAGCGAGATGCTCACGGCTGGTAGGACTCGTAGCCGGCGATCAGTTCCAATTCTCTGTCATCCTGAGCCGAGCTCGAAGGGTCCGCGTCGCGGGGCGCCTTCAAGCGGAGGACCCGAAGCGTGCCGCACCCGATCCACGCACCGGGAGGGGCGAGGATTCGCAGCCGGACGCGCCGGTCGCGCAGGACCCGCCGCGCCTGGACCTCGGGCACGAGCACCAAGTCCTCGGTCACACTTCCATTATCTCTTTTTCTTTTGCGGCCACCAGGGCGTCGATCTCCTTGACGTACTTGTCGGTGAGCCGCTGCAACGTGTCTTGCATGCGCTTGTTGTCGTCTTCCGTGATATCCGCGGACTTCAACTGCGCCTTGATTTCGTCGTGCGCCTTGTGCCTCACGTTGCGGACGGCGATGCGGCCGTCTTCCGCCTTCTTCTTGACCAGCTTGGCGAGGTCTTTGCGCCGCTCTTCGTTGAGCGGCGGAATCGAAAGGCGGATCGCCGTCCCGTCCACGTTGGGGGTCAGGCCGAGGTCGCTCTTTTCGACGGCCTTGCGGATGGCCGGCACGGTGCTCTTGTCCCAGGCGCTGATCAGCAGCGTGCGCGAATCCGGCGCCGAAACGCCGGCGACCTGTTTGAGCGGGACCGGCTGGCCGTAGGCCTCGACGACGATCCGGTCGAGCAGCGCGGGCACGGCGCGACCCGTGCGGATCGACGCGAACTCGTTCTGCGTCGCCTCGATGCACTTGTGCATCCGCGACTCGATCTCTTTGAAATACGCATCGGTCATGAGCGTTGAAAACTCCTCATCCGACGGACGCGGGCTCGCGCCGGCCGACGTACGTCCCGATCGCTTCGCCCCATATGACGCGCCGGATATTGTCGGGCACCGACATGTCGAAGACGATCACCGGCAGCGAGTTGTCCATGCACAGCGCCATCGAGGTCGAGTCCATGACCTCCAAGCCGCGCTGGAGCACTTCCATGTAGTCGAGCCGCTCGAAGCGCGTGGCGAGCGGATCCTTCTTCGGATCGGCCGTGTAGATGCCGTCCACCTTCGTGGCCTTGAGGATCGCCTCGGCGTTGACTTCGACGGCGCGCAGCGCGGCGGTGGTGTCGGTGGTGAAGTACGGATTGCCGGTGCCGGCGGCGAAGATCACGACGCGTCCCTTCTCGAGATGCCGGATCGCCCTGCGCCGGATGTACGGCTCGGCGATCTGGTGCATCGCGATCGCGGTCTGCACCCGCGAGGCCACCCCGATCCGCTCGAGCGCATCCTGGAGGGCCAGCGCGTTGATGACGGTCGCGAGCATTCCCATGTAGTCGGCGGTCGCCCGATCCATCCCGGCTTCCTCGTGGACCTTGCCCCGCCAGATGTTTCCGCCGCCGACGACGATCGCGATCGAGACGCCGCCTTCGCGCGCCTCGGCGATCTGCCGCGCCATCTCGCGCGTCGTATGAACGTCGACCCCCGAGCCGTCGCCGGTGAACGCTTCGCCGGAGATCTTCAGCAGCACGCGCGCGAAGCGCGGCTTCGCAGCCTCACTGTCCAAGGGCGTACCGCATGAAGCGCCGCACGCGGATCTTCTCGCCCAGCGCGCCGACCGCGCGGGCGATCAAATCGCGGACGCTCATCGAGTCGTCCTTGACGAACGCCTGGTCCAGCAGACAGTGCTCTTCGAACCACTTGGCGAGTTTGCCCTCGACGATCTTCTCGGCGATCTCCGGCGGCTTACCGGCGGGAACGCCCGTCCGGAACTCCTTGCGGAGCTCGTCCACCACGTCGTTCGGCACGGCCTCGCGATCGAGGTACTGCGGAGACATCGCGGCGATGTGCATCGCGATGTCGCGCGACAGCTCGGCGAACCTGGGGTTTCGTGCGACGAAATCCGTTTCGCTGTTGACCTCGACCAGGACGCCGATCTTCCCTCCGGCGTGGATGTAGCTCGTGACGAGCCCTTCGTCGGCGGCGCGCTCGGCCTTCTTCGCGGCTTGCGCGGCGCCGCGTTCGAGCAGCAGCGTCTTCGCGCGCTCGACGTCGCCGGCCGCATCCAACAGCGCCTTGCGGCAATCGAGCATCGGCGCGCTGGTCTCCTCGCGAAGCGCCTTGATCTCTTCGGGCTTCGGCTGGTACGAAATCAAGATTGCGCCTCCGCCAGCGTGGTGACGCTCTCGTTTTCGAATCCTCCGGGGGCGGACTCGTACGCGCCTTCGTCGTACGAGCTTTCGCTCTCGGTCTTGCCCTCGATGATCGCGTCGGCAATCTTGCCCACCATCAAGCGAACGGCGCGGATCGCGTCGTCGTTGCCGGGAATCGGATAGTCGATTTCATCGGGGTCGCAGTTCGTGTCGATCACGGCGATGATCGGAATCTTGAGTTTGCGAGCTTCCAGTACCGCGATGCGCTCCTTCTTCGGATCGACGACGAAGAGCGCGTCGGGCAGACGGTGCATGTCTTTGATGCCGCCGAGAAAGCGCTCGAGGCGACCCATCTCGTCGGCCAGCTTCGCGACCTCTTTCTTGGGAAGGCGATCGAAGTCGCCTTGCATCTTCATGTTCTCGAGCTCGCGCAGCCGCGCAATGCGCTTCTGAATGGTCGAAAAGTTCGTCAGCGTGCCGCCCAACCAGCGCTGGTTGACGAAGTACGTGCCGGCGCGCTCCGCCTCTTCCCGCACCACGTCTTGCGCCTGCTTCTTGGTGCCGACGAAGAGGATGACCTTACCCTCACGGGCGAGCTGCTTGACCACCTCGTAGGTGTCCCGCAGCCGCTGGACCGTGAGCGCCAGATCGATGATGTAGATGCCGTTGCGCTCCTGGAAGATGAAGGGCTTCATCTTGGGGTTCCAGCGGCGCGTCTGATGACCGAAATGGACGCCCGCTTCGAGGAGCTCGCGCATGGTGACGACCGACATAGGGGTACCCTTTCTGGCTCCCGGCCGCGGCCCATCCTTGGCATCGCGGTCGCGTCGCGGAGCCATAACCACCCGCGCCTCCATGCGCCGGTGAAGTAACGACAACCGCGCGATTATAGCACGGGGCGGACCGGGTTCCAAGCAGACCAGGCGGCGAGCGCACGGCCGCCGCCCGCATGGGGCGTCCGGGGGCCGCGCCCGGGGAGGTCACCGAGAAACCCTCTCCGTAATGCGCGGCATGCGCTGGCTCGTCACCGGCGGTCTCGGTTTTATCGGGTCGCACTTCATCCGCCTCGTTCTGCGCGAGCGCAGCGGCGTGAGCGTCGTCAACCTCGACGCGATAACGTATGCCGGCAATCCCGCGAACGTGCGCGACGTCGAGAGCGATCCACGGTACGCCTTCGTCAAGGGCGACGTCTGCGATTCCGCGGCCGTGCGCGAGGCCATCGGGGACGGCGTCGACGCGATCGTCAACTTCGCGGCCGAGACGCACGTGGACAGGTCCATCGTGGACCCCGGCGCGTTTCTGCGGACCGATACGCTGGGGACGCACGTGCTGCTCGAGGCGGTGCGCGAGTTCGCGATTGCGCGCTACCTGCAGGTTTCCACCGACGAGGTCTACGGCGAGGTCGCGGCGGGCGAGTCGCGCGAGGAGGACGCGCTGCGGCCGCGCAGCCCGTACGCCGCGAGCAAGGCCGGAGCCGACCACCTGGTGCTCGCGTATCGGGCCACGTACGGCGCTCCCGTCGCGATCACGCGCGGCAGCAACACCTACGGGCCGAATCAGTATCCGGAGAAGATCGTCCCGCTCTTCGTCACCAACCTCCTGGACGACCGAACGGTGCCCGTGTACGGCGACGGCCTCCAAGTTCGCGACTGGCTGTACGTGGAAGATCACGCTCGGGCGATATTGCACGTGCTGGAGCGCGGCGAGCTCGGCGGCGTCTACAACGTCGCCGGCGGTTCGCCGCGCACGAACCTCGATCTCACGCGCATCTTGGTCGAGGGCTGCGGACGCTCGATGGCGACGCACGTGCGGCACGTGACCGATCGTCCCGGCCACGATCGCCGGTACGCCGTCAACTGCGACCGGCTGCGCGCGCTGGGCTGGGAACCCCGCGTCGCCTTCGACGACCGCATCGCCTCCACGATCGCCTGGTACCGCGACAACGAGTCGTGGTGGCGCCCGCTGAAAACCTATGCAAAGCCGTAGGGGGGCCCACGCGGCGGTAGTCGGCGTGGGGGCGTGGAGCGAAGATTTTCGGCGCTGCGCAGCACGTGCCGAAAACGAAGCGGAACGCCGGCCGAGCGGCGAAGTCGCGAGGCACTTACAGTGAAAGGCGTCATATTGGCCGGCGGGCTCGGCTCGCGGCTTCGTCCGCTGACGAAGGTCACGAACAAGCATCTGCTTCCGGTGTACGACCGGCCGATGATCTACTATCCGCTCGCGACGCTCTGCCGTGCGGGCGTTCGCGACATCATGATCGTAACGGGCGGCAGCTCGGCGGGCGACTTCCTTCGCCTGCTGGGCAACGGGTCGGAGTTCGGGCTCGACGACATCGCCTACACGTATCAAGAGGGCGAGCGCGGAATCGCCGACGCGCTGCGGCTCTGCGAGCACTTCGCCGACGGCGAGCGGATCGTCGTGATCCTCGGCGACAACATCATTCAAAACGACATCCGGCCCCATCTCGAGAAGTTCCGCGCGCAGGCGTCGGGCGCGCGCATCCTGCTCAAGGAAGTCGCCGACCCGCAGCGCTTCGGCGTCCCCGTCTTCGACGGCGACCGCATCGTCGCGATCGAGGAGAAGCCCGCCAATCCGAAGAGCCGGTACGCGGTCACCGGCGCCTATATGTTCGACGCGCGCGTCTTCGATTTTATCCGCGGTTTGGAGCCGTCGGCGCGCGGGGAGCTCGAGATCGCGGACGTTCACAACCATTACATCGCCGCCGGGGATCTGCACTACGACGTGCTGGAAGGCTGGTGGAGCGACGCCGGAACGTTCGAAAGCCTCTTCCGCGCGAGCGAACTCGTCGCACGGGGGCGCCCGGAATCGGAGCGAGGGTCCTAGCCCTTCGGGTGCGGCAAGATGGGCAGCAGCGCGAGCGCCACGACCACCAGCAGGCCGGCCAGCGCGCCGCGGAACCATCGCTCGGGCAGGCGCGTCACGAAGTGCGAGCCGACGAAGACGCCCGGTATCGATCCGATCAGCAGCGAACCGGCGATCGCGACGTTGACGTCGCCGATGCGCCAGTGGCCGAGCAGCGACGGGACGAGCACGACGACGGCGAACGCCAGATCGGTACCGACCAGCCGCCGCAAGGCTACGACGGGGGCGACCAGCAGCAGCAGCGGCAGCGTGAGCGAACCGGCGCCGATCGACGTGATGCTGACCGTCAGCCCTACGAAGAACCCGATGAGCGCGAGCTTGACGGTCGGCAGGTCGTTTGCATCGGACGTATCGCCGGCAAGCTTCCGGTTGAAGATGATTCCGGCCGCCGATATCAATAAGGCGGCCGCGACGGCGAAGCGGAGGACTTGTTCCAGCTGATGGATGTCGAGCCGGTGATGAAGGTCGGCGCTGACGATGACGCCGATAATGGCGCCCGGTAACCCGCCGATCGAGAGCCGCCACAGCACGGAGACCTGGACGGTGCGCTTTTGAATGTGAGCGAACATCGCGACGACTCGCGTGCCGAGCGCGAAGAGCAGATCGGAGCCGATTGCCTTGTCGGTGCCGACGCCGAGAAAGATCAAGAGCGGCGTTGTGATCGCACCGGCACCGACCCCGCTGTAGGCCGTGCAAGCTCCTACGATGAAGCCGACGAGAACGTAGCTCCAGTTGATGGTCAAGGCCGCGTCATCGCCTCGATGTATTCCATAAGTTCGGCCGCCGACTCGCGAATGGACTGTTTGGTCGTATCGACCCTGATGTCGGGGTTCTCGGGGACGTCGTACGGCGACGATATTCCCGTGAACCGCGGAATCTCGCCGGCCCGCGCCCGTTTGTAGTGTCCTTTGACGTCGCGCCCTTCCGCGGTCTTGAGGTCGCACGAAACGTAGACCTCGTGGAAGCCGCCGGGGTAGGACGCTCGCGCTTTGGCCCGGTCGTCGGCGAAGGGTGAGATCAGCGCGCAGACTACCACGAATCCCCCGTCCGCAAGCACCGCCGCGACCGCAGCCGTCCGGCGCACGTTCTCCGTTCGGTCTTCCTCGGAGAACCCGAGGTCAACGTTCAACGACGTGCGCAGGGTGTCCCCGTCGAGGACGTAGACGTGGCGCCCCCGGTCGAACAGCATTCGCTGGACCGCCATTGCAAGCGTTGACTTGCCCGCACTCGGCAGACCGGTCAGCCAGAAGACGCCGCCCTTGTGCCCGTTTCGCGCGAACCGTTCCGCCGGCACCACCGAGGAAACTTGCGCGATCACGTCGGTCGCGCCTTCCGAGCGCGGCCGCCCGATCACCGCGCGCACGCGGCCGCCGGCTACGACGTTGGTGCCGTGGAGCAGCACGAACTTCCCGATGCTGGTGGTGTCCAGTTCCTCGTCGGCCGCGATGAGCTCCCGCGACGCGAGCGTGACGACGCCGACGTCGCCCTTCGCGAGCGTGTCGCCGGGCTTGCCGGCCAGCGAGTCCGGGTCGACGATTTCGTCAATGCGCTGCAACGTGACCGGAACCTCGCGCGTGCCGATTCGCAGACGCAGCGTCTCGCCGGCCATCACCGGATCGGCGCCGAGCCACACGACCGTCGCCTGGAGCACGTGGCCGAGCGACGGCCCGTCGCCGGGATAACTCGCCACCGCCCCGCGGTCGACGAAGATGCGCTCGTCGAGACCGATGGCGACGGCGTCGCCCGCACGGGCCTCGTTGACGACCTGCGGCCAGCGATGGATGGCCGTTACCACGGCGTCGGTCTGCAGCGGCCAAAACACGACGCGCTCGCCCGAGCGCAGCGTTCCGGCCTCGATGCGTCCCGCGACGACGCGGTTGCCCTCGCGGCGATACACGTCTTGCACGATGAATCGCAACGGCCCGCCGGCGTGCGGCGTATACGGCTGGATGCGCTCCAGCGCCTCGAGCAGCGTGGCGCCCTTCCACCAGCTCCAGCGCTTGCTGCCGATCGCGATGTTGTCGCCGTCGCGCGCGGCGACCGGAATGATGTCGAGCGGCGTCACGCCGAGCTGCTCTAAGAACGCGCGCACCTCGTCGCGCCGCTGCACGAAGGCCGTCTCCGGCTCCTTCGGCAGATCGAGCTTGTTGATCGCGACGAGCACCTCTTTGAAGCCGAACCATTGAAGGAACAGGGCCTGCCGGCGCGTCTGCTGCGTGATGCCCTCGTCGGCGGCCACGACCATGATCGCGGAGTCCACTTCCGACGCGCCCGTCAAGAGGTTGCGGATGAGCTCGCGATGCCCCGGGGCGTCCACGAACACGTAGTCGCGGTCCGGCATTCGCAGCCAGATGCGCGAAATGTCGAGCGTGATCGCCTGATCGCGTTCCAGCTGGAAGGCGTCGAGCAAGAAAGAATACTCGATCGGCACGCCGCGCTTGTCGCTCGAGCTCTGCAGCTCTTCGAGCCTCTTCGCGGTGACTTGACCGAGATCGACCAGCATTCTGCCGAGGATCGTCGACTTGCCAGCGTCGACGTCCCCCACCATGACTATCCGAACTTGTCTCACATGTATCCCGTCGTGCGGAGCCTCTCGAAAGCATCTTCGCTTTCGTGATCCATAGTGCGTCCCGCTCGTTCCGGCTCGCGAGTCTTCTCCAGTTCCGAGATCACGTCGTCGAGCGTTTCCGCCGTGCTCTCGATCGGAACCGTGATATTGCTCTCACCCAGCGAGCGGAACCGCATCCCGTTGCGCGCCAGATAGAGCGGCACGTACGGAATGTTCTCGCGGCGCGTGTAGCGCCAGATGTCGAGTTCGGTCCAGTGTAAGAGCGGGTGAATCCGCACGTGCGCGCCGTCCGGCACTTCGTACGGAAAGAAATCCCACAGCTCGGGCGGCTGCGTGCGAGGGTCCCACGAGCCGTCGGCGTTGCGCGGGCTGAAGATGCGCTCCTTGGCTCGGATCGCCTGCTCGTCGCGGCGGATGCCCAAGATGATGCCGCGGTAGCCCTCGCGGGAGATCAGCGCGCGCAGCCCGGCCGTCTTGCGCGCGGCGTGGCGCGCGGCCGGCGGCAGCGTCGGATCGACGGTGCTCTCGGGGGGGCAGATCTCGTTATGCGCGGGTAGATTCCATTCGCGGACGAGCCAGTCGCGAAACTCGTAAACCTCCGGAAACTCGAGGCCCGTGTCGAGCAGCGCGAGCTGAAACGGAACCTCGCCCAGGAAGGCCTTGCGAACCATCCAGAGCAGCGCCGTCGAGTCTTTTCCGATCGACCAGAGCATGCAGAGCGGCGAAACGCACGAGAACGCTTCGCGCAAAATATAGATTGTTCGGGACTCGAGTACGTCGAGATCCGAGTCGGTTGCGGTCGGCATCAGGAGGGGTTATCGGCCTCGGTCATCGCTTTTCCTACCGCCCCGCGCTCGTCGGACGGCGCGCCGATTGGCGTCGTCCGGTGGATCTCGGAGAAAACTTCGAAGCGGTGCACCGGCACGTCGCGCGGCGCCTCGATGCCGAGCTTTACCTGATCGCGGTCCAATCCCACCACCAAGATACGTATGTCGCTTCCGATCATGATGGACTGATTGGCCTTGCGGCTAAGTACGAGCATGACGCCCTCCTTGGCTGGCCGTAGCGCTGGAAAGCGTGCCTTTTTCGCGCGGGAGGCTTCGGCCGCCTCCGCACGCAATCGGGGACGCTCGGAGGAACGTCTGATGGTCAAAGATATCGCCTTTTTCGCCTACTCCGTGCGCGACGTGCCGCGAGCGCGGGCCTTCTACGGCGAGACGCTGGGGCTGACGCCGGGCGACTCGTTCGGCGATCACTGGGTAGAGTTCGACGTCGGGAACGCCACGTTCGGCATCGGCAACGGCGAGGGGCTCGGCTTCGAGCCGGGCGCTTCCAACGGTGCGGCATTCGAAGTCGACGACCTCCACGCGATGCGCGAGCGGCTGACGGCGGCGGGCGTCGAGGTCGGCGAGGTCCACGAGTTTCCGGGCTGCGTTACGACCTTCGCGCGCGATCCCGAGGGGAACCGTTTCGCGCTGCACCAGCGCAAGCTTGCAAGCGAGTCCGTGCCTTAAGTTCTATTAAATTGCGCCGCGTGCAGCCGCGCGTAGGCGCCGCCTTTTGCAAGCAACTCGTCGTGCGTTCCGATCTCAACCACGCGGCCGCCTTCCACGAACAGCACTTTATTCGCGCGGCGCACCGTCGAGAGGCGGTGAGCGATGATCAGCGTCGTGCGCCCCGGCAAGAGCCGGTCGAGCGCCTCTTCGATCATGGCCTCCGAGTGGCTGTCGAGCGCGCTCGTCGCTTCGTCGAGGATCAGAATCCGGGGATCGCGCAGCACCGCCCGCGCGATGGCGATCCGCTGACGCTCGCCGCCCGATAGCCGGACCCCGCGCTCGCCGACCTCCGTGGCGTACCCGTCCGGAAAGCTTTGCACGAACTCGTCGACGTTGGCATCGCGCGCCGCCGTCCGCACCTGCTCGTCGGTCGCTTCGATGCGGCCGTAGCGGATGTTATCGAGAATCGAGCCGCGGAACAGCTGAACGTCCTGCGGAACGATCGCGATCGCCGAGCGCAGGTCGGAGAGGCGAATGCAGGCGATGTCGATCCCGTCGAGCAGCACGCGCCCCTGCTGCGGAACGTAGAAGCGCGGCACGAGGTTGACGATCGTGGTCTTGCCGGCACCGGAGGGCCCCACCAGCGCCACGATCTCGCCCGCCTCGATCGTCGCGTTGACGTCGCGGAGCGCCGGCGCGTCGCCGCTCTTATAGCGGAAGGTGACGCCGGCGTACTCGATGCGGCCGCGCACCGCGGGCAGCGCGATCGCGCCCGGCGGATCGCTCACCTCCACCGGAAGATCCAGCAGCTCGAAGACGCGCCCCGCGCCGACCAGCGCCTTGCTGATATCCCCGAAGAATGCCGCAACGCGGTTCATCGGGTTCATCAGGTTCACCAGCAGTCCCCAATACATGAAGACCTTTCCCGTGTCCAGCCTGCCGACCAAGACCTCGCGGACCGAAAGCCACATGATGGCGACGACCGCCGCCACCATGATGGTGGAGATCACGAGCGGCTGCGTCTGGATGAACTGCGTCAGCTTCATGTAAGCGCCGAAGAAATCGTCGTTGCGCCGCTGGAACCGGGCTACCTCGAACTCCTCGCGGCCGAACGACTTGACGACGCGCTGGCCCTGTAGGACCTCCGACAAGTTGGCGGTCAGGTCGGCGATCCGCTGCTGCGCGCGGTGAGTGCCTGCCGAGATGAGGCGCTGGAAGTTCGAGACGGCGAACGAGACGACCGGCGCGACGAGCACCAGCGAGAGCGTCAGCAGCCAATCGAGATAGATCATCGTCGCAAATGACGAGACGAACGTGGCGAGCGCGACGACGAGCTGCGGAACGGAGACGCTCACCGCGTCGATCATGATCTGGAGGTCGGTGGCGAACCGGGCGATCAGCTCGCCCGGGCGCCACTTGTCGAACTCCCCGAGGGGCAGTTTCAGCAGACGGTCGAAGAGGCGCACGCGCAGCCGCGCGACCAAGTTCTGGCCGCTCCAAGCGGTGAGATACGTCTGCCCGTAGATGGCCGCGTTGGTCAGGACGAGCGCGATGGAGGTCATGCCGAGCGACAGGTAGAGCGCGTTGAGGTCGGGCGACCGGCCATGCTGGGGAACGAGGACCTGGTTGATGATGATCCGGAACGCCAGCGGCGGGACGATGGAAAGCACTCCCGCGACCACGCCCAACGTCATCGCGAGAGCCAGGCGCGGATAGTACGGGCGCGCTTCGCGGGCCAGGCGCCCCAGGATGGACCGGCGGCTCATCGGCGGCACGGTCTTGCCGTCGTCGCCGGATGAAACCTCCCCCGATGCGCCCCGGTACGTGAAGGTGGCAAAAGCCAATGGAGGATTGCGAGAGTTTCATGGACTGCTATTTCCACTCGAACGTACCGTCGATGGCGCGCTGCGCCGACTGCGGGAAGCCGATTTGCGCGACCTGCCGCGACGAGCGCGGCACGTGTCCGGGCTGTCGCCTCGCGGCCAAGGTCGAGGCCGCCACGACGACGCGCCAGCAGATTCCCGGCCAGGTCCCCCCGCGGCCGGCCCCCGCCAGCGTCCGCGGCAAAGTCACGATCGCCGTGCCGACGGATCCGGTCGAGTCTCGAGCGCTGGTTGCGCTCGGATATCCGCTGTGGCCGCTCGCGCTGCTCTCGCTGCTCGACCGCAAACAGTCGCGCGGCCTGCGGCGCCAGGCGCTTCAGGCGCTCGGCTTCAACGCCGGCTTCTGGGGCTTCGGCACGCTGCTCTGGCTCATCGCTCAGGTGCCCTTCATGGGCTTCTCGGCGTGGGTGCTGCTACCGCTGCTTCCGATACTCTTCCTGATCGCAAGCGTGTACTACGGCATCAAGACCTGGAACGGCGACGAAGTTCGCGTGCCGGTGGTGAGCAGCTGGATCGAAGAGCGATATCCTCAAGAGGACGCGAACGCGCGGTAGCGGCGCAGAAACGAACGCGCCGCAACGGCGTGATCGACCGCCGGCGCCGGATACTCGGCGCCGGCGTAGAGATCGAGAGCGAGTTGCGGCGTCGCCTGGGTGCGTCCGTGCCACACGTCAACCGGCACGTTGCGTAGCTCCGGAACCCACTGCCGCACGTACGCGCCGGCGGGGTCGTACCGCCGCCGCTGCCGTTCGGGATTGTAAATCCGAGGATACTGCGCCATATCCGCGCCGACGCCCGCGATCCACTGCCAGTTGCCGGTCGCGAGTGCCGCATCGTCCTCGACGAGCCAGCGATTCCACTCCTCGCGACCCACGCGCCAATCCACCCCCAAATCGAAGCACAGCCACGACGCGGCGACGGCCCGCACGTGCGGATGCATCCATCCCGTCGCGCGCAGCTGCCGAACCCCGGCATCCACGAGCGGATATCCGGTCTTGCCGGATCGCCACGCCTCGAGGGCCGGATGCTCGGTGGCCCACCGGAAGCCGCGCATCTTCTCCTGCAGCGGGTCGTCGGCCGTTTGCGGATGGAACCATCCGAGCTGAAGGAAGAAATCCCGGCGCGCCAACGCGCGCAAGAACAGCCGCAACGACTGCCGCTCTTCGCTGAGCGCAAACGGGTCGCCGAGCCGTTCGCGCACGCGTTGCACGACGTAGCGCGCGGAAATGGTCCCGAACGAGAGATGCGGCGCCAGATGCGACGTGCGATCGTCCGACGGCAGCGTCGCAGCAAACGAGTACTGCGCGGCGCCGTCGCGAAGGAATCGCTCGAAGCCGCGGCGCGCGTGGGCCGGTCCCGCGTCGCCGGCCGCCGTGCCGGCGCCGCCGAACTCGGCCGGCGACGGCAGCGGGTCGCCGCTCAGCCCGGCGTTCTCGAAACGCAGCAGCAGCGGCTGTTCGTGCGACGCGATCGGCAGGCCGCACCAGGCGTCGAAATACGGCGCGAAGGCGCGGTACCCGGCGCCCTCGGCGGTGCGCACCGCGTCGCTCTCCTCGGGCGCGATCGCGGGTGCGTCGTGCACCACGTGGGCCTCGATTCCGCCTTCTTCGAGGGCGGACTGGGCGGCGCGATCGCTCGCCATTCCGGCCGCATCGTACGAGGCGCTCCACGCGACGCCGCCGGCGCCGGCTTCACGCGCGACCGCCGGCAGCGCGCGCCGCGCATCGCCCCGGCGCACGACGAGCCTGGTGCCGCGCTCCGCCAACTCCGCGTCGAGGGCCGCTGCGGCGGCGCAGAAGAACGCCGCGCGCCGCGGCGATGCCTTCAACTGCCGCTCCAGAATCGGATCGATGAGCAGCACCGGAATCACGTTGGCGCGCGAGGCGGCCGCCGTCAGCCCGGCGTTGTCGTCGAGACGAAGATCTTTCGCGAAGCAATAAACGAACGGCCCGTCCGCCATGGCAGGCCGTTTCTGTCGGGGGGTGCGCTTCCCTCGCCGCGGTTAGGGAACGTCTAGTGCCCGTGCGTTTGCGTGTAGCCCTGATGCAAGGCCGCCCGGCAGACCGCCGCATCGAGGGCGGGATCGCCGGAGCTCTTGGTGATCGTGCACTGCAGCGCCGTTCCCCGACGATCGACGCCGAGCCGCAGCGCCGCCGTGACGGGCGTCGCCGATTCCACGACGAGCGACTCGGCGCGGCCTTCGCGACGCGCCGCGGACTGCGTGCCGAGCGACGCCACCGCGCTCGCCTCGCGCGCCGACACCACGTGCGGACGCTCGGCCACCGTGAGAGGCTTCTGCAGCGCGAACGCGCTTCCGATGGCGATCGCGATCGCCGCTGCCGCGGCGGCCCAACCCCACGTGCGACCCGGCGCGCGGCGCCGGACCAGCGCCTTGCGCAGATCGGGCTCCCACCGCTCGTCGTCGCGCGCGCGCGCCGATACGGACATCACGCGTTCGATCTCGCGCTCGCCGCCGAACGCCTCGAGACACCGCGAACAGGCGGCGAGGTGCGCGCGATACTCCCCGCGTTCGGACTCCTGCGCCTCGCCGATCGCAATCGCGCCGGCCAGGGTTTCCGCGCGTTCACACTCCGAGCGGGTCATCATCCGTCCATCCCCTCCTTCATCACCGTTCGCAAGACTCGCATCGCCCGGCAGACCCGCTGCCGCACCGCGCTCGACGTCGTGCCGAGAATCGAAGCCGCCTCGGTCGACGAATATCCCGCGTAGCTGGTCAACAGCAGCGCCGCCGACTGCTCGGGCGGCAGACGCGACAGGGCGAGCTGAAGGTCTACCGACGCGGCGCTGCGCTCGTCAACGCGCCACGTGCTGCGATCCACCTCGCGATCGAGCGGAAGCATCCGCAGAATCCTCTTGCGACGAAGGAACGAGATCGCTCCGTTCGTCGCGGCCCGATAGAGCCAGCCCGCGGTCAGCTCGCGCTCCGGATCCGCCTTGAGCATCCGGTACGCCGAGAGGAAGACTTCCTGGCTGAGATCGAGCGCGACCTCGGCGTCGCCGACCATGCGGCGCAGATACCGCGCGAGCTTGGTCTGGTACTCGAGCACCAGCGACTCGGCGCGCGCCTGCGCGATCGCGGTCGGATCGGCCCTATGGCATGCCTCCACAATTCTCTCCAACGGTCGGTCCCCGCGCCCTGTGACCGGCTCCGCGGCCTAGCCGCCGATCTCGGAGAACGCGCGCATCCGCGACGACGTCTCCCCGAGACGGAGATGATGGCGCTCGGGTTTGATGAGCATGGCGGAGCGCATCATCTCCGCCAGCGCCCGGGTTCCCGCCCCCGCCCGCAGCGGCGAGCGCAGATCCAGCGCGTGGTCGCCGAACAGGCAGAGCCGCAAGCGGCCGTCCGCCGTTAGGCGCACGCGGTTGCAGCGTTCGCAGTAATCGTGCGACAGCGGACTGATGACCCCGATCGCGCCCGGCGCGCCCGGAAACGAAAAGTAGCGCGCGGGCCCGTTGCCGGCCGGACCGGGCTCCGGGCGCAGGTCGCCGATCGCCGCCAGCCGCTGCAGGATCTCGTCCGACGATACGTACGCGTCGCGTTGCAGCCCGACGTTCTCGTGCACGGGCATGACCTCGATGAAGCGCACGAAGATCGGCAGCTCGCGCGTGAGCGCCGCGAAATCCGCGAGCTCGTCGTCGTTCTGCCCGCGCATGACCACGCAGTTGAGTTTCAGCGGAGCCAGTCCGGCGCGAACGGCCGCTTCGATTCCGCGCAACACCGCATCGAGCCCCGGCCGGCGCGCGATTGCTTCGAAGCGATCGGCGCGCAGGGTATCGAGCGAAAAGTTGATGCGGCGCAAACCCGCCGCGACGAGACCGGCGAGCTGGGCTTCCAGCAACAGGCCGTTCGTCGAGAGCGATACGTCCTCGACGCCCGGGACGGCGGCGATCGCCGCCACCAGGCGGTCGAGATCGCGGCGCAGGAGCGGCTCGCCGCCCGTCAGTCGCACGCTCGCAACGCCCACGGTCGCCGCGGCGCGCACGATCTCGGCGATCTCCTCGTAGCTCAGGATCTCCTCGCGCCGGAGCCACGGCAGGCCCTCGGCGGGCATGCAGTACACGCAGCGAAGGTTGCACTTGTCGGTGACGGAGACGCGCAGGTACGTGATGGCGCGCCGGAAGCCGTCGATCAGCGATACCGCGGTCACGGACCGTCCCCGAAAACGCCGTCGGGCAGCGTTGGATTGATTTTGTAGCCGGCGAGCGCCGTGGTGACGTCCGCGACGTACCCCGGCTCCTCAACGCGACCGGTCTGAGCCTGGACGACGTAGTTGCCGCCCACGCGTCCGTAGCGATTGTTCATCTCAGCGTAGCCGCCGTTACGATAATGCCATTGCATCGAGGTGACCGTCGCGGTCTTGTCGTCGGCCGTGGCGTCGACCTCGGAGACGTTGCCCCCCTTGCGCGGGACCAGCCGAAAGCGCGTCGCGCCCCCGTCGTCGGAGAGGGTCGTGACCTCGTACCTCTCGCGCCAGACCGACGGGCCGTCGATGTGCGCGTAGAGCTTGTCGAACTGCTGCGCCATCATCGGCACGCCGCTGGTGAAGACGACCTTGTTCTTGTCGGGAGACTTGTAGTAGTACGTCCCCTCCAGGTCGGCCGACAGAAACGGAAACGACTTCATGGTGACGTGGGCGCGGATCGTCGCCGTAAAGGCGTGCAAATCCGGATTGACGGCGGCCATGCGCTCGAGCAGCGCCGCGGTTGCGGCGGCGAGGAGAATCACGAGAACGGTTCCAACGCGGAGAGTATCTCGGCCCGGACGCCGGGGTTCCTCTCGACGCAAGCGCGTTCGCGGAGAAACGCGACGGCGCGAGGCGAGCCGATGCGCGCGAGGGCCCACGCCGCATGTCCGCGCACGACCGGATGCGGGTCGCCGCAGAGGGCGTCGCTCAGCTCCCCGACCGTGCTGCGGTCCAACGCGTTGCCGAGGGCGATGGCGGCGTTGCGGCGCAGCACCGCGGCGCCGCGCCAACCCATGGCCGTGTCGCGATAACGCCGCTTGAACTCTCCGCTCCGCAGCCGCAACAGCTCGATCAGGAGCGGACGCGCGGCGCGCGCATCGCGCGGCGCCCATTCGGGCGCGGCGCGGGCGGCCGCAGCCGTCGGCGGGCAGACCAGCTGGCAGATGTCGCACCCCCACACCCATTCGCCCATCAGCGGACGCATCGCCGACGGAATCGCACCGCTGCGCTGCGTCAGGTCCGAGATGCAGCGATTGGCGTCGATCGTGTAATCCCCGCGAAGCGCGCGCGTCGGACACGCGCGCACGCACCGGTCGCACGCGCCGCACGTCTTTCGCAGGGGCGCGTCGGGCGGAAGCTCGAGCGACGTCACGATCTCACCGAGAAAGACGAACGATCCCAACGACGGGGCGATGAGGTTCGTGTGCTTGCCGACCCACCCCAATCCGGCTCGAGCCGCAAACGCCCGCTCGGCCAGCGGTCGCGTATCGCACGCGATCGCGGTGACGGGCGCGCCGGCGGCGCCGTCGATCTCGGCGGCGACCGCGCCCAGCAGACTGCGCAGCCGCGCGTGATAATCCGCCGACCACGCGTAGTTGGAAACCCGCCCGGTCATCGGGGCGGCGGGCGGCGGCGGGGTCGCATACGGGACCGCGATGCAGACGACGCTCCGCGCGCCGCGCAGCACCGAACCCGGATCGCACGCGCGCCGCGCGTACTCCGCGTCGTACGCCCACGCGGCCAGGTCGTGGCGCTCGAAGGCCGCCTGCATGCGGCGGCGCGACCGCGCGTCGGCCTTCGCCGGCGCGACGCGCACGGCGCCGGCGCCGAGCCGCAGCGCCGTGCGGATCGCCCGTTCCTTGATCGTGCCGGGTGCGGTCGTCGTCATAGCGTCGCCAGCGGGCGTGCGTCGCCGCGCGGAAACGCCGCGTCGATGGCGGCGACGTCGGCATCGTCGAGCAGCAGCGCTCCCGCCGCCGCGTTCTCTTCGACGTGCTCGACGCCGGCGGCTTTCGGAATGGCGAACAGGCCGGTTCCCCGCGTCAGGAACGCGAGCGCAACCTGGCGCGCGCTCGCTCCGTGCTTGCGCGCGACGCTCTCCAGCGTGCGCCGCCCGCGCTCGTCGCGCAGGAAGCTCCCGCGCCCGAACGGCGTGTACGCCACGACGGCGATGCGGTGCGATCGAGCGGCCTGCAGCAGGCGGTGCTCGATTCCGCGCTCGCCGAGGTGGTAGAGCACCTGATTGCACGCGAGCGGGACTCGCCGCAGATAGCCGGCCGCCTCGATCATCTCGTCCGCGTCGAAGTTGCTCACGCCCACGAAACGGGTCTTACCCCGCTCCACCAGCGTCTCGAGCGCGCGCATCGTCTCTTCGAGCGGATGTTCGCCCGGCCAATGCAGCAGGTACAAGTCGAGATAATCGGTCTGCAGCCGCGCGAGGCTGCGCTCGGCCGCGGCGAGCGTGCCGCGGTAGGACGCGTTGCCGGGCAACACTTTGCTCGCCAGAAAGACGCGCTCGCGCGGGATGCCGCGGATCGCCTCGCCGAGCAGCTCCTCGACCCGTCCCGCGCCGTACATCTCGGCGGTGTCCACGTGCGTCATGCCGAGCTCGATTCCGCGCCGGATCGCGCGCTGCGCCTCGCGCAGGCGAGCGCCGCTCTCGGGCATGTTCCAGGTGCCCTGACCGATCGCCGGAAGCTCGACGCCCGTCGCTCCGAACCGGTCGCTCCGCATCAAAAGAACGCGAACTCTTCGTGACGCGCCGCGTACGCCAGCAAGCCGCCGCGCAGGTGGGAGAGCCGGGCGAATCCGGCGTCGCGCAGGCGCTGCGCGGCCCACAACGACTTCGCTCCCACGCGGCACGCGACGACGTATCGCGCGGCCGTGTCGAGCTCCGAGAGCCGCGCTTCGAGCTGCGACGCCGGAACGCAGAGCGCGCCGTCGATCGAGCCGAGAACCGCTTCGTGCGGCTCGCGCACGTCCAACAGCACGGCGTCGCGCAGCGCCTCGTCGAGGTCGCTCGCCTCGATCTCCGGGATGCCGGCGGCGCAGATCGCGTCCTCGTCCGCGCGAAGTTCCACCGAACGAATCGCCGGCCGTTCTCCGCAGAGCGCGCACTGCGGATCGCGTTCGAAGCGCACGCTGCGCACGTGGCCGCCGAGGCTGTCCACGAGCAACAGCCGCCCCGTAAGGGGCTCGCCGATGTGCAGCAGCGCCTTGATGCACTCGCTCGCCTGCCACGACCCGACGATTCCCGCCAGCGCGCCGAGCACGCCGCCCTCGGCGCACGTCGGCCGGCTCTCCAGCGGCGGCGGTTCCGGATACAGGCACCGATAGCACGGGCCGCCCGCGCCGAACACGCTGACCTGCCCGTCGAACCGGAAGATCGAACCGTAAACGTCGGGCCGCGATTCGAAATGACAGGCGTCGTTGATCGCGTAGCGCGTGGCGAAGTTGTCGCTGCAGTCGAGCACCACGTCGTAGAGCCGCACGAGCTCGCGAGCGTTGCGCGCCTCGAACCGCACCGGAATCGGATCCACGGCGACGAGCGAATTGAGCGCGAGCAGCCGCTCCGCCGCGGCCGCGGCTTTGTTTCTGCCGACGTCGGCGGAGACGAAGATCGTCTGCCGCTGAAGATTCGTCTCGTCCACGGAATCGTCGTCGACGATGCCGATGCGTCCCACGCCCGCCGCCGCGAGGTACTGCAGCGCCGGAGAGCCGAGGCCGCCCGCCCCGACCACGAGAACGCGCGACGCCGTCAGACGCTCCTGGCCGCGCAGGCCGACCTCGGGAATCAAGAGGTGCCGGCTGTAGCGGCGCAGCGCGCGCGGGTTCATCGTCCCCCCCCGCTCGTCACGTGGCGCTCGTTAAGCCACTCCAGCACCGTCGCGCGCGAGCGTTCCGCGGCGTACGTGTGATCGCTGTCCACCGTCGCGAACCACTTCGGTTCCGGCGCGCGCTCGTAGAGCTCGCGAACGCTCTGCGGGCTCACCATGCCGTCGCGCTGCGCCGCGACGTACAGACACGGGCGCCCTGCGAGCCGGGGCAAGAGCTGCGCGTATCGCCGGTCGACGCCGGCGACGAGCTCCGGCAGCGCGACGCCGACGACGTACGACGCGCGAAAGTCGGTCGCGCCGATCTTTTGCAAGGCCTCGAGCGACGTGGGGCGTCCGAATCCCGTGGCGATGGCGATCGCGCCCAAGATGCCGGCGTCGAGCGCGGCGGTGAAGATCGCCGTCATGCCGCCCATGCTGTGGCCCATCGCATAGGCGTCGCGGTCGCCGCGGTCGCGTGCGAACGCCGTCACGGCGGACATCGCCGCCACGCAATCGTCGACGCCGTGCAGCTCCCCGCCGCTCGCGCCGAGTTTATGACCGGGAAAATCGAAGTTGTAGACGCCGTAGCCATGGCTGGCGAGAAACGAGCAGAGGAAGTCGAGGTTCTGCTTGCTCGACGAGTAGCCGTGACCCGCGATCAGCGTGATCCCGCGCGGGCGGCGAGGCTCGTACCAGAGCACGGCGACGGGGTTGGGTGACGCGGCGATGCGAAAGAGCTCGACCCTGCTCACGCGTCGCCCGTTTCGCGCCACTCGGCGCCGCCCGACGCGTAACGTTCCTTCTTCCAGATCGGGGCGCGGCGTTTGAGCTCGTCGATCGCGTAGCGGCACGCGGCGAACGCCGCATCGCGGTGCGGTGCCGCGGCGAGCACCGCGACCGAGACCTCGCCGACGGCGACGTCGCCGATGCGATGCACGATCGCGACGCGCGCGTCGTCGAAGCGTCGCGCCG
This sequence comes from Vulcanimicrobiota bacterium, assembly GCA_963824595.1. GTDB lineage: Bacteria > Vulcanimicrobiota > Vulcanimicrobiia > Vulcanimicrobiales > Vulcanimicrobiaceae > Cybelea. Next base: position 66,520 of record CAWGPY010000008.1, read on the forward strand.
CTTCGCGCCCGATCGCCTCGAACTCCGCCGTCGCCATGGCCTCGTGGGCTTCGTACCAGAGGCCGCGCACCGTCCTGCCGTCGTGCGCCTCCGGTCGAACGACGCCCAGGAACGTCACCACGCCTCCGTCGCCGGATCGTGCGAAACGCTCGAGCGCACGTGGATCGATCGGATCCGCGACGATTCGATACACCGCGCGCTCAGCCGCCGCCGACCGGCGGCAGCAGCGCCAGCTCGTCGCCCTCGGCGAGACGCTCGTCGAACGACGCGATGCGGCCGCCGACGGCGAGTCGCGTGGACGCGCGGTGATCGGCCAGCGCCGGAAACTCGCGAACCAAAGCCTCCCAGGCGTCGGCGGCGCGCGCGCCGTTCGGCAGTTCGAGAGTGCGCTGCGACGCTTCCAAGAGCTCCCGCAAGCGCGCGAAGGCGACGACCCGTATCTGCATGGCAACTCTCCCTTCGACGGGTCCGTCCGCGATTCGTACCGAACTCGTGCCCGTTCCAGATGAGGAGAACGCTCGCCTTGACCGGCGTGCTGCTGGCGGCGGTCGCGCCCGCCGCGGCGGCGACGCCCTGCACGCAACAGATGCTCTCGGTCGAGGGCTCGCCGGTCACGATCGGCTATTGCGTGAGCGGCGCGCCGCGTATGGCCGGCTCAGAGGTCGTCGTCCCGGTGGCCGCGTCGTACTCGGCCCCCCACGGAGCGCTGCGCCGCACGATGGAGCTGCACTTCATCGCCGGCGAGGGGGTGTCACGCGTCATCCAGAGCCTGGACCTCACCACGCTCGGCCTGACCGGAACGCTGCACCTCACGCTCGCCTATTCGCGCGGGGTCGTCCAGGTCGAGGGGGCGCTGCTCACCCCCGGGGCCATCACGATCAAATGACCGGCCGGACGCCCGTCGCCGCAACCCAATTGCGGCCTCGCCCGCTCTAGGGAGTCGTATGCGCCGACGTTACATAGCCTTACGCAACTCCAAGATCCCCGACGGCTGTCGATAGAGGAGCGTTAACCTTTCCCATGCCCTGTACGGCGACGATTCCCAACCTCACGGCTCGCGAGCAAGCGCACCACCTTTACGAAGCGATACCGCCCGGCCTCTTCCGGGTTGCCGACGAAAACGAACGTATCGCATGGCGCGTCAGCCCCGAGCCGTTTGCATTGTCCGGGGCGCAGGTTGACGCAATCGAACGGCTCGGAGTCGATCTCCTCGCGTTTTATCGCGCGCTGAACAACCTCTATAACCGCAGCGCGCGAGGCACCGCACCGGCGTTCGTCGCCGAGTACCTCGACCACGGAAAGCCCGAGCAGATCGTCAAGCTCGCGCGCCAAAACCGATTCAAACAAGAGTTGCCGGGTGTGATCCGCCCGGATCTCATCGTCACGGCCGACGGCTTCGCGGCCACCGAGCTCGACAGTATCCCGGGCGGCATGGGCTTCGTGGGCGCGATGACCGAGGCGTACTGCCGGCTCGGTATCGAGAGCCTCGGCGGCGCCGACGGCATTCCGTCTGGCTTCGCGGCGATGCTGCGCAACGCGACCCGCACCGACTACCCGACCGTCGCGATCGTCGTCTCCGACGAGTCCGCCGATTATCGCAACGAGATGGCGTGGCTCGCCGACGCGCTGCGCCGGCTGCAGCTTGCCGACGCGTGGCTTCGCCGGCCCGACGAGATCACGTTCAGCGAAGACGGCCTCTTCATCCGGCACGACGACGGCCGCGAGGCGCGGCTCGACGCCCTCTATCGCAACTTCGAGCTGTTCGACCTCTTCAACGTTCCCAAGCAAGAGCTGATGCTCTACGCCGCGCGGCACAACCGCGTCAAGATGACGCCGCCGCCGAAGGCGACGCTGGAAGAGAAGCTCGCGTTCGCGCTGCTCCACCACCACGCGCTCGCGCAGCTCTGGCGCTCCGAGCTCGGTAAGGAGACGTTCGAGCGCCTCGCGCAGCTGTTTCCGCGGACCTGGGTGATGGATCCGCGCCCGCTGCCGCCGCAGGGAGTCATCGCCGGTCTCGAGGCCGGCGGATCGCCGGTCACCGATTTCCGTCAGCTCGCCGCGCTGCCGAAGAGCGAGCGTGCGTACGTGGTGAAGCCCTCCGGCTTCTCGGAGCTCGCCTGGGGTTCGCGCGGCGTGAAGATCGCCGACGACCTGACGCGCGAAGAATGGGCCTCCACGATCGACAACGCGCTCGATTCGTACGACCGCACGCCGTGGATCCTGCAGCGCTTTCACAAAGGAAAGCTCGTGCGTCAGGGCTACTTCGATCGCGAGCGCGACGAGATCCGCGAGTACGACGGGCGGGTGCGGCTCTGTCCTTACTACTTCGTAACCGGCGAAGAGAGCGTGCAGCTCGGCGGCGTGCTCGCCACGATCGCACCGGCCGACAAGCGGCTCATTCACGGAATGAGCGACGCCGTGATGACGTCGTGCATCCGTGCCGGCGGATAGCGCCCTCGTTCTCTGCCGCCACGGCGCCACCGCCATCAACGTCGAGAGGCGCTTCTTATCCACGTCCGATCCGCCGCTCTGCGCGGCCGGTCGCGCTCAGTGCGAGCGCCTGCGCGCGGCGCTGGACGGCTTTCGTTTCGAGCGCTGCTTCGTGAGCCCGATGCGGCGCGCGTTGCAGACCCGAGAGATTGCCGCGCCGGCGATTCCGTTCGACGTAGACGACGCGTTACGCGAGGTCGACTTCGGGTCGTTCGAAGGCAAAAGCCTCGAATGGCTCGAGGCCAACGCCGCGGATCTGCTGGCGCATCGCCGTCGCGATCCCATTGATTTCAGGCCGCCCGGCGGCGAGAGCATTCGCGACGCCGCCGCGCGCGTGCGCCCGCTGGTTGCGCGCGTGCGAGGGGAACGCAGCGCGCTCGTGATCGGACACCGCGTGACGCTCGGCATCCTGGAGCGCCTGCTGCGGGACCTTCCGTTGGATTCGAACTTCGTCGAGCCGCTCGACACCGCCGAGTTCAGGATCGTTCGCGCGTAAGAACGGCGCTCTGCGAGGGCACGAGGATCTCGTCGGGCACCAGCGTCGCCGGATCGTACCAGATCGTCACCGCGATCGGGTGGTCGATCGAGAGCAGCGCGTCCTGCGCGGGAACGCCGGCCGGTCGTGCCGGCGCGCCCGCCGCGGCCGTGGTAAGCGCTTGCGTCTCACCGCTGGTCGGCGTGATCCACGTCACCGACGAATCCTTCCATGCGCTCAGCTGCGCGGGAAGCACGAAGAGTCCGGCGAGCAGGCCGGGCTCGATCACGACGAAATGACGCGTGTTCGGGCCGAGCGCCACCCGCTGCGGCTCGGTGTTGAAGGCGCCCACGACGGTGGCGGACGTCGGCGTGAGCGCGACGCTCACGCTCGGGCTCTGGCCCGGCGTCGTATAGTGGCCGGCATAGTTCGTCGGGGCGAGATCCGGCCCGAGCACGAGCGACGCCGTCGCCGCCAGCTGCATGCCGGCGATCGACGCCGTCGAGTTCTCGTTGACCGTCGTGGAACCGTCGCCGTTCGCCACGCTGACCGACCACGATCCGATCGGCTGTCCCGACATCGAGGCGGCATAGCGATAGGTTCCCGGCGCGGGAAAGACGGCGCCCAGCGCCGCGAGCACCATTGCCGCCACCATCGCTACGACGCGAGCGCCCCCGTCGGGGCGGCCTTCTTCAGCGTTTCCAGCACCACATCGATCTCCTCCGGCGTGTTATATCCATGCGGGGAGATTCGAATCCCCGTCGGCCGAGCGGTCGCCACGACGCCCGCGTCCTCCAGGACCCGGCCGAGCTCGAGGCTGTCGCGGCCCGGCAGGTCGAACGTCACGATGCCCGACGAGACGCCTTCGCCGCGCGGCGTCAACACCCGCGCGCCCAACCCGCGCAGCCCTTCGCACAGCCGGTCGGTCAGATCGAGGACGTGGCGCGCGACCGCTTCCTGCCCGCACCGCTCGATCAGATCCACGGCGCAGACGAACGACAGCGCGCCGATCAGATTCGGCGTGCCGCCTTCGAGCCGCATCGCATCGTCCGTGAACGGCTGGTCGTAGTTGTGAAAATCCCACATGTCGCGCATCGAACGCCAGCCGGGCGTCGCGATTTCCAGTCGTTCGCGCAGGCCCGGGGCGACGTAGAGCATCGCGATGCCGTGCAGCCCGAGAATCCACTTCGCCGCGCCGGCATAGAGCGCGTCGACGCCCGCCGACTTCACGTCAACGGGGAACGCGCCCAAGCCCTGCATCGCGTCCACGCACAACAGCACGTTCGCCTCGTGCGCCGCACCGGCCAGTCCGGCCAGGTCGTGACGGTAGCCGTCGGCGTACGAGATCCAGGACACGGCGACGAGCCGGGTGCGCGGCGAGATCTCCCTGCGCAGCACCTCGGGCGTCAACCGTTCGCGATGCGTCGGAAGCAGGCGCACGTCGACGCCGCGGCGCCGCAACGCAAGCCACGGAATCGCGTTGGCCGGAAACTCGTTATCGCAGAGCAGCAGCTCGTCGCCGGGGCGCCATTCGAGGCCGCCCGCAACCGCGTTGGCGGCCGCGCTCGTGTTGGTCAGCAGCGCGATCTCGTCGCCGGAGGCGCCCACGAAGCGGCCGATCCGGTCGCGGTACTCGGGCATCCGCAGATCGTAGGGAAAGGTGCCGCGAACGCCGTCGCCGGCTTGCGCGCGCACGAAGGTCTCGATCGCAGCGACCGACGACGACGGCAAGACGCCGGCAGACGCATGGTTCAAATAGACGTGCCGCCGGGTGACGGCGAACTCGGACCGAGGGAGCGGCGTGCTCAATCGGCGCCGATCATATCCTTGGTGTGCCAGGCGATGTTGCCGGCCCGATCGCCGACCCGCTCGAGCGACGCCAGCACGAACAGGTAGCGCGTGCCGGGACGGATGATCTCCGGGTCGCCGCGCATCTCCTCTTGCAGCAGCTTGATGCTGCGTTTGTAGAGCTTGTCTACCTCGTCGTCGCGATCGATCACGTCGCTGGCGAGACGCGCGTCGCGCTCGGTATACGCGCGCATCGCGTCGAGCAGCATCGCGTGGGCGACGCTCGCGATGCGGTCGATCTCGACCCGCTGCGGCCGCATCGGCTGATCCGAAAGCTTGATGGCGTTCTTGGCGATGTCGACCGCGTAGTCGCCGACCCGTTCGAGGTCGGTCGCGATCTCGAGCATCGCCGCGATCTCGCGCAGCTCGCCGGCGACCGGCTGCTGGCGCCAGATCAGTTCGATGCAATGGGCTTCGACGCGGCGCCGCAGATCGTCGACCACGTCGTCGCCCGCCACGACACGCGCGCCCGCCGACGCGTCGCGCTTGTCGAGCGCGTCGACCGCGACCCGAATCGCGTCGCCCACCAATGCGCCGAGACGCACGACGTCGAGCCGCGTCGCCTCAAGTGCCTCGTGATACGCCGTCCGAACTGCCACCTTCGCCTCCCGCGCTAGTATAGGTCAAAGGGCCACTTCCTCGCAACGCGACGAAGGAACCTGCAGCCTTTATCTAATCATAAGGTACCCTATATGCAGTTCGAAGATATCCTCGTGACGATCGAAGAGCCGATTGCCGTCATCACGTTCAACCGGCCCGCAGTGCTCAACGCGCTGCGCACGAAGCTGCTCGAGGAGCTGTCGCACGCGCTCGCGGAGCTCGAGCGAAACGACGGCGTTCGCGCGGTCGTCGTCACCGGCGCCGGCGACAAGGCCTTCGCGGCGGGCGCCGACATCGGCGAGCTCAACGCGCTGGCGTCGGCCGGTTCCGGAGCAGCGCAAGCGCGCAGCGGACAGGCCCTTACCCGACAGATCGAACGCATGAGCAAGCCCGTGGTGATGGCCATCAACGGCTTCGCGCTGGGCGGCGGCTGCGAGATTGCGATGGCGGGCGACGTCTTGATCGCGAGCGAGAACGCCAAGTTCGGCCAGCCCGAAGTCAACCTGGGGCTCATTCCGGGCTACGGCGGAACGGCTCGGATGACGCGCCGCGTCGGCCGGGGAATGGCCGCGTACCTTTGTCTCACCGGCGAGATCGTCAACGCGGCGGAAGCGCTGCGCATCGGCTTGGTGCAAAAGGTGGTGCCCGCCGCGGATCTCATGAACGAGGCGAAGCGCGTCGCGACGACGATCGCATCGAAGGCGCCGCTCGCGATCGCCGCCTGCAAGCGCACGATCAACAACGGCGCCCACCTCTCGATGGACGATGCGCTGGAGCTCGAAGCGCTGGAGTTCGGCGCGCTGGTAGACACCGAGGACATCAAAGAAGGCACCGGTGCGTTTCTCGAAAAGCGCAAGCCCAACTGGAAGGGCCGCTAAAGGCTGCGCTGCGCGTTGCTCAAGGCGAGTCCGATCGCCGGATTGAGGCCTTCCCACGAAGCTCTGATGTGGCCGGTCGGGTCGATGACGACGATCGTCGGAAACCCGCGCACGTCGAACAGGGCCTGCGCGCTGCTCGTGGGGTCGAGCGCCACCCCTTCGAGCGAATACCGCTTCGCGAACTCCGCCGCGACCTTGCGCGGCTCGCCGACGTCCACGAACGCGACCGTCGCGCCCGGATGCGCGCGCAGCCAGCCGTTCACCAGCGGAAGCTCGATCTTGCACGGCTCGCACCAGCTCGCGTAGAAGTCGAGGAAGACGACGCTGCCGCGATGATCGGCGACGCGAAACGTACGGCCGTCGAGGCGTTGATAGACCGCGTGCGGCGCCGGATGCGCTCCGGCCGCAGCGAACGAGCGCGGCGCTAAGAAGATCTTCCAGAGCGCGAAGGCAATAGCGGCGACCGCCAGCGCATCCCAGATCCTATTCCGCACGAAAGACGGCTGCGATGCCTTGGCCGCCGCCGATGCATGCCGACGCCACGCCGTAGCCGCCGCCGCGCCGGCGCAGCTCGTGCAGCGCCGTGATCGCGAGGCGGGCGCCCGAGGCACCCAGCGGATGGCCGAGTGCGATCGCGCCGCCGTGGGGATTGAGCTTCTCTCCGTCCTGCTGCATCTCGCGCAGACACGCGAGCACTTGCGGCGCGAACGCTTCGTTGATCTCGAGTACGGCCACGTCGCCCGCGGCGACGCCGGCGGCCGCCAGCGCGCCCGGAATCGAGAACGCCGGGCCGATCCCCATGATTGCGGGATCGACGCCGACGACGCTCGCCGACACGAGCCGCCCCAGCCACGGCAATCCGTCGGCTTCGGCGCGCTCGCGCGTCGTCAGCACGACGGCGGCCGCTCCATCGGTGATGCCGCTCGCGTTACCCGGCGTCACCACGCCGTTCTCGACGAAACGCGCGGCCAGCTTCCCGAGCTTCTCCATCGTCAGACCCGCACGCGGCCCCTCGTCCTTTTCCACGAGCGTCGTCGCGCCTTTCGGGCCCGGAACGGCAACGGGCACGATCTCCTCCGCGAAGTATCCGCTGCTCTGCGCCTCCAACGCGCGTTCCTGACTCGTAAGTGCGAACTCGTCGCACTCCTCTCGCGAGACGCCGTACTTCTTCGCTAGATTCTCGGCGGTGATCGCCATCGGCGTGTTGCCGTACGAATCCACCAGCGCCGTCCACAGCGAGTCCTCGAACGCAACGTTCTGGCCTAAGTGGAATCCCTTACGCGCGCCGCGCACGACGTGCGGAGCCTGGCTCATGTTCTCCGCTCCGCCGGCCAACGCGTAGGTTGCGCTGCCGAGCGCGAGCGATTGCGCTGCGGAGAGAATGGCCTGGAGGCCGGAACCGCAGAGCCGGTTCACGGTGAGCGCGGGGACGCCGATCGGCAGGCCGGCGCGCAAACCGACGTGACGGGCGAGATAGATCGCGTCGGCGCTCGTCTGGATCACGTTGCCGAATACGACCTCGTCGATCGCCTCGCGTGCGACTCCGCTGCGTTCGATCGCCGCCTCCGCTGCGGCGACGGCGAGGTCGGTCGCGGTGAGGCCCGACAGCGCTCCGCCGAGATTGCCGAACGGGGTGCGGGCACCGGCCAGGACGACGATTTCCTTATCTTTGAATGCAACGCTCATATCGATGCGACGTATTCCCCGCGCGTGCTCGCGCTCCCGGCAGGCGCCTCCGCGCGCCGTCCCTAAGACGGCTCGTATGCCGACCAATAGAACCGCCGGGGTAACGCTCGATGCCCGGTCGCTGGTGCCCGCGACCAAGACGGAGCAGATCGTCGAGGCGTTCGACAAGCTCCCGATCGGCAGCGCGGTGGAGATCAACGAAGAGACGGACCCGCGCGCCCTGCGCAACGAAATGGCGCAGCTGCGGCCGGGGCGGTTCTCGTGGGACGCCCGCAATCTCGGCGGCAACCGCTGGACGATTCGCCTGGAGCGCATCGACGAGAACGCGAGCGGCGAAGCGCTGCTGACGCACGTGACGGCCTTCACGCAGGCGAAGGCGACGACCATCAAAGACCTGGCCGCACAGATGAGCGAACGCAGTTACCGCTCCGGCGAAACGATCTTCGACGAAGGCGAGATGTGGCCGTACTTGGGAATCGTCAAGAGCGGAAAGATCATCTACACGCTGCTCTCCCCCGACGGCAAGACGCACACCATCGGCGAACGGCTGACGCACGACACGCTCAACGAGAGCGGCACGTTCGACGGCGGCGGCGCCACGACGCGCGCCGAGGCGTTGACGGACGCGACTATCCTCACGCTCCCGAGTGAAGCCGTAATTCACGCCGCGCGCAACGACGCCGAGCTCGCGCTGGGGTTTCTGATCGCGTCGTCGCAGGCGCGTCGCCGATCGATCGACACGATCGCCGATCTGGCGTTCGCGCACGTGCTGCAGCGCGTCGCGAAGTTTCTGCTCGGTTACGCCCGCACGTCGGTTGGGATGGCCCGTGGATTGCCGGGCGTCGAGAGCCTTTCGCAAGCCCAGATCGCCGCGGCCGCCGGCACCGTGCGCGACATGGCGGCGCGGGCGCTGCTGCGGCTCAAGACGGCGGGCGCGCTAGAACTCGATCGCGGGCGCGTCCGAGCTATCGATCGCGCCCGCCTCGAGGCGTTCGCACATAACGTGCAAGCGCCGCCGGTCTAAGGAGTATCCCTAGATCCGGTAGACGCTCGCCGTCGCGTTCGGATCGACGAGCGCCGGATGGACGCGCGGTCCGCTGCACATCACCGCGTCGTGTCCGATCTCGATCTTCATTCGCGCGACTTCGCCGCCGATCACGTCGTCGAGCGCGCAGCCTTCAACTTTGCCGGGCAGGCGCGCCATGATGACGTAGCGTCCCGGTTCCAGCGTGATGTCGCTGAAATAGCCGCGGCCGTTCGTCTGCAGCGTCATGAGGTGATTCGGCCCCTTCTCGAGATAGGGGGCGCGATAGTAGTACAGCGTCGCGTGCGGGATCGGCTGCCCCGTATGCGCGTCAACCACGGTTCCGGAAATTCCGCCGAGCTCGTCGGCGAGCGCCAGGGTTCCCAGCGAGCCGGCGAGCGCGAGCACGATTGCTATCTGCTTCATCCCCCGGTTATTCCCGGGGACGGGGGCTCCTAGACCGATTCGAGGGTCGCCGTCTCCTCGGCGACCGCGGTCTGCGCGTCGAAGGCCGCCCGCTTGCTCTTCGCGGCGGCTTCCGCCAACGGCTGATCCGCGGCCGGTTTGGGACGCTCGAGCAGTTCGCGGCCTTTGCGAACGGCGCCCAGGGCGCCGCCGAGTCGCGATTCCATCTCGACGAGCACGTCGCGCGCATAACGGTCGGCGCCCTCGCGGACCACCTTCGCGCGCTCCTCGGCCTCGCGCAAGACGACGTCGGCCGTCGTCCGCGCGCGCTGCACGATCTCGTTCTCGTCGACCATCTCGTCGTGCTTGCTGGCCGCCTCGTCAACGATCGCCTGGGCCTTCTCCGCGGCGGCGCGCAGCATGCGCTCGTGGTCCTTGGCGATGACCTTGGCGCGGCCGACCTCCTCGGGCAGCGACGCGCGAATCTTCTCGAGCAGCTCGAGCAGGCGCTCCTCGGAGAGAATCCGATAACCGGCGGGCAGCCACGTTCCTTCGTGAACGTAGGCCTCGAGTTTGTCCAGCACGCGATAGACCGACATTCCTACCTCCGTTGCAAGTTAGTGCGTTTCTCCGCCATCATGCGGAGCACCGGCTCGGGGACCACCGCGGCGACGTCGCCGCCCAAAAAGAACACCTCTTTGACGAGACTCGAGCTCACGAACGAGTACTTCTGGTCGGACATGAGAAACAGCGTATCCACGTCGGAGAGCGAGCGGTTCATTAGGGCGGCCGACATTTCGCTCTCGAAGTCCGAAACCACTCGCAGCCCCTTGACGATGACGTCGGCCTGGGCGCTCCGCACGTAGTCGGCCAGCAACCCGCGGAAGTGCTCGACGCGGACGTTCGGCAGCGCGGCGACGCTGGCTTTGAGCATCTCCTCCCGCTCCGCGAGCGAGAACATGGGCGCTCGCTTCTGCGGGTTGACGACGATCGCCACCAGGAGCTCGCCAAAGCATCGCGCCGCGCGCTCGATCACGTCGAGGTGGCCGTTCGTCGGCGGATCGAACGACCCAGGGTACACGGCGCGCGTCGCGCGCGTCGGCTTACCGTTCGTCAAGATTCCGGCGACAGGAAGGCGAGGGCCACATCGCCGTAGACTTCTTCGCGCGACGAACGATACCCGGGTATGTCGGGCAGGATGCGTTTGGCCGCATGCTCGTAGACGACGACCGCATCCGGAGCCAGCAGCTTACGCTCGCGCAGGAGCCGGAGCAGCTGCAAAGGCACGGGGTCGGCGTAGGGCGGGTCGAGATACACGATGTCGAACGGGCCCTCGAGCCGGTAGAGCGCGCGTTCGGCGGGCGCCGGAAACACCGTCAACACGTCGTTGATGCCGAGCTCCTTCGCCGCCTCTTCGATCGCGTGCGCGACGTCGCGCTGCGCTTCGACGGCCACCACGCGTGCCGCGCCGCGCGACGCCGCCTCGAAGCCGATCGCCCCCGTTCCGGCAAAGAGGTCGAGCACGCTCGCGCCCTCGAGGCGCTGCATCAAAATCGAGAACAGCGACTCCTTGACGCGCCCGGGCGTCGGCCGCACGTTCGGACCCTTCGGCGAGCGCAGCTTGCGGCTGCCCAGCGACCCGCCGGTGATGCGCGGCACGCTAAAACTCCCTCGGCCCCAGCGGCTGGAGCACGGGCCGCAGCCACGCGTCGTCGCCGAGCCACTCGTAGCGGACGGTGGAGTACGGCACGGTGCCGTACGAGAGCAGCCGGTCGTGGAAACCCTGCAGCGAAAACGCTGCCGCCTCGCGATCCTGCACGAGCCCGAGCAACGTCTCGATCTGGATCTTGCCGATGAGATAGTCGATCGCTTGGCCCGGACCCATCGCGAAGCGCGTCGCCTCGCCGCGCGCGGTGACGTAGTCGATGCCGGCGTTCTTTTGGAAGTACGCGATCGCTTGCGGCAGCGTCATCGCCCCGGTCGCGAGCCCGACGTCAACGCCGACTCGGGTCGCCCGATGGCGCATCAGGTGCAGCACCTGTTGCCGAGCGCCGGGATCGTCGTCGTAGAGACCCTGGCGCATCAGCATCTCCTCGCCGTAGAACGCCCAGCCCTCGGCGAAGACGCCGTCGCCTTGCACGTGGCGCACGAAATCCGGATTGTGATAGGCCTCGCTGAACTGCAGGAAGTGACCTGGAATGCCCTCGTGGCCGAGCAGCGGCAGCACCGACTGCCGGGCCTGCTGCACGAAGAAGCTTTGATTCGCCGGACCGAAGTCGGGGACGAAGTAGAAGCCCGCCGGATCCGTCGAGAACATCGGCGGCGGGTTCATGAAGCCGCCGGGATACGTCGCGGCCAGCGCCTTCGGCACCTCGACGATGTGAAACGGACCGATGTACGACGGAATGTCGAGGATCGAATGGGAGTTGATGAACGAGATGATCTTGGCGAGGCTCCGCTCGTAGTAGGCCAAAAACTCGGCCTTCGATCCGAACGCCGGGGCGGGCGACGGCGAGGCCTCGTGGGCGTCGCGATTCGCCTCCCACGCCTGCAGCGCGCGGTCGCGGGCGAGCTCCACGCGGCCGATCGCGGCGACTTGACCGGAATCGTACGGCAGCAGCAGCGCTCGGCGGAGGTACCAGTCGTACTCCTTCCGGCCGACGGCGAATCCGCCGGCGTGGAACCGCGTCATCCGCGCGTCGAGCCACGACCGGTACGCGTGCAGCGCCCGCAGCGCGGTGCCCTGCGCCTGCGCCAGGTCCGCGCGCGTCGCCGGCGACGTGCCGGCGGCGATCTCGTTCAAAGTGGTCGTATAGAGGGAGTCGCCGTCGCGGATGTCTTCCGATGCGATCTGCGCGAACTCGCGCACCGTGTCGGTGAGATTCGCTTTGCCTTGCTCGAGCACGCGCGGGCAGGCGCGCAGGCGTGCGATCGCGGATCGCACGCGCACCTCGTCGCTCGCGTACTGGCGCTTCACGATCGAGAAGATGCCGTTGCTGCACTCGCCCTCGTACACGCTGGGATTGCGAGCGAGGCTGCGCAGGACCGCGCGGCTCCACCAATCGCCCTCGAGGTCGGCACGGATCAGCAGATAGTCCACGCGCGCGTGCGCGCCGGCATGCGCGGGCGGCTGCAGCGCCGCCAGCTGGTTGCGAAACGCGCGGAGCTTCGTCAGTTGCGCCGCTTGCGCCGCCGGCGAGTAGTCGGCAAGGCGGCCGTCGTAGGTGTGAATGCCGGCGTCGGTCGCGCTCGTCGGATTTTGTTCGAACGACCAGAACGTGTAGCCGCGATCGAGATCGATCAGCCGCTGCTGGTAGCCCGGCGGCGGCGCCGCGGCGCACAGCGTGGCACACGCCGCGACCAACAGGACGAATCGCGTCTTCACGAGACGCGCTCCGGAGTGGGGAGCAACCCGAGCAGCTCGGCGAACTCGGCGATCGTGTGGTTCGGCGGGGCGATCTCCGGCGGGTACTCCTTCGACTCCCAGTTCAGCCACACGGTTCGCATGCCGGCCGCGCGCGCGCCCGCCACGTCGCAGTGCGGATCGTCGCCGACGTACCACGTGTGCCGAGGTTCGGTACCCAGCGTTTCCAAGAGCGCCTCGAAGGCGCGCAACGCCGGCTTCTGCTCGCCGATGTCGCTGCTGACCAGCACCGGTCCGTGAAAGCCGGTCTGCTCCGCCTTGCGGAGCTGGAGCGGGCTCCAGCCGTTGCTGAGGATCGCCACGGCGATGCCGCGCTCGAGCAGCGCGTCGAGCGTCGAGCGCACGTTGGGAAGCGAAACCAGAAACTCGTCGACCATCGCGACCGCGTTGGCTCTAAAGAACTCGACGTGACGATCTGTCGGCGCGATTCCGTGGTCGGCAACGAAGCGGCGCACGGCCTCGTCGATCGGGAACTCCCCGTCGCGCTGGCGCGACAGCAGCTCGTCAATGGCCCGGATCTCGTCGGCGAGCGTCCCGCGCGTGCGCCCGCCCTCCAGTAAGACGAGCTCGAGGAGCCTCAGCAGAGCGACCCGCTCGAGGCCGTTGTCGATCGCGAGCGTATGGTCGAGATCGAAACCGATCCCGCGGACGATCTCGGGCATGGCAACCGCTATTCGCGTTGACTCCGCGTAACCCTCACGACGAAAGCAGCAGCGCGCGCGTGCTCGGCGTGGACTCCAGCGCCGAGCGGAGGCCCGCGTGCTCGGGCCGCTCCAGGCGAGGATCGGCCCGCACGATCGCTTCCGCGGCCAACTTCGCGGCGCGGTAGACGTCGACGTCGCGCAGCAGGTCGCCGAGCCGAATCTCGCCCGCTCCGGATTGGGCCGTGCCTGCCAGCGCGCCCGGGCCGCGCAGGCGCAGGTCCTCGTCGGCGATCTTGAAGCCGTCAGTGCAACCGGTGAGGATCTCGAGCCGCTCGCGCTCGCCCGCGTCGTCGGGATAGACCATGATGCAGTACGACTTGGCCGCTCCCCGGCCCACGCGACCGCGCAACTGGTGCAGCTGTGCGAGCCCGTAGCGCTGTGCGTCGAGCACGACCATCGTGGTCGCGTTGGCCACGTCCACGCCGACTTCGACGACCGTGGTGGAGACGAGCACGTCGAGCTCGCCGCGCACGAAGCGCGCCATGATCGCCTCTTTCTCGCGCGGCGCGAGCCGGCCGTGCATCAGCCCAACCCGCAAGTCCGCGAACACGTCGCGGCGCAGGCGCTCCTCCTCGGCGACCACGCTGATCAGTCCGCCTTCTCCTTCTTCGATCGCGGGCGCCACGACGTAGGCCTGGTGGCCGCGGGCGACCATCCTTCGGACGAACTCGTACACCTCGCCGAGCCGGCTGACGCGTACTGCAAACGTTTCGATGGGCGTGCGCCCCGGCGGCAGCTCGTCGATGATCGAGAGGTCCAAGTCGGCGTAGACCGACTGCGCGAGCGTGCGCGGAATCGGCGTCGCCGTCATGTGCAGCGTGTGCGGCGAACCGCCCTTCGCGCGGAGCCGTGCGCGCTGCTCGACGCCGAAACGATGCTGCTCGTCGATGATCGTGAGGCCGAGCCGGTCGAAGTCAACGCCTTGCGTCAGCAACGCGTGCGTTCCCACCGCGACGGCGGCCTCGCCGCCCGCGAGCTTCGCCACCGCGGCGGACCGCGACCGGGCGGACTGGCTGCCGAAAACCGCCTCGAGCGCGATACCGAACGGCAAGAGCAGCGGCGCGAGTTTGCTCGCGTGCTGCCACGCGAGCAGCTCGGTAGGCGCCATCAGCGCCGACTGCATTCCGTTGCCGGCGGCCAGGACGACCGCGGCCGCGGCCACCAGCGTCTTGCCGCTGCCGACGTCGCCCTGCAGCAGCCGGTTCATCGGAACGTCGCGACTCATATCGTTCCAAATCTCGCGGATGACGCGTCGCTGCGCGCCGGTGAGTGCGAACGGCAGCGTCGACTCGAAGCGCTCGAGCAGATCCGGCGGCACGCGCAGCGCCCGCGCGTCGTGGTCGCTCTCGCGGGCGGCGCGGCGCAGCTGCGCGGCCGTCGCCAACGTGAGGAACTCCGCGAAGACGAAGCGCTCGCGGGCGCGTTCCGCCTCGGCGGGATCGCGCGGCGCGTGCACGGCCTGATACGCGTCGATCACCGAGCCGTAACCGCGCGCGCGGGCGAGCGGCTCTGGCACCGTGTCGGGCGGCGCGAAGCCGAGCAATCGCGGCAGGTTCTTCTTCACCACCGCGGCGATCTTTCGGCTTGCCAACTCTTTGCTGGCGGGATAGATCGGCACCAGCTCGCCGCGGTACGCCTCACCTTCCGCGAGCTGCGCGTAGTGCGACACCGCAACCGTCGGGCCGGTGAGCGTGCGCTCGACGCGCCCGCGCACGAAGAGCCGCATGCCCTCGCGGAAGCGCCCGTAGACGTAGCGGTTGCGTCCGATCCACTTCGCGACGAAGCCGTCACCCGCGTCGTCGATCAAACGGAGTTCGACGATCTCCAAACCGCGGACGCGCCGTTCCTTCACGGCCGCCACGAGGCCGACCGCGTTCTCCTCGCCGGCCGTCTCGCCCAGGCGCGCGGCGGGCGTGGGATGGCGCAAGTCGTCGTAGCGATGCGGCAGGTGGTCGAGCAGCGCCTCGGCGGTGGCGATGCCGAGGCTGCGAAACAGCGGCGCGGTCTTCGCGCCGACTCCGCCCAGGTCGGCGACGTCGTGCGCCTCGCGCTCGATCATTCGCCGATGGCGCTCGAGCACCGCAGCGCGGCGTAGGCCTCGCGTACGTGCGGCGTGGCGACGCCGTAACGCTCGCCCAGCTCGCAGACGGCGCCGAGGATCGGGTCGATCTCCAACGCGCGGCCGAGCTCGACGTCTTGCAGCATGGACGTCTTGACGTTGTCGAGCCGCGCCGCGTACGCGATGCGCGCGTCCACGTCGACGTCGCCGACGACGCCCATCGCCTGCCCGACGTGCAGCGCTTCGATCATCAGGCGCCGGACCTGTTCGCGCGCTCGCGCGTCTTCCAGCATGGGCCGCATGCGCAAGCGGCGCAGGGCGCTGACGGCGTTGAGGCCGACGTTATTGACGAGCTTGAGCCATACCGTGGCGCGGACGTCGTCGTCGGCTTCGGCCGCCAGGCCGGCCCCGCGCATCGTTTCGACCAGCGACGCGGCACGCTCTCCGGCTCCGCCACCGGGATCGCCGAACACGTAGCGCAGGCCGCCGCTTTGCCGGACGTGACCGGGCTCGACGACCTTGCCCGACACGTGCACCACCGAGCCGATGACCTGAGCGTCCGAAAAGAGGGCGCCGATCGCTCCTCCGGGATCGACGCTCTGGAGGGGCGGCTCTCTGACGAACCAAAACGGCAGTCCGTTCTGCATGGTGACGATTGAAGTGGCCGTCCCCGCGTACGGCGCGAGCATGTCGAGCAGACCGGGCCACTGGTGCGCCTTGAACGTCAGCAAGAGAAAGTCGAAGGGGCCGTCGACGTTGCGCAAGTCCTCGATTACGTCGAGCCTCGTGGTAAACTCGCCGAGGTCGCTCTGCACGCGCACGCCCGATCGCCGCATCGCGGCCGCGTGTTCGCCGCGCGCGACCGCGACCACCGAGACGCCGGCGCGCGCGAGCGCGGCGGCCAGGAAGCCGCCGATCGCTCCGGCGCCGACGACCGCGATGCGCGTCATCGGGCGAATCTGGAGGCGACGGGCAGATTCGAACTGCCGAATGGGGCTTTTGCAGAGCCCTGCCTTACCACTTGGCTACGTCGCCGTTGGAGCGGGTAGTGGGAATCGAACCCACGCATCAACCTTGGGAAGGTCGCAGGCTACCATTACATCATACCCGCCCAGAGCGACCCTTCCGGTTCGAGCATCCCCATACCCCGTCCTACAACCCCGAATAGGCGCGTCGAGTTCGGCTCGCCGCCTCAGCCCGCCGGAATGACGCTGATGGCACGCGCCAGGACGATGGCGATCGTGATGAGCGAGATCAGCGCTTCGGTTCCCATCAGCACTTTCGCCCAACGGCTGAGCGGCTGCACGTCGGCGGGGCTGAACGCGGCCGACGTCGTGAACGCGACGTAGAGGTAGTCGAGGAACTGCGGCTTCCACAGCGGATCGATGCACGACGAGAGACCCGAGCTCGCGATCGTCAGCTGGATCTGCGGAAAGAGGAAGTCGGCGTTGCGAAACTCGGTCGCGGCGTTGGCGTGCGCGCGAGCGTCGGGTCCACCGCCGTCGAGCTCCCAAAACCACAGCGCGAAGACCAAGATGTTCGTGAACCAGATCTGCGCACCGGTGCGCAGCAGGATGCCCGGCGCGTGCATGGCCGCTCGTTCGGGCCGAAAGAAGCCCGCGATCAGCAGCAGCACCGACGCGAGGTTGAAGAAATTGACGATCGCGATGAGCAGAACGCTCCAGAACCGCGTGCGGCGCGTCTCGCGATGCCTCCGTGGAACGAAGATCGAGAGCGGAGCCAGGATGATGAGAACGATGAGCGGAGCCGCCCAGATGGGTCCGATCGTGAGCCGCGGCGGAAGCGTGATGTAGAGCAGCATCGCCGCAAGCACCGCCATCGAAGCGTGCCATCGCGGCTCGTGACGCGGAATCGCCGTCGGCCTCTCCATCGGCGTCCACCGTTCGCTGGCTTGGCGGCGCAACCCGCTGCCCCGGGGACGCATTATGGGGCGCATGCCTACCGATTTTCGCGACGAAAAGACCTTTCCGCGCCGCGGGCGCGAGGCCATCGGCGGCGCGCTGTGGCTGCTGCGCGTGTCCGACAAGGGGCGAGCTTCGGCCGCCGGGACGATCCACGACTACGTCTATCCCTGTCCGATGGACTTGGGCATGCTGGAACGCTGGGGCATCGCGCCGCCGGAGTTCGACGAAGCGCTTCGCCGTCACGAAAACGACGAGCAGCTGTACGCGTGGTTCGAGGAACGCGTGCGCCCGGAGGACGTCGCGACTGCCAACGCGTGGCTCCTGCGCGAGCGTGCGGCGAACCTCGATCGTCAGGACGCCGAAGAGGGCGCCCTGGCCAAACACACCTGATGGGTTCGACCGTCGAGTTCGTCCGGCCCGACGGGCAGACCGCGCCGGGGTACTTCGCTCCGGCCGGGTCCAGCGATACGCCCGGCATCGTCCTCTTCGAGGAATGGTGGGGGCTCGACGATCGCATCAAAGCGACGGCCGATCGTCTCGCGTCGAGCGGCTTCAGCGTGCTCGTGCCCGATCTCTTTCGCGGCCGCAGCGCCGCCACCGGAGACGAGGCGAACCACTTGATGCAGGGCCTCGACTTCGCCGATGCCGCGACGCAAGATGCCGCCGGCGCCGCGAACTATTTGCGCGAACACGGCGCCGCGCGCGCCGGTGTGGTCGGCTTCTGCATGGGCGGCGCGCTGGCGCTGCTGAGCGTAATCCACGGACGCGTGTTCGACGCGGCCAGCATATGGTACGGCTACCCGCCTCCCGAGGCGGGCGATCCCGCGAGGGTCTCGGTGCCGCTTCAGGGCCACTGGGCGCTGCGCGACGACTTTTTCAAGATCGAGGGCGTTGACGCGATCGAGCGCAAGCTCCGCGACGGCGGCATCCCGGTCGAGTTTCATCGCTACGACGCGCAGCACGGCTTCTATAACGAGGGCGAGCCGGGCGAAGGCGGCCTGGGACACTATCACCGCGAGCACGCCGAAACGGCTTGGGCCCGCACGGTCGAGTTCTTCAACCGCACCCTGCGAACGTAACAGCCTCGCCATTACCGGCGAAGCTGTTACGATGACGAGATGGTGCCAAGGGCGCGAATCGAACGCGCGACACCGCACTTTTCAGGCGCGTGCTCTACCAACTGAGCTACCTTGGCTCGATGTTTGCCGAGCGCACCGCTCGCGCGATGCGCTCGACGTACGATGGCGACGCTGATGGGGCTCGAACCCACGACCTTCGCCGTGACAGGGCGACGCTCTAACCAACTGAGCTACAGCGCCAAGACCGATACCTCCGACTCGTGGTGGTGGGCACGGCTGGGTTCGAACCAGCGACCCCCCGCGTGTGAAGCGGATGCTCTCCCGCTGAGCTACGCGCCCATTATCGGTTTCGGGTCCTTGGACAAAACCGTATCTTACCCTACCCCTCGACTGGCTGTCTAGCGCGGAGTGAGGACCGCGACGGTGGAAATCCATCGCGGTGATTCTGCTTGCGGTCGTGCTCGCCGCCGTGGCGGCCGCCACGTCGGCTCATATGCCGGTTTCGACGAGCGATGCGGCGGCGCAAGCGGCCTTCGATCGCGGGCTCTTCCTTTATTATGCGTACAACGGGGACGAGGCGGCGAAAGAGTTCGGCCGCGCGGCGCGTCTGGATCCTCACCTCGCAATGGCATTCTGGGGCAAAGCGCTCGCCGAGGGCCCCGACCTCAACACGCCGGCGACCCGAGCTCGCTTCGACGACGCCGCTGCCGCGATGCGCACGGCCCCGACGCTGGCCGCGAACGCGACACCCGTCGAGCAGCGGCTCGTCGCGATCATGGCTATGCGCTTTCGCGGCACGTTTGCCGACTGGGTTCGCGACGACTCGGCCTACCGCAGCGCAATGCAAGAGTTCGCCGCCTCGACGAACGACGAGAACGTCCGGCTGCTGGCGGCCGAAGCGCTGCTCGAGAGCGGCGGCCTTTCGTGGCGAAACGGCGCGCCGGCCGACGCCCAGTCGCAAACCGCGCTCGCGCTCGTTACCGGCGTGCTTCGCGACGATCCCTCGAGCGTGATGGCCAACCACCTCTGCATCCACCTTTACGATCTCGCCCCCGATCGGACGCCCGCGCTCGCCTGCGCGCGCCGTCTCGACGCCGCGGCCTTCGCCCCATCCGCCGAGCACCTGGCGCACGTGCCCGCCCACTACTGGATCGAGACGGGGCAGTATGCCGCCGCGCTTGCGTCGAGCGAGCGCTGCTACGGGCTGCTCGCGCAGCTCGAGGCCGGCGACCCGCGCCAAGCGCCGCGCTATGCGAAGCACGACGTCGCGGTGGGCTACTCCGCCGCGATGATGCTGGGGAATTACGCCGTCGCGCTGACCTGGGCGCAGCGAATGGGCGCAGCCTTCGATACGAAGTTCGACGGGCTCACCGCGCTGCGGTTCGGCCGTTACGCGGATGCGTATGCGGTGGACGGTTCGGAGTTCGCGGCGCAAGGCGTGCGCGGGCTGGCCGCGCTGCAGCTAGGCCGCGTGGCGGAGGCGAGGGCGCTCGAGAGCGGCGTCGCGGCCGCCGCGACGACGCAAGGCTACGTTCCGCAGCTCTTCCTGGCGCGGTTGGCCGAAACCGATGGAAAATACGGCGAGGCCGAGCGTTGGATCGCGCAGGCGCGATCGAATCAGCAATCGGCTTTCGAGGGAGAGTTGATCCCGCTGCTGCCGGCGGACGAGGCGCTCGGCGACCTGCGCTCGCGACGCGGCGACGCCGTCGGCGCGATCGCTGCGTTCGAGCAGGCGCTCGAGGCTTATCCGAACGATCCGCGCGCGCTTTTTGGGCTCGCGCAAGCACTGACGACGGTGGGCGACGCCGCAAAGGCGCAACCCGAGCTCGACCAGTTCGCAAAACAATGGAAGGGCGCCGACACCAACGTGCGCGACGCCCTTCTCTAGCCGATTTTACGCGGTTTCACCGTTTCGCAGGCTGCGCGCGAGCGCGGCCAACGCGTCGCTCATCGCCTGTGCGGCTCGAGCGACCTGAACGCGAACCTTGGTGGTCTGCCCAGTGGCGGCCAGTCGCGCGAGCCGGCCGCTGTGGGCGTCTTCCAAGACGTCGTTCCGGCGAACCCGTGCTTCGGCTTCTTGCCAAAGTTGCATGATTCGCCTCGTATTACAGAAAGTGCAGAAAATCAAAAGGCCTCCGGTCGATCGCGGAGGCCTTCGGAATGGTGAACGGCCGAGCTCTACGCCGCCTTACCCCCCGAAGGACCAAACGAATTCGACCCCACGCCGATCTTGGGCGTGGCGGAGAACAGTTGACGCGTTTGATCCATAGTCTCTCCTTTATGACGGTCGAGTGATACGCGCCACTTTAACATGCCTGCGAATGCCCTGTCAAACCAACGATTGGTGCGCGATCGCGGCCGCCGCGGTCGCTGCGAACGTGCTTCGCCGGCGAGAACCGTGACGCCGTCGAACAGCATCGATTGACGTCAGGCCCGAATCGTTCGCTCGGCTCGCGGGTCCAAGAATCCGCTCATCCGAGCCGCGGACAAGCAGGGTCGCAAACGCCGCGCGGCGAGATAACCAAGACTGAAAGCCGCCGGCGACGGCGGACACGGGCGGTTAGCTCAGTGGGAGAGCGCTTCCTTGACACGGAAGAGGTCACATGTTCAATCCATGTACCGCCCACCATTTATTCGGGAAGTGGCGCGCTTAACTCCACGTGCGAATATAGAGAGCAAAGGGCCGAGGCGTACTCCATCACCTCGGCCCTTTGACATGGGGCATGGCGCGAGACCGAAGCCTCGCCTCAACGCGTGTTGGAGCGCACCTCGCCCGCATAATCTACGTCGCGATCGACGGTGCCGTAGCTTGAGGAACGGCCGGCGGCGAGCGCCCGTCGCACGTCGGCACGATGTTCTTTCGTTTTCGGACGGACCGCGACGAGAATTCCACCCTCGCGCAAGCCCTTCTCGTAGTCTTTGGCGCGTTTCTCGCCGATTCCGACCCCAATCAGTCCGCCAACGATACCTCCGCCTGCCGCGCCGGCTCCTAGGCCGGCTAACGCAGCCGCTAACGGGCCCACCACAAGCGGCGTGGCAAGGCCGCCCGTGCCCGCGATTGCGGCTACGCTACCCGTCGCGGTGAGCCCCGCAACGATCGCGCCCAGAACGCCTCCGACGGTGGCACCGGCGGCAACGCCTTCGCTGCCTTTGGCATTTACGACCGCCGAGAACGCCTTCTCGCGTGTTTTGTCGTCCATCATTACGCTGATGTCGTCGCGACCGTAACCGAGGCCATGCAGGCGGTCAACCGCCGCACTAGCCGGCTCTCGGTCGTAGTATATTTCGGATTCGAATACGTCGTCGTTATCGTACATGTGTCCTCGCTTTCCGGCGTTTTCTACCCGTCGCGCTGAACGATAAAACTCCGGCGACGTCACGATTGACTAAACGAATTCCTAAACGCAACCCGCCCCTAACTCACGATCGCGCAAGCCGCTGTTAACGCGACGAGAGCGCCCGTTGCTTAAGCGAGCGCTCTCGGTTCTATCGAGTACATTTGAACGGTTTCCACTACGTAACGTTCCCTCCGCATATCGCCGCTAAACGCGATGCGTAAGAGCGATTGCCGGGTAGGCGTCACGCAGCCCGCCGTCCGATCCGCCGCTAAACGTATACAGCACGCTGTGGTAAGCGGTCGCATCCCGAGCCGCCGCACGCCGCAGCGGCGCGCTGCTACCGAACCGGCGGCGCGAGCCCGCGGTAAGGCGGGCCCGCGCGTTGGCCGTTCTGCGAGCGAGTTACTTGCTGACGACCACGCCAACCGGGCTGATCAAGGGGCTCGTAAACTGCTGGCCCGGCGGTCCGCCGGCGGGATACTTATACTCGTTCGCTAGCGACAAGCACGTCTCCGGATTGATGACGACTCGCGTGTTCGGCGCGATGCGGTCGATGTAGAAATCGCCGAAGCTGTTACAGCTGCTCAGCAGTAACGTCGGATTGGGATTGACGGGTGGGTTCGAAACGGCCAAGACGCCATTCGTTTTGATGTGATAGATCGCGTTCGACGACGCATCACCAACGGCGAGGTAGAGTTTGCCGGGAGGCTGCTGGACGCCGCCCGGAGCCGCCGGCCCACCGCTCACCGGAATGACCGTGAAGGCGCCGGCGGCAGACATCTTACCGAACGTAAATGGGCCGCTCATGCCGTTGCCGTCTAGGTACAGAACCGGCGGACTGCCGGTGTGATAGTCGAGGAAACTCACCGTCGTAAACTTCGTCAGATTGGAGAAGACATTCGTCGGCGACGTTGCGGCGCCGTTGTACACCGAGATGCTGCCCGACGCACCGTTCGCCACCGCCACGCGATACGGCGTCTGCCGCACGGCACAGGCGACCGGTTTTTGCCCCGGATCGTTGAGCGTGTGCACGAACGCACCGGCGTTGGTGTACTCTTGGATCGCGCTCGCTCCGGTATCGACGACGTAGACGTTCCCGGACCCATCGACGCACTCGCCGGCCGGCGTGTTGAAGCCGCTGAGCGTGAAGGCCAGGGTGTTGTTGGGGTAGTTATACACCTGGACCACGCCGTTGCCGGGGCCGGTGCCCAGGTCCGAAACGAACAGATGCGGCACGAGCGGAGGCCGAACGCCCTTTTGATCGGCGGCCGAATGCGAGGGTATCGCGGGCGAGCCGATTTGTGACGTTCCGCTGCACCCGCTCAGCAGCGTAAGTGCTGCCGCCACGCTGAAGGCATAGGCGGCCGAGTTGGTGTTTTTCATAAGTGGACGCTCCTATTTTCGTGAAAGCACGGATCCGAGATCGCAACTTCACGAGGCCGCGAAGTAGCTGATCGGTTACCTGACTCTAACAGAGCTCAAGCGCCCGTGTCCTCAGACAAGCCGGGTTGTCCGGGCCCTTGTCCGAGTTCTCGGGCGCGCAGCGGGAGCGTGGAGCGCCGGGCGGCGCTATTTGGGCGGGGCCGGGAGGCCCCCACTATTGACCTGTCCTCGGCCCCGCTTCACGAGGTTACAAAAATCCGGCGGCTCGAAAAAGGGCGCCCCGAGCCACCGGCCGGGACTTTCGTCACGCGGGCCTGCTTGGTCCGGCCATCGCGAAAAGCGCCCGCCCTTTTTGTCGGGCGAACGCCTTTCTTTTGGATGTTGTGGCCCCCGAGAATTTCTCCTCGAGGACGCGTAAATTATGCCCGCTTCGCGTCGGGCATAAACGTGCGGCCTGCCCGCCTCACTCGTAGTCGGGGGCGAAATACTCGTCCCCGAACTGACGCATGAAAAACTTCGGCGGATACGGGGCCTTGATCGGCACGAACTTGTGCGGGCTTTGCGAGAAGTCGAAGCAGTCGGCGGCGGGCGAGTTCGCGCGTTTGTCGGCCGCCGCCATTTGCGGCACGCCCCACAGGTCCTCGGCAAAGCGCAGCACGCTCGCCGTCTCGTACGGCAGATGCGAGACGTAGTTCTGCTTCGAGTACGGCGACATCACGATCAGCGGAACGCGGAATCCCACGCTGTCCCGATCCTTATACGGCGGCGGAACGTGATCGTAGAGGCCGCCCCAATCGTCCCACTGGATGAAGATCGCCGTCGAGTCCCAGAACTTGCTCCTCCCGACCGTGTTCACCAGCGCCGCGACCCACGACGGCCCGTAGCCGCCCGGGCAGTTGACGTGATCGGAATCGTCGCACACCGGCATGACCCACGTAAAGTCTGCAAGCTTGCCCGCGCGCACGTCGGTGATGAACTTCCAATTCGGCGAGATGACGTCTTTCTTCCAGTCCGGGCCGTTGTAAATGTGATCGATCGCCTGATAGCTCGACCAGGTTCCACCGTCGCCGCTCGACGGGCTTCCGTATTTGCTTGCATAGAACTTCCACGACAGTCCGGCCTTGTCGAGCTCGTCGCCGAGCGTCGTGTAGTTGAAGCACGCCGACTCGTAACGACCGATCGTCCGCTCCTTGGTGATCGTCGGCACCTCGATCGTTTTGTTGTCTTCGCAGCCCCAATAGAAGCTCGTCGGCAGGTCCACGGCCCAGTTGTCCTGCGCCGCAATGATGTACTGGTGCGCGGTAAAACTCTCGTCGAGCTGCGATTGAAACGTCTTGTCGGCCAGCACGCCCTCGTGCGCCATGTCCCAATACGGTTTCGATTCGTTGTGCGGAACGTACACGTACTCGGGATACTTGACGTTGCTGGGGCCGCCGGCGTTGAGTTCCTTGTTGAAGCCGTTGTTGCGGCATTGCGTGCCGGGCAGCTTGCCCGTTCCGTTGCACGCCGCGAACATCGCCTCGGCCGAGTGGTCGATCACGTAGAAGGCCGCCAATCCCACGGGCTTCAGCTTCACCGTCTCGCCGGTCGAGATCTTGCCCTCCGACACCGTGTCCGCGCCGGGATAGCCCTGAAACATGTTGTCGAAGCTTCGATTCTCTTGCACGATGTAGACGATGTGCTTGATCTTGCCGGCGCCCGTGCCGTTGAGGCGTTGCAGGGCCGAGCTGCTCTGCATGTACGGCAGCGCGCCTTGCGAACACGCGGACAACGCAAGCACGCCGGAACACACGATCGATCTAAGACGAACGGAAATCACGCGCGAATGTCCTTCCTCGACAGATGCTGTCGTCCCAAAAGTTCGGCTACGATCCACGCCGCTCCCACCGATGCCAGGTTCACGGCGTTGCCCGCCCACGTCAGGTGGGCCTGGGGATGCGCCGCGAGCGCCGGCAGCCACACCAAAAGGCCGAAGACCCCCAGCATCGCCGCGAGCAAACGCGCCGCGAGCAGATCGAGCATGCCCGATAGTATCGCGACTCCCGCGAGCACGAATGCGACGCCCGTCAGGATCACCCAAAACTCCGGGCCCGGCGGAAGCCATTTCGGCACCATCATCGCCGTCGCGGAGATCGCGGTGAAATGCGCGACCCCGAACGAGACCACGCAGACGCCGAATACGTAACGCCCCGCGCGCAGCGTCGCGGCGCACACGCGGCAATCGGCGGGCGCCCGGCCCGCGTATGCGATCGCGGCGGCCGCGGCCAGCGCCAGCTCCTGCAGCATGCCGGCCCACGTGCCGAATATGCCGGGAAAGCCGATCACCCGCGGCAGCCAGAACGCGGCGAAGATCGCGTACGTCAGGGCGAGCAGCGCGGCGCCGCCGCGCAGCGTCCGCGGAACCTGCATGGCCGCTCCGCCCACCACCAGCGGCACGGCCGCCGCGTAGGCCAAGCCGACGCGTCCGGGCACGTCGCCGAACGCCTGGACCGGCTGCCACGCCGTGGCGAAATCGCCCCACACGAAACCGATCGCGCCGAGCGCGAGCGACGCGCCGCCAAACACGCGCGCGCCGGGTGAAACTCCGCTCGCGTCTCTCACTTCTGCCAACGTCCCAACGGCTCAACGTTCGACGGCACGGGTGCGTTCCCGTCCGCGTCCCCGGCGTCCGCGGCGCATCGCGCAAGAAGCGGAAGGTTTAGGCGCGGCGCGGCTGCTAGGATGCGTGCATGACACCCGTTCCCAACGCCACGGAAGCCGAGCGGTTCGGCGAGATCTGCCGCTACATTGACGACCACAGCGAGCAGCCGCTTTCTCTCGACGAGCTGGCCGCGATGGCAGCCACGAGCAAGTTTCACTTCGCGCGCCGCTTCAAAGCGGTGGTCGGCGTCACGCCGAAGCAATACGCGGCGCAGCGGCGCTTCAAGCAGTTCAAAAGCCGGCTGAAATCCGGTTCCGCGGTGGACGCATCGGTCTACGACGCCGGCTACGGCTCGGCGAGCCGCGCGTACGAAAGCGCCGCGCGCAACCTGGGCATGACGCCCGCGCAGTACCGCCGCGCCGGCCGCGGCGTCGAGATCTCGCACGCCACGCTCGAAACGCCGGCCGGGCTGCTGACGATCGGCGCCACGGATCGCGGCATCTGCTTCGCGCAGTTCGGCGATTCCGAGCCGGCGCTGCTCGAGCGCCTGCGCGCCGAGTATCCCAACGCGCGCGTCCTCGCGATGGAAAATCCGCCGCACCCGCAATTCGCCGCGTGGGTCGCCGCGATTCGCCGGCTCGTCGACGGCCCGGCCGCTGCCGACGCGCTGCCGCTCGACGTGCGCGCGACCGCGTTTCAAATGCGCGTGTGGCGTCATCTGCAGTCGATCCCCTACGGCGGCGTCGCGTCCTACGGCGAGGTCGCGGCCGCCATCGGCCGGCCCGGCGCGGCGCGCGCGGTCGCGGCGGCGTGCGCGCGCAATCCGGTCGCGATCGTCGTGCCGTGCCATCGCGTCATTCGCGAGTCGGGCGACCTGGGCGGCTATCGCTGGAATCTGGCGCGCAAGCGCGCGCTACTCGATCACGAACGCGGCGCCGCGGCGGGGCTCACCGCCACGCCGAGCGGCGCGTAAAGCCCCCCGATCTTCTTCACCGCGTTACCGCCCTTCGGATACTTCCAGATTCCGGCGTCGCCGCCGTACGCGTCCGCGCCGATCACCTTCGAGCCCACGATCGCGAACTCGAAGATTGCGTCGCGCCGCGCAGGCGCGTCGCGCCCACCTTCGTGCCGCTCGTCCCGCTGATGTCGAACCGATAGAGCGTGTTCGTGGATTGATCGCCGACCGTGACGTGCGCGCCGTCCCATGCGACGCCGCCTCCGAACGCGATCGGCTGGTCGAGCGCGACGTCTTTCAGCGAGTGGGCGCCCTTCGGCAGCTCCGCAAACGCAAAGCCGCTGCTGCTCGGACCGCTGCCGTCGACGAAGAGATTGCCCTTGTCGTCGTAGGCGCACAGCTGCATCTGCCACATGTTCGGGTCGGTGTAGTGGCCGTCGGCTTACCCTTCGCGCGCTTGTAGATCACCACGTTGCCGTGCGTGCTGCTGCTCGGGCCAAGTTGGCCACCGCCAGATTGCCGCTGCCCGGATCGATCGCACACCCGATGGGAAAGAAGCCGGGGTCTTGCAGCGTCGCGATCGCGCTGGTTCCCCCGTGCGCAAACTCCAAGATGTCGTTGCCGCCGGTGTTGGCCACGAACACGTTGCCGCTCGCGTCCACGCACTCGCCGGCCGGCTCCGCGAGATAGGGGATCGTCTGAACCAGCTTCCCCTTGGGATACGAGAACACGTAGAGATCGTTCGTGATGGTATCCGTCACGTACAGCAAATCGCCCTTAACGCTCTTGTCATCCTGAGCGGAGCGAGTGGAACGAGCGGAGTCGAAGGGCGGCGCCGTAGGCGCCGTGTCGAAGGGCCCTCCCGCGCAGCCCGCCAGCAGCGCCGCGGTCGCACACGAAACCAGCGCCGCGCGCCCAAAATGGAATCGCCTCATGCTATGCCCCTTCCTCCGAGAACGAGATGTAGCGCTTATTCGGTGTCGACCGGTTTGCCCGATGGCCGCTGGCGTTCGAAAAACCTGCGCGAATACTTCGATCCGATCGGCGTGAACGCTCGCGGCGACTGCATGAAATCGAAGCAATCCACGATGCTCGCCGCACGCGTGTCGGTCGTTCCGAGCCGCCCCAGCCCCCACACGTCTTCGATGAACCTCAGGATGCTGCCGAACTCATACTGCGTGTGCGAGATATATCCCGGTTGGCTCGACGCGCCCAATCGCGCGTAGGGCGACGCTACCAGCATCCCCACGCGAAAGCCCAAGCCGCCCCAGCTATCGAAGAACGGCGGCGGAGCGTTGTCGTAGAACCCCCCCAGTCGTCCCACACCACGATAATCGCGGTGGAGTCCCAATACGGGCTCTCCCCGACCGCGTTCACGATACTCGCCACCCACGACGGGCCCGTATCGGAGCCGTTGCCCGGATGGTCGGAGTTGGTCGAGTCCGGCACGATCCACGAGACGTTCGCCAGCGTTCCGCCCGAGACGTCGTTGAAAAACGAGTTCGGCGTCGCGATGTTCGTCGTCCACTCGGAACCTTCGCGCACCGCCTTGATGGCGTCGAACGCGTTCCACAGCGCGCCCGAGCCGCCCGGTTCCTTTGGTGAGTAGTATCGCCAGCTCACCGAGCTCGCGTCGAGCAGATCGCGCAGCGTCGCGTAGGTAAAGCACGGAAACGGCCCTTTGTCGTATTGCCGCTTCGGCTTCTTCTTGCCGTCGCCGACCAGCAGCGACGTCACCGTGCCCGCCGGCGCGTCGCAGCCCCACGGCTTCGCCGACGGAAAGTCAACGACGCTCTTCGTCTGATGCGCGTCGAGCATCGTTCCGCCGGCGATCAGATCCTGATGTGCCGTAAAACTCCCGCTGCCTTGCGTCGCGAACATCGCATCGCCCAGCACGTACTGCTGCGCGATCGACCAATACGGCGCGACCTGCTTGGGATCGGCGTACTGATACGCCGCCAGCCCCGTCTTGCCGGGACACTTTTCGCCGCCGCCCTCCAAGTTGAAGGCGTCCATCCTGCCCTTGTCCCAATCGCGGCGATACGTCAGCCACGAATGCCCGAAGTCGCACGGCTCCCTGAGGTCCGCTTTCTGCAGCGTGACGTATTGCGTGCCCGACGGCGTCTTGATCCGTCCCTGGGTCGCCCCGTTCGCGCCCGGAAACGTCGCAAAGAGGGCGTCGAAGCTCCGGTTCTCTTGAATCACGACGATCACGTGTTTGATCGCGCCCGAGCCGCCGCTGCCCGCAAAGCCGGCGCGCTGCGATGCGCCGCCCGCTGTGGGGATGCCCGCTTGCGCGCCGCAGGCAGCCAAACCGGCCAACACCAGAATCCCGACAAAAACTTTCACTCGCCTGCTCCTTCAGCGGTAGGCAGGCTTCGCCCCGGAAAACGACACGGCCTCGCGATTCCGCGAAGCCGTGCGCCGAGCAACGGAACTTTAGGTCAGCCGGACGAGTCGGATCCCGGATCCAGTTGCAGGTCGTACACCTGCGTCTGATCGGCGAAGACGCTATAGCCGGAGATGGACTTCGTGTCGTACCCGGCCTTTGCGGCCGTCAGCGTGTAGTCGTCGGGCTGCAACGAGAAGGCGATGTAATGGCCGTGGGCATCCGTCGTCACCGTCACCTTCTGAGACGGTGCGCTGATCTGTACTTGTGCCCCGGCGATCGGTGCTCCGGTCTTGGCATCGGTCACGATGCCGCCGATCCCTCCGAGTGTACCAGCCGTTGCCCAGCTTGCCTGTCCCATGAATGCGACGAGCAAGCCGATCGCGGCTAAGGAACGCCCCAGGGATAATGCTCTTACCATGATTTGGTTAACCTCAACATCAGACTAAGGGAAAACACCCTCGACCTAAGCGTGCTCCCCTTCGTTGAGAACGGCAATAGAAATAAGCTCAAATCGGACGTTCGTCCAAAGCGTCCTAGACGTTGAGAAGTCGCTGGACGCCGCGTTGAGGACTTTTTGATAAACGAGGCCTTTGACGGCTCGGCGAACAAGGCTGCGCGATGACTCATACGCCACCGCAGCCCTCCGAGCTCGCGTCCTATTCCGAGCGCGCGCGCGGCTCCCAGGTGAGAATCGCCACCGCGCACGGCGACATCGTCTTCTCGCTGTTCCCCGACGAAGCGCCGCTGCACTCGGCCGCGTTCCTCAAACTGGCCGAAGCGGGCTTTTACGACGGCCTCAAATTCCACCGCGTCGAGCCTGGCTTCGTCGTGCAGGGCGGCGATCCGAAGGGCGACGGAACCGGCGGACCCGGCTATAACCTAACCGCGGAGTTTAATACGCGCCCCCACCTGCGCGGCACCGTCGCGATGGCACGCTCGTCCTCGCCCGACTCAGCCGGCGTCAGTTTTACATCTGCCTCGACGACGCGCGCTTCCTCGACGGACAGTACACGGTGTTCGGACAGATGTCGGAAGGCTTCGATGCGCTCGATGCGATCCGCCGCGGCGACGCGATCACGAAAGTCACGGTCGAACCCGTGTCACCCTGAGTAGCGCCGCGCAGCCCTTGTCATCCTGAGCGCAGCGAGCGAAGCGAGCGAAGTCGAAGGGCGAAGGGCGAAGCGCAAAGGGCGTCATCACCAGCTGACGATCACCAAACCGTTGTGTGCCGCGTGAATCCATCCGGCCCAGCTACGGAATCGCATCGCGGCGCGCTCGGCGTACGACGAGCCGCCGCCTCCTCCGCCGCCGCCGCCGGCGTAGCTCGGACCGGGTGCGCCCGCGCCGCCGCCGCCGCCGCCGTAGTAACCGCCGCCTCCCCGCCGCCGCTTCCGCCTTGATCGCAGCGCGCGCACGAGCCGCCGTTACCGCCGGCGCCGAGCGTTCCCGCACTGCCCGCGCGCGCCGAGCCCGCGCTCTTCCGGCCGCCGGAACCGCCCGCGCCGCCGCGACGCTGCGTGCCGCCGTCGCCGCCCGCGCCGCCGTACTTCGCCGATCCGTGCCAGCCGGCGCCACCGACGCCCCCAACGTCGCGGCCGCCCCTCCCCCCGCCGCCGTAATGCTGCTCGTTGAGCGCGCCTTGTCCGCCGCCGCCGGCCGCGACGAGAATCCGATCCGTAAGCCGGTCGCCGTGCTCGCGCACGTCCGACGCGCCGCCGCCGCCGTCGCCGCGCTGCCCGTATCGAATCGTCCTGCCGCCGTCGGCGCCGCCGTTGAATCCGCCGGTGCCGCCCGTGCCGGCGCCGCCGACGTACACCGCCAGCCGTTCGCCCGGCCTAACCGGCAACACCGCGAACGCGCGCGCGCCGCGGCCCGCCGAGAACCCCGCGCCGGCGGCCCCGCGCGCGACGACGGTGATCGCCGTCACGCCGCTCGGCACCACGAACGTCTGCTCCGCGCCGGTGAACGCGAACGTCTGCTGACGGTGCAGCACGACCGCGCTTGCACTGTGCGTCGGAGGAAGCGTCACGCTCTCGCCGCGCATCGCGCACGCGCTCAGCAGCGCGGTCGCGGCTACCGCAAACGGGCGGCAGCGCTTGATGACTTCTCGACCGTTATGCAGTAGCATCGCAGGGTTGCTCTCCTCGAGTGGAGGTTTCGCATGGTTCGCCGGCACCCGATCTGTTTCGCATTCGCGCTGGCGCTCGTGTCGAGCGCGGTCGCGGCGTGTCGCCGCCGTCGTCTCCCGGCGTCTGCTGCGCGCCCGGCGCCGCTTCCCTGCCCGCGACACGAGCACGGATGCGCGAACGCTCCGGCGCGCTCGGTCCGATCGTGCACCCGAAAGTCCCGGCGAGATTCTCGGTTTCGACATCGATCAAAACGGCACCGACGGCGTGTTTGCGAACTACCGCGACCTCGACAACGGCCTGGTGCAGCTCTCCGTGGAAACGTTCGATCAGCGCACCGGCAAGATCACGAAGGTCGTCACCAAGCCCAAGACGCGCAGCGGAAGCTACGCCGTCTTCGGCATCCTCGCGAAGGACCTCGGCGTCATCGCCGACGGCAAGAACTACGACCTCATGGCCCCGGTCCGCGGCGGGAAGTTCACCGGCACGTGGACGCCGCCCATCCCCTTCAACTTGACGCAGATCGCCGTCAACCAAACGACGTCGCGATCGGTGATGCTCGGCTACGACGACCGCTATTCGTCGGCGCCCACCGTCCTCATCGTCGCCAACGTCACCGGCGGCCCGACGAAGGTCATCGGCCTCGATCAAAGCGTCTTCGGAACCGGCGACGTGCCGTCAATCGCGCAAGACACGAAGAACAACACGGCGATGATCGCGGGCGGAAACGGCGCGCAGTTGACGCATCCGACGATCGGCATCGTGGACCTCGTGAAGGGAACGGTCAAGACGTTCACCGGCCTCGGCTACGGCTCCATCAACTCCGTCGGGATTGATTCGACGGCCGGCACGGCGTGCGCGGTGACCAACCTCGACGAGGGCGTGGAGTTCTACAATGTCAAGAAGCGAACCGGCTTCGAGGTCTTTCTTCCGAACCAAGGCAGCCAGCTCCAAAGCGGTTCCCAGGTCGCGATCGACTCCATCCACCATCTCTGCGTCATAACGCAGCCCGTCTCGATCGGCGGCGGCACGGAGCAGAGCGCCGTCTGGATCTACGACGAGAAGGGCAATCTGCAAGGCGGAATCTCCGGCTTCAACTTCTGGTTCGGAGCGGGACTCTCGATCGATCCCGCCAAGCGGATCGGCTACGTCCTCAACCCGCGGCCCGACTATACGACGCTGACCGGCTTCACCTACTAACCAAAACGCGGCCGCGGTGCTACAATTGGCCGCGGAGGCACGGAGAAATGAAAAACTCGGGACTTCGCCGTTTCGCCGTAACGATCGGCGCGGCGACCGCATTGCTTGCGGGCTGCGGCGGATCGCAGCCGCCGCTCGCCGCGCCGGGTTCGATGCCGCAAAGCCGTGTGGGCGCGCAGCACGGTTCACGTCGCTCGACCGGGCCGTCGTACGCGATCTTGTATCGCTTTCGAGGGCACGCCGATGGAATGAGCCCGGCAGGTAACGTGATCGACCTCAACGGCATCCTGTATGGCACCACGGGCCAAGGCGGCGGTTCGTCCAACAAAGGCACGGTCTATCGCCTCACCACAACCGGCGACGAGACGGTGCTGCACAAGTTCGGCAACGGCTCCGACGGCGCCGGCCCCATCGGCCTGATCGCCGTGAACGGCACGCTGTACGGCACGACCGGCAGCGGCGGTGCGTTCGGGCCGCAGGGCGGCACGTTTTACAGCATCAGCACCTCCGGCGACGAGAAGGTGCTGCACAGCTTCAAACGAGGCGGCGACGGATGGGCGCCGGGTGTGGGCCTCGTCAATGTGGCCGGCATGCTGTACGGCACGACGTCCTTCGGCGGCTCGGGCTGCGGCAGCACCGGCTGTGGAACCGTGTACCGGATGAGCAGAACGGGTTCGGAAACGGTGATCTATCGTTTCAAAGGCGGCTCGGGCGGAGGGTTTTGGCCGGAAGAAAGGCTGCTCTACTCAAACGCCACCCTGTACGGCACGACGAGCCTGGGCGGCAGTCGCGGATGCTATTACCACAATGGCTGCGGAACCGTCTTCAGCATGACGACGGCGGGCAAGGAAAACTGGCTGTATAGCTTTGACGGCAACGATGGCTCGTATCCCGAGGGTCGCCTCGTCAACGTCAACGGCACGTTGTTTGGGACGACGTCGACCGGCGGTGGCTCATCGGCGATGGGCACCGTTTACACCATGAGTGTTGACGGCGTAGAGAAAGTCGTGCATCGTTTTGACACGAAGGCGCGCCTCGGCGCATACGATCCGGAGACCGGATTGACCGACGTAAAGGGAACGCTCTACGGAACGACCGAGGAAGGCGGTTCGTTTGGCGGCGGCACCATCTACAGCATGAGCCCTAGCACCCGGAAGGTGACGATCCTTCACGATTTCGGCGGCTCCGACGGATCTGGACCGTCAAGTCCGTTGCTCTACGTCAACGGCACGCTGTACGGCACCACGTCAGGCGGCGGTGCTAGTAAAGGCACCTGCTGCGGTACCGTGTTCGCCCTAAAGCCGTAGCGGCATCACTACGACGACGACGGTCGAATGAGGCGCAGAGCATGAACATCCCGGGATTTCGTCGCTACGCGAACCATTGGCGCGGCCGCGCTGCTGGCCGGGTGCGGCGGAGCGCAGCCCCTGATGGTCATCTCCGACGCGAAAGGCACGTTTTACGGCACTACTATCGGCGGCGGCACCGGCTGCTATCA
>CAWGPY010000009.1:0-94979 GCA_963824595.1 Vulcanimicrobiota bacterium
GCTGCTGCGCGAGTACGGGGGATCGCTTCGTAGCGAACTCGCCGGTCACGAGTACCTTCTACAGCGTCTCCTAGTCATACCGTCAGAACCCACCCAAAAAGCCATTCTACGGGGGTTCGCGTGGTCGGAGTTAGGCTTTACCTATAATCGCGCTTTCAGATCGCGAGCTCCCGATCTTGCCGCTTAACGTTTCGGCGGACCATGTTCCGATGGGTCCCAATGTAATACCCCACGGCCCGCTATGAGGCGTCGGAATAGGGAACCCGGTAACCTCGCCAGGTTGAACGTACTCCCAGTAATGATTATACAGGCGATATGTCCGGCAGAAAACTCTTCGACGTAAAGGTTGCCGTCGCTGCCGACGGTGATACCCTTTGGACACGAGCCGCTCGGCAGCGCAGCCTCGGCGCGTACGGCGCCCGACGTGTCGATCTGCGCAACCTTACCCGCAAGAAACTCGGTTGCGTAAAGATATCCGCCGGGGCCGGCGACGATAGCGGCGGGGCCACCATGCTTTGGAAGAGTGAAATAAGATATTGTGTGATCGGGGATCGTGACCTCACCGTATCTTGTTGAACGTCTCGCCCGAACCATATGTTTTCGTCGGGCCCAACGGCAATTGCAAACGGCGCATTGCCATTCTGAGTGGCGAATTCGTTCAATATCGTACCGCTCTTGTCTATTTCTCCTATCGCTCCCCTCCGTTCGGTAAACCACAAGTTTCCGTCCGGCCCAAAACGATACTGCGGGGATGGCTGTACTTCGTAGGAAGATGATACACGCCGACAACGCCGCCCGAGGCCGTCATTTGCCTGATCGAGCCGTACGGATCCGGAACGCCGTGCGATATGTGCAAGTATGTCTTGAGCGTCCCGCACGTAGCCCAGAGATCGCCGTCCGGGCCGGTTACCACGTTTTGCGGGTGGAATGAGGCGCCCTCACCCTTTACTCTTAGGCTGAACTGGTTCGTGATCGTGCCGCCCGTCGTGATGCGGCCGAGCTTGCCCCAGCCGCGCTCGGCGAACCAGAGTGCCCCATCCGGCCCATTCGTTATCCCGACGGGAAAGGACTTTACCCTGGGCTCGTGAGGAGCGGTTATCGGATACTCCGCGAAAGTGCCGCTCGGAAGCTGCCGGTGTGCAGCGGTCGAGACTCTTTCCGGAAGCGTACCGCTTAGGCCGGCGTTGCCGCCGCAGCCCGCGGCCGTCAGCGATGCCAAAGATGTCGCCATAGCGTAAACGCGTAGGTGATTCATACTCATCTCCATTTCTTACTTTTGCTCCATAAGGTGGCTGCTTCGAAGGATCAGCGACCACAGCTCGTAGGCATGGGGGGCCATCCACGACTCTCTAGCGTGAACGTTGGTGATGCGGCACTGGAGCTCTCCGTCCGCTCGTCTTAAGAAACGGAGGACGATCACATCCTTGCGCTCGCTCTCGTTAATGGCGTTCCTCCCGCCGCGATCCGCGGTCCGGGCGAGTATGAACGACCACGATAAATCGAGACTAAATAGCAATGGCATTTAGCCACCATCTAGCCGTCAAATCGATGATTCCGGGTAATCGGCCGCCGTTTTCTCTACGAAGGAGGTCCCAGATGCCGCCGCGAGCGACGCGAGACACGCAGCAAAAGCTAGGCTCGCAAATTGTTCATTTTCATCTCCTCCAGTTCTGGGCGGTGCGAAAGGAGGGCGCCGGAGGTCGATAAATCGTGCCTAAATGGCAGGAGAAGCGTCGGCCGGGAGGCGACTCAGTTGAGGCTACTGGGAACGGCGGTCGTGGCTCTACTGACCGCTTGGGCGGCGTACTTTAGCCTCGCGCCCCTGCACGGGCTTTTCTGGCTGACGCCCGGCGAGTTCGACGTCACGGCCGACTCCAGCTTGAGAGTGACCGAGGTCGATTCCGGCGGTGCGGCCGAGCGCGCCGGGATTCGAGTCGGCGACCGCTTCGCCCCCACGACCTCGTTCGAGAATCGCCTCTACCTCCAGTACGTGCGCAATCCGAAGCCCGGGCAGACGATCGCGCTGAGGACGGAGAACGAGCGCGGCTCCCGCACGGTCGAGATCACCGTGAAGCCGCAGGTATACGACGCGAAGGTCGTCGGTTATTATTTCGCAGGCGCAGTAATCAACCTGATATTCGTGCTCGTCGGCGCGAGCCTCGTGCTGTTGCGCCCGTCCAAAATGACCTGGGCGTTCTTCATTTTCTCGATCGGAGCAGGCCCGGGGTTCGTGCTCGGCTACTACTGGCTTCCCACGGCTATTGTTTTCGCGAATGGCGTCTTCGCCGGCGTGCTGCGCTCAATCGGAATGGGTGCATTCCTCGTCTTCTGCGTGCGCGCGCCGGGAGACCGTGCCGCCGGGAGGTGGCGTTACCTCGAATTGGCGGGCGCGCCCGTCGTGATCGCGAGCTTGCTGCTGTGCAATGCCGCCGTCGACCTTTCCATCGCCGGCGCGCTCCACGTCGAATCATTCGCGCAGCCGCTTATGATGCTCATCGAAGATGCGACCTATCTCGCCGGCATCGTCGCGCTGGTGGCGACGTTCGCGAGGGAACATGGGACGGAGCATCTGCGCGCTGCCGTCATCATTGCGGGTCTGGTTCTCGGGCTTGGCGCGCGCGTTGTGGGCCGGCTGATCGATCAAGGCGGAAACGTGTACACCGGCGCGTCCATTCCGGACGCGGAGGCGCCTTGGCTGGTGTATACGTGGTTCGCAGCCGGAATGCTTCAGGTCGCGATCCCGCTGAGCGTCGCCTATGCCGTGATTCGCTATCACGCGCTGAACTTGGGGCTCGTCGCGAACCGGACGCTTGTTTACGGACTATTCCTGTGTGCGGGCTTCGCCGTCTTCGCTATGTTCGATTTTCTGCTCACCAAGCAGTTCGCGCGCAATCAGTTCGAGGTTGGGTTGGACATCGCCGTCGCCTTGGCGATCGGCCTCTCTTTTCAATTCGCATCCTCACGCGATCCGCCTGATCGATCGTGTCTTCTTGCCCGAGCGGTATCGAGCGACCGTTGCGCTCGACGCGCTCCGCGAGACGCTCGGCGTTATTCGCAGCGAGGACGCTCCCGATCGAACGATCGAAACGGTCGCGACGGAGCTGCGACTCTCTTCGCTCGCGGTCTTCAAGAAAACGCCTGACGGCGGGTTCGTTCGATACGCCTCTGCGGGCTGGCCCAAGGGGTCGGCGTGGCACGTCTACGCGGCGGATCCCCTCGCGCGATCGTTCGGCCATAAGGCGCGCGTGCGATCCATCGACAAAGCGCAGACCTCCGGGCTCAACGTGCCGGAGGAACCGAATCGCCCCAGGATGGGCATGCTGTTATCGCCGCAGGCTCCCGGCGAAAGCCTGATCCTGGTCGGGGCGCACGCCGGCGGCCGGCGCCCCGATCAAGACGAGGTGCGCGGGATCGGCGCGTTACTTCGTGAGTTCGCGAGGAGCGGTATCGACAGGATCGGACCGGTCTCGCCCGCGGCCAGACGGATCGCTCCGTAGTGATGTTTCTGCTGGGCCGCGCGCGTCTCGAGCGCGGCGTTCCCGGCGGCGCGACAGGCCAGCTCGATTTGCGCGTACGCGCGATCGGCGTCGAACGGCACCTCGTGCGCGCGTTCTTCGGCCGCGTCCAGGGCGCAGCGTAGAAGCGGCTCAACGTCGCCGCTTCCCAGTCGAGCCGCAACGCGAGCGCGGGTGACCTCCAGTGGTACGTTCCAAGGGAAGGCGGGTTGCGCGCTGCCAAGGGTGGATGCGAGAGCAGCCGCGGCGGCCTCCGCGTCGCCCGCGCCGTCTCGCGACAGGAGCGCTTCGATGCGCAGGGCCGCGAGTGTTGTGCATCTCACGGGTGAATCGCGGCACGCGGCATCCAGTGAGGCCGCGACGTCGAGTACGTCGCTCCAGCGTTCCTCGTCGAGCGTGATCAGCCCGCGAAGGATGGCGTTGAAGAATTTCTCCGGCGGAGAGGCGCGGCCGTCGCCCTGGACGGCCGCTTCGAGGTCGCGCTTCGCCTCTTCGCCCCGCCCTCGAACGTACGAAAGGAGGGCCGTTACGGCGTGGTGATTGCTCCGCGCGGCCGCGCCGGACCGTTGCGCGAGCTCGAGGCTCGTCGCGGCGAAGCGCGCTGCGTTCTCAATGTCCCACCACGCGCAACAGGCCAGCAGCGACTCACCAACGGCCGACTGTGCGAGGGGCCAGTCGCGGGCGGCGACCGCGAGGTCGCACGCCTCGCGTGCGCGGCTCAGCGCGGTGGCCTTGTCGCTGCCGATGCGCGCTGCGGCGGCCAGGCCGACGAGCGCCGCCGCCAGCATCGAACCGCCGTCAGCGCCGTGCGCTATCCCGTCCGCCTCGTCTAGATCGTTATTCGCCAAATCCCAGTCGCAGATCCATTGGTGGCATTCGGCGCGGCCGATCAGGGCGCGCGCCAAAACGTTGGGAGATTTGAGGGCGCGCGCGAGGCCGACGGCCAGATCGGCATCCCCGAGCGCCGCTCTGCTCTCTCCGAGGAGAAAGCGCGCCCTCGATCTGGTGCCGTGGAGCGCCGCCAGCAAGTTATCACGTTCGGCGAACGCTCGAGTTGCTCCAGTGCCGTCAGCGCCGAGTCACATGCGGCGATGCAATTGTGGAGGGCGAATCCCTCCATGGCATCGGTCGCGACGCGCAGCAGCGTGCTCGCGGCTTCGGCGATCTCGCCGGCTGCAAGCAGATGCGAAGCGACGCGGGCCAGCGCATCGCGTCTCGCGTTTCGGAGCAGCGACTCGGCAAAGCGCCGGTGAATTCGAACCGCCCGCCCGGCGTTGAGGTGGTCCTCCGCGACCTCGCGGATCAGATCGTGCGAGAACTCGAACTGTGGTCCGACCTGCGGCTGACGAATAAGGCCAAGTGAGAGGAGATCGTCCAAGGCGTCGAGCAGCGGCTCCTCATCGAGGGTCAGTACGGAACCCAAGTCCGACGCCGTCGCCGTCGGCTCGAGCGCCAACGCCCCGGCGACCGTCGCCGGGGTGTTTCCGCGAGCCAGGAGCCGGGCCTCGATGAACGTGCGAACGCTGCCGGGCAGCGGCAGCGATTCATCGAACTTCTCGGTAACGAACCACGCGCGCGACCGGCGCTCTAGCGCGCCGCCCTCGACCAGCGCTTCGAGCAGCCGCGCGACATACAGTGGGTGCCCTCCGGTGCGCTCGAAGAGCTTGGCCGAAACACCGGAGAGGTCAGATCCCGCCGCCTGGCGCAGCGCGCCTTCGACGTCGGCGCGGCTGAGTGGGCCGAGCACCACGTCGAACGGCGCGCTCGGCTCTAATCGCGACCGTAACGTGGCTCGCGCTTCGGGCCGCGTGGCAATTACGAAACACGTGCCTCCGGCGGTTGCATTGACGAAATCCGAAAAGAAGGACAGGCCGTCGCCTTCGAGATGCTGTGCATCGTCGATCACGACGGTGACGGGGGCCGCCGATGCCGACACCGCGCCCCAAGCGTTGCCGAGGTTTTCTCGATCCTCGCCGCCACAATGCACTTCGACGACGCGCATGCGCTCCGGCGCGATTCGGGCGAGATTGGCCAGCAGCGTCGATTTTCCGATTCCGGCATCACCGTGAACAAGCGTAACGCTGCCCGTGCCGGCCGCACAGCCGGCAAAACGCTCTGCCAAGAACCGTAGCTCGTCGTCGCGCGCCACAAACGGAATCTTCAGGTCCGAATGCGGATCGTCTCGTGGCCGTTGGAGCGTTCCGAATCGCTCCTCGAACTCTTCGGACGGTGCTGCTCCGACCTCTTCCAAGGCGCGCCGGCAGCGTTCGACGAGAATCGCTGCAGCCAGCGTCCGGCCGGCTTCCAGATGAGAGCCTATTAACGTCGCATATGCCGCCTCGTCGTATGGGTTTCGTCCGATCAACTGCTCGGCCGCAGAAGTACTGCCAAACTTCTTCGTGGCGCGACTTAATAGCATCTCGTAGGCGAACGAAATGCGCTCTCGTTCGGCTACGGGCCAGTCGTCGAAATCGCCTTCTAGAAAATCGCCGCAGTACAGGGACAGCGCCTCCTCGGCGGCATTCTCATCGGACCGTTCGTCGAGATCCAGGAGCCGGTCGACGTCAAAATCAACCTCCGCATGCCAACGCACGACCGTACGGTCCGCGCGTATGACGTCGTCGGGATTCAGACCTGCATTTCTAAAGATCCGGCGCACCGACCACACCGTGGCGTTCAAATTGTCCGCGGCCTCGCTGAGGATCAAAGTCGCGCCAAAAGACTTCCAACAGCTGCTCGCGCGACACATCTGCGAGGCGATGCATCACAAGATAGGCAATCAGCGCCCGCGCTTTCTTTGTTGGGGGAACGGCGAAGCGGTGACCATTATGCGTTAAGACGAATTCGCCCAACGTTTTGAGCGCGATCGCGGCCATGTCTCATGATACAGCGAGCCGGATTGGGGTGCAAGAAACCAAAGGTCCGGCGAGGCGGGAATCGAAGGCTGGTTTCATGCGGGGACGTTTGTCCCTCGTCGTCGCGATGGCGCTAGCGTCGCTCGTCGGCGCTGCTTGCGCGGTCGCGGGCACCACCGGCGCGATCGTGGGAACCGTCGTGACGAGCGGCGGCGCGCCGGTTACCGGAGCGCGCGTTTCGGCGCTGAGCCCTTCACAGACCACTACTATGACGACCGATGCGGAGGGCCGCTTTGCGCTGCTCTCTCTCGCACCCGACGTCTACGCTATTACGATTTCCAAGGTCGGATTCGAGACCTCGACGACGACGGGCATTTTGGTGCTCGCGGATCAGGTGCAAATTCTGCGCTTTAACATACGCGCCGCGCCGAAGACCATCGCGACCGTGAAGACGCGCTCGACTCTGGACGTCGTCAGACCTGGAACCACGTCGGATGTCTATCCGGTCGGCCCGGCGATGACGCAGGCAGCGCAGGGCGTCGGGGGAGGCGGAAACTTGAACAACGCTTACTCCGCCATCGCGGCCGTTCCCGGTACGTTCGTGCCCCCCAGTCAGCAGGGCTGGAATCAAGTCGTCTACGTTCGCGGCGGGAACTTCGATCAAGTGGGCTACGAGTTCGACGGCGTTCCGATAAACCGTTCGTTCGATAATTTCCCGGGCGGAACGCTCGGGACGCTAGGTCAACAGCAGCTGCAAGTCTATGCCGGCGGCGGCGCAGCGGGCGAGAGCGCGAGTGGCCTCGCAGGTTTCATCAACCAGGTCATCAAGACCGGCACGTATCCGGGTTATGGGGTTCTGAACGCCGGCGTGGGAACGCCTTCGTACTATCACGGACTGCAAGTCGAGATCGGCGGCGCAACGCCCGATCGGCTCTTCTCGTACTACCTCGGCGTAAGCGGCTACGATCAGACGTACCGCTATCTCGATCAGTTCAACGGCGCCTCGCTCGGAGGCACGTGGGGCTTTCCCGTCGTCGCCGCCAACACGTCGAACCTGCTCAACCTCCCCGGCGTCTATCCGACTTGCGGGTTCGTCCCGCCGCTCGGCGCCGGCTTCTACGCCGGACCCGACGCGTCTCCGATCTACGATCCCTTTTCGCTGCGTCCCGGCCAGCCCGCATATATCGCGCTCCCCACCGGCGTGCACAAGGATCCGGGATGCTATCAAGCGGTCTCTCCGGCCTGGAGCAGCTACTCGAACATCGATGATCGCGAGACCGTTTTTAACGCCCACGTGGGTGTGCCGCACCGCCACGACTCCGGGCGGGACGACGTGCAGCTCATGTACGACAACGACCTGCTCTTCACTCAAATCTACAGCTCGCAAGATGACACCGGGCCGCATCTTTTCTACCAGCTCAATCAGCTCAATCTATATCGTAGCGGCTTGCCGCTGTCGCGGGCAGCGCCCGCGGTATGGGGCGACGCCGTGACGTGGCCCTCGGGCATCTATTTCGGCGAGAGCGCCGCCGGCGTGCGCGCGATTGCGTACTTCGCGCCTTCGAGCCCCGGCGACCGATGCGCAAACGTAACGCCCGAGGCTGCGCCCGGCACGCCGCCAGCCGTCCCCGGGGCCTGCGCCGGCGGTATCTTCTCCGCGATCCCCCTCGATACGCGCGAGGGCTTCGAGAACGACGCGTCCATCGTTAAGCTGCAATACCAGCATAACATCGGTGCCGACGCGTACGTGAGGCTCTACGGCTATGCGTTCTACAGCGATTGGCTGGTCAACGGCCCCCTGTCGCTGGCGTCGGGCCTCGAGGGCTTCGACGACCTCGTCTACGACTTCGAGATGAGCTCGCACACGCGCGGCGTTGCCCTGGCGGCCGCCGATCAGCTCGGCGCCAAGCACCTCTTGACGTTCGACGCCAACTACACGACCGCGATCACGCCCAGCTATAACAACACGACGTTTATCAATTCGACGGACTCGATCGCAACCAGCTACACGAACGGCACGGCGTGCTTCGAGCCGACGACGGGAACCCGAGCGCCGTGCAACGACGCATCGACCAGCAGCACCTTCGCGCAGCCCACGCGCCCCGTACGCGTGCCGGTACCGGGGGCATCGTGGAGGATCACCTATACCGGCACCAGCGGGTTCGAACGGCAAGTAGTGCCGCAATTTACGACGCTCGGGCTGCAGGATCTCTGGAATCCCGCCGAGCGGTTGAACGTGGAGCTCGGCCTCCGCGCCGCGGTCTACCGGTACGTTCTGGGCAACACCTCGAACGACGGTCAAAACTTTTGGTATCGCGCCGGCCAGAACGAGTTTTGCTATAATCCCCAAACGCTGCAGCCCTACGTCGTGCCGGCGCCGCCGGCCAGCGGGCTGCCGGCGGCGCTGTTCGTCGGCTTCGACTGCCCGATCGACTCGTCGATCCCCGCGCGCCCGGTCCAGACCGTGCACCCCGACGGGAAAGGCGGACATCTGCTGCTGAGCAACACGTACTCGCCGGAATACACGCTCGATGCGATCACGCCGCGGCTCGGCGCGACCTACACGGTGAGCAGCGACACCGTGCTTCGATTCTCGGCCGGCCGATACGCGCAGCAGCCTCCCGTCTATCAGATTCAGTACCAGGCGAAGCAGAACAATCTCGCTTATCAACTCTTTCGAGCCTTCTGGCAGTACGGCTTCACGACGCCGCTCCACGACTCGCAGGTGCAGTTCTCGAACAACTTCGACGCATCGGTAGAGCACCGCTTCAAGGGCACGAGCGTCTCGCTCAAGCTGACGCCGTTCTATCGCCACGCAACCAATCAGATCTACCCGATCTCGCTGCCTTTTAGCTCGATCGGCGGCCTGAACAGCGGCACCGAGCGAGTCGACGGGATCGAGCTGCAGCTCAACGGGGGCGACCTCAGCAGGAACGGGCTGTCGTTCTCGATCGCCTACACCTACACGAACGCGGCCGAGACGTGGGGAGACTATCGGGGAACCACGATCGATCCGGTCGATTCGTATAACCAGGACATAGCGAACTTCAACGGCTTGACAAGGGCCGGCGGCGGAACGCAATGCTACGAGACCGATCGGGCCGGCAACGTCGTTCTCGACCCGAGCTGCAGGCGGCTGAGCCCCGGCTACAACGCGCCAATCTGGA
Organism: Vulcanimicrobiota bacterium; assembly: GCA_963824595.1. GTDB lineage: Bacteria > Vulcanimicrobiota > Vulcanimicrobiia > Vulcanimicrobiales > Vulcanimicrobiaceae > Cybelea. The sequence goes on from CAWGPY010000009.1 coordinate 9,538, forward strand.
ATCCGTACTATTCGATGAAGCCGCAGCCGTTGCTGGATCGCACGGGCTGGTACGCGCCGGGCCTCGACTTCCCATACGTTTCGCCCAACGTTGCCAGCGCCGTCGTTAGCTACAAGCACGCGGCCTTCACCGTCACCCCGGCCGTAACGTTCAATGAGGGCGTTCCGTACGGGAACCCCGCCGACGTCGTCGGGTTGGATCCCCGTACGTGCAGGAAGAACTCGCATCAGATGCAGGGGGGCATCGCCACATCCAATCCGCTGCAGGCCGACTACACGACCTGCGCGCTCGCCGATACGCAGAACGGAACGTCACCGGGCACGCTCTTCGTCCCGAATCCGACCACCGGAACCTTCGACACCTTCGGGGCGTTCAGGCAGCCGTCCCAGCTGAACCTTGGCGTTTCGGTGGCCTATGCGATCTCGCCGTCGATCGAGGCGGACGTCCTGCTCGCGAACCTGATCAATGCCTGCTTCGGCGGATCGTCGACCCCTTGGAGCCGGCAGTATCCGCCGAACGCCTTCACGTGCGGATACATCGCCAACGGCTACTACGTTTCGGACTTCTACAACGGCACGTCGCCGAACGATCGCAAGGCCAATGGTGTGGCGCTCAATCCCGCCTTCGCGCAACCGTTCATCCCGGCATGGGCGGATACGAACTCGGAAGTGATACCGAATCCTTTTAACCTCTATCTGCAGGTCAGATTCAAGCTGTGATCGCTCAAAGGCCTCCGCAGGCGCGCGCGAAACAGGCCGAAAAATAAGCCGGCGCGAGGGCGTTCAAAGAGGCGCAGCTCAGGCCGTTTTCATCGACCACGGCCACGAAATGGCCACAAGAGCAGCTGGTCGTGCCAAGGCCGAATGCCGGTCGCGCAAGAAGCCGTGTCTAATATCGTGTCCAATATAACGTCACGCGTGCGCGCCCGTAGCTCAAACTGGATAGAGCAGGGGACTCCTAAGCCCAAGGTTGCCAGTTCGATTCTGGCCGGGCGCACCATACTGAGTTGCTCAGAGACGGGAGATGAATATGGAGCGCATTTATCGGCACGGTTTTGGCGTTTTCGCGGCGGCGGTGCTGTTCGCCGGGTGCGGTGGCGCCCAGCTGCCGGCCTCCGTTGCGGCGGTTCCGCTCACACCTTCGACTACGGCGCTGCGCGCCTTCGCTCATGGTGACAAAAAGCAGGCGCTGCTTTACGTGACCGGCGGCTGCGGCGGCACGTGCACGCTCTCGTATCCCAAGGGCAAGCCCGTCGGCAGTCTGTCCGTGGCCGGCGCGGGCTTGTGTTCCGATAAGAAGGGCAACATCTTCCTGACCGGCGCCGACCCCAGCGGCAACGCGGTCGTTTACGAATACGCCCACGGCGCGACCAGCCCCAAGGCCACGCTGAGCCTGCCGGGCGTCCTCGCCGAGGGATGCTCGGTCGACCCGGCGTCCGGCGATCTCGCCGTCACCTATCTCTGCCACAACTGCAGCTACGGCCCGGTGGCGGTCTTCAAGGACGCGAAGGGATCGCCGACCTCGTACGAGCAGCAGAGCGTCTTCCTCTCGTACTGCGGCTACGACGGCGCCGGCAACCTGTTCGCCGACGGCAACGGCAGCGGCGGGTTCGCCTTGCTCGAGCTCCCGGCCGGCGGCTACAAACTGTCGCCGATCTCGGTGAACCAGAGCATCGCCGGCGCCGGGCAGGTCCAGTGGGACGGAACCTACCTCGCCATCCAAGATATCGCCGGCGCCGCGATCTACCAGTTTCAGGTCGCCGGCTCGGCCGCGACCCGCAAGGGCACGACCAAACTGAAGGGCATCGGCGGCTGGAGCGGGCAGTCGTGGATCGCCGGCGGCACGGTAATCGTCCCGTTCGCCACGACCGGCTACAGCGCGACCGAGGTCGGGCTCTGGAAATACCCGGCCGGGGGAGCGGCCAAGAAGATCATCAAGAAGAACCTGGGGACGGGGAGTCTCGCCGCCGTGACGGTCAGCGCCCGGTAGGGGGTTGGTTGGTCGGCGACGATATCCCGGAAGCCGTTGCGAAGCGGGCTGGCCATGTGCTAGCATGAGTCTTCGGAACGGACCGGGGGTCCGTTTTATTCATGTTGTGATAGACTACTGATGGCAAAGAAAGAAACGCGTGTGATGGTCGTCCTGGCGTGCACCCAGTGCAAACGCCGGAACTACAACACGCAGAAGAACAAGCAGAAGACGACGGACCGGCTGGAGCTCAGCAAATATTGCCGCTTTTGCCGCTGCCACAAACCGCACAGGGAGACCCGATAGGGCGGTAGCTCAATTGGTAGAGTCCTGGTCTCCAAAACCAGTTGTTGCAGGTTCGAGTCCTGTCCGCCCTGCCAGTCTTCGGAAATGAATCCTTGGTGAACGAACAGCAAAAGAGAACGGCCCAATCCCTCGCGGGAGGCGACTTCGTCCGCGGCGTGATCGCGGAACTCCGTCGCGTCACTTGGCCGACCCGCGACGAATGGATCTCCGCCACGATCCTCACGATCGCGTTGGTGGTTGGGATCGGCTTGTTTACGTTCGTTCTCGACCAACTCTTCGGCTGGCTCTTCAGCGTGATCCATCCGTCCACGGGACTCTCCCCGTAGCCCGCTCGCCCCTTACCGTTTATGTACGAGATAGAACCGCAAGAGCTCGGCATCGCCGAGCCCCCCACCGAAGAGGCCACGATCGACGACACCCAAATGGGTGACGCCGCGGGCGCCGTTGCCGAACCGATCGCCGACGAGGAGCCGGCGGCCGAAGAGGTGCCGGGCGACGAAGCGCCGGGCGAAGAGGCGCCGGCGGATGAGGATTCGTCCGAGGAATCGCTCGCCGAGGCCGCCGCGCCGAAGCCCAAGGACAACCGCAACTGGTTCGTCGTGCACACGTACTCGGGCTACGAGAACAAGGTCAAGGCCAACCTCGAGCGCCGCATCCACTCCATGGGGATGGCGGACAAGATCTTCCGCGTGCTCGTTCCGATGGAGGACGAGGTCGAGTTCAAGGACGGCAAGCGCAAGATCACGCCCAAGAAAGTGTTCCCGGGCTACGTTTTGGTCGAGATGATCATGGACGACCAATCGTGGTACGTCGTGCGCAACACGCAGGGCGTCACCGGGTTCGTCGGCAGTCCCGGCCCGGGCGAGAAGCCCGTCCCGCTGCAAGACAAAGAAGTCAAGACGATCCTCAAGCAGATGGGCATCGAGGCTCCGAAGCTCAAGATCGACTTCAAGAAGGGCGACCGCGTCAAGGTCACCTCGGGTCCGTTCTTCGACTTCACCGGCGTCGTTGACGAGATCGCGCCCGAAAAAGAACGCCTGCGCGCGCTCATCTCCATCTTCGGCCGCGAAACCCCGGTCGAACTGGAGTTCTTCCAGGTGGAGAAAGTATAACGCAAGACCCCGGCGTTCGGGCGGAAACAGGGGGAGAAACTTCGTTTCGATTAGGAGGCATTCGTGGCTAAGAAAGTCGTAGGCAAAATCGGCCTACAGATCCCGGCGGGCAAGGCGACCCCGGCCCCGCCGATCGGTCCGGCGCTCGGACCCTACTCCCTGAACATCATGGACTTCTGCAAGCAGTACAACGAACGTACGCAGTCGCAGGCGGGCATGATCATTCCGGTCGAGATAACCGTCTTCGAAGACCGCACGTTTACGTTCATCACGAAGACGCCGCCGGCGTCGTTTCTCATCAAGCAGGCCCTGAAGATCGAGTCCGGCAGCAAGGAGCCCAACCGCAACAAGGTCGGCAAGCTCACCGACAAGCAGCTGGAAGAGATCGCGAAGGTCAAGATGCCCGACATCAACGCCAACGACATCGAGGCGGCGAAGAAGATCGTCGGCGGCACGGCGCGTTCGATGGGCGTCGAGGTGGAAGCGTAAGATGCCGCAGCATCACGGAAAGCGATTTAAGGCCGCCGCGCAAAGCTTCGACAGCAAGAAGATGTTCTCGGCGCCGGAAGCCGTCGCGCTGGTCAAGCAGAACGCCAGCGCGAAGTTCAACGAGACGGTCGAGGCCCACATCCGGCTCGGCGTGGATCCCAAGAAGAGCGATCAGAACGTGCGCGGCACGGTGCTGCTTCCGCACGGCACGGGCCGCACGGTGCGCGTGATCGCGTTCGCCAAGGGCGACAACGCCAAGGCCGCGCAAGAGGCCGGCGCCGACATCGTGGGCGATCAGGATCTGATCGATCGCGTGAAGGCCGGCTTCACCGAGTTCGACGTCGCCGTCGCGACGCCCGACATGATGGCGTCGGTCGGTAAAGAGCTCGGCCGCATCCTGGCGCAGAAGATGCCCAACCCCAAGGCCGGCACGGTAACGCCCAACATCGCGGCGGCGATCCGCGACATCAAGGCCGGTAAGGTGGAGTTCCGTCTCGACAAGACGGGCATCATCCACACCATCGTCGGCAAGGCGAGCTTCGACGAGGCGCAGCTGATCGAGAACGTCACCACGCTGCTCGACGCGATCCTCCGCGCGAAACCCGCGGCCGCGAAGGGAACCTACCTGCGCGGCGTCACGCTCGCGAGCACGATGGGTCCCGGCGTGAAGGTGGATCCCAACCGCGTGAAGGCGGCTACGGCCTAGGACCGCTTGGCCGCCTTCATTCCGCGCACCGGGGGCAGATAGAGGCCCCGTTTCAGCACGCTGATGTGCACGCTCGAGAGCGCGCGCGTCCCCGCGACGGTGCAGTCGAGCGTCGTCCCCGTCTTGAGCAGCTCCACCGTCTTGCCGGGGCAGTGCGCCGTCACCCGTAGGCCGTAGTTCCAGAGCAAGCTTCGCTCGATGAAATCGGCGATCTCGGCGGGCTCGTAAAACGTCCCGTCCATGCGCAGGTTGAAGTGGTGCGGCGGCGGCGCGTATTCGACGATAACCGGCAGCGCTACGCCGTCTACCGTCAGCGTGCAGCGGGCCGGCATCTGGGGGCCGAGCTCCAGCGGATCGGGGCAGCGGCTCGGCTGGATCGTGGCGCTCGGATCGCGCGCGCGCAGTGCCGGAGCGATCTTTTGGTCGATCGCTCGCTGCACGCCGGCCGCCGGCACGCGGTCGCCCGACGCGCACGCCGCGAGCGCGGCCAGCAACGCACAGGCCGGCAGGGCCGCCATCAGGCGAACGAGCGGCAATCTCACGACGACACCTCCAATCTGCGCAACTCCGCCTCGAGCGTTCGAATGCGCGCGCGCGACCGGTCGGCGTCAATGTGATCGTACGCCGCGGCCGCGCTGCGCGCGATCGCCTCGAGCAGCGTCCGTTCGTCGGGCGAGAACGGCATCCCGTTGCTGCGCGCCCCGTAGAACACGAAGCCGAACACCGCGCCGCGCATCAGCAGCGGTACGACGAGTGAAGGCGCCTTCGCGCCGCCGGGCAGAGCCGTTTCGGCGCGCGGCCGGCCGTCGAGCACGATTGGCGCCAGATCCGCGCGCAGCTCGACGATCAGCGGATCCTCGGCCTCGATGCTCTCGGCCTCCGCATGCGTCCATCCGCTGTCGGCCGTGCGCGCGAATGCGGCGCCCTCGCTGGGCGCGACGAACAGCGCGGCCTCGGTGAGCCCGAGCACGCGAACGGGCTCGTGCACCAGAAACTCGACCAGCGTCTTCTCCGACGAAGTGTTGGCCAATGCGCGCGAGGCGTGGCGCAGCGCCTCTTCCGCGTTCCGCTGCTCGCGGAAGAAGAAGGCGTTCAAGAACGCCTCGACCCTGCCGTGCAGCGCGTTGAGCGCGAAGCCGATGAGCAGCGCGGCGAGCAGGCTGAGGTAGATCGCGGGACGCGTGGTCTCGAACACTTGCTCGGCCCACCACTCGAGCACGCCGAAGCCGAGCAGCATCACCGCCGTGGCCGCGCCGTAGATCGCGGCTCGACCGATCGCGAAGCGGAAGTCCACGACGCGTTCCGAGAGGAAGCCGTAGACGACGAAGGCCGAGCCCATCAGTCCGAACCACGGGGCGAGCGCGTCGGTCCAGTGCTGCACCACGAGCAGCAGCGTCGAGGTGTTGCCGACCAGCGTGCTCGCGACGTTCGCGATGGCCCACGTTAGGTCGAGGATCGGCGCGAGGGCGATGCCGGCGACGACCCACGTGACGCGCCCGCGCTCGAGCGCGGTGGCGCCCGACGCGATGTACGCAAGGCCGCCCAGCACGACGAACAACAGCAGCACGTCGAAGAGGCTCATGAAGAGCGTGACCGGCCCGGGCAGCCCGTAGCGCTGGAAGACGATCCAGACGATCGGATTCACCCACGCGACGAAGACGAGCAGCGACAGGGCCGCCGCGGTGTAGAAGAAGGCGGGGAACGTTTTGCTCGGCCGGCCGTAGAGCCGCTGCGCGAAGATCAGGATCATCAGCTGCGCGAGCGGGTAGACCACCTGGATGGCCAGATCGCTGACGATGCTGATGGGCCAGTGCGCGAGATCGAGCGCGGTCTGATTTACTTTGAAGAGCATCAGCATTGTGTAGAGATAGAAAGCCAGCGTGATCGTGCGCGGCCGCATCAGGAACAGCGCGCTCGCCAGCGCCAGCGACAGGAAGAAGCAGAGCGGCCGTCCCACGTCGCGCGTGATCACGGCGCGCGGCGAGTGGTCGATCGCGCTGGCGGTCAGCCGCGTCGCGAACGGGCGCCCGTCGCGCGTGGCGCCCACCTCCATCTGCGACTGCGCCGGCGCGCCGCGCAGCAGCGCGAAACGCTGCGCGGGGTCGAGCGCGGCGAGGTTGACGCGGTCGCCGGTCTGCAGCGCGCCGGAGCCGGGGCCCTCGGTCTCGACCACGTTGTCGTTGCGCTCGAAGACGACCGGATAGTACCCGATGTGGGTCGCGTTGTCTTGTACCACGATGAAGACGAGGACCATCACGATCGTGCCGATCGCGACGACCGCCAAGGAGAGCCGTTCGCAGACGAACCGTACCGCCGCCGTCATCGCGTCACTCGGAGAACGTGACGCGCCCGGTGCGCACGTCGTACAGGGCGCCGGCGATCGCGGCGGTTCCCGCCGCGACGGGTTCGGCGACGATCTTCGACCGTCCGATCGTTGCGGCGACGTTGAGGCGCACGTTCTCGGCCGTCGCGTTCTCCAGCCAGTCGCCGGGGAAGTCGCGGGTCGCGCGCACGGCGGGGGCGACCGCCTCGACGATACTCTGGATGTGCCCGTCCGCGACGGTGCCGTCGCGGACGTAGTCGAGCGCGGCGGTCACGGCGCCGCAGTTGTGATGGCCGAGCACGACCACGAGCCGCGCTCCGAGCGCCTGCACGCCGAACTCGATCGAGCCCAGGTTGTCGTCGTTGAGAAAGTTCCCCGCGACGCGCACCACGAACAGCGAGCCGGGCTGCTGATCGAAGACCGACTCGATCGGCACGCGCGAGTCCGAGCAGCCCAGCACCACGGCGAACGGGCTCTGGCGCTTCGCCAAGGCGGTCAGCCGCGCGCCGATGGGCTCGCGGTGGGGCGTGCCGGCGACGAAGCGTTCGTTACCGGCGCGCAGGAGTTCCAGGGCTTCGGCGGGCGTCTCACAGGGCATCTGCGAGCAGACGGCTTCTCGCCAAAGCCTTGCGTCCCCCGGCATTCCTGTGGTAGTCTAGCCGACGGCTCCAGAGACCGTACCCGGCCGCGAGGCCTTAATAGAGACTTCCTTATGGCGGAGGCGCGAAGCGCCGAAGTCCTGAGCCTGTCGAAGGGGTACCGAGGATGCGTAGGACGGGTTCGAGCATCGCCCAGGCGATGCGAGCTTCGAATGATGCGCCTCGATTGGGGCGCTTTTCTTTTGCCGCACGTCGCTGAGCTGGATGCAAACGTATGCCGACCGCCCGTAAAGAAGCCGCCGTCGGGGAGCTGACCGAGAAGCTCGCCAACGCCACGAACCTGTTTCTGACCGATTACCAGGGTTTGACCGTCGCGGAGATCACGAAGCTGCGCGGCGAGCTCCGCAAGGACGGAAACACCTATGCGGTCGTGAAGAACACGCTCTTCCGCATCGCCGCCGGCGACCTGGCGGCCAAGCTGGAAACCTACCTCGCCGGTCCCACCGGCATCGTCTTCGCCGGCGCGGATCCGGTGGCGCCCGCCAAGGCGCTCAAGACGTTCAGCGACACCGTCAAGCGCGTCGCCGTCAAGGCCGCCTACATTGACGGGCACGTCGTGGACGCGGCCCAGGTCGCGATACTCGCGAAACTTCCGCCCAAGCTGGAACTCATTGCAAACCTCGTCGGAACCCTCGCCAACCCGCTGCGCGGGCTCGTCACGGTGCTGTCTGGCAATCAGAGCGGTCTCGTGCGCGTGCTGCAGCGGATTGCCGAGCAGAAATCCGGCGCACCGTCTAACGCTTAGTCAAGAAGGATACGAAACGTCATGGCAGTTGCCGAACTGATCGAACAGATAGATAAACTCACCGTTCTCGAGCTGGCGGACCTCGTCAAGCAGCTCGAGGAGAAGTACGGCGTCTCGGCGGCTGCGCCGGTCGCGATGATGGCCGCCGCTCCGGGCGCGGCCGCTCCGGAAGCGGAGAAGACCGAGTTCGACGTGATCCTCGCCGAGATCGGCCCCGAAAAGATCAAGGTGATCAAGGCCGTCCGCGAGCTCACCAGCCTCGGACTGACCGAAGCCAAGGCGTTCGTCGAGAGCGCGCCCAAGGCCGTGAAGGAAGGCGTCGCTAAAGACGAGGCCGAGGCGGTGAAGAAGAAGCTCGAAGACGCCGGCGCCAAAGTGGAGATCAAGTAACGCCGCAGCCCGATCAGAACGTTCCGGCGTGGGCCCAACTGCTTCCGCTCGTCATCGTGGTTGCGGTCCTCGCCGTTCGTTTCATCCGACCGCAGCGCATCAGCGTCGCGCGGATGTGGACCGCGCCGATCATTCTTTGCGCGCTGACCGCGTGGGTGATCTACGCGAATAACGCGCTCAACCCGGCCCCGCCGCTGGAGATCGCCGCCGGCCTGGTCGTCGGCGCGTTCGCCGGCGTGCCGTTCGGCATCTTGCGCGGCATGCACACCGACGTGCGGCCCACCGAGCGCAAGGGCGTGATGTACCTCGGTTCCTCGTGGGTGACGCTCGTGATCTTCGCCGTCGCGTTCGGCCTGCGCTACGCCATCCGGATGCTGATGCCGCACCGCGGCAGCCTGTCGGCCACGATCGGCGACGCCCTGCTGGCGTTCGCGATCGCCTTCATCGCCGTGAGCTACTACGTGATCTTTCGCAAGTACGAGCGGCTGATCGCCGCTCAGTAACGCGTGCCCGCCGGCGTCTTGCCGGTGATGCGCTTCATCCAGCGCGCCATGTGGCTTTGATTCGCAAACCCCGACTGGAGCGCCACGTCGGCGAGCGCCGCGCGATCGCGCTGCAAGAGCTCGACGGCGTATTCGACCCGCTGCCGGACGACGTATTGATGCACCGGCAGACCGACGGTCTGCTTGAAGAGGGTCTTGAAGTGCGAAGGGCTGACGCCGGCCATCCTGGCGAGCTCGGCCAGCGACAGATCGCTCGCGAGGTTGGCGCGCACGTACTCGAGGATGCGCGCGAGGCGGCGCTGCGAGAAGCGGGCGTCGCCGCGCGGCGCGCCGCACGCGTAGGAACGCAACAGTTGTGACGCCAGCGCGAGGCCGAGGCCGTCGCCGAAGAGGCGGCCCAGCGGCGCGGGCGATTCCAGCTCGGCCTTCACCGCCCACCCGATGTGCTCGATGCGCGCGTCGCGCACGTGCAGGCGCGGCTCGATCGCGACGCGATCGGGATCGAGGCCCATCGCCTGCGCCGTCGAGAACAGCAGCGACGGGCTGACGAACATCGAGAGCTTGACGGTGGCCGCCTCGGTCTCCCACACGCGCGGGACGCTGGGCGGGACGATCTTGACGTCGCCGGGCACCTGAAGCCGCCGCAGCGTGCGGCCGTTGCAGCTGCTGGTGACCAGGAGCGGACGCCCGACCTGCATGCTGACGGCGTGGCGCGTGAAGGCCTGTTCGGAGAAGCCCGCCGTTGCTTCGTAGACCGTGGCCTCGAAGCCGTCCCAGTTGCGGCCGGCGCTGGTCGCGCGCATGCGAAAGACCATCTCGCGGTCCTCGTGACGGCTCCACGCTCGCTCTTGCCACATGCCGAATTCAACGTAACGCATCGGCCCCGGCGATTGTGACGCGGGGTGCGCGCGATTTGGGCGCCGCCCGAACGTGTTCGGCGCCGTCCGAACGTGGGCGACGGTCGCGCTCGTCGCCGGTATGCTGTGCGCAACGCAATCACAGCTACGTTGGAGGTGAACGTGAGAGAGCAGCGGATCATCGGTTTGGTTTTCATTGGGGCGATGTTGAGCGGGTGCTCGTCGTCGCCGAGCGCGGGCGCGCCGCTCGTGCCGGGGCGTTCGTCGTCGGCGTCGGGCTCCGGAAGCGGGTACACGGTGACGGTGCTACCGTCGCTGGGCGGCACGAACAGCGCCGCCAACACGATCAACGGCCGCGGGTGGTCGATGGGGACGTCGTTCCTGCCGGGCAACACCATCATGCACGCCGCGCTCTGGCGCAGCGGCGGCGTGACCGATCTCGGCACGCTGGGCGGGCTGAACAGCGCGGTGGAGTGGCCGGTCGCCAACGATCGCGGCTACGTCTCGGGATTCTCGGAGACGTCGAAGCCCGATCCGCTCGGCGAGAGTACGAGCTGGAGCTGTCACGCGTTTCTGCCCGACGGCGGCAGCTCGGGAACCACGTGTCTTGCGTTCGTGTGGCATAACGGACGCATGCGCCCGCTGCCGACGCTCGGCGGCAATAACGGCTATGGCGCCGGGATGAACGAGAGCGGGCAGATCGTCGGCTGGGCCGAGACGAAGCGCCACGATCCCACGTGCGTCGCGCCGCAGGTGCTGCAGTTTCTGCCGGCGGTGTGGGACGCGCGGACGCGCAAGGTGGTGCCGTTGCCAACGCTGACCGTGCGCGGCAAGACCGACCCCGACGGCGCGGCGACCGCGGTCAATCGCGGCGGCGACGTGGTGGGGATCTCGGGTCTGTGCTACAAGGCCGTCGGGAGCTTTACGGCCCAGCACGCGGTGCTGTGGAAGCACGGGAAGGCGTTTCGCCTGAAGACGATCGGCGGGCACTCGTGGAACACGCCGACCGCCATCAGCGATCACGGACAGATCGCGGGCTTCCTCAACCTGCGCGGCAAGGCCGACCGCCACGGCGATCCGGATTTCGTATCGGTGATCTGGAACGACGCGCGAGCGAAGCCCACGGTGATCGGCACGCTGCCCGGCGACGCGCTGAGCGAGCCGACGTCAATCAACGACGACGGCGTGGTGCTGGGCGTGTCTTTCCCCAGCTCCGACGTCTTCGTGTGGCAGAACGGGACGATGACCGACCTGACGCTGGCGCTGCTGCCGGCGTATCCCGACCTGCGCTTGGTGAGCGTGGGCGGAATCAACGACCGCGGCCAGATCTCGGGCCAGGCGTGTGAGCTGGTCGGCGGCACGTGCCCGTCGTCGGGCGCGACGCTGGTGACGTTCCTCGCGACGCCGAACTAGTGGCTGCGGCGCGCCAACTTATGCGGGCGGTGTACGTTAGCGTAGACCGCCCGTTCGGCCGGTGCGAAGGCTCACGCGTTGCAACGGCCGATCTGTGCCGATACCGACCGGTTTCGAGACGACCAAGGCAAGCAAAGCAAGCTGGCGAACGTGGAGAGTAGCCGTCCATGCGACGGAGCTTGCTGCTACTTGGAGGACAGTATGCATAGAATCCCCACCGCGGCCATTGGAGCGGCCGCGATCCTTGCCATGAGTACGAGCCTGGCGTTTGCGAGTGCACCCATCAAGGGCGTCGTTATTAAAGGCGGTCAAAATCCGCACCTCACGGCTGGGCAGCTAGGGCATCGCGTTATCGTTACTCTCCAGCTCGACTCCACCTCATCGTGGGCCTACGATCCAGCCACGGGTGGCCTCAACCAACTTCCGACGCCCGAGGAGCAATCGAAACCCATCGGCGGCATCGGCATCGTCGTCAAGAAGAACCCCGGCAGTTCAGCAGCGCGCGTTACTGGCGATGGCAACGGCGGCTTCGCCCTTCCCACGGACTTAACTCCCGGCAACTACGACATCGTGATTTCGGTTCCGGCGCACGCGGTCAACACGAAGGGTACCGGGAGTGTGCGCATGGCCGGCGCAACAAGTACGCCAGAGCCGTCTTCGAAAAAGCACGTGAGCAATATCAAGTGGACGCCCGGGAAGGCAACCGTCGGCGCAACGTTGACGTTCCACATCATCGTTGGGCCAACGAAGAGCGCGGCGCCGCACCCAAAGAGCACCTATCTCTTGCAGAGCTCATCCTCGGCGCGTTCGGCCTCAACAGGCGCCAGCACCACCGTCCAAAGCATCACGCTGGACGCTAGCCGTCCGCCTACGGTCGTCGTCGGCAACGGGACGAGTAGCTCACAGTAGGGCCGTCTAACCATCGGTGACACCCACGACGTCGGTCTTGCTGCGGCGCAGCTGGCTGCGGGCGAAGAACACCGTTTAGCTGGGATTGACCACGCTGACCGTACGGCCGGCATCGTAGAGCGCCTTTGCCAAGGCTTCCCAGTACGAGCCGGTGGCCTCGAGGCAGGCAGGCACCTCGGTGCAGCGGCGATTCTTCGGCCGAACTACTGGCTGCGGCGCGCCTCCTGTATACTGGGGACAGCTTGCTCCCTCGCGTGCAAAGGAGGACACATGCGGCGCGGGTTTTGCTTAGCGGTCATCGTTGCGGTCGGGTTGGTCGCGTGTTGGAAAGCGCCGTCCGGCCCGGCGCTGCCGGCGGTCTCGTCCGGCGGCGCGGCGCGCTCCCGAGGATCCGATCTGCCTTCCGGCAAGATCACGCACATCGTCTTCATCGTCCAAGAGAACCGGACGTTCGATAACCTCTTCGGAGGACCAAAGCCGTTCCCGCAGGCCACCACCACGGACAGCGGCATGACCAGCGACCACGAGAAGATCGCGCTTGCGAAGATCCGGCTGGCATCCTATGGCGGGACGGAAGACCCGGACAACTACCATCACGACTGGATGTGGGCGTGCAATCCTCCGAATACGCCGCCGCCGACGGCGCCGCCGGGCGGCGAATCGCCGTGCCGCATGGACGGCTTCAACATCGCCGCGACGCCGAGCCCCGGGTATACTCCGCCGGCGTCGGTCGCCAGCATCTACTCGTACGTTGACTATCAGGATAGCCTGCCGTATTGGGACGCCGCGCACGCGTATACGCTGGGCGACCATTTCTTCATGGGCCACAACAGCGAGTCGTACACGGCTCACCAATATATCTTTTCCGGCCAGTCCAACAACGTCGTCGATCCGCCCGACTATCACAAAGACGCGAGTTATTGCGGACAGTACTACGACTATTGCGCCTTCACGCCGTGGGGCTGCGACTCGCCGAGCTCGACGACGACCTATCGGCTCAATCCCAACACCGGGGAGCAAAGCAAAGACCCGACCGGACCGTTTCCGTGCTTCGGTCCGGGCGGACCGCACCCCGACGTCAAATACCCGTCGCTGGCCGATCGCGTGGACGACAAAGGGCTCACGTGGCGTCTGTACGCGCACTCGCTCTGTCAGTCGATTAATGGGCTCGACGTGAACGCAACGATCCGGTATGGCGGCCTGTGGCCGAGTAAGCCGGACATGGCCCGGTGTCACGACGACGAGGGCGGAGGCCGGTCCACGCCGGTCGACACCAAGAACTTCCGCATGCCGGAGTACACGTTCCTCGACGACATCAAAAGCTCGCATCGCGATCTCGCGAACGTCACGTGGATTCTGCCGGGTCTGCTGACCTCGGATCATCCGGGCGTACCGTTTGGATGGTGCGGCCCGGCGTGGGTTGCGAAGCTCGTCAACGCCATTGGTGGAAGCAAATACTGGGATTCGACGGTCGTCTTCGTCTTCTGGGACGATTGGGGCGGCTATTACGACCACGTGAAGCCGTACGTCGTCCGCGACGCGGCGGGCCCCGGGTTCCGCGTGCCGCTGCTGGTCATTTCGCCGTACGCGAAGCGTAACCACGTGGCGCACACCGAAATCGAGTTCGGCACGCTGCTGAAGTTTGCCGAAGAGACGCTCGGGCTCAAGTCGCTCGGAGCCGACGACGCCTCACCGTATCTGCACGACCTCGACGACTTCTTTCAAACCAAACCGCAGCCGTTCGCAACCATCCGCCCGCGCGAGCCCATCTCGTGCAAGGTATTGGACGTTAAGCGCAAGCCGGGTTCGCACTCTCGATGGGTCCGGATGATCGACCGCGATTAGGCCCTTCGACGCGCGCGCCCGCTAGCCGGGACGCGCACCTTCCAGCCGGCGGTCTGGCCCGACGACTTCGCGTGCGGCATACTCTCGGCGGCGATCAGCCGTGCACTACGGAGCTAGGCTGACGGTAACGCCGCGGGCACGCTGCTCGTCATACAGCTGGAAGAGGTAGTCGCCTCCGCGCGGATAGTCCCAGCCCCTAACGGGACCGTTCTCGACGGCAATAACAGCTGGTTTGCGCGCTTGATGGACTTTCTCGCGCCGATTCGACCGAGCCAAAACGGGCCGCCGACTTCCCCCGATTCTTCGGTGCTGGTGAACCCTTGTTGCGTGCCCTTCGATCCTTTAATCGTGTACCAGACGAGCACGCTCAAACCGTTAACCCAAAACTCCACGTCAAAGTACGCGCCATCCCACCGCACGAAGCCGGGCAGCGCCCACTGGGCGCTGTGCGGCAGGGTGACCGCCTCGAACTTAGTGCTCCCGTGCGGAAATATGGCAAACGCGGCCGCCGACGACGTGATGTCGCTGACGAGAAGATCTCCCTTCGCGTCGTACGTGCCGGAAAGATACATGGAGAAGCCCGACACCTTATACGTCTTCGGGTTGCCATTGGCGCCGCGATAAATCGCCACATTTCCTGGCGAGTACTCGCTCTGTCCGTACTGATTGACGACGGCGAGGTCGCCGGTGTCCGGATCTACGGCACAATCGGTGGCGTAGGGGCTGGGATCGATGAGCGTCTAGATTGGGTCGGACTTGCCATGGGCGAACTCGAGAATGTCGGCGGCGCCGTAGTTCGTTACATACACGTTGCCCTTTGTATCGGTGCAGGATCCGGCGGCATCGGTGAAGTCGTCGAGCTCGCCTACTTTGTTCTCGGTGCCGTAATCGTAGACGTTTACTTCCCGATGCTCGGAAACATACAGCAGATCCTTACCGCCCGCCGCAGGCGACAGCCACGACGACCCATATTGCGCGAGGCGTTGACCGGCGACCGGCTCGGCCCGGGGTCCTTCGCCGGCACATCCGTTCAGCATCACGGCGGCGGCAAAGGCAACGCTCAATGACCTACGGTCCAACCCTTTCATCGCGAGCGCTCCTGGGTCGCCGCGCTGAACGCGGCCGAATAGAAGTTGGTGTAGACCGGCGCCGTGATTTGCATTGCGGCCTTTCCGCCGGCGGGGTATGGCCAAAAGTAAAGTTTGCCCTCGGGTCCCGCAGGCCCGGGGCCGGGGCCGGCGATCACCTTCCCTTGGATCGAGTATCCGAGCTTGAGGTACTCGCCTTTGTTTTGGTACGTCCGCAAGCTCGTCGTTCCGATGATTTGCGCGCCCGAGCCTTTGACGCTCACTTGGTCGATGCGGATCGGGCTTTCGCTCCCCGACGACGGTAACCGCCAGCGAACCAGCATTCCATTGGAGGCTGCCCGGCATGATGTTCTTGTTGAAGTAGATGTGGCGCAGCGTGCTGCTGTTGTGCGCCAACTCGTTGATGTAATTGGTGTTGCTGTCCGCGAACAAGTTGCCCTTGTTATCGTATGCGCAGTAGTCGTAGTGCTTAAGGCTGTCGTCATAATAGTCGTAGGCTTTCCTTGACCCGCTTGATAGACCGCAATGTCACCGCGGCTACGTGAAACTTCGAAATCCTCGAAGTTCGCAATGGCGAGGTTTCCGGTCGAAGGATCCACCGCGCAGCTCGACGGCACTCCGGTGGCGATGATACTTGCAATGGGCTGCGTTCGACGGGAGCTATTTTGTGAGGACGCCTGCCGTAGTGGCCCAAGCAAGGTCCAGACACTGCCCTGCTTGTCGGTACACAGGCCCGCGAAGATGTCGTAGTCGGGCCGGAGGAAACCGACTTTTTTACCCTGCGGATAGGTGTAGACGTCGACGCCCTGATCGTAGAAAGTGCCCAAATCGGCCACGTAGACCAGGTCCTGACGCGAGGCTTCCGGGAGCACCCAACTCCGCCGGCGGTCGCGATGTCGTGCGGGTGCGGTTAAGGCGTTTTGATAAGTAACAACGGTACCAGCCGGAAGGCTCCGACGTTCACAGCCCCACAGCCCGAGTACGGTGGCCAGCAATATCGATAGGCGCCTATTCATGGATCTTGACTAAGCTAACCGCCAGGCGACGGGATCGTCGATCCCTTGTAGATCTGCGCGATATCGTCACCGCCCGCTGGGTAGTTCCAGTAGTCAATGCCGCCGTTGTAGACGCCGACCAGCTGGGTTCCTTGCTTCTTGGGATTGGCGTTGTAAATCGCGAACGGACCGGGACCACTGAAAACCTCCAAAGTCGTCTCTCCCACGTAGTAACCTTGCGCGTTTGCAATACTGACGCGGTAGAGGTAGTAGTCGTCGATGACCCAATATCGCCCGTCCCACTGAATGCCGTTTACCTCATCCCACGCCGAACTCGCGCGAGAACCCGGTAAACTCATGTTGGCTAGCTTGCTGCCATACTTGGAGGAAGCTATGCGTAGAATCCGCACCGCGGCCATCGGTTTCACCGTTGGAGGCAAGCAGATTGCCCGTGCCGTGGTAGGCGCACATCGTGAAATCTTTGATCGCCGAGTCCGTATACAGCTTCGGCGTACCGGTGGCGCGAGCATAGACGGCGATGTTGCCATGACTGAGCTTACGGCTCATTGGCCTTTGCCGGCACCGTGACGGGATTTACGGCGCACCCATAAGGGGCGTAGGGTGCGTCGTTGAGCGTGGCGATGGGCTGAGTGCCGGCATGGGCATATTCGATGATTCGTTGCGCTTCAGCATCCGTGATGAAGACGTTTCCGTGAGCGTCCGAACACGCGCCCTCGGGTTTGGTGAAGCCCGTCAGCGTGGTCACGAGCGACTTCTGCCAATACGTATAGACGATCACCTGACCGTTCGCATCGGAAATGTACAGGAGGTCGACCTTTTTTGCGATGGATGCGGGCGTAACGGATTGCATCGCCCGGGGATCGACACGAATGGCGCCGCGGAGACGCAACGCGGCAACGCCAGGCCACCAATAGGCCGAACCCAGTGGATCAAGGCCGTCTCTTGGACAAAGGCTAATGCAGTCCCGCAGCGGAACTATTACGGGTCACGGCTATGCGTGCGGGCCGCCTTCGATACGGCGAGACGTACGTGCGCTGGAATGGAACGGCAAAAATAGAAATCGGACCCACGATCGACTTGTTCCAAAGAACGCCTGGAACATGTCGCAGACTTGGACCCGCGCTGTCTTCGAGAATCGTCTTTCCGACGACCATCGCCGCGCCTTTTGTGATACTCATTCGATATATGCAGCTGCCCACCGCGCCAGCGCAGTTCTGGTCGCCGACGACGAGGTCGTGCGCCGACACATCCCACTGCACCATGCCGGGAGTTAAAGTTACCAACCGATACGTGAACGGTTTTCGCCTGGCTTGCGTTCGCAGGCAATTAGCAGAGTGTAAATTTACCGGCGCCGGTCAGCCCGTCGAAGAACAGATTCCCAGCGGCGTCGTAACCTCGGAACTCATAGTTCAACTCCTTCGGATTGTAGTATATGTTAGGTACTCCGGCGCCGTGGTGGTAAACGAGTACGGCTCCGCCTCGACTGGATTTGCCGAGAAAATTGAAAACGGCGAGGTTTCCGGTATTGGGGTCCCATCCGCAGCTGACACGTAGCGTCGGTGTGGCAACGTACGCTCTACGATCTCCGGCGTGCTAACTCGGCAACCATCAAGCGGCGGCATACTGCAACCCAGAGCGTCGACGCTGGCGTAGGAGCACTCTCCTGCGGTTAGGGATTAGGCCGGTTACGAGGGCGACAAGAATCCGGGTGGGCAACGTAAAGATGTCGACTTGTGCGCTGCCGGTATCGGAGACGAACACCGACGAGTTAGTGATCTTCACCGACGGTTTGTATGCCGAAGACGCCGCACGCGGAACGAGAATGGGTAGGATAACACGCAGCCAGGGCGACAGAAAGGAGAAGAGTGGCGGCAGCAAACGGAGAGCGACGTGCCGGGCGAGTCATCGGCTGATTTCGACAGGCTTGGACGGCGTTACCAGCCTGCTACGCTTCGAGTCGAATAGGCCCAGGGACTACGACATAGTGATGAATCCGCAGCTACCCGCCGCCGCCATACACGCTCGTACGTAGGACGCGGAGCCGCCGCCGGCAACTCCAAAGTAGCGAAGCAGAACCGGCGAAGCAACTGATTGCGTTCGCGCCGCAGCGCACCGGGCCGAGCGAACATGTTTGCGGGATCGCCGGACCGAAAGTGCCGGAAGCGAGGTGTGGCCACCGACGCTGCGTCGCGCGATCGCGCCTGGCCTAGTACGAAGATGAGCGGGTTATGCGCGGTTAGGTGCGCGCGTGCGACGTCAGCGTCGCGGTCGTGCTGCTCGCGCGCCGCCTGCGATAACGATCCGGTGGGCGAGTTACGGTGCCCGGCGCACGCGATGGCAACACGGGCGCAGGAGCGAACAATAGAGAGCATGGCCGAGCGCAGCAAGTGAGGCGGCAGCGAAAACGAGCGACGCTGACGTTTCACGCAATCGTTGGAGATGGACGGAGACGATTGGACGCCAGTACCAAAGAGCCGAAGGCCACGCCGAAGCCAAAGGCTTGGCTCTGCTCGAACTTCAGGGTGGATCCGAGCAAACCGCCTACGGTCGTCGTCGGGAGCGGCGCCAGCAACTCGCAGTAGGTATAGGAAGCGCTTTAGGGTGCGCACCCCGCTGAACTAAAGAAGTTCGGCGCTTCAATGGCCGCTTGGAGAGTGCTCGCGCTTTTGGCGCCTTCGTCATCGGGCGTAGGCTTCTCGTTTTCGAACCCGACGACGGCTGCTTTAACCTGGGCGAGCGCGGCGGCCCGTGTTCGGGACGCAAGTTCACTCTGCCCGATTTTGTCGTAGGCGATCGCCACCTTTGCCAGCGACTGTGCCGCGATGGTTAGGCCCGTAAAGTCGTGCCGTTCCGCGACGGCGTTTTGAGCGTCGGTGGTGCAGGCTTCGATTACTTTGTTCCAACTGAGAAGCTGCCACGACATCTTGCACTGGTCGGAGGTATAACCGTATGGGCTAAGCGGCGGATATGTGTTAAGGCCGCAATCGGCCATCGCCGGCTGGAAAGCGCCGATAATCATGATGCCGATCAGGAGCGCCAGCCGAGTTGGTCGATTCATTTAGTTACGCATTCAACTGCAAGAATCGGGGCCCTTCGACACGCGCCGCTTCGCGGCGCTACTCAGCGTGACAACGTCAGCTAGTGCACTAAGAAGCCGACGAGCAGGAGCGCGACGATGTTGAGCACCTTGATCATCGGGTTGATCGCGGGTCCGGCCGTGTCTTTATACGGATCGCCGACCGTGTCGCCGGTGACCGCGGCTTGGTGCGCGATCGAACCCTTGCCGCCGTAGTTCCCGTCTTCGATGTACTTCTTGGCGTTGTCCCACGCGCCGCCGCCCGTCGTCATCGAGATCGCGACGAAGAGGCCGGTGACGATCGAACCGACCAGGATGCCGCCCATCATCTGCGCGCCCGTGTCGCCGGGCAGCACGTGGAAGTACGACAGCAGCACGACGATCAGCGGAACGCCGACCGGAATGAGCGCCGGGCACGATCATCTCTTTGAGCGCCGCGCGCGTCACGATGTCGACGGTCGTGCCGTAGTCCGGCTTGGCCGTGCCCGCCATGATGCCGGGAATCTCGCGGAACTGGCGCCGCACTTCTTCGACGACCGCGCCGCCGGCGCGGCCGACCGCCTCCATCGAGAGCGACGCGAACAGATACGGCAGCAAGCCGCCGATGAAGAGGCCCGCACAGCACGTACGGATTGCCGATCGCGAACAGGTTCCGCACGCCTTCGGCGCACGCGCGCCGTCGGCGTACCCGGGCACTTGTGGTTGATGAGCTCCTGCAGGAACGACGCGAAGAGCACGACCGCGGCGAGCGCCGGCCGAGCCGATCGCGTAGCCTTTGGTGACGGCCTTCGTCGTGTTGCCGACCGCGTCGAGCGGGTCGGTGACGTTGCGGACGTCTTCGGGCATCTCGGCCATCTCGGCGATGCCGCCGGCGTTGTCGGTGATCGGGCCGAACGAGTCGATCGCGACGATGATGCCGGCCATCGAGAGCATCGACATGACCGCGATGCCGACGCCGTAGACGCCGGCGAAGCCGATAGCTGACGAGGATGCCGAGGACGATCACGATGCGCCGGAAGCGCCGTCGCCTGCATCGAGACCGCGAGGCCCGCGATGATGTTGGTGGCGTGGCCGGTGACCGACGCCTTGGCGATGCGCTGCACCGGCGGGAACTGCGTGCCGGTGTAGTACTCGGTGATGAACGTGATGAGGCCGGTGATCGACCACGCCGACGCAGCGCGCAGATGAAGATTGCCGTGACGTCGCTGACGGCGGTCGCGTCCGGCGAACACGTTGCTTCGTCGACGAAGTAGAAGCCGACCAGCGCGAGCACGCCCGGCGACGATCATGCCGCGGTAGAGCGCCGATCATGATCTTGCCCTCGTTGCACGCCGCCGACGCCGACGAACAGCGTCCCGATGATCGAAGCGACGATCGAGAGCGCGCCGAGCATCAGCGGGAACGTCGTCGCGCCCGGCAAGCTCGCGCCGAAGAACGAGGTTGCCGAGCAGCATCGCGGCGACCGTCGTGACGCAGTAGGTCTCGAAGAGGTCGGCGGCCATGCCGGCGCAGTCGCCGACGTTGTCGCCGACGTTGTCGGCGATGACGGCCGGATTGCGCGGATCGTCTTCGGGAATGCCGGCTTCGACTTTACCGACGAGGTCGGCGCCGACGTCGGCCGCCTTCGTATAGATGCCGCCGCCCAGACGCGCGAAGACCGAGATCAGCGAACAGCCGAACGCGAGGCCGACCATGCGCGTCGAGCGAGGTCGCGGCGTCGCCGCCGTTGACTTGAGCAGGATCCCGTAGTAGCCGGAGACCGCGAGCAGGCCCAGGCCGACCACGAGCATGCCCGTGACCGCGCCGCCGCGGAACGCGACGTTGAGCGCCGGGCCCAGGCCGCCGCGCGCGGCTTCGGCCGTGCGGACGTTGGCGCGCACCGAGACGATCATGCCGATGAAGCCGGCCGCGCCCGAGAGGATCGCGCCGATCAGGAAGCCGACCGCGGCCTCTTTGCCGAGCGTGGGGGCGAAGCCGATGACGATCGCGAGGACGACGGCGACGATGCCGATGGTGCGATACTGCCGCTGCAGGAACGCCATGGCGCCTTCTTGGATCGCGGCGGCGATCTCCTGCATCCGCTCGTTGCCTGCAGGCTGCGCGAGGACCCAGAAGGTGAGAGCGATGCCGTAGAGCACGGCGAGGGCGCCGCCGACCAATCCGGCCACAATCGCTGTTTGTGCCGTCACTTGCAATCCTTAAAGAGAAGCGGGCTGGGGGTAAAAATACCGGCCCCGGAGGGCCGACCGGCTTGCCTACTCCGGCCGCGCCCGCAAGTCCTATCGGAGCGGCGGGTCGGGGGCCAGGCGAGGGGGGCTGGCCCCCGTTGAGGCGACCAGCCCACTGCCTTGAGTCACCCTAGTGCGGATTCATCGGTTGCTGCTGATACTGGCGATGAGTGCGCACCCAATCGTCAACCCACGTCTTTAAGGCTAACTGAAGTGCTCCTTGATCGTGCAGATACTGCGGCGCACATTCGAGCGTCGCGTTAAGGTAGGCGTGAAGCCACGCATGGCCGGTGTTCGGGTTGAATACACCCGTGCCTTCGACTCGGCCTTCGATCTCTGCCCCGCCGCCGGAGTTGTAGATCGACGCCGTATAAGCGGCCATATTCGAAACGATTGAGTTAAGTTGAATGTTCAATCCGTATTGCGTGCTGCTGCCGAGATTGAGGTTGCCTATGTAGGACTGCGTGTTTTGTTTTGCGGAGTTAAACTGACCGCTTGACAGAAACGTGAAGTTTTTTGGGACGAGACTGTCGCTTTACTGGTACGGAGGCCCCGCCGACGTGACAACGCGAGAGGAGGACATGACGACCAGTCGGCATTGGGCGGGCTTAGGAACGCCTCGAGAGGGCCGGTCGGGGTAGCCAATAGCCGGATGGCTTGTGTGACGCACCCTCCAGATCGATGTGCGCCATGGGACCAACGTTCATCGTATCGCCGAGGTTGCAGGTGTAGATGCTTTCCGATCGCGCTCCGGTCTTCGAGATCGGCAGCCGCGGCAAACGCATCCCCTTGTAAGCCGTGTTTGCGTCGGTCGCGGCCTGATCCAGGCCGTTACCGTGGTTGCCTTCGCAACGGTTCGGGGAGCGGGTGCGCCGAAGGTCGGCGAGGGAGCGAAGGTAATGCTTACGGCGGCGAGTGCCGCTACCGGCAAGAGCGTCGAACTGATTTTCATGGGTTTCTCCTAATCTCAAGCAAGAAGTGTAGTGTCTTGCACAAGCCTAGGCGACTCCGCGTTCGTAAACGTGCCAAAAGTCCGCGAAAAACGTGCCGCAACTCGTACCCATTGCGGTTGTCCGGGCACTTGTCCGGGTCGAGAAGGATTTGTCCGGGCCGTGTGCACGGCCATCTCGGACGGCGCATGAACGGCGACTACGCACCAACGCAGTAAAAGTGCGGTACTGTTTACAAAATATCCGTAGAACTCCATGACGCTACCTGAAACCACCGAGTTCTTGATCGTCGGCTGCGGGCCGGCCGGCGCCACCGCCGCGCGCGAGGCCGCGCGCGCCGGGATCGGTACGCTCGTGCTGGAGCGCGACGCAACGATCGGCAGCAAGCGCGTCTGCGCCGCCGGACTGCGGCCGGGATTCTGCTCGACGTTCGACCTGCCGCCGGCGCTGATCCACTGCGACACGCCGCGCCTGGCCCTGTTCGACGCCGACGGCGGCGAGCACGCCGTGGCGTTCGGCCCCGGCCACACCACCACGCGGGAAGAGCTCGACGGCACGATGGCGCGGCTGGCGGCGGCGGAAGGCGCGCAGATCCGCACGCGCGCGCTCTTTCGCGAGCTGCGCCGCGAGCCAAGCGGCATCGTGGTGGAGTACGCCGACACGGCTGAGGGCGAGCGGCGAACGGTCGCCGCGCGCGCCGTGTTCTTCGCGACCGGTGCGACGGCGCGCCTCGACGAGCCGGCGTTCGGGCGCGTCGCGATGGAGCGCTGGCGCGACGGCTTGATGACCACGCTGCAGTACCGCGTGTACCTCGAGCGGCCCGCGGCGGCGATCGCGTATCGCACGATGGAGCTGCACTACTACACCGGGCGCGACGGCCGGCAGATCATCGGCTGGATGTTCCCCAAACGCGATCACCTGGCGATCGGCCTGGGCGTGATTGGCAAGATGGCCGGCGAGCTGCTGCGCGCGGAGCTCGACGCGTTCACGCAGCGCGTGCGCGCGCGGCTCTATCCGCGCGGCGGCGTTCGCGCGGTCAAGACCGAGGGCCACCTGCTCTACGGCGGCATGCCGCGGCCGAGCGTCGCCGACGGCGCGGTGACGGTGGGCGGCACCGCGGCGGGCATGGTCGACGCGACCAACGGCGAGGGAATCTTCGAAGCCGCGATGAGCGGGCGGTTCGCGGCCGAGTCGGTGACGCGCGAACGAAACGATCCGCGCCGCGCGGCCGCCCGCTACGCGTCGTTGATTGACGCACGCTTTCGCCGCCGCCTGGGCCACCGCGTGCGCCTGATGCGCTATCTCGAGCAGCGGCCGACGCGATTTGCGAAACTGTTCGCGCAGCTCTCCGGCGCGCCGCGGCTCGCCGAGGTGCTCTTGAGGGAAGACCACGAGCGCTCGATCGGCGACCGCCTCTATCTGTATCGAGAGGCGCTGCGTTTCGGGCTTCGCACGGTGCGCTAAGCCGCGCGTCAGCCCGGCGTTTGCGCGTCGTCGGCTGCGTCTTCGATCTCGACGGCTGCCTGTTCGTGAACGAACTCGATCGCCTCGACGGCTTCGGCACTCGGGATGGCCACGACGCGCTCCTCGGTCGTGCCCGACGTCGGGTTCACGTCGTACCACTGGATCGCATACGGCGCGTTGACGCCGATCTGGGCTGCGAAGCCGGTGATGAGTTTGCCCTGCAGCGTGCGGCCGCCGAGCGTCACTCGCACGTTGCCGTCTGCATAGCTCTGTAGCTCCTCGTCTGTCATGTTACATTCATACCCTAAAGAGCTGACGAGCCCTAGTGAAGGCGCCGTTCTAGAGGCCGCCAGGGCAGGTCGGTATGCTCGGCGGCCGGAATCGCCGTACCATGAAATCATTAGCGTATCGTACGTCCCTGGTGCTGGGCGTGGTGCTCGCGACGCTGGGCGCGATGCCGCCCATGTCGCCGACCGCGTCGCCCGCGCCGACCGCGGCTCCGCCGGCGAGCCCGTCGGAGGCGCAGTTCGTGAGCGCGGCCACCGCGGATCTCGGCAGCCGTTTCGCGACGACGCAACAGGCTTCGGCGGCGGGGTACTTCCAGTTCACCACCGAGGATCAGACCGGCGCGATCAGCTGGGTGAACACGAAGTATTGGCAGAGCGATCCGCAGCATCCGAGCCAGCTGTGGTACGACGCCAACGGGCGTCTGATCGGCGCGGATTTTTCGGTGCTGCAAAGCAACTCGCCCAAAGCCCCGAACGTGTGGGGCGTGTCGGCGTCGCGCTTTCTCGACTTCTCGCCGGGCCACGTGCACTTCGGCATCAAGACGCCGTCGGGCGTGCAGTTCGGCGAAGCCGGAAGCAAGACGATGGCAAAAGTCGGCGGCTCGGTCGCCAATCCGACCGCGGCCGACGTGGTGAAGATCAGCAAGCTCGACCGCTGGAAAGTGCTCAAACTCCCGAAGCCCAAGAGCGTGGCGGACGTCGCGTTCGTCTTCGAGTTCCCGGCGATCTGGGATCTCCAGGTTTGGCTCGTTCCGAACCCGCTCGGTGCGTTCGCGGAACACAATCCCAACGTGGTTCCGACGGCGAACGCAAAAAACCAGGACTAACGTGCGCGCCGGCCGCGGCGCTCGTATCCGGCCGCCGGCGCCGAGCGTCTGCGCCGACGAAGGCATCTCGGTGCGCTAACCGGCCCGGCGTCTCGGACGCTTGCTTTCGCATGAGGGCCCCGACGCTTCGGCGAAGGGGCCTTGCGCTATGAACCCGTTGCGTTTGCGACGTCATGCGTTCTGCGTGGCCGCATCCGCGTTCGCGCTCGCGAGTTGCGCACCGAGCTCGCTGCCCTACATGCAGAGCGGCGCGGCGCTGCGCGCGCTCAACTCCACCGGCGCGGGCAAGATCAAACACGTCGTCTTCATCGTTCAGGAGAACCGGAGCTTCGATAACCTGTTTCAGGGCTATCCGGGCGCCGATACCGTTGCCGAGGGCAAAGACAGCAACGGCGACACGATCAAGCTGCGGCCCTCGGGCCTGGGCGCCGACTACACGATCGATCACTCCGCCCAGGCCATGTTCGCCGCGTGCAACGGAACCGGCAAGCTGCCCGGAACGAAGTGCCGGATGAACGGCTTCAATCACGAGTTCACGTTCCACAACCCGCCGAGCCTCACGCACCCGCAGTACGTGTACGTTCCGCATAAGGACTCGAAGCCGTACTTCGACATGGCGCACCAGTGGGTGGTGTCGGATCGCACGTTTCAGTCGCAGGTGGACGAGAGCTTCACGGCCCATCAGTACATCATCGCCGCGCAGGCGGCATCGTCGGTGGACCTGCCCAACGGCGCGTGGGGGTGCCAGGGCGGAACGGGCGATACCGTCGCCACGATCACGAAAAAGCGTTACCCGGGCGGCAAGCCCGAACAGGCGTGCTTCGATTACCAGACGCTGGGCGACGAGCTCGACAAGGCCGGCCTCTCGTGGAAGTTCTACGCGAGTGCGTACGGGAGCCGGGCCAGCGGCGACGGCGCCGAGTGGTCGGGCTATCAGGCCGTGCGCCACATCTACCAAGGCCCGCAGTGGACGAAGAACGTCATCTCGCCGAATTGGAAATTCATCAAGGACGTGCGCGCCGGCGAGCTGGCGAACTTCACCTGGATCACGCCGGTGTGCGACGACTCCGATCACGTGAACTGCCCGGGAGGCTACGGGCCGTCGTGGGTGGCGGCGCTGGTCAACACCGTGGGCAAGAGCAAGTTCTGGGACTCGACCGCGATCTTCGTGATCTGGGACGACTGGGGCGGCACCTACGACCACGTCCCGCCGCCGTACAAGGACTACGACGGCGTGGGTTTCCGCGTGCCGCTGCTGGCGATCTCGCCGTATGCCAAGCAAAACTACGTGTCGCACGTGGAGTACGAGACGACCAGCGTGCTGCGTTTCGCCGAGGATCTTTACGGCCTGAGCCAGCTCGCGGCCGCCGACGAGCGCGCGACGTCGCCGGCGCAGGATTGTTTCGACTTCTCGCAGCGCCCGCGGGCGTTCGTGCCGATCGCGGCGCCGCTGCCGCCGAAATTCTTCATGCAACAGTACCGCGACGAGGCCAACTACTTCGCTCCAGACTACGAGTAACGAAAGGAACCCCACGATGACTCCGTTGCGTTTGGGACGCCGCGCCACGTGCGCGGCCGCAGCGATCTCGATGCTTGCGGGCTGCGCGCAAGGCACGATGCCATACATGCAGGGCGGCGCGCCGCTGCGCGCCTTGAACGCCACCGGCGCCGGAAAGATCACGCACGTGGTGTACGTCGTGCAGGAGAACCGGAGCTTCGACAACCTGTTCCAGGGCTATCCGGGCGCGGACACGGTCTCGAGCGGCAAGGACTCGCACGGCAACACGATCGCGCTGAAGCCCGCGAGCCTGAGCGCCTACTACGTGATCGATCACTCCGCGGCGGCCATGTTCGCCGCATGCGACGGCACCGGCAAGCTGCCGGGAACGAAGTGCCGCATGGACGGATTCGACAACGAAGAGGCGTTCGACTATCCGCCGAGCCTGAAGCATCCGCAATACGTCTACGTGCCGCACAGCGAGTCGAAGCCGTATTTCGACATGGCGAACGAATGGGTGGTCGCCGACCGCATGTTCCAGTCGCAGCTGGACGAGAGCTTCGTCGCGCACCAGTACGTGATCGCCGCGCAGGCCGACCGCGCCGTGGATCTGCCGTACGGCCAGTGGGGCTGCGGCGGCGGCAAATACGACGTCGTTCCGACGCTCACCAAACAGCGCACGTACGGTACGCCGGAGCCGGCCTGTTTCGATTACCAGACGCTGGCCGACGAGCTCGACTCGGCCGGCCTTTCATGGAAGTTCTACGCGAGCACCTACGGCAGCGGGGCGAGCGGCGATGGCGCGGAGTGGTCGGGCTTTCAGGCCGTGAAGCACATCTACGAGGGGCCGGACTGGCACAAGAACGTGATCTCGCCGAACTGGAAGTTCATCACCGACGTGCGCGCCGGGAAGCTGGCGAACTTCACGTGGATCACGCCGGTGTGCGACGACTCCGATCACGTGAACTGCCCCGGTGGGTACGGGCCGTCGTGGGTGTCGGCGCTGGTGAACACCGTCGGCAAGAGCAAGTTCTGGGATTCGACCGCGATCTTCGTGCAGTGGGACGACTGGGGCGGAACCTACGACCACGTTCCGCCGCCGTACCGCAACTTCGACAGCCTCGGCTTCCGCGTGCCGCTGCTCGTGATCTCGCCATACGCGAAGCAGAACTACGTGTCGCACGTGCAGTACGAGACGGCGAGCGTGCTGCGCTACGCCGAGGATCTCTACGGCCTGGGCCAGCTCGCGGCGGCCGACCGGCGGGCCGCGTCGCCGGCGTCGGATTGTCTGGACTTCACGCGGCAGCCGCGAAAGTTCGTGGAGATCCAGGCGCCGTATGGGCCGAAGTTCTTCATGCACCAGTACGGGGGAGGGGCGAATTACTTCGCGCCCGATTACGAGTAGGGCTTACTCCGTATCCACGGGCAGGCCCGACGGCTTCGTATGCAGGAAATACTGCTTGGAGTAGCGCGCCGTAATGGGTGTGAACGCTCGCGGCGACTGCCCGAGGTCGAACATGTCGGCCATGCTGGTGCAAGTGGAGTCGGTCGTGCCGAGACGTCCGAGGCTCCAGTCATCCTCGATAAAGCGGAGGATGCTGCCGAAACTGTAGATCGTGTGCGACACGTAGCCGCCCTTGCTGCCGGTGCCGACCGGCACGTAAGGCGAGACCACGAGCATCGCGACGCGGAATCCCGGGCCGCCCTGCTTGTCCCGCGGCAGCGGCGGCCGGACGGGATCGTAGAAACCGCCCCAGTCGTCCCACACGATGATAACCGCGGTCGAGTCCCAATACGAGCTTTGGCCGATCGCGTTGACGACGGAGGCGACCCACGACGGGCCGGTGTCGCGCGCCGCGTAGCCGGGGTGGTCGGAGTTTCGCGCGTCGGGAATCACCCACGACATCGCGGGCAGCGTGCCGTTGGTGATGTCGGTGAAGATTGACGTCTCCGGCGAGGCGATGTGGCCGTCGGTCCACTCGGGGCCGTAGCGCACCGGCGCGATGACGTCGAAGGCGTTCCAGAGGCCGTTCGGCGCTTTCTTTTCGAACGGCGGCGTGTAGTACTTCCACGACACGCCCTTGGCATCGAGCAAGTCGCGCAGCGTTTGATAGCCGTTCGAACCGTAGTTCGGAAAGGCGTTGGAGCACGGGAACGGTCCCGCATTGCGTTCGTACTTCAGCTTCGTGGTGATCAGGCTCGTCACGGCGCCGCCGTTGGCGTCGCAGCCCCAGGCCTCCGGCGACGAGGGCGAGTCAACCAGGCTGGCTTTCGCGCTGACGAACGTGCCGCCTCGAATTAGATCTTGATGGGCCGTGAAGCTCTCGCTGCCCTGAGTTTGAAACATCTCGTCGGCGATGCCCCATTGCGAGGCAATCGACCAATACGGCTTTATCTGCGTCGGGTTGACGTATTCGTACGGGGCGTCGCCCTCGAGCGTGCCCTTCGACGACTTGACGAGATTGAAACCGTCCATGTCGCCGTTCTGATAGGCGGTGATAAACGAGGGGTAGATATGCGACAGATTGCCGTCGTCCTTGCGCTCGAGCTTGTTCACCTTGAGCGTGATCTTCGTTTTAACGTAGGAGCTGCCGCTCTTGATCAGCTCGTAGCCGGTAGTCGAACCCGTGACGCCGGGGAACGTGGCGAAGAAGTCGTTGAAGGTGCGGTTCTCCTGAATCATCAGCACGACGTGCTGGATCGGCGAACTGCCGGAATGATGCTTCTTGTGCGGCAGCGACGAGGCGTCGCCGGTCCCCGCCGGCGTGACGCCGCCGCTACCCCCGCACGCGCAGAGCGCGAAGCTCGCCGCCAGTGCGCTTGCCATACAGCGTGCTCCAACCGCCGTCATGCCCCGCTATTCGCCGTCCATGGGAGCGACCGCTTTTTGTGCCCGGTGGCAGGCCGCTCGAATCGGGGAGACGAGCAGGCGCACTGGACCCTGCGCCGAGGGGCTTAGGTCACTAGTTATAAGGCCGTCGGGGCGTTATACTGCTACGTACGCTCAGAACGCCGCTCTATCGCTAGAGCTGGGAGGTTGCACCTTTGAAGTACATGCTGACGTGGACGGAACGCTCTCAAGGCTCGCCGATGGAGTACGAGAACGCGCAAAAGAGAATCCTCGAGGTCTTCACGCAATGGAAGGCGCCCGGCAATTTCAAGATCGAGTTGTTCGTGATTCGCGTGGGCGACTGGGGCGGCTACATGCTGCTGGATTGCGACGATCCGACGGCCGTTCACAAGTTCTGCTCGATGCTTCCCGCCTTCGTGTTCGAGGCGCGGCCCGTCATTCCAATCGACGACGCGGTCCGAGTCGAGCTCGAGGCGATCTCCTTCCGCGACGGGCTGAGTTAGGCGTGCAACGAGCCTAGTTCGGCATACTCGCTCGCGACACGCGCGTGGCGGTTGTTCCCACTGATCTTTGCGGATAGCGCGTAGGCCTTTCGTGCCAACATCGGTGAGGTGCCTTTTGACAGCAGCGCTATCGCGTCGTCTATCGTCGCGCGCGCCTCGGCCCGATCGCCGAGAGCGAACTGAACCGCGGCTTTGACGCGCAGCGCGTTTGCCATGCCTTCCGGCACGTGGGTAGCCGCCATGCCGTGCAGAGCGTTGTCGACCGTGATCTTCGCTTTGACGTAGTGCCGTTGTTCGTGCAATATTTCGGCTTCGAGCGCTTTCGCCGTTGCAAGGACTGCGTCGTGAGGTATAGCGGACAGCGTTTCACGGAGGGTGAGGTTGGCCGCTCGAGCGTCGCCGCTCTCGAGGTAGGCGCGCGCCAGGGCGAGGCCGCCCCACTGCACGCAAGAACTGTCGAACGCGATGGTCCGCGACCAGTTACGCGCCGCCACGCCGAATCGAATCGCTTCGGCGTGCCGCGCGCCGGCCGAAAAGATCGAGGTGAGGAGATGGGCCGCGCGAACGCATTCTTGCGGCGACGCAATGCTTTGGGCCAGATCGTAGGCGGCGAGCGCGTCGGAAAGGATCGCGTCGGACGGCGTGCCGCTGCAGGCGTGAATGTTGACGGAGTTGGTCATCGTCTGCGCGCACAGGATGCCTTGGATTCCGAACTGCTCCACGAGACGGCGCGCTTCCAAGGCGATCGGGCGCGCGGCCGTCCACTGATTCTGCGACAAGAGGACGTGAATCAGCCAGACGTGAGCGTGGGCGGCGGCTTGGGCCCAGCGCCGCCGGTCCTCGCGTTCGAACGGCACCTTCAACCCCGCGATCGTCTCGGACAGGCAGCGTTGCGCTCGTCCCCAGTCGCGCTGCGCGACGAAAAACGCGGCTTGCGAGGTCGCGAACTCGAGCTTAAGCGCTCTCGAGGCAGACGCCTCGGGCGTGCGTTCCGAGATCGATTGCGCGTAGGCGAGAGCGTCGGCCGCATGCTCGAGCTCGAAGCTCCTGCTCCAAAACTCGCTCAGCACGAGAGCGATCCCGAAGCGCCAACGCTCTTCGGCCGACTCTTCCAAGGCCCGCTCCAGGAACGCGATGGCCTCGAGGCCGCGTCCGGAGCTCATCAGAAAGTTCGCGGTGGCGCGGACCATGTCGTCGGGGTGGGCGGCAGGCGGCGTTCGGAGTTCCGCCGGCGTTCTCGAAACCGTTGACGCGGGCGAGAGCGACTCGAGGGTTTGGCAAAGGAGCGTCAGAGCTTTGTTGCGCTGACGGTAGAGGTGGCGCGTCGAGATGCCGAGATCGCGCGCTACCGTTTGGTGCAGCTCCGCGGCGAGATCGCACCGCACGACGATGGCGCGCCAGCGCGGCGGAAGTTCGTCGAGCGCGCGCTCGACCAGACCGCGTGCGTCGGCGGGTGCCCGGCCGGCCAGAAATCGGTTACCACGGAGGCGAAGGGGCGTGTCCACGTTGCGGAGCAGGGCTTTGAGGTCGGCGTGGGAGGCGGGCGAGGTCATGTTTTGGTCATCGCTCCTCGCAAGGTTTGACCGCGAGCGGCTCGTAGCGACGCGTAACCGCGCGCGGGTCGTCGGCGGCTCGGGTGGAATGGTGAGCGCTCGTCTTGGTTAGCGGCTTTGCCACGAGACCTGTCCTTTTCGGGGATGCTTGCCCTAGCCATTCTGCGCCCGAGCCGACCGGTCCGCGGCCGATCATAACAGATCATTACAATGGAGGAGCGTTATCAATGGAACTGGGTGGAACGATCGCTAAAAGCGTTGCCGGCGCCGCGCTAGCAGGCGCCTTGCTTGCGGGCTGCAGCGCCGGCGAGTCGGGGATGAGTCCGACGGGGGCGCTTCCCGTCGCGGCGGCCGGGCACAGGAATACGGGCTCGGGACAGCAGCTGCTCTATCTCTCGAACTTCGTGAACAAGCAAGTGTTGGTCTACCAATATCCGCCGACGGCCTCGGAGCAGCCGTACCAAACGCTGACCGGTTTGACCGTCCCGCTGGGCGAATGCAGCAACGGCACCGAGCTTTGGATCGTTGACGAGGGCGCGCAGCGGATTTTTGAATACGAAGCCGGGGGAACGACGCCGATCGCCACGCTCAAGGGCGTGCGGCAGCAAAACCCGTTCACGTGCGCGTACGATCCGACCACCGGCGATCTCGCGGTCGCCAACGGCTCGACCGACCGCAGCAACGTCATCGCGACCGTCATGGTGTATAAGCACGCAACGGGAAAACCGAAGACGTACCAATGCGCGAGCATTTACCACGGCTTCGGCCACGGCTTCTCGTTCGTCGGATACGATAATAAGGGCAACCTTTTTGCCGACGCGTGGGGGGTAGGCTCGTACGCGCCCACGGTGTGCGAACTGACCAGGCACGCCCGCAAGATGAGGACGGTCGAGTTCAACGCGTTGCAAAGCCCCGGACAAATCCAATGGGACGGCAAGTATCTTGCGATTGGCGATTACGTCGCCAACGTGATCTACCAAGTCTCCGTGAAGAAGTTCAAAACGACGACGAAGGGAACCATCTCCCTGGGCGGCAGCTACAACCGATGCATTCAGTTCACGATCGCGGACCAAACGGTCGTCTGTCCGACGCAAGAGGCCAGCGGCGGTACGCCCGTGTACGATTACCCGCAGGGCGGCTCTCCGGTTCAGGTGATTCCCGAAAATAACGTGTGGGGCACGACCATCGCGACGATGAGTGGGACGAAGTAGCCGGGAGTCACGCTGGGATATTGCACAACGACGCCTGGGCGCGAGCGAAAGCCGCGCCCTCGCCGTCCGGAAGGGGTTTCGAGGAGCGGCGAGCGCCCGCCGAGAAGCCCGCGTCACGCACCGGAGGACGCATCATGATTGATTCAAAGCCGCTGGCGATCGCAGCGATCGCCGTAGCACTCGCGTTCCAGTCTCCGCTTCCCGCGCTAGCCGCCTACTGCGGCCCCAACGCCGACACCGACGCAATCGAAGGTCTCGTCGTGGCCGGCGGGATCGGCGACAGCACCCGCATCATGGACATTGACGTCGTCGGAAGCTACGCTCGCGTCGACATCGAGTCGAAGGGCCGCCGCACCGACTACTACATCAAGGATTGCGGCCGGTGGCGCTACTCCGGCCACGACGTGCCGGCGGACGCGCCGGACGCCGTTCGGACGCAGCTCTCCGCGCTCGTGCCGCTCGACGACGGCGGTACGAAGTGCAAGAACCCGCACTACGTGTCGCACCCCAGCGCACCGTAACGCGGCCGGCTGTCGCGTAGGAGTTCGCCCCGCGGCGCGGAATCCGGCCGAACCTTACCGCGGCAATCGGAGGAGAATCATGCCGAGATTTATGGTGGAGCGCACGTTTCCGGGCGGACTTCACGTTCCGACGAACGAGAACGGCGTGGCCGCGTGCCTCGCCGTCGTGGGAGCCAACGCGAACAGCGGCGTCACGTGGGTGCACTCGTACGTGACCAAGGACAAGTCGAAGACCTACTGCATCTACGACGGTCCCGACGAGGCCGCCATTCGCGCCGCGGCCGGCGCGAACGGGCTGCCCGTCGACTCGGTCACGCCGGTCTCCGTGCTCGATCCCTACTTTTATCAAGACTAGGGGATTAGCGCTCGAGTTCGTGGAGGTTGTTGTCGTTCGCGTCGGTGTAGAAGAGCGTCGTGTCGGCGTCGTTCTTTCCGGCCGCGACGATCCCGAACACGCCCGACGTCTTGCTCTTATCCACGACCTTCGTCGCGAGCACCGTTCCCGT
Source organism: Vulcanimicrobiota bacterium (assembly GCA_963824595.1). Lineage (GTDB taxonomy): Bacteria > Vulcanimicrobiota > Vulcanimicrobiia > Vulcanimicrobiales > Vulcanimicrobiaceae > Cybelea. The sequence goes on from CAWGPY010000009.1 coordinate 43,342, forward strand.
CGTCGTTAGCTCGACCAGCGCGTTGCCGCCGGCGCCGTTGGCCACCACGAGATTGCCGTTGGGTAGCAGCGCCATCGCCACGGGCGTATCGAGCGGCTTCCCGGCCAGGATGAGCTTCCCGCACGTCGTCTTCTTGTATTTGCAGACGAACGTCTTGCCGTCGGGATTCACCACGATCTCGTTCTTGACCAGCAGCTCGCTCGCGTGCGTGAACAGCACGACGGTGTTCGTCATGCCGTCGGCGATGTAGAGCTCGTCCTTCTTCGAGCTGTACGCGAGCCCCGACGGCCCCAGCGTGGTCCAACCGGACTTCTTGTTGACCGCAAAGCCCGTTGCCACTTGCGTCGGGTGCGGATTGCCGTAGTAGTTGATGCTGAAGCTCACGATCGAGCCGGTCGCGGCGTCGCTGGTGAACAGATACTCCGCCGAATAGCCGCAAAACTGGGGCTGGAAGAGCGGAAGAAGCGCCGTCTTGCACGACGCGTCCGTGATATAGAACGGCTTGACGAATTTGGCGGAGCTGGCGCTGACCTTACCGCTCGGCGAAATCGCGACGAGCAGTCCGCTCGTCAACGCCGTAGCCCACACGGTGTTTTGCGTGCTGACGACGGTGTCGGAGCATCCTTCGAGCTTGGCGCTCTGCGCGAGCGAGCTCGGACTCGAACCGGGCTTCGGATCGAAGATCTCGACGGTCGTTCCCTTCCCGGCGGCGCCGGCCGCGTTTTCAAAGTTGCAGACGGCGAGCTGGTTCTTCTTGAAACCGTAGCTGAAATGAACGAGCGAGACGCCCCGCGGCCCCTTGTCGCCGTTGCCGGAGTCCACGCTCGAACCGATGACCACGTTCTTTTTCAGCTGCTTGAGAATCGACGTGGAATCCCCGGGCGCCGCGGCCTGGCTCAGCAGCGTCGAGCTGCCCGGCGCGGCCGGAGCCGGGACCGATCCCGAGTTGCACGCGGACGCCGCCAGTACGGCGACGGCGGCGAGCGCGATACGCGCGTTGAACATGCGAAACCTCGATCCGTAGCGAAGAGAAAGCCTAGGCTCGAGGTGTTGTTCGGTTGGGCGGGGCAGTCCTAGCAGCTTGGGGCCTTTTGCCCTTCGACACGCGCCGCTTCGCGGCGCTGCTCGGGGGTGACACGGGACGAAGAGTACCAAAGTCATTAAAGGAGAAAGATCTGCATGACCACGCCGCTTTTACGTTTTGTCCTGGCCGCCGCCGCGATCGTCCTGTTCGCGGCCGGAGCGGGCGGCACGGCGCGCAGCGACCAGCTCTCGGTGACGCGAGCCACGCTGCGAAACGGCATGCGCGTGATCGCGGTGCGCGACCCGCTGGCGCCCGTCGCGATGGCGATGCTCAACTATCTGGCCGGGGCGAACGAACAGGACTTTGCGGGGCAGGCGCACGCGCTCGAGCACATGATGTTCCGGGGAAGCGCGACGCTCTCGCAGTCGCAGCTGGCCGACATCTCCGAGCTGATCGGCGGTTACAACGACGCCGACACGCAGGCGGAGATCACGCAATACTTCTTCATGGCGCCCTCGCAGTATCTAGACGTGATGCTGCGGATGGAGGCGTCGCGCGCCAAGAATCTGACGCTGGCGCAATCGGAGTGGGAGATCGAGCGCGGCGCAATCAAGAACGAAGTCACTCAAGATTACAGCGACCCGCTGCAGAACTTGTTCCGCAAGGTTGACCTCGCGATGTTCGCCGGCACGCCCTACGGGAACGACGGGCTCGGCACGCTGCGCTCGTTCGACAAACAGATCAACGCGCCGCAGCTGCGCGCCTTCTACAGCGCCTGGTACCATCCGAACAACGCGATCTACGTGATCGTGGGCGACGTTGACGGGCCCGCCGCGGTGAAGCTGGTGGACAAGTACTTCGGATCGCTGCCGGCGGCGCCGCTGCCGCCGCGCCGTGCGGTGCGCCTGACGCCGCTGCAGCCGCGCACGATTCGCGTGGACAGCGATCAGCCGTACACGGCGGTCGGCCTGGCGTACCGCTTCCCGGGTTATCGGAGCAAAGATTACGCGGCCGGGCAGATTCTCGAAGCGGTGCTCTCGAGCCAGCGCTCCGGCCTGTACGGTTTGGTCGCGTCGGGCAAGGCGTTCGAGGCGGGCTTTCAAGACTTCGACACGCACCCGATCGCGGGCTCGGCGGCGGCCGTGATGGTGGTGCCGGTCGCGACGAAGCCCGCGGACGCGCTCGCGATGCTGCAGGGCGTGCTCGACGGCTACCGGCGCAGCGGCGTCCCCGCCGCGCTGGTGGAGGCGGAGAAGAACCGCGCGATCGCGCAGGCCGAGTTCAAGGCCAACTCGATCGAGGACCTCGGATTTCAGTGGAGCCAGGCCGTCGCCGTGCAAGGCCTATCGTCGCCCGACGACATCCTGCGCGATCTGCGCGCGGTGACGCCCGCCGACGTCAATCGCGTGCTGCGCACGTACGTGGTGCGGTCGCACGCGATCGTCGCGATCGCCGCGCCGAAGGGCGGCGGGACGGCGGCGAGCTCGGCGCCCGTCGCGTCGAGCGGCGAGCACAAGCCGACGATCCTGCATCACGATCCGCTGCCCGAGTGGGCGCAGGCCGCCTTTGCGAACGTCAGCGTGCCGGCTTCGACGCTGAGCCCCGTGGACACGACGCTGCCCAACGGCATCCGGCTGATCGTGGTGCCGCAGCATGTGTCGCGGACGGTGGTCGTGAGCGGCTCGATCGATTCCGACGAAGCCATGCAGGCGCCGAAAGGCAAGGACGGCGTGGACTCGGTTACGTCGAGCCTGCTGCCGTACGGCACGACGACGCACGACCGCTTGGCGTTGCGCACCGCGCTCGACGCGATCTCCGCCGAGGTCACGGCCGGCACCAGCTTCTCGCTGACGGCCCTATCGAAAGACTTCGATCGCGGCGTCGCGCTGCTCGCCGACGAAGAGCTGCATCCCGCGTTTCCCGCGGAGGGCTTCGCGTCGGTGAAGGCGGAGGCGCTGGGCGGCGTGCGGGGCGAGATCGCGTCGCCGCAGCACCACGCCGACGTCGCGCTGAACAAGGCGCTGTATCCGGCCGGCGATCCCGAGCAGCGATTCGCGACGCCGGAGTCGGTGGGTTCCATCACGCTCGACGACGTGCGGTCGTACTACGCCTCGGTGTATCGCCCCGACATGACGACCATCGTCGTGGTCGGTAACGTGGACCCGCAGACGGCGTCGGCGACGATCTCCAAGTATTTCGGCGGCTGGAAGGCCAGCGGACCGAAACCGGTGGTTGACATGCCGCCGGTGCCCGACAATACCGCCGCGAGCGCGATCGTGCCCGACAAGCAGCGCATCCAGTCGAAGGTGCAGCTGGTGCAGGTGCTTTCGATCACCCGAACCGATCCCGACTTCGCGGCGCTCTCGGTGGCCAACGAGTCGCTCGGCGCGGGCGGATCCTCGATTCTGTACCACGACGTGCGCGACGTGCACGGTCTGGTGTACGACGTAGGCTCGAGCGTAGACTTCGGCAAGACGCGGTCTACCTTCGGCGTCCACTTCGAGTCGGACCCCGGCAAGATCGAGCAGGCGCAGACGCTGATCATGGCCGATCTCAACGCGCTCTCGACGACGGGGCTCGATTCCGGCGAGCTGGCGCGCGGGAAGGCGTCCATCGTGTCGCGCGTGCCGATGCGCGTCGCCAGCTTCAACGGCATCGCCCGCCAGCTGATCCACTACGCGGAGTTCGGGCTGGCGCTCGACCAGGCGACGATTGACGCGCGCAACGAGATCAACATCACGAACTCTCAAATCGTGACGGCGGTTCACAAGTGGGTGCGGACCAACGGATTCGTGCGGGTCATCCTCGGCCCGGCGCCGTAGCGCCGGTTGAGTTTGGCTGCTCCCGGGCCCTGTGTATGGCCCGGGAGCAACCGAGTCCACACAATCCATTCAACGCGCTGCCGCCGAAAAGTGTGACGCGGAGTCAGCCCGCGACGGCGTGCTGGAATGGGCGCGGACGCCGGAGCAGAACGACTCGAACGTCGCGGCCGCCGTCTAAGGCCGGTCACAGTAAGCTGCCGTACCCTGGGCCTCAAGCGGAGGTAAGCGCACTTGAAATCAACGCGGGGTTTCGTCGTGGTAGCGGCGATCGGATTGGTCGCGGCGGCGTGCGGACGTCAGGTGACGCCGAATCCTCCGGGCCTCGGCCCCGGCGGCGCGCCTCCCGGATACTTCACCGTATTTTTTGACACGAGCGGTCCCTTCAACTTCTCGCAGTATCAATATATGATCGTCTTCAACACCACGGGCAGCGGCGCGACGCCCTCGACCGATACCTTGCAAACCAACTGGGCCGGGTATTCCTATGCACTCATCGCGCTGGGCAACGGAGTCGCGACGTTTGCCGAGCCGGTCCGCTACGTGCGCAGCAATCAAAACCCGCACGTCCCGCCCTACCCCCAGCAGTTAGGCTCGACGCCGCAGCAGTTCAGCTATAACTTGAATCAGAACGGTACCGGCTCGGAGTTTTCCATTCTGGTGCAGAAGCGGGTACTCTCCGCAACGCCGGAACCGTCGGGCACGCCGACGCCGGCGCCGTCAAACGCCTGGAAGTTCAATGCGTTCGTGACTGCGCCCAGCCAAGGCAACCTGGTGTTTGCCGACTCGATGGGCGCCGGCGGGCCGATCGATCCGCAGTGGAACTCGCCGACGCTCTGCATGACGGAGCCGTTCGACACGACGTTCTACGCGCTCGACCCCAATATCAGCGACCCCGCGGCCGAAATCGTCAGCATCGAGATCGCGAACAATCCCGCCGCGCAGAAGGCCTGCTAACGGCGGCGGATAGGACGACGCACGAAGGTCCCGTCTCGAGCGAAGGCACTCCGGCGCGAGTTGATGAATCAGGTACCTCCCCGGAGCCAATTAATGAAGTAAGCCGATTTCCCGTCTGCTCGAGAAGGAGTAACGAAAAGAAGATGACTAGTTTAGTGAAGTACGCCGGTGCCGTCGTTGCACTCGCGATCTGCTCGGCGTGCGGCAGCGGCTCGACGGTCGCGCCATCGAGCGCTGCGTTCAGCAGTACGTATGCCGGCAGGACGCTGGTCGTAAACGGAAGGCCGGTAACGGCGGCCCGCCTGAATCCGATGCCCCGTTACGCGACGATCGTTCCCGACCATCACGCGAAGAAGAAGTTCGAGTACGTCTTCAGCTACTACGAAACGTACGCCAGCATTTTCGACTATCCAAAGGGCGTTGCGCAGATCGGCGAGATCGACGGCGACGGCGGCCAAGGGTGCACGAACGTCCTCTACGGCTACGGGAAGAAGACATTCTGGAACGTCGGGGGCCCCACCCAGATCACGGAGTACAAGGTCCCGAAAACGCCGATCAAGACGCTGACGACTTCCTACGTTTTCCCATCCAGCTGCGCCATGAACGCCACCGGCGATCTTGCAGTCGGGATCCTGTATGGGACGTCGTCGGGTCGAAGCGGCGGCCAAGTCGTGATCTTCAAGAACGGGAGCGGCTCGGGCACCGTGTATACCACGCCGCTGGACGAAGAGTTCTTCGATGGCTACGACAATCAGGGCAATCTCTTTGCCGACGGCTTTACCGGCGACCGCTACGGCTTTGCACTGGTCGAGCTTCCGAAGGGCAGCAGTAAGTTCCAAACGATCACGACGAGCAACAGCGTCAACTTCCCCGGTTCCGTACAGTGGGACGGCACCTATCTGACCGTCTTCGATCAGGACACGGCCCAGTTCTATCAGTACACGGTCAGCGGAACGAAGGCGACGTTGAAAAACACCATACAGCTTTCGGGTTCCAGCGACTGCGCACAGACGTGGATCGTCAAAGGCCTCGTCTATTGCGGGGATGCGGGTAACGACAACGGCGAGGTTTTCAAGTACCCGGCCGGCGGTTCGCCGATTGCGGTCTTTACGGGCAACTTCGACCTGCCGCTCGGCGTAGTGGCAGCACGGAGATAGTCTCTTGAAAGGAGCATTACGGATGCAACGTTTCGTCATTGGATTCTCATTGCTCTCCGTCGCGATGCTGCTGTCGGCCGGATGCTCCGGCCAGAGTGGCGGCCCGGCGGTGATCGGCGCTCCGGCCAGCCAAGGGGGTGCGCTGATTCGAAGCGGCTATTCGCCGCCCCGGAACGGCGCGTCACGGGCCGGCGCCGGCTGGATGTCACCCGAGGCGAAAAAGGCCAAGAATCTTCTCTACGTTGCCGATCAGTCTGCCGGCGCGATCGAGATCTACAAGCAAAAGGGGAGCAACCAGCAACCGATCGGGGAAATCACGCAGGGCGTCTCCGGCGCCGACGGCATCTTCGTCGATCCCCATGGGAAACTCTATGTTTGCAACTTCGGCAACGCGACGGTCACGGTTTATCCGCGCGGGAAGACGGCGCCGTCGGAGACACTGACGGGCGCGGGCTCGCCGATCGACGTCGTGGTCGCGCCCAACGGCACCGTCTACGTCGCAAACTTCAACAGCGGCACCAACGGCACGGTGCTCGAGTATCTGAAGGGCCATACGACGGCGTCGAAGACGATCGTTACGCTTGGGTCGGGTTCGTTCCCCGAAGGGCTCGCCCTCGACTCCGCAAACAATCTCTACGTCGCCTACAACTCGAGCGACGGCGAAGTGCTCGAGTTCGGGCCCGGTTCGCCGGGCGGCAAGAATCTCGGCATCCACGTCGGCTACGTCGGCGGACTGACGATCGACCATAGCGACGACCTGCTGCTGGACGACCAGAACCTTCCCGGCGTCGACGTCTTCCCTCCGGGCAGCAGCACCCCGTCCGAGCAAATAAAGGGGTTTACGCTTGCATTCGACGTCGCGCTCAACCACAAGAACACGGAGTTGTGGGTGACGGCTCCTTTCACGCCCGCGGTCTACGAGGTTTCCTATCCCGCAGGGACCATCGTCGACACGATCTCGTCGCTCCAATCAGCCTTCGGCGTTGCGACGAGCCCGGACGGGTCGCGATAGAAGGAAATAACAGCGAGGTTTCAGGCGAGGATGATCCATAGCAACTCCGACGACGTGCAATCTGAAAACGATTGACGTGTAAGAAGGGCCGGGCGGATGCCCGACCCTCCTTTTTTTTGGGTAGTTGGTTTGGAGTATCGAGCGCTAATTTTTAGGAGTTAAAGCGATCCCGAGCTTAAAGGTGTAGGTGGTGCCGGTGCATTCGCTTGGCGAGAACCCAATGCAGTAGTAGTCGGTGAATTTGACCATGCCATCCTGCTTGGGGCCCTTACCCTTATAGATGATGTACTGGGAGGTCGGATTACCGGGATCCGGATAGAAGTACGTCTTGAATTTTTTGTCGGGCTTGCCTTTCTTGCTCTTGTTCTTGACGATGTAGGCATTGTTGTAGAGTTCGTAACCGCTGCCGGCCGACGTCGTCACGTAGGGTCCCGGGTTGCCCGGAGTGACGTAAAAGCAGAAGGCGTACACGCTGTAGTTGCATCCGATGGTCATGGGCTTGACGCCCGCCGCCAGGCGGGTCACCAGGCCGTGGCCGTGGGACCGATTCATCGCCGAGGCTTGCCCGCCCGATGACGGTATGGCCGACGACGAGCCGGGGTCGCTGGAACACGCTGAGAGTGCTAGGCCGAAGGCGAGAGCGGCGCCGGCACAGAGAAGGCGTAAACGCACGTTGTGGGCTCCTTCCTTAGCTAGTTCTGACAGACCGCCAAATAGCGGTAGGGTGAGAAGAATGCGAACCCACGCTTCCCTTTCCTTCAAGCCGACCGCCAAGGGCCTCGAATCGTACCCGGGCGAGGCCGCCCCTCAGGGCTTATCCGCGCACGCGTGATACTCGTTCGAGTACATGGGCTGGAGGCTGTAGCCGGTGCCGCCCACGGACATCTTCCACTGAAAGGTCTCGCACAGGTCGGCCACTTCTTCGAAGAACGTGAAGTTGAACCAGGCGAAAGCCGGCCCCGGGTCGGTGATGGACTCGAACGTCTCGTGGGCCAGCGTTGACGCCGTCGAGTTCGTCAGCGCGCTCGCGCCCGACGACGCCCGCGACGCGCAGAAGCTGATGTCCTGATACGGCTCGATCGAAACGATGACGTTCTTCGGCACGTCGTCGAACGCGACGCTCTCGTGGTAGGCGCAGAAGTCGAACGAGCGCGGGCGGTCCGGCGAATAGCAGTCGCGCGAGCGGTCGAAGCACGTGTCCGTCCCCTTGGGCAAGAAGATGTGATACATCACCGCGTAGCCGGCCGCTCCGCCGTTCTTGACGATCGCCGCGTGGAGGATGGTCAGCAAATCGTTGGCGTAGAGCAGGTTGGTGTAGGTGTGGTACTTGATGTTAAACGCGCCACCGAACGCGTAGCCGCCGGACGGCGTTTTCGTGTACTGCGTCAGCAGTGAAGCGAAGCGGCTTCCCGTCAGGTTCTTTTGGAACGATTCGACATCGCCCCAGCAGCTCTCGGCGCCCTTCTTGCAGTTCACGTAAATGTTGAACGCGGCCGCCTTCTTCATGATCGGACCGTGCTTGCGCACCAAGTCGGCCGGGTATTTGATCTTGTGGTCGCCGTTGATGCGGCTCTGCGGCGGCTGCGTGCGCAGCGGCATGAAATGGTAGGAGAGGATGCGCGCCGAGCGGGCCGCATCGGCATCGGCCTGCGTGACGGTCAGCTCGCCCGACGCCTGCGGCAGCGTGTCGGCCGTTGGTGGGGCGAACGCCGCGCGCTGCGCCGAGCAGGCGGCGAGCGACGCCGATGCGGCGAGGACGGCGAGAACGCGGAGAGCCGGTTTCATGGAACCTCCTGGACTGCGGTGAGCCGCACGAAGCGATTCTCGTTGCGAACGAGGTAGCCGATGGCCGCCAGCGCCACGACTCCCGCGAGGACGAAGGCGACGACGATCGCCATCGCGCCGCCGTAGTTGGCCGCGCCGGCGGCGAGCGGCGGCAGCTTCTTCGCGAGGACCGCCTCGATTTGGACGATGCCGGCGGCGAGTAAGTTGCCGAGCTGGTAGGTGAAGCCCGGGAACGTGCCGCGCACCTCGGCGGGAGAGACCTCGTTGAGATGCGCGGGAATCACGCCCCATACGCCCTGCACGAAGAACTGCATGACGAAGGCGCCGGTCGCGAGGAGCCCGGCGGTGGGGCTGAGCGCCCACAGCGGGATCGTGCACAGCGCCAGCGCGGCGCTGATCATGACGCACGTGCGCCGACCGATGCGCTGCGAGAGCGTTCCGAACACCACGCTGCCGCCGATGGCGCCGATCGCCGCGAGGCTGGAGAGCAGCGACGTGGTTGCGGTCGAGAAGCCGCGCTGCTTCTGCAGGAACGTCGCGTAGAGATCTTGCGTGCCGTGCGACATGGCGTTGAGCGTCGCCATGAATGCGATCGCGTAGAGGAAGAGCGGCCAGTGCGCCGCGACCGATCGCAGCAGGAAGGCCGGCGGCGCGGAGATGCGCTCGGCGCGGCCCTCGAGCCACGCCGGCGATTCCGGCACGCTGGAGCGGATGAAGAAGATGAGCAGCGCCGGCAGCGCGCCGATGACGAACAGTCCGCGCCAGCCCCACGGCGTGAACGTGAAGACGGCGTAGTAGGCGCCCGTCGCCAGCAGATAGCCGGTCATGTAGCCGCTCTGCAGCAGGCCGCTGAAAAAACCGCGGCGATTGGGCGGCAGCACTTCCATCGTCAGCGCCGCGCCGAGACCCCACTCGCCGCCCATCGCAACGCCGAAGAGCGCGCGCAGCACGAGAAAGATGGTGAAGTTCGGCGAGAACGCCGTGAGCAGCTCGATCAGCGAGAACAGCGCGATGTCGATCATCAGCGGCGTGCGCCGCCCGTAGCGGTCGGCGAGCCACCCGAAGAGCAGCGCGCCGATCGGCCGGCACGCGAGCGTCAGCGTGATCGCGAGCGTCACGTCGGCCACGGTGCGGTCGAACGTCGTCGCGATCCGCGTGATGACGAACGTTAAAAGGAGAAAATCGAACGCGTCGAGCGTCCACCCCAGGAAGGTGGCGACGAAGGTCCGGCGCGCCGCGGAAGACACGCGGTGGTCCTTCGACTACGGCCCTACGGGCCTCCGCTCAGGATGACAAGGCCTACGGCGCTACGCGCCGCGCTCAGGGTGACAAGAGGGGGGCGGCGAGTTAGGTGTGTGAGGGGGTCGGGGACGGAGAGGTCGAGGGTGAGGGCGACGGCGACGGCGAGGGGGTGGAGCCCGGCGGCAGCTGCGCGCCGTAGAGCGCGAGCAGCCAGATCTGCGTGTGGCGCACCGTCACCTTCGGCGTGGTGAACTGGAACTGCACCGTGTTGCTCTGCGGCGACGTCCACTTGCCGTAGGTCGCGATGAGCTGATCCATGCGCTTGCCGCGCTGAATGGACTCGTTATAGAGCTGCAGCGCGAACACGCGGCCGTTGAACGACACGGAGGGCAGCGTGTATTGCACCGTCGCGTTGCCGTTGAGCACGAAGTCGAGGTTGCTCTGCAAGCGAATCCCGACCAGCGGCGTGATGCGCATGAACAGCGGGTTCGGGTTCGTCATCCCCGGCACGTCTTTGGGGAGCGGCTCCATCTGCATCGTCAGGGTGCCGCCGGGGGCCGTCGAGGACGAGGGCGCGGGCGTGTCGTCGCTGCTGTCGTCGTTGTCGTCGTCGGACGACGCGGTGGGCTGCGGCGTCGGCGTGGGGCTCGCCGTTGGTTGGGGCGAGGATCCCGGCGAACCGCTGGCCGACGGCGACGGAATGTTGAAGGCCACGTTGCAGTTGAACGCCTGCCCCAACTGCGAGACCTGCGGGCACTTGAGGCCGGTCGGTCCCTGCGCGATCGGGTACTGCGCCTGATTCGGGGCGAGCGTCGCCCCGGGGCTGGTGAGCTGCTCTTGGCCGTTGGCGCCGACACTCGGACCGGAGATCTGATTCCCCATGCCGCCGTTCATGCCGCCCATCACGCCGCCGCCGTTCATCGAGCCGGGCTGCGAGACTGGCGGCTCCATGCCGCCGCCCATGCCGCTATCGAGGCCCGCGCCCTGACACGACGCAAGCACGAGCGCGAGCGCCGCAAAAGCGGCGCGCATATCACACCTCATGGATCTACTTCTTCGCCTCGACTACCCGTTGTAACTCTTCGGCGAACGCGTCGACCGAAATCGTGCGCTTCTCTTCCATGCCGCGCTGATTGACGTTCACGGTACCGTCTGCAACCTCTTGTTTGCCGGCGACCAAAATATAGGGTACTTTCTGCATCTTCCAGTGGCGAATTTTATATCCGAGTTTCTCGTTGCTTTCGTCAACCTCGACGCGAAAGCCCGCCTGTCGCAGGCGCGCCGCCACGTCGTTTGCGTATCTCAGCTGATCCTCAGAAATGGCCGCGACGACCACCTGAACCGGCGCTAACCAAGCGGGAAACGCGCCGCCGTAGTGCTCGATCAACACACCGAAGAAACGTTCGAGCGAGCCCGCGAGTGCCCGGTGGATCATGACGGGGCGACGGTCCTGGCCGTCGGGCGCGCGATACTTCAGACCGAAGCGAGCAGGCAGGATGAAGTCTACCTGGACCGTGCCGAGCTGCCAGGGACGCCCGAGCGCGTCGCGCACGTTGATGTCGAGCTTCGGGCCGTAGAACGCGCCGCCGCCCTCGTCAATGTCGTAGGGCAGATCGTAGCGCTGCAGCGCGTTGCGAATCGCGTCTTCGGCGACGCCGTCGGTCTCGCCGCGGTCGGCGGCCGCGCGCGTGGAGAGCACGTATTTGATATCGTCGAAACCGAAGGCCTTCATCAGGGCGCGCGCTTCGTCGAGCGTCAGCTCGAACTCGCCCTGCAGTTGTTCCGGCGTGCAGAACAAGTGCGCGTCGTCAACGGTGAATCCGCGCACGCGCGTGAGGCCGTGCAGCACGCCCGAGCGTTCGAAGCGGTACACGGCGCCGAACTCGGAGAACCGCAGCGGCAGCTCGCGATAGCTGCGCAGCCGGCTGCGATAAATGAGGATGTGCCCGGGGCAGTTCATCGGCTTCAGCCGGAAGCGCTGACCCTCGACCTCGATCGGGCCGAACATGTTCCGCCCGAAGTTCTCGAGGTGACCGGAGATCTCGTAGAGGCGTTCGCTGACGACGTGCGGCGTGACGACCGGCGTGTAGCCGCGCGCGCGCAGGCCCTCTTGAATGAAGTTCTCGACGACGGAACGCACGACCGCGCCCTTCGGATGCCAGAACACGAGGCCGCCGCCGGCGTCCTCTTCGATGGAGAAGAGGTCGAGCTCGGCGCCGAGCTTGCGGTGATCGCGGCGCTGCGCCTCTTCGACGCGCGCCAGGTGGGCCGCGAGCTGCGCGGCGTCTTCCCACGCGGTGCCGTAGATGCGCTGCAGCATCGGGTTGTGCTCGTCGCCCCGCCAGTAGGCGCCGGCGACGCTGGTGAGCTTGAACGCGCCGATCGCGCCCGTGGACTCGGCGTGGCCGCCGCGGCAGAGGTCGGTGAACTCGCCGATCGTGTAGAGCGTGATGGGCTCGCCCTCGGGGATCTCGCGGGCCAGCTCGACCTTATATTGGTTGCCGGCGAAGGCGTCCATGGCCTCGGCCCGCGTGACCTCGCGGCCGGTCATCGGATAATCGGCCGCCACGATCTCGTTCATCCGCACCTCGAGGCGCCCCAGGTCGTCGGGCGTGAACGGGTCGCCGCGGTCGAAGTCGTAATAGAAGCCGTTCTCGATCGCCGGACCGATGGTCGGCTTGGCCTCGGGGAAAAGGTCCTGCACGGCATAAGCGAGCACGTGAGCCGCCGTATGGCGCAGCTCGGCGAGGGAAGGCATGGGGCCCGTCCTTCGACTCCGTTCGCTGCGCTCACTGCGCTCAGGATGACAAGGGGGGGGCGAGCGGGGGCCGTCGCGGCCGGTCTTAACGTGACGTTAATCGAGCTCGCTTTAAACTAGAGCGTAACTTCGCCTCATGAGGAGCTTTGCGTGAGATCGTTCGTTCGCTGGTTTACGACCGTCGCGGTTGCGGCCGTCCTGACCGTTCCGGCCGCCGCGGCCACCCAGTTGACCGGAGCCGGGTCGAGCTTCGATTACCCCTTCTTTTCGAAAGCGTTCTACATTTACACTCAGAAGAACCCGAGCGTCACGGTGAACTACCAGTCCATCGGCAGCGGCGGCGGCATCGCCCAGTTCACGGCCAAGAACGTGGACTTCGGCGCCACCGACGTCCCGATGAATGCCGAGGAGCTCGCCAAGGCGGGCCAGCCAGTGCTGCAGATCCCGGTGACTTTGGGGGGAGCTGCCATCGCCTACAACCTGCCGGGCGTCAGCGCGACCGTCAAGCTGACGCGCCAGATCGTCGCCGACATCTACCTGGGGAAGATCGCCAAGTGGAACGATGCGGCGATCGCCAAGCTGAACAAGGGCGTCAACCTGCCCGACATGCCGATCGTGGTCGTCCATCGCTCGGACGGCTCGGGCACGAGCTACATCTTCACCGACTTCCTGAGCCACGTTTCGCCGGAGTGGAAGAGCAAAGTGGGCACGGGCAAGAGCGTCTCGTGGCCGGCGCCCAGCTCCGTCGGAGCCAAGGGCAACGAGGGTGTGGCGGGTCAGGTGCGCAGCACACCGGGCGCCATCGGCTACGTCGAGCTGGCCTACGTGCTGGAGAACCACATGTCGGCGGCGACCCTGCAGAACCGCGCCGGCAAGTGGGTGGCGTGCTCCGAGGCGACGGTCGCCGCGGCAGCGGCCACGAAGCCGAGCGTGAGCGCGACGAACTTCTCGATCGTCGACGCCGTGGGAGCCAACTCGTATCCCGTCTCGGGCTACTCGTGGGTCGTCGTGTACAAGAAGCCGTCGGACTCCGGGCGCGCCAAGGAGCTGTACAACGTGCTGTCATGGCTCGTCGGCCCGCAGGGGCAGTCGAACGCGAAGTCGGTTGACTACGTGCCGCTGCCCGTCAACGTGCAGAACGCGGCCGCCGCGACGCTTCGTCAGATGCAGCGGTAGCTCTTGACGGACGAGCCGCGGTTTCGGCGCGTCGCGCGATTCGTCAGCCCCGCCGACCGCGGTTTCGCCGCCGTGGTGTACGGCGGGAGCATCCTGTTCGCGCTGCTGATCGTCGGGCTGTTCGTCGAGCTCGTGCTCGGCTCGTGGCCCTCGATCGTGGCGTTCGGACCCTCGTTCATCTGGAAGAGCGCGTGGGATCCGGTCACCAGCAAGTTCGGCGCGCTGCCGATGATCTACGGCACGGTCGTGACGTCGTTCATCGGCATCCTGTTGGCGGCGTTCGTCGGCATCATGGCCGCGGTGTTCCTGGCGGACTTCGCGCCGCGCTGGCTGGCGGCGCCGCTCTCGTTCCTGATCGAGCTGCTGGCGGCGGTGCCCAGCGTCGTCTACGGGCTGTGGGGGCTCTTCGTGCTGGCGCCGTTCGTGCGCACGACCATCGGGCCGGCGTTGCAGAAGGTCCTCGGCTGGACGCCGCTCTTCTCGGGGCCGATCTACGGCGTTGGGCTGTTGACGGCCGGCATCATCTTGGCGCTGATGATCGTGCCGACGGTCACGGCAATTTCGCGGGACGTGATCGCCGCGATTCCGCGCGACCTGCGCGAGGCGTCCATGGCGGTGGGCACGACGAAGTGGGAGACGGCCACGCGGGTGGTGCTGCCGGCGGCGCGCGTCGGCATCTTCGGCGCGTGCGTCCTCGGGCTGGGGCGCGCGCTCGGCGAGACGATCGCGGTGACGATGGTGATCGGGAACCGGCCCGAGATCTCGGCCTCGCTCTTCGCGCCGTCGTACACGCTGGCCAGCGTGATCGCCAACGAGTTCACGGAAGCGACGACCAGCATCTACATCAGCGCGCTCATCGAGCTGGGCCTCATCCTGTTCGTCGTGAGCATCGTCGTCAACGCCCTCGCGCGGCTGATGATCTGGAGCGTACGGGGCTCGCAATGAGCGTCGCCAGCCTGCGGTACCGGCGGCTCGGCCAACGCCGCGCATACGCGTGGCTCGGCACGGCGTCGGCGCTGCTCTGCGCGGCGATCGCGGCCGGCGCGCTGCTGGCGATCTTGGGCTACGTGGTCGTCCAAGGCATCGGCGCGGTGAACTGGACCTTCCTGACGCAGCTGCCGCACCCGATCGGCGTTCCGGGCGGCGGCGTGGGCAACGGACTGCTGGGAACGATCATCGTCATCGGCCTCGCGACCGCGATGGCGGTGCCGCTGGGACTGCTGACCGGGATCTACTTGGCGCTGTTCGGGCGCGGTCCGATTCCCGAGGCGCTGCGCTTTCTCTCCGACGTGCTGTCGGGCGTGCCGAGCATCGCGATCGGCCTGTTCGCCTATGCCGTGCTCGTAGCGCCGCTCAAGCACTTCTCCGGCTTCTCGGCGTCGTTCGCGTTCATGATGCTGATGCTGCCGCTGCTGGTGAGAACGTCGGAACAGGCGATCCGCTCGGTGCCGCAGACGGTGCGCGAGGGCGCGCTCGCCCTGGGCATGTCGAACTTCCGCGCCACCGTGTATATCGTGCTGCCGACGGCGCGGCCGGCGATCATCACCGCGCTGCTGCTGGCGATCGCGCGCGTCACGGGCGAGACGGCTCCGCTGCTGTTCACGGCGTTCGGCACGCAGTTCTGGGAGGCCAATCCGAACCAGCCGATGGCGGTGCTCGCGCTGCAAGTCTTCAACTACGCGATCTCGCCGTATCCCGAGTGGCAGCGGCAGGCGTGGGGCGGCGCGTTCTTGCTGGTGCTCGCGGTGCTGGTGCTCAGCCTCGGCGCGCGCTTCATGCTGAGCCGCGCGATGCGGGGGCTCGAGAGTTGACCGCCGCGCCCGCGTTGGACCAGCTGCTGGCGACCGACGACCTGAGTGCGTACTACGGCGAGCGCAAGGCCGTGGGCAACGTGACGATCGGATTCGCGCGCAAGGCCGTGACCGCGCTGATCGGGCCGTCGGGATGCGGCAAGACGACGCTGCTGCGCTGCCTCAACCGCATCCACGAAGTGGGGTTCGACGCGCGCGTGCAGGGCCGCGTGCTGCTCGACGGACAGGACATCTACGCCGGCGACGTGGACCCGATGGCCATCCGCCGCCGTATCGGCATGGTGTTCCAGCGCCCGAACCCGTTCCCGACGCTCTCGATCATAGACAACACGCTGGCGTGCGCGCCGCGGGGCTTGAGCCGCCGCGAGAAGCTGGAGGTTGCGGAGCGCGCGCTGCACTCGGCGGCGCTGTGGGACGAGGTAAAGGACAAGCTGCGCACCAGCCCGCTGCGCCTCTCGGGCGGCCAGCAGCAGCGGCTCTGCATCGCCCGCGCCGTCGCCGCGCAGCCGGAAGTGCTGCTGATGGACGAGCCGACCGCATCGCTCGATCCGATCGCGACGGCCGTGATCGAAGAGCTGATGTCGTCGCTCACCGAGGAGTTCACGATCGTTGCGGTGACGCACAACATGCAGCAGGCGGCGCGCGTCTCCGACGTGACGGCGTTCATGCTGGCCGACGAGACCGGCGTTGGGCGGCTCGTGGAGATGGACGATACGGCGCGGCTGTTCACGAAGCCCAGCGATCCGCGGACCGAGGATTACATTACGGGACGGTTCGGCTAGCGTCGCGAAGTCCGTCGCCGGGAGGGCGACATGACCTGGCTGATCTTCGGGGCAAATCCGTGGTGGCTGATCGTCATCATGCTCGTCGTGCTTTCTCTGTGCATCGAGCTGCCGTACCGGTTCGCGCGTTCGCTGGTCGTCGGCGCCAAGGAACACGTGGACGCCTTTACGGCCGTGCAGGCGGGGCTGTTGACCCTCGCGTCGTTCGTGCTCGGCCTCTCCTTCGCGCAGGCGTCGGCGAGATTCGATACGCGGCGCGCGCTCGTCGTCAAGGAAGCCAACGCGATCGGCACGACCTGGCTGCGCGCCGATCAGCTGGGCGCGAAGACGGCGCGTTTTCGAGCGGTTCTCACCGGCTACACGTCGGCGCGGCTGAAGGCGTACGGGACGCCGCGCAGCCCCGAACTCTACCGCGAGACGCTGGATCGCAGCGACCGGGATCAGGCCGAGATGTGGGATATCGCGTCGTCCGCCTTGCGGGCGGACCGCACGAACCTGGGCCTCTCGTTGCTGATGCAGACGCTCAACGACACGATTGACGTTTCGGCCGAGCAGCTGCAGGCGCTGACGACGCACGTACCCACGTCGGTCGTCGGGCTGACGCTCGCGCTCGTGACGCTGGGGGCGCTGTCGCTCGGCCTGCGCTTTGCGATCGACGGGTCCCGGCCGCCGGCGCTGAGCGCCCTCTACGTCGTGGCGTTCGTCGTGGTGATCAACATGATGGTTGACTACGACCGTCCGCAGACCGGCTTCATCAACGTCAACCTCAATCCGATCAGGGTGCAGCTGAGCGCGATGCAGGAGGCTCGCTAGCGCTCGCCCTGAGAAGGCGTGCGCGCTCTCGGAGGGTGCGTGCGCTTCTCGGCCGAAGCGGTGGTCGAGCTGCTCTTTTTTTGAGCTAGGCTAACATCCGTATTGGAGGTTCGTATGATCGATCCCGTGACGGCGGATCCGAAACACTATTCGGTGGAGTTCGAGAACGACAAAGTGCGAGTTCTTCGGGTCGCGTATGGACCCGGCGAGAAATCCGTCATGCACGATCATCCCGCGACGGTGGCGGTATTTCTTGCAGACGGTACCGCAAAGTTCACGTATCCGGACGGCAAGAGCGAAGACGCCGACGTGAAGGCCGGGCAGGCCGAGTGGTTCCAGCCGCACGAGCATCTTCCGGAGAGCAAGACTGCGATTTCGGCGATCTTGGTGGAACTCAAGTAGCCCTAGCGGGCTAGGCTGACCACGACTCCGATCGGATACGTGAGGCCTTTGAGCGTGCCGGTCGGTGTGCCGCCGCCCGGATAGTGCCAGAACGGCACCGTTCCGTTGACCGCGGCGTTGGGGCCGATCAGCGTCGAGCCTTGGATCCAGAACTGATCCACGGCGCCGCCGCCGCGCAGCTTCACGGTTTCTTTGACGTCGCCGCTCGCGTTCGTGCGAACGATCTTTTCCGTGCCGCGATCGCTCACCGCCACGTACTTGCCGTCCCACTCGACCCCGCCGGGCGTCGTGATGGCGAACTTGGTGATGTTGAACGACTTCTTGCCCTTCGGCATCTCTAAGAAGATCGGGTTCGCGGAGCGGTCCCAGCCGTCAATGAAGAGGTTGCCCTTGTCGTCGTAGCCGCAGAAGAACGTGGCGTCCACGGTGCCGTTGTAGTACGGCTGCGCCTTGCCTTTGGCTTTCGGGTAGATCGCGATCGCGCCGTAGAGATACGACGACATGTTCGTCAGCGCGAGGTTGCCGGTGACGGGATCCACGCTGCAGCCGTTGGGCGCGCCGGACGCGTCGAGCTGCCGGATCGGCGTCGTGCCGCCGTGCGCGTAGACGCGCACCGGGCCGGCCTCGTCCACGACGAAGACGTCGCCTGCCTTATCGGCGCACAGCGTCGCCATGGCGCCGATGCCCGAGATCTGTCCGACGAGCTTGCCCTTCGGATATGGATAGACGTCAACGAGGTTGGTGCCGAGGTCGGCAACGTAGAGCAGGTTCTCGGCCTTGGCTTGCGGCGACATCCACGACCTCGCGGCGCGTGTCTGCGCCGGCGCCCCGGGCGCGGGAAGCGGCGGTCCGGATCCGTTGCATCCGGAGAGGATCGCCGCCGCGCAAATGCCAGCAGAGTAACGAGCAAAATAAAGCATTGCAAAGTGCTCCTCGAGCGCTAGGTTTCTGCGGCCGGGAGCCAGGCCCTTCGTCCTTCGACACGGCGCTTCGCGCCGGCTCAGGATGACAATATTGGGTTGCTGCCCCGCTCAGGATGACAAGGGTACGGCGAAGGGGATCACTTTGGAGCGACGCTGAGCGCCACGCCATGCGGCTGGTCGATACCCTTGCTAAGAATTTTAATAGGATTGCCGCCGGCCGGGTAGTGGTAGAGCGGTACGTTGTTCGGCTTTGAATAGCTGTAGGGGCTCAAATCCGTTGCGATAACGGTTTTGCCGTCTATCGAAAATCCGGCCACATCGTTCGAATTTCCAAACACCGTCGTTCCCACGGTCTTCCCGCCCGCACCGGTCGTCCGATAAATAGCCGAATCATATTCGGGCGGTGAACCTACGATCTCGTATTCCTGATCGCCGACCGCCACGTACTTGCCGTCCCATACGACGTCGCCCGGGAAGATGATCGTGGCTCCCTTCAGCGTGATGCTCGTGAACGTCTTCTTGCCCTTGGGGAGTTCGGCAAATCGGAATCCTTGCTTCCCCTTACCATCCACGAAGAGATTGCCTTTATCGTCGTAACCGCAGAAATAGACCTCGTCCATCTTAGGGACGGAGTATAACGTCGCGCTGCCTTTGGCATGTCGGTAGAGAGCTACGCTTCCCGGCCCGCTACCGTATGTGACGATATTCGTGACGGCGAGGTTCCCCGTCGTCGGATCCACCGAGCATGAAACGGCGAATTGGTCGGGATCGGCGACGGTTGCGATCGGCTTCGTTCCCCCATGCTTATACTCAACGATGCCATACTCAGCCGATTCTTCGTTATTAACGATCCACACGTCGCCTTTCTTATCGGCACAGACGCCGTCCGGTTCTGCAAACCCCGTCAACGTGCCGACCACCTTATCTTGCGGATATGAGTAAACGACGACGCTGTCGAGATCGTAGTTTGAGATGTACAGCAGGTCTTTCGTCGCCGCGCCGCGCGCCATCCACGATGGGGCATCGTCCGGGTGGAGTGCCGCCGTGGCGCTCGTCGCCGCGCCGCTCGTATTTAGACGGCCCGCAGATGCCCAGCCGAGCCGTGCCTGTCCGCCGGGCTGCGCAAACGGTCCCGAGGGCGTCAGTGGTACCCGGTACCCTCCGCCGCATGCGGCGAGGATGGCGACGGCCGCCGACGACCCCAGGGCGCCGCGGAAAAATTTATAAGACTTCATGCCAACTGCTCCAATCATGCAGGCCGGGCAGCGGCCTTCGACGCTCTAAGAATGCGCCCGGGGCCGGTCGGCGTCTATGGGTGGAATCACTACTTCCTTTGGGTCAGCAGCCTCCCGAGCTGCAGCCGCGATCGCACGCCCAGCTTCCGCAGTGCCGCCGACACGTGTTTTTCGACGGTCCGAAGACTAATGTGCAGCGTTCGTGCGATCTCATCGTTCGAATAGCCGCCGGCCACGAGTTCCGCGACTTCGAGTTCCCGCGGGGAGAGCATCGCCGGGACGGCGCCCGTGCGGTGGACTTCGAGCCGCCGCACATCGCGAAGCGCGCCGAGCTTGCGGTAACGTTCGAGGGCGTGCTTGGGGTTGCCGCCGGCTTCGTACGCGCGGGCCGCGAGCCAGGGCCACCCGATCGCGTCGAATGCCACCGCGGCTCGCAGAGCGGATTCTTGCGTCTTGCCGTTCGCGATCCCGCGTTCGGCGGCAAGCGCGTCGAAGAGACCAAGAGTCATCTTATTGACGCGGTCTTGGGGACGCGAGGCTGCTTCGCGCAGCCGAACCCGCATTGCGACGACATCGCGCTTGAGCCCGAATTGCGCCGCAGCCAAGTATGCGAAGAGAAAGCGGTGCGGTCCCGGCAAGACGTTCGCCATGCGATGGATCCATCTGGCCGCGTCGTCGAGTTCGCCGCGCAGGCCGAGAGCCCAGGCATACGGGCCGCCGAGTAAGCCTATTGCAAGCTTCATGCCGTGCGCCACTCCGTAGTGCAAAAAGGACTCGGAATCGTCGCCACGCAGCCGCGCGTCGTCGCCCGCGCAAATTCCCAGCACGAGCTGAGCGCTTTTCACGTGCACGCGGACCGCGTAGCTCTGTTCGGGCGCGGCCTCGGCCTCGGCGAGCAGCGTAGCCGCCGTGGCAAAGTCACCGCGCAGAGTATGCTCGAATGCTGACGCCGCTGAAGCCAGGGGCACGCCCGGCACGTACTGCGTGCGCTCGGCGGGGAACGACGCATCGAAGTGGTCGCGCGCGCATTCGATTTCGCCGAGCGCCACGGCATCGAGCGCGATCTGGCAGTGGGCGTGGCGCAGCTGAGAACCGTCGCCGGCGACCCTCCGGGCAGCATCGAGAGCGAGCTCGGCATCGGCGCGCCATCGGTCGGCGTCTCCCCTCATGGCAGAAATCTTGAGCCGCGCCAAATAGGCCTGCGTGGCCACGATTGGGTCCGCGATCGCGTCGCCGATTTCGCTAAGAAAGGAGAGCGCCGTCTCAACGTTGAGCGCTGCGACGCAACTGTAGGCTATGCGGGCCCGCAACAAGTCGAGGGCTTCGATCGGCAGCTTCCCACTAAGCGTATCGACCGCGCGATGATAGAGCTCGGTGGCGCCCGCCGTGTCGCCGGCATTGTGCAGCTGTGCACCCAGCGCAGACGCGTTTCGCGCAAACCCCTCGAGATCGCCGATTTCCCAGTAGAGGTGCCCGGCTCGACGCAACCGGGCGATCCCGGCGGTCATCTGACCCAGCGCTCCAAGGGCGACCCCGATCTTGTGGGTGAGTCCGGCGACCGCCGCCTTATCGCCCGCACGCGAGGCCAGCGCGCGGTCGTAGTACGAGATGGCGTCGGCCACGGCCCCGATTTCAGCGGCCTGGTCGCCGGCGCTCTCGGCGTATGCGGCCGCGCGGTGTAAATCACCCGCCCGAAACCAATGATGCGCCAACTCGACGCTGGCGGCGTTGCGATCGGGTCTACCCTCGAGCTCGACCGCGATCGCTTCGTGCAACGGGCGCACTCGCTCGGCCAACAGTTCGCCGTATAACACTTCTTGCGTAAGCGAGTGACGAAACGTCAGTTCGCCGGGCTTCGTCCGCCGGTCGTAGACCAGCCGCAGCGACCGAGCGCGTTCGAGCGCCAGGAGAACGTCATCGCGACGACCCTCGCACAGTGCGACGAGACGGTCGACGGAGAAGCGCTCGCCCAGGACGGCCGCCAGCGACAGAATCTTGCGCTGATCTTCGCCGAGAAGAGCGGCCCTCGCGAGAACGGCTCCCCGAATCGAGAGCGGCAGCTCCTGGATCTCGCTCGGGCCGGCTACCAGAGCGTGCTTGACGAGCTCCTCTGCGAAGAACGGGTTGCCCTGACTCCGTCGAGCGATGTCCGCGAGCGCCACCGGGCCGAGAGCATCGGGATGCGGAAGCGCTCGCTCGACCAACTCTAGGCTGGAGCGCTCGTCCAATCGCCCCAAGCTCACGTTCGATACCGACGGTTTCGTAAGTAATGCTGCGAACTCGCTCAGCCGAGGATGCTTCGCGTCGAGTTCGTCCGAGCGATAGGTTGCAACGACCAGCATGCGGCGCTTGGTAATCCGATCCGCCAAGTACGCCAGGAATCCCAGCGTCGACCGATCGGCCCAGTGAACGTCTTCGATCATCAAGACGACGGTACCGCGCAGCGCACAACGAGCCAACGCCCGGTCGATGGAATCGAAGAGCGCCCCCGTGGGGAGCGAGAGCGTAGTCGCATCCGCGTGACGTTCGAACGCCAAGCGCTGTACCAGGGCGGGGAGTGAAGCGT
Organism: Vulcanimicrobiota bacterium; assembly: GCA_963824595.1. Lineage (GTDB taxonomy): Bacteria > Vulcanimicrobiota > Vulcanimicrobiia > Vulcanimicrobiales > Vulcanimicrobiaceae > Cybelea. Next base: position 65,804 of record CAWGPY010000009.1, read on the forward strand.
CGAGCGGTGCCGAGCGGCGCCGCTCCAGGTTTTGTAGAAGGTCGCGAAGCGGGCCGAGGGGCGTTTGAAGGAACTCGACGCACCGGCCAAGACCGGAAATTGCGCGACCGCTTTCGACACTCGCCTGGAAATGCTGCAGCAAGCGCGACTTACCGACACCGGCTTCACCGCAAATCAGCGCGATGCGCCCGTGCCCGTCACCCGCTTCGCGACGGTAGCGAGCCAGGAGCGCCGCCTCGCGACCTCGCGCTACGAATCCGTGGCGCGAATCAGCGGCGACCGATTTGAAATCCAACGGTAAAAAGGCCCTGCTCAAAAGCGGAAAGGCAAGAGGCTTCTTTCCATCCCTAGGCTTCACGCCCTTCGACACGGCGCTTCGCGCCGGCTCAGGATGACAAACGTGGGACTTCCCCGAATTGGCGGGGCTCGGAGGTAAGGTCGTGTTTGAAGGACGAGTTGCTTTGGTCACCGGCGGCACGCGCGGCATCGGCGCGGCCATCACGGAGTGCCTCGCGTCGAGCGGGGCCACGGTCGCGGCGGGATATAACAGCGGCAAGGAGAGCGCGGAAAAATTTCAGCAGAAGATGAGCGAGAAGGGCGCCACCGTCTCGATTCATCAGGGGCGCGTCAACGAGGAAGACGATTGCAACCGCGTCGTCAAGGAGGTCATGGACCGATTCGGGCGCGTTGACTATCTGATCAACAACGCCGGCATCACCGTTGACAAGACGGTGCGGAAGATGACCGTTGACGACTGGCGCCGGGTGCTCGACGTGAACCTGCTGGGCGCGTTCCAGATGACCAAGGCGGTGCTCGAGCACATGATCGAGCGAGGCTCGGGGCGCATCGTGAACATCAGCTCCGTCATCGGCGAGACCGGCAACATCGGTCAGGCGAACTACGCCGCTTCGAAGGCGGGCCTGTTCGGCTTCACCAAGAGCCTCGCGCTCGAGATGGCGCAGCGCGGCATCACGGTGAACTCCGTCGCGCCCGGCTTCATCGCCACCGAGATGGTTTCGGCGATTCCCGAGGCGGCGCTCGCGAAAGTCGTCGAGAAGATCCCGCAGCGCCGGCTCGGCAAGCCGGAGGAAGTGGCGCGCGTGGTGCGGTTCTTATTGGAAGACGAGTCGAGCTACATCACCGGGGCCGTCTACTCGATCAACGGCGGACTGGATATGTGAAGGCCCTCGAAGCAGCGGCGATAGAAGCCGCGGTCGTGCGTGAGCAGGCGCGCGCCGCGGACGAGCGCATGCGCGCCGACTAAGAAGTCGGCGACGGGGCGCACGCGCTTTCCCCCGGCGCGCCGGTACGCGTTCCAATGTTTTCCCGCCAGATCGGCGCACTCGCGGTCGAAGGGATCGAAATCAATCTCGGCGCCGGAGAACGCTGCGAGCATTCGCGCGGAGTCGTCGAAGAAGCCCCGCACCTCGGCCCACACGACCGGACACACGATCAGCGCGCCGTCGCGTTTTGCGTCGCGCAGCGCGTTGAGCGAGCCGGCCTGCCGCAAACGGTCGTTGGTGAGGACGTCGAGCAGCACCGAGCTATCAACGGCGGTGATCATCGTCTACGTCCATCGCCGGCAGCAGACCGACGAGCCCGGCCAGGGCGTCGGCGCGCACGATGCGCCGGCCCACGAGTTTGCCCGCCTCCTCGTGCAGCTCGACCTCGCTGCCGGGTCGCAGCCCGAGGCTGTCGCGCAAGGCTTTGGGGATCGTGATCTGGCCTTTTTCGCCGACAACGCTTTTCATACCGTTAGAGTAGGGATTCCTACCTACCGTTGTCAACTTTGGCCGGCTTTTACGCTTGGAGGTTTCTGAGCGCCGCGTTGGATAAATCTAGCGCGTGAATAGTTTACCTCTCACCGAACGCGTCGGCATCGTGACCGGGGGTGCCCGGGGTATCGGGGGCGCCATTACCAGCCTGCTGGCCAAGGAAGGTGCGACCGTCGCGGTGCTTGGCCTACCCGAGGACCGGGAGCGCACCCAGACGCTGGCGTCGCACCTCAACGGCGCCTCGCCACGAATCCATTTTTACGAAACGAACGTCGGCTTCTTCGACCGGTGCAAGGAGGCCGTCAACGCCGTGCTGCGCGAGCACGGGCGCATTGATTTCCTCGTGAACAACGCGGGCATCACCCGCGACCGCACCGTGCGAAAGATGTCGGTCGAGGAGTGGGAGGCGGTTCTGCAGGTCAATCTGTCGGGGCCGTTTTTCATGATCAAGGCCGTGCTCGATACGATGCTCGCGCAGGGCTTCGGGCGCATCGTCAACATCAGCTCGGTGGTGGGCGAGAGCGGCAACTTCGGGCAAGCGAACTACGCCGCCGCGAAGGCCGGCCTGCTGGGCCTCACCAAGACCGTGGCGCTCGAGGTCGCGAACAAGGGCATCACGGTCAACGCCGTGGCGCCGGGCTTCATCGACACCGAGATGACCAAGGCGATGCCGGCGCAAGCGATCGAGAGCGCGATCGCCGAGACGCCGCAGAACCGGCTCGGCCGTCCGGAGGAGGTGGCGCAGCTGGTGCGCTTCCTGCTGGACGAGAAGGCCGGCTACATTACCGGCGCGGTGTACAATATCAATGGGGGTTGGTACATGTGACGACTGCGAACGAAAAGATGCCGCCCGAGGAACTGAGCTACGGGATTGACGTCACCGGACTGGATCCGGGGTCGCTGACCGACGCCCTGCGCGCCGTTGTGGCCGACGTGATGATGGATCCGATGCGCATGAGCACGTGGCTCACCGGCTTCGCGCTGGCCGAGCAGAACGTCGGGCTGAACATGCTGCGGCGGCTGAGCGGGCAGAGCGCCTTCGACGGCGGCGCCTCGGGCCGCGCTCAAGGCGACAAGGTCGCGGACAAGCGGTTTGCCGACCCGGAGTGGAGCGCGAACCCGATGCTCGCGGGGCTGGTCGAAGATTACCGCGCGCGCACCGAGGCCGCGATGCAGCTGGTGGACTCGGCGCGGCTGCCGGAGATCACGCGGCGCAAGGCGCGCTTCGCCATGCAGCTGATGTGCGACGCGTTCGCGCCGAGCAACGTGCCGTGGCTCAACCCCGGCGTCGTGAAAGAGGCGACGGAGTCGGGCGGCATGAGTCTGGTGCGCGGGCTTCAGAACTTCCTCGACGACGTTCGCGACAACGGCGGTTATCCGCGCCAGGTGGATAAGTCGGGCTTCAAGTTAGGTGAGAACATCGCGGCGACGCCGGGGCGCGTGGTGATGCGCAACGAGCTGATGGAGCTGATCGCGTACGACCCGCAGACGCCGCAGGTGCACGACATTCCGCTGCTCTGCAGCCCGCCGTGGATCAACAAGTATTACATCATGGACCTCGCGCCGGGCCGCTCGTTCGTGGAGTGGGCGGTGCAGCACGGCCACCAGACGTTCATGATCTCGTACCGCAACCCCGACGAAGCGATGTCGCACTATACGATGGATCACTACCTGCGCGACGGCGTGCTGGCGGCGATCGACGCGGTGCAGGAGATCACCGGCGCGCCGCAGGTCAACGTCGCGGCGCTGTGCCTGGGCGGAACGCTGGCGATCGTCGCGCTCGCCCACCTGGCGGCGCTGGGCCAGGGCGACCGCGTGGCGTCAACGACGGTCACCAACACGCTGGTGGACTTCAGCATCCCCGGCGACTTGGGCGTGTTCACCGACGAAGACACGATCGTGCGGCTCGAGCAGCGGATGCGCGAGCGCGGCTATCTCGACACCGCCGAGATGGCGCGGACGTTCGACTGGATGCGGTCGAGCGACCTGATTTGGAGCTACGTCGTGAACAACTGGTTCAAGGGCAAACAGCCGACTGCGTTCGACATCTTGGCGTGGAACAACGACCCGACGCGCATGCCGGTCGAGATGCACTCCGAGTATCTGCGCGCGTGTTATCTGAACAACGCGATCGTCAAGCCGGGCGCGTTCTCGATCTGCGACACGCCGATCGATCTCGGCAAGGTCACCACGCCGCTCTACGTGCTCGGCGCGGAGAACGATCACATCGCGCCGTGGCGCGCGACGTATCTCACGACGCAGCACGTCGGGGGCGATTCGAAGTACGTGCTGACGAACGCCGGCCACATCGCGGGCATCGTCAACCCGCCCGGCGGGAAGAAGACCTGGTACCACGCGCGACCGCACGCCACGCGCGGCGAGAGCGCCGACGAGTGGCTGGAGGGCGCGAACCGTTACAACGGCTCGTGGTGGGAGGATTGGGCCGCGTGGGCCGAGGCGCACGGCGGGCCGATGCGCGCGCCGTATCCGATTCCGGACGGCGAACCCGCGCCCGGGCGCTACGTGCGCAACGAGTCGGGGCCGGCGTTCGAGCCGGCGCGGGCCGATAAAGTTGGGAGCGCGAGGCCGTGAGCGACGACGATAAGGGAATGCCGGGCGCGAGCGCGTGGCGCAGCCTGGGCGACTTCATCCGCGGCCAGCGCGAGCTCGCGAACCTCTCGATGCGCCAGCTGGCGGAGATCGCGAAGATCTCCAACCCGTATCTCAGTCAGGTCGAACGGGGGCTCTACAAGCCCTCGGCGGAGGTGCTGAAGAGCATCGCCAACGCGCTGCACATCTCGGCCGAGACGATGTACTCGCAGGCGGGCCTGCTCGACGACACCCCCGGCAGCACCGCGAGCCATCACGGCGTGGAGCACGCGATCAAGCTCGATCCGAGCCTGACCGTGGACCAGAAGGACGCGCTGATCCGGATCTACCGAAGCTTCATGGGACAGGGCGAGTAAGCGACCGGTTCCTTAGAAATTCGCCCTTCGACACGCCGCTTCGCGGCTACTCAGGGTGACAAGGCGATGGCGAGCGGGGGTTGACAGGCACAGCACGTGCTTGGTATACTTAGCGCACAGAACTAATACGCCGAAGGAGACCAGGTTAAATAATGTCCGTCAACGTGTCCGAGTACATGAACAAGTTTCAAGAAGAGGGTCTGGCCGCGATCAAGCAGACCCAAGACGCCAGCCTCAACGCGATGAAGTCGTTCCGCGAGTTCACGCGCGAGATGAGCGAGAAGCCGGGCACCATGCCGGCGTTCGAGAACATGCCGTCGCCGACCCAGCTCGTCGAGCTGTCGTTCGGATTCGCGAGCCAGTTGCTCGACCTTCGCAAGGCCTACACGATGCGCATCGCCGAGATGTTCGTCGAGACCCAGAAGCAGACCGAAGCGGACTTCAAGGCCGTCAGCGCGATGGCGCCCAAGCCGCAGGTCCCCAACAAGTAAGACCCGTTCACTAACCATCGTCACCCTCTAACGATGGAGAAGGCCGCCCGCAAAACGGGCGGTCTTTTTTTATGCTAGCGGCGAAACGACAGCACGCGCCGTGGCGTTTACGGGGCGAAGGAGCATTATTATGGTGCTACGGGACATCGGTTTTTCCGCGCTGACGGGCTGCCTGGTCGCGTCATTGCTGGTGGGCTGCGGTGGATCGCAGCACGGGAGCGGCGCGGTTCCGGCTGCTCCGTCGCCGGTTGACAGGACGAACGGGCACCGGGTGCGGGGCGCATCGCGCCCGCTCAACGTCAAAGTTCATTTCCCCACCCCGTTGTATTTCGGCCAGGGCAACCCGATCGACGACTTGGCGCCGTCGGTCGCGATGATGACGCCAACCGAAGTCGTGGAAGAAAACACCAAGGACGGCAAGCTGATTTACCGCGTCGGCACCGTCACCGGGATCAACAGCGTGGCATGGGGCTCGGGCACGTCGAGCGGCTCGGGAGATCACCCCAGCCTTGCAACGGACGGCGTCTCGACGGTCGTTGACGTGCATTCCGACAGCGGCAACCTGCTGTATCGCGTGGGCACGCTCGCGAAGAATTCCATCGCGTGGGGAACCTCGCAGCAGTTCGCGACCGGCGTAAGACCGCACGCCGCGTTCTCCGGTACGGGCGCGGTCGTTGAAGTGCACGACGGCGGCAACGGCTACGTCTACTCCATCGTCGGCCAGGTGGACGCGGCCAAACAGACGATCGGCTTCGGCCGTACCGTCAAATACGACGCCGGCTATCAGCCGAGCGTCGCCGCGGATGCAAACGGCAACGCGATCGAGGTTCACAGGGGCAGCGCTTATTTCGGCTACTCGCACCTGTATTACCATCTCGGCAAGGTCAACGCGAAATCGAAGACGATCGACTGGGGAGGGAGCGCCGGCATCGAGGTCCCCGGCACGTTTTCCTCGCCCTCGAGCGTGACGTGGAGCCCGCAGGGTTATATCGTCATCGCGTACATTTGCGAAGGCGCCAGGCCGTTTAACTTCTACTACCTGTGCACCATGATGGGAAGCTTAGGCTCGAACGGCACGATCGCTTGGTACGGGAACTCGCGAGCGTACGTTAGCGAGGTGCCGACGACGCTGTCGGTGGCGCTGAACGGCGATTGGGGGGTCGCGGCGGCGGCGTTTCCCTCGTTGGTGGAGTACGTCCCGAGCCTGATGAAGTTCTCGACGTCGCTGCTGAGCGACCGCTCCAACTGGGAGCGCGATCGCCTCAGTACTTCTCTGAGCGGAAAGACGCTGCACCAGATCGTGTTCCCGGCATCGCACGATTCCGGCATGTACGCCGATGTATTCGGCGGCGTCGGTGCGGAGGCGCTGGCGCAAGACAAGGACCTCTACGGGCAGCTCACCGGCGGGCAACGCTACTTGGACCTTCGGCCGGATAACTACGACGGCGACCTCCACTTCTATCACGGCCTGCCGGGCGCTCCCATTGAAGGGCCGCTCGTTCAGGACGGCCTGAACGACGTCGCGAAGTACATGAAGGAAGGCCATCACGAAGTGGTGATCCTCAAGTTCTCGCATTTCGACTTCGACGATCCGTCGAGCCAGTGGTACGACAAGCTCCTTACGAAGATCTCAACGACGCTCGGACCGTGGCTGTACGACAACACCACCGGCAAGCGGTTGGCGGACATTCCGCTAAGCGACCTCATCGGGAGCAAAGGCATCGTGCTGCCCGTGATGGACGTTGACACTGCGACCGGAAAGACCGGGATTTACACGTACCGCGATTGGCAGAGCCAGGACGCTCCGCAGAGCGGCCAAATGACGGCGTTCGACCGATACAGCAACACGCAGGACTACAATACGATGCAGTCCGACCAGTTGAACAAGTACGCCGCGTTCGATGGGACGATGAAGAATGCGCCGAAGACGCCGTGCGACTTCTTCCTGTTGTCGTGGACGCTGACGCCGATCGAGGCGGTGTGGTCGGTCGCTCCGGTCGCCGACGCCCGCCTCGGGACCGTAACGGCCACGATGAGTCGCAACGGATTCGGCGAGATTCCAAACATTCTCTACGTGGATTATTTCGAATGGGCGGATCCCGCCGACGCCGCGATCGAGCTGAACGAACGATTGTAGCTAGGACGATTCAGCCTGCGCGTCGAGCCCGACGGCCGGAGGGTCGCGGGGCGTCCCAAAGGGAACGCTGATCCCGATGTCACGCGGTTCTGTCTTCGCGGTGTGTGCGGCCGTCGCGCTGCTGGGCGGGTGCGGCGGATCGCAGCCGTCCATCGGAGCGACGAGCGCGCTGCCGCAGGGGCGCGCGATCGGCCCCGATGGCGCGACGAAGGGCATGTACGTCAGCGAGTTCTTCGGCTCGGAAATCTTGGGCTACGCGCACGATAACCGTCGCGGCAGGGCGCCGTCATGCACGATACCGGGCGTCAGCTACGTGAACGATCTTGCGGTTGATGCCAAGGGTAACCTCGTCGTCCCCGACGGCGGCAGCCGAACGATCAAGGTGTTCCAAGGCCCGGAGATGTGCGGTCCGGAGCTGGGGTCGGTCGCCGATCCCTACGGGCAACCCTCGGATGCGACCAGCGCCGACGCGGCGACCGGTACGATCGTCGTCGGGAACCAGTTCGACGGTCCCCCCAGCCAGAACAATCCCGGAAGCATTTCGCTCTGCAGCTTGAAGCACGGCTGCACGGCGAATCTTACGAATCCAAAAATCTTTGAGGTGGGCGGAGTTGCCCAAGCGACGAACGGCGACTGCTGGGCGTCTGGGGAACCGCACTCTGGTGCGGCAAAACTGATCTATTTCAAAGGCTGCGCCGGATCGGGGCGCGCGGCGACCGGCTTTGAAAATCAGTATTACGGCGGCTTGGACATCGACGACCGCGGGGACGTCGTTTCCATCAGCTACGGCGATGCCCAACTCTACGTGTACAAAGGCTGCAACCCCGCATGCAAGCTCGTTGCCGGTCCGTTCCAGATGCGACGGCCGTCCTTTTTCGGTCATCTTAACGAGCGATCCACGAAGCTCGCAGCCGTTGACAACGAATACGTCCAAGTTGACGTTTACGCGTACAGTCCGACGAGCCTACGTTACATGTACAGCTTTAGCGGCGTGAGCGAGAGCAACGACCTCGGCGGAGTCGCGTTCAACCCTCGATCGAAGGAGTAACGATCCCGCAACCGCCGATCTACCGGTGGCCGCGGCGCTAGCTCCAGCTGATAACGATCAGACCGTCGCCGGTAGCGCCCTTCCATCCCGACCAGGTGCGATGCTTGATCGCCTTTGGCTCGACGTACGACGATCCGCCGCCGCCGCCGCCGCCGGCCGGCGGGGGTTGTGACGGCCAAAAGCCGCCGCCGCCCGCACCGCCACCGCCGAAGTAGCCGCCGCCGCCACCTGCGCCGCAGGTATCGCCGATGCCGCCCGCGCCGCCGATCCCGAGCAATCCTCGCTTGCCGCGATGTCCGTGGGAGTGGTGATAGATGCCGGAACCGCCGACGCCGCCCGCGCCTCCTTTGGACTGCGTTCCGCCGCCGCCCCCGCCGCCGCCGCCGCCACCGCCATTGGTGCCGCTTCCGCCGTCGCTCCCGCCGCCTTTGCCGCCGTCGCCCGGAGCGAAGAAGGAGCCGCTGGAACTGGGATACGTCTGCCCCTCGCCGCCGCCGCCGGCGGCCACGAGAATGCGATCGCGCAGCCGGTCGCCGCCGCGCCGGAGATCGGATGCGCCGCCGCCGCCTCCGGCGGAGTCACCGCTGACCGTCGCACCGTTACCGCCGCCGTTGAATCCGCCCGTACCGTCCGACGCGGCGCCGCCGACGAAGACGGAAAGCGTCTCGCCGGGCCGCACCGGTAGGACGGCGTACACGCGTCCGCCCCGTCCGGCGAGGGAGCCGGCGCCGGCGGCGCCCCGCGCGACGACCGTAATCCTCGTGACTCTGCGCGGTACCTTGAACGTCTGCTCTGCGCCCGTATAGTGAAACGTTTGACTCCCCGATGCGGCACTACGCGCCGCGTCGCCGGTTCCGGGGATGACCGGGCCGGCCATTCGCGGTCCGCCGCAACCAACCAGCAATGCCGCGGCAACGCAGCCGATAACTGCGTTGCAACCAAGATCCAAGCGCTTCATCTGCTCGCTCCTCGCTTCGTAAACGCTATGGTGACGAGTGCGTATTTCGGCTCAACCCGGCCGAGGTCCCCGCGGGCCCGACCGCAGGGGTCTGTGCAGCGCGCGACAAGAGCACCGTGCATGCAGAACTTCGAGCCGCAAGACCCGGCTTGGGAAGCCCGCGTGAGAGCATCCTTCGCGCGTCAGAGTCTCATGGCGACGCTCAATGCCGAACTACTCGACCTGGCGCCGGGACGATGCACGATTCGCTCGACGTACCGCGAGGGCTTGGGGCAGCAGCACGGGTTCTTCCACGCCGGTGTTGCTTCGGCGATCGGCGATAGCGCGTGCGGCTATGCCGCGTACACGCTCTTTCCTCCCAATGCCGACGTGTTGAGCGCCGAGTTCAAAATCAACCTGCTTGCGCCGGCGAAGGGGGCGCGAGCTCGTCGCGACGGCGGAGGTCGTTCGCGCCGGGCGCCGCCTGACCGTATGCCTCGCGCGCATCGAAGTGGACCCCGCGACTCCCGACGGCCGGCTTTGCGCGATCATGCTCGCGACCATTGCGCTCGTCCGCCAGAGCTAGCACTTCGAGGCCGTTTGACTAGGGTCGGGCCTCAACGCCTCGAGTGAGACGTCGGGGGTTGCGGCACCGTCTTCAGCCTCAGCACGAGCGGCAACGAAGTGGTGCTGCGCGGTTTCACGGGCGGTTCCGACGGCGCCTTACCGAACGCGGCGTTGCTCGATGTGAGCCGGTGCCATCGGGCCCGGCACCGTTTTCGCGCTGTCTTCTTAGACTACCGAGGCCCTTTTGTAAGATCCCTCGCCTAATGCCCGCGGGGATATTACAGAAGGGCCTCTCGAGTTCCGGTTCCGTTTACTACGAGGAAACTATTTCTTCGCTGCCGTCACGCCGAGCGGGAAATCGAAGCTCCCCGTAAACGTCGCGACCGGTGACCCGCCGTCCGGGTACTTGAAGACCTCGCCGTCGTTATTTCCTGCGTCGGCGCAATACAGCAGGCCCTTGACGATCCACGTCTGCGCGCAGTCGCTAGCCCCGGTGTAGTGTACGGTGTTCTTCAACGTCGCCGTCGTTCCACTAACGGTGTACTGATACGTCTCACTCGTGAGCTGATCGAACACGGTGAGGTAGGTGCCGTCCCACTGCACCGAGCCGGGAAACTCCGGAGCGTTGCTCGTGTTGATCGTGACGAATTTGCTGCTGCCCTTCGGAAGCTCGACGAGTCCGAAGTCATAGCTCGAGCCGAAACCGTCGGCGAAGAGATTGCCGCTGGAATCGTAGCCGTTGAAGTACTCTCTGGACAACGGCGTGGCGTACACCTTGCCCGAGCCGGTCGCGTTCTTGAAGATCACCACCTGGCCGCCGCGACCGTACGAATTCCCCAATAAGATTCCGACTGCAAGATCGCCGCTCTTATTCATGGCGCAACTGGACGTGAACGTGTAGTCAAGAAACAGCGTCCGCAGCAGCTTGTGCGGAACCTTGTATTCGGAAATTAGGTCGTTCGTACGCCCCGCGTTCCAGAGAATCTTCTTCCCGTAGCCGTACAGAACGTTCGTGCACCCTTGGCCGCCGGCGCCATCAATCTGACCGACCATCGCGGTGCTCTTTGGATAGTCGAAGATGCTGCCGTACGAGCCGTAGTCGTTGAAGATATACTCGTAGGTCTTCGACCGCGATTTAGCCGGTACGAGCTCTGCGTAACGGGGCAGCGGGTTCAGCCTTGCCGCCGTTACGGGCCGCCCATTGACGACCAGCGTTTTACCGATGTAGGTCGCATTGGGCGCAGCGGCTGACGGCGCGACCGTCGAGCCGCTCCCGCACGCCGAAACAATTGCGAGTGCAACGACGGCGCCGCCGCACTTAAGTAAACCAGGGGTGTTCATTAACCTTGCTCCTTTAGAAGTAGATAGCAGACGTCGCGCTACGGTTTCTTCCGATGTGTGCGTAGCTACGAATAGCACACACCGAATAGGCAGGCTGGGGGCTTTGGGTTTTCGACCGGCATCGGCGCCGTGCCTCTGTGAGCGAATTCGCAGACCGCCTTGCGTCGCGCTGCTACGTTAGCGCGTCAGCCTGGGGGGCGCGGATCGCTTGAGCAGCTTGGCTGGTGCGGGACTCAGCCGGGCTAAGCCGAAGCGACGCAGGACGGCCGAACGTCCTTCGGGATCCGATGCGTTTATGCATCACGGAGGGTATATGACCTTTCCAAACTTTAGCCGCTACGCTCTGGGCTTATGCGCAGGGCTAGCCTTCCTCACGGCGTGCGGCGGGGCGCAGCCATCCCTAGCGCCGTCGGCATCCGGAGGCCGCGGAAATACGTCGGGACGCCTCCCGGGCCTTGGAAGTTCGTTGGTGCACGCCACCGGCGCGCGCTCGTGGATGTCTCCCGACGCGGCAAAAGCGCAGAACCTCCTCTACGTCTCCGATCTCAGCGCGAACGCGGTCGACGTCTATTCCTATCCGGCCGGGAAGTTAATGGGAACACTGACGGATGACCTTTCCATGCCGGACGGCATCTGCATAGACACCAAACACAACATTTGGATCGTGAACAATGAGGGATCCGCCGACATTGCCGTTGAGTATAAGCACGGCGGGAAAACTCACGTCGCGGCGGTGCAGGATCCGGGTTCGGGGGCCCACATTGGGTGCTCCGTCGATCCGGCGACCGGCAATCTCGCGGTCACGAGCTACGGCGTGAGCTCCTCCGGAGGGGGAGCCGTTGCAATCTACGCACATGCCAAAGGCAAGCCACAGCACTATACGGATTCGAAAATACCGCACTTCAATTTTTGCGGCTACGACCCCAAGGGGAATCTCTACGCAGACGGAACCGACGCGGCCCAAAGCCAGTTCCACTTCGCCGAGCTTTCCAAAGGTGCGAAGACGTTCGAGAACATTAAACTCACGGGCGGACTCATCTATTACCCCGGCAACGTGCAGTGGGACGGTAAATACGTTGCCGTTGGCGACCAGAACATCGGCGGATTCGATGTCTCGGCGATTTACCAGACTACGGGTGCGGGCGGCAAGATCGTGCACAAGACGCCGCTCGACGATCCAACCGACGGCAGCGCAGAGGATATCGTCCAATTCTGGATTGACGGCAAAACCGTCGTCGGCCCAAATAACTATGGCAGCGATGCAGGCTTCTACAAATACCCCGCCGGCGGCAAGCCTACGAAGACGATTAAAGGGTTCGACGCATACGGCGCCGCGATCAGCAAGTGATCGGACCGACCCGGCTTCTTGCACTGCTCGTCGGCGCTTTCGCCGAGCGCCTGGTACTAATGCCTACCCCTACCTAACTCCGTGTATCAAAAATAGGGTGCGTAACCCAATGCATAGCTGTCGCGTCCGACGTTCACGGAGCGAGGAGCAGGCAATCGGCTCACTTCCGGCGGCGGTGGCGGCGGCTACTACGGCTGAGGAGGAGGCGGCGGCGGCTCGTCCTATGTAAAGCGTAACGCGCAGAGCGTGAAAATCTGGAACGGCGGGAAGAACGCCACAGGCAGCGGACTCGTCGAAATCAGCTGGCAACGACGTAGCTAATGCTTGCAAGAAGACAAAGAGCGGCTGCCCGAACTAGTGCGGGACGACGCTCACCGTTACGCCGAGCGCGTTGTTGCCGGGTACGGCGATCGTCTTGATTGGACTCACCCCCGCGGGGTAATCAAAAATCGATACGCTACTGCCTCCGGCCGAGACTAGCCGAGAGCCTTGAACCAAATAGGCGCGATAGCTGAAGCGGGCGGGAATCGTGTCGACGCGAACTCCGTATCCATCGAGCAGCTTGAATCGGTGAAAGCGCGGCCCCTGGCCGATGAGCAGGTACTCTCCGTCCCACGCGACGCCACGAGCGGCTTGATTCCGAGGTTTCAGGTTGAAGTCCTGAAACGACGCGGCGCCGCTTGAAAGCCATGCGAGTTTATGGTCCTGATAACGCTCGTAGCCGGCAACGAAAATATTACCCGAATCGTCGTAGGTCACGTCGTACACACCCCATACGGGGGAAGTCGAAATCGCCGTTGGCGTTCCACTTCCGCCCGGGTACACGACGACGTTACCCTCGCAGCTGCCCTCGATGCACGGGTTGGCAGCAACGAGATCCCCGGTTAGGGGGTCCAATGCACACGCGTCGGGAGATCCGTAATCGTCGTCAAGCGTAGCGATCGGAGTCGTGCCCCCATGTGCGTACTCGACGAGGTAGCCCGATAGGCTGATAAAGCCGACGGTGGTAACCCAGACGTGTCCCCGCTTGTCCGCGCACAGGCCCTGCGTGGGGTCGAGTCCGTAGAGCGTGCCGACGAGCTTGCCCTTCGGATAGGTGAACACGTAGACTTCACGGCCGTTCTGATCGGCTACATACAGCAGGTCCTTGTTGCGAAGGCCTGCTGCCATCCAAGATCTGCCGTTGGCCGCATCTCGGACGACCGTGCCGTGCTGCATGGTGGAATCCACCGCACCACCGCACCCCGACAGCATCGCCGCGGCCACACAGGTCGTTAGCGCGTGGCGCCAAGGGTCCCGGCGGTTCATATGCTTCACTCCTCAATTCGTGAACGCCACGAGGCTCACCATCGCTTCGCGGTCACCAGGCTCAGCCCCAGAACCGGAGCCGCGCGCCGGCATGCGGTCCCGCCCGCGATTGCACCGAGCAGCGCCAGACGCCGCGCTTTGCCCGGCGTTGTAGTTGCGCTAGCACAGCATATAGCGGCGCGGATCGCCGAGCTCCTTCGTTGCTGCGGGGGCTCAGCCGGGATAAGCCGAAACGACGTTGCGCGCCGTAGCGTTCACGGAGCGAGGAGCACGGAGCATATGAAGAGCTTGGGACTCGACCGTTATGCCTTGGCCATTGGCGCGGCCACAGCGTTGCTAGCCGCGTGCGGCGGAACGCCGCCGATCGGCGCGCCGGGCGCGATGCCGCGAAGCGATGCGATCGCGCAGAACGCCGAGCGGGGCGGATCGTGGATGCTGCCGGAAGCAAAGGACGAGGATTTGCTCTACGGCACCAACGACGATGGATCTGTCTACGTGTTTTCATATCCAAAGACCACGGAGATCGGTGCGCTTAAGGGTGTGGCGGATCCTTGGGGAGCCTGCGTCGATCGTCACGGAAACGTCTGGATAACCGAGGCGAGATATAACGGAAAGGTGTTAGAGTACGCTCACGGCGGCACCGAGCCGATCGCGACATTAACGCCCGGCTCCGAAGGCGGCACGGGATGCGCTGTCGACCCGACATCCGGCAACCTCGCGGTGATAACCGGAAGCTATGCCGGCGGAGGCGTCGTCTCCGTCTTCCCGAGAGCTAAGCGAAAGCCTATAACTTACGCGGCTCCCAAGATGTGGGTGCTCTACTACTGCGCCTATGACGACCACGGAAATCTCTTTGTCCGCGGCTATGACTGGAAAACAAACGAGCGACTCATCGAGTTGTCTGAGGGCAGCAAAACATTCGTCACAGTTCAAACAAAGGTCAACTATGCGTCGGGCGGCGCCGTTCAGTGGGACGGAACGTACCTGGCGGTCCAAGGTTTCGATCCGAGCAAAACTGAGGAAATCGATCGGCTTCGCGTTACCGGGCGCGTGGGTACCGTCGAAGGGATCGTTCGGCTCGATCAGCCACCGGGCGGCTCTTATTCGTTCTGGGTGGAAGGCGGCACCATCGCTCAAACGTCATCAAGGGGATCTAAGATACGGCTCTGGCGCTATCCGAAGGGCGGCAAGTACATCAATCGATTTCGAAACCACGATTTTGGAGAGTTTCTAGGTGTTGCCGTCAGCACGTCAACGCGGCGTTGACGAATCGGCGTGGCGTTCACGAAGCGAGGAGCACACAGAGATGAAGACCGTGGGACTTAGCCGTTTCACCTTAGCCGTGGGGGCAGCCTCGGCACTGCTGGCCGGGTGCGGCGGATCGCAACCACCGATCAGCCTGCGTGGCGACGCCACCGGTGGCATCAGTCGTCCCCGAGCGCACCATCGAACATTCCATTACAGAGGAAGAAAAGAAACATTCATGGTGCCGACCGGCGTAACGCACGTTACCGTTGTCGGCAGTGGCGCAAGCGGCCCGTATGGCGCAGTTGGTAGTTACTGCGCGGTCATCGGCGGCTTAGGCGGTGTTGTAAAAGCTACGATCCCGGTAACGCCAGGAGAGACGTTGGCGGTGTTCGTTGGCGGCGAAGGCGCAATCGGGGCGCCGTGCGGCAGCCAGTACGGCAACGGCAGCGGTGGCTTCAATGGTGGCGGAGATGGTGGCGTGTCGGGTTATGGCTACGACGGTGACGGTGGAGGCGGCGCGTCCGACGTGCGGGAGGGAGGCTCCGCGTTGAGCGATCGGATCGTCGTCGCCGGCGGTGGCGCCGGACAAGGCGCCAGATTTCTTAGTGGCATCGCCGGTGCAGGCGGAGGTCGCCGCGGCGGCGCGGGAGGCAGCGGATTGACTGGTGGGCCGGTTGGCGGAGGCGGCGGCGGCGGAACGCAGCAGCGCGGGGGACGCGCCGGCAAAGCTTCGCCGTATTACGGTGGGCCCGAAGTGGGGCAGAACGGCGATCGCGGCTCGCTAGGCGCGGGCGGCCAGGGCGGAGTCGGCGGCTTGTCGCTGCCCGGCTACGATGACCCCGGCGGCGGTGGCGGTGGAGGCGGCGGCGGCTACTACGGCGGCGGAGGCGGTGGCGGCGGCGGCGGCGGCGAGGACGGCGATCCCGGCGGCGGCGGTGGCGGCGGATCGTCATACGTTGAGCCTGGAGCGAGCGGCGTTAGAAACCAAAGGGGAGTCGCGCCGCCCGGTAACGGCCAAGTCGTAATTTCTTGGTAGCGACAACTATGATGACGAAGGTTTCGACGTCATGAACGATGCTGGGCGCCGTGACCTTCACGGAGCGAGGACCATAGAGATGAAGAGCTTGGAATTTAGCCGCCATGCCTTAACCGCGGGTATCGCTGGGGCGTTGCTGGCCGGGTGCGGATCCGCGCAGCCACCGATCGGTGCACCGGGCGCGATGCCGCAAGCATCGGCGCTCGCGGCTCGTATTACTAGCACGAACTACAAGGTCATCTATAGCTTTGGTGCAGTTCCCGATGGGAGCTACCCCGTCGCGAGTCTGCTCGATGTGAGCGGCACGCTCTACGGCACGACGCAGGCCGCCGGCTCACGTTACTGTGGCGCGGTCTTTAGCATCACGCCGAACGGCGCGGAGAACGTGCTGCACAGCTTCGGCCGCTGCCAAAACCCGTCGTCTGCCGCGGCGAACGCGTCGCCCCGCACCTCGATCCACTTGCTGAGATCGCCGGCGACGACGTCGCCGACGAGGTGGACGGCAGCGTGGTGGTGGTGAAGGCTGCGGAATGAGCATTTATACCGAAGGAGGGCCGCGATGAACGGCAAACTCCCTATTCGCTGCGCCGTGCTCGCCCTGGCATGCTTCCTCCTAGCCGGGTGCGGGGGCAGTCCGCCTCCGATGCCGGACGGTACGATGCTCGGAGTACCGAGCGGTCTCGCGCCGGCGAGCCCTTGTAAGATCTCGGGCTTCTTTTACTTTCACGGGTCGTGTCTGAAGAAGACGCTGCCTGCCGCTGGCGCAACGTTCGCGCTCGCGAAATATGAGGGTCTGACTCTCGCGCTGACAATTCCCAAAAATAGCGGGCAAGGAAAAGTGACCATTACGATGGGCGACGCGACGGGTCTGGGCGACATTTCCGGGCAGGTCAACGGACAACGTTTCTCTGCTTACCCGAATCCGTGCGCGAAATCGTCATGCCCGGGAACGGCTTTCATGTACTTCTTCTTGGATAGTAGTGTGAAAGTCGCCAAGATTAAGGGCTATTCGACGCTGAATATCACTGATGCAGGGAAGTACCCTGGAAAAGCGTGTTATATCGCGCCCTACAATTTCACCGCGCCGGTGGGCTGGTTCCCGATCGGTACTTACTCCGGGATGCCCAACGGACATAGCCTGACGATCTCAGTCGGTTTCAGCGGACTTGCAAAGGGGCCTAAGGCAAATACGATCGCCATTTTTTGCCTCTGAACGTCGTTAGGGCAAGCGCGCTAAGCACGTGCGCAAGCCGGCGACCTCGGCACGCCGACGTGCGCGCCGCGCTCGAGTATCTGGCCAATCCGCTGGTTCGCCGTATCGCGCGCGACGAAGCGGACGGCAGCGTCGTGGTGGTGAAGGCTGCACCATGAACCCCACCACGATCGCCATCGGCGGCGACCTGACCGTGAACCGGCTCGGCTTCGGCGCGATGCGCCTGTGCGGGCCGGGCGTCTGGGGCTGGCCGCTGGATCGCGAGAACGCGCTGCACGTGCTGCGGCGCGCCGTCGAGCTGGGCGTCAACTTCATAGATACGGCCGACGCGTACGGTCCGCACGTCAACGAGGAGCAGATCGCGCAGGCGCTGCATCCGTACCCCGCGGGGCTGGTGATCGCGACCAAGGGCGGCTCGAAGCGCGCCGGGCCGGGGCAATGGGAGCGCGAGGGGAATCCCGAGTATCTGAAGTCGGCGTGCGACGGCAGCCTGCGCCGCCTGCAGCTGGACTGCATTGACCTGTATCAGCTGCACGCCGTCGGGCCGAACGCTTTGTTCGAAGATCAGGTCGGCGCGCTGCGCGACCTGCGCGACGCGGGGAAGATCCGCCATATCGGGCTCTCCAACGTCAACCTGGACGAGCTGGTGCGCGCGCGCCGGATCGTCGAGATCGCGTCGGTGCAGAACAACTACAACGTGGGCAACCGCGCGCACGAGCCGGTGCTCGAGCACTGCGAGGCCCACGGCATCGCGTTCATCCCGTACTTTCCGCTGGACGCGGGCGATCTCCACACCGTTGAGGAGCTGGCCCCGATCGCGCGGGCGCACGCGGCGTCGGTGTGGCAGATCGGGCTCGCGTGGCTGCTGCACCGCTCGCCGGCGATGCTGCCGATTCCGGGGACGTCGTCGCCCGAGCATCTGGCCGAGAACGTCGCCGCCGCGTCGCTCGCGCTGACGCCGGACGAGTTCGATACGCTCGACGCCGTGGCCGCGGCGTAGCCGGGGTAGGAGAAGGACTCCGGGCGCGAAAGACCCGGCTCTCCCCGCTTCCACGGAGGCTTCGTCATGAACCGAAACACGAGTCGTTCGCTCTCGATCGTGGCGCTCGTTGCCATTGCGGGCCTGCTGATCGCGAAGCCCTGAGACGCAGAGCGTGCGAGCGAATCCGTTCGGCTGGGCCGTCGTCGTGCTGGCGGTGCTGCTCTCGGCGTGGGACGTTTGGGAGTTTCACCTCGACATGACCGCGACGCGGCCCGCCGACATTCCCCTGAGCAAATGGAGCGCGATGATGCGCGTCCGCCGCCAGCGCGCGCTGCCGCGGTACCTCGGCCGCGAGGCGCTGATTCTGGGCGGCGGCGTGGCGGCGTGGCTGCTCTTGGGCAGCCTGAACCGGCCCGCCGTTCGGCACCGGCCGTCGGGATGATGCACGGCGTGAGGATCATCGTTGCGGCCCTGCTCGGCGCGCTGTTGCTCGGAACCGTTCCGGTGCCGGTGACGACCACGCCGCAGCCGGACAACGCGGGCAAGCTGGCCGACCGGACGTTCCTGGTGACGACGCCGCGCGGCAGCGGCTACGCGCGCTACTTCGGCACCTCGTCGCTCGACGGCGACGAAGACGTGACGCGCGCGCTGATCGTGGTGCACGGCGTGCTGCGCGACGCGGATTACTACTACGACACCGGCGTGATCGCCGCCGCGGCGGCGCATCAGCTGGACCCGACCATCGTGATCGCGCCGCAGTTCGTCGAGCGCAGCGAGATCGAGGGCCAGGGCGTGTCGCCGCTGACGCTCTACTGGAACGGCCAGTGGCCGGGCGGATCCGACGCGCTCGCGCCGGCGCCGATCAGCAGCTACGACGTGTTCGACGCCATCGTCGAGCGGCTTTCGGACGAGCGGCGGTTTCCGCACCTGCGCGAGATCGTGCTGATCGGGCATTCGGCCGGCGGGCAGATCGTGCAGCGCTACGCGGTGGTGGGAAACGCGCCCGAGCTCGACGCCGGCTCGCGGATTCCCGTGCACCTGGTGGTCTCGAATCCGTCGTCGTATCTGTACCTGTCGGATTGGCGCCCGGTGCCGCAGCACAACTGCAGCGATTACAACGAGTGGCGTTACGGGCTGAAGGGCGCGCCGCGCTATGTGGAAGGCACCGCCGCGGAGCTCGACGCGCGCTACGCGAAGCGTCGCGTCACGTACCTGATGGGCACGGCCGACACGAATCCGAACGAGGACGATCTCGACCGCAGCTGCGGCGGCGAGGCGCAGGGCCGATACCGGTTCGAGCGCGCGGAGTACTTCATCGCCTACGAGGGACGCCGCCATCGGGACGGCACCAACCAAGACTTCGCGTTCGTTGCCGGCGTGGGGCACGACAACCGGGCGATGTTCACGTCGCCCTGCGGACTGGCCGTTGTGTTCGGCGGCAGCACCGCGAGCTGCAAGGCCGCGGGCCCGGTGCGCGGGCCGCCGCTCTTTACGCTCTAGAGCCGCTGCGCGGGCGTGACCGCGACGCCCAGGTTGTCGTTCGACGGCACGATGCCGCTGGTGATCGTATTGATCTGCGTTAGCTTGTTCGGCGTGTAGTCGAACACGTCAATCTCGCCGAGCCCGTAGTCGGCCACGTAGAGGTCGCCGGACGACTTGTTGAAGACCATATATGCCGAGGTTCCCGGCAGCTTCAGCTGCGCGATGGGCTTGCGCCGGCCCTTATCGTAGACGTTGACGCTCGGGATTTCTTCGTCAATGGCGAGGAAGTGGCCGGCCTTGTCTATGGCGATGCCGCCGCAGGAGCCGATTTTCACGTGCGTTTCGATCGGTGTCGCGGAGCCGGCCTTGAACTCGGCGACGGAGCCGCTGCCGATGCCTTGGGCGGAGTTGTAGCTGACCCAAACGTCGCCGCTCTTGTCGAGCGCGACGCCCATGACGCGATAGAAGCGCGGGTCGCTGAGCGTCTGCGTGGGGCTGGTCGCGCCCGGCGCGTAGACCACGACGTTGCCGGACGCGCCGATGGGGCCGGAGCCGTTCGCGACGTAGACGGTGCCGTCGGTGCCCACGGCGACGTCGTCGGGAAACTTGTCGGGATCGTCGAGCGTGTTCGTGGGCGATGTCGAGCCCGCGGCGTAGACGAGGACGTTGCGGTCGTTGGAGTTGGAGACGTAGAGATCGCCGGCGCGATCCACGCCCATGCCCAGCGGGTTGGCGAAGGAGCCGGAGAGCGCGCCGGCGACCGGATTGTTCGGGCCGGTGCCTTTGAGATAGTAGTCCACGGAGTTTCCGCCGTACGACGAGCTGTAGATCAGGTTCGTTGCTTTGCCCGCACTCGAGCGTGCGGCCGGGGGCGCGCCGGGGGCGGCCGCGAGCGGCGAGCCGGCCGAGCCGCGTTGGGAGCAGCCGGTCAGCAGCGCGGCGGCGAGCGACGCGATGACGATGAGAACGTTCGTGGGGCGCATGCGACTCGAGTTCGCGCGCGTCGCGCGCCCGGGCCTGCCGCTTAACGGGGCGTTCGGCTAGTAGGAGAACTGCTGGAGCTGGTTCACGCCGGGACCGTTCACCCAGCCGACGCGACGCGACGGATTGATGGCGATGCGCACCGGGATCACGAGAAAGCCGGCGTCGGTGAAGTCGAAGCCGTTGATGGATTCCGCCAGCGAGCCGTCTTCGTTGAAGACTTGGACGCTGCTGCCCGACGGCGACGTGCCCGAGAACGGCTGCGCGATCAGGAAGAGTTTGTTGGCGGGATCGTTGACGACGTAGGTGCCGGCGTTGAGCTGGCCGCCGCCGGGCATGAACTGGTGGACTCCGGTCTGCGCGGCGACGTCGTAGAACTCGACGCCGCCGTCAATCTCGCTGGTGGTGCACGCGATGCCGGTCGCCGAGTCGTAGGCGATGCCGTTGGGCGCGCCGCAGCCTGCCAGCCCGGGGCAGCTGACACCGTCGAACTCGACGACCTTGCCGGAGCTGAGGTTGACGGTGGCGATGACGGGCGGCGGGCCGCCGGCGGCGCCGCCGCTCGGCGAGGTGGCCATCACGGCGAGGTTATTCGCGGTGTCTTGCGCGAGCTGCGGCGAGTCGCTGAGGAAGAACTGCCGTGGATTGAGGTGGATCACGTTGCTGACCGTGTTCTGCGCGACGTTCGAGACGACGAGCACGGGCAGGTCGGAGCCTTCGCGCTGATAGCCGAAGACCACGCTGGTGCTCGTATCTTGATTCACGGCCCATTCGAGCACGTTGAACAGCTTGAGCGTGGGCTTCCAGCGCGCGTTGAGTTTCATGCCGCTCACCGGGTTTAGCACGTGATAGAGATCGTGCGCCGGCGTGACGCCCGGCTTGCCCGCGCGCTGAAAGTCCACCAGCCCCACGTCGCCGGCGAAGATGCCGTCGGCCACGTAGTCGTCGCCCTTCGCGACGGGATGGCCGGTCTTAACGCCGATCGTCGCGGTGACCTTGCCGGTGGTGGTGTTGAACGTCTCCACCGAGATCTCGTTGCCGCTCGCCGACGCGAGGACGCCATCGTTGCCCTTTTGGTTCGCGTCGAAGCCGAAGATCTGGCCGCCGTCGGAGGTGGTGAGCACCTTGCCGAGCTTGGGACTTCGCATGCGAGCGGCGGTTCCGGCGGCGGGCAGCAGGCCGGCCTGCGTCCCCGCCTGCCGCGCGGCCCCTCCTTGGCAGCCGGCCAGAAGCGCGGTGGCGCAAAATGCGGGCAGAGCTCGTCGCATTGGGGCGTCTCCTTCGAGCGAGTGCGTTTGATAATTATTGAGCCGAAAGAGATGAAGAAAGTGTGAAGCCCCTCGGCCCTTCGACACGCGCGCCTTTGGCGCGCTACTCAGGATGACAAGGGGTGGGGTGCGACGCTGACCGTGAGCCCGAAGACAAATGCGCGGTGCTGGAAGTCGTTTCGACGCAGCCTTTTCCTCAGCGTGCCAAATGGAAAGTCGAAGAGGCTGACGCCGCCGCCGTACCAATATTGAGTCGCGGCTGCTACGATTCCGTCCGCGATCCACGTTTCGCCCCACGTGGACTTGTTCAGCGCGGTCGTTCCGATGACTCTGCCCCGCCTTGCCGAGATCTTGATGTGATAAAGCGCATGACCGTACGCGTCGTTCTGCCCGGCCACGAGGTAGCGATCGTGCCATTGGAGGTTGCCGCCAAGCTTCACGTTCTGGTTTACCGCAATTCCTGCGAAGGTGTGCGACCCGCCGCGCAGTTCGACCAGTGGAAAACCGGGGCCGAGAGGACCGTTATTAGCAATGAAGAGGTTGCTTTTGGTATCGAATGCGCAGTAGCCGAAGGCGCCAAAGCTATCCGTCGAATAAATCTGCGGCGTCCCGCTTTCGCCCGTGAAGACGGCGACCGAACTGCTCGAAGAACTGTTGAACGTTACGGCGAGGTCGTTCGTCGTAGGATCCACCGCACAGCCGCCATCGGCCCGGCCCGGAACGGTCAACGTGGCGATGGGGGTGGTTCCTCCGTGGGCAAATTCGAGGATCTTATCCGTCGCCCCGTTCAGCAGGACGGTGAAGACGTTGCCGTCCTTATCCGAGCACGCTCCCCGCATGCTGCCGATATCGTTCTGCCGCGCAATCAGCGTGCCGTCGGGAAAAGAGAAGACGAGGAGATTACGCCCGTTCATCACGTAGAGCAGCGGCGCCCCGGACGAGCTGGAGCGCATCGAATTCTGCTGCGGCGTACCGTGCGCGGCGCGCGGTATCTGCGAACCTCCGCAGCCGACGAGCAAAGCAGTTGAAGCAACCGCGGATAGGGCGGATCGGCACAACAAAGCCATGCCCTTTCCTTCGACGCGCGCGCTTCGGGCGCTGCTCAGCCCTTCGCGTTTCGCCCTTCGCGTTTCGCCCTTCGCCCTTCGACTGCGCTCGCTGCGCTCGCTACGCTCAGGATGACAAGATTGGTGGCGCGCTACTCAGGGTGACAAGGAGCTACATCGGGACTTCCATGCCGAGTTTGGCCAGCGCGTCGGGCGGGATGCCGAGGCTCGACGTGACCGGGCGCGAGTTTCGCCGCAAGAAGACGAAGAGGCTGCGGCGCAGCGCGTGCAGGATGCCGCCGCCGTCCGGGACGATCTCGGGATCGGAGCTGTAGAACGTCGTGTCGTTGCCGCCGATCATGAGCCCCAGCGTGCTGCAGCCGTGGATGATGCGCCGGATGTCGAGCTGCTCCATGAAGCCGAAGCGCGCCGTGACGCGGATCAGCCCGTCGGAGAGCCGCTGCACGACCACGCGCCGCTCGTCGGTGACGTAGGGATCGTTGGTCGGCAGGATCGTGAGCAGCACGATCCGTTCGTCAACGCTATGGGTGCGCGCCCAGTGGTGGCGCATCACGAACGGAACGCCCTGCGGGTCGGCCGTGAGGAACACCGCCGTGCCGTGATACGGCACGCCCAGCCGCCCGCGCATCTCGCGCAAGAACTCGTCCACCGGCTGCGACTGTTCGACCTGGCTCTGTGCGACGCGGCGCCGGCCGGTGCGCCAGGTGCTGGCGATGACGAACACGACGAGGCTGACCAGCAGCGGGATCCAGCCGCCTTCCGGCACCTTCGGCAGGCCGCCGAGCACGAAGAGCAGCTCGATGGCGAGGAACGGCGCCGTGGTGAGCACCGCCTTGAGCGGGCTCCAGTTGAGCTTCGAGCGCGTCACCTCGTAGTAGGCGATGGACGTGACGACCATCGTGATCGCCACGGCGAGGCCGTAGGCGTTAGCGAGCCGCGTGGACGTGTGGAAACCGATCACGAGCGCGATGCACGCCACCGCAAGCATCCGGTTCAGGAGCGGCACGTAGACCTGTCCGCGGTGCACGATGGACGTGTAGATCACGCGCGTGCGCGGGATGAAGCCCAAGTTGATCGCTTGTTTGGTAAGCGTGAAGACGCCCGAAATCAGCGCCTGCGATGCGATGATCGTCGCGGCGGTCGCCAGCGCCACGACGAGGTAGAAGATGGCCGGCGGGGCGAGCGCGTAGAACGGGTTGCGCAGGGTCGAGGGATCGGAGAGCACGATCGCGCCCTGGCCGAAGTAGTTGAGGACGAGCGCGGGGAACGCGACGGCCGACCACGCGAGGGCGATCGGTCCGCGCCCGAAGTGCGACATGTCGGCGTAGAGCGCCTCGACGCCGGAGACGCAGAGCACCACGGCGCCGAAGATCGCGATGCCCACCAGACCGTGGTGGGCGAAGAACGCGACGATGTAGTAGGGGTTGAGCGCCAGCAGCGCCGCCGGATGGCCGGCGATGCCGCGGATTCCGAGCACCGCGATCGTGGCGAACCACAGCAGCATCACCGGGCCGAACAGCGTGCCGATGTGCTGCGTGCCCCGCTTCTGCAGCGCGAAGAGCCCGAGCAGGATGACGACCGCGATGGGGACGACGTAGGGCTGCGCGTCGGGCGTCGCCACGCCGATGCCCTCGATGGACGAGAGCACCGACACGGCCGGCGTGATGATGCCGTCGCCGAAGAGCATGCCCGCGCCGAGGACGATCAGGAACGTCAGCCACGTCGCCTTCGGCAGCACGCCGCGCTTCACGGGCGGCAGCACGAACGCCAGCAGCGCGAGGATGCCGCCCTCGCCGTCGTGCGAGATGCGCATCACCATCCCGATGTAGCGCACGAAGACGATCAGGATCAGCGACCACAGGATCAGGCTGAGGATGCCGAGCACGTTGGCGTGCGTCGGCTCGACTTTCAGCGCGCTGACGAAGCACTGCCGAAACGCGTAGAGCGGGCTCGTTCCGATGTCGCCGAAGACGATGCCCAGGGCCGCGAGGGCGAGGGCAGGCTTGAAAGAGCGGCGAGCCACCCTCCCAGCCTACCCGCGAACCGGTGCGGTTTCCCGCTACGGGGAGAGCGCGAGCCCCGTGGGGCCGCCGACGTTCACGACGTCGCGCGGAACCGCCTTGGGATA
Source organism: Vulcanimicrobiota bacterium (assembly GCA_963824595.1). Lineage (GTDB taxonomy): Bacteria > Vulcanimicrobiota > Vulcanimicrobiia > Vulcanimicrobiales > Vulcanimicrobiaceae > Cybelea. Next base: position 91,127 of record CAWGPY010000009.1, read on the forward strand.
CGTGAGCGCCAGCCAGTCGTGATCGTTCTCCGCGGTGACGTAGAACAGGTCCGACTTCCAGTGCGGGAATGCGATGCCAGTCACCACGTCCATCAGACCGGCCTCTTTGATCTTCTTCGACGGCTGCGTGGCGCCGGGCGGGAAGACGGCGAGATACTTCGGCGGGTTGTGAGTGAGGTTCTCGCACGGCACCACCAGGTTGCCGGCGCGGTCGAACGCGATGGCGTAGGCCGGGTAGACGTAGGACGGCAGGTCGAGGTTCAGATTCGCGCCGCCGCTCGACCCCTCGGTGGGATACTTGTAGATCTGGATGCCAAAGGACGAGAGCGAGAACCACGAGGCGTACAGCGCGTTGCTCTTGTCCAGCGCGACGGCGAAGGCGGTCATGCCCGGTTGCTCGATCGTCACGCTGGGCTTCGTCGTGCCCGACGGATACTCGGTGACGCTGCCGGAGTAGCCGGTGCCGCTGCCGGATTCGTTGGCGACGTAGAGCGTGCCGTTGCTGCCGACCGCGACGCCGGTCGGCGTGCTGATGCCGTTGCTGTAGGTGACGCTGGGCGTGGTCGAGCCCGGCGCGTAGACGGTAACGGTGCTGTTGCCGCTATTGGCGACGTAGAGGTTGCCGCTCGCGTCCACCGCGAGCCCCGCCGGGGTGGAGATGCCGGTGGTGATCGTCGCGACGGGCGGCTGCGCTTGGCCCTTCGTCGAGTAGACGAAGACCGCGCCTTGGCTGTTGTATTGCGACGAGACGTAGACGTAGTGTGACGTGTGGGCCTTGGCCGGAGCGTACGCGGACGGCGCGGACGGCAACGCGCCGGCGCCGGGTTGCGAGGCCCCGCTGCAGGCCGCGAGCGTCGCGATCAGCGTGGCGGAAGCGGCGTAACGCAGGCGGGCGTTCATCGGTGGTTCCCTTTCAGGCGAAGATTCGGTGCGGTGGCGACGCCGAGGATGGCGGCGGCCGACGACGATCCGATCTGTTCGAACGGCTTCTTGCCCTTCGGCTTGAACCCGTAGACCCACGTGCACGGACCGAAGGAGCACACCGTTGACGTGTAGAGGTTGCCGTCGGTGCCGACGTCGAGCATCGCGGGCTCGTCGGTGAACGGCAGGCTGTCGATCGCGCGAAACGCCGTGCGCGAGCCGGGCTTGTATTCCAGAACGTAGTTCGAGCCGCTCGAGTTGGCCGCGACGAAGAGATCGCCGGAGCCGTCGAAGGTCAGCCCGTTCCCGCCGTTGCCGGTGTCGAGGCCCTTGAGGTGCATCGCCTTTGGCGCTGCCGACCCGCCCTTGAGCTTGAAGACGTCGCAGGCGAACGTGCTGTCGTTCCAGCCGAAGACGTAGAGGTCGCCGCGCGCGTCAATCGTAAGGCCGCCCAGGCTGTTGAACGACGGCGACGTGATCATCTTCGCCGGCGACGTGGCCCCCGGCGGATAGACGAGGATCCCCGGCGTCTCGAGGCAGTACTGGCCGCAGTCGGTGACGTAGGCCGTGCCGCCGGCATCAACGGCGACGCCGACCGGGTAGTAGAGGAACCCGTTAAACGTCGTGCTGAGGATCGTGGGCGTGCCGTCGTACGGCGGGGCGTAGATCGAGACGTAGTCGTCGGCGGCGCTCGCGCCGTTGTTGACCACGAATAGGTCGTTGCTCGCGTCAACCGCCATCTGCTGTTGATACGCCTTCAGGCCGGTGATCTGCGCTATCACGCCGCCTTGATCGGGCCTCTTGAGCGGATAGATGTCGATATCGCCGCCTTCGTCGGGAATAAAGAGCAGCTGAGATGGCAGCGTTCGCTTGTGCGCCGCGCTGCCGACCGGCGGGAGGGCGCTTGTGCTGCTCGAGAGTCCGCCGGGCGCGGCCGCGGAACCCGAGCACGCCGCGAGCAACCCAATCGCAACCGGCGCGATGAGCGCTAAATAGAATCGTCGCATGCTGCATTATGGCGCGAGCGCCGCTCGCAGCTATAGGTAATTGCCTACATGATCTCCAAGCACGTCCGACCGTGGATGCCCCCGAGGTCGAATCGCCCTATTGCGTTGGCCGGGAAGGCGAGCTCGACGCCGCGCGCGCGTTGCTGCACGGCGTCGCGCTGGGCGAGGGCGTGGCGCAGGTGTGGCTTGGCGAGAGCGGCGTCGGCAAGACGCGGTTCCTGCGCGAGTGTGCGGCGATCAAGAGCGCGGCTGCGACCGTGAGCCTGCGCTGCGGCGCGGGCGGTTTCAGCGTGGATCTGCCGGTGATCGAGGCGCGGTCGCGGCGCCGGCCGGTCGCGGTGTTCGTGGACGATCTGCATTTAGCCGACCGGCGCGACGCGGCGTTCGTCGCCGCGCTCGCGGGGATGGCGCGGAACCGCCGCCTGGCGGTGATCGCCTGCGCGGAGCCGGCGGCATCGCGCGACGACGCGTGGCAGCGCTGCGGCTTGGCCGTGCGGACGCTGGCGCCGCTGGAAGACGGCGCGATGGAGCTGCTGATTCGGGGCTTGGCGGGAGCGCGCGCGCTCTCCGCGGAGGACGTGCGCGAGATCCTGCGGACCGCGCAGGGCAATCCGCGCATCGGCATCGAGCTGGTGGGCGGTGCCATGGAATCCGGCGTGGAGGGATCCGACGCGGTTGAGTTCGTTCCGCCCAGTGCGCGCGGCGAGGTCGCGCGCCTGCGGGCGACGCTCGCGCGCGGTGAGTTCGAGATATTGCTTGCGTGCAGCGCCGTCGGCGACGCGTTCTGCGGCGAGTGGCTACCCGACGTGACCGGACGTTCGCGCGACGAAGTGGCCGACGCGCTGCAGCACGCGAGCGATCGCGGCATCCTCGCGGAGGCAAAGTGGTCACCGCGGTGGCTGTCGTTCCGCCGCGTCGCGGTGCGCAAGGCGCTGTACGCCTCGATCGTGGCGCTCAAGCGGCGAATTCTGCACGAGCGCATCGTCGCGCGGCTGGCCGGAGCGCACAACGGCGACGCCGCGCACGTGGACCCGTTGCTGGGCCAGCATGCGGAGGCGCTCGGCGATCGAGAACTCGCGTGCGACGCGTTCGCGCGAGCGGCCGGCCGATCTCGCGAGGCGGCGGCGTTCGCCGAAGCGGCGGAACTCTACGCGCGCGCGGCGACGCACTCACCGCGCGGCGAGGCGCGATGGATCGAACTCGCGGACCTGACGATGCGCTGTTACAGCAACTCGGGCAACTGGAGGCGCATGACGTCGGTGGCGCAGTCGGTGATCGAAACGGTCGACCCTGCGCGGGACCCGGCGACGGTGGGAGGCGCTTTGGAAAATTTGTTCTTCGCGCAACTCAACGACGGCGGGCAGGAGGCGGCCGAGCGAACCGCGGAGCGGATCGCGGCGCTGGGTCTTCCAAACAGCGAGATCCGCGGACGCATCGCGAACCTCATTCTCGCGTATAACCTCTGTTACTCGGCACGGCTGAGCGAGGCGTTGCGGCTGGTCGAACCGTCGAGCCGCGCCACCTCGGCGATGACGAAGTCCGGCTACGTTACTCCATCGCCCGGGCCGAGGTCGGTGCGCTCGTCACGCCGATCGACGAGACCCTCGGGCTGATCGAACGAGCCGAGAAGTGCCCGGCGCCTCGCAATTCGGGGGACGGTTCACTGCTACGCGTCGGGCGCCGAGATCGCATGCCGCTACGGAGATTTGGAGCAGGCCTGCGAATGCGTGCGGAGCGCGGAAGCCGTGGCGGTGCGGAGCGTCGGGGCGATCAACGACGTGTGGCGGCGCGTGCTGAAGGAGCGGACGCGCATCGCGCTGCTCGCGGGCGATCTGCCCGAGGCGCGCCGGCTGGTGCGCGACAACGTGGGCTGGAACGAGCAGGGGCGGCACAACGAGTCGTTGAACGCGGGCGTCGCCGTTGCG
>CAWGPY010000010.1:0-192882 GCA_963824595.1 Vulcanimicrobiota bacterium
GGCATAGAGGAAGGGGCCCGAAACCGGCCACCCCTGCTCGGCGATCGCCGATCACGCCCCGAAGCAAAAAAGCCAGTAAAACAAGGGGGTTTTCGCATCGCGTTGCGATCGGGGCACCACGTGCAAACGTTGCAACCCCGTTTGCAAAATCCGCTACACGTCGAAAACGCTATATGGGATAGGCTCTTTTCCATCGGGTCGAGCTGCATGGCCGAGCGGGTTGCATCGCGAGCCGAGCGGAGGCTCGTCGATCGGCGTGGGCTGCGCAGCCGCGGAACTTCTAAAACCGCTAAGCGCCGAGCGCGATGCGGCTCGCGAGCACGGGGGCCGGGGTGAAGTGCCGGGGAGTAAGCTTCGTTCGGAAGATATTTGAACTGGGCCAGTAGTGACCCCGCCGTTGGCTGACAGCTCTTGATCGCGGGCGTGTACGTGGAATGAAGTGCAGCCAGAAACAGAGCTTCGCGAAGGCTCTGATCGCCTGCAGCTAGCGCGGCGTCGGAAGCCTCGGCGATGGGCAAGGGGTTGGGGGCGCGTTTACGCCTGCCATTCGCGCGATCGGACCCGCGGGCACCTTCGCGGAGTCTCCAAAGGCGAAATGAATAAGCGCGACGACTTGCCCAGTGTCTGGCCGCGTAGAGAGGGCCCAAATACTGCCGTCGCGAGCGAAGGCGGGTTTCGACGCCCAAGTAATGCCATTCGGAGCATCGGCTACCTGCACCCGATCATCGTTGGATACGCGAACGATTCTCTTCCCACGCATCATCCAGACGGAGCCGTCAGGTGCCATTGTCATTCCCAACCTTGGTATCGGCATATGCTGCCATGTAAATGGCGGTACAAGACGAGTGGTAATGGCAAGACCGTTGGGATGAACGTGGATGATTTGCGTCTTTGTCGTTGCCCAAAGCGAACCATCGGGGCCAACGCCGTTGATCGGCGTCACCGGCCCGAAAGACGTGTCACTACCCGTTTGTCCCGTGGGCTGAGCGGGCGTTGGCAGTGACTCGCGTACAAATTGGGCTTGAGCGCGGGGCGGCTTGCTGGACAACTCGAAGAGTCTCGAACCCGTCGAGAAATAAATCCGACCGTTCGGAGACCGAAAGCCGGCCATGACGTTGGCGATAGGGCCGAGCATTGTATCTGTCTGCGCCTGAGGCGCATAGGCGTAAAAGGCTGTTTCCGTATTCTCGCCTCGTTCAAGCCATAATATGCCGTCAAGATCAGACCCGAGAAACCCCGGCTTGTAGTGGCTCACGAACGCGCCGCTGGAGCGCCATTGAAATGAAACGGAACCGTCTGAACGTACGCCGCGAAGCGAACCAGTCCATTGGTCATGGAGAATCACGACGCTATCGAATGCCCCTATCATGTCGATCGGATCACCGGTGTGCCCGTAGCAGTCCTCGTATGAGGGCCAAAGGATGCTAATGCGGTTTCGGTTGATTCGGTATAAGCCTCCAAGCGTGGTTGCCACAATTACTGCGCCGTTTTCCAATGTCTCTACGGATAATACTCGATTGTCGTGGCCGAATGCGTCGTTCGGAACAACGGAAAGCAAACCGATCCTCGCCGTGCTAAATGGCGCACACGGGTCGTAGCCGGCCGCGCCGACATTATACACGGACGAGGGGATGGCGCAGGGGCGCGACGTGGTCGTGGGGCTTGAGGTCGGGACTGTCGAACCCTGTGCGCCAGCCGCTGTCACCAACAAACAGGCGCTGCAGAATCCATAAACGATCGTACTTACAACAGTCACTTGCTCGCCTTAGCTTCCATGCCGTGATTCTCTCTGTCTAGTCATTCGACGACGAGCAGCTTGATGGTGCGCCCACTGTACTAGGGCCGGCTCCAATCCCGGCCCGGGCGTTTGTAGCTAGCGGCATCTGCCTCCAAGTGTGCTGTAAGAATTCCCGCTAGGAAGAGCTGGAAGAGATTGTTTACTCCTACGCGTGTGGTCCGTTTCAAGGCTAACGCCCCTTCGGGGCTTACTTACAGTATCCACTTGGCGATGCGTACGGTGGCGGAGCAACTGCGTCATCGATGTATGCTTTACGGATAGCGAGCTCTCTCCGCACCACCTGGAAGAAGTAATCAGAGACTGCGAGGTTTGCTTTCTCGCTAGGAGCGTCGCACTGTGATGCGCGTTCGCCGGCTGCGCCAAGCGCCTCGACGGCGTTTTCGAGGTTTGCGCTCACTTGCACGTACGGCGACGAGGGGTTGCCCGAACTCGGAAGCCCATCGACTCGATTCTGTAATTCTTTTGTCGCTGTTCCCAGTCGCCTAGCGTCTGACGGAAATCGCCACGCTCGACTAGAGCCGAGCGAAGAGAAACGTACTCATTTACTAGGTTCCCAAACAGCGCATTCGTTCGAGAGTCCGAGAGCGCGGCCGGGGCCTGAGACCGGGCCATTGATTTCGTTAGGATCTGGATCGTTACGGGCGGCGACGCTTTTACGACGGCGTCTGCGAGGCTCCCATTTGCGATGATCGTGTAGCTACCCGGCCCGTCGAAGTAATAGCTCCACCACTGCCGCCACACTCGCGCGTAGCGCCAACCGTACGTCTGCAGTGCCGTCTTACCTGAAACGAACTGAGACCTGATCATTAGTGCCGCGCCCCCTCCGTAAACCGGCTCCCAGTCACCCCGGACGTTCTTCACCGCGTTGCCTCGACCGTCTACGATCGTTAGTTCGGGTTTATAATATATTCCGTGGGTGCCGGCCGCCATCTCGCCGGGGTTGATGATGATGAAGCGCATGCGCACGGTCTCGCCGACAACGTATGCCGGTCGATCCGTCTGGAGAAGGATGCTCAAGGTGTATGGCCGCTCCGCTCCAGCCGGGATCGGAAGACCGACGGCGAGTAAGACTGAGGCTATCGGCCCACAACCGACGACACGTAGCGCACCCAACCCCAAGCTCTTCATTTGCCCATGCCTCCCCTACACACCAACGCATTGGCGGCTAACGACGTTCGGTGCGTGGCCGCAGTTCCCCCGGCCTCGGCCCACGCTACGAAGCCGCTCTAGAAGCCGGCTCTAGTGGAAAGGCGCATCACAGCCGCCTCTAGCTTCGCGATCGTCGACCGCTCCGATACGGTGCCTCGGTTCACGAACACCTTAACGGTCGAGCGGCTTACCTTCGCGGCTCGCGCTACAGTTGAGATGCCGGCTGCACGGATCTGTGCTCGCAATGCATCGTGGGTCTTTCGAGCATCATGATAAATGAGCGGATCAGTAGCACTGAGTTGCTCAGCCGTCAATTCTTCTTGGGTATCCGTTGGGTCGACGATGACCTCCTTACCCATGTGCTCGATCGATGTGACGTGCACCGGACGCGGGATCGTGAGGCCGCGCATCGCGCCCAACGCTGGCTCGGTGCCGTCCGCGCAAAGGCGCTTAAGCTCAATTGAATGTGCGAGGCTGGCAACCACGCGTTGGTAGTTCTTAAAGATCGATTGCGAGGTATCTGCGAGGTACGGATCGACCGGCGCTCCGCAGCTAAGGCAGCGCCACCGTTGTTCTGCGCACCTCGCACGATCGCGATAGAGCATACACGACGGACGCGGCGCCTCGCAGCAGCGGAGCAGGCCCGGATAGACGAGTTGCGCGACTGCGAGGAAGTCGAACGGGTTGCACGTCCGTTGGTAGTGGTCCATGAGCTTGCGAGTCGTGAGCGTCAGCTGCGAGGTCGCGGGCAGCTCCAACCACGCCGGCGCCTCGACAGGTAGGCCAAGCACCTCACGGATCGCATACTTCCACGCCTCGCTGATCCAGCGCCGCTCGCGATCGACCGGATACGGCGAGCGATATTGCCCGATCGTGTGCGCGCTCGTCTTCACGGGAACCGGCGTCCCGTCGTCGCCGAACACGAAGAGACAGTACGACTTCTCGCGCGTCCCATAGAACCACACCTCGCGCCGCTGCCCACAGTCAAAGTTCTCCTTTTCGACCTTGAACGACGAGCCGTCCACGTTAAAGACCTTGAGCGCTGCGAGGTCGTTGAGGATCACACTAACCTGGGCCCACGACAACGCGCGCACCGCTCGGCGCTCATTGGGCAGCACGTAGGGACCATTAGTGCACGGCACGAGGCCGCCGTGTTCGGTGGAGACGATAAAGAGGGAATCAGTATCGCAGTAGGCGACCTCGCCCCCGGCATCGTGGACGAGTCGTTGCGCGGTCGCGAGCAAGAGCCTCGCGCCGGCCGTCACCAGCGCCGCGATCGGAAACGAGCAGAGCGGACTATGGCGCTCGGGCACTCGTCGGTCGCGATCACCGCCGATATCTATGCGCACGTCGCGCCGGTCATGCTCCAGTCCGCCGCGAATCGGCTGGACGCGCTGATAGAATCTGGGCGGCAAGTGAGCAGGCACTGAGCCGTGAATCCGGCCGGTTTGTTCCGAGTTGTTCCGAGTCAGCCCAACGATTCGTGGTGGGCCTGGTAGGATTCGAACCTACGCGCAACCAGTTATGAGCCGGCCGCTCTACCGCTGAGCTACAGGCCCGAGCGTGCGCTGTGTCTTTGACGGCTCGCGCTAATCGGCCCCTACCGAGACGTAGAAGATCCACGCGACGATCAGTAGGGCCAGCGCCACCGCCAGAGCGCAGGCGACCGCTTTGAGCGGCTTCGTCATCCGCGCAGCTCGACCCAGCCTCTCGCGCCCGAAAGGTAGAGCTGGCTCACGCACAGTCCCACGAGCCCGCCCTCCACAATCGCTCCGAACACGAAGCTCGCGTCCCACCAGGTTCCCCCCGCCAGCGGAACCGCCAGGGAGAAATAGGCGGCAAAATAGAGCGCCGGTACTGTGAAGGCCAGGAGGCGGAAGGCGTTTGCATTCCTTACCGACGGCCGGAGCTTCGCCAGAATCACGTCGCCGCCGAGACCGGCGATCGAGCTGGCAAGCACGACCAGCGCGAACTCGATGGTGTCGGTCGAAAGCTCCCCTCCTATCCACAGCTTTTCAGCGATGCAAATCACGGTTATGGCGCCGAAGTGCAGGCGCTTCCCGGAGACCAAGTAGAGAACTGCTGCGGAGAGCAGCACGCTCTGCCAAATGATAATGGCGATCTCGAGGGCCTGGCGATAGAACAGAAAAACCGAGAGCACGAATTGCTCGCTTGGAAATTGAGACTGCGCCAGAGGATGATCTCGCATGAGGGCCTCGGGATAGAAACCGTATTGCGTCACGAATTGCGCGATTTCGAAGGACAGGCCTAGGCAAATCAGCATCGGAAGATCGTTTAGCAAATTCCGTGAGGTCGAACGTGCGAGGCCGCTTCGTACCGGACCGGTTATCAGAAAAAACAGACCCGTCAACAGGAAGAGATGCGGAGGGCTTAACAGCAGATCGAGCTGGTGCTCGAATCCGAAGAACGAGTGCCACACCGCGTCGAGCGCGCCTCCCACGAGCAATCCCGCTACCCCGAGAATGCTCTGCGGGTATCCGAAGGGAACCGCCTTCCAAAACGAACCATGCAGCCTGACCCTCACGACGACGGGTACGACGAGGACGAGCGCCGCGAAGACGGCGCCGGTATACAGCGTCATATGCCATGGGTTGATGAACGATTCCACCGCGAGGAAGAGATGCTGGTGCGCGTCGATGAACAAGCCCGTGACGATCCAGACGGCCGCCAACGTCACCATCCAGTCGAGCCACGTAGCGCGGTCACTCCGTCCGGACCTACCGCGCAAATCGACCGGCGCGACGCCCGCCTTGGGCATAGGCTTAGCTTTCACGATGCGGCCTGCATTGCGACGAAAACGTCAGCTCACCGTGATGACGAAGGGAGCGACGTACAACTCATTGCCGCCCTTGAACTGCAACCACAGCTTGTAGATCCCCGGCTCGCGGAGTGCAACGTGGAGCGCCATGTTCGGCGACGACGTCGCCGAACTCGGCAGCTGCGCCATTGTCATATCGTGCTGTGCGGCCGCGCTCACGTTCATTACGCCCATATCGTGCGGCCCGCCGCCTCCGGCCGCGAGCGGCACCGGATGGGCGTGGACGTAGCTGAGATCGCTCGAGTTGATGAAGACCGCATGCGCCAATGCGCCGAGGTACGGGTGGAGGTCGCCGGCGGGCTCGCCGTCCTTCGTTATGTGCACCGCGAGGCGCGACTCCTCCGCGGCCGAAAGGGCATTCGACGAGATCTGCACTTCGTACGGCCCCACAATCCGCGTCGTGCCGCGTTCGCTCAAGTCGCGCGAAGCCGCTGCTCGACCACCTAAGTCGATGTCGAAGCGAAAAACCTGCTGGCCGGCATCGTCCGGCTCGCCGTCGATGTAGACGTGGTAGCGAGCGGGGAGCGGAAACATTTCGTCCAGCGTAAAGTGCCCGTCGGCGCCAAGCTGGGGATGTACGTGTAGGAACGTTCGAAAGTCGTCGCTGACGATGATCATATGCAAGTATTTCGTCATATCGACCCGATACGTGCGAATCGCCGTGGAGGATCCGCTTTGCGTCATCCATGTAACCAGACGCCTTGCGAGCGAATCGCTTCCCAGCGGGCTTGCGACTAAATAGGCGCTGGTTCGTGCCGAGCGGCCTTGGAGCGCGAACACGCCCCCGATCGGCTCGGCTGCGGCTACGGGAAGCACGAGCGATATTGCAACCGCCCCAAACAGCAAGATGCGACCCATTTTCATTGCTTCGTCACCTTTCTGGGCGCCTTACAGGCGCCCGGCCGTATGACCGTAACCGAATGCGGCGTATCGGCATTCGCCGGACCCGTCCAGCCGACAATGGTGCGGTCGTCGTAGTATTGCCAGGCATCCCAGTTGACGGTCCCGGCATTTTTTGGCGTGGCCGCAAGGAATGCGAACTCGTCGAATTCGTGCGGTGCGAGCTTGCCCGTCCACGAGATCTTCGTAACCACACCTTTTATAGTCTCCAGCGCGAACTGCCACCCCGTTTTTGGCTGCACGGCGACGACGCGCACGCCCTTGGGAATCGCAAGGTCGACACGAACGGTATTGGCCGGCCGCTCGACGGGAACGCGTACCACGAATTTTGCAAAAGCACACGCACGCGCTTGAGTATTGTCGGCGTCGGGATAAACGCGCACGTGAGCCGCTACGGGAATCGCCCCGGCGGCAAGAGCGACCGTCAGTACCATACTTCGAAAGCGCATCGGCATTACGACCTTTCCATGAGGGACGTTCGGTCCGGTGGCCAGATGACGATCAGCGGCTTTCCGAACGACGAGGCGCGGTGGGATCGAAGCAGGCCTGCGGAAAACGTCCCGCCCGGCTGCGCGAAGCCCCACACGTGCGAGTCGACCGCATAGTTGCGATTGTCACCGAGCATGAAATAGAACCCACGAGGAATTCGATTGGGCGATTGCCACATGGCCCGCGGAGGAACGTTGGCCACGCTGGGGTCGAGCGGAACGCCATCGACGAAGATACCGTAGTCGCGAATGGTAAGGTCGTAGGCGATGGGCTCGTGGACGAAAGCTTCGTGCAGAAGCGCTCCATTTCGGTAGACGGCGCCCCGTTCGACGCTGACGGCGTCCCCGCCGACGCCAACGACTCGAGCCGCAATGTCGGCGCCGTCTGCGTAGGGCGCTCGAAACACCGCGATGTCGCCATCGCGCGGAGGCCAGAGTTCAAACGTAAGGCGATCGACGTAGACGACGTCGTGCTTCTGCAACATCGGATACATCGCCACCGAAGAGATACCGACGAGGGAGCCGGCGACGCCGACCGCGAGGAAGGCGCTCGCGCAGAAAACCACTGCCGCGTTCGCGACGCCGCTCAAGCGAGGGGGGACGCGGATCTTGCTCTCCAAGGCGACGAGAGCGAAGCGCCCGACGGCAACAATACAGGCAAACGCGAGTACAACGCTCGCCAACGACGTGGGGACGGCCGAACGCTGCGCCGGCGGGGCCTGGCCCACGAGAGCTGCCGTCAGCGCGACGACGGTAAGACCAGCCAGCGCCTCGATGGACAGCGAGCGCATGGCGGGCCCCGCGGCCGCACTGCCTCGCCCGATCCGCATGTGGCGCCGTGCGAGCAGCAGCAGTCCGGCGACGGCGACCACCTTCGCCACGAGGAGCAGACCGTACGCCGACGTGACGAGTTCGGCGATGCTTGCGACGTGCAGCGACGAGCCATAGATGCCCGTCGCGAGCACGATGCCGGCGCACGCGGCGGCCGCAGGCGTGAACCATGCGAAAAGCGCCCGGAAGCGCTCCGCGGCATTCGCTTGCCCGCTGAGCGATTGCAGCAGGATCGCCACGAGCACCAATATCCCTCCGATCCAGACTGCGGCCGCCGCGAGGTGGGCGAAATCGAGCGCCACGGCAATTGCACGACCCCAAAACGTGCTCTGCGCAACGGCGTGCCCGGTAATGCTGTAGGTCGCGAACAAAATCAACGTCGCCGGCAAGAGGACGTACCGAGCGGAACTCCAAGCAAGGGCCGCCGCCGCGACGACGGCGAGACCGGCGGCAGCACGCACGAGAAACGCCGCGCCCCAGGGGGTCGCGGTCAGCACCTCGGCGATGCCGCCACCGAGCCGCCCGCTCGCCGCCGCCGCCTGCACGGCGACCGCCGGCACCCACGCCGCCAAAACGATCGCCGCACCGACGACCGAATAACCTCGTGCGATCTCCCGTGCGCGGAAGTCGCGCGCTAATCGATCCGGCAACGCCGCGAGCAAGAAAATGGCCCCGCCCACCAGGAACGCCCCGACGAGGCTCAACCATCGCAGTGCGCTCGCAAGCCGGGAGGAAGGGTCGAAGGGCGACTCCGCCGCCGTTTCGTCGCCGACCGGTGCGACGCCGACTCCGATACGATACGCTCCGTGAACCACGTGGGAGTCGGCCGAGATCACCCGCCACTCGACGGTGTAGACGCCCTGCTCGAGCCCGGTCGGCACGTGCACGACGACGCGGGTCGCGTCGTTGGGATCGATCTGGGCGTCGCGGCGATCGATGCGTTTTCCGTTTTGAGCAAACACTTCCAGTGCGTCCTTGTCGAGCAGATCGATCGGCTCGTCGAACGAGACCGTGACGCGACCGCCGATGTTCCGGCTGCTGCTGTCCATCGGCGGCTGCGCGCCGACGACGTAAGCGTGCCCGTTTGCAGCTCGCACGGAAGACAGCCAAAGAATGACGAGCACGGGCAACGCCCGCCGAAACGCCGACAAGACACCTCCTCAGCAGGACGGGGGATTGTTTAATACGGTATGGTTGTGTGCGGTCTAGCTGAGACGAAGCGCGGGGGGCGGACGCGAGAACAGCCGGAGGACGCGAACTACCGGCTTCGTCGTGACGATGGGCTCGGCGATTGCCACCCACGTGAGAACGCGCGTCGCGAAGTCGCCGGAATAGATGGCGAACACGATCTTCGCCAGCGCGCGCAAACCAACGCGCGCCAAGAGGACCAGCAGCGCGCTCGCCGCGACGAGGCTGACGGCGATGGCCAATGTCGGCGCCCGCGGGTGGCCGCTCTCGATCGCCTCGGCAAGGGAGAACCAGCCGAAGGCGGCCGCGGAGATGCTCGGGAGCGACGGGACGAACTGCGTGATGCTCGCGGTGAGCACGCTGCCCTGACAGAAGCGTCCGCGGCTAAGCAAGCACAGCGCGACCCACAGTGCGGCGGACCCGACCACGGCGGCGGTTGCGAGCGCTCGAAAGAATTCGGCATACGAACCGCCCATTACGTGGCCGTCCCCATACACGATCGTATGAGCCCAGATCGCCGCTGTCAGGCCGAGCGCGAGTGCGCCCGGCAGGCGTCGCGTCACGCCTCGTCCTTCGACGACGCGTTAACGCGCCCTGCGGTACCCGCTCGTATCGGCAGGCGAACGCTGCGGTTCCGTGCAAGAGCCGGCGCGTGAGCGAACGCAGACTTGGGGCTGCAATCGCCGCCTGCGGATTTGTGTTCGTAACGTCGGCGGTCGCTTTGTGCGCTCATACGATGCTCGAGCTCGGGCAGTCACTCGGCGTATTGGCTGGGGATTACGGCGCTCACGCCCACGCGACCGTCCTCCCGGTCGGACTGGCGGGCTTGACGCTCGCGCTCTGCGCCGCATTTTCATACATCGTCCACATCGCGAGCTCCGGGCGGCGTTCGCTTCCCTCTTTGGCGCGTGCGTTTCGTCGATGCATCAACTGGCGGAAGACCCTGCTCCTTTTCGTAAGCGCGGGATCGCTGCTCGCGGCGATGGAGTCCGCGGAGCAAGCGCTGGCCGGTCATTTCGACGGGCCGGGAGCCGCATTTGGAGCAGCCCCCATCGCCGGATTCGCGCTCGTACTCGTCGCGTCGGCTGTAGCCGTCGCATTGGTGCGGAGCGTGTGCGACTGGCTGGCGAACGCTCACTCACGCATCGCGATGGTAGTCGCATGCCTTCTCCGTCCGATGTATAGCTTCGCCCTTCCCGCGGCGTGGCGCACCAAACGCCACGCGCTAACCACCGTCGACTACGTTTGGGACACCGCGCTAGCGCACGGGAAACGAGGGCCGCCGCTCCTCCTCGCAGCGTAGCCCCTTCAGCTTACTCGGCCCCTTTCTCTAGCGAGGTTTCTCATGTCTCGACGTTCATCGCGCGCGACGCCGCCGCCGCCGCTTCGCGCCATCGTTCTCTGGTCCAGCGTCGGTCTTGTGACGGCGATCGTGCTGTTAGCAATAGCATTGACGAATCGCGCCGTCCCACCGAGCGCCACCGACGTCCCGCCGGTCAGCCCGTTGGCCCGCGGTGACTCGGCGCCGGATTTCTCGACTGCGACCAACCATGGCGCCTTCGCCCTTGCAAGCCAGCACCGACCCGTACTGCTGGAGGTCTTCGCTACATGGTGTCCACATTGCCAACGAGAGACGGCAGTTCTCAACCGGCTGTACGACAGATATAACGGACGCGTCGCGTTCGTCGCCGTCAGCGGAAGTGCCTACGGGGCAGACCGAACGACGCCCGAATCGGAAACCGACGTTCTGGCCTTCGTGAAATACTTCAACGCGCGCTATCCGGTCGCGTTCGACGATTCGCTGCGCGTCGCGAAAAGCTATCTGAAGGGAGGGTATCCCACCATCGTCATCATCGGAAGCGACAAGAAAATCGCGTTCATTGGCAGCGGCGAGCTAACGGAGGCCGCTCTCGAAAAAGAGATCCGGAGCGTTTCGTGAGCGCCCCGGCCAAGCTTCTGATCGCCGCTGCAGTCGCTGCGATTCTCGCACCCGCCTGCGCGGGCGGCGACACCGCGCCGGGGCTCGCGCTGCGCGACGATCGGGGCCGGCGCTGGAACCTGCGCGATCACACGGGCGGCATCGTGCTCGTCTTTGGCTACACTCATTGTGAGGATACTTGTCCGCTGATGCTTTCGAAGCTAGTCGAAGCGAGACGGGAGGGCGCTTCAAAAACTCGCGCGGTCGAGATCGCGTTTGTGACGGTCGATCCCTCACGCGACACTCCGAGAGTTCTGCACGCTTTCGTTTCCAGCTTCGGGCCGGGCGTCGTCGGCCTTACGGGAACGTCACGTGAGGTCGAGAAAATCGAGCGTGCCTATCACGTTTGGGCGCAGCGTATGCCGTCGAAGAAGGGAGGTTACGACTACGACGAGGGGCATAGCAGCACCATGTTCTTCGTCGACCGTAGCCGCAACATCGATAGCCTGCACGATCCAACGGATTCGGTGCGAGAATTGGCGCGAGCCATGGAGCGGCTCTGATGCGCCGGTTTACGACTGCCGGCCGCGCGCGCCGTACACCGCGCCGCCCGGGTAGCGCGCCGCGGCGCCGAGCTGCTGCTCGATTGCCATCAGGCGGTTGTACTTTGCGATGCGATCGCTGCGCGAGAGCGACCCCGTCTTGATCTGCTCCGCGCCGGTCGCGACCGCGAGATCGGCGATCGTCGTGTCTTCGGTCTCGCCCGAGCGGTGCGAGATCACCGTGCCGAAGCCGGCCTTTTGCGCCATCGCGATGCAGTCGAGCGTTTCGGTGAGCGTGCCGATCTGATTGACCTTGATGAGGATCGCGTTGCCCGCACCCTCCGCGATGCCGCGCGCCAGGAACTCCACGTTGGTGACGAAGAGATCGTCGCCGACGAGCTGCACGCGCTTTCCGAGCGCCTGCGTCAGGTTACGCCATCCGTCCCAGTCGCCCTCGGCGAGGCCGTCTTCGATCGAAACGATCGGGTAGCGGTCGCAGAGCTCGGAGTAGAGCGCGATCATCTCGCCGACGCTCGCCGCGCGATCGCGCGACAGCGGATAGTACTTGCCGTCCTCATAGAACTCGCTCGACGCCGGATCGAGCGCGATGGCGACGTCGTCGCCCGGCCGGTAGCCGGCTCGTTCGATTCCCGCAACGATCAGATCGAGCGCTTCTTGCGGCGTCTCGAGGTGGGGGGCGTAGCCGCCCTCGTCACCAACCAGCGTCTGCAGGCCACGTTCGTGCAAGATGCGGCCGATCGCGTGAAACACCTCGCTGCCGTAGCGAACGGCTTCGGCCTCGTCGTACGCTCCGACCGGAACGATCATGCACTCCTGGAACTCGAGAGCGCCCTCGGCGTGCTTGCCGCCGTTGATGACGTTCATCATGGGAACCGGAAGCGTCGCCGCGGCGGGACCGCCCAGATACCGGTACAGCGGCAGCGCGAGGCTTACGGCGGCCGCGCGCGCGACGGCGAGCGAGACGCCCAGCGTAGCGTTCGCGCCGACGTTCGACTTGTTCGGCGTGCCGTCAATTTCGATCAGCCGCGCGTCGATCTCGCGCTGTGCGGTAGCGTCGAGGCCTTCGATCGCGGGCCCCAGCATCTCGTTGACCGCCTCGACGGCCTTGAGCACGCCCTTGCCGTTGTAGCGATGCTCGTCACCGTCGCGCAGCTCGACGGCCTCGTTTGCGCCCGTCGACGCGCCCGACGGCACCATCGCCTCTTCCACGGCGCCGAAGCTCGTCGCCACGGTGACGGCCACCGTCGGATTGCCGCGCGAATCGAGAATCTCGCGCGCGTGCACGCCTTCGATCAGGGGATTGCCGCCGCCGCGCAACGATTCCAGCGACACGGTTACTCCTTGATCCAGCGCTCGAGGTCGTGCCGGCGCGAAACGAAATCGTTGTCGGAAAAGAAGATCTTCAGCTCGCGGTCGGCGCTCGCCGCGGCGTCGCTGCCGTGCACCAGGTTGCGACCGATGGTTTGCGCGAGATCGCCGCGCAGCGACCCCGGCGCGGCCTTGAGCGGATCGGTCGCGCCGATCAGCTGGCGGCACCCCTCGATCGCACCTTCGCCTTCGACGGCCATCGCCACGAGCGGACCGCTCGTGATGAAGGCGACGAGCCCGTCGAAGAACGGCTTGCCCTTATGCTCGCCATAATGTTCGCGAGCGCGGTCGCCGTCGAGTTGCATCAGCTTCAGCGCGGAAATGATGTAGCCCCGGCGCTCGATGCGCGCGGTGATTTCGCCGATCAGGCCGCGCGAGACGGCATCGGGCTTGCAGAGAATGAGCGTTCGTTCGATAGCCATACGAGCGGCTTAGGTCCCCCGACTCCGGTCCCCTGCGGGCCGTCCTTCGACTACGCGCCCTGCGGGCGCTTCGCTCAGGATGACAAGATGCGCAGAATGACAAGGCGTGGGTTGCCACAAAGTCAGGGCGATGCGATCCCTTCCGGAGGCCGGCCCCTACGAAGGCGTGATGCGGGAACTCGCCGACTCCGCGTTCGGTTCGATCGCCTACGTCGAGGAGACGCAGAGCACCAACGCCGACGCCGCGACGCTGCTCGGCGACGAGCGCTACGGCGGCCACACGATCGTCGCGGAGTATCAGAGCCGCGGCGCCGGCCGTAAGGGACGCGCGTGGGTCGCACCGGCCGGATCCGCGCTGCTCTTCACCACGATCCTGCCCCGCACGGTGGATGCAAACTCGCTGTGGATCGCTCCGTTCTGGACCGCGCTCGCCGTGCGCGCCGCGCTGCTCGAGCTCGGCATCGCGACGACGCTGCAGTGGCCCAACGATCTCTTGGTCGGCGGTCGCAAGCTGGCGGGAATCCTTTGCCGATCGAACGTCACCGGCGCGACGGCGCGCGTCGCGTGCGGCGTCGGCATCAACGTGCGGCGGCCCGGCGCGGAAATGGCGGTGGATCCGCCGCCCGCCTTCTGTGCCGACGTCGCGCCGGTACGCCGCGAGGCTCTGCTGCGCGCGATTCTCCGCGACTACGATGCGTCGCTGCCGGCGTTCGACCGGCCCGAAGCCGTCGCTGCCGCATGGAGCGCGGCTGCCGGGCTGCCCGGCGCGCCGTATCGCATTCTACCCGACGGGGCGAAGCAGCCGTTCGAGGCCGTTGCCGAGGCATTGGAGACGGGCGGGGGGCTGCGCGTCACTCGCACCGACGGCTCGAGCGACGTAATCGCGCTGGCCGATGCGCGAGCGTTGCGCTAGGGGCGCTCGTTGCGGGCGCGGCTCAGGCGGCGATCGCAGTTTTCGCAGAAATGCGGCATTTTGTTATCGGTTTCGAAGATCGAATGCGAATAGTACATGGCGCAGCGCGCGTTATAGCAGTGCTTCAGGCCGAACGCGTGGCCCAGCTCGTGGATCGACTCCTTGAGCGTGCGCTGAAAGAGCAGATTTGCATCGGCGGGCTCGCCGTAGAACTCCGAGCGCAGGCGGTGAATGGAGACGACGGCCACGCCCTGCGATTCGTCGGCGTCGCCGAAGACGAACCGATGCGACGTCTTGTAGAGGTCGAAATCGGTGACCGCCAAGAGGATGGCGCCGGCGTCCGGATTCGCCCGCCGCACCTTCGTCGTGAGGGTCGCCACAAAGAGCTGGCCGCGCGTCGCGTTGAGCGAGCTGCGCGGCACCACCGACGAGCGTTCGGCGCGCACCGAGGCGAGAAATCGCTCTTCGAGGCACGGCGCGAGACGGTCCAAGAAGAACGCATCGATGGTGTTGATGGGGACGATGCCGATCTGCGAGTCCATCTCGTAGAGCCTCGTTCGCCGCGTCTCTTCGCAACACTTGCCTGAGGCGCCGCATTAATTGCTGTTTAAGATGACAAGCAGGGCATCCGTCGAAGTCGTCGCGGTGATCGTTGGCGTCGGCATCGACGTGGCCGAAGTTGAACGCTATCGCTTCGACGAGCGAAAGCTGGCGTGGTTCGCGCGGAAGGTCTACACCGAACGCGAGATCGCCTACGCCATGCGCAAACGAAACTGGGCCGAGCGGCTTGCCGGCTTCTTCGCGGCGAAGGAGGCTACGCGCAAGGCGTTCGGACACGCGATTCCGTGGCGCTGGGTCGGCGTCGCGCACGAACGAAGCGGCAAGCCGACGATCGAGCTGCGCGAACGCGCGGAGCGCCTGATGAGCAGCCGCGGCGTCCGCACGATCCACCTCAGCATCACCCACACCGCCTCGACCGCGGCCGCGATCGTCATCCTCGAATCGTGATCTACGTCCTCACGCCCGACGCAATGCGCGCGGCCGACGCGGCCGCCATCGCGCGCGTCGGGGAGGACGCGCTGATGCGCGAGGCCGGGCGGCGCGTGGCCGAACGGGTGCGCGCGATGACCGATCCGGCGACGCCGGTCGTGGCCTTTGCCGGCCCGGGCAACAACGGCGGCGACGCCTTTGCCGCTCTCGCCGAACTCGCGCCGGCCTACGAGTGCACGGTCGCGGCCGGGCCGGGCGGAAAGCGATCGCCGGCGCGAACCGCCGCCGAGGCGCGGGCCTCCGCCGCGGGCGTGCGCGTCGTACCGCTTCCGGCCGACGAGACCGCGGCGCGCGCGCTGCTCGACGGCGCGATCGGCGTCGACGGCCTCTTCGGAACCGGCGCGCGCCTGCCGCTCGCCGAGCCCTACCGTCACCTCGCCCGCGCGCTCGACGCACGAGACCGGCGCGTCGTCGCGATCGACATCCCCAGCGGCGTCGACGCGCTCACCGGCGCGGCGGGCGACGACGCCGTTCGGGCCACCTCGACCGTGACGCTCGCGGCGGTCAAGCCGGGACTGCTGCTCGAACCCGGCCGCGAGTACGCCGGCGAGCTGTGGTGCGCCCGAATCGGCATCGACGATTCCATCCTCGCCGCGCAACCCCGCGAGTTCGCGACGCTCGACGCGGATGGGTTCGTGCGGCTGCTGCCGCAACGCAAGCCCGACACGCAGAAGTACGCCGCCGGCGCGCCGCTCATCGTCGCCGGATCGGCGCAGTTTCCCGGCGCGGCCGTGCTGTGCGCGCGCGCCGCCGCCCGGGCCGGCGCGGGGTACGTGACCGTCGCGACGCCCGCCTCCGCCGCGCCCGCGCTGCGCGCGCATCTCGTCGAGCAGGTCGTGGTGGAGCTTCCCGACGGCGCGAAGCCCGAAGCGGTCGTCGAGGAGCTGCTGGAGATCTCGAAACGCAACGGCTCGGTCGCGATCGGACCGGGCCTGGGCCTCGACGATCGTACCGCGGCGATCTTCGGGTCGTTCCTGCAGGCGAACGCGCTGCCGGTCGTCGTCGACGCGAGCGGGCTCTTTCACCTCAGCAAGCGCCTCGAGCTGCTGCGCGGCAAGCCGTCGGTCCTCACGCCGCATGCCGGCGAGTTCGCGCGCCTCTCCGGCCGTGGAACCGTCGCGCCCGGCACGCGCGTGGCGCGTATCCGCGAGTTCGTGGAACGCACCGGCATCACCACGCTGCTCAAAGGGTCCGACACGCTGATCTACGACGGCGCCGGGCCGGTGCACGTGAATCCGACCGGCAGCAGCGCGCTCGCGACCGCGGGCACCGGCGACGTGCTCACCGGCATCATCGCGACGCTGCTCGCACAGGGCTTGTCGCCGCTCGACGCGGCGTGCGCCGGCGCGTTCTGGCACGGGCTGGCCGGACGGAAGGCGGCCGAGAAGCGCCGCATCGGCGTGGTGGCGGGCGACGTGATCGAAGCGCTCGGCGACGCCGTGCCGAGCGGCGGCTACGACGCGACGGGCCGCGTGCTCGAGCGGTTGTACTCCATATAATACGCGGTCTGCGACGTGCAGGCGCCCCCGAAGTAGCGCTCGACGACGCGCAACGCCAGCTCGATGCCCGACGAGATGCCGCCCGCGCTGCAGAGTTTGCCGCCGGGATTTTCCACGTAGCGCACGTCGCGCACCAGCGTAACGTCCGGGAACTTCTTCGCGAACGAGTCGTAGTAGTCGTGGTGCGTCGTGGCCATTCGACCGTCGAGCAGGCCCGTCTTCGCCAGCAAGAACGCGCCGGTGCAGACCGACATCACCACGTCGGCGTTCGGCGCCGTATCGCGGATCCAGGCGATCTTCTGCGAGGTGTGCTGGCCCTGCGCGCCCATCACGACGACGTTGGGCTGCGGCACGTTCGCGTCGGAAAACGCATAGGTTGGTAGGATTTGTAAGCCTCCCGTGGCTTTCAGCGGCGCGCGGCTGTCGGCGATCGTATAGAGGGCGAACGGCATCGCGTTCCAGCCCTGCGCCATCGCGTCTTGGAAGACTTCCCACGACCCGGCAGCGTCGAGCACGTTCGCGCCCTCGCCGATCACGAAAGCGACGACGATCGGCCGGTCCTTCACGGCGGACAGACGGGGAACGCTCGCGTCGCCGCTCGCGGCGAACGCCGGGCGCGCCGACGCCGTTGCCGCACCGGCGGCGGCCACGAGTGCCGCTCCCAACACGTCGCGACGATTCACGAAAACACCTCACGTTGAGAAAGAGTGACTCGACGGTAGCGTAACCCACGGGCGCCGTGGAGTCTTGTACCGATTGAACTCCCTCGGTTACAATGACGCCCATGACCGCCGCGCTCGTTCCCGGCGAATATTACGGCGTCTCGACCGCCCGCCGCTGCGCCGATGCTATTCTGTCGCTCGTCCGGCACGAGTCGGCGCGCTCGCTGCCCGAGCACACGCACGCGCTGCCCTTCTGGTGCCTGCTCCTCGACGGAGAGTACGTCGAAGTCGCGGCGGGAACGACGGTCGACTACGAGCCGCTCACCGTGGTGTATCATCCCGCGAGGCTCGCGCACAGCGATCGCGTTTTTCCCGACAGCCAGATGTTCGCCGTCGAGCTGGACCGAGCGTGGCACGACCTGCTGTCGGACTGCGGAGCGCCCGAGCGATCGCTCTACACCTTGTCGGGCGCCGAGCCGCTGTGGACGATGCTGCGGCTCTTCGAGCTGTTCTCGGCCGACGCTCTGGCCGATCTCACCGTCGAGTCGCTGATCCTCGAGCTGATCGGCACGTTCGACAAGTTCGAAGCGCCGCAGGGCGACCGGCGCGCGGCCTGGCTCGACGAGCTGCGTTCCTATCTGGACGGCCACTTCGCCGAGCCGTTCGGTGTGGCGGAGATCGCCAAGCGATTCGGGGTGCATCCGGTGTACCTGAGCCGGACGTTTCGCCGCACGTTCAAAGCCAACGTGGGCGACTACGTGCACCGCCGGCGCATTCAGAGCGCGTGCCGGATGCTGCGCTCGTCGAAGGCGCCGATCGCATCCATCGCCCACGAGCTCGGATACTGCGACCAGAGCCATTTCAACCGCGTGTTCGTCAGCTTCACGCGGACGACGCCCGGCCGCTACCGCCGAACCTAGGCTTTATCGGTTCATCGCCGCCGCGCGGCCCGCACGAACGCCCGCATCTTCGCGATATCTTTGCGCCCGTCGGTCTCGATGCCGCTGCGCACGTCGACGCCGAACGGGCGCACGCGTTCCACACACTCGCCTACGTTCTCCGGCGTCAGGCCGCCCGCGATCACGACGCGCCGCGCCTTCGTAATCTCCGCCGCGTGCTCCCAGTCGAAGCGCGTTCCGGTGCCGCCGCGCAGGCGGTCGTGCTTGGAGTCGAGCAGCAGCAGCGCGTACGGATATCTCCCGGCCGCCTCGCCCAGGCCGGCGCCGTCGTCGCCTACGTGAATCGCCTTGATGGCCCGCTCGCCGTAATCCGCCACGAACTCGGGAGACTCGTCACCCGAGAACTGCAGCCAGGCGCTTGGAAAGAGCGACCGCACCTTCTCCACCTCGCCGCGCGCGGGGTTCGCGAAGACGGCGACGGGCGCGATGGACGGCGGCACGCGCGCCGCGATGTCGCTGACCGCCTGCCACGTGACGCGGCGCGGCGACGGCGCGAAGATCATGCCGAAGGCGTCGGCGCCGGCCTGCGCGGCGAGCGCGACGTCGCTCGACGAGGTGCAGCCGCAGAACTTGATCCAGACGTCAGCCATCTGATGCCATGTCTTTGGCGCGCTCGAACGTCGTCCATGCGAGCGCCACCACGTCGGCGGGCACGACCCGCACGCAGACGCGCCTCACGAAAGCAGCTTTCGGAGGCCCGCCTCGTCGAGGATCTCGATGCCGAGCTGCTGGGCCTTGGTCAGCTTGCTGCCCGGCTCGTCGCCCGCCACCACGTAATCCGTCTTCTTGCTCACGGAGCCGGTCACTTTGCCGCCCGCCGCGACGATCAGCTCGGCCGCTTCGTCGCGGGTCAGACCGGCAAGCGTTCCGGTGAGCACGAACGTCTTTGCCGCGAGCTTGCCGCCGGCGGCACGGGCGCGCTTCGGCGCCGTCGTATCCACGCCGGCGGCCTGCAGCCGCTCGATCATCGCGCGGTTCGCGCCCTGTTTGAAGAAGAGCGCCACGCTCGCGGCCACCTCCGGCCCGATCCCATCGCTCCGTTGCAGCTCCTCCTCATCCGCCGCCGCGAGCGCCTCGATAGTGCCGAAATCGCCGGCCAAGATCGCGGCCGTCTGCGTTCCCACGAACCGGATGCCGAGCGCGTAGAGCAGCCGCGCGAGACCGCGCCGCTTCGAGCGTTCGACGTTGTGCAGCAGGTTCTCGATGCTCTTCTTGCCGGTGCGCGGCACCCGTTCGAGCGCCGCTTCGTCGAGCTTGTAGACGTCGGCGATGTCACGCACCAGGCCGAGCTCGGTGAGCTGTTGGGCCATCACGTCGCCGAGCCCCTCGATGTCCATCGCGCCGCGCGACGCGAAGTGCCGCACGCGCTCGTACACCTGCGCGGCACAGGCGGCGTTGGTGCAGCGCGACATCGCTTCGTCCTGCGGGTGGTCCACGTCGGCGCCGCAGACGGGGCAGCGGTCGGGCATCCGAAAGCGCCGCTCCTTGCCGGTGCGTTCGGTGACGACGGGGCCGACGACGCGCGGGATCACGTCGCCGGCGCGCGTCACGAGGACCGTGTCGCCGATCCTGATGTCGTTGCTCGCGATGTAGGCGGCGTTGTGGAGGGTGGCGCTCTTCACCGTGACGCCGCCGATCGAGACCGGCTCGAGCACCGCGTTGGGGTTGAGGGTGCCGGTGCGCCCGACGCTGACAAGGATGCCGGTCAGCTTCGTGCGCGCCTCGCGCGGTTTGAACTTGAACGCGATCGCCCAGCGCGGATCGCGCGCCACGACGCCCAGCCGCTGCTGCAGGGCGACGTCGTCGACCTTCACCACCACGCCGTCGATCTCGTAGTCGAGCTCGTCGCGGCGCCGTTCCCACTCGGCGCAATACTCCAGCACGTCGTCCAGCGACGGCGCGCGCGAAACGTTCGGGTTGACCGGCAACCCCAGCGCCGCGAGCTTGCGCAAGGCCTCCCACTGCGTGCGCAAACCGTCGTCGCCTACCAGCTGATAGGCGAAGAACGAGAGCCGGCGCCGCGCGGTCAGCGACGGATCGAGCTGCCGAACGCCGCCCGACGCGGCGTTGCGCGGGTTGGCGAAGGACGGCAGCCCCTCGCGCTCGCGCGCGGCGTTGAGGCGCTCGAAGTCGCTCTTGCGCAAATACACTTCGCCCCGCACCTCGACGAAGGCAGACTCCTTCGCGCGCAAGCGCAGCGGGATCGTCTTGATCGTGCGCAGGTTGGCGGTCACGTCCTCGCCGATGCGGCCGTCGCCCCGCGTACCGCCGCGCGCCAGCGATCCGTCGCGATAGTCGAGCGCGATCGCCAGGCCGTCGATCTTCAGCTCGCACACGTATTCCACGCCGCCGCCGGCGAGCTTGCGGGCGCGCTCGTCGAACGCCCGCAGCTCGTCGGCCGAGACGGCGTTGGCGAGGCTGAGCATCGGCCGGGCGTGTTCGAAGGACGCGAAGCGCTCCGAAGCCACGGCGCCCACGCGCTGCGTCGGCGAATCCGGCGTACGCAGGCCGGGCTGCTTCTCTTCGAGCTCCACGAGCTCGCGCAGCAGCGCGTCGAACTCCGCGTCGGTGATCTGCGGATCGTCGAGCACGTAGTAGCGATAGTTCGCCTCCTCGACGCGATCGCGCAGGTCCTCCGCGCGCCGCTCCGCCCTCGTCATTCGATGGGGGGTCTGCGCGGCGTTCCCACTTGCACCGGATATCCGTCGGGATCGCCGACGACGGCGATGCGTCCGAACGACTCGTCGTAGGGATCTTGAAATATCGGAACGCCGCGCTCGATGCAGCCTGCGACGAACCGGTCGACGTCGTTCACGCTGAATCCCAGCTGCAGCGAGCCGGGCCGCACCGCCAGCACGTCGCTCTTACGGTGTAGGCTGAGCACGGCGCCGTTGCCGAGGTCGAAGCGCACGGGGCGTCTCGGCAGATCCTGGCGCACCGGCAGCCCCAGCACGTCGCGATAGAAGTCTCGCGATCGCGAAAGGTCGGAACAGACGAGCATGACCACCGAGAGCTTCGCCACTAGGCCTCGACGGCGACTCGACCACCTTCGGCGAGGTCGTGCAGCGCGAACAGGTTCTCGCGCTCCAAGCGGTCGAGCTCCGCGTCGTCGGGCCGGTGATGCCCGACGGCGCGCTGGTCGCGGAGCACCGGCACCAGATACGAGCCCGTGTACGAACCCGCCGTCTTTGCGACTTCCTCGGGCGTTCCGGTCGCGATGACCGTGCCGCCGCGATCGCCGCCCTCCGGCCCGAGGTCGATCAGATAGTCGGCCGTCTTGATCACGTCGAGATTGTGCTCGATCACCAGCACCGAGTTGCCCATCTTCACCAGTCGCTCGAGCACTTCGAGCAGCTTGTGGATGTCGGCGAAGTGCAGCCCGGTGGTCGGCTCGTCGAGCACGTAGAACGTGCGTCCCGTCGAGCGGCGCGACAGCTCGGTCGCGAGCTTCACACGCTGTGCCTCGCCGCCGGAGAGCGTCGTCGCGGGCTGGCCCATCTTGATGTAGCCCAGGCCGACGTCGCAGATCGTGCGCAGCTTCCCGCGCACGCGCGGAATCGCCGAGAAGAACTCCGCCGCCTCGTCGACGCGCATCTCGAGCACGTCGGAGATCGTCTTGCCGCGATACTTCACCTCGAGCGTCTGCGCGTTATAGCGCTTGCCCTTGCACACCTCGCACGGAACGTAAACGTCGGGAAGGAAGTGCATCTCGATCTTGATGATGCCGTCGCCCTGACACGCCTCGCAGCGGCCGCCCTTGACGTTGAACGAGAACCGTCCCGGCGTGTAGCCTCGCATGCGCGCCTCGGGCACCAGCGAAAACAGCTCGCGGATGATGTCGAACGTGCCCGTGTAGGTCGCCGGATTGCTGCGCGGCGTTCGCCCGATCGGCGACTGGTCGATGACGACCAGTTTGTCCAGCTGGTGCGCGCCCTTCACCGTTCCGTAGGTACCCCCCGGCGGCTGCCGGTGCAGATGCTGGTTGAGGGCGCGCACCAACACCTCGTTCACCAGCGTTGACTTTCCGCTGCCGCTCACGCCGGTGACCGCCGCGAACACGCCGATCGGAAAGCGGACGTCAACGCCGCGCAGATTGTTGGCGTTCGCGTTGCGCACCTCGAGCCAGCCGCGCGGATCGCGGCGACGGCGCGGAATCGGAATGAACTTTCGTCCCGAGAGATAGGCTCCCGTCTCGGAGTTCGGATTGGCGATCACGTCGGCGAGCGTGCCCGACGTCAGGATCTCGCCGCCTTCGGCGCCCGCGCCCGGCCCGATGTCGACCACGACGTCGGCCATGCGCATCGTATCCTCGTCGTGCTCGATGACGATCAGGGTGTTGCCGAGATCGCGCAGCGTGCGCAGCGTCGCCAGCAGCCGGTCGTTGTCGCGCTGGTGCAGCCCGATCGACGGCTCGTCGAGGATGTAGAGCACGCCCACGAGCGCGCTTCCGATCTGGGTCGCCAAGCGGATGCGCTGCGACTCGCCGCCGGCCAGCGTCGTGGCCGAGCGCGCGAGCGTGAGATAGTTCAGGCCGACGTTCGTCAGGAATCCGAGCCGCGCGCGGATCTCCTTGACGATCTGATGCGCGATCTGCTGCTGACGGTCGGTCAGCACGAGCTCGTGGAAAAACGCCTCGAGCACCTCGATGGACATCCGCGTCAGCTCGCTCACGTTCTTGCCGCCGACGGTAACGGCCAGCGCCTCCGGCTTCAGCCGCGCGCCCTTGCACGCCGGGCACACCGAGGCCGACATGAACTTCTCGATCTCTTCCTTGACGTAGTCGCTCGACGTTTCCGTGTAACGGCGCTGCAGGTTGTTGACCACGCCTTCGAACGACGCGCGATACTCCCACGTCTTGCCGCCGCGCGACGTGTACGCGAACGTTTGCTCGCGGTCGGTTCCGTAGAGGATCACGTCGATCGCGTCGTCGGACAGCTTCTCGACCGGCGTGCTGGTCTTGACGCGGAGGCCGCGCAGCACGCGCTCGAGCTGCTGCATGTAGTACGGGTTCATCGAAGGGTAGCGCCCGCCGCCCAGCGACCGGCTCCACGGAACGATCGCGCCCTCGGCGATGGACTTGCTGCGATCGGGGATCACCTTCCATGGGTCGATCTCGATCTTCTCGCCGAGGCCGGTGCACGCCGGACACGCCCCATAGGGCGAATTGAACGAAAAGAGGCGCGGCGCCAGCTCTTCGAACGAGAGTCCGCAGTAGACGCAGGCGAAGGCCTCGCTATAGGTCAGCTCGCGCGGCGGCTGCCCGGGCGTCTCGGCGAGCACGGTGACGATGCCGCTCGAAAGGCGCAGCGTCGTCTCGACGGAATCGGCGAGGCGCTTGCGAATCTCGGGCTTCATCACGAGGCGATCCACCACCACCTCGATCGTGTGCTTGCGTTTCTTGTCGAGCGCGATCGCGTTGCGCCCGGAGCCCGACGAGGGACGAAGCTCCTTCGTCTCGCCGTCCACGCGAACGCGGGTGAACCCCTCCTTCGCGATCTCCTCGAAGAGCTTCGCGTACTCGCCCTTGCGACCGCGCACGAGCGGCGCCAGGAGCACGATGCGCGTTCCCTCGGGCAGCTCCGCGATCGAATCGAGAATCTGCTCGCTGGATTGCGTGCTGATCTCGCGCCCGCACTGATAGCAGTGCGGCGTGCCCACGCGCGCGTAGAGCAGCCGGAGATAGTCGTAGATCTCGGTGACGGTGCCGACCGTCGAGCGCGGGTTGCGGGAGGTCGACTTCTGATCGATCGAGATCGCCGGCGAGAGGCCTTCGATGTAGTCGACGTCGGGCTTCTCCATCTGCCCCAAGAACTGGCGCGCGTACGACGACAGCGACTCTACGTAACGGCGCTGTCCCTCGGCGTAGATCGTGTCGAAGGCGAGCGACGACTTGCCCGAGCCCGAGAGGCCGGTCACCACGATGAGCCGGTTTCGGGGCAGCACGAGATCGACGTTCTTGAGGTTGTGCTCGCGCGCGCCCTTGATGACGATGGAGTCTAGGGACACAACACCTACGAGACACCCGCCGGCTGCAGAAGTATGCGCCCCGCCTCGACGATCGAGGCCACGGTCGCGTCGGGGGGCGTCGCGCCGGGCGGCAGGCTCTCGTCGCGCACGTTGAGCCAGATGGTGTAGAGCCCCGCGTCCAGCGCGCCGCGGATGTCGCGGTCGTAGCGGTCGCCCACCATCGCGCTGCGCGCGGGCGCCCCGCCGAGAGTCCGGCAGGCGTGCGCGAAGAGCAGCGGGTCGGGCTTCACCATGCCCACCTCGTCGGAGAGGAAGATGGCGTCGAAGTACTCGCTGATCTGCAGCAGCGCGATCTTCTCGCGGTGCGTCTCCGACAGCCCGTTCGTGACGATGCCGAGCTTGACGCCGCGCTCGCGCAGCGCGCGCAACAGGTCGACGGCGCCAGGGAAGAGCGTGAAGTATTTCGTGCGGTAGGCGTTGTAGCGCTCGGCGCTGATGCGCGCGAGATCCGGGTCGCCGCCGGCGCCGACCGATTCCAGCGCCGACTGCCACATGCTCGCGCGAATGCTCGCGAGCTTGACCTTGAGGTCGTCGGCCGTGAGGCGGTGCCAGAACCCCTCGGCCTCGGCGATGTACGCGTCCATCAGCGCCAGCGCGTCAATGCCGTGCTCCGCGGCCACCTCGCGCGCCACTTCTTCCGCGGCGCTGCGATAGGCGAAAGTGTCGTCGTGGAGCGTGTCGTCCAAGTCGAACAGGACGATCTCGATGCGGCGCACGCTTGCCGCTAGTGGGGAGTGCCGAGGCTCATGCCCTCGATCTTGCCCTGCGCGTCGACGGCGAAGAGAAAGTCGATCTTCTCGCCGTTCTTGAACGTGACGACGTAGATCGCGGCGGAGACGCTGCCCTGCGAGCTGGACTGCTGCTGCACGAAGCTCACGGGCGGCCCGAGTCCGCCGATCATCTTCTGCGCGTTGGCGATCGTCGCGTCGGTCATGTTTCCGTTCGGGCCGCCCGTCGCGAGCGCGGAGCGATCGAGCTTACCCGACTGCAGCGCGACGAACGTGCTCTTGGCGCGCGCGAGCAGCGTGGGATCCGGCGACGACGACGGCCGCGCCTGGCTCGATCCGTACGACGGGTACGTCTGCGCGAGCGCCGGCGCGGCGACCGCGCCGAACAGCGCGACGGCGACAAGCAATGGAACGAGGCGGATCATGCGATTCCCTTTCGTGGGTCCTATTGGATGTACTTGAAGTGCTGCTGCAGGTATACCCAGCCGTCCGCCGAGATCCGCACCGAGCCCGCGAACGGCGTCGAGAACTCGAGGATCACGACGAAGAGAATCCCGATGAGCCCCACCAGGATGCCGGTCATCAGCAGCTGCGCGGGACGATTCTCGACGCCGAAGATGTAGCAGAACGCGACCATCGCCAGAGCGCCCGCGACCAGCGCGAACCACAGCACCGACGGGACGGCCGGCACCGACTCGATGAGTCGCGCTCGGCGCGCGTCGAAGAGCCGCTGCTCGTTCGCGATGGCCGCCTGCTGCGCTGCGAACTCCTTGAAGTTGCTCGGGCTGAAGGTGTCGATCGTGTAGGTCGCGTCTTCCACCTTCTGCGCGGCGGACTCCGGCACGGCCTGACCGCGACCCATCGCCGGCCACTCAACGGTGACGACCTGCCAGCCGTAAGCTCGAAGATCTGCGCGGATTTGCGTGCGCATGCCCTCGGGAAACGCGTCCACGACGTGATAGAGGTTCCCCACCGCGTCAACTTCGTTCTCGACGTTCGACACCGCGTTGTCGTACTTTTGCCATACGACCACCACCACGAAGCCCAGCACGACGGCGTAGAGCACGCCGACCGCCGAGAACAGGTAGCCGGCGACGTCATTGTGGCGGCGCAGCATCTCGCTGCGCAGACGCCGCTGCAGCAGGGCGTGGATCGCGACGAGGCCCACGACCACGGCCAGCACGATCGCCAACTCGGCGATGAGATCCGGTACGCTCGTGACCGTCCGCGTCAAGACGCTGACGGGCGCCGCCAAAGCCCCCATGGGGTTTAGGATTCGACGAGTTCGGCCAGGGCCTTGTCGAAGATTTTGGGCGCTTTTCCGCCGAAGAGCAGCGACTCGTTGCCGCCGATCTGGCGGCGCAGCTCGACGAGCTCGTCGCGCAGGGCCGCGGCCTTCTCGAACTCCAGGCCCGCGGCGGCCTCGCGCATCTTGCGCTCCAGATCGCGGGCCATCTTGGTGGCGACGTCGCGCGGGAGCCGGTCGAGCTTGAGCTTGGCGGTGTTCTCCTGGGTGGCGCCGACCATGCTGAGGATGTCGTGGATCTGCTTGCGCACGGATCTCGGCTCGATGCCGTGCTGCCGGTTGAACTCCAGCTGCCGCTCGCGGCGCCGTCGCGTCTCGCCGATCGCGCGCGCCATGGATTCGGTGACGACGTCGGCGTACATGATGACCTTGCCCTCGACGTTGCGCGAAGCCCGGCCGATCGTCTGGATCAGCGAGGTGCTGTCGCGCAAGTAACTCTCCTTGTCGGCGTCGAGGATCCCGACCAGCGACACCTCGGGCAGGTCGAGGCCTTCGCGCAAAAGATTGATGCCGACCAGCACGTCGAAAACGCCCGAGCGCAGATCGCGCAGGATTGCGACGCGTTCCAACGTGTCGACCTCGCTGTGGAGATAGCGCACCCGCAGGCCGTTCTCGATCAGGTAGTCGGTCAGATCTTCGGCCATCTTCTTCGTGAGCGTCGTCACCAGCACGCGCTCCTTGCGCGCCGCGCGCAGGCGAATCTCTTCCATCAAGTCGTCCACTTGGTTGCGGGTGGGCCGCACGTCCACCTCGGGGTCGACGAGCCCCGTGGGACGGATGATCATTTCGACGACCTGCGTGCTGCGGCTGCGCTCGTAGTCGCGCGGGGTGGCCGACACGTAGACGACTTGCTGGGTGTGATCGTCGAACTCTTTATAGGTCAGCGGACGGTTGTCGAGCGCGCTCGGCAGGCGGAAGCCGTGCTCCACGAGCACTTCTTTGCGCGAGCGGTCGCCGGCGAACATGCCGCGCACTTGCGGGAGCGTGACGTGCGACTCGTCCACGAACAGCAGCCAGTCGGCGGGAAAGAAGTCGATCAGGCACCAGGGCGTCGAGCCCGGCTCGCGACCAGTCAGGTGCCGCGAATAGTTCTCGATGCCGTTGCAGTATCCGACCTCGCGCAGCATATCGAGGTCGTAGCGCGTTCGCATCTCCAGGCGCTGCGCCTCGAGCAGCTTGCCGTTGCGCTTGAAGTAGGCGAGCCGCTCTTCGAGCTCCGCCTCGATCGAGACGACCGCGCGGCGCAGCTTCTCATCGGGCGTGATGAAGTGCTTGGCGGGGAAGATCAGCAGCTCGTCCTTGCTCTCCACGTATTCGCCGGTCAGCATGTTGACGACGTTGATCGCTTCGATCTCGTCGCCGAAGAAGGCGATGCGGTGCACCAGCTCTTCGTCGACGCCTACGAACTCGAGCGTGTCGCCGCGAACGCGGAACGTGCCGCGGACCAGATTGAGGTCGTTGCGGCGGTACTGCATGTCGATGAGCTTGCGCAGCAGCACGTCGCGGTCGAGCTCGTCGCCCACCCGCACGCGGGCCGACATTTCCATGTAGTCCGACGGCGATCCCAAGCCGAAGATGCACGACACCGACGCGACGATGAGCGTGTCGCGGCGGGTGAGCAGCGACTGGGTCGCCGAGTGGCGCAGGCGCTCGATCTCGTCGTTGATCGAGCTGTCCTTCTCGATATAGGTATCGGTCGACGGAACGTACGCCTCGGGCTGGTAGTAGTCGAAGTACGAGACGAAATACTCCACGGCGTTGCGCGGGAAGAAGTCGCGGAACTCGGCGCAGAGCTGCGCGGCGAGCGTCTTGTTATGGCAGAGGACCAAGGTAGGCTTCTGGACCAGTTCGATCGTCCGCGCCATGGCCATCGTCTTGCCGCTGCCGGTGACTCCAAGCAACGTTTGGGCGCGGTCGCCGCGCTCCACGCCGCGGGCCAGCGCCTGCGTGGCCGCGGGCTGATCGCCGGCAAGCGCAAAGGGCGAAACCAGGGTGAATTCTTGTCCCACTCCAGTTCGTAGAACAGCCCCCGAGGGCCGAACGTTCCATCCAGCGAAGCGAGCGGCCATGACCCAGAACCCGCTGCTCTTCTGCGGGAACTCCAATCCGCAACTAGCGGAAGAGATCGCCAAGCGCCTCCGGCTGCACGTCGGCAAGGCGCTGGTCTCCGAGTTCAAAAACGAAGAGACGCGGGTCGAGATCGGCGAGAACGTCCGGGGCTCCGAGGTCTTCGTCGTCCAGTCCATCTGCAAAGCGCCCAACGGCAAGGGCGTCAACGACGCCGTCATGGAGCTGCTGCTGATGATCGACGCGCTTCGCCGCGCGTCGGCAGCTCGAATCACCGCGGTGATTCCGTACTACGGGTACGCCAAGCAGGACAAGAAGACCAAAGGCCGCGAGCCGATCTCCGCCAAGGTGATCGCCAACCTGCTGAAGGTCACGGGCGCGCGGCGCATCGTCACGATGGACTTGCACGCGGCGCAGATCCAAGGCTTCTTCGACATCCCGGTCGACAACCTGATGGCAATGCCGGTGCTCTGCAACTACCTCAAGAAGGAAGGCCTGTGCGACGATAAGATCGTGATCGTGTCGCCCGACGCCGGAGGCGTTCACCGCGCCGAGATGTTCGCCAAGCGCCTCAACAGCTCGCTGGCGATCGTGTTCAAGCGCCGGCCGGTGCCCGACGTCGCGGAAGTCACCGACATCGTCGGCGACGTGGCGGGCAAGGTTGCGGTCGTCGTAGACGACATGATTTCGACGGGCGGCACGCTCGCCAAGGCCGCCGAGGCCATCAAGGCCCGCGGAGCGACCCGCGTCTATACGGTCGCCTCGCACGGGCTCTTCGCGGGCGAGGCGGTGGACGTGCTCGAGCAGTCGGAGATCGAGAAGGTGCTGTTCACCAACACGGTGCCCTTCGAGAACGGGGCGAACCACCCGAAGTTCGTCCAGCTCTCGATCGCCCAGATCTTCGCCGACGCGATCAGCCGAATTACGACCAACCGGTCGGTCTCCGAGCTCTTCGCCGGGGAGGAGTCGCCGGACAGCCCTTTTAGCCTCCCGCCCGAACCGGTTGCGGCGCTCTAGCCAAATCGTTTATAAAAGGAAGCCGTGGCTACCAAAGAATTGAACCTCGCCGTCGAGCGACGCAGCAAGCTCGGCACGACCGGCGCCCAGGCGCTGCGCGCGGCCGGCAAGATCCCGGCCGTTCTCTACGGGCACGGCGTCGTGCCCGAGCATCTCGCGCTCGACGCTCGCGCCTTCGAAGACCTCGTGCACCGCGTGGGTCGCAACGCGATCATCACGCTGATGGACGGCGGACGCAAGCACCAGACCGTTCTCGTGCGCGATATCCAGGTGCATCCCGTCTCGCGGCGCGTCGTGCACGCCGATCTGCAGCGCGTTTCCGCCGACGAGACGATCACCGCGCTCCTCGAGATCGTGACGGTCGGCGTCGCCGAGGGCGTGCGCAACGCCGGCGCCGTGATGGACGTCATCACGCACGAGGTCGAAATCGCGGGCCCCGCGAGCAAGATTCCAGAGCAGCTCGAGGTCGACGTCTCGGAGCTCGGCATCCACCAGCACGTCAGCGCGGGCGAGATTCCGTTGCCCGAGGGATTCCGGCTGGTCACGGCACCCGACACGGTCGTCGTCGCGATCGAAGCGTCGCGCACTGCGAAGGACCTCGAAGAGGCCGCGGCTCCCGCCGAAGAGGGCGCCCAGCCCGAGGTCATCGGCGCAGCCGAGACGCCGGCGCCCGAACAATAACGCGGCTCGTCGTTGGACTGGGCAACCCCGGTCCGGAGTACGCCGGAACCCGCCACAACGTCGGGTTCATGGTGATCGACGAAGTCGCGCGACGCTACGGCATCGCGAGCTGGAAGAAAAAAGACGGCGCGCTGCAGGCGAACGATGCGGCGCGCCGCATCGTGTTCGTCAAGCCAGTGACGTTCATGAACCTCTCGGGCACGCCGGTGCGGCTGATCTCGTCGTGGTATCGCACGCCGCCGAGCGAGGTGCTCGTCGTCAGCGACGATATGGATCTGCCGTTCGGCAAGCTGCGGATGCGTCCGGGCGGCGGCCACGGCGGTCATAACGGCCTGCGCTCGATCATCGCGACGATCGGCGACGACTTTCCGCGCCTTCGCGTGGGCCTGGGGCGCCCGGAGTTCGACGGCGTCGATCACGTGCTGGGGCCGTTCACCGCGAGCGAGAAAGAAGCGCTGCCCGCGATCGTCGGCGCGGCCGCCGACGGCGTCGAGCGTTGGGCCGGCGAGGGCTTGCACGCCGCGATGCGTTTCGTAAACACGTGGGTGTCTGCATGAAGGCACAAGGCACCGGCAAGCTTTTGCGTATCTTCATCGGGGAAAGCGACCGCTGGGGTCATCAACCGCTGTATACCGCGATCGTGGAAGCCGCACGCAAAGCCGGTTTGGCGGGTGCGACCGTTTTCAAGGGCATCGAGGGCTTTGGGGGGCACTCCGTCGTTCACGCGGCGCGCGTGTTCGACCTCTCCTCGGATCTTCCGGTGCTGGTTGAGATCGTGGAAAGCGAGGACCGAGTGCGGAACTTCCTGCCCGTGCTCGATGAAATGATCGAAGACGGCTTAGTAACGTTGGAAAGCGTGGAAATCATCGCGTATCGGACCGGCTCTTCAAGGGATCGTTGAGACCGATGCTCGCTTCATGCCTTGCCGTCGGCGTGGGCGCGGCGATTGGAGGGATCTGCCGCTACCTGATTACGCTGGGATTCGTCGCGCGTTTCGGGCCCGGCTTACCGCTGGGCACGTTCTTTATAAACCTTTCTGGCTCGTTTTTCATCGGACTAGTCGCCGAGTTGGCATCTACTCGCTCGCTCGCCTTCGCACCACTCGTGCGCGTCGCACTCACGGCGGGCCTTCTCGGGGGATATACGACGTTCTCGAGCTTTACGTTCGACACGTTGACCCTTGCCGGCGAACGCCAAGGGTGGCTCGCGGCGGCGTACGCTCTCGGCAGCGTGATGCTCGGGGTAGGCGCGTGTTATGCGGGTATGGTCGCCGCGCGAATGATGGTCCGCCCCGCCTAGGCGCTGCCTAGCGCGTTGCCCAGTCAAACCTTAAGATCGATTTTACCCGCGCCGACTGGTGATCTCCCCGTTCTCCAAGACCGGGGTCGTGGTTCACGACTTTGCCGATCACGGTTCGGTCTCGAAGATGATCGAGGCGATCTTCGGGCTGCCCACGTTCGGCTCGCTGCCCGATGAAGCCAAGGGCGTTTCGGTCGGCCTGTCGCCGGCCGACGGCGATCGAGCGACCTCAAACTCGTTCGACGCGCTCGACGAACGCAAGCTGCGCGGAGGAGGGATGAACCCTCCGTCGCTCGCGGAGATCTCCTCGCCGAACTCTCCACCGAGCATGAGCTGTTCGACGTTGGGAATCACGCCGATTCCAGCGCCGGCGTCGCTGCCGCCCGGTTACGAGACCGCGGGGTACTACTTGCATCAACAACTCATGGGGTCGCACAAAGCCGTGCGGCTGCCCGCGCGGCGGGACGATAACGACTAGCGTGCACGGGCGCTTCGTTGACACGACCT
Organism: Vulcanimicrobiota bacterium; assembly: GCA_963824595.1. Classification (GTDB taxonomy): domain Bacteria; phylum Vulcanimicrobiota; class Vulcanimicrobiia; order Vulcanimicrobiales; family Vulcanimicrobiaceae; genus Cybelea. The sequence continues at coordinate 32,180 of CAWGPY010000010.1, forward strand.
GTTGCACGTGATAGAGTTTGCCGAAATGTCCACCGCAACGGGTCTGTCGAGTGCAATGAAGCGCCGTATGCTCAAGCGTACGTCAGGGGATGACGTGCGAGCTACCTAGCCGACTCGGCAATCTAGCAGATCGCGCGCCTCCCGGTTCGAGCACCGGGAGGCGTTTTCTTTAGGAGTTGATGCGCGAATCATGACCGCTTGGGACGGATCCACACCACCGGGCCATCGCCGCGACCCGTCGGGCTTGCTGCATATCGGAAACGCGCCCGCCGACGCTTTGGCATCCGCATACGGCACCCCGCTGGTCGTCATGAACGTCGCGGCGATCCAACGTGCCGTCGGCCGGTTCCAGGCGGCCTGCGCTGGATCTGCCGTCGCAGCCTCCTATGCCGCCAAGGCGTTCGTCTGCACCGAGCTGGTGCGGCAGCTCGTCGCAGCCGGTATCGGCATCGACGTCTGCTCCCTCGGCGAGCTGGCGATTGCAGAGCGGGCCGGCGGTCCCGCCAAAAAGCTCACGCTGCACGGCGCGGGCAAGACGGACGCGGAGCTGCTGGCCGCCGTCGAGGGGCGCGTGGGCCGAATCGTTGTTGACGGGCTGTCGGAGCTTGCGCGCCTTGCGACTCTGGCGACGGGCGCTCGGCCGATCGACGTGCTGCTGCGATCGAACACCGACGTCGCCGTCGATACCCACCGCTACGTGTACACCGTGGGACACGACGCAAAGTTCGGCTTTACGGCCGACGAGGAGACGGCGGCGATCGAAATCCTTCGCGCCAACCCATCGCTGCGGTTCGTGGGCCTCCACGCCCACGCGGGCTCGCAGATCGCCGATGGCGCCTCGCTGGTCGAAAACGCGAGAACGTTAGCCGAATGCGCGAACCGGTTCTCGGCGCGCGGCCTGCGCAGCCGGGTGCTGATCGCCGGCGGCGGTTTCGGCGTGCAATACGATCCCGGCCGCCCGCACGACGAGCTCGACATCGCGGCCACGATCGCCGCGTGCCGCGACGCCGCGAGTGTCGCCGTTACCTTCCCGGTGCCGGCGATCGAGTTCGAACCCGGGCGCAGCATCATCGCGCATGCCGGCACCACCGTCTACGAAGTCCTCGCGGTCAAGCGGCGCGGCGAACGTACCCTCGTCGTGCTGGACGGCGGAATGGCCGACAATCCGCGGCCGGCGCTCTACGACGCGTATCACCACGTCGTTCCGGTTCGCGAACGTTCGGGGCTCCAGCGCCCCACCGACGTCTACGGTCGCGCCTGCGAGAACGACTTCATCGCACAATGTCTCCTGCCCGGCGACTTGGAGCGAGGCGACCTGCTGGCGGTCTGCACCACGGGCGCCTACACCTACAGCATGTCGAGCAACTACAACTGCTTCCCACGACCGGCCGTCGTCGGAGTCAGCGAAGGGGAGTCGAGCCTCTGGATCGGCCGTTCGTGACGGCTAGGGACAGCCGTTGGGCACGCGATTGATCGCGGCTACGCGCGCACCGATGCCGGGGGCGGTGTAGAGGAAGAGCGTCGCGGTCCACTCCGGACAGACTTCCTCCATCCGCTGGTCGCCCTCTCGCACGAGCGAGCGCACCGCGGACGCGGGGTCGTTGGTGAGTGCGACCGCATAGCGGTCGGCGCCGAAGTCGTACGAGCGCAGCGCCGCATTGCGCACCGGCACGGCGGCGATGTAGACGAGCGCGAGCAGCGCGCCCACCAAAGCCAGGCGCGAGAGCGGGTCGTCGTCGCGCCGAAAGCGGATGCGGTCGGCGATGACCACCGCCAGCGCGCCGAACACGATGATCACGCCGCCCTCGATCAGCGCCATAGAAAGACGGTCGCCGTTGGCGATGTGTCCCAGCTCGTAGGCGGCGACGTAGGCGACTTCAGCCGGCGTGCTTCCGGCGACGCGCAGGTCGCTTATGCGTACCGTGGCGCCCCCGGGCGTCCGTACGAGGTGCGTTCCGGCCGAGTTCACGTACTCAGCCGCGTACGACCACGCGACGCTCGCCGCGAGAATTCCCACGACCGCGTAGAGATACCACTGGTGCGTCCGCGACGCGAGCCACAGCACGGCCGCGGCGATCGCGCCGGCGATCGCCATCGCAACGAGCGTGTGGAAGGCCCATAACAGCGCCCACCAGCGCGTGAGCTCGAACGTGAGATCCAGCGTACGGTCCACGCGGTAGAGATAAAACGCCGGCAAGAACGCGGCGAGCCGCGCCACCAGCGCGAGCGCCGCCCCGAAGAGAAAGCGCACCGCCCATTCGTGCGCCAACCGGCGCCGCAGCCAATCGCGCAGCCCCGCCGCCCCGCCCGAGTTCCAGAGCCAGAACAGCGCCGCCGCCTCGAACAGCGCGATGAGCAGCCATCCGGCCACCGTCCAGTGTGCCCGCCGCAATGCGGCCGCTTGGCGATGGGGATCGACGAGCGCCGTCGCGGGCTGGGTCATCAGCGCGACGCGCGAGAGGGTGTCGACGCGAAGATCGAGCGCGTTCGGACGCTCGGCCACGCGCGCCGATGCGACGAGGCACATCACGGCCAGGCTGAGCGTCGCGAACGCTATGCCATAACGCATTTTACATCGTACCCTTGGAACGAACGATCGCTCGTTACTATTGTGAGGCTCTCCAGTTGCGCCTGCGCCACGAGTATACGATCGAACGGATCCGTATGCTTCATCGGAAGGTCTGCGACGGCGAGAGCGTGCTCCTCGGTTATCGGCAACGATAGGATGCTCGACTCTCGAGCTCGCCTGGGTACGTAGAGCGCGGGGTCGGTGGGTAGCCTCATCTTACCGATCTTCACTTTAATCGCGATCTCCCAAGCGCTGGCCGCCGAGAGGTAGAGTTCGTTATCCGAGTTTCGTAGGCTTGCCCAAAGCTTCGCGCCGAGCTTACCGCGATCGAGAAACATCCACAGAAAGACCTGCGTGTCGAGGAGCAGCCTCATGCGTAGAACTTCTTCAGGAGCTCCGGCGGCAGCGGCTCGTTGAAGTCGTTGGAAACGAAGCCTAGTCCTTCATCGTCGGCAAAGGAGCGCTCCTTAGCAGGCTTGATGGGCACGATTCGCGCCACCGGCGTGCCGCTTCTGGTCACCAGCACCTCTTCGCCCGCCTCCGCACGCTTGACCAACGCCGAAAAATGCGCTTTTGCCTCGCCGACGCTCGCAGTCTTCACAGGCCCAGCATACGAGTTTTGACCAAGACTGGTCAAGCGGTTTGGTCAAACCGGATTTTGCGGCGAATCGGCCGCTAACCCTCCGTAGACCTCTTGCGCAGCGGGCGCGCCGGATTGCCGGCGACTCGTTCGCCGTCGGGGACGTCCTTCGTCACCACCGACCCCGCTCCGGTCAGCGCGTTGTCGCCGATCGTCACCGGCGCCACTAGCGACGTATTCGAGCCGATCGACGCATTGCGGCCGACGATCGTTGCATTCTTTTTCTCGCCGTCGTAGTTGCACGTGATGGTGCCCGCACCGATATTCGTGCCTTCGCCGATCGTCGCGTCGCCGATGTAGGAGAGATGGCTCACTTTCGCGCCGCTCGCGAGGCTCGACTTCTTGATCTCGACGAAGTTCCCGACGTGCACCCGGTCGGCCGTCCTGGTGTCGCCGCGCAGGTGCGCGAACGGCCCGACGGTGACGTCGCTCCCGAGGGTGGCGTCGACGATCACGCTCTCGCGAATCGCGACGCGGGCGCCCGCCGTCGCGTTCGAGAGACGGGCGTTCGGCCCGATCACGCAATGCTCGCCGAGGCGCGAGAGCCGCGAGATGGTGGTGTTCGGATAGATAACGGTGTCGCGCCCGATCTCCAGCTCCGGCTCGAGATAGGTCGTGTCGGGGTCGACGATCGTCACGCCGTTTCGCATGTGGCGCTCGCAGAGGCGGGCGTTCATCGCCTTGCGCGCGGTCGCGAGCTCGACCCGGTCGTTGATGCCCAGCACCGTGCGGTGGTCGGGGGCGACGACGGGGCGCACGCGCCTGCCGGTGCCGGCGAAATACGCCACCGTGTCGGTGAGATAGTACTCCGACTGCGCGTTGTCCGGGCGCAAGTGCGTGACGGCCTCGCGCAGCGCGTCCTCGTCGAACGCGTAGATCCCGGCGTTCATCTCGTCGATGGCGCGCTGCTCCGGCGTAGCATCCCGCTCCTCGACGATCCGCTCCACCTCGTCGCCGCGGCGCACGATGCGGCCGAAGTTCGACGGCAGCGGCATCCACGCCGTGACCAGCGCCATCGCGACGCCGGCGCCCGCGCCGTCGAGCGCGCGCGTCATCGCGGCGAACAGCTCTTCCGGTACGAGCGGCATGTCGCCGCTCGCGACGACCACGCGAGCGCCGGCGCGCGGTTCCAGCGCGTCGAGCGCGACGCGCACGGCGTGGCCGGTCCCGAGCTGCTCCTCTTGCACGACGCTCGCGACGCCGAAGCCGTCGATCCACTCCTGAAGCTCCGGGTTGACCACCACGACGATCTCGCCGATCCCCGCGCCGCGCAGCGCCTGCAGCACGTACCAGAGCATGGGCCGCCCGCAGAGCTCGTGCAGCACCTTCGATCGCGAGCTCTTCATCCGCGTGCCCTTCCCGGCCGCCAGGACGATCGCCCGAATCACACCGCCGCCTTTTCGCGCGCCAGAAAGTCGAGCGCGTTGCGCAGACGTTCGCGCACGACGTCGCGGCCCAGCAGCTCCATCGAATCGTAGAGCGGAATCGACGTGGGGCTGCCGGTGATGGCCACGTAGAACGGCCGCGCGACGTCACGCGGCTTCTTGCCGAGCCGCTCGGCGACTCCACGCACCACCGACTCGACGCCGGCCGAGTTCCACACGGGCAACGCGTCGAGTTCCGCGAGCGCCGTCGAGAGCGCCTCGCGCGTCTCGTCGCCGTCGAGCTTCGAACTCGCGAGGCCGCCGGGCCGCAGCGCGATGCGCCCCGAGAAGAGAAACGCCAACAGCGGTCCCAGATCGCTCAGCCGCTCGATGCGCGGCGCCGCAAGATGCGCGAGGCGCATCAGGCGCTCGGGCGAGATCGCCCACTCGGAAACGCGCCGAACGAACGATTCGGCGTCCAGCCGTTCGCGAATGTAGCGCGCGTTGAGCCAGTCGAGCTTAGCGACGTCGAAAACCGGACCGCCGGTCGGCACGTGCTCGAGCTCGAATCGCCGCACGATCGCCGGCAGATCCATCAGCTCGTCTTCGCCCTCGTGCGCCGCGTTCGCCATCAGCGCCAAGAAGTTGATCAGGGCCTCGGGCAGATACCCCATGGCGCGGTAGAACAGGATGCCGGTCGGGTTCTTGCGTTTGCTGAGCTTGCTCTTGTCGGGATTGCGCAGCAGTGGTAAGTGCAGCAGCTTGGGCGGCTCCCAGCCGAAGTACGAGTACAGCAGCAGGTGCTTGGGCGCGCTCGACACCCATTCTTCGCCGCGAAACACGTGCGTGATGCCCATGAGATGATCGTCGACGACGTTGGCGAGGTGATAGGTGGGTAGGCCGTCGGATTTCACGAGTACCTGCATGTCGACGGTCTTGTAGTCGAACTCGATCGGCCCGCGGCGCAAGTCCTCGACGACGCACGTGCCCTCGTCGGGAACGACGAGCCGAATCACGTAGGGCTCGCCGGCGGCCTCGCGGCGGGCGATTTCCTCGGGCGGGTACGTGCGGCAAAGCCCGTCGTAGCGCGACGGCTGTCCGGCGGCGCGCTGCGCCACGCGCATCTCCTCGAGACGCTGGGGCGTGCAGAAGCATTTGAAGGCGTGTCCGCTCGCGAGCAGCTTGCCGGCATACTCGCGATAGATCGCCGAACGCTCGCTCTGGCGGTAGGGGCCGTGCGGCCCTCCGACGTCGGGACCCTCGTCCCAGTCCAGGCCGCACCAGCGCAGCGTTTCGAGGATCGCGCGCTCGCTCTCCGCGGTGCTGCGCGCGGCATCGGTGTCCTCGATGCGCAAGATGAACTCGCCGCCGTGCTTGCGGGCGAAACAGTAGTTCACGAGCGCGACGTACGCCGTCCCCACGTGCGGATCGCCGGTCGGCGATGGCGCGACGCGCGTTCGAACCTTCAAGTTACCCTACCAGCGCTCGCCGCTTACCGCATTCGCGTTCGACGAAGTCGATGATCTCCTGCAGCGGCGCGCCGGGCGTGAAGACCTCGCGGACGCCGAGCTCTTTGAGCCGCCTCGCGTCTTCGGCGGGGATCGTCCCGCCGCCGAAAAAGACGATGTCGCCCGCATCGCGGCTGCGCAGCTGCTCGACGACGAGCGGAAAGAGCGTCATGTGCGCGCCGGAGAGAATCGACAGGCCGATGCCGTCGGCGTCCTCTTGGATCGCGGTCTGCACGATCTGCTCGGGCGCCTGGAAGAGACCGGTATAGATCACCTCCATCCCGGCATCGCGCAGCGCTCGCGCGATCACCTTCGCCCCGCGGTCGTGACCGTCGAGGCCGGCCTTAGCGATGACGATGCGTAGCGGTCGCTCGCTCATTCAATATCTCGTCTCGGCGCCTGCTCAGATGTAACGCCTCTTCCAGCTTTCGCATCACCTGCGAAAGCGTGCGCCGCATCCGGTACAGCTCGATGTCGGTTCGGCAGCGGATGCCGTGCTTGTGAGGCATCAGATGTTCCCTAAAGTACCGCGCGTTCCGTGTAGCGCCCGTAGACGGCCGCCATGGCCTCGACGATCTCGCCCTCGGTGCAATACGCGTTGACGCAGTCGATCAGATGCGGCATGAGATTGTCTTTGGGATCGCGGCACGCCGCCTGCAAGCGCTCGAGCGTGCGAGCCACGGCCGCCTCGTCGCGGCGCGCGCGTAGCGCCTGCACCGATCCGGCCTGCTCGCGCTCGGTCGCCTCGGTGATCCGCAACAGGTCGATGTCTTCGTTCTCTTCGTCGTGCGCGAACGCGTTGACGCCCACGATGATGCGGTCGCGCGTCTCGATCGACCGCTGGTAACGGTAGCTGGCCTCGGCTATCTCGCGCTGGAAGAAGCCCGCCTCGATCGCCTCGATCACCCCGCCGTACTCCGCGATCAGCGCGAAGTACGCCTCGGCCTGGCGCTCCATCTCGTCGGTGAGCGCCTCGACGAAGTACGATCCGCCGAGGGGATCGACGACGTTGGTCACGTTGGTTTCGTAGGCCAGCACCTGCTGCGTGCGCAGGGCGATCTCCACCGACTTTTCCGTGGGCAGCGCCAGCACTTCGTCCATCGAGTTGGTGTGCAGCGACTGCGTTCCGCCGAGGACGGCCGCCATGGCCTCGAACGCGACGCGGACGATGTTGTTCTCCGGCTGTTGCGCGGTCGCGCTGCAGCCCGCCGTCTGGGTGTGGAAGCGCAGATGCCACGAGCGCGGGTTCTTGGCTCCGTACTTCTCGCGCATGTGACGCGCGTAGATCCGACGTGCGGCGCGGAACTTCGCGATCTCTTCGAAGAAGTCGATGTGGGAGTTGAAGAAGAACGAGAGTCGCGGCGCGAAGTTATCGACGTCCATGCCCGCGGCCACGCACGCCTCGACGTAAGCGAAGCCGTCGGCCAGCGTGAACGCCAGCTCCTGCGCCGCCGTCGAGCCGGCTTCGCGAATGTGATAGCCGGAGATCGAGATCGTGTTCCACTTCGGCATCTCGCGAGTGCAGAACTCGATCATGTCGACGATGATGCGCATGTGCGGGCGCGGTGGAAAGATCCATTCCTTCTGCGCGATGTACTCTTTCAGGATATCGGCCTGGAGCGTGCCGCCCAGCTTGGCGCGAGGAGTTCCCTTCTTCTCGGCGGCCGCGATATATTGCGCGAGCGCGATGCACGCCGGCCCGTTGATCGTCATCGAGGTGGTGATCTCGCCCATGTCGATGCCGTCGAAAAGCAGCTCCATATCGGCGAGCGAGTCGATCGCGACGCCGCATTTGCCCACTTCGCCGCGCGACTGCGGGGCGTCGGAGTCGTAGCCCATCAGCGTCGGCATGTCGAAAGCGACCGAGAGGCCGTGCTGTCCGTGCTCGAGCAGGAAATGGTAGCGCTCGTTCGTCTGCGCCGCCGTGCCGAAGCCGGCAAACTGCCGCATCGTCCAGAGGCGGTCGCGATAGCCGTTCGCGTGGATGCCCCGGGTGTACGGATACTCGCCGGGCTGCGGGAGGTCGAGCCCCGCCGTATCCTCCGGCCCGTAGACGGTCTTGAGAGGAACGTCGGAGATCGTCCGGTCGATCGCGCCCGAGCCGGGACCCTTCCGAGTCCACGCCTTGCGGGGCCGGTCAATTAACTTCATCTGGAGATCCTGAGCCCGTCGAAGGACATAGCGGCCGAGCTTTTCGACGCAAGCGCCCCATTCTCCCTAAACGCCGAGGTCGGAGAGAACGCGATCGGCGGCTTCGTACGGGTCGAGGTCGTCGCGAGGATGCGCCCGCAGCGCGCGATCGAGGCGCTGCTCCAAGCGACCCAGCGCGAGCTGCCGAACCTGATGATTGAAGGCGTCGCGGCGCCGCGACTCGATCTCGCCGGTCTCGTGCAGATATGCCGCGTGGCGCTCGATGGCGGCGACCAGCTCGTCGATTCCCCTGCCCTCGAGGGCTTGCGTCGCCACGAGCTCGGGCACCCAGCCCCGCCAAACGAGCATCTCCATCGCCGACCGGATCTCGCGGCGCAGCATGTCGGCCATCGGGTGATCGGATTTGTTCACCACGAAGATGTCGGCGATCTCCATGATGCCTGCCTTCAGCACCTGGATCGAGTCGCCGCTTCCCGGCTGCAACGCGACGACCGTCGTCTGCGCGAGCTCGGCGATGGCGACCTCGCTCTGCCCCACGCCGACCGTTTCGATCAGCACCACGTCGAACCCGAAGGCATCCATCAAGAGCACGGCGTCGGCGGTCGCGCCCGAGAGTCCGCCGAGATGCCCGCGGCTCGCCATCGAGCGAATGAAGACGTCCTCGTCGGTGAAGTGCTCGGCGAGACGGATGCGGTCGCCGAGCAGGGCGCCGTGCGAAAACGGCGAGCTGGGATCCACGGAGACGACGCCGACCTTCTTGCCGCGCTCGCGCGCGTGTCGGACTAGGCCCGAGGCGAGGGTTGACTTGCCGACGCCCGGCGGCCCGGTGAGACCCACGGTCGTCGCGCGGCCCGTCCGCGGATAGAGCGCGCGCACCAAGTCGCCGCCGTGCCCGGACTCGGCGCGCGAGATCGCGCGAGCCAGCGCGCGCGGGTTACCGAGCTCGAACTCGTGCAGGAGTTCGGCGTGCGACAGATTCGTCAAACGTGCTCCTCTTCGTGGGCAAGAGCGGAGCTTCGCTGCGTCTAAGGCAACATCCCCATAGTGCGCTTGCTGGCGAGCGTGACGCTCGGTGCCTTCCTGGCGTTTTTCTCGGTCGTCCCCGCGGCGGGTCAGACGCTCGTCGTTCCCCTCACCGGCGAACGCGTCCGCGACATCCAGACGTCGCAGCTGTTTCACACGCTCTTTCACGACTTCTTCCTGGAAGACGACGCGACGACGTACGTGCAGAGCGGCGACATCCCGGCGATGTGGCTGCGCGACTCGTCGGCGCAGACCATCCCCTACATTCGATTTCAGCACGCCTATCCGGTGCTTCGAGCGCGATTCACCGGAGTGATCGAACGCAACGCGCGCAACATCCTGACCGATCCGTATGCCAACGCCCTGCAAGACGACTACCACGTGTGGGAGCGAAAGTGGGAGGTCGACTCGCTGGCCTGGACGGTCATCCTCGCGTCGGTCTACTGGCGCTCGACGCACGACCCGACGTTCTTCACCAAGGACTTGCACCGCTCGCTGAGCACGATCGTGGCCACCTACTCGTGCGAGGAACGGCATCACGAGTGCAGCCGCTACCGGTACCCGTACCGCGTCTACACCGACGACCGGTATAACGAAGCGACGGGTCTCCTCTGGGGCGCCTTCCGTCCTTCCGACGACGCGGTGCAATATCGCTTCAACATTCCCCAGAACGCGATCGCCGTGGTGGCGCTGCGCGACATCGTTCAGCTCGCTCGCGAGGGATACGGCGATCGAGCGCTGGCCGAGAAGGCGCAGGCGCTGGAGCAGCGCGTGCAGCTCGGCATCCAGCTCTACGGGCGCTTCTTCAACCCGGTGCGCCGTGCGTGGATGTACGCATACGAGACCGACGGGTTCGGCAAATACAACCTGATGGACGACGCGAACATTCCGAATCTCACTACCCTGCCGTACATAGATTGGTGCTCCTCGTACGACCCCACGTATCTGGCCACGCGCCGGTTCACGCTGAGCATGGACGACCCGTTCTACTTCTCGGGACGCTACGCGCAGGGGCTCGGCAGCCCGCACACGCCATACGGTTTCGTTTGGCCGCTCGGCATCATCGGACGCGCGCTCACCGCGACGTCGCGGATCGAGGTGGCGACCGCGATCACGACGCTGGCGGAAACCGACGACGAGAGCGGGCTGATCCACGAGAGTTTCTATCCCGACGGCTATTGGCGCTACACGCGTCCCGAGTTCGGATGGGCCAACGCGCTGGGCGCCGAGCTATTCTTCCGCAGCTTGGCCGGCGAAGCGGCCACTCAGTTTGCGTGGGACGGCCCGATCATGCCGTTCCAGGAGCGCACGACGACGCCGCGCCTGGTCCCGGCGTTCACGCAGATCGAAAACTCCGGCGACGTAGTATCCACGCTGGGCCGCCTGTTGCACTCCACTGGTGGCGTCATACCCCGCCAATAGCGGCCGCCTGCGGGGAGCCGGATACCCGGTCGCCAAAGCCTCGGACATGGATTGGGGATACTACCGCTATCCATCGATAGCAGGCGACCGCATTCTCTACGTCTGTGAAGACGATCTCTGGAGCGCCTCCGCCGCCGGCGGCGACGCCGTTCGCCTTACGGTCAGCTTCGGCGCCTGTTCGTTTCCGCGACTCTCGCCCGACGGCGCCTGGGTCGCGTTCTTCTCCACCGACGAGGGCAACCCCGAACTCTACGTGATGCCGGCACGCGGCGGCGAGCCGCGGCGCTTGACGTTCTTGGGCGCGACGCTGGCCTGGACGATCGGCTGGAGCGCGGACTCGCAAGAAATTTACTTCGTGTCGAACGCGCGCACGTGGTACGAGGGCGAGACGCACGCGTTCGCGATCGCACGCGAGGGCGGCGAACCTCGCCCGCTCGATCTCGGCCATACCCGCGCCCTCTCCTTCGCGTCCGGCGGGCGTCTCGCGATCGGGCGCAACTCGGCCGATCCGGCGCGCTGGAAACGCTATCGCGGCGGAACGGCGGGCGAGATCTGGGTCGACGCGACCGGCTCGGGAACTTTCGCACGGCTGCCGCTTCCCGACGGCAATCCGTGCTGGCCGATGTGGATCGGCGATCGCATCTACTTCCTCGCAGACCACGAGGGCATCGGCAACATCTATTCGGTCGAGGTCGACGGCAGCGATATACGGCGGCACACGAACGAGGACCAATACTACGTGCGCTTCCCGTCGACCGACGGCAAAAGGATCGTCTACTCGGCGGGCGCGGAGATCGAGGTATACGACGTCGCGAGCGATGCCGTGCGGCGCGTCGACATCGAAACGCACTCGTCCATGCCGCAGACGGCACGACGCTTCGAGAAGGCGTCGGAGTCGTTCGAGCAGTTCGCGCCGAGCCCCGACGGCACGCAGATCGCGCTCAACGCCCGCGGGCAAGAGTTCACCATGCCGCTCTTCGAGGGCGCGGCCATCCGCCACGGCGCCGGCGGCCAGGCACGTACGCGGCTGACCCAGTGGCTGCCCGACGGCGAGCGGCTCGTCTCGGTCACCGACGCCAACGGCTTCGAGCAGATCTCGCTCCGCGGCGCCGACGCGTCGAGCGATGTGAAGCTCGTCACGACCGGCGACATCGGACGCGTCACCGACTTGGTCGTATCGCCGGCGAGCGACGTGCTCGCGTTTGCGAACCACCGTCACGAGCTGTGCGTCGTCGATCTCGAAGGCGGCGAGGTCCGCGTGATCGACACCTGCCCGACGCACCGCATCGAGGATCTGTCGTTCTCGCCCGACGGGCGCTTCATCGCCTACGTCTGGTGGCCCGCGCAGGGTACGTCGATCGTGCGCGTCGCGAAGGTTCGCTCGGGAAAGGTGCACGACGTCACCACGCCGCTGCGCACCGACCGTTCGCCGGCGTGGGACCCCGACGGCAACTACCTCTACTTCATCTCGACGCGCGACTTCAATCCGGTCTACGACGCGCTGCAGTTCGACCTCAGCTTCCCGCAGGCCAGCAGGCCGTTCGTCGTCACGCTGCGCGCCGACGTACCCTCTCCCTTCGTGCCGAAGCCGAAGCCGGTGCATCACGACCGCGAACGCGAGCACGAGCGGTTCAACCACAAGCCGCCGAAGCCGGTCGACGTCGACATCGACTTCGACGGCATCACGGGCCGCGTGCTGGGCTTCCCGGTCGAAGAGGGTGAGTACGGACAGATCGTCGCCGCGCGCGAGCGCGCGCTGTTCACGCGTTTTCCCGTCAAGGGCATCAAGCCGGCGCGCCGCGAGGATCTCGACGACGACGAGCGCGGCACGCTGCTCGCCTACGACTTCGAGCAGCAGCGCCTCGCGACGGTCGCCACCGAGTGCGACGAGGTCACCATGGGCCACGACGCGCGCACGCTGATCTACCGTTCGCGCGACCGCTTGCGTGCGATCGACGCGCTGGTCGACCTTCCCGAGGAGGGCGACGAGCAGAAGCCGCCCAGCGAGCCGGGGCGCCGCAGCGGCTGGATCGAGCTCGACCGCGCGAACGTCGAGATCGTTCCGCGCGACGAGTGGGCGCAGATGTATCGCGAAGCGTGGCGCCTGCAGGCCGAGCACTTCTGGGTCGCCGACATGAGCGACATCGACTGGGATCGCGTCTACGACCGCTACGCGGCCCTCTTGCCGCGCGTGCGCACGCGCGGCGAGCTCTCCGATCTCATCTGGGAGATGCAGGGCGAACTCGGCACGTCGCACGCCTACGAGTGGGGGGGCGACTACCGCGAGCCGCCGCAATACCAGCGCGGCTTCCTCGGCGCCGACTTACGCTGGAACGAGGAGCGCGACGGGTACCGCATCGAGCGCATCTATCGCGGCGACTCGTGGAATCGCGACACCGACTCGCCGCTCGCCGAGCCCGGTCTCGACGTGCGCGAGGGCGACGTCATCGTCGCAATCGGTGGAACGCGTCTCTCGCGCGACGTGACGCCGGACCGGCTGCTGGTGAACGCGAGCGGCCGCAACGTGTCGGTGACGCTGCGCTCCAAGAAGGGCGACGAGCGGACGGTGCTCGCGAAGGCGCTCGCCAGCGAGGCGGCGCTGCGCTATCGCGCGTGGGTCGAAGAGAATCGCCGCATCGTGCACGAACGCTCGGGCGGCCGCGTCGGCTACCTGCACATCCCCGACATGGGACCGTGGGGATTCTCGGAGTTCCACCGCGGCTACCTGACGGAGTTCGATCGCAAGGGCCTGATCGTCGACGTACGCTACAATCGCGGCGGTCACGTCTCGCCGCTGCTGCTCGAGAAGCTGGCGCGCAAGCGCGTGGGCTACGACGCGCCGCGCTACGGCGCGCTGCAGCCCTATCCGCCCGAGTCCGTCGGCGGCCCCATCGTCGCGCTGACGAACCAGTACGCGGGCTCCGACGGAGATATCTTCAGCCACTGCTTCAAGCTCTACAAACTGGGACCGCTCGTAGGCAAGCGCACGTGGGGCGGCGTCATCGGCATCGATCCCTACCATCACCTGGTTGACGGCACGCTTACGACGCAGCCCGAGTTCTCGTTCTGGTTCGTCGACGTCGGCTGGGGCGTCGAGAACTACGGCACCGACCCCGATTACGACGTCGACATCGCACCGCACGATTATCGCGACGGCAAGGATCCGCAGCTCGACCTCGGGCTCGAGCTGATGGAACGCGCGCTGGCAGGTTACGTGGACGTGCGGCCCGACCTCTCGACGCGTCCGTCGCTGCCGCTGCCTACGCTCGCGTGATCGCGGCGCGCCGCCTCGCGTGGGCGGCGGCCTTCCTCGTGCCGGCGGCGGTCTATATCGCGTGCGCGTCGCCGGAGCCCGGATCGTGGGACACCGCCGAGCTGCAGGGCGTGCCGTACATCCTCGGCATCTCGCACCCCACCGGCTTCCCGTTCTACGTGCTGGTGGGCTACGTATGGTCGCACGCCGTCGCGATCGGGACGATCGCCTGGCGCATGAACGCGATGAGCGGCGTCGCGATGGGCATCGCCGCCGCGGCGGCTTTCGGGGTCGCGCTCGAGTTCGGCGCGAGCGCACCCGTCGCGCTGGCGGCGACACTCTGGTACGCGTTTACGCAGAACGTCTGGGCGCACGCCGTGCGCGCCGAAGCACAGGACGTTGCCGTCGCGTGCGCGGCCGTCGCAATTTACGCGGCGGTACGATGGCTGCGCGGCGCATCGGGCCGTTGGTACGCCGCAGCGTTCGCGCTCTGCGGCCTCGGGATGGCCGCCCACCCCAACGCGCTGTGGGTCATTCCGGCGCTCGTCATCGCGGGAGCGGTCGCGCGCACGCGTCCGTCGCCGAAGCTCGTGGCGGCCTCGCTGGCGCTGCTCGTCGCCGGGTTATCGCTCTATCTCTATTTGCCGCTGCGCTCGGCGTTCGTAGCGGCGCACGGGCTCGATCCCGCGGGCGGGCTACCCGGGGCGGGCGGACTCTTTTGGAACTATAACGATCCGCGAACGCTGCACGGACTCGCACTCGAGCTGACGGGAACGGAATCGCAGACGCCGGAGTATTTTCTGGCCGCCTTCAATCCCGTGCACCTCGACGCCGCGATCTGGGCGCTGGTTGACGGCATCCACGAGCAGTACGGCACGTTCGCGACGCTGCTGCTCGCCGCGGGGCTGGTCGCGGCGTGGCGGCGCGACTGGCGCGCGGCGCTCGTGGTCGTCGTCGGCTGCACCGCGGCGCTGCTCTTCTCCGTCGTCTATCCCAACGAGAGCGACGTGGGACGCTACCGCCTGCTCGCGTCGTGGCTGGCCGTGCCGCTCTTCGGCGCGCTGACGCCGCGCGCGAACCGCGGTGTGGGCCTCGCGCTTACCGCGGCGCTGGTGCTGTTCTTGCTCGCCGGCGCGGTCGGCACGTTCTTGCCGCAGCGCGGGTTTTTCCGGCACGACCCGGGCGAAGGCGGGCGCTGGGTGATCGACGCGGTGCGGCCCCACGTGCCGGCCGGCAGCGTCGTCGTCACCGGCTGGCTCGACGCCACCTCGCTGGCCTACGGCGCCTACGCCGACGGCTCGCTCCCGGGCCGGATCGTCGTCTCCGACGACAAGATCCGCGTCGGCCTCTATCGCACGTGGGCTACGCGGCGCCCGGTCTTCGTCCTGGTCGACCCCCACAGCACAACCTCGATCGAGGGCGCGTTGCACTTCGCGACGCTCGACGCGTACCACGACCTCTATAAAATTGGGCCTTGACGAACGCAACGCCCTCCGGTATACCGGGTAACATACGGAAAACGGTCCAAGCATCATTGCAATACCACCCAATATAGGCCAAGCAATGATCCAGACCGGTCCAATAGTACCAGCCGAAGGAGAGAGTAATTTCGTGAACGGGAACGGGCGGCAGCGGGGTCTGCAAGAGCGCTGGGCGACGGAGAGTCGCTGGGCGGGGATCGAGCGGCGGTACGGCGCGGGCGACGTGAGGCGATTGCAGGGCAGCGTCGTCGTCGAGCACACGCTGGCGCGGATTGGATCGCAGCGGCTGTGGCGCGACCTCAACGGCGACGAGCCCGTGACGGCGCTCGGGACGCTGAGCGGCAATCAGGCCGTTCAAGCGGCACGCGCCGGACTTCGCGCGCTCTACTGCAGCGGCTGGCAGGTGGCCGCCGACGCGAACCTCGCGGGCGAGATGTATCCGGATCAGAGCCTCTATCCCGTCAACAGCGTTCCGGCGCTCGTCGAACGGCTCAACAACGCGCTGGCGCGTCTCGACCAGATCGAGTCGCTCGAGGGGCGCGGCGGCGATCGCTGGTACCTGCCGATCGTCGCCGATGCCGAAGCGGGCTTCGGCGGCGCGCTCAACGTCTTCGAGCTGATGAAGGCCATGATTCGCGCCGGCGCGGCCGGCGTGCACTTCGAAGACCAGCTCAGCTCCGAAAAGAAGTGCGGCCATCTCGGCGGCAAGGTGCTCGTTCCCACCCAGCAAGCCGTGCGCCACCTCGTCGCCGCTCGACTCGCGGCCGACGTGCTCGACGTGCCGACGGTGCTGATCGCGCGTACCGACGCGAACGCGGCGAAGCTCGTCACGAGCGACGTCGATCCGAACGATCGGCCCTTCCTGACCGGCGAACGCACGCCCGAGGGCTTTTTCGTGACGCAGCCCGGCATCGACGCGTGCATCGCTCGCGGCCTGGCCTACGCGCCGCACGCCGACCTGATCTGGATGGAAACCTCGGAACCGAATCTCGACGAAGCGCGCCGCTTTGCGGGCGCGATCCACTCGTGCCATCCCAACAAGCTGCTGGCCTACAACTGCTCGCCCTCGTTCAATTGGAAGAAGAAGCTCGACGAGCGCACGATCGCGGCGTTTCAGTCCGAGCTCCACGCGATGGGCTATAAGTTCCAATTCGTGACGCTCGCGGGCTTCCACTCGCTGAACTACGGCTTCTTCTCACTCGCGCACGACTTCAAGGAGCGTGGAATGACCGCGTACGCGGAGTTCCAAGCGCAGGAGTTTGCCGGTGAGAGCATCGGCTACACCGCCACGCGCCACCAGCGCGAGGTCGGCACCGGCTACTTCGACGAGGTCGCGAGCGTCGTCGGTGAGGGCAGCCTCTCGACGGCCGCGCTCGCGGGCTCGACGGAGGCCGAGCAGTTTTACGAAACGCAGCCCCGAGTGCCCGCGTGAACGTCGCTCCGGCCGGATTCGCGATGGACCGCGACTTGCCGGCCGGATTCGCGAAGTTCTATCTGCCCCTCCACAAACAGTTCGTTCCGGCGCAGCAAGCGCTCGTGCAGGCTCGGCACGAGCGCCTTTTGCGCGCGCACGCCGGCCAGTTGCCGCAGTACTTGGCGCCGTCGGAGGCGACGCAGTCGGAGTGGCGCGTGGAGCTGCCCGCGTGGTGCGCCGATCAGCGCAATCAGATGACGGGCCCCGCCGACGACGCGGAACTCTGCGTGAAGATGCTCAACTCGGGCGCTCCCGGCGTCATGCTCGACCTCGAAGACTCGATGGCCAACACGTGGGAGCATCTGATGCTCGGCCATCGCAACCTAGTCGCGGCGCTCTACGGCGAGCTGACCTACGACGACGCCAAGCGCGGGCGCACGGTCGCGATCGAGCCGAGCGCCACCGTCGTGTGGAACCGCGTGCGCGGTCTGCACTTGGGTCAGGCCGGCGTCATCTCGCACACGCCGACGAGCGCCTCGCTTTTCGACCTGGCGCTGATCGTCCACACGCTCGACTACGAACGGTTGCGCCATCCGCTGTGCATCTACATTCCGAAGTCGGAATCGGCGGAGGAGGCCCTCTGGTGGAAGGACGCATTCGGCGCGCTGATCGAGGCCAAGGGTTGGAGCCGCGATGCGATCCGCGCGATGGCGCTGATCGAATCGCACCCGATCGCGTACGAAATGGAAGAGTTCCTGTTCAATTTGCGCGAGTATATCGTCGGCCTCAATCTCGGACGCTGGGACTACATGGCGAGCCTCATTCACTACAACCTCGAGGACCCGGCGTGGCTGCTTCCCGATCGCAACACGATTCCGTTCGACGTGCCGTTCTTCCAGGCGGTGCGAACTCTGCTGCCCGAGGTCGCGCATAAACACGGCGCGCTGGCCATCGGCGGCATGACCGCGCTCTATCCCAGCCGCGAGGACCCCGAGCTCAACGCGCGCGCTCTGGCGGTGCTCGAGCGCGACAAACGCAACGAGGCCCTCTGCCTGATGGACGGCGCGTGGACGGGTCATCCGGATCAGAACGCCGTCGCGGTCGCGCAGTTTCCCGCGCCGAATCAGCTCGCGAAGCGCCCGTCGCTCGGGGCCGACCGCCCCGACCTGCGCCCCGCCCCGGCGGCCGTGGGCACGACGACGCTCGACGGAACGCGCGCCGCCGCGCGCACCGCGATTCGTTACCGCGAAGGCGTGCTCGAGGGCCGCGGCGCGAGCCTGCTCGACGGCTACATGGAAGACCTCGCCACCGACCGAATCTACCGCCTCATGATCGCGCAACGGCTCCGCCATCCCGGCGACTACACGCCGCCGTCGCTCGGTGCGGCCTTCGACGACGAGCTCGCGCGGATACTTGCCGAACTGCCCTCCGATCCGACGGGCACGCTGCGGAGGAACTACCGGCGGGCGCGGGAGATCTCGGAGACCATGATCTCGAACGGCGCGTTCGACCCGACGTAATGTCTGCCCGGCGCATCCCGGCGATCGCCGCGCTCCTCACCCTGGCCGCGCACCTGCTCGGCAACCCGCACTACGGCTTCTTCCGCGACGAGCTCTACTTCATCATCTGCGGCTTCCACCCGGATTGGGGATACGTCGATCAGCCGCCGGTCGTGCCGCTGCTCGCGGCCGGCTCGCAGCTCTTCGGCCACTCGCTGTTCTTGCTGCGCGCGCTGCCGGCGATCTTCGCCGCGGGCGGCGTGTACGTGGCGTGCCTGATCGCAATCGAGCTCGGCGGCGGAACCTTCGCTCTGATTCTCACCGCGCTGACGTGCTTCTTCGCCAACGTGCTGATGAGCTTCGGCGCCAAGGTCGGCCCCGACATGGTCGGGCTATGGCTCTGGCCGCTCGCGGCACTCTACGTGCTGCGCGTCGCAAAGGGTGCCGACGCCCGCTGGTGGCTCGCGGCCGGCGCCGCGATCGGCCTCAGCCTCGAGAGTAAGTACAGCGCGGTCTTCTTTGCTGCGGCGCTGGTGGCCGGGCTCGCGCTCACGCCGGCGCGGCGAACGTTGGCCTCGCCGTGGTTCGCAGCCGGCGCGGCGCTGGCCCTGGCGATCGCGTTGCCCAACTTCCTCTGGCAGGCGTTGCACGGCTTTCCGATGTGGGAGCTGCTGCGCAACGGTCAGAACGGCAAGAACGTCGTCGCCGGGCCGGGCCTCTATCTCTTCCAGCAGCTGCTGCTGACGAATCTCTTCCTGTCGCCGGTTTGGATCGTCGGCTTGATCTGGCTGCTGTGCAATCGAACGGCGCGGTTTCTCGGCTACGCCTTCGTCGTGCTGACGATCATGATGATCGGCCTGCACGCGAAGCATTACTATGCGGGCGACTCCTATCCGATGCTGTTCGCGGCGGGCTCCGTCGCGATCGAAGGCTGGACGCGGCGCTGGGCGGCGGCCCAGGCCGCGATCGCGGCTGCGGCGTTCGCGGGCGGGCTCGTCTTCCTGCCGTTTACGATGCCCGTGCTTTCCGAGCCGCAGATGCTGGCGTATTCCGCGGCGGTGACCGGCGCGCTGCACATCAACCGCGGATCGATGCAGACGGAACGCCATCGAACGTCGCCACTGCCGGAGGATTGGGCCGACATGCACGGCTGGCCCGAGCTAACAGAGACGGTCGCGCGCGTCTACGACGCTCTGCCGCCGTCGCAACGCGCACAGGCGGCGATCGTCGCGAGCAACTACGGCGAGGCCGCCGCCCTCGACTTCTTCGGCGCGCGGCTCGGCCTGCCGCCGGCGCTCTCGGGTCACAACAACTACTGGCTGTGGGGGCCGCGCGGATACAGCGGTAACGTGGTGATCGACGTCAACGGCGACTGCGGCGCGGCGGACCACCTCTTTCAAAGTGCGCGCCTCGCGACGCGCTTCGACTCGCCCTGGAGCATCTCGTACGAGCGGAACATCCCGATCATGGTCTGCACCGGAATCAAGACGCCGCTCTCGGCACTCTGGCCAAAGCTGCGCGACTACATTTAAGCCGCATTCTCCGGATGCGTTTGCGGATCGGGTGCTGGACTGTAGCGATTTTGTTATACTACATATAAGGAATCGCGCTTACGATGCGAGGTTGGATTGACAAAGTCGGCCAGTGATCTTCTCGCCGATGCGCGCACGGGCAAGAACGGTCGTGCCCTCGTCGGCTTGTTTCGCCAATCAGTCTTCGGCAGACTTGCGGGATACGAAGACGTTAACGACGCGTTGCGCTTACGACACTAAAGGGGAAGCGGCTTTCATGCCGGTCGTTCGATGCCGAACGCGGTTCGTCTCCAGCTCCACGCGCTAGCCTATAATCTGGGCAACTTCCTTGGGACCCTGGCGATTCCAGAGGCGATTGCCGAGTGGTCGCTGACAACGCTTCGCGAGAAGCTGATCAAGATCGGCGCCAAGGTGGTCAGCCACGGCCGGTGTGTCGCGTTTCAGGCGGCCGAGGTCGCGATCCCGCGCAAACTGTTCGCTGCGATCATGGAGAGAATAGCTGCATTGCGAGCGCCGCAAATGGCGACGGCAAGGTGAACGTTCCGGCGATCGTGTGCGTGGGAACGCTGGCGCATTTCGTGCCGAGGCGACCAAGACGGCTGCCAAAGTGCCCCAAAACCGCCGGAATCCTCCGGCGGCGACTCGAATAGGACCGCCATATGGAGAATCCCGGCTTAGAGGAGATCAGTCATGGGCAGCACTGCTGACAGGATCAAAGACATTGGGCCGCAGCCGCAATCGTTCGACATTGAACGCGCGACGAAGGAAAATACAAATTACCGTTCAGTCGCCTGGAGCGGGCGCTATCTGCAAGTGACGCTGATGTCGATCCCCGCCGGCTGCGACATTGGTCTTGAAGCGCATCCGGAGACCGATCAGTTCCTGCGCCTCGACGCTGGCAGCGGCCGAGTGCAGATGGGAGCCGCGAAGGACAAACTGACTTTTGAAAAGGAAGTTTCAGACGGTTGGTGCGTCCTCGTTCCGGCCGGGACTTGGCACAATATCACCAATATCGGGGCGACGCCAATGCAGATCTATGCGATCTACGCGCCCGCCCACCACACGCCCGGCAAGGTGCAGGCGACGGCGGCAGCGGCCGAAGCCGACAAAGACGACGAGCCAGCGGCTTGGTCAGTGCAGCCAAAACATGCGCCCGATAAACACGGGTGACGCGATTGATCTGCCATTAATTTCAAGCACCATCCTGGGAATGCGGGTTTAAGCCCCTTGGCGGCTCAGCGAAGGGCCGTAGTCCCTTGTCATCCTGAGCGAAGGCGGTTCGGGATGACACGAAGCAGACCGCCAAGTGGTCGTTGACCATCCCGACGGCTTGCATGAACGCATAACAGATCGTCGGACCGACGAAGCGAAAGCCGCGCGAGCGCAGGTCGCGGCTCATCGCTTCCGACTCCTCGCTCGACGAGGGAACGTCGCCGCGCTTGCGCGGGCGGCGGACGATCGGTTTGCCGCCGACGAAGCTCCACAGGTACGCGTCGAACGATCCGAACTCCGCGCGGACTCGCTGCAGCGCCTTGGCGTTGCCGACCACCGACTCGACCTTCGCCCGGTTGCGGATGATGCCGGGGTCGGCCAAAATCTTCTCGAGGCGCGCCCGCGTGATGCGCGCCACGAGGTCGGGCTCGAAATTCTTGAAGACCTCGCGATACCGCTCGCGCTTTCGGAGCACCGTCTCCCAGCTTAAGCCGGCCTGGGCGCCCTCGAGACACAACATCTCGAAGAGCGTGCGGTCGTCGTGCACCTGAACGCCCCACTCGCGGTCGTGGTAGGCGATCATCGGCTCCGCGTTCGCCCAGTGACACCGTTTCGCCGTCGCTTGCTTTCCCATGCGTCTCCCTTCGCTACTTCCCGCAAGGCCGCCCCGAAGCGCCGCGCGACGGATTTGCAAACGGCGCGCGCGATGACGTATGAATAGCGGTATGGCCCCTCGCGCGGCCCGCCACATTCCACTCGCGGCCGCGCTCGCGACGCTCGCCTTTCACCTCATCGCGAACCCGCACTACGGCTTCTTCCGCGACGAGCTCTACTTCATCATCTGCGGCTTCCGGCCGGCCTGGGGGTACGTGGACCAGCCGCCGGTCGTGCCGTTGCTGGCCGCGGGCTCGCAGCTCTTCGGTCACTCATTGTTCCTGATTCGCGCGCTCCCGGCGCTCTTCGCGGCGGCGTCGGTCTACGTCACGTGCCTGCTGGCCGTCGAACTCGGCGGAGGCGCGTTCGCCGAGATCCTCGCGGCCCTCGTCGCGGCATTAACGCCGGTGCTGATGTCCTTCGGCGGCAAGCTCACGACCGACGTCCCCGGCCTGCTGCTATGGCCCCTGATCGCGCTGTTCGTGCTGCGCGTCGTCAAAGGCGCCGATCCGCGCTGGTGGCTCGCGGCGGGCGCTGCGGCCGGCCTCGCGATCGAGAGCAAGTACAGCGTGCTGTTCTTCGCGGTCGCGATCCTGACCGGGTTGCTGGTGCTGCCGCAGCGGCGCGCGCTGCGCAGCGTTTGGTTTGCGGCGGGCGTCGCCGTCGCCGCCGCGATCGCACTGCCGAACTTCGTCTGGCAGGCCCGGCACGGCTACCCGATGTGGTCGCTGCTGCGCGACGCCGGAGGACATACGAACGCGGCGCTCTCGCCGCTGCAGTACGTAGCAACGCAGCTGCTCGTGACCCATCCGCTTCTGGCGCCGTTTTGGCTGATCGGGCTTAGCGCGCTGCTGCGCCGCCCGGACGCGCGCTTCCTCGGCATCGCCTACGTCGTGCCGATCGCCGAGATGATCGCGTTCGGCGGCAAGCACTACTACATGGGCAACGTCTACCCGGTCCTCATCGCCGCCGGGGCGGTTACGATCGAAACGTGGACGAGTCGCGCGCCGCGGTGGCGCCCGGCGATCGTCGCGTACGCGGCCGTCGCCGGCGCCATGCTCGTTCCGTTGCTCGTACCGGTGTTTCCCGAGCGGGCGATGTCGGCCTACGATCGCGTCGCCGAACGCATGACGGGTGAAGTGCAGCTCGCGCGCCCCGACCGTTCGCAGCTGGGCAACTTGCCGCCCGACTGGGCCGACATGCACGGCTGGCCCGAGCTCGCGGCCCTGGTCGCACGCGTGTATTACTCGCTGCCGCCGTCGGAACGCGCGCAGACCGCCATTTTAGCCGGCAACTACGGCGAGGCCGCGGCGATCGACTTCTTCGGCACGAGCTACGGACTGCCGCCGGCGCTCTCGGGCCACAACCAGTATTGGATGTGGGGAACGCGCGGCTACGCCGGAAACGTGGTCATCGACGTGCACGGCAACTGCGCGCGCGACGCGCGCCTCTTCCGCGAGCACCGCGTCGCCGCGCGCTTCGTCAATCCGTGGGTGCGCCCGTTCGAAAACAACATCCCGATCTCGGTGTGCAAGGGCATCGCGATGCCGCTCGCGGCCTACTGGCCGAAGCTGCGCCGCTACATCTAGCCGCCGTCGGGGTCGATCGCGCGCAGCAGGTGCGGGTGGGCGCGATCGGCGAGCCGCCAGGGGCGCAGCGGCGAAACGATGTCGTGCGACAGCGGCAGCCCCGTGATCCTGGTCATCTCCACCGAACCGGGGCGAAGCCTGCGCCAGCTCTTGTAGAGCTTGCGAATCGCGTAGTTGTTGACGGCCACCTCGGTCGCGTTGGCGACGATGTTCACCTCGCGCGCCAGCGGCGCGGTCTCTTGCGCCTGGTCGAGCAGCGTGCGCGCGATGCGATACGAGTGCGCTATGGCGTGCGTCGTGTAGCGCGGATAACCGGTCGCGGAGGCGTGGCGCTCGCGTAGGATCGGGTTCCACCACTGGAAGCGATTGGGCATGCGCAGCAGAAACTCCGCGAGCGTGCTCATCAGCCGGTTCGGGACGATCGAGATGCCGAAGAACGGCGCAACCGGCACCGCGCGTTCGATGGGATAGTGCTGCGCGATCCACGCCGTGAGCAGACCGCCCAGCGAGAATCCCGCGACCGTCACGCGCTCGCCCAGCTCGTGCGCGATCGCGACGTAGTCAACGACGGCCTCGTAGAGATCGTCGGGCCGCAGGCGCGCGAGCGCCGTCGAAAGGGGATCGGCGTGGCCGTGGCGCGGCAACCGCGGCACGAGCACGTTGTGGCCGCGCGTGAAGAGCTCCCGCGCCACGCGTTCGAACTGCGCGGGGCTCGCGCTCATGCCGTGAATCAGCAGGAACGCGCGCTTCGGCCGGGCCGCGTGGAGGTAGGCGATGGTACGCCCCATCTCGCCGACGCCGGGGTGATCGCGGGCGATAAGTCGCTCGAGACGCTCAAAAGAGGTGGTCAAGGAAAAGTCCTTAAGAGGCTCGGCGTGTATCTCCTTTCCGAGCGCGACCGCGCGCTGATCGCCGACGAGGAACGCTACGGCGCCGCCAACTACGCCCCGCTCGACGTCGTCGTCGAACGGGCGTTAGGCGTTTGGCTGTGGGACGTGAACGGCAAGCGGTATCTCGACTGCATCAGCGCGTACTCGGCGATGAACCTGGGCCACTGCCATCCGCGCGTGCACGCCGCGCTCGTCGAGCAGGCCGGGCGCGTCACGCTCACGTCGCGGGCGATGCGCAACGACCGGATGCCGGGCTTCCTGCAGAAGCTGACGCGCCTGTGCGGCTACGACAAGGCGCTGCCGATGAACACCGGCGTCGAGGCGGTCGAGACGGCCGTCAAGCTGGCGCGCCGTTGGGGATACGCCGTGAAGGGCATCGCCGAGGATCGCGCCGAGATCGTCGTGTTCTCGAACAACTTTCACGGTCGCACGATCGCGGCCGTCAGCGCGAGCACGACGCCCGAATACCGCAAGCACTTCGGGCCGCTCGTGCCGGGATTCGTCGCCGTTCCGTACGGCGACGCCGGCGCGGTCGAGCGCGCGATCACCGCGAACACGTGCGCCGTGCTCGTCGAGCCGATTCAAGGCGAGGGCGGCGTCAACGTTCCGCCCGACGGATTCCTGAAGCGCCTGCGCGCCACGTGCGACGAGCATCGCGTTCTGCTCCTGGCAGACGAAGTGCAAACGGGCTTCGGCCGCACCGGCGACATGTTCGCGTTCGATCACGAGCGCGTCCGTCCCGACGTTCTGATCGTCGGCAAGGCGCTGGGGGGCGGCTACTACCCGGTCTCCGCGGCGCTCGCCGACGACGCGGTGATGGGCCTCTTTCGCCCGGGCGATCACGGCAGCACGTTCGGCGGCAATCCGCTCGCTTGCGCCGTCGGGGAGGCGGCCCTCGACGCGATCGTCGCCGAAGATCTGCCGGCCCGCGCGCGCCGCGCGGGCGCTGCGATCGTTGCCGGGCTGCGCGCGTTAAAGTCCCCGGCCATCGCCGAAGTCCGCGGGCGGGGACTCCTGATCGGCGTGGCGACCACCGTGCCGGCCCACCGCCTCTCGCACGCCCTCCTGGAGCGGGGGGTGGCGGCGAAGGACACCCACCGCGACGTCCTCCGGATCGCGCCGCCCCTGGTCATCGACGACGAGGCCGTGGCCTACTGCCTCGAGCGCTTCGCCGGCGCCGCGGCGGCGGTACGCTAGCCGCCCTTGACACTCCCCCGGCGGGGCGTGATACTCTTTCGAAGCCGAAGCAGCGGCTCGTTCCGCTCACCGGATGCCTGCGGGCGATCCGGTCTTCACTTTAAGGGACTCTCGGCGGGTTCCACGGTGGGGCTGCTCCGGCAGCGCCTTTTTCTTTTGGAGATGAACACATAGCAAAATCTTTGCGCGTCAACGATCAGATTCGGATCCGCACCGTCCGGGTGATCGACGAAAACGGCAATCAACTCGGGATACTTCAAACCGAAGATGCGTTGGCGCGCGCGCGAACCGCTGGGCTCGACCTGATCGAGGTCTCGCCGACCGCGCAGCCGCCGGTCTGCAAGATCGCGGACTACGGACGCCTGAAGTACGAGCAGTCGAAGAAAGACAAGGACGCCCGAAAGAAGCAGCGGCACTTCGAGCTGAAGGAGGTGAAGCTGCGGCCGAAGATCGAGACGCACGATTACGAGACGAAGGCGCGAATGGCCGAACGGCTGCTGATCGACGGAAGCAAGATCAAGGTCACGATCATGTTCCGCGGGCGTGAGATCACGTACACGTCGTTCGGACGCAGACTGCTCGACCGCATGGCGGAAGACATGGCGCCGTTAGCAATGGTCGAACGCGAGCCGCGGCTCGAAGGCAAAAATATGTTCATGATTCTGGCGCCGCGCGCCACGCCCACGGGGCCGCCGAAGTTTTCAGTTCAAGTGAAGGAGCGAACCAGTGCCAAAGATACGAACCCACCGGGGAACGGCGAAACGAGTGAAGGTGACCGCGACCGGGAAGGTGCTGCACCGTCATCAGTTTGACGGCTGCGGTCACATTCTCAGCAAGAAGTCGCGCAAGCGCAAGCGCAAGTTCCGCAAAGATCAGCCGACGTTCAAAGGCGACCTGAAACGTCTCGCGCCGACGATTCCGTACTTGGTCTAAAGGAGCTCCGACATGGCACGCATCAAGCGAGGCGTCCACGGCCTCAAGCACCGCCGGAAGGTGATGAAGCTCGTCAAGGGTTTCCGCGCCGCCCGGCGCCGCAACTACCGCGTGGCGAACGAAGCGCTCTTGAAGTCCTTGGCGTACGCGTTTCGCGATCGCCGCGTCCGCAAGCGCGATTTTCGCTCGCTCTGGATCAGCCGCATCAACGCCGCCGTCCGCCGGGAGGGCCTCTCCTACTCCGTCTTCATGCACGGCCTGAAGAAATCGGGCGTGAGCCTCAACCGTAAGGCGCTGGCCGATCTGGCCGTTTCCGACCAAAAAGCGTTCGGGATGCTGCTCAATCTGGCGAGGCAAGCCGCCCAGAAATAACTCAAAATCCACCCGGTCTGCGACGGTTCCGCCTAGCGGCGGACGCCCGCCAGGGTATATAATCGTCGCGTCATGAGGCGCTCGGGTGCTGTCTTTGCGACGGCTCTAGTCGTGGGCTTATTCACCCTAGGTGAGCCCTTGACGGCGCGCAGCCAGGTGCCCGGGCTCTCCCAGGGCCTGTCCGGCCGGGTCGACGATCTCGCGAAAGAGCAGGTCCACGGCGGGCGTACGCCCGGGATCGCCGTCGGCGTCGTGCAGGACGGCAAGCTGGTCTACGCGCGCGGCTTCGGGTTTGCAACCCTCGACAAGCACGTGCCCGTAACGCCCGACACCGAGTTCTACGTCGGCGGCATCACCGACGAGTTCACCGCCGCCGCGATCCTGCTGCTCGCGCAAGACAACAAGCTCAAACTCGACGATCCGGTTTCGAAGTACGTTCCCGAGTTCAAGCTCGCCGCGAACGTTACGATCGCGCAGCTGCTCACGCAGACGTCGGGACTTCCCAACTACGCGACCGATCCGAGCTTCAATCTCGATCAGAGCAAGACGATCAAGCCGACCGAGTTGTTCGCGGCCGTCGACAAGATGAAGCCCGCCGGCGTTCCCGGCGCGGCGTACGCGAACAACCCGATCAACTATTATCTCGCCGGCGTGATCGTCGAACGCGCGAGCGGCGTACCGCTCTCCGATTATCTCGAGCAGCACATCTTCATTCCGCTGGTGATGGATCACACGTTCCTCGCCGGCGACAGCGGCATCTCGCCCTCGCACGCGACGGGCTACACGCGAGCGGGCCGCGGGTTCGCAGTTGCGTCGGCGCCCGATCCCGCGTGGCTCGCCGGCAGCTCCGGCCTGGTCTCCACCATCAACGACTTGGCGAAGTGGGACATCGAGATGCCGGTGCTGCTGCGCGTCGACGCCGTGCGAACGATGTTCACGCCGAGCGGCAGCGCGGGCGCGACGCGCTACGGCATGGGTTGGGTGATCGACCGGCGCGGCGGCAAGGACTACGTTTGGTCGAACGGCGAGATTCCCGGCTACCGCGCGATGAACGCGCTGCTGCCGAGCGAGCACATCGGCGTGATCGTGCTTTCCAACGCGGATTCGTTGCACGGAACGTCCACGCTGCCCGAGGCAGTCGGCGCTCACGTTCTCGACGCGCTCGTCCCGCCGACCACGGCCCGGCTCGACAACGCGGTGGTCACGCGAGCGAAGGAGTGGCTCGAGCGCCTCGCTTCCGGCAAGCTCGACCGCTCGGAGTTGACGCCCGCGTTCAGCTCGTATCTCACCGACGATCTCGTCGCGCGCGAGAATTTCGCCTCGCTCGGCAGATTGCAAACCATCGTGCCGCTTTCAAGCACGACCGAGTCGGGAGGCGATACGGTCTACGAGTTTTTAGTCAGTTATCCGCGCGCACGCTACCACTACGAGTTCGCGGTCGCGCCGGACGGGAAGATCGACGGAATAACGTTGATGGCGTAGGGTCCTTCGACTCGGCGCCTGCGGCGCCGGCTCAGGATGACACGGAATTTCAGTCGTCGCCGTCGGCGAGACGGCGGCCCGTAGCCTCGACGACCTTGCCCAGCATCGTGACCGCCTCCGCCCGGGTGGCGTTGCTGAACATGTAGCGAAGATGCTCGTCGGCGTCCTCGACGATCAATACGGCGCGCCGTCCCAAGCGCACAGAGGCAATCAACGAGTTCAGATACGCCTCGTCTTCGGGTGCGAGCACCGTTTGTTCCACGCCGTCGCAATTGCGCTCCAGCAATCGCTTCAGAACGGCGTCAATGTCGCTCGGTATTTCCACGTCTACCTCCAAGACCGAACCCGCCACGTCCCATGTAGCAACGGCGACGGCGAGGTTACCTTACCAGTAACTATCGACCCGGGTCACTTCCAATTTCTTTTTCTCCGCCCTGCAGCCAGAACAGTGCGACGACCGTTTTCGCATCCGCGATTCCGTCAGCTGCCAGGCGCCATGCCGCCTGAAAACTGAACCGCCCGATTTCGATTCTCTCGTCGTCGTCGAAATCCGGCTCGCCCGCGGTAAGCTCTTCCGCGTGGAAAAAGTGCATCACTTCCGAGCAAAAGCCCGGCGTCATCCAGAGCGACCCGACCGGGCGTATGCGCCCGGCGACGTAGCCGGTCTCCTCGCGCAGCTCGCGCCGAGCGCCGTCGGCCGGCGTCTCGCCGGGCTCGGCGGTTCCGGCCGGGATCTCCCAGAGCGCGGCTCGCGCCGGATGGCGGTACTGGCGCACGAGCACCAACTCGTTGGGCGCCGGGGTGGCGACGATGGCGATCGAGGCGCCGTGTTCCACCACCTCGATCCGGTGCTCGGCCCCGTCGGCGTAGCGAACCTCGTCGGCGCGCACGTTGAAGACTCTGCCGGCAAACAGGCGGCGGCTGGAGAGCACCTGCGGGACGTCGTCCATTCGCGCGGGCTTGGCGGAACGGTTGCGTCACGCCTCGTAGGAAGCGCTGTGGCCCAACCCCCGTCGTCGGTCGCCGCCGAACTCGGCTGGCTGGCGTTCTTTCTCGCCGTCTTCGTCGTCGCCGTCTACGCGTTCGTGCGGTCGCTCGTGCCGCACCACTTCAACGACAAGGTTGCGATCGCGCTCGCCGCGATGTTTGCCGGTCTGGTGATGATCGGGGTGCGGGCGTGGGTGAGCGGACGATGGCGTCGCCGTTAGGGCACCGGGCCGAGCGCCTGACCCGCGTGCGCTCGCTGCGGACCGTCAAGGGGCGGCGCGAGGCTCGCCGCTTCGCCTTCGAAGGACCCACGCTGCTGGCCGAGGCGCTTGCCAGCGGGTTTCCGATCGAAGAGCTCTACGCGACCCAGGCGGCCTACGACGCGAGCCCGCTCCTTCGCGATCTCGAGGGGGCAGGCACCCCCACGTTCTTGGTCGAGGGCGCCGCGGCCGCCGGCATCTCCGACGTGACGACGCCCAGCGGCGTCGTGGCCGTGGCGCCGGTTCGGCTGGCCGGCATCGAGGAGCTCTTTCGGCTGGGGAGCCCGATCCTGGTGCTGGCCGACGTCAATGACCCGGCCAATGCCGGCACCCTCCTGCGGTCCGCCGATGCCTTCGGGTGCGCCGGCGTCGTCTTCGGCGCCCTTGGCATCGACCCGTACCACCCGAAGGTCGTACGGGGCTCGATGGGGGCCGTTTTCCGGCTGCCGATGGCCGTCGGCGACGCCGCCCAGGTAGCGCGCGGGGCGGCGGCCGCGGGCGCGCGGCTGCTGGGCCTAACGGCCCATGGGACTCCCCTCGCCGAAGAGCGCTGGACGCATCCTTTCGGGCTGATCGTCGGCAACGAACGCCACGGATTGGGCGCGTGGGAAAGTCTCTGCGAGCGCACGCTCGCTATTCCGATGACCGGCCCGATCGAGAGTCTCAGTGCAGGTGTTGCGGGCTCGATCGCGCTGTACGAAGCGCGCCGCGCCGACCTTGTCAAGACAGTCCAACAGGGGTAAAAAGTCAAGACTACCGAGGGTAAAAGTCTCATGCTATACTCAGGCGACGCGGGCCGCCCGGAGCCGACGGTCAGAAGGAGACTGCAAGCGCATGGCAACGTCCAATCTCTTCTGGAAGCTATTCGCCCAAACGGGTTCGATCGATGCCTACCTCGCGTATCGCAGGCTGTACGCCGCGCCGAGTCCCAGCTAAACGTTGAAGATTTCGGCCGCGCAGCATCGCTAGCGCCGGTTTTCTTGGAGGCGCCCGGTAACGTAGAACGAACCGGGCGCTTTGCTTTGGAAGAGCGATGACGGAACTGGCCGAGCGGCTCCTCGAGCTGCAAAAAAACTTCGCAACCGACGCCGAACGCGCCACCGACGAGCAGGCGCTCGAGGCCGTGCGCGTCGCGTACCTCGGCCGGCACGGCGAGCTGACCAACGTGCGCCGTACCATCGGCACGCTGCCTGCCGACGAACGCCGGGACGCCGGCAAGACCATCAACGACGCCGTCGCGGTTATGGAGGGCCGGCTCGACGAGATGCGCGGGCGTCTCGAGTCGCGCGCGTTCGACGAGGAGCTGGCATCCTCGATCGACGTGACGTTCCCATCCACTCCGCCGGTCGCGGGAGCGATCCATCCGGTGCGCCGGATCGTCAACGACGCGTGCGCCTACTTCGAGCGCCACGGATTCGCGGTCGTCGTCGGGCCCGAGGCCGAGCCCGACTACTACAACTTCGACGCGCTCAACATTCCGAGCGACCATCCCGCGCGCGAGAGCTTCGACTCCTTCTGGCTCACGCCGTCGCTGCTGCTGCGTCCGCACACGTCGCCGATGCAGATCCGCACCATGCAGAGCCATCAACCGCCCATCGCGATCATCGCTCCCGGGAAATGCTACCGTCGCGATGCGGTGGACGCCCGCCACCTGTTTCAGTTCCATCAGATCGAGGGACTGCTGGTCGCCGAAGGCATTCACTTCGGCCATCTCAAGGGCATGCTCACCGGCCTCTGCCGCGAGCTCTTCGGACCCGCTCAGCGCGTGCGCTTCCGGCCGTCGTACTTTCCGTTCACCGAGCCGAGCGCCGAGGTGGACACGACGTGTCCGAGGTGCCGCGGCGCGGGCGGCGCGTGCGGCATGTGCGGCGGGTCGGCGTGGATCGAGCTCGGAGGTTCGGGCATGGTGCATCCCGGCGTGCTGCGCGAGGTGGGCTACGATCCGGAACGTTTCTCGGGCTGGGCGTTCGGGTTCGGCGTCGAGCGCATCGGTCTGGCGCGTTACGAAGTGGACGACATCCGCCGCTTCGTCGACAGCGATCCCGACTTCGTAGCGCAGCTGAGCTAGGGAGCCTCGATGCGCGTTCCGATCAGCTGGCTTCGGGAATACGTGGATCTTCAAAACGATGCGGAGGCGATCGCCGAGCGCCTCGCGATGCTCGGATTTCCCGTCGAAGGCATCGAACGGCGTCCGGCGATCTCGGGCGTCGTCACCGCCAAGCTCGTGTCGGTCGACAAGCATCCCAACGCGGACCGGCTGCTCGTCGCGCAAGTTGACGCCGGCGGCGCGGCCCCGCTGACCATCGCGACCGCCGCAACCAACGTCGCAGCAGGGCAGACGATCGCGGTCGCAACCATCGGCGCGCGGCTCCCGCAGCTGACGATCGAGGCGCGCACGATGCGCGGCGTCGCCTCGCAGGGCATGATGATCTCGGCGGAAGAGCTCGCGTTGCCGCCCGAGTGGTTCGAGGACGGCATCATGCAGCTCGACGACTCGATCGCGGCGGGCATCGACGTCGTCGAGCTGTTCGGGCTCGACACGGCCGTGCTCGACGTCGAGATCACGGCCAACCGGCCCGACTCGATGTCGGTCGTGGGCCTGGCGCGCGAGCTCGCCGCGTCGTACGGCCTGGAGCTGCGGGCGCCGTCGCCGGAGAATCCCGGAGGCGCGCGCGCATCGAACGGCGACGCGCTCGACGTCACGATCGACTCGCCCGATTGCCGGCGCTTCGTGGCCCAGCGCTTCGAGGGCTTGCGCGTCGCGCCGGCCCCCGCGTGGATGCGGGTGCGGCTCGCCCTGGCGGGACAACGCCCCATCAACAACGCGGTTGACGTCTCGAACTACGTCATGCTGGAAACCGGCCAGCCGCTGCACTTCTACGACGCGGCGGCGATCGGCGGTTCGAAGTTCGTCGTGCGCGACGCGCGCGACGGCGAGCGGCTCGAAACGCTCGACGGCGTGGAGCGTTCGCTCACCCCGCAGGCGCTCGTCATCGCAAGCGACGAGCGGCCGCTCGGCCTCGCCGGCCTGATGGGCGGCGCCGCGAGCGAAGTGACGCCCGCGACCACCGCCATCGTGTTGGAGGCCGCGAACTTCAACGGGCCGCGCGTGCGGCGCATGAGCGCCGCCCTTGGATTGCGCTCCGAGGCGTCGTCGCGCCACGAGAAGTCGCTGGCGCCGGCACTGGCGGATTTCGGTGCGGCGCGGGCGGCGCAGCTGTTGTGCGGACTCGGCGCCGTCGCGGGCGGTCCGCGCGCGTTTGGAGCGCCGCTCGAGGTCGCGCCCCCCATCGCGTTGCGCGTCGCCGACGTGGAGCGCCTGCTGGGGCTGCGGCTGTCCGCGGAGCGTGTCGCCGCGCACCTTCGCGCGCTCGGCTGCGACGTGGCGCAGGACGACGCGGCGACGCTCGCGGTCACGCCGCCCGCGTGGCGCCGCGATCTCGCCATCGCCGCCGATCTCGTCGAAGAGGTCGCGCGCATCGAAGGCTACGACCGCATCGAGCCGGCGGTGCCGTCGGTGCCGGCGCACGAGATCTCGAGCGCGGCGTTCGCCGGGGAGAACCGCATCGCGAGCGCGCTCGCGAGCCTGGGTTATCGCGAGGTCGTCACGCACTCGCTGCGCGGCGACGGTGAAGGCGCGTCGGTCGAAGTGCGCAATCCGCTCTCCGAAGAGCAGCGTTTCCTGCGCGAGTCGCTGGTGCCCGGGCTGCTCGAGTATTTGGCGCGCGTCGCCGTACCGGCGCGCGCGTTCGAAATCGGCGACGTCTTTGGCCGCGACGGCGAGGGCGTCGTCGAACGAACGGCGCTGGCGTTCGGCTTCTCCGCCGAACGGTCCGCCGACCCGCCGTGGCACGACTCGTCGTTCCTGCGGCTCAAGGGCGATTGCGAGGCTCTGCTGCGCGCGATCACCGGTCTGCACGCCGAGACCGCACGCGCCTCGGCAGACCGTTTTCACCCCGGCAAGACGGCATCCATGGCAATCGAAGGACGCGACGTTGCCACGCTGGGCTGCGTCGATCCGCGCGCGGCGAAGGCGGCGGCCCTGAAGGGCAACGCGTATCTGTGCGTGATCGACGTTGCGAGCCTGCCGCCGTATCGGACGCCGCACTACCGTCCGCCGTCGCGGTTCCCGTCGACGTACCGCGACCTCGCGCTCGTCGTGGACGCCGGCGTCGAAGCAGCGGCGCTCGAGAAGGTGGTGGCGAGCGCGATCGGCCCGCTCTGCACCGGCGTTCGCGCGTTCGACGAGTATCGCGGTTCGCAGGTTCCCGGCGGGCGTAAGAGCCTCGCGCTGCGCGTGTCGCTGCAGCGCTTCGACGCGACCATCACCGACGAAGAGGCCGACGCCGCCGTCGAACTCGCGCTCGATGCCGTGCGCGAGCGGTTCGGAGCGACGATCCGTACGTGATTGCAGGCGTCGCCTGGCCGGACGTGGTGATCGTCATCGTGCTCGGCATCGCAACCTGGAAGGGCTACTCGCGGGGCTTCGTATCGGAGCTCGGCGGCGCGGTCGCGGTGACCGCGGCGCTCGTCACGCCGTGGTTCTACAACGGGAGCCTGGACCAGCAGATTCAGCGCCTGACCAATCTCGGGCCGGGCTCGGCGCACGTCGTCGGCATGTTCGGAACCGGGCTCTTGACCTATGTGGTGCTGCTGTTCGTCGCGCGCCTGCTTGGCCGAATCGCGAAGCTGCCGCTGCTCGGGCTCGGCAACGCGCTCGGCGGCGCGTTCATCGGTTTCGCGAAGGGCGCGATCCTCTTATGGCTGGTGCTGTTCGTGGCGCTCTTCTTCCCGCTCTCGCCCGACATTCGCGCGGGCCTGCACGATTCGCGCCTGGCGCCCGACTTAGTCGTCTACGACGCGCCGCTCGACGACGCGATCCTCTCGACGATTCCTTGGTTCGCGCGTCCGTTCGTGATGCCGTACTTCAGGCGACACCACTTGTAACGCGCGTCTCGCGCTCGATGGCCGCGAGCGCGCCGCGCACGTCGGCCTCGGTCACGTCACCCATCGTTCCGAAGCGCACGACCTTGCCGCCCAACTCGCCCTGTCCGCCGGCGAGCACGACGCCGTGCTTCTCGCGCAGCGCCCGCAGCAAGCCCTTCGCGTCCACGCCGTCCGGCGGATAGGCCGCCACGACCGTGGGCGAGTGAGCGCCGGGACGCGAGACGAGCGTGAAGCCGAGGTCGTGCAGTTCCGCCCGAACGATCTCGGCGAATCGAGCGTGACGCGCGTAGGCCGCCTCGGGGCCTTCGGCGCGGTAACGCTGCAGCGCGACGTCGAGCGCAAAGAAGATCGACACCGGGGGCGTCCACGGCATCTCGCCGTGGTGCGCGGCGTCGCGGGCAGTGATGAAGTCGAAGTAGAAGCGCGTCGCGCGGGCAGTCGCAGCGCGGTTCCACGCGCGCTCGCTCAGCGCGGCCATGGCGACGCCGGGCGGCGCCGCGAGCGCCTTTTGCGAGGCCGTGACGACCGCGTCGTATCCCCACTCGTCCATGCAAAACTCCGACGCGCCGATGCCGCTGATCGAATCGACGAGCGTCAGCGCGCCGTGCGCGCGAAGGATCGGCGCCAGCGCGGCCATGTCGTTGGAAACGCCGGTGGACGTCTCGTTGTGCGTGAGCAGAACGCCCGCGATCTCGCGGTTCGCGTCGCGTTCGAGGCGTGCCGCCAACGCGCGCGGATCGACCGCTTCGCCGACCGGCGTGTCGAGCGTTTCGACGACGCAGCCGTGGCTTTCCGCGATCGCGGAGAACCGCTTGCCGAAGGCGCCCATCGGGAGCGACAGCAGACGCTCGCCCGGTGAGAACAGGTTCGCGACCGCGGCCTCCATCGCGCCGGTGCCCGAGCTGCCGAACAGCACGACGTCGCCGCGCGTGCCGAAGACCGGTTGCATCGCTTCCCGCACGCGGGCGAGCAGCTGCGCGAAGTCCTCGCTGCGATGGTTGATCATCGGCCGCGCCGCCGCGTCGAGCACGGCCTGCGCCACGGTCACGGGTCCCGGGAGGAATAACAGTTGCCTCGGCATCGAATATGCTTTCGATGGCCGTTGCGAGCATCCGCCTGACCGAACTATCGTCGTGCGCCGGCTGCGCCGCCAAGCTCGGCGCAGCCGAGCTGCGCAGCGTCATGGAGCGCGTCGCTCCGGCGACGGACGATCGGGTGCTCGTGGGCTATGCCGGCTCCGACGACGCCGGCGTCTACTTGCTGCGCGAGGACCTCGCGCTCGTTTCGACCGTCGACTTCTTCACGCCGATCGTGGACGATCCGTACGATTTCGGACGCATCGCGGCGACCAACGCGCTCTCCGACGTCTACGCGATGGGCGGCCGCCCGATCAGCGCGCTGAACATCGTCGCCTTTCCCGAGGATCTCGACCTCGAGATCTTGGCGCGCATCCTGGACGGCGGCTCGAGCGTCGCGCGTGCCGCCGGCGTGGCGATCCTCGGCGGCCACACCATCAAGGACGCCGAGCCGAAGTACGGCATGGCCGTGACCGGCGTCGTCGATCCGGCTCGCATCGTCACCAATGCCGGAGCGCAGCCCGGCGACGCGCTCGTGCTGACGAAGGCGCTCGGCACCGGAATCCTGACGACCGCGCTCAAGCGCGGGTCCATCGCCCCCGCCGGCCTCGACGAAGCGATCGCCGCGATGACGGCGCTCAACGACGGCGCCTCGCGCGCGATGCTCGACGCGAACGCGCACGCCGCCACCGACATCACCGGATTCGGCCTGCTGGGCCACGGCGGCGGGATGGCGCGCGCGTCGGGCGTGCGCTTCGTCCTCGACGCGAAGGCGGTGCCGTTCATGGATCGGGTGCTCGAGCTCGTCGAGGCCGGCTGCGTGCCGGGCGGCACGCGCCACAACGCGGAGACGCACGCGGCGTTCACGGAGTTCGCGCCGTCGGTGCCCGAGGCGGTACGCCTCGGCCTCTCCGACGCTCAAACGTCGGGCGGGCTGCTGATCTGCGTCGTTCCGGAATCGGTCGCCACGCTGACGCGCGATCTCCGCGCGTGCGGCGCGCTGGCGGCCCTGGTCGGCGAGGTGCGCGCGGGCGCCGGCATCGAGGTGCTCTGAGAGCCTAGCGCTTGATCCGGCGCTTGCGGTCCGGGGCGCGTTTGACCGCGCCGTTGCGCCGCTTCGCCTGACTTACCTTTGTCATCCTGAGCGTCGTCGAGGGGCGCAGCGCGACGACGTTGCTCGCCTTCGCGTGCTCCGCGCCGAGCGGCACCGGCGTGATGATGCGCTTACCGAGCGCGTGGTGCAGCACCTCGGACAGCTCGTCGACCGGAACGAACGACATGCTGTCGCGCACTTCCTTGGGAATGTCGTCGAGGTCCACTTCGTTGCGGCGCGGCAGCAGGATCTTGCTGATGCCCGCGCGCTTCGCGCCCAGCACCTTTTCCTTCAATCCGCCGATCGGCA
Source organism: Vulcanimicrobiota bacterium (assembly GCA_963824595.1). Lineage (GTDB taxonomy): Bacteria > Vulcanimicrobiota > Vulcanimicrobiia > Vulcanimicrobiales > Vulcanimicrobiaceae > Cybelea. Next base: position 69,037 of record CAWGPY010000010.1, read on the forward strand.
GCACTTGTCCGGTGAGCGTGATCTCGCCGGTCATCGCAAGGTTTGGATCGACCTTGATGCCCGTGAGCATCGAAGCGATCGAGGACGCGAGCGCGATGCCCGCCGACGGACCGTCCTTCGGCGTCGCGCCGGCCGGCACGTGAATGTGAATGTCGTGCTTGGCGAAGTAGTCGTCGGGCAGGCCGAACTCGCTCGAACGCGAGCGTAAGAACGAAACCGCGGCCTGCGCGCTCTCCTTCATGACGTCGCCGAGCTGGCCCGTGAGCACCAGCTTGCCGGTTCCGGGCATGCCCTGGGTCTCGATGAACAGGATGTCGCCGCCGACGGGCGTGTAGGCCATGCCGGTCGCGACGCCCACCGACGCGACGCGCTTGCGCACCTCGTTGAAGAAACGCGGCTTGCTGAGATACTCCGCGAGGTTGGCCGGCGTCACCCGCGCCTTGTAGCGCGGGCTCTCGGCGATCTTGCGCGCCACCTTGCGGAAGACCGTTCCGATCTCGCGCTCCAAGTTGCGCACGCCGGCCTCGCGCGTGTAATCGTTGATGATCGAGCGAATGGCCGCGTCGCTGATCTGCACCTGCGTCTCGCGCAGGCCGTTGTGCAGCCGCTGCTTCTTGACCAGATAGCGGCGCGCGATTTGGAGCTTCTCGAGCTCGGTGTATCCCGAGAGCGTGATGATCTCCATGCGATCGCGCAGCGGCGGCGAGATCGTATCGAGCGTGTTGGCGGTGCAGATGAACAGCACTTGCGACAGGTCGAACGGCAGGTCGAGATAGTGGTCGCGGAAGTTGACGTTCTGCTCGGGGTCGAGCACCTCGAGCAGCGCCGACTGCGGGTCGCCGCGGAAGTCGGCGCCCACTTTGTCGATCTCGTCGATCATCATCACCGGATTGCGCGTGCCGGCATCGCGAATGGCGCGCACGATCGTGCCCGGCATCGCGCCGATGTACGTGCGCCGATGGCCGCGGATCTCGGCCTCGTCGTGAACGCCGCCCACGGAGAGGCGCACGAACTTACGCCCCATCGCACGGGCGATGGATTGTCCCAGCGACGTCTTGCCCACGCCGGGCGGACCCACGAAGCAGAGGATCGGTCCGGTGAGCTTCTTCTTGAGCTTCCCGACCGCGAGGTACTCGACGATACGGTCCTTGATCTTGTCGAGGTCGTAATGATCCTCGTCGAGGATGGTGCGGGCCGCCTTGATGTCGATGTGATCGGCGGTCGCCACGTTCCACGGCAGGGTCACGAGCCAGTCGAGATACGTGCGAATCACGCTGTACTCGGGGCTCGCCTGCGGCACTTTCGAGAGGCGGTCGAGCTCGCGATCGGCGGACTTTTTCACATCTTCGGGCATGCCGGCCGCGTCGATCTTCGAGCGTAGCTCGTTCGTCTCGGCCTGCTGCGGATCCACCTCGCCAAGCTCTTCTTGAATGGCGCGCAGCTGCTGGCGGAGGTAGAACTCGCGCTGATTCTTCTCCATCTCGCGCTGGATGTCGCTCTGGATCTTGTGACCCAGCTCGACCACTTCCAGCTCTTTCGTCAGCAGCAGCGTGAGCTTACGCATCCGCTTTGCCGTGTCGCGCTCTTCGAGCAGCGCCTGGCGATCGGCGGTGTCGAGCCGCATCGTGGACGCGACGAAGTAGGTGAGCACCACCGGATCGGTGATGTTCGCGACCTCCATCTCCATCTCGCGCGGCGCTTGCGGAAGGTACGAGAGCAGCTTCTGGAAGAGTCCGGCCAGGTTACGCTGCATCGCGATGAGCTCTTCGTTCTCGACGGTCGAGTCGGGCAGCTCGGTGTACGCGGCGACCATGTAGGGTGCGACCTGCGCGAACTCTTCGATTTTGAAAACTTGCTGGCCCGCGACGATGCAGCGCAGCGTCCCGTCGGGAACCTTCAGCATCTTTTGAATGACGCCGATCGTCCCGACGCGCTGCACGTCGTCCGGACCGGGCTCCTCGGTCTCGCGATCCTTGAGCACGACGAGGCCGATGGGCTTGCCCTCGCGCAGCGCCTCCTCGACCAGCTGGATGCCGGGCTTCTTCACCACGGCGAGCGGGATCACGGTGTGCGGGAAGAGCACCGCCTCCTGGAGCGGCAGGATGCCGATCAGGTTGGCGGGTTCGACGGGGGTACTCGGTTTCGCGGTTTTATCGGGCATTAGGTTATGCGCGCGTCCTCTTTACCAAAACGTGGAGCTCCGTCCGCGCGGTCGGCATGTACGCCGTGGTCGCCATCGGTGCGACGACGATCAGTAGGCCGTCTTCGTAACTCGCCGCCACGCCCTCGTACTCGACCGGCACCGGCAGCAAAATCCGCTTCACGAACTCGCCGTGGACGATCTCCTTCTGGAGGAACGAACCGAGGCGGAGGCGTGCCACTTCGCGCCGATGTCCGGCGACGACGAGGTATCGCCCGTCCAGTCCGATTCTCAGGCTCTCCGGATCGACGCCGGCCGCCTCGACCACCACGACGATCCGCCTCGCCTCTTCATCGGCGAAGACGTCGGCGTTAGGCTGGAACGTGCCCAGCCGGCCTCGGACGACAAACTCCATCGGCCCTACAACCCCTCAAATTAGCACTCGGATGCGCCGGTTGCTAAAGGGTCGGGTCGGGCAGCTGGCGCGCGGTCGGCCACATCACGCACGGTACGAGGGCGATGCGCAGCGGACCGTACGAGTTCGGGGGCACCTGTACCCGGAAGAGCTGCGTGTGCTTGGTCGGGACGCCGTAGAGGTCCGTGGGCGGGAAGCCCGTCACGCTGTATCCGGCGACGTGGGTGGCCGCTAAGACCCGATTGATGGCCGTAGCGTCGGCAGCCGACTGATAGTCGCGGGTGCGCTGGCCGAGCCAGGTGCCGCCGTCGTATGTCGTATAGAGAAACCCGATGACCTCTCCCGGCATCATGGTCGCGGTCGAGACGACTTGATCGATCCGCACGATCTGCATTCCGCGCGTGACCGGCGATTGCAGCACCCTGGGCACGGCGCGGATCGAGTCGAGGCACGGCCCCGTCTCGAGCGGCTGCTGCTGGGAGATGGCGGCCGGCATATCGGGCGGCGGAGCTTGCGGCGGCGCTTGCGCCACGGTCAATCCGAGTGCGGCGAGAAAGAACGGCACTGATGCAAACATGACGCCATCTTCGCCTAAGCTGCTGCGTCGCCTCGGTACCCGCGACGCCGCCCTGATCGTGATGGGCGGCATCGTGGGCTCGGGCATCTTCATGAACCCTTCGGTGGTGGCGCGCTTCGTCGGCAGCGGCTTCCTCGTGATGGCGGTGTGGATCGTCGGCGGCGTCGTCGCGCTGCTCGGCGCGGGCATCTTCGCGGAACTGGCGGCGCGCCGGCCGCAGGACGGCGGACTGTACGCCTACATGCGCGACGCGTTTCACCCGGCGCTGGCGTTCGTGTTCGGTTGGACGCTGCTGCTCGTGTCGCAGAGCGGCGGCATGGCCGCCGCCGGCGTGACGTTTGCGAACTACTTCGGCGCGCTTACCGGCCGCGAGCTTCCGGTGCGCGCGGTCGCGGCGGCCGCAATCGCCCTGTTCACGCTGATCAACGCCCTCGGCGTGCGCACGGGCACTACCACGCAGAACGTTTTCATGCTGGCGAAGATCGTCGGCATCGCGGGCTTCGTCGCGGCCGGCTTCTTCGTGAGCCACGCGACCTCGGGCGCGGCGGCCGCGTTGCCGCCCGCGCGCAGCGCGTTCGCCGCGATCGGTTTGGCGCTGGTGCCCGTGCTCTTCGCCTACAGCGGATGGCAGACGTCGAGCTTCATGTCGGCCGAGCTGATCGAACCGCGCCGGAACCTGCCGCGCGGGCTCATCGTGGGCGTGCTGGCGGTCGTCGCGCTCTACCTCGCCGTCAACGCGGCGTGTCTGAAGGTGCTCGGCGTCCACGCGCTCGCGCTGACGCGCACGCCGGCGTCCGACGTGGCCGAGGTGGCGTTCGGGCACGTCGGCCGTACGCTGATCGCGATCGTGATCGCGATCTCGACGCTGGGCTTCCTGAGCAATCAGATCCTCACGTCGCCCCGCGTGTACTTTCAGATGGCGGCCGACGGCACGTTCTTCAAGGCGCTCGCGTCGGTGAACGCGCGCACGCACGCGCCGGTGCTGGCGATCGTCGTGCAGGGCCTCGTCGGCGTGGCGATCGCGCTCTTCTTGAACTACGACCAGATCTTGAACTACGTGACGTGCAACGACTACATCTTCTTCGGGCTGGCGGCCCTCGCGCTGATCGTCTTCCGCAACCGCGACGCGCGGGACTCCGCGGCGCCGGCGCCGTTCTTCCGCATGCCGGGCCACCCCGTCACGACGCTGCTCTTTTTGGCGGCGGCGTGGTACATCGTCGGCGACACGATCTTCAACTCGCCGCACGACACGCTGATCGGCGTCGGGATCCTGCTCTCGGGCTTGCCGGTCTACTGGATCTTCACATTGCGCAACGCTTCACCGCGCGCCGGTCAGGCCGCCGACGAGCTTCGGCAGTAGCTCGCCGGCGCTGCCGCGCAGCGCGCAATCCACACGCTCGCTGATCGGCGTTGCCTCGGGATTAATCTCGGCGACGAAGGCGCGATCGTTGTAGTGCGTTGCCAGGGCGGCGGCCGGATAGACGACGGCGCTGGTGCCGACGACCAGGATGACGTCGGCGCGCGCCGCGGCTCTCTCGGCCTCGCGCCAGACCGCGCCCGGCAGCGACTCGCCGAACCAGACGATGTTCGGTCGAAAGCGTCCTCCGCAACCGTGCTCGATCTCGTCCGGCGGAAGGCCGCCGGCATCGAGCGCGCGGCGCTCGCCGCAGTTCGTGCAGCGCGCCTCGCGCAGGTCGCCGTGCAGCTCCAGCACGTTGCGCGAGCCCGCGCGCAGGTGCAGCGAGTCCACGTTCTGCGTGGCCAGCGTGAAGTCGCCGAACCGCCGCTCGAGCTCGGCGAGCGCGAGATGACCCGCGCCGGGCGACGCACGCCCGTGCGCGCTCTTGCGCTCGTTGTACCACGTCCACACGAGCATCGGATCGCGCGCGAAGCCCTGTGGCGACGCGAGCTCCTCGACACGATGCGTCCGCCATAGGCCGCCGGCGCCGCGAAACGTCGGAAGCCCGCTCTCGGACGAGATGCCCGAGCCGGTCAGCACGAACACCGATCGGGCGCCGCGCAGCGCGGCGACGAGCTCGTCCAATCTAGGCGCGCACCGCCACGCGGTGGAGGAGCTTGCCGAACGGCACGTAGTGGCGCAGCGGAATTTCGGCGCGCGCGGCGTTGCGCAGACCGAAGAGCGCGGCGACGATCATCGCGACGCCGATGATGATCGACGCCCAAAACGCCGCGTGCAAGCCGCCCGCCAACGCGAGCAGCGGCGGCGAGCCCGCGTGAGCGAGGGCGTTCGAGCGCAGCTCCTGCACGGCCGCGCCGGCGGCGACGCCGAACCCGATGCCCAGCTGCAGCGCGAAGCTCAAGAGCGCCGACGCGCTGCCCTCGTCCACGTCGTCAACGTGCGCGAGCCCGGCGATCATGCCGCTCTGATAGGCGAGCATTCCGCCGAACCCGCCGACGCAGGTAGCCGGGAAGACCGCCGCCCAGTACGACGATCCCGGCTGCATCGTCAACAGGATCGCCTCGCCCGCGATCATGACGAGGCCCATGACGATGCACATGTTTCGCACGCCAATCGCCCGCGCGATCTGCATCGTGAGCGGCGCCGCCACGAACGAGATTATGAGCGCAGACGGCAGAAACGCGAGGCCGGCGAGCAGCGGATCGTAGCCCGACACTCGCTGCACGTAGACCGACGTGAACACCATGATGCCGGCGTACGACATCGGCTGCAGCAACACGATCCATCCGCCCGACAGCAGGTCGGGGTAGCGGAACAGGCGCCGCGGCAAAATCGGCTCCGGCGCGCGTCGTTCGACCGCGATCAACGCGCCGAAGAGCGCCGCCGTCGCGAGGATGCCGGCGATCGTCTGCCAGGAGCCGATACCGCGCACCGGAACCGACTCGATCGTATAGACGAACGTCACCAGCGCCGCGGTCAGCAGGAACGCGCCGAGCACGTCGAGCTTGGGGTGCGCCGCGTCGCCCCGGTCGCGCGGCAGGTACGCGGCCGCGAGCGGCAGGATCGCGATCGCGATCGGCACGTTGACGTAGAGCACGGAGCGCCATCCGAGATACTGCACGAGCACGCCGCCGAACAGCATGCCGGCCGCGATGCCGGTGCTGCCGATCGTGCCCCACAGCGCGACCGCGCGCGACCGCGCCGCGCCGGACGGGAACATCGAGAGCACGATCGCGAGCGCCGCCGGATTGACGAGCGCCGCGCCGAGCCCCTGCAGCCCGCGCATCAAGATGAGGAACGTGCCGTTGGGCGACATGCCGCCCAGAAACGACGCGACGGTGAAGAGCACGAGCCCCGCGACGAAAAATTTATAGCGGCCGTACAAATCCGCGCAGCGTCCCGTCAGCATCAGGAAGCCCGCCAGCACGATCGCGTAGGTGCTGACGATCCACTGGCCCTGCGACGCGCTCAGATGCAGGTCGCGCTCCATTGACGGCAGCGCGATCGTCACGATCGAGAAGTCCACCAGCAGCATGAAGAACGTCGCGCTCAGCAAGCCGAACGCGAGCCAGACGCCGCGCCTCGGCGCTGTACAGGGGGTCTACGGCGATGATTTAACTTTGGCGAGGAAGCTGTAGAAGCTGCCCTTGATCGTCGCGGTTCCGGAGATCTCGCCGTCGCCCGCGAGCGTGCCGCGCACGGTGAAGCCGCCCGGTGCCTGGAAGACGAGCGTAATGTGCCCTTCGCTGACGTTGCCGCTCACCGCGATCGTTCGCCCGTAGAGCGGATCGGGGCGCACCGACTCGGCGACGTAGGTGCCGCTGACGATGCCGCGATCGAACTTGAGCTTCAGCGTGCCCGAGTTTGGTACTCTCGCCGCGCCGAACGTCGGCTGATACGCCGCGACGTACGTCGCCTGCCAGACCCGCCCGTGGCTCACGACGCCCAACGCGCCGGCCAGCGCGACCGCCGCCGCGGTGCGCGCCAGCGCGCGCGGAGAAACGCGCGTCACGGCGTCATCATGCGCTGCCACTCGTCGCGATCGATCCGCAGCACTTCCTCGTCCAAGTGTGCCAGGGGCGTGCGCGTCAGGTGCTCGCGCTCGCAGAGATCTTGCTCCTTCGTATCCACGAAGAGCAGGCCGGTGACGAACTCGCCGCGCGCGCTCGACTCGTGGATCGCCTTCAGCGCGCCCATCGCGTCGGTGGGGTCGTAGTCAACGTCGAGCTTACGCAGCAGGATGTGCGAGCCGTCCTCCAGCTCCACGTCGCGCACGGTTCCCGGCTCGTAATCCACCGCGATCTCGCGCCCGCCGGCAATGTAGTCGGCGGTGTGGAGCACGATGTCGTGATCCTTCACGTAGGCGTAGCTCTTCGTCGAGCCCTCGTGGTCGTTGAACGTGACGCACGGGCTGATGATGTCGAGGATCGCGGTGCCGCGGTGCGAGAACGCGGCCTGCAGCAGCGGGACGAGCTGCTTGCCGTCGCCGGAGAAAGAACGCGCCACGAACGTCGCGCCGAGCTCGATCGCCAGGCCGCAGACGTCGATCGTCGCGTACTCGTTGACCTTGCCGCCCTTCTGCGTCGAGCCCACGTCGGCGGTGGCCGAGAACTGTCCCTTGGTCAGCCCGTAGCACCCGTTGTTCTCCACGATATAGGTGCAATCGAGATTGCGCCGGATCATGTGGCAGTACTGCCCGAGCCCGATGCTGGCCGTGTCGCCGTCGCCGCTGATGCCCAGCACGAGCAGCTCGCGGTTCGCGAGCTTCGCGCCGGTCGCGGCCGAGGGCATGCGCCCGTGCAGGCCATTGAATCCGTGCGCCTGCTCGACGAAATAGGCCGGCGTCTTCGAGGAACACCCGATGCCGCTCATTTTCGCCAGCTTGTGCGGCTCGACGCCGTACTCGAAGAGCGCCTTGATCAAGTGGTTCGTGATGGAGTTGTGGCCGCAGCCGGCGCACAGCGTCGTCGGAAGCCCCTTGTAGATCTCCCGCGCGAGGCCGATTACGTTTACGCTCGTCGTCATTCTGTCCTTACTCCGCCACCACGGCGGGCGCGCGCTCTTCTTCGAGCAGCGGGTCGATGATCGCGTGCGCGTCGATCGGCACGCCGTTATAATGGCGAATCGATTCCAGGCGCCCGATCAGGTGCGTCGGCAGCTCCTGGCGCAGTATGCCATAGAGCTGGCCGTCGCGGTTCTGTTCCACGACGTAGACGCGATCGTGGCGTTTCACGAACGTCGCGACCTCGGGCGAGAGCGGGAGCGCGCGCACGCGCATGTAGTTCAACTCGATGCCGGCGTCGAGCAGGAAGTCGCGCGCCTCGAGGACCGCGTGATGCGTCGTTCCATACGCGACGATCGCGAGCTTGCGGCTTTTCTTCTCGTCCACCACCGGCGCCGGAACCACGCTTCGCGCGGTGTCGTGCTTGCGAACCAGGCGGTCGAGGTTGCGCTGCCAGACCTCGGGCATCTCCGAGTAGCGCGCCTCTTCGTCGTGTCCCGTGCCGCGGGTGAAGAAGCCGGCCCCGGGGTGCTTCGTTCCCGGCAGCGTGCGATAGGCGATGCCGTCCTTGTCCACGTCGCGATAGCGGCCCCACGATTTCATCGAGGCCAGGTCGTCGGCGCCCAGCACCTTGCCGCGATCGAACGGTTTTTCAGGATAGGCCAGCGGCGGGGTGAGCCACGCGTTCATCCCCAAATCGAGGTCGCTCAGCACGAACACGGGCGTCTGAAAGCGCTCGGCGAGATTGAACGACTCCATCGCGAACTCGTACGCCTCGGCGACCGTCGCCGGCAACAGCACGATATGTTTGGTGTCGCCGTGCGACAGCGTGTAGGCGAACGAGACGTCGCCCTGCATCGTGCGGGTCGGCAAGCCGGTCGACGGGCCGGCCCGCTGCACGTCGAAGATCACGCCGGGGACCTCCGCGAAATAGCCGTAGCCGGCGTACTCGGCCATCAGCGAGATGCCGGGGCCGGACGTTGACGTCATCGCGCGCGCGCCCGCCCAGCCGGCGCCGAAGACGATGCCGGCCGCGGCCAGCTCGTCCTCCGCCTGGACGATCGCGGCGTTGCGCTCGCCGGTCTCCTTGTCCACGCGGTAGCGGTCGCAGTATTGAATGAAATACTCACAGAGCGACGACGACGGCGTAATCGGATACCACGCGGCCACCGTGCAGCCGCCCATCAGGCATCCGAGCGCGGCCGCGCGATTGCCCTCCATGAACGTGAGGCCCTCGGTCTTGCCGGTCATCGGCACGAGGCGCCACGGATCGTGTTTCTCGAGGTGCTGCCGCGCGTAGTCGAGGCCCACGTTCACGGCCGTCATGTTCAGCTCGACCGCGGCGGCCTTACTGCGGAACTGCGCGCGCAGGCTCTCCTCGACCGTCGCGATCGGGATCTCCAGCAGCTGCGCCACCACGCCGACGTAGATCATGTTCATCAGATACTTGCGAAGGTCGCCTTTGTCTGCGAAGTGCTCCTTGGCGAGCGCCGCGAACGGCACGGCGTAGTAGCTGAGATCCTCGCGCAGCGTGTCGCCTTTGCACGGGAACGTCTCTTCGTGCACGATGGCGCCGCCGGACTTGACGCCGGCGACGTCTTGCTGCCACGTGGCCGCGTTGAGCGCCACGAGCACGTCGAAGTCGCGCGCGCGGCATTGGTAGCCGAGCGCGCTGACGCGGACGTCGAACCACGTGGGCAGACCCTCGATGTTCGACGGAAAGACGTTCTTTGGAGCCACGGGTATACCGAGGCGCGCGATGGCGTTGGTCAGGACGAGGTTCGAAGATTGGCTTCCCGAGCCGTTGACCGTCGCCACGCGAATCGTGAAGTCGTTGACGGCACGAGCTGCGGGCATAGATGGTGGGATTATTCGCCGCAGCCCAGAGGCCTGCGAGAACGGACGCCAGAACGTCGGCTGCGATGCTGGCGCTCTCGCACGTGATCCTGCACGTCGGCTTCTGCGGCGCGATCGCGCGGGCGCCGGACGGCACGACCGTGGCGTTGCGCGTCCACCTCGCCGATCGCACCGGCCGCGCGCAGCTCGACCGAGTCTATCGCGTCCAGCGCGGGGAGGAAGGGCAAGCGGTCGTCGAGTTCGACAGCTCGTTCGGCATCTATCGCCTCGACCTGGACGCGCCGAAGTACCGATGCTCGGCATCGGATTATCTCTTCTTCATCGCCGGCCACGACCGCAGCGTCACCGAGAAGCTCAGCGACGCGCCGGCTCCGCCGCCGCCCAAGCCGGTGCTGCTCCAGGGCGAGGCGCCGCAGTCGTTCCTCTACGTGCAGCCGACGTTCGTGCTCTTCGACAAGAGCGCGACGGCGTGCAACAAGCCGCTGCCCGCTCCGCTGCCGACCCAGATCACCGTCGAGAACGACCAGGACGGCTACTACACGTGGCTCTATGCCGGCGACTCGGCCGCGCCCGGATCGCAACAGCTCACGGTGCGGCTGCGCACGACGACCCATCAGTATCACTACGTCCGCGTGCCGATTCCGTTTCCGATCCCGTGGGCCGGCTGGCCGTCGAGCATCCAGCTCAACGTGACCGAGGACATGGTGGACGGACTCGCCGGAGAACCGACCGACACGCTGCTCTGCCCGAAGATGTGGCGCACCTCCGCGGGCTGACGCAGCGAGTTCGCCGGCGAGGGTGTCCCGAATGTCGAAGTTGATCTACATCACGAGTATGTCGCTCGACGGATACGTGGAGGACGAAACCGGCGCATTCGATTGGGTCATCCCCGATCAGGTTCACGCTTTCGTCACCGAGTTGTTGCGGCCGATCGGAACCTATCTCTACGGGCGACGGCTCTACGAGACGATGGCCTACTGGGATGCGGCGATCGAGGGCTACCCGACCGAACACCGCGACTTCGCACGGACCTGGCAGAAGGCCGAGAAGATCGTCTTTTCGCGAACGCTGACGGGCGCTTCGACGCGCAACACGCGTCTCGAACCGGACTTCGACCCCGAAGCCATTCGGAAGCTCAAACGGGAAGCAGAGCACGATATCAACATCGGCGGCGCCGAGCTTGCCGGGCTTGCACTCGAAGCCGATCTCCTCGACGAATGCCATCTGTTTCTCAACCCGGTGATCCTCGGCGGCGGAAAACCGGCGTTCCGAACCGCCTTGCGACGGAATCTCGAGCTTCTCGAAACGCGCCGTTTCGGCACCGGAGTCGTCCACTTGCGCTACCGCATACGCCGCGGTAGTTCTTAAAACGAAGAAGGCCCCGCTCGCGCGGCGCCTTCTTTCCCAATGTCATCCCGAGCCGGCGCGAAACGCCGAGTCGAAGGACGTTACATCATGTCGTAGCCGCCCATGCCGCCGCCCGGAGCGCCGACGGGCTCCCTCTTCGGCTCGGGCTTATCGGCAATCAAGGTCTCCGTGGTTAGGATCAGCGACCCGATCGACGCGGCGTTTTGCAGCGCCGCGCGCGTCACCTTGAGCGGGTCGATGATGCCGGCTTCAAACATGTCGACGACCTCGCCGGTCATCGCGTTGAAGCCGAACGGCGCGGATTTCGAGCGTACGTTGTTGACTTGGACCGAGCCTTCGAAGCCCGCGTTTTCGGCGATCTGCCGAAGCGGCTCTTCGAGGGCCTTGCGAACGATGTTGATGCCGATCTTCTCGTCGGCCCACGTCGCACCGCGGCCGTTGGTCTTGGGAGGCTCGTACTTGTCGATCGCCTTGACCGCATGCACGAGCGACGAACCGCCGCCCGGGATCATGCCCTCTTCAACCGCCGCGCGAGTCGCCGAGAGTGCGTCCTCGATGCGGTGCTTCTTCTCTTTGAGCTCCGTCTCGGTGGCGGCACCGACCTGGATGACTGCGACGCCGCCCGAAAGCTTGGCGAGACGCTCCTGCAGCTTCTCGCGATCGAAGTCCGAGTCGGTATCCTCGATCTGCTTTTGGATCATCTTGATGCGGCCTTTAATGGCATCTTCCTTACCACCGCCGTCGACGATGGTCGTCTCGTCCTTGTCGACGGTCACGCGCTTGGCGCGGCCCAGCTGATCCGGCGTCACCTTGTCGAGCTTCAGACCGAGCTCTTCGGATATGACCGTCGCTCCGGTGAGCGTGGCGATGTCCTTGAGCATCTCCTTGCGGCGGTCGCCGAAACCCGGTGCCTTGACCGCAACGGAAGTGAACGTTCCGCGCAGCTTGTTGACGACGAGCGTCGCCAGGGCCTCGCCCTCGACGTCCTCGGCGATGATGAGCAGCGGTTTCTGCATCTGCACGACCTTCTCGAGGATCGGCAGAATGTCGGCGATCGCCGAGATCTTGCGTTCGGTCACGAGGATGTAGGGATCGTCGAGGGCGGCTTCCATCCGCTCCGAGTCGGTCACCATGTACGGCGAGATGTAGCCCTTGTCGAACTGCATGCCTTCCTTGGTCTCCACCTCGGTCTTGAGCGTGCGCGACTCCTCGACCGTGATCACGCCGTCTTTCCCGACCTTCTCCATTGCATCCGAGATCAGCTCGCCGATCTCGGGATCGTTCGCCGAGATCGAAGCGACTTGCGCGATTTCCCCTTTAGTGTCGACCTTCTTCTTGAAGGTCTCCATCTCTTTGACCGCGATCTCGACGGCCTTCTCGATCCCATGCTTGATCTGAAGCGGATCGCTGCCTGCGGTCACGTTGCGCAGACCTTCGCGGATGATCGCTTGCGCGAGCACCGTCGCGGTGGTCGTTCCGTCGCCCGCGATGTCGTTGGTCTTCGAGGCGACTTCCTTGACGAGCTGAGCCCCCATGTTCTCGAACGGGTCGGAGAGCTCGATTTCCTTAGCGATGGTAACGCCGTCGTTGGTGATCGTCGGCGAGCCGAACTTCTTGTCGAGCACGACGTTGCGACCCTTGGGGCCGAGCGTCACTTTCACGGCATCGGCCAGGACGTTCCCCCCGCGCTCGAGCGCGCGTCGCGCGCTTTCGTCGAATACGAGTTGCTTTGCAGCCATTTTTAAACTTGAACTCCTTTAAACGCCGGCCGGCACTTTGTCGACGGTGGCGAGAATGTCTTTTTCAGGAATGATGAGGTACTCGGTGCCGTCGATCTTGACTTCGCTACCGGAGTACTTGCGATACAGGACGCGATCGCCGACCTTGACGTGCATCTCGACCACGGTGCCCTTGTCGGTCACCCGGCCGGATCCAACCGCGCGGATAATGCCTTCTTGCGCCTTCTCTTTGGCGGTGTCGGGAAGGAAGACGCCGCCGCTCGTCTTGTCGTCCTGCTCTACGTGCTCGACTACGACGTTATCGAACAAGGGCTTGAGATTCACGAAAAAACCTCCAGTGGTGGCTTGGCTTAGTATGGCGTGGAATGGAAGTTAGCACTCTTAGCGCGAGAGCGCTAGCCGTGCCATCTTAGCAGAGTCAACCGGGGAGTGCAAGGACCTAAGCGGGGCAGCTTGGCTGCCCGGTTGGAGCCGCCGAGCGCCAAGGCGAGCGGCGCTCGGCGCGAAAGGTTCGGGGGATGATCGGCTCGCTCCGGATCTCGCTCGCGGCCCTGCGCCACAACGCCGGCCTGCTGCGCGACCTCGTCGGCGCCCGCCGGACGGCCTTCGTGCTCAAGGGCAATGCCTACGGCCACGGCCTGACGGCGACCGCCCGGGCGGTCGAGCCGTTTGCGGCCCGGCTCTGCACCTACAGCCTCGACGAGGCCCTGGCGCTGCGCGAGGCGGGGACAACCGCCCCGATCCTCGTGCTGGGGCCGGTCGCCGCGGAGGGCCTCGACGACGCCCTCGCCGCCGGCGTCGAGCTGCTGGTGTGGAGCACCGGCGAGTTCCCGCGACGCGTCGCCGCGGCCGCGCGCAAGCGGCAGCGGACCGCCGCGGTGCACGTCAAGGTCAACACCGACCTCAACCGCCTGGGCTTCGAGCCCCACGAGCTGGTGGACGCCCTGGAGGATCTGCTCGCGCTGCAAGAGATCTCCGTCGCCGGCATCTCGTCGCACCTCGCGGCGGCAGAAGAGCTCGACTCGCCGTACACGATGCACCAGCTCGAGGCGTTCCAACGCGCGCTGGCGCAGGCTAAACCGCTGCTCGACGCGCGCGGCGCGACGGCGATTCGCCACATCGCGGCCTCGGCCGCGGCGATGCTCTGGCCGCAGACGCGCCTCGACATGGCGCGCTTCGGCATCGCGCTCTACGGTCTGATGCCGTCGCCGCAGACGAAGGAGGCGCTGGGATTCGCGCCGCTCGACCTGCGGCCGGCGCTATCGTACCGTTCGAAGCTCGTCGCGGTGCGAACGATTCCGGCCGGCGCGTCGGTGGGCTACGGCGGCTCGTTCCACGCGCCGCGCGACATGCGCATCGGCGTCGTGCCGGCCGGCTACGCCGACGGCGTGCCGCGCGCGCTCTCCAACCGCGGGGCGTTCGCCGTCAACGGTGCGCGCTGCCCGATCGTGGGGCGCGTCGCGATGAACATGACGCAGATCGACCTCGGCGACGCCCGCGACGCGCACGTCGGTTCCGCGGTAACGCTGATCGGGCGCGACGGCGACGTGACCATCGCAGCCGACGACTGGGCGCAGTGGGCCGACACGATCGGCTACGAGATCGTCACGCGCCTCCCGAGCGAGCTGCCGCGCGAATATATAGACGATCCGCCCTTGTCATCCTGAACGGGCGCGGGTTTAACACGTGGTGCGGCGGGACTCCGACCCGAGCGCCATTGACCGGATGTCAACAACCTTACCTTAAGGGTGGCGCGAGGGCGGCGTAGTAGGAGCGGCACAGGAGGTGCCGCGACGAACGACCACAGCACCACGTGTTAACCCCGCGCCCGTTCAGGATGACAAATTAGGCGACGGCGGCGATCGCCTCGCGCAGATCGAGCGTCCCGTTGTAGAGCGCGCTTCCCACGACGCACGAATCCACGCTCGCGGGGACGGCGGCCACCAGCTCGCGCAGGTCGTCGAGGTTGCGTGCGCCGCCGCTGGCGGTCACCTTCACCTCGGCGGCGCCGGCGACCGCGCGCAGCGCCTCGAGGTCGTAGCCTTCGCCCATGCCGTCGCGCCGGATCTCGGTGAAGATGACGCGCGCCACGCCCCACTGTGCGACACGGCGCACGAGCGCGTCGCGATCCACGGGCGTGCGCTCTTGCCAGCCGTGCGTAGCCACCTGCGACCCGCGCGCGTCGATGCCCGCGATCACCCTCCCCGGAAACCGGCTGACGATGTGGCGGGCGACCCGCTCGTCTTCGACGAGCAGCGTACCCAAAATGATCTCCGCAGCGCCCGCGGCAAACGCGTCCTCGGCGCGCTTCACCGCGCGCAGGCCGCCGCCGAACTGCACGGGCACGCCCGCGGCCGCGCAGATGCGCTCGACCGCGGCGAGGTTTTCACCCGATCCGAACGCGGCGTCGAGATCGATCACGTGCAAGCGCCGCGCGCCGGCGTCGACGAACGCCTTCGCGCGTTCGACCGGATCGCCGTCGTACTCGACCTCGGTCGTGGGATCGCCCTGGCGCATCCGCACGCATTTTCCGTCGCGCAGGTCGATGGCCGGAACGACCAGCATCGCTCGCTTCGCTAGCCGCGAACGCCGTTGGCCGCGCGCTGCTCGATCGGCACGTACGGTCCGGTGGCCGGGCCTTCGTACGTCGCCTGCGGGCGAATGAGGCGGTTGTCGGCGAGCTGCTCGAGGATGTGCGCGCTCCAGCCGGCGATGCGTCCGCACGCGAACAGACACGTGAACTCGTCGCCGGGAACACCGAGGTCGGCGAGCACGGGCGCGGTGTAGAAGTCGACGTTCGCGTAGATCGTGTTGCCGGGCTTGCGCTCTTGCAGCACCTTGCGGCTGGCCTCTTCGACGGCGTTTGCCGTCTCGTACCATTGCTCGCCGCCGCCGACGTGGCGAGAGAGCTCCTTCGCCATCGCTTCGAGATGCCGCGCGCGCGGATCGCGCACCTTGTACTCGCGGTGGCCCATACCCATGATTCGCTGTCCGCGGTCCAGGATGTCGCGCACGTACGGCTCGGCGTTCTCCGGCGTCTTGACGTCGGCGAGCGTCCGGTACGCGGCGCTCGCGGCGCCGCCGTGGAGATCGCCCTGCAGCGTGGCGAGCGCGGCCGTCACCGACGCGTAGATGTCGGCCCGAGTGGACGCCGCGACGCGCGCCGCAAACGTCGACGCATTATACGAATGGTCGGCGAGCAGAACGAAATACGTGTCGAGTGCGTCCTCTTCGATGGCGTGCGGCACCTTGCCGCTGCGCATGTAGAGGAAGTTGCCGGCTTGCGAGAGATCGGTTCGCGGTGCGACAGGCTCGAGTCCGCGCCGGATGCGGTCCCACGCGGCGACGACGGTCGGCATCTTGGCGATCAGCTCGATGGCCGCGTGCACGTCGGACATGTGCTCGCCCTGCGCGTTGACCGGCGAGAACAGGCCGAGCCCGCTGACGATCGTCCGCAGTACGTCCATCGGCCACGCCGCCTTGGGAACGTTCTGCATCGCGTTGACGAGCGGCTCCGGAAGCGCGCGGGACGCCCCCAGCTCGCGCTTGAGCACGTCGAGTTGGTGCCGATTCGGAAGGTGACCGTAGAGCAGGAGATGGACGATCTCTTCGAACGTGGCGTTCGGCGCGAGGTCGTCGATGTCGTATCCGCGATAGGTCAGGCGCCCGATCGCCCCTTCGACATTACTGAGCTGGGTGGACCCGACGACGACGCCTTCGAGGCCACGATCGACAACGGTAGGCAACGATATCCTCCAATAGGTGGGTGAGCGAATAGCGGTGGCCTTCCTTCGACGGCCTCCGAGCTTCGACTCCTTTAGGACCGCACGGGAGGCACCGTTGGACTGCCCCGCCCCGGCGACGATAACGCCCGGCAGATCAAGCGACGGCGTCGCGGAGGTCGGCGCGCGAGCGCGCGTATCCGATCAGGCGCTCGATCAGCGCTTCGAAGCCGATGCCCGCCGCGGCGCAGGCGTCGGGAACGAGGCTCGCCGGCGTCAGTCCCGGCAGCGAGTTGATCTCCAGCAAGTAGGGGCGGTTGTCGGCGGTGACGATGAAATCGCTGCGCGAGTAATCGCGCAGCCCGAGCAGGCGGTGCGCGGAGAGCGCGAGCATCTGCAGGCGCGCCGCGAGACCGTCGTCGATCGGCGCCGGCACGACGTGCGTCGAGCCTCCCGGCTCGTACTTGGCGTCGTAGCTGTAGAAGCCGTCGCGGTTGGCGACGATCTCGACGATCGGCAGCGCCTCTTCGCCGAGCACCGCGCACGTGAACTCGCGTCCCGCGACGTACTCCTCGGCCAGGATCTGCGCGAACGACTTCGAGGCTTCGAGCATCGCGCTCGTCCACTCTTCGTGCGTGTGCACGATGGCGATGCCCGCGGACGATCCTTCGAAGCGCGGCTTGATCACCAGCGGCAAGTCCAGCGATCCCGGCAGCAGCGGCAGCGTGCCGCCGGTGAGGTCGAACAGGTCCCAGACCGGCGTCGGCAGCCCCTCGGCGGCGAGCAGCTTCTTCGTCAGGTGCTTGTCCATCGAGAGGGCCGCCGCTTCGAGCGCGCTTCCCGTGTACGGGATGGAGAGATACTCGAGCAGCGCCTGCACGTGGCCGTCTTCGCCGCCGGGGCCGTGCAGCGCGACGAACACGACGTCGGGCTTGAGCTGGCGCACGGCGTCAACGAAACGATCGTCGTAGTCGAGGGAGCGCGCGTCGTAACCGAGCGAGTTGAGCGCGCGCATCACCTCCGACCCCGTGCGGATCGAGATCTCCCGCTCGGCGCTGTCGCCGCCCATCACGACCGCGACCGTTCCGCGGTCGCCGCTAGTACGTTGCATCGATGAAGACTCCAACCAAGTGGACTTCGAGTTGCAGTTCGACGCCCCAGCGGTCGAGCACCGCGCGGCGCACCCGGCCGAGCAGCGCGGCGACGTCCTTGGCCGTCGCCCCGCCGAGGTTGTTGATGAAGTTGGCGTGCAGCGTCGAAACTTCCGCGCCGCCTTCGCGCCACCCCTTGGCGCCCGCGCTTTCGATCAGCCGCGCCGCCTTGTCGCCTTCGGGATTGCGAAAGCACGATCCGGCGTTCGGCAGCGCGATCGGCTGCGTGCTCTTGCGCCGCACGAGACGCGAGCGCATCTCCGCGCGCACGTCGGTCGCGCTCGAGCCGTCGAAGGCCAGCGTCACTCGCGATACGACGACGTCGCGCTTGAGGCTCGAGCGGCGGTAGAGATACCGCACGTTGGCCGGGTGCGGCTGCGGCCGGCTGGGCGACTGCACCCAGACCTCGCGCACGAACTCGCCGATCTCACGATCCGTGCCGGCGTTCATGCGCAGCGAGCCGCCGATCGTGCCGGGAATGCCCGCGAGCGAGCCGATGCCGACGGCCCCGGCCGAGGCGGCCTTTGCCGTGACCAGCGCCATGTCGGCGGAACCGCCCGCCTCGACCGTGACGCCCTCGCCCGTCGCGGCGACCCGAACCGCGGCGAAGTCGCCCGCGAGCCGGATCACGACGCCGCGCACGCCGCCGTCGCCGATCAAGATGTTGCTCCCCGCGCCGAGGATCCACCACGCCATCCTGCGCCGCAGACAGAACCGCAACAGCTCGGCGAGCTCGGCTTCGGTGCAAACGGTGACGAACGCATCGGCCGGGCCGCCGATCTTCCACGACGTGTAGGGCGCGAGCGGCTCGTCGAACCTCGCGCGATCGCCGAACAGGTCGCGCAGCGATTGCCGGTCGGCATCGTCGAGCAGCGAGCGCAGTGCGCGCGCGGTCGTGACGCTCATGCCCGCGCCGCGCGCACTTCGACGGCGCCGGCCAAACGCTCCGCGAGCCGCGCCGAGACGTCGGTGATGTTCCCGGCGCCGAGCATCAGCAGCATCGCGCCGGCGGGAAGCTCGTCGAGGAGCCGCTCTTCCAGTTCGTCAACGCTCGCGACGTAGGCGACGCTCGCGCCGCCGGCCGCCAGCGCCTCGCCGATCGAGCGTTCGCTCACGCCGGGGATCGCGGGCTCCGACGCGGCGTAGACCGGCGCGAGATAGATGCGGTCGGCATAGCGCAGCGCCTGCGCGAATTCGCGCGCGAGATAGGCCGTCCGCGTGTAGCGGTGGGGCTGAAACGCGACGACCAGCGTTCCGCCGTGACATTGCCGGGCCGCCGCGATCGTGGCGCGCACCGCGGTGGGATGGTGCGCGTAGTCGTCCACCAGGGTCGCGCGCCCGTTCGACACCAGCACGTCGAAGCGCCGGCGCACGCCGCGGAACTCGCGCAGCGCGGCGGCGATCCGCGCGAACGGCACGCCCAGCTCGACGCCGGTCGCCACCGCGGCGAGCGCGTTCTGCACGTTCATCGTGCCGGGCACGCGCAGCGCAACGCGCCCCGCCGGGCGGCCGCCGACGGTCACGTCGAACGCGGAGCCCAGCTGCGCGAAGGCGAGGTTCTCCGCGCGCACGCCGGCGCGCGGATCGAGGCCGAACGTGACGATGCGCGCCCGCAGGTCGTGCGAGGTCAGCGACGCCGACAGCGCGTTGTCGATGCCGACGATCGCCCGGCCGTCCTCGGGCAGCTTGCCGAGAAACTCCGCGAACGCGCGAACCAGCGCGGGCAGCTCGTCGTCGCTCGTGAGGTGGTCGTTTTCGAGGTTGGTGACGATCGCGACCGACGGCTCGAGGAGCGCGAACGAACCGTCCGACTCGTCGGCCTCGGTCACGAACCACTCCGACGCTCCGTCGTGCGCGTTCGTTCGCAGCGCCGTATCGATGCCGCCCAAGACGAGGCCCGCGTCAACGCCGCCCGCGCGCAGCACGGCGTGCGTCATCGCCGTCGTCGTCGTCTTGCCGTGGGTGCCGCACACGGCGATTCCCCGCCGGCCGCGCAGCAGCTGCGCCAGCATCTCGCCGCGGTGCAGCACTGCAATGCCGCTCCGGACGGCCGCGACGTATTCGGGGTTCGAGCGCTCGATTGCGGAGCTGACGACGACCGTCTCCGCGCCGCGAACGTTGCGCGCGTGATGCCCGATCGTCACGCGGATGCCCTCGCTTCGCAGCTGTTCGACGAGCGGCGTGACGGCCACGTCGGAGCCCGAAACCGCGTCCCCGCGAGCGAGCAGCACGCGCGCGATCGCACTCATCCCAATGCCGCCGACGCCGACGAAGTGATAGGTCGTCACCGCTCGCTCTTTCGAGGGAGCAGCTTTTCGACCCGCGCGAGGATAACGTCGATCGGGTCGGCCGCCGGCCGCGTGGCGGCGCCCGCCGATAGCGCCGCGAGCCGCGCCGGCTCGGCCGTCGTCGCGAGCAGCGCGGGAAGCCTGCCCGCGCGGAGCTCGTCGTCGGTCAGCACCACCGCGGCTCCGGCCGCCGCGAAGCGCGCCGCGTTCTCGGCCTGGTGTGCCTCGGTCGCGAACGGATACGGAACGAGAATCGCCGGCTTGCCGAGCGCCGCGAGCTCGCCCAGCGTCGAGGCGCCCGCGCGCGTCAACAGCAAGTCGGCCGCGGCGTATGCGTCGGCCAGGTCGTCGAGATACGGCAGCGCGTTGGGCAGGCGCGCCCGCACGCGATCGTACTCGGCCGCGCCGGTGAGCACGAGCGCCTGCCAACCCGCGGGCAGCGCGCCGCTTTCGATCGCGTCCGCGACGGCGTCGTTGATGGACCGAGCGCCCTGGCTGCCGCCCATCACGACGAGCGTCCGCAGCGACGGGTCGAGGCCGAGCCGCGTTGCCGCGGCCGCGCGGTCGGGCAGGCGGCGAAGGGTCGGGCGAATCGGGATGCCCGTGCGCCGGTACTTCGCACCCGTGCTCTGCGGCGCGTCCGACGCGCCCCAGATCTCGTCGACGATCGGTGCGAGCAGACGGTTCGTCAAGCCCGGTGCGGCGTTGGGTTCGAGCAGCACCAGCGGCGCCTGCGACAGCCGCAGCAGGCGCCGAATGCGTGCCGCCAGCGCCACCGGAAAGCTGACGTATCCGCCGGTCGCGATCACGAGATCGGGCTGCTGCGCTGCGAGCAGCGAAAGACTCTGCAGCGTTCCGCGCACGTTCGAGCGTATCGTCCCGAGCAGCGCGAGCGACGCGGCGCGCGGCAGCGGCCGGCTCTCGATCGCGTGCAGCTCGTACCCCGCCTTCGGTACGATCGTCGCCTCGAGCCGGTCGGCGGCGCCGATGAAGACGACGCGCGCGCCGCGCCCGCGCAGGGCGTCGGCGATCGCGATGGCGGGATAGAGATGCCCGCCGGTGCCGCCCCCTGCGACGACGACGTTCACTGCCGTCCGATGCGGCGATGGCGTCCGACGTTGGCGATGAGGGCGACGGCGATGAGGTTGACGACGAGCGAGCTGCCGCCGAACGAGATGAACGGCAGCGGCACCCCGGTGACCGGCCACGACGACGACACGACGCCGATGTTCACGAAGGCTTGGATCGTGATCATCGCGGCGCAGCCCACGGCGAGGAAGAATCCGAAGCGGTCGGGCGCGGCCAGCGCGATGCGAATCGAGCGGTAGGCCAGCGTGACGAAGAGCGCGATGACCGCTAGCGTTCCGATCAGGCCGAGCTCCTCGCCGAGCACCGAGAAGATGAAGTCGGTGTACTGCTCCGGCAGATAGAAGAACTTCGCGCGCGAGGCGCCGAGGCCGACGCCGAACAGGCCGCCGCTGCCGAGCGCCAGCAGCGACTGCACGATGTGGAAGCCGGTGTTCAGCGGGTCGCGCCACGGATCCACGAACGCGAAGATGCGCGCCCGCCGGTACGGGCTGGCGAGCACGGTCAGCGCCGCGAACGGCACGGTCACCAGCAAGACCGCCGCGAGGTGCACGAGCCGCGCGCCCGCGGCGAAGAACATCGTCATCGCGGTGAACACCAGCAGGCTCGCCGTGCCCATGTCGGGCTCTTTGAGCACCAGCACCGCCATGATGGCGACGGGCACGCAGAGCGGGAAGAGCCCGCGCGCCAGCGACGTGATGCGCTCGCCTCGCGCCGAGAGCTTCGCCGCGAGGTAGATCACGAGCGCGAGCTTCGCAAACTCCGACGGCTGCAGGCTCAGGCTGGCCGTGCCGATCCAGCGCCGGCCGCCGTTCACGCCGAGCCCGACGTGCGGCACGAAGACGAGCAGCAGCCCCGCGACCGCCGCAATCAGAAGGTAGGGCGCGAGCGCGCGCAACCGCTGGTATTGGATCCGGTAACAAGCGTAGGCCGCGACCAAGCCGATCGCGAGCCAGACCAGCTGGCGCTTGAGGTAGTACGCGATGTCGCCATGCTGCGCGTACGCCGTCGCGCTCGACGCCGAGAACACCATCACCAAGCCGATGCCGATCAGCGCCACGACCGCCGTGAAGAGCACCGTGTCCAGCGGCGCCTTCGAGTACGACTGCAGCGGCGCGCCGCGCTCGGCGTCGCGACGGCGCAGCGCCGCGGCGCTACGCACCGGCCGGCTCCCGCAGCGCAGCGACGGCCGCGGCGAACTGCTCGCCTCGATCCTCGGCCGACGCGAACATGTCGAACGACGCGCAGCCCGGCGAGAGCAGCACCACGCCGCCCGGCTTCGCGAGCTCGCGCGCTTTCCGCACCGCCTCGTCCATCGACGAGGCGCGCACGGCGGCGACGCCACGCGCCGCGCGGAGAATCTCGCCCGCCGCCTCGCCGATCGCGACCAGCGCGTCGGCGCGCTTGCGAATCTCCTCGCCGCACTCGCCGAACTCGGTGCCCTTCGACCGGCCGCCGGCGATCAGCACGATCGGCGCGTCGTAGGTGCGCAGCGCGGCGATCACGGCGGCGGGGTTCGTGGCCTTCGAGTCGTCCACGTAGCGCACGCCGTCGATCTCCGCGACCGTCTCGAGCCGGTGCGCCATCGGCGCGAACGTCGCCATCGCGGCGCGCAGCGCCTCGGGGCTGCAGCCCACGGCCAGCGCCGCCAGCAACGCGGCCATCGCGTTGCTTACGTTGTGCTCGCCCGGCAGCGGAATCTCGGCGCGCGGCAGCAGCGGCACTGGGCGCGGGTCGCCGGCGACCGGGGCGTAGGTCACCACGCCGTCGCGAACGTACATCGTGGCCCCGTCCCGGCCGTCGTGCGCGAACCAGAGCTGACGCGCCTGCACGCGCGTGTCGCCGCGGCGCCAGTGCAGCGCGCGAATCCGCGGGTCGTCGAGGTTGCCGACGAACCAATCGTTGAGCGACTGGTTGGCAAAGATCCGGTACTTCGCCTCGGCGTATTCGTCCATCGAGTGGTAGCGGTCGAGGTGATCGGGCGCGATGTTGAGCAGCACGGCGACGCGCGGCTTGAACGCGCGAATCGTCTCCAGCTGGAACGACGAGACCTCGGCAACGACCCACGCGTCGGGTCCGGCCCCGCGCACCTCCTTGATCAGCGGGTTGCCGATGTTGCCGCCGACGCGCACCTCGTAACCGCAGCTCCGCAGCAGGTGGCCGATCAGCGCCGTGGTCGTGGACTTGCCCTTGGTGCCGGTCACCGCGACGATCGGCGCCTTGCACAACCGGTAAGCGAGCTCGATCTCGCCGAGCACGGGCACGTTGGCGTCGTGCAGCCGGCGCACGACCGGCGACGTGGGCGGAACGCCCGGTGAAAGCACCGCGCAGTTCAGCTCGCGGACGATCGAGTCGAGCGCGCCGGGCTCGACGAATCGCGCCCCAAGCGCCGCGCCGGCGGCGACGGCATCCGCGATCTCGCCGGGGGGCTTCTCGTCCGTGGCGTAGAGCGCGACGCCGCGTTCGCTCAACACCTCGATGCTCGCCAATCCGCTGCGGCCCAGGCCGATGACGAGCACCGTCTCGCCGGGGCCGAACTGAAAGATGTCGTTCATCGGACGATGGCCCATCCTAACAACGAAGCGAGCAACGATGCAAGCCAGAAGCGCGCCGTCACCTTCGTCTCGGGCCAGCCGCCCAGCTCGAAGTGGTGGTGCAGCGGACTCATTCGCAGGATGCGCCGGCCGCGCGTCGCCTTGAAATACGCGACTTGCAGGATCACCGACAGCGCTTCGGCGACGAACACCGCGCCGATGACGAGCAACAACAGCATCTCGCCGGTCAGGATGGCGGATCCCGCGAGCAGCGCGCCGAGCGCGAGCGAACCCGTGTCGCCCATGAACAGGCGCGCGGGATGCCGGTTGAAGGGCAAGAACCCCAGCGCCGCGCCGGCGCCGGCGGACGCCGCGATGATGGGACCGGGCAGCTGCAGGGACACCGCAATCAGCGCGACGACCAGCAGCGGCGGCACGATCGGCGCCCGCGGCCAGCCCGTCGAGGCCGTCGGTGAGGTTGACCGCGTGGATCGTCGCGGTGATTGCGGCCACTCCGAGCAGGAACCACAGCCAGTGCGGCGCGAGCATCGCGTAGCCGCCGGCGTGAAACAGAACGCCGCGCGGAAACGGCTCGAAGCCGTGGTCGATGGCGCGCATGAAGACGGTCGCGGCCAACGCCGTCGCGAGCAACTTGGTGCGCGCCCGCAGCCCGCGGTTCGCGCCGCCGCACCACCATCAGCACGTCGTCGATTGCACCGACCGCAGCGCAGAGCGCGACCAGCAGCACCAGCTGGCCCAGCAGCGGCACCCGCTCGAGCGCGAGCGCGGCCGCCAGCGCGATCACGAAGACGACGCCGCCCATCGTCGGGGTTCCGGTCTTCGCTTGGTGCGTCTGCGGCGCGTCTTCGTACGCGTGCTGGCGCACCCGCAGCCGCTTGAAGATGAAGAGCACCGCCGCCGACGACGGCACGGCGACCGCGAGGCCGAAGAGCACCCAGAGCGCCACGGCCAGCAGCATGCCCGAGCTCATGACGCGTCCTCGAGCAGCGGATTGGGTCCGCGATCGCGCCACTTCAGCACGACGACGGGCGTCTGCTCGTCGCCGTTGCCGTGCGGATTGTCGAGCAGGGCGGCGGCCACGTTCTCGGCGCGCACGCCGCGCGAGGCGCCCAGCACCTTGGCACGGCCGCAGGTCGTTGGCGTCGACGACGGCGCACGCCACGCCGGTGCGGCCGCGCAGGGCCTCCGCGAACGCGTCGGGCTCGCGCGGAGCCAGCACGATCGCGCGCTCGTACGGCGGCATCGTTCCGGTGTAGCCGTCGATGGCGGCGATCGCCTCGCCCATCACTTCGTAGAACGACGCCGCGCTTGCCGACGACGCGGCCGGCGACCTGCAGCAGCGTGGCGTAGAGAACCTTCGGCACCCCGACGCGGTCGATCACCAGCTGCATGGACTCGGGCTGGTTGATCGTCGCCAACGCGCCCGCGCGCCGCGCCATCGCGTACGCGAGCCGCGAGGGGCGAACGCGTTCGGCCGCGACGAACTCGCCCTGCGCGATCGCGACGGCGGTCTCGGAGACGGCGATGACGTCGCCGGGGCGCGCGATGCCGCGCACGGCCTGCGCCACCGTCGCCGCGAGGTCGTCGCCCGGGCGCACGAGCGGCGTTCGCACCGGAATCGCCGTCACGCCGGCCGGAACCTCCGGCCGCGTCACCGATAGGCTCTGGGTGGCGATGCTCACGCGCGCAACTCTTCGACGATCTCCTCCAGCTTGTACTTGCGCGAGCCCTTGAGCAGCACCACGTCGTCGGGGCGCGCGTGCTGCGCGCAGCCAGCGCGCGGCCTGCTCGTTCGTTCCGACGTGCACGATCCGCGCGGGTTCGAGGCCCGCGCGCCGCGCGCCGCGGGCCAGCTCGTCGGCGTAGTCGCCGCGAACGATCAGCACGTCGACGCGCGCGGCCGCGTGTTCGCCCACGCGCTCGTGCAGCGCCTTCGATTCCTCGCCCAGTTCGGCCATGCTGGCCAGCACGGCGATGCGGCGCGGCGCCGCTTCCGCGCCGAACGCATCGAGCGCGGCGATCATGCCGCTCGCGTTCGCGTTGTAGGCGTCGTAGATCACGCTGATCCCGCCGGCGGCCGGCAGGCGGTCGTAGCGTCCTTCGGGCAAGCGCAGCGATGGGATCGCGGGCAGGATCGCGTCGAGCGCGACGCCGAGCTCGAGCGCGCCGGCGATCGCGGCGGCGAGATTCGCGCGATTGTGCGCGCCCGGCACGCGCACGTCGACCGCGCGCTCGTCGTCGCCCTCCGGACCGCGGTGCACCAATCGGTCGTCGTGCAGCGCGGTGAGCGGGCGCAGGCCGGCGGAATCGAGCGGGTTACCGGCGGCAAACCAGTGCGGCGTCTGCGCCAGGCCGCCCGCGCGCTCGCGCGAGACGCTGTCGGCGGCGTTGAGCACGGCGCGCGCGCCGCGCGCGAACAGCCCCCACTTCGTCTCCGCGAGGCGTTCGCGCGATCCCATGATCTCGACGTGCGCCTCGCCGACGTTGGTGAGAACTCCGATCTGCGGTCGCGCGACCTCGACGAGCGCGGCCACGTCGCCGTAATGGCGCGCTCCCATCTCGACGACGACCGCATCGTGCTCGCCGTTCTCCGCGCGCAGCAGCAGCCTGCTCACGCCGATCTCGTTGTTCTCGTTCGCGGGCGACGCGGCGATGCGATCGCCGTAGCGCGCGGCGAGCAGCTGCGCCAGAAAGGCCTTGGTGGTGGTCTTGCCCGCGCTGCCGGTGATCGCGATGACGCGCCCGGCGAACAGCGTCCGGGCGGCGGCGGCCAGCGCCATGTAGGCGCGCAGCGTGTCGGGAACGACCATCGCCGCAACGCCCTCGACGCGTTCGTCCGCTCGCTCGAGCACGAGCATCGCGGCTCCGCGTCCGACGGCCTCGCGCGCGAACGCGTGGCCGTCGAAGTTCTCTCCGCGCAGCGCCACGATACGTGTCGCCCGGCTCGATCGTCCGCGTGTCGGTGCTCGCGCGCAGCGAGCCCGGCGCGACGGCGGCGTCGAACAGCTGCGCGCCGGTGGCTTCGACGGCGGCGGAGAGCGGAATCCTCACCGAGCGACGCCTCGCGCCGCCAGCGCGTCGCGCGCGATCGCGGCGTCGTCGAACGGCAGCACGCGCTCGCCGACGATCTGATACCTCTCGTGCCCCTTGCCCGCGACGAGCACGACGTCTCCGGCGCCCGCATCGGCGATCGCGCGTTCGATCGCTCGGCGGCGGTCGAGCTCGATCGCGGACACACGGCGTCCGGCGCCGGCCGCGATCGCGTCGACGATCGCCTGCGGATCTTCGGTGCGCGGATTGTCGCTCGTGATGTAGACGCGATCGGCGAGGCGCGTCGCGACGGCGCCCATCTCGGGCCGCTTGCCGCGGTCGCGGTCGCCGCCGCAGCCGAAGACGACGGCCAGCGAACCGTGCGCCGTCTCGCGGAGCGAACGCAGGGCGCGCTCGAGCGCGTCGGGCGTGTGCGCGTAGTCGATGACGACGTCCACGCCGCCGGCGTGCAGGCGTTCCATGCGCCCGGGCACGCTCTCGAGCGTGGCGAGACCGTGCGCGCTCGCGGCGTCGGAGACGCCCATCAGCCGCGCGACGCCGATCGCCGCCAGCGCGTTCCACACGTTGAAGCGGCCCGGCACGCGCAGCTCGAAGCGCCGTCCGTCGACGTCGAACGCCGTCGCGTCGGGCTCGACCGCGATCTCGGAGGCCACGAGCTCGGCGCCGCCGCCCGTTCCGTACGCGATCACGGTGCGGCCCGCGGCGCGCAGCTCCGACGTCCAGCGCGCCCCGAGCGGATCGTCGGCGTTGAGCACGCACGACGGCGCGAGATCGAAGAGCCGGCGCTTGGCCGCGGCGTAGGCCTCGTGCGTCCGGTGAAAGTCGAGGTGATCGCGCGTCACGTTCGTGAGCGCCGCGATCCGAAAGCGTACGTCGGCCACGCGGCCGAGCGCGAGCGCGTGCGAGCTCACCTCCATCGCGACCGCCGCCGCGCCGCCGTCGCGCATCTCCGCCAAGATGCGATGGAGCTCGTGCGGCAGCGGCGTGGTGTTCTCCAGCGGCCAGGTTCGCGGACCGAACGCCGCGCCCACCGTGCCGATCGCGCCGCACGGGATGCCGGCCGCGTCGAGGATCGCGGCGATCATGCGCGTCGTCGTCGTCTTCCCGTTCGTACCCGTGACGCCCAGGACGTCGAGCGCGTGCGAGGGGTCGCCGTAGAACGCGGCCGCGAGCGCGGAGAGCGCGCGCTGCGTGTCGGGAACGACGACGACCGTCACGCCCTCGGGCACGTCCTCCGCGGTCTCGAGCACGACGGCGCGCGCGCCGTTCGCGACGGCGTCGCGCACGAAACGATGGCCGTCCGTGCGGTCGCCGCGCATCGCGACGAACAGCGAATCCGCTCGCGCGCGGCGCGAGTCGATCTCGATCGCGCGCACCGTTGCGTTACGGTCTCCGGCGACGATCGGCGAGTCGAGTCGGTGCAGGAGCGCGGCCAGCGCGACCGCGCGGTCAGCGGCCATGGCGCGCGACGTCCGCGCTCGGCAAGACGCCCGCGTGCAGCATTGCGGCGCGCGCGATCTCCGCAAACGCCGGCGCGGCGACGACGCTCCCGTAATACGACCCGATCGGCCGCTCGACTTTCACGTAAATCAGATAACGAGCGTGCGGATACGGCACCATGCCGATGAACGAGGCGGCGTAGTAGCCCGAGCGATAGCCGCCGTCCACCACCATTTCCGCGGTGCCGGTCTTTCCCGCGGTGGCGTAGCCGGGAATCTGCGCGGTCGGGTCGCCGGTGCCGTGCAGCACCACGGAGCGAAGGAACGTCCGCAGCTCCGCGGCGGTTCGCTGCGAGAAGATGCGGCGCGGCGGAGCGCCGCGGCGCTGCAGCGCGTCGCCTTTCCGATCGTAGACCGCGCGCACGATCTTCGGCTGCACCAGCATGCCGCCGTTGGCGATCGCGCAGTAGTAGCGCGCCATCGCGAGCGGCGTCACCGAAACGCCCTGCCCGAACGACATCGTCGCGAGCGACGAGCCGCTCCACTGCGACGGCGGCGGAACGATGCCCGGATTTTCGCCGGGCAGACCGACGCCGCTCGGCGTTCCGAAGCCGGCCGAGCGTTCCATCGCGTAGAGCGTCTTCGAGCCGATCGCGAGCCCGACTTCCGCGGCGCCGACGTTGTGGGAGAATTCGATGATCTGCTCGAGCGTCTCGCTGCCTCCGGTTCCCGCCATGAAGCCGTCTTCAGCGTTGTGAATCGTCTGCCCGCCTACGTCCAGCCGGTCGTGCGCCGGGAAGCGCGTCGCGAGCGTGACCTTGTGCGACTCGAGCGCGGCCGCGGCGGTCACCAGCTTGTAGGTCGAGCCGGGCTCGTAGGCGTCCATCACGGCGCGGTCGCGTCGCTGCGCCCCGCTGAACTTCCAGAAGCGATTCGGATCGAAGTCGGGCAGGTTGGCCAACGCCAGGATCTCGCCCGACCACGGATCCATGACGATCGCCGTGCCGTCGAGCGCGTGATACGCGTTGACCTGGCGCGCGAGCGCCCGCTCGGCGACGAATTGGAGGTAGGGGTCGATCGTCAGCGCCACGTCGAGGCCGGGCTGCGCCGGGCTGACCACGCGCTCTTGTCCGAACGGAATGGGCCGCCCGAACTCGTCGGCCTCGAGCGTCACGCGCCCCGACCGGCCGCGCAGCACGTCGTCGGCGGCATATTCGATGCCGTCGAGCCCGTTTTCGTCGGTGCCCACGAAGCCGAGCACGGTTGACGCGAGGCGGCCGCTGGTGTCGACGCGCAGCCCCGTGTCTTCCTCTTTCAAGTTGATGCCGAGCAGGTTGAGGCCGCGCACGCGCGCGGCCGTCTCGTGAGGAACCTTGCGCGCGATCCAGACGAACCACAGGTGCCGGTCGTGCAGCGCGGCAACGGTCGCAGCGTCGAGCTTCCCAAAGACCCTCTGCAGCTTCGCCGCCGTCGCGTCGGCGTCGACGATCTCGCGCGGAACCGCGTAGACGCTCTCCGACGGCATCGAGCGCACTAGCACGTTGCCGTTGCGATCCAAGATGCTGCCGCGGCGCGCGAAGATCTCGACGGTGTCCGAGCGCTGCGCCAGCGCCTGCCGCGCGTAGACCGCGCCCTTCACCGCCTGCACGTCCGTCAGCCGCCAGGCGAGGAAGAGCGCGACGGCGAGGCAGGCGTAGAAGAAGAGACGCGCGCGCATCGGAGCGACGCGCGCAAACGTTCTCTGGTGCATCCTGCGGCGGCCCTAACGGCCTACGGCTTGCGTGTCACCGCCGGCGCAAAGAGTCCGGCCAGCGACGAGAGCATCGGGAAGGGCGAGCGGGCGCGCGCCACCGCCGGCGCCTCGATGCGCACCACGGCAAAGCTTTGCGGTTCGCGCATGCCCAAGCGCGCCGCCAGCACGGAGAGCCGGTCGTCGGCCCGCAGCGCCGAGATGCGGTCGTCGAGGCGCAGCGACTCCTCTTGCAGCGCCTCGCGCTGCGCGCGCGCCGTCGCGACCGCGTAGCTGAGTCCGGTCAGGTTCGACGTCAGCACCACGTAGCCCATGAGCAGCGCCAGCACGGCGACGAGCGCCGTCGAGACGCGTGCGACGCCGGTGTAGCGGGCTCGCGACTTGCGCACCATGCGCCGCTGGGTCGCGCCCCGCGCCGCGCGCGGGTTGGCGATGCGCGCTGTCTTCTGCATGAATCGCGGCGCGACCACGTCAGGACGCCTTTCTCTGCGCGGCGCGCAGCTTCGCGCTGCGGGCGCGCCGATTCTCAGCGATCTCCCGCTCGTCCGGCAGGACGGGCCGTTTCGTCAGCACGTCGAGACGCGCGTCGTCGCGGAAGGTTTCCTTGACGATGCGGTCCTCGAGCGAATGAAAGCTGATTGCGACCACGCGCCCCGCGGCCCGCAGGCGTCCGATCGCGCCGTGCAGGCCGTCGCGCAGCGCGTCGAGCTCGTCGTTGACGGCGATGCGCAGCGCTTGGAAGACGCGCGTGGCGGGGTGAATGCGCTCGCGGCGGCCGCGCCGGTGCACGACGCCGGAAACGAACTGCGCGAACTCGGCCGTCGTGCTCGGCAGCATCCCGCGCGAACGCCGCGCGACGATCGCGCGGGCGATGCGGCGCGCGCCGCGCTCCTGCCCGTAATGAAAGAAGATGTCGGCCAGCTGCCCCTCGGTAGCGGTCGCGAGCACGTCGTAGGCGCTGCTTCCGGCGGCGGGGTTCATCCGCATGTCGAGCGCGGCGGGTTTCCCGAGCGAAAAGCCGCGCTCCGCGTCTTCAAGTTGCATCGACGAAACTCCAAGATCGAAGAGAACGCCGTCGACCGAGTCGATCGAGAGCCGGTCGAGGACGCCGGTGAGGTCCCGAAAGTTGGCAGAAACGAACGTAAACCGAGGATCGTCCATCGAGGTAGCGCGCTCGGCGGCCGCAGGATCGGCATCGATCGCGATCAGGCGCCCCGTGCCAAGCCGGTTCAGAATCAACCGCGAGTGGCCGCCGCCGCCGAAGGTCGCGTCCACATAAATCCCATCCGGCCGAATCGCCAGATACTCGACGGCCGGCTCCGTCAGCACCGAAACGTGCGTCAAGAAAGGGCTCCATCAGAGGCCGAGCTCCGCCATGAAGGCGGGCACGTCGCCCTCGGGCGGGCTCTGGAAGCCGTAGCGCTCTTTGGCCCAGATCTCGACGCGGGTGAGCAGCCCCACGGAAACCACGGCGCGCTCGATGCCGGCGTACTGCCGCAGCAGCGCCGGGACGAGCATCCGACCCTGATTATCGCACCCTACCTCTTCAGTGTGGGCGAAGAGATAGCGGATGTAGCGGCGGTAACGCTCGTCCTTGACCGGGACCGATTCGAGGCGGCCGCAGAACTCGACCCACGTGGCCTTGGGGTAGAGGGCGAGACAGGGGTCCGGTGCGGCGATCGTGAGGACGAACTCGGGGCCTAAGCGTTCGCGGAAACGCGCGGGCACGATGAGTCGGCCCTTGGGGTCAAGGGCGTGCTGCTCCGAGCCGGCAAAGCGCGGTAGTTCCGCGTGCAAAGAGACCTCCGAAAAGCACCACTAAGCACTACTTTCCACCACTATACGCCCCAGGCAGGCGTAAGGCAACCGAGTGCCACTCTTTTCCGGCTAGCACTCATTTAAAGGGAGTGCTAAGGCGCTCGAGGTGCCGGTCCCGGGATTCAAGCCCGACGACGTCGATCCCGAGAAGACCGACGCCCGCGTGACCGACGGCATGCTCGCGCTGACGCTCGAGCGCCGGCCCGAGACTCAGCCGCGCCGCATCGCGGTCAAGTAGCCAACATATCGGCCAGATCCGACGAGGCCGTCGGATAGCCGAAGAGCACGTCCGTCAATGCGCTCGCGGGAATGTTAGCGCGGATCGCGAGCGCAAAGACGTTGACGAGCTCTTCGGTATGCTGGCCCACGAAGTGCGCGCCCAATACGGCGCCGCTCTCGTCGTCGACCAAAATCAGAAAGCGCGACGCGCGCGCCGCAATCCTGCGCGACGAATACCACTTCGTCGAGTCGCCCTCGTGCACCGTAAAGCGGAGGCCGCGCTCGCGCGCCTGCTCCTGCGTTAGCCCCGTCGATCCGAGCGACGGAATGGTGTAGGCGATGCTCGCGAGGCCGGTAAAATTCACGGACCGGCTGTTGCCGTGCAGCAGGTTGTGGGCCGCGGTCTCGCCTTCGGCCGAGGCCGTCGGCGTCAGCGGCAGCCCGCCGCCGTCGGCACAGTCGCCCACGGCATAGACCGCCGGATTGCTGCGGCTCTGCAAGTACTCGTTCACCGCCACGCCCTTGCGCGTCCGCTCGACGTTCCCGGCCGCGAGGTCGAGTGCGTCGAGATCGGCAACTCGCCCGGCGGCGTGCACCACGAGATCGCACTCGTGCGCGATCTCTTTTCCGCCGACGGTTCCTCGCACGAGAAATCCGGCGGCGGTCTTCTCGACCTTGGCGACGACCGCGTCGACGCGAACGTCGATGCCCACCTCGGCGCTCACCGCGACGACCGCGTCGACGAGCGACGGCTCGAAACCCACCAAGACGCGCGGACCGCGCTGGAAGACGACCGGCGACGCCCCCGCGCGCGCCGCGACGTGCGCGAACTCGAACGCAATGTAGCCGCCGCCGATGAAGGCGACGCGCGGCGGCAGCTCGCGCAGATCGAGAAAGCCGGTGCTGTCGATCAGAAACTCTTCGCCGTCGAGTCCGAGCGGAGCCGGATGCGATCCGGCCGCGAGCACCACGTTGCGCGCGTGCAGCCGTTCGCCCGAAACGGCGATGGTGTCGGGGCCGGTGAAGCGCGCGACGCCGTGGTACATCGCGATGCCCGCTTTGCGGAAGGTCGCTTCGCGGTCGTGCGGTACCGGATCGGTGAACGTGCGCTTGAACGCCATCAGTTCGCCCCAGTCGATCGCGGCGTCGCCCACGATCCCGCGGCCCTTCATGCGGCGGTGCCAGTCGATCAGTTCCGCCGCGCCCACCAGCACTTTTTTCGGGTCGCAGCCGCGCAGCGTGCACGTGCCGCCGTACGCAAGCTCGTCAACGATCGCGACGCTGCGCCCGGCCTGCGCGCACGCGGTGGCGACGGTCGTTCCCGAGGTCCCGGTGCCGATCACGAATAGGTCGAACTCGCTCATGCGCGTCTGTGCAGCGCACCGCCGCGCGAATCCTCGCGCGGCGCGAACTTCAGCAGGCGGGCTCAGGCGCCGTCAAGGCTTCGCCGTTATGATTTCGCGACCACCGGGAACGTGGATTGTTGCCAGGCCTAGCCCCCGGAGGAGAAGAAAGGCGCGGGTAGATGAGTCGACTGCTCGGGATCTTCGGCCTTTTGGCGCTGCTCTACGGATGCAGCGGTCCGGGCTACTTGCCCTACGCTCCCCACGCGCTCGACCCCACCACGCTCAACTCGCTGGTGAGCGGGGCCTCGCAGGCTAACGGCGTCCCCGCCGGCCTCGTGCGCGCCGTCCTGATGGCGGAGTCGGCAGGCAACCCCTCGGCGATCAGCACCGCCGGAGCGCAGGGTCTGATGCAGCTGATGCCCGGCACCGCGGCGAGCTGCGGCCTCGCCAATCCGTTCGATCCGACGCAGAACGTGCAATGCGGCACCGGTTATCTGCGATCGCTGCTGCATCGGTATCGCAACAACGTTACGCTGGCGGTCGCGGCCTACAACGCGGGCCCCGGCGCCGTCGACCGGTATCACGGTGTGCCGCCGTATGCCGAAACGCGAGCCTACGTCGCTCGCGTGCTCAACGCATACCGCAGCTACTGATCCCGAGCCCTCGATGGCGACGCTGATACAACGCCAGCCGATTCCTCACGTCCGGGCTGCCCGTCTGCGACTGCCGATCCTCGACGGCTATCTGCTGCGCGAGATGGTGAGCCCGTTTCTGTTCGCGTTCGGCGCGTTTCTGCTGTTCTGGGCGCTCAACATCTTCTTCCTCGCCGCCGACTACATCATCAACCAGCACGCGCCGATCTTCTTGGTGCTGCGGTTCGTGATCTTCCGCGTGCCGCAGGCGATTCCGATGGCGTTCCCGTTCGCATGCCTGTTCGCGGCCCTCCTGGCGATGGGGCGCGTGATGGGCGACAACGAGGTGACGGCCATGCGTACCGTCGGCATCTCGGTCATGCGCATCGCGCTTTCGCCGCTGCTCTTCGGCTTCGCGATGTTCTTGGTGGCCTACGTGATGAACGAGTGGGTCGCCCCCGCCTCGGTCGAGCTCTCGACGCGCACGTTCTATCAGATCATCTACCACACCGACGCGCTTCCGGTCGAGCCGCAGTTTTTCCGCAAGGACCCCGACACCGGCAACACGTTCTACGTCACGCAGGTCGCGCCCGACAACAAGACGATGCTCGACGTGCAGATATTCAAGCCGGCGAAGTACGGCCCGTGGAACGAGACGCTCCAGGCGAAGCGAGCCACCGTAGCGGGAAGCACCCTGGTGCTGCACGACGTGATCGACACGCGCTATAACAACGACGGCTTCCTGACCAACCAGCAGCACGTCAAGGACGTCACGATCGGGTTGCCGCTGGGCGAGACCGCGTCGCAGTTCGTGAGCCAGGTCAACAACGATCCCTGGACGATGAGCAGCAAATCGCTGCGCACGCAGGTCAACGCGCTGCAGTCGCAGGGAATCGGCGGAACCGCGATGGGCAACCTGCAGATCAACCTCGCCAACAAGCTCGCGTGGCCGTTCGCGTGTTTCATCGGCGTCGTCGTCGCGGTGCCGCTGGCGCTGCGCTTCGGCAAGCGCGGGCGTACGCTCGGCATCGCGTTGGCGATCATCGCCTTCTTCGTCTACTATCTCATGACTTCGGCAGCTTCCGCGTTCGGACGCAATGGAGCGATCAATCCCTTCGTCGCAGCCTGGCTGCCGAACATCATCATGGGAGTCGCCGGTGCGGTTCTTCTTTGGTTGGAAGAGCGCTGAGGCGGTGGCCGCCGGGACTCGCGTACGGTACGGCATTGCCGTAGTCGCATCGGTTGCCGCGTTCGCCGGGGGCGCGTTCCCCGCGTGGACCCAGGCGTCGGCGTCGGACCAGCAGCAGCTCGCGCTGCAGCTGCTCAACCGCCAGAGCTGCGCTCAGCACTATAGCGACGGACCCGAGACGGTGGCGCAGGCCACGACCGCGCCGCCCGAGAGCACGCCGACCCCGGCCCCGGCTACGACGCCCGGACTGCCGCAGGTGCCGCCGGGCGTCTCCAACGGCACCTACACCGTCCATCGCACGCCGCCGCCGGCGCCCGGCACCACGCCGGGCGTCAGCCCGCCGCCCATCCCCGGCGCCACTCCGACGCCGCCGGCCTCGACCGCGCCGATCTTCCTGATCCGCGGCGGCGAGACGCCGCCGCCCATCGCCCCGGCCGGCCAGGCGACGCCGGTGCCCACCGCGGCTCCGACCGGCGCCCCCACGCTGACCCCCGGCGACGTGGCCGTGATCTCGGACAAGTGGACCGGCAATCGCGCGCGCGGAGAGCCCAGCGACGCGGTCGGCAACGTGCACATCTACTACGGCGACGAAGAGATCGTCGGCGAGCACGCGCATTTCGACGGCCTGCGGACGATCACGATCACCGGCCATCCGTTCTTGATCAACCACGAGCGCAACTCGGTGCTTACCGCCGACGTGATCGTGTTCGATACGGTCAGCGAGACCGCGAAGCTGACGAACGGTAACGGCTCGAGCGACGAAGGCGTCGAGCGCGGCTTGATCCACTTCTCGGCGTCCGATCTCCACACGGATCCCGACGGCGTGGCGCACGGGCTCAACCCCTACGTCACGACGTGCGAGAACCCGCGCGGCGGCTATCACGTCACCGGCAAAGACATGGAGGTCTATCCCGGCGACAAGATCGTCATCAGCAAGGCCGTGCTATGGCTGGGCGCCGCCGCCGTATTCTACCTGCCGCTGCTGGTGATTCCGCTGCGCAGCGTCGAGAACCAGCGCGGCCGCACGCACTGGTTCCCCGAGGTCGGTTACAACTCGTATCAGGGCGCGTGGATCAAGATCCAGGTTCCCTTCGGAAAGGACCAATACTACTACGGCTATTACGTCGTCAACTATTACACGAAGGAGGGGCTCGGGCTCGGATACGTCGGCTTCTACGCGAGCCGCAAGGGCAAGCGCAGCGTCAGCGTGGACCTCTACACCATCAACGACCAGCTGGCGGGCGGGCGGCAGACGAACGCGACGCTGCAGGAACAGGAGAACTTCTCCGATCACCTGCGCAGCAATTTCCAGTTCTCGTATCAGTCGAACTACGGGCCGCTGATCAGCATCCCGCCGAACGAGACGTTGAGCGAAGCCGTGGTGCACCAGACGACGCAAACGTCGCAGAACTACAGCCTCAGCCACACGTCGGTCGGAGGTCAATCGAGCTCCAACAGCTTCACGTTCACCGACACTCGACAGTTCAATCAGAACTGGAACCAGACCGTCACGTACGACATCAGTGAGAGCAACGCGAGCTTCGGCGGCGTGTCGAACTTCAGCAACCAATCGGAGTTCGACTACCTGATGCAATACACGACCGCGGGCGCCGATTATCAGGTCGAATTCGACAAAACGTATTCGTTGGAGGCGGTGGGAATCAACAAAATTCCCGAGTTCGAAGTCCGTCCGACGGATTTCTTTCCGCACTTCTTCATACCGCTGTCGGCGCAGCTGACCGCGGGCGAGTACAGCAATCCCGCCGGCGACGGGCAGCCGCAGAGCCTCGCCACGTGGCGCGCCGACGCAAATCTGGTCGCCGGTCCGATCGACGCCAGGGTGCTGGGCAGCGACTTCCAGGGCACCGTGACGGTGGATCAGTACGCGTACGGCACGGGCGATCTCAAAGCGGCCATCGAGCAAGATCTCAGCCTCACCACGCCCATCAGCCAGCACGTGGTCAATACGATCACCTACAACGAGTCGAACTACAACGGGCCCGCGCTGGTGCCGTTCCAGTATCTCGACCAGCAGCCGACGGAGAATACGAAGAACGCGCAGGACATGATCCGCCTGTTCAACGACGACATCTATGCGTTCTCGGTCGGGTGGTCGACGAACTTCGACGGCATGGCGCAGCCGCTGAGTTACCAGCTGACCGCGCGCCCGTCGCCGCGCTCGGTGGTGATGCTCAGCGGCTCGTTCATCCCCGGCCCGTATCAGGGCTTCGTGACCACGAACTTGCAGCTCTCGACCCCGTTCGGCCGCGACGCGTCCCTTCAGTTCGTCACGAACGTCAATTGGCGCCCCGGCACCACCGGCCAGAGCGAGTTCTTCGCCGACAAGATCATCTATTACACCCGCACGATCGGCAACTGCTATCAGCTGATGGTGCTCTACAACGAATCGCAACAGGCGGTCAACGTGGGCCTCAACCTGCTCGCGTTCCCCTCGCAAACCGCGGTCTTCAACATCGCGCAACCGCAACCGGTCGTCCCGACGAGCTTTAATTTCTAGCGTTGTCGCCCTGAGCAGCGCGCCATAGGCGCGCGTGTCGAAGGGCAGCCTGAGGAAACCAACGCACGCGCTTCAGCGCTCCACACGTGCTGCTGTGGTCGCTCGTCGCGCCACCTCCTGTAGCGCTCCTGCTACGCCGCGCTCGCGCCACCTGCTAAGGAAAGTCATGACCTCCTGTCAATGGCGCTCGCGTCGGAGTCCCGCCGCAGCACGCGTGCAACGCCTCGTGCGTGCGCCGGTGTTTCGTCGTGCTGTCCTCCGACTGCGCGCCTACGGCGCTTCGCTCAGGATGACAAAAAAGGTGGGGTTACGGGACGTCGCAGGCCGGGTGGCCGCACGCACACGTTTCGGACTCGATGCCCGCGTCCGTCGCGTTTCGGCAGTAGTCGCAGCAGTAGACCTCGCCGCCGGCGACGAGTCCGGTCACCGAGCAGTTGCAGAGGTCGTGCG
The DNA here is from genome assembly GCA_963824595.1 of Vulcanimicrobiota bacterium. Lineage (GTDB taxonomy): Bacteria > Vulcanimicrobiota > Vulcanimicrobiia > Vulcanimicrobiales > Vulcanimicrobiaceae > Cybelea. The sequence goes on from CAWGPY010000010.1 coordinate 107,269, forward strand.
TGCACTCGACGGGGCTTTCGTGCATGGCGCGCTAACAGTTCCCCGGCTTGGCCGGATTGTTGGCGATCTCGATGCTCACGATCTGGGCAGCGGGGTCGCTGATGCCCTGCGTTTTCAGCGCATAAAACGTGGTGTCGAACTGCTGGAGCATGCAGAGCTTCGGCGAGTTCCACTGCGGGTCGATCGGGCCGCCGGCGCCCATCGAGTCGAAGAACTGCCACGTGGCCTGGCTGTTGGCTTGGGTCGTGAACGCGTTGAAGGTCCAGACGTCGCTCGTCGGTGCCGGCGACGGGGTCGCAATGCCGGTGAAGACCGACTTCTTCACCAGAATCGAGAACTCGCTGCCCGTGCCGTTGGCGTCGAGGTTGTACGAGAACGTCTGCGGAGTGGTGCCCAGGCGGAGCCACGACGGAGGGATGTGCGGGTTCTGATTGCTGCGCACGAACTGAATCGGCTGGGCGTACGAGGAAACGCCGTTCCCCAGTGCCATCAAGGCGAACGAATAGCCGGCCCAGTTGGTCTGCAAGGTGTCCGTGGAGGGCGTCACGCCGCTGCCGGTGGTGTTGAACACGATCATGTACTGGTATTGTTGGAAGTTGAACGGAGCCGCCGTGTCAAAGAAGACGTTCATATAGCCAGGAGGCGCGCCGCCCGGTCCAAGACCCGGAGGGTTCGGCGTGACCTGACGACCGCACGCCGCAACGATGAACGCCGTTACTAGAACAATTACGAAACCGAAGCTCAATCTTCGAATCATGATCTCCTCGACGCCCGTGCGCGATGCCGGTATCGCCGCGGCTGCGGCCGTTGCATTGGCGGCGGCATTTCCCAAGCTAGGCGCTGCATGGCTCGTGCCGTTTGGCACTGCCGCGCTGTTCTGGCTGTGGCAAGGCGCTTCCTGGAAACGCGCGGCGCTCCTCGGTTGGTTTGCGGGCATTATTTTCTTCGCCATCGACTTTGCGTGGGTGGGGCATACGGTCGGACGCTACATCGGCGTGTTCGGTCCGTTTCTCGCTTTCGGTCCGGCGCTGATCGAGGCGCCGTTCTTCGCGCTCGCCGGGGCGCTCTCGGCGATCGCGTACCGAAGCATGTCGGCCAACGCCGCCCCGCTCGGCGCGGCAATCGCGTTCGCGCTGTGCGAATGGCTGCGATCGGTCGGGCCGCTCGCGGCGCCGTTCGACCAACTCGGCTACACGCAGGCCGACACGCCGTTGCGCGCGATCGCGGCATACGCGGGCACCTACGGCATCACGCTCGTGCTCTGCGTGATCGGCGCCTACGCGGCCGACGCGATCCATCGCCGCCGCTGGCAACCGCTGGCGATCGCGGCGGCAGCCGTCGCCGCGCTCGGCGCGGGTGCGTGGTACGCGTGGCCGGCGCGGCACTTGCCGCCGCCGACGATTCGCGTCGCGGCGATTCAAGGCAACATCGCGCAGTCGTTCAAGTGGAACTCGCTGTCGCTCGCGGTCAAGCGCTACACGGCGATGACGCGCAAGGCCGCCGCGGGCCGGCCGCGGCTCATCGTGTGGCCCGAGACGGTGATCACTACGGTGCTCGACGCGGATCCCGCGCTCTTCACTCGTTTCGGCAGGCTCGCGCGTCAGGTGGACGCGACGATCGCCGCCGGCAGTCTCGCCGTCGGACCCGGCGCGCTCTACAACGCCATCTACGTCTTCTCGCCGCAAGGCACGTCGGCGACGTACGACAAGCGGCAGCTCGTGCCGTTCGCCGAGTGGTTTCCCGGGCGCGCGTTTCTGTCGTGGCTGCCGTACGTCGGGGCGCTCAACGGCGGCCTGACCGCCGGACACGTGGACGGGGTCTATCAGACGGCTGCGCTGCCGATCGCGCCGCTCATCTGCTGGGAGTCGGCGTTCTCCGATCTCGCGTACGCGCAGGTGCGCAGGGGCGCGCAGCTGCTGGTGGTCAGCACCGACGACGCGTGGTTCGGAACGACGTCCGGGCCTTACATGCACGCGCAGATCGCGCAGCTGCGGGCGGTCGAGACCGGCGCCTATGTGGTGCGCGCCGCCGCCACCGGCATCAGCGGCATCATCGCACCCGACGGGCGGTGGCTCGCGCGCACCGGGCTCGACCGGCGCGCGATCGTGTCGGGGCGCGTCGGTCCGCGCGTCGCGACGGTGTTCTCGTACGTGGGGCCCACGACGGTGGGCCTGCTGCTGGCCGTGCTGTATCTCGCCCTCGCGGTGCCGCTCGAGGCGCCCCCGCCTCACGAAGCGGAGTGGCCCGATGCGCACTAAGCCGAAGATCGCGCTCTGGAAGCGGCTGGCGCTGATCGCTGGTCTGCTCTTCGGCGTCTACGTCGTGGTCGAGATCGTGCTGGCCGGCGGCGGCGTGCCGCCCATTCCCCCGAACCAGTCGCCGGTCGTGCTGCACGGCGGCCACGTGCTGAACAACCACATCGCCACCAAATCGTGGAGCTTCGACTACGATCGCGCGAAGCTGTCGCCCGACGGCATGAGCGGCAGCGTCGACGGCGTCAAAAACGGCATCGTGTTCCGCAAAGGAAAGCCGTACTTGCGGATATCCGCCAAGCACGTTCAGCTCAACGTTCAAACGTTGGATTTCACCGCGGTCGGGAAGGTCCATATCGAGCGCATCGACGATCCCGAGCATCGCGCTTTCGATACGGACCTCGTCACCTGGACGAACGACGCCAAGCTCCTTCGCATGACGCATCCCAGTTACGTCCGTTCAGGCCATCAAGTCTTGCGGATCGACGGCATCACCGTCAACTTCGACGACAACACCATTCACCTCGGCAAGGTGAACGGCGGCGTCGTCGTGCACTAAGCCTACCGCTTCTCCTCGCCGAGTTTTTTCTTCGCCTCCGCGATCAGCTTTTTGACTTTCTGGCCGCCCTTGTGCCCGATCTCCTCGTAGAAATCGGAGCCGTACTTTTCTTTGACGACCTTCCCGCCTTTTTGACCGATGGATTCGTAGAACTCGACGCCGTGCCGGTCGCGCGTCGCCTTTCCGCCTTTGCGCCCGATGTCCTCATAGAACGTCGAGCCGTAGCGATCGCGAACCGTGTCGCCGCCTTTCTTGCCTGCCTCGCGCACCGACATCTCGCGTTTGGTTGGATTGTCGTGCTTGTCAGCCATCGGTCGTGTTTACTTAATCTAAGCCGGCGCTACTGCGCCGCCGCCTTACGCTTCGGACGCTGACCGCCCTTTTGGCCGATCACTTCGTAGAACGAGGGACCGTACTTGCTCTTGGTGGCCTCTCCGCCCTTACGTCCAATCTCTTCGTAGAACTCAGAACCGTACTTGGCCTTCACGCGCTCGCCGCCGCGGCGACCCGCCTCGCGAACGCTCATGCCGCCGGCTTGTCCGGACTCCTGTGCCATCTGGACTCTCCTCTCTGCAATCGAAGGTACCGGGTAGTTATATCCCATACAAGCGCTCGGTAAACTCAGGATTTGCTGAGAATTTCTCAGAGGTTCCCTCAAAATTGACGCAAGTCGCCTCCACGCTCTGGGGCCAGGCATGCGTAGATCGCGCGGGCGGCCTCGCGAAGCCGATCGAGATTCCCGTCGTTCTCGATTATAAAGTCTGCATTAAGGCGCGCCCGTTCCGGCTCCATCTGCGCCGCGATGCGGGCGCGCACGCGTTCGGGCGTGAGTCTGTCGCGCTCGACGACGCGCGCCACGCGCTGCTCGAGCGGCGCGACGACGAGCACCGACTTATCGACGAGCCGGTCGTATCCGGTCTCGAAGAGCAGGGGCACCACGTGCACGATCGGCTGGCCGGGCGCCGCGAGCGCCTCGCGCTCCATCGCGATGCGGCGAATGTGCGGATGAAGCAGCGCGTCGAGCTCCCGCCGCGCTTCGGGATCGCTGAAGACGATCTCGGCGAGTGCGGCGCGGTCGAGCGCGCCGTCGCGCACGGCCTGCGGCCAGCGTCGCGTGATGGCCAAGAGGCCGTCGCTGTTGGGTGCGACGACCTCGCGTGCGATGGCATCCGTGTCGATGATGAAGGCGCCGAGGCCGGCGAAGATCGCCGCTACCTCGCTCTTTCCGGCTCCGATGCCTCCGGTGAGCCCCACGCGCACGGCGCGCTTACTCTGCCGCGGGCGGCTCCGTGACCGGCACGACCGCGGGCTCCGCGGGCTTGTCGATGCCGCCGATTTCTTCCTCGACGGCGTACAGCTCGATCTCTTCGGGCGGAACGTCGGCGACGTGTTGGATGGACGCGGTAATGCGCCGCGTCGCGTGATTGATCGTGAGCAGCGTCACTTCGACCTCTTGCGCCGCCGCGAACTGCGCGCCGGCATCGAACTCGCCCTTAGGCACCATCGCGAGAATGCCGGGGATCACCTCGACCAGCAGGTAGTTCGGCGTGACCTTCACGATCTGTGCCGCGAGCTTGTTCGTCTCGTAGAGGCGGTCGGCGTACTGGTCCCACGGATCGGGCAGGGCGTGCTTCAGCGAGAGGCTGACCTTCTTCGCCTCGGGATCGAATTTCATGATCTCGACCTGCACGACGTCGCCGATCTTCACGACCTCCGACGGGTGCTTGATGCGCGCGTAAGCGAGCTCGCTGTTATGAATGAGCCCGTCGATGCCGCCCAGGTCCACGAACGCGCCGAAGTCCGCGAGACGCACGACGACGCCCTCGCGGATCTGCCCCACCTCGAGCGTGTCGAGCAGCTCTTGCTTCTTCGCCTGCAGCTCCTCTTCGAGGACGAGCCGCTGCGAGAGCACGACGCGATGGCGCTTGTGATCGAGATCGATCACCTTCAGACGCAGGTGCTGGCCGACGAGTTCGTCGAGGTTGCCGACCGGCTGCCGCCGGATCTGCGACGCGGGGACGAACCCGCGCATCCCGAGATCGACGAGCACGCCGCCCTTCACGACCTGCGTGACCGTCGCTTCGATCACTTCGTCGCGATCGTGAGCCTCGATGACCTTCTCCCAGGTCTTGAGCGCGCGCGCGCGCCGCTCGGAGAGAAAGAGCGTGCCGTCGAGCTCGTCAATGCGATGCACCATGACTTCCACGGTGTCGCCGACGCGCAGCGTCTTTGGATCGATTGCAAGCGACAGCTCGCGAAACGGGAGCACGCCCTCGGACTTGCCGCCGACGTCGACGAGCACTTCGTCCTTGTCTTTCTGGACGATCGTGCCCGTGAGGACCTGGCCCTCGTCGAGCACCCGGAGCGATTCTTCGTAGAGGCGCTGTTCGAGCGCCAGCTGATCTTCTTCTTGTTCGATCGGAGCGACTTCAGTTGTAGATATGAGACTTTCCCACTTTCATATTTTTTATTTTTGGCAGCGCCGGCACCACCACGTTCCGCGTTGTGCCAGCACCGTTCGCACGATCCGGCCGTCGCCGCAGCGGCGGCACGGGCGGCCGTTTCTGCCGTAGACCTTGAGGTCGTTCTGGAACCCACCCCGCAGCCCGTCGGCGTCCACGTAGTCGTCGACGCTGGTTCCGCGCATTTCGATGGCGCGTTGCAGAACGTCGACGATCGCGCGGCGTAAGCGGTCCGCCGCCGGTCTCGTGAGATTCCGGGCGGGCCGGCTCGGACGAATCCGAGCCTCCCACAGCGCCTCGCACGCATAGATGTTACCGATGCCTGCGATGCGCCGCTGATCGAGGAGCAACGCCTTGATCGGGGTCTTCCGCCCCGACAGCATACCGATAAAGGCTTCTTGTGTAAAGCCTGAGCAGAGGGGCTCGACGCCGAGCTCCCGGTCCCACGCTTCACCGGCGTTCACGAGGCGCATCCGGCCGAACGTCCGGACGTCGGAGAACCGCAGACGAGCGCCGTCGGTGAAGCGCAGCTCCACGTGCGTACCGGGCCATTCCGGCTCGCCGTTTTCGGCCACCACGAGCCGCCCCGTCATGCGCAGGCTGGTGACCAGCGAGCGCCCCGACGAAAGCTCGATCACGGCGTACTTTCCGCGCCGCGACACGCCGGTGACGCGTTCGCCCGCCAACGCGCGCGCGAACCGCACCTTGGGCGGAGCGACGGCGATCTTCGCGAGCCGCACGTCGGCGCGATCGATCGTCTTGCCGACGATCTTGCGGCGCAACCCCGCGGCGATCGTCTCGACTTCGGGCAGCTCGGGCACGGCTTACGACGGCGCGGGAACGCCGTGCAGGTCGAGCTTCACGCCGGCGGCGATTCCATCGCTCGCGGCTTCGCCGGCGCGCAGCTCGATGACGTACTTGGCGCGCGCCGCCTCGAGCGGAATTCGGTCGTCGGCCGGATTTCCTTTCAGCACCGGGACGTTCGCGAAGACGCGACGCACCGTGCCGTCGGCGCCGACGAAGATCATGTCCAACGGAACGAGCGTGTTCTTCATCCAGAACGCGACCGTGTCGTCGCGGTCGAACACGAAGATCATCCCGGTATGCGGCGGCACCGCCGTGCGATTCATCAAGCCGTGCTGTCGCTGCGCCGGCGTCGCCGCCACCTCGAGCGTGAGATCGGCGTGAGGCGCGCGCACGGCGATCGCCGGCAGCGCGGCGGCCAGCACCGCGGCGAGGATCTTAAACACGCTCGAGACTCTCCGCGGGCAGCGCCTCCACGTCGTACCAGTTGCGGCCGGATTTCAGCGTGACCTCCAGGGGCACGGAGAGCTCGATCGCTTCCTCCATGTGCGTCCGCACGAGGTTTGCCACGTCGTTGAGCTGCGACGCGCGCACTTCGAAGATCAGCTCGTCGTGGATCTGCAGCAGCATCGTGGCGTCGAGGCCGCTCTCGTCGAGCGCGCGATCGATGCGCACCATCGCGAGCTTCATCAGGTCGGCCGCGCTGCCTTGCAGCGGCGCGTTGGTCGCCTCGCGCTCGGCGGCCGCGCGCAGCATGTAGTTGCCCGAGGTCAGGCCCGGCATGTAACGCCGGCGCCCGAGGATCGTCGACACGTAGCCGTCGCGGCGCCCTTCGTCGATCGTCCGCCCGATGTACGCGCGCACGTCGGGAAAGCGCGCGAAGTAGGCGGTGGTGATCTCCTTGGCCTCGGCGCGGCTGATCTCGAGGCGCTGCGCGAGCCCGAAGTCGGACATGCCGTAGAACAGGCCGAAGTTCACGCTCTTGGCCATCCTGCGCTGGTTCGGGTCGACCAGCGCGCCCGGCGCGACGTTGAAGATCTGACGCGCCGTGAAGTCGTGGATGTCTTGGCCCTCGACGAACGCGGCGCGCAGCGCGGCGTCGCCCGAGAGGTGCGCCATCAGCCGCAGCTCGATCTGGCTGTAGTCGGCGGCCAGCAACGCGTGATCGGCGTCGCGCGCCACGAACGCGCGGCGGATGCGCCTGCCGAGCTCGCCGCGCACCGGAATGTTCTGCAGGTTGGGGTTCGTCGACGAGAGGCGTCCCGTGGCGGTCGCCGTCTGGTTGAACTCGGTGCGCAGGCGGCCGTCGCGCGCATCCACCAGCTGCGGGATGACGTCAACGTAGGTGTTCTTGAGCTTCGTCACCTCGCGCCACTCCAGCACGAGCGAGCAGATCGGATACTCGCGCGCCAATCCTTGCAGCACCTCGGCGCCCGTCGCCCAGCCCGTCTTCGTCTTCCTGCCGCCGGGGATCTCGAGCTTGCCGAACAGCACCTTGCCGAGCTGCTGCGGCGATCCGATGTTGAACGTCTCGCCGGCGAAGTCGTAGATGCGCCGTTGCAGTCGCTCTGCGGCGGCGTCCACCTCGCAGCCGATCGCGCGCAGCTCCGCGAGGTCGATCGCAACGCCCGCGCCCTCCATCTTCGCAAGGACCGGCGCGAGCGGCACTTCGACGTCTTCGTAGAGCGCGAGCTGGCCCCGCGACGCGAGCTCCTCGCGCGCCTTCTCGGTGAGCGCGAACGCCGCGTCGGCGTGCGCCGCGGCGTCGTCGGGAAGCTCGAAGCCGAGGAGCACGCGCGCGGCGTCCGCGACGTCGGCGAAGCCGCGCGACGGATCGAGCAGGTGCGCCGCGATCATGGCGTCGTCGGCGAAGCGCGCGTCGTCCACGCCGCCGGCGCGCAGCGCGTGCAGCAGCCGTTTCGCGTCGTAGGCTGCGGCGCGCGATTCCGACGCGAAGATCGACCGCAGCGCGGCGCGCACGTTCTCGTGCGCCAGCGCGCCGCGCGCGAAGCTGACGCCCTCGCCGCCGCGGCCCGTGACGCCGATTGCGTCGCCGTTGCGCGCGAACGCGACGCGCTCTCGCCCGGCCATCGCCTGCAGCTCGCCGGCGAGCGCGGCGAACTCCGGCGGATCGACCGCGGGCACGTAGGTGCGGTAGTTCCCGCTGATGCGCGCCTCGGCGGCAAAGAGCGGCATCTCGGGAGGCGGCTGCAGCTTCGCCAGCAGCGTCTTGAACTCGAGCTCGCTATACAAAGGATAGAGCTCGGCGTCGGGCGGCACTTCGTAGCGCACGCTCTCCCAGTCGATCGCGAGCGGAAGGTCGCGCCGCACCAGGGAGACGGCGCGACAGAGACACGCCTGCTGCCCGTACTCCTCGACCAGCTTCTGCAGCTTCGGATTGCCGGCGAGCGACGGATCGGCCACGAGCGCGTCGAGCGAGCCCGCGGCCTGCAGCAGTTTGCTCGCCGTCTTCTCGCCGACGCCCGGAATGCCGGGCAGGTTGTCGGACGGATCGCCCTTGAGGCCGCGATAATCGGGCAGCTGCTCCGGATCCAGTCCGAAGCGCTCGCGCACGGCGGCCGGGTCGTAGCGGCCCAGCTCGGTGATGCCGCGGCGCGTCGTGAGCACGGTCGTGCGGTCGTCAACGATCTGCAGCAGATCGAGATCGCCCGTCACCACGACGGTCTGTTCGCCGGCCTCTTCGGCCTGGCGAGCGAGCGTCGCGATCACGTCGTCGGCCTCTTGACCCTCGATCTCGACGACCGGAATGCGATGCGCGGCCAGCACGCGGCGCACCAGCGCGAACTGGCTGCGCAGTTCGTCGGGCATCGCGCGGCGCTGCGCCTTGTACTCGGAGTAGAGCGCGACGCGCTCGGCGGGCATGCCCTTGTCGAACGCCGCGATGACGTGCGCCGGCTTCTCCTCGGCGATCAGCTTGTTGAGCATCATCGTGAAGCCATAGACGGCGTTGATCGGCACGCCCTTGCTCGTCGTGAGGCCGGGCAGCGCGAAGAATGCCCGGTAGACCAAGCCGTAGGTGTCGAGGAGCATGAGTGCCATCGCTCTTCGTAACCCGCTTCGGCTACCGAACGACGACGGTCGTGGAGCCGGCGCTGACGCTCCCGTCGTCGGCGATCCCCAGCACCGAGAGCTCGTAACGTCCGCTGCGGGCCGGGAGCGCCACGGCGAGCGGACCGGCCCCGCGGGTCACGCTCCACGAGACTGCGTCGCTCTCGGCCTGCGCCAGCCCGAGCTCCGGCGGCGGTCCGGACCGGCGAACGAAGCCGAGCACCTGCGCGTGTTCGCCGGTCGAGTTGACCCACGGATGCCAGGTTGCCGTGCCGGCGGCGCTGTTTTGCGTGCTGGTCACGCCGATCGCGAGCAGCGACGGCGCCGAGGCGAACAGCGCGCTGCCGGACGGAACTCCGCGGCTCACGCGCACGACGAACGTGCCCGGGCTCTGCGCGCCCTCCAGCCCGACCTTTGCGGTGTCGCCGGGAGCGAAGTCGCCGCCGGCGAGCGTCAGCGACGCGGGGTGCGGCCGTCCGGGGCCGGCGAGCGAGAGCGGAACGCTGGTCCACTCGACGGCGCCGTCGCGAACGAACGCCGCGCCCACGCGCAGGTCGCCGGCCGCGTTGACGGCGTGCAGCCGCGCGGACGCCGCGCCGCCCGACGTTCGCACGACGCGCGGTTCGATGCCGAGCGCGCTCTCGTACGTAATCAGCGCGCTGCCGCGCGCTCCCGGCGCCGCGGCCGAAACCGACACCTCGTCGCCGGCGCGATAGCTGCCCTTATCGAGCGTCACGCGCACGTTCGGGCTGCCGCCGTCGCTGCTCGCCTGCGAGGACTGCGGATCCACGCGCACCTGCGCCGCATCCATCGCGCGCCCGCCGCGATCCACGTAGGCGAAGAGGAAGTTGGTGCCGAGATCCGCCGAGCGGAACGTGCCGCGCGCGTGGCCGTTGGCGTCGAGCTGCAGCTGCTGACGCGCGACCGACGCGCCGTGCACCATGTCGACCGTCGCGGTCGCGCCCGCGAGCGGCTTCCCGTCGAGCGCCGTCGCGTACACGTCGAAGCCGAGCGGGTTGCCCGGACCCTGCTGCGCGCGGTCGACGGTCAAACGAACCGCGGCCTGCGCGGTGGGCACGCTGACGCGCGTGTCGGCCGCGGCTCCGCCGGATTCAACGTGCACGCCGTACGTCGAGGCCAGGTCGTCGTTCGGGTGCGGGATCGCGACGGCGGCGTTGCCGGCGTCGTCGGTTCGCACCGTGGCGTCGTACCACGCGACCGTCGTCCACGACGAACCGTCGGCCGCGTCGCCCGCATACACGTGCGGCGATCGCACCACCGTCACGTGCACGGTCGCGCCGCCGCGCGAAGCGTGCACGGTCAGCGGCACGTCCTGCCGCGCGTCGCACGTGCCGCCGCACGCGGCGCTCACCTGCAGCGAGAGGCCCTCGGCGTTCGCGTCGACGTCAACCGTCGCGCCGCCCACGCCTCCGGCCGCCTGCGCCAGCACCGTGTACTCGCCGGACGCGGCGTCCGCCGGAACCGCGAACGTCGCGGCAAACGCGCCCGCTTCGTCGAGCGGCACCCGCTGCTCGCCGATCGAGCGCGCTCCGGAGCGCAGCGACACCGTCGCGCTCCCGGTGCTCGCGCGCAGCACGCCGCGCACGCGGGTCCGCGCGAAGCCGACCACGCGCACGTCGTCGCCCGCGTGCACCACCGCCGAGTCCGTGCGCACGCCGACGATCGTTGACGGCAGCGGCGCCTGCGGCAGCAGGTTGACGAACGCGTAACTGTTGCCCCACTGCGCGATGGCGAAGACCGGGCGCGGCGAGCGGTTCCACCGCACCAGGCCGTCGCCGTCGGTCGTCACGGTCACGAAGCTGCGGTTCACGACCAGCTGCACGCGCATGCGCGCGAGCGGTGCGCCCGATCCGAGATCGGCGCCGTAGAGCAGCAGGGCGTTCGGCGTCTGCTTGACGACCAGGCCGGCGCGCGTGCGGTTGATCCACACCTGCTCCCCGACGCGTCCCCGCCGCGCCTCGACCACGAAGAATCCCTCGCGCGATCCGAGCGGCACGCCCACCTCGCTCGACTGAAACTGATAACCGCCCGGCGGCGTGAACGTGAACGACAGCAGCGGGCGGCGGCCTGCGGCGACGATCGCGCGCGGACTGAAGTTCGAGCCGGCGGTCAGCACGTCGGCCGGATCCACTCGATACACGGAAAACGAAACCGGCGCGCTTGAGTAGGTATCCAGGCGAACCGCGGTCGGCTTCCACGGCACGTTCGAATCGGCGGCGAAGAGTTCGAAGTACGCGTCGAGCCGGTGGAGGTCGACGATCTGCCGCTCGGCTCGCACCGGCGCCGCGCTCGCAGCGAGCGCGACGAGACCCGCGGCGGCGAGTCGCCGGATTCCGGGGAAACGAGCGAGCAGCATGCGACTCCGCTGCTTCGGCAGGTCGAAGTGCGAGGCCCGCGTAATGCGCACTGCGTGGACGAACAAGCGGCTGGGGAGCGACCGACGTCGACGCGATGCCGTTTCTGCGGCTTCGAGGAAGGGCCCAGCGAAGCGCGCGACGTTCGCGAGAAGCCGCACTTCCAAGTCGTCGTCGCCTGCGGCTCGTGCGGTCACCCGTTCGCGGTGCTCTCGCGCAACTGACCTTGAAGACGTTGAGCGGCGCACCGGCCGCGGCGATCGCGATGGCGTTGCTCGTCTCGGCCGTGCCGTCGCTCGCAGCGACCACGCCCAAGCCGAGCCCCAAGCCGACGCCGACGGTGATCCATCTGCCCAACACGCCGCTGCACGTCGAAGTGGTCGTCGAGGTGAACAAGAAGGGCCAAGTCGTGCGCGTGAAATCGGCGAAGCCCTCGAAGGTGCGCTCGTTCAACATACAAACGTACGGCAACGCGCTGCAGATGTGGATCCGCAAGCCCGACGGCAGCGCGGAGGTCGGCCTCTATCGCGTGACCTACGACTACAACCCGAAGAACCAGCAGGTCACGCGCCGCGTCGCGCTCGTTTCGCTCGGCGGCAACTGGGGCAATGCGGAAGGCGCCGCCGACGTCATGATCGATTTGGCGAAGAAGCAGTCAGCGGCCGCGCAGAAGCACGCGCAGCAGCAACAAGAGCAGAGCAACAAGCTTCCGTCGCTCAACGAGATTCGCGGCAAACCGACGCCGAAGCCGGCCGCAACGCTGCCGGGCGCAACGCTCCCGCCGTAGCGTGAGATTCGTCACCTACCGGCTCCCCGACGGACGCGCGCGCCCGGGGGTGCTGGAAGGCGCGATGATCCGGACCATCGGCACGCCGACCCTGCGCGAGTACGTCGCGCTGGCCCCGCACGAACGCGTCGCCTGGCATACCGGCGACGACCTGATCCCGCTCGCGAACGTCGAGCTCGACGCGCCGGTCCGGCCCGAACGCAACGTCTTCTGCGTCGGGCGTAACTACCTCGACCACGCGATCGAGGGAGCGCGCGCGGCCGGGCGCGAGCTCAAGCTCCCGGCGGTTCCGACGTTCTTCACCAAGGCCCCCTCCGCGATCGCGGCGCCCGGCGCCGAGCTGCACCTGAGCGCGCGCGTCTCGCACGAGTACGACTACGAGGCCGAGCTGGCGGTGGTCGTCGGCGCGCGCTGCAAGGACGTGACCGAAGCGGAGGCGCTCCACGTCGTGTTCGGGTACACGGCGCTCAACGACGTGACCGCCCGCGACCTGCAGCGCGAGCACGGACAGTGGTTCAAAGGAAAGAGCCTCGACTCGACCTGTCCGATCGGGCCCTGGATCGTCACCCCCGACGAGCTCGGCGATCCGCAGTCGCTCGAGCTGCGCCTGCGCCGCAACGGCATCGAGAAGCAGCACGGCAACACGTCCAAGATGATCTTTCCCGTGGCGCGTATCATCGCGGAGCTCAGCAAGGGGATGACGCTGCTGCCCGGCGACGTCATCGCGACCGGCACGCCCGAAGGGGTGGGCTTCGCGCGAACGCCGCCCGAGTTCTTGGCCTCGGGCGACGTGCTCGAGGTCGAGATCGAACGGATCGGCACGCTTAAAAACGCGGTGCGCATCCTCTAGCCGGAGGGCGCCGCTACGCCGGGGCAGTATGACCGGGGGCTATGATCGTTGCCGTTCCTCGCGAGGCCGCGGAAAAGGAGCGCAGGGTGGCGCTCGTGCCCGAAACCGTCGCGAGATTCCTGAAATCGGGCGTCGCCGTCTGCGTGCAGCGCGGAGCGGGCGACGCCGCCGCATTTCCCGACGCGCTCTACGAAGCGGCGGGCGCCACGTTCGCCGCCGACGCGGCCTCGCTCGCGGCATCCGCCGACGCCGTGGTCACGGTGGGCCGCCCGAGCGACGAGGTGCTGGCGAACCTGCGCGCGGGCAGCGTGGTTGTGGGCTTCCTCAACCCGCTCGGCGATCCGTCGTACCTGCAGCGCCTCGCCGGCGCGAACGTCACGGCGCTCTCGATGGAGATGATTCCGCGCATCACGCGAGCGCAGTCCATGGACGCGCTCTCGTCGCAGAGCAATATCGCGGGGTATAAGGCCGTGCTGCTCGGCGCGGCGACGCTGCCGAAATTCTTCCCGATGCTCACGACGGCCGCGGGAACGATCCCGCCGGCGAAGGTGCTCGTGCTCGGCGCGGGCGTCGCCGGGCTGCAGGCGATCGCCACGGCGCGCCGGCTCGGCGCCGTCGTCAGCGGCTACGACGTGCGCGCCGTCGTCAAAGAACAAGTGCTCTCGCTCGGCGCGGCGTTTCTCGAGTTCGATCTCGGCGGCGACGCCGAGGGCTCCGGCGGCTACGCAAAGGAGCTGACGCCCGAGCAGCAGGAGCGCCAGCGCGCGTGGATGGTCGAACAGATCGGCGCCAACGACGTCGTGATCACCACCGCGCTCGTGCCCGGCCGCAAGGCGCCGGTGCTCATCACCGAGGCGGCGGTCGCCGCGATGAAGCCCGGCAGCGTGATCGTGGACATCGCGGCCGAGGCCGGGGGAAACTGCGCGCTCACGGTGCCCGACCAGATCGTCACGACGCCCAACGGCGTGACGATCGTCGGCACGACGAACCTGCCCGGAACCATGCCGGCCGACGCCAGCCGGCTCTACTCGCGCAACGTCTTCGCGCTGCTCTCGCCCTGGATCGCCGACGGTCGGCTGACGATCGATCCCGACGACGACGTCGCCAAAGGCGCGGTCGTGGTGCGCGACGGCAGCGTGCTCGTCAAAGGAGCGTCGTGATGGACGTAGCCCACTACCTCGAACTGCTCACCGTGCTCGTGCTCGCGATCTTCGTGGGCTTCGAGGTGATCTCCAAGGTGCCGACGACGCTGCACACGCCGCTGATGTCGGCGACGAACGCGATCCACGGCATCGTGCTCGCCGGCGCGATCGTCATCGTCGGCCGGCTCTTCACCGGCAGCGCGACCACCGGCCTGACGGTGCTCGCGATCGCGGCCGTCACGCTCGGAGCGATCAACGTCTTTGGCGGCTTCGCCGTGACCGAGCGCATGCTCCAGATGTTCAAGCGTAAGGAGCCCGGCAAGTGACGGCGACCGACATCGGAATCGCGCTCGCCGATCTGCTGGCGATCGCGCTGTTCATCTACGGCCTGCACGAGCTGAACTCTCCGGCGACCGCGCGCCGCGGCAACCGGCTGGCGATGGCCGGCATGGCGATCGCGCTCGTCTCGATCTTGGTGCAGACCGGTGGCATCGGCTGGCCGGCCGTGGCGGTCGGCGTGGCGATCGGCGCGATCGTCGGCATCTACGCCGCGCTCAAGGTCAAGATGACGGCGATGCCGCAGATGGTGGCGCTCTACAACGGCGCGGGCGGCGGCGCCGCGGCGCTGATCTCGACGGTCTCCTATTTCGTGGCCGGCGCCGCGACCGGCATGGACGCCGTCATCGCCGTGTCGCTCGTGCTGTCGGCGATCATCGGTTCGATCAGCCTCACGGGCTCGATCGTGGCGTTCCTCAAGCTGCAAGAGGTCATGACCGGCCGGCCCATCACCTATCCGGGCCAGCAGTTCGTCAACGGGCTCGTGCTGATCGCCATCGTCGGCCTCGCGGCGTGGTTCGTCGCGACGCTCGGCGTGCTGCCGCTGTGGGCGTTCGTCGCGCTGCTGCTCGGCGCGCTGCTGCTGGGCGTGCTCTTCGTGCTGCCGATCGGCGGCGCCGACATGCCGGTGGTGATCTCGCTGCTCAACTCGTTCACGGGCGTCGCCGTCGCGATCACCGGCTTCGAGATCGGTTCGACGCTGCTCATCATCTGCGGCGCGCTGGTCGGCGCGAGCGGCACGATCCTGACCGTGGCGATGAGCCGCGCGATGAACCGTCCGCTCAGCAACGTGCTCTTCGGCGCGTTCGGCGCGGCCGGCGGCACCGTGGTCACCTCCAGCGGCGGCCCGCAGCAGATCCGCAGCACGAGCGCCGACGACGTGGGCGTGATGCTCGCGTACGCGTCGAAGGTGATCGTCGTTCCGGGCTACGGCATGGCGGTCGCGCAGGCGCAGCACAGCGTCAAGGCGCTCGCGGATCAGCTCGAAAAACGCGGCGTGAAGGTGCTCTACGCCATCCACCCGGTGGCGGGGCGCATGCCCGGGCACATGAACGTGCTGCTCGCGGAGGCGAACGTGCCCTACAACCAGCTGCTCGACATGGACGACGCGAACCCCGAGTTCCCGACGGCCGACGTCGCGCTGGTCGTGGGCGCCAACGACGTCACCAACCCGGCGGCGCGCAGCGTCAAGAGCTCGCCGATCTACGGCATGCCGATCCTCGACGTGGACAAAGCGGCGAACGTGGTCGTGCTCAAGCGTTCGATGCGCTCGGGGTTCGCCGGCATCGAGAACCCGCTCTACGAGGCGCCGAACTGCTCGATGCTGTTCGGCGACGCGAAGGCGTCCATCGACGCCCTGACCTCGGCCGTTAAAGCGTTGTAGCGGGCGCGCCGCCTTCCGGCATCGTGGGCGGCGGCATCGGCGGGGGCGGCATGTCGGTGGGGCTCGTCGGGCCCTTGCGCCGCTTCTTCCGCTCGGTGATCTCGACGACGACGATGTAGAGTACCGGCACGATGGCCAGGTTCATGATCGTCGAGACGATCATGCCGCCCAGCACCGCGGTTCCCAGCGAGATGCGCGACTGCGCGCCGTCGCCGTGCGCGAACGCGAGCGGCAGGATGCCGAGGATGAACGCGATGGACGTCATCAGGATCGGGCGCAGCCGCGTGGCCGCCGCGTGCGCGACCGCTTCGATCGCGTCCATGCCCTGCTCGCGCAGCTGGTTCGCGAACTCCACGATCAGAATCGCGTTCTTCGCCGCGAGGCCGATGAGCATGACGTAGCCGATCTGCGCGTAGACGTCGGACGACGTGATCGGAATCGGCACCGGATGCCCCGCCATCAGCGAGTGGACCACCTGGCTGAGCAGCTCGCTCAGCCGCCGGATATAGATCGCGCCGATCGCGCCCAGCAGCGCGAGCGGCACGGCGAGCATGATGACGAACGGCGTCGACAGGCTCTCGTACTGCGCCACGAGCACCAGGAACACGAAGAGCAGGCCCATCCCGAAGACGGCGATGGTCTGCGGCCCGCTCTGCACCTGCTGGCTGGCGATGCCGGTCCAGTCGTACCCCATGCCCTTGGGAAGATTGTCGGTGACGTGCTTCTGCAGCGATTGCAGCACCTGGCCCGAGCTCACGCCGAAGCCCGGCGACGCGTCCACCTCGTAGGCGTTGTACTCGTTGTAGCGCATGATGGCGACGTTGTTCGTCTCCATCTTCTGCGTCAGGAACTGGCTCACGGGCATCATCGCGCCGGCGGAGTTGGCCACGAAGATCCGCGTGAAGTCCGTGGGCGTCGTGCGCTGCTTGGCCTTGGCCTGCACGATCACCTGATACGAACGCGTTCCGTAGTCGAAGAAGTTGATGAACGACGAGCCCGTCGTGGCGTTGATCGTGTCGAAGAACGCGCTCGGCGTCACGCCGAACGCGAGCGCCTTCGACCGGTTGAAGACCGTCGCGAAATAGGTGCCGGTGAAGATCGTCGGGGTGCGCACCTGCGAGAGCGTCTTGTCCTGCTTCGCCGCGCCGAGCACGGCGTTGCCCACCTTGTTGAGCGTCGGCAGGCCGAGGTTGTTGATGTCCTCGATTTCGATCGCCATGCTGCCGGTCGAGCCGAGCCCGGGGATCGCCGGCGGATTTGCGGGAAGCGCCGTAAGGTTCGGGATCTTCTGGAACTGCGTGTAGAGATCGTACTGCAGCGCGAGCGCCGAGTTCTCGACGCCGTGCCGTTCCGAGAGCGGCTTGAGCTGAAGGAAGAGCGTGGCCTGGTTCGAGCTGTTGTTCGCGAAGCCGAAGCCGATGCCCGACGTCACGGCCTCGGCCTGCGGCATCTTCAGCATCAGACCTTCGAGGCGCTTGACCATCGCGGTCGTCTGATCGATCGACGACTGAATCGGCAGGCTCACGATGATGTAGAGCAGACTCTGGTCCTCGTTCGGCAGAAAGCCCGTCGGCGTGATCTTGAACATCAGCCCGAGCAGCGCGAGTCCGCCGACGAAGACGGCGATCACCACGCGCTGCCGCCGGATCAGGCGCGGAACGAGTCCCTGATACCAGTTCGTCAGCGCGTGCAGCCGGTGGTTGAACCACAGCAAAAAGCGATTGGTCGTGGGCTCGGCGCCGTGCACCAGCTTGTAGGTGAGCACCGGGGCGAGCGTCATCGCGGTGAAGAGCGAGATGCCGATGGATGCCGCCATCGTGAGCGCGAACTGCTGGAACAGCAGCCCGGTCGTGCCGGGCAGGAACGCCACGGGGATGAAGACCGACATCAGCACGAGCGACGTCGCGACGACGGCGCCCCCGATCTCGCGCATCGCTCGCGCGGTGGCCTCGAACGGACTGCTCTTGTCGTCAACGATGTGCCGCACGATGTTTTCGAGCACGACGATCGCATCGTCCACCACCAGGCCCGTCGCGAGCGTCAATCCGAAGAGCGTGAGCGTGTTGATCGAGAACCCGAGCAGCTTCATCGCCGCGAACGTGCCGATCAGCGAGACCGGAATCGTGATGGACGGGATCAGCGTGCTGTGCCAGCTCTGCAGGAAGATGAAGATCACGAGCACGACCAGCAGGATCGCGATCAGCAGCGTCACGACCACTTCCTTGATCGAGGCCTGCACGAAGTCGGACGTGTCGAAGGCCACCTTGTAGGCGATGCCGGTCGGCATCGTCTGCGCGATCCGGGCCATCGTCGCGCGCACGTCCTTGGAGATCTGCAGCGAGTTGGCCGTGGGCTCGCCCTCGATCGCCAGCACGACGGCCGTCTGGCCGTTGTAGCGCGCCGACGTGACGTAGTTCTGCGCGCCCAGCTCGACCTGCGCCACGTCGCCCAGCCGCAGGTAGCCGCCGTTGGGCTGGGCCTGCACGACGATCTGTTTGAACTCCTCCGGCGTCTGCAGCCGGCCGTTGATCGAGATCGGAATCTGGAACGGCTGCGACCCCGTGGTCGGGGGCTGGCCGATCGCGCCCGGCGCGACGTCGGCGTTGTTCTGCTTGATGACGTTGATGATCGTGTCGAGCGAGATGTTGTTGGACTCGAGCTTGTGCGGATCCACCCAGATCCGCATGCCGTAGGTGCGATCGCCCAGCACCTCGACCTGGCCGACGCCGGGCACGCGCTTGAGGTTCTCGATCACGTTGAGGTCGGCGTAGTTGCTGACGGCGATGTCGGAGACGGCCGAGCTGGTGGAGAGCATCGCCACCGCCAGCGTGATGTTGCCCGAGCTCTTCTCGACGCTGACGCCCTGGTTCTGCACCGCCTGCGGCAGCTGCGAGAGCGTGAGGTCGACGCCGTGCTGCACGTTGGTCTGGTCGGTCGTGGGGTTGGTGCCGAGGGCGAACGTGCACGTGATGACGCTCGTGCCGTTGGCGCTGGAGTACGACTGCATGTATTGCAGGCCGTCGGCGCCGTTGATGTTGATCTCGAGCGGCGTCGTCACCGAGCGCATCACCATCTCGGCGGTAGCGCCGGGATACTGCGACGTGACCGTGACCGTCGGCGGCGAGATCTGGGGATACTGCGAGACCGGCAGCGTGGTGATCGTGATCAAGCCCGCCAGCAGGACGACAAAGCTCATAACGCCGGCAAATAGCGGACGTTTGAGGAAGAACTCGATCACGAAATCAGCGTTCGCAAGCTACCGGGCGGAATTCCTGGCACCGCGCTCGCTCGGCCCCTTTAGAGGCGCCACCGATCCGCGTTCCACGTCGGCAAGAACGCGTTGGGCGCGAAGCCGTGCAGCCGCTTTCGATACGCGTAGATGTAATCGGCGTTGAAAAGATAGAGCACGGGCACCGCGGCGGCGACGATCCGCCCGATTTGCCCGTAGAGGCGCTTGCGCGTCGCGTCGTCGGTCGCGCTCAGCGCCGCGCGCTCGAGACGCTCGACCTGCGGATCGCACCAGTGCATGTAGTTCGAGGCGCCGCCGCATCCGAGCACCGCCGAGTCGTCGGGGTCGGCGCCCATCGTCCAGGGCACGTAGGCGATGTCGAAGGCGCCCGACGCCAGCACCCCGGTGCGCGGCAGGAAGAGCTGCGCGTTGCTCACCGCCTTGACGGTGACGTCGATGCCGCGCTGGCGCAGCTCGGCCGCAACGGTCGCGGCCACCCGCACGCCCGTGGCGCTCTCGGGAAATTGAACGTAGGTGAAGCGCAGCGGCACGCCCGCGCGGCGGCGCATTCCGTCGGGGCCCCGCCGCCAGCCCGCGGCATCGAGCAGACGATCGGCGCCGGCGGGGTCGAACGCCGGCTCGCGCACGGCGGGATCGAACGCCCACGAGAACCGCGGCTGAATGACGTTGGTAACGGGATAGTAGCCCAGCGTGATCTTGCGCGAGATCGCCTCGCGGTCCACCGACATCGCCAGCGACCGGCGCACGCGCACGTCGTCGAGCGGAGAGTGCGCGGTGTTGAACGCGAGCCCCGCCACCACGGCGGTCGGCACCGCGA
This sequence comes from Vulcanimicrobiota bacterium, assembly GCA_963824595.1. Lineage (GTDB taxonomy): Bacteria > Vulcanimicrobiota > Vulcanimicrobiia > Vulcanimicrobiales > Vulcanimicrobiaceae > Cybelea. The sequence goes on from CAWGPY010000010.1 coordinate 127,356, forward strand.
CGAACCCGAAGCGGGCGTCGCCGCGCAGCATCGCGAGCTGCGCGGGCGCCACCAGATTCCAGTCGAGCGCGCCCGATTGCAGCAGCAGCAGGTTGGTGGACGGCGCAGGAATCACGCTCACGGCCAGGGCGGCGACCTTCGGCGCGCCGCGCCAGTAGCGCGGGTTCGCCGCGTAGCGCAGCCCCTCGCCACGCCGCCACTCGACGAACCGGTAGGGGCCGTCGCCGACCGCCGGAGCTGCATTGAACGGTGCGCTCGCGAGCGGCGTCTGCGCTCGCAGCACGTGCGCCGGCAAGACGAACTGCGGCGAGAACCCGTAGGAGAAGTACGTCATCACGGCCGGCGCCCAGGCGCGCGAGAGATGGAACACGACGGTGCGGGCGCCGCGCGCGTACGCGCGGTCGATCAAGTCGTAGCCTTCGTGCGACCGCACCGGGTTGCGCGGATCGAGGATCGCGTGGAGCGTGAAGAGCACGTCGTCCGCGGTCACCGGACGGCCGTCGCTCCAGCGCACGCCGTCGCGCAGGCGGTAGACGATGGTGCGGCCGTCGGCCGAGAGGCCGCCGTTGGCCCGCGTTGGGATCTCGCGCAGGAGCGCGGGCTGCGGGCGACCCCGCGCGTCCAGGTCCACGAACGGCTCGAAGACCAGCCGGGCGACCTGCTGTTCGACCGAAGCGGCGTCGGGGTTGACGAACAGGGGATTGAGGGTGCGGGGGTCGGCCGCCAGGTCGAAGCGCACCACGCCGGGCGGCGGGGCCGAGGACGGGCCGGAGCAGCCCCCGGCCAGGGCCAGGACGGCAAGCAGCGGCGCCGTTCGTCGGATGGCCCTTGCGCCGAACGGATAGGCGGTGTTATTGTGATAGTGCCGAAAAATGTTCGGCAAAAAACCTCCTATGTCGAATATGGTGCTGATCAACGACGAGCTCGACGAGCTCGACCTTCAACTCCTCGACGCGTTGCAGCGCAACGCGCGCTCGACCTTTACCGAACTGGGGTTGGTCGTCGGCCTCAAGGCACCCGCCGTTCACGATCGCGTTAAGCGCTTGGAACAGCGCGGCTACATTCGAGGCTACTCCGCGCAGCTCGACGCGGAGCGGCTCGGGCTGCACCTCACCGCCTTCGTCAGCTGTTACACGTCGCCCGACTGCGCGTACGACGAGTTCACGCGCCGCTTGAGCGAGATGCCCGAGATCTGCGAGGTGCATTCGGTAGCCGGCGAAGAGACGTTCCTCTGTAAGGTGGTCACCCGTTCGACGCAGCATCTCGACGAGCTGCTCGCGCGCCTCAAGGCGACGCCCGGAATGGCGCGCACGCGCACGACGGTGGTGCTCAGCATGCCGTTCGAGCGCGGCGGCGTGACCGTGCGATGAGCGCCCCCGCCGCGTCGCGCTGCCATCCGCTCGGCGCGCACCGCGTGCTCGAGCCGGCGGGCGCCATGCCGCAAGACGCGTGGCGCGTTGACAACACGCCCGTCGCCGGAACGCACGAGCTGCTCTGCGAGGTCGAGGTGCTCAACATCGACTCCGCGTCGTTCAAGCAGATCCGCGACGCGTGCGATGCCGACGCCGCGCGCATCGGCGAGCACGTCGCCGCGATCGTGGCGCAGCGCGGCAAGCAGCACAACCCCGTGACCGGAAGCGGCGGCATGTTCGTCGGCCGCGTGCTCGAGGTCGGCGAGGGCCTGCGCGCGGCAGTCGACCTGCGCGCGGGCGAGCGCATCGCGTCGCTCGTCTCCCTGACGCTGACGCCCCTGCAGATCGACGAAGTGCTCGACGTTGACGTCGCGACCGGTCGGATCTGGGTGCGCGGCAAGGCGATTCTCTTCGAGAGCGCGCTCTGGGCGCGGTTGCCCGACGACGTTGACGAGGGCGTGGCGCTGGCGGTGTTCGACGTCGCCGGTGCGCCCGCGCAGGTTCGCAAACTCTGCGCGCCGGGTCAGACCGTGGTCGTGATCGGCGCCGACGGCAAGAGCGGATTGCTCTCGTGCGCGCAGGCCAAGGAGCGCGTCGGCGCCGGCGGCCGCGTGATCGGCATCGTTCCCGACGCCTCCACGAAGGCCGCGCAACTGCTGCTGCGCTGCGGCCTGGTCGACGAACTGCTCGTCGCCGACGCGCGCGACGCGCTCGGCGCGAGCGAACTCGTCGCGGCCGTCGCGCCGCAGCTCGCCGACCTGGTGATCAACTGCGTCAACGTGCCGGGAACCGAGCTCGCCTCCATCCTGTGCGCGCGCGACGACGGGACCGTGTATTTCTTTTCGATGTCCACGTCGTTCACGGCGGCGGCGCTGGGCGCCGAGGGCGCCGGCCGCGACGTCACGATGATGATCGGCAACGGCTACACCAAAGGGCACGCTGAGACGGCGATTCAGACGCTCCGCGACCGCCCCGAACTCCACGACCATTTCAACGCGATCTACGCGAGGAAGCAACCATGACCGACACGCTCGCAACGCACCACCTCAAGCCGCCGGCGCCGCCGGAGCAGTTCGAGTACAAGAACCTCAAACAGGGAGAGTTCTGGCGTCACATCCCGGCGTACGCGCAGGTGGACGAGGCGACGTTCCTCGACCATCTCTGGCAGCAGCGGCAATCGGTGAAGACGGCCGGCGAGCTGCTGCAGACCATCCGCGAGGTGTGCTCGCCGGATTTCTACCGCGATGCCGAGGCCGGTTTCGCGCAGGCTCCCATGGCGGTGCGCGTCTCGCCGTACGCGATCGCGTTGATCGACTGGAACGATCCGGTGAACGACCCGATCCGCCGGCAGTTCATCCCGCTTGCCTCGACGTTGCTGCCCGACCACCCGCGGTTGACGCTCGACTCGCTGCACGAACAGGAAGACTCGCCGGTGCCGGGGCTCGTGCACCGCTACGTGGACAAGGCGCTGTTTCTGCCGCTCAACGTCTGCCCCGTCTACTGCCGGTTCTGCACGCGCAGCTACGCGATCGGCCCCGACACGGAGAACGTGGATAAGGTCGCGCTGGCCAAGACGCCCAAGCAGTGGGACGACGCGTTTGCGTACATTGCGGGACGCCCGGAGCTCGAAGACATCGTGATCTCGGGCGGCGACGTGTACCAGCTGCCGCCGAAGAACGTCGAGCTGATCGGCAACGCGCTGCTGGACATCCCGCACGTCCGCCGGATGCGCTTCGCGACCAAAGGCCCGGCCATCATGCCGATGAAGATCATCACCCACGGCGAGTGGCTCGACGCGATCACCGCGATCGTCGACCGCGGCCGCGCGATGGGCAAGGAGGTCGTGCTCCACACGCACTTCAACGCCCCCGAAGAGATCACGTGGATCACGCAGAAGGCGATGCGGATGCTCTTCGAGCGCGGCATCTTCACCCGCAACCAGTCGGTGCTCATCCGCGGCGTCAACGACACGCGCGAGCGCATGCAGCTGCTGGTCAAGCGGCTGGGACACGTGAACGTGCACCCCTACTACGTCTACATGCACGACATGGTCAAGGGCGTCGAGGAGCTGCGCACGACGATCGCGACCGCCACCGACACGGAGAAGTTCGTGCGCGGCAGCACCGCCGGCTTCAACACGCCGACGTTCGTCTGCGACGCGCCTGGCGGCGGCGGCAAGCGCGACGTGCACTCCTACGAGTACTACGACCGCACCAACGGCATCGCGGTGTACGCCGCGCCGAGCGTCAAGCCCGGCAAGGCGTTCGTCTACTTCGACCCGATCGACCGGCTCTCGCCCGAGGCGCAGGCGCGCTGGGTGGTGCCGCAGATCGCCGACGAGATGATCCACGAGGCGGTGCGCCAGGCCGGCATCGGCGACCAGCAGCTCGTACTCGCCTAATGAACGAGCGACGCTTCCGGCTCGATTTCGTCATCGCACTCGGCGCGCTGCTCATCAGCACGGTGGCCGCCCTGGCCACCGTCTATCAGACCCGCGTTCTCGCGAGCCAGTTCAGCGCCGCGGTATGGCCGTACGTCAGCTTCGACGACACGAACTCACCGACGTTCCTGGAGATCGACATCCGCAACGACGGGCTCGGGCCCGCCATAGTGCGCTCGGTGAAGCTGACCTGGGACGGTGCGCCGCAATCCTCGGTCGAGGCCATGTTCCGGACCCTTGCCAATCGCGACCCGCGGACCCTCCGCGCGATTCGCGCGGCGCTGCGCGCCGGGGAGGCGATGAAGCTCACCACCAGCACGCCCACCGCGGGCATGGTGATCCCTGCCAACTCGCAGCACACCGTGATCCGGATGGAGGGCGCGGTCATGGTTCAGCGCTTCCGACCCGAGATGTCGCGCTTCGGCATGTCGCTGTGCTACTGCTCGCTCACGGGAAGCTGCTGGACCCAAAGCTATCAGAACCGCGCCGGCGAACCGACCAGCGCTCGATCCTGCGGCTGACGCTCGTTACCGATAAGGAGAATCCCGATGCACGCCTGCCTCACGCGCACCTCGCTCGCGGCGCTGTCGTTCGCCGTCGCCGCCGCGGCCGCACCGCTGGGCGCGCGCGCCGACCTCCCGCCGCTCATCCCACGCGCGGTGCTGTTCGGCAACCCGGAAAAAGCCTCGCCGGCGATCTCGCCCAACGGGAAGATGCTCGCGTACCTGGCGCCATCGAACGGCGTGCTCTCGATCTGGGTGCGGACCGTCGGCAAGAACGACGATCGCGTCGTCGCGACCGATCCGTCGCGGCCCATCCGTAACGTGGTGTGGCAGCCGGACTCCAAGCACGTCCTCTACGAGCAGGACAAGGGCGGCAACGAAAACTTCCACGTCTTTTCGGCCGACGTCGCGACGAAGGCGATGCGCGACCTCACGCCGTTCGGCGACAAAGTGCGCTCGGACATCGAGAACGTCGACCCGCGCTTTCCGAATACGTTGCTGATCGTCTCCAACAAGCGCGATCCCAAAGTCTTCGACGTCTGGCGGATAAACCTGAAGACGGGCGCGGCCGCGCTCGATACGCAGAATCCCGGCACGGTCGGCACCTGGGCCGAAGACAACGACCTGGCCGTTCGCGCGGCGCTGCAAAACAACGCCGACGGCTCGAACGAGCTGCTGGTGCGCCCGAACGCGTCGGCGCCGTGGCACACGCTGCTCAAGGCCTCGCCCGACGATCAGATCGCTCCGGTGGCATTCTCCGCCGACAACCGCTCGCTCTACGTGTCGTCGAGCGTCGGCGCGAACTCGTCGCGCCTGCTGGAGTACGACCTGAGCAACGGGCAGTTCAAGGTCGCCGCCGCCGATCCAACCTACGACGTCGGCAGCCCGCTGATCGACGCGAAGACGCGCAAGCTCGTGGCCGTCGCCTTCGCGCGCGACCGCACGGAGTGGGACGTGATCGACCCCGCGTACCGGCCGGACTTCGCGGCGCTGCGCCGGCTGCACCGCGGCGACATCGGCTTCCTCAGCAGCACCGCAAACGGCAAGCGGCTCATCGTCGCCTATCTCGTCGACGACGGCCCGACGTCGTACTACTCGTACGACCGCACCACCAAGCGCGGCAAGTTTCTCTTCGTGTCGCGGCCGGCGCTGCTGAACTACAAGCTCGCGCCGATGCAGCCGATCGCGTATAAAGCCGCCGACGGCCTGACGATCCACGGCTATCTGACGCTGCCGGTGGGCGTGGCGCCGAAGAACCTGCCGCTGGTCCTGTTCGTGCACGGCGGCCCGTGGGGCCGCGACACGTGGGGCTACAGCGGCTACGTGCAGTGGCTCGCAAATCGCGGCTACGCGGTGCTGCAGCCGAACTTCCGCAGCTCGACCGGCTACGGCAAGGCCTTCCTCAACGCCGGCAACCGGCAGTGGGCCGGAACCATGCACCAGGACCTGATCGACGCGAAGAACTGGGCGGTCGCGCAAGGCTACGCCGATCCGGCGAAGGTGGCGATCATGGGCGGCAGCTACGGCGGATACGCCGTACTGGCGGGGCTCGCGTTCTCGCCGGACGCCTTCACCGCCGGCGTCGACATCGTCGGCCCCTCGAACCTCAACACGTTGTTGCAGTCGATCCCGCCGTATTGGTCCACGATCCGCGCGACGTTCGCGCTGCGCATGGGCGACAGCGTGGACTTCCTGAACTCGCAGTCGCCGCTCTTCAAGGCCGATGCGATCAAGGCGCCGCTGCTGATCGGTCAAGGCGCCAACGACCCGCGCGTCAACGAGCGCGAGAGCGATCAAATCGTGGCGGCGATGCGCAAGAACAACGAGCCGGTGGAGTACATCGTCTTCCCCGACGAGGGCCACGGATTCGCGCGACCCGAGAACAACAAGCGCTTCAACGCGGCCGTCGAGGCATTTCTGGGCAAGTATCTGGGCGGACGCGTCGAGCCCGCGGCGCCCGACGAGAGCGTGACGAGCTTCGAGCACTAAACCGGTGCCCTACCTCTTCAAAGACGAGCTGCTCGACGAGCTCGGCACGCTCCCGCTCGGCTACATTCCCTACGGCGGCGCCGATTTCGGCGAAGTCGCGGCGGTCGCCGAGGTCGTAGGACCCGGAGATAGCAGCGCGTTCTACGACGCCTGGGTCGCGGCCGCAGAGCGCTGCGCGGCGCAAGCCGGCGAAGCGCTCCACGCGGGCCGGCGCGCGAGCGCGCGTGCGCTTTATTTGCGAGCGGCGTGCTTTTACGGCACGTCGTACCGGCCGTTGTTCGGCTACCCGGTGGACGAGCGGCTGACCGCGGCGTTTCGGAAGCAGACCGCCGCGTTCGAGAAGGGAGTGTCGCTGCTCGACGTACCGGCAGAGGCGCTGCGCGTGCCGTTCGAAGGCACGACGATGCCGGCGTACGTCGTTCGGCCGCAGGACGCCCGCGCGGACGAGACACGTCCGCTCTTGATCTGCACGAACGGCTACGATGCGACGGTGACCGACATGTTTTTCGCGACGGCGGTCGAGGCGGCGCGGCGGGGCTATCATTGTCTGATCTTCGACGGGCCGGGCCAGGGCGAGATGCTGATCGAGCAGGGCGTGCATCTGCGCCCCGACTGGGAGACGGTGATCCGCGCCGTCGTTGACGTGGCGCTGACGCTGCCGAACGTCGACGCGTCGCGCATTGCGCTGACCGGCTGGAGCCTTGGCGGCTATCTCGCGCCGCGCGCGGCGTCGGGCGAGCCGCGCTTGGCGGCCTGCATCGCCGATCCGGGGCTGTTCAGCATGACGTCCGGGTTTGGCAACCTCGCGTCGGCACTCGACCTTCCGCCGTCGCTCCGCAACGACGTCGGCGAACTGCCGCAGCCCGCGCTCGACAAGCTCGCGCAAATGGTCGCGGAGAATCCGCGCTTGCACTGGTCGTTCGAGCAGCGCGGCTACTGGGTGAACGGCGCCGCCGATCTGCGCGAGTATCTGCGCTCGATCGTGAAGTTCACGCTGGAGGGCCGCGCACAAGCGATCGTGTGTCCGACGCTGCTGACCATGGCCGAGCTCGACCCGCTCGGGAAGAGCGCGCCGCAGCTCTACGACGCACTGCGGTGCCCGAAGAAGCTCGTGAAATTTTCCGCCGCCGAGGGCGCGGGCATGCACTGCGAGCAGATGAACCGGTCGCTGCTGAACCGCGTCACGTTCGACTGGCTCGACGAGGTTTTGACCGGGACGTAGCTAAGAAGCGTCTGGTCGCAACACTCTACCGATCGGAGGCGCGCATGAAACCACGCTCTTTCGCTCTCGCACTCGTCGCCGCGCTCGGTCTCGCGTGCGGTGCCGCGCCGGCGCGAGCGGCGCTCCAATGTTATCCCCTGATCCCCGCGGAGATGCTCACGAGCGTCAACTCCGGCGCCGGTTTCTCCGGCCAAGTCTTCCAGTTCAAGACGACGGCGACGGTGTCGAGCAACGGCACGGAGTTTCCCGCCGGTACGCAGGGCTACGGCGTGGTGCTCAACGCCATTCCGGCCAGCAACCGTTCGCGAAACGGCATCATCGTCTTAGAACCGCGCTTTCTGATCCTCAACGGACAGCAGGTGCAGGTGGCGGGCGATCCCGCCGACGCATCCGTCCTGACGCACGATCCGTCGGTCGCGTCGCTCGGCCTGCGCGCGCTTCCGTTCGGCGCGGGAATCGCGGCCAACGAGGCCGTTGAGGGCACCAACATCACGGTCGGCCCGGGCTACGCGTTCCACATCGTTCCGATCGGGAATCTTCAGGAACGCGGCCCGTGTCAGGAGAGTTCGTAAGCACGCATTCGCACCGGCCCGGCCGGACGCAGCGTCACGAGCGGCGCGATGCCGACGCTCGTCCCCGGTTCGCGCTCGAACCGAAACCGCCGCAGCAGCGCCTCGAGCACCACGATCGTCTCGTAGCGCGCGAACTCGTCGCCGATGCACCGGCGCGCACCGCCGCCGAACGGCACGTACGCAAACGCCGGCGGCTCGGCGCCGAGCCAGCGGTCGGGCTCGAACGCGTCGGGATCGGCGAAATACTCCGGCCGCCGGTGTAAGACGAGCGGCGCGAGAAAGACCGTCGTCTTCGCGGGAATGCGGCTGCCGTCGCTCAGCGTGACGTCGCGCAGCGATTCGCGACCGATGATCCACGCGGGCGGATAGAGCCGCAGCACCTCCTTCACCACGCGCCCCAGGTGCTCGCGATCGCCGCCGCGCGCCGCCGCCGACGCCTTCTCGGCCGCGCCCGGATTGCCCGCGAGCAGGTACAGCCCCCACGTCAGCGCGTTCGCCGTGGTCTCGTGACCCGCCATGAAGAGCGTCATGATCTCGTCGCGCACCTGCCGGTCGGTAGGACAAGATTGAAGGAGCATCGAGAGGGCGTCCGTACGGTCCGGCGCTCCGGCGCGGCGGCGCGCGATGAGGCCGAAAATAATTTCGTCGAGCATCGCACGCGCGCGCCAAAAGCGGCGCGTATTGGGCAGCGGAAGGCGTTGCCGCAGCGAGCCGAGCGGCGTGAGCATGTGCGGAAACTCGCCCATCATCAGGCGCAGCGCGTCGCCGACGGCCGAGGCCGAGTCGCTCTCGTCGCTGCCGAAGAGCGTCTCGGTCGCGATGCGCAGCGTCAGCCCGGTCATCGCCGCGTGGGCGTCGAACGCCTCGCCGGAGCGCAGCCGTCGTGCGAACTCGTTCGCGTCGCGTTCCATCACCCGCGCGTACTCAGCCAGGCGCTCGCGATGGAACGCGGGCTGCACGATACGGCGCATTTTGCGATGCAGCGGATCCTCGCTGGTGAGCAGACCCTCGCCCAGCAGCAGCCGAAGCACGCGCGTTCCCAGCGACTTCGAGAACGCGTGCTGCTGCGTGACGAGGATATCCTTGATCAGCGCGGGCTCGTTCACGAACACGTACGAGCGCCAGGGCAGCGCGAACGCGAAGAGGTTGCCGTAGCGCGCCGTCATGTCGCGCAGGAAGCCGGGGAACCGGCGGAACGGCACGGGCAGCAGCCGCCGCAGCGTCGTCCAGCCGCTGGGTCCGGGAATTCTACCGGACACCGGTCGCCTTATACGCGACGACGTTGCCGTAGCGGCAGACCGCGCGGTACTCGCCGCGCGCGACCGCGCTCGCGACCTCGGGGCCCAGGCGCTCGCGATACGACGCGCTCGGGAAGTCGAGCGCGTAGACGAGATACTCCACGCCGTGCGCGCGGTCGATCGTGGCGCGCGGGCGTTGCGCGGCGACGGCCGAGAACCACTCGTCGTAGGTCGCCATCGACGCGTCCTTGGGCACGCAGCCGATGGCGCGGCGCGCGCTCGCGAGATCGTGATAGTACGGATGCAGGTAGTGCAGCGGATGCAGCGGATCGAACGCGACGAGGAACACCGCGCACGCGACGCTCGCGGCCGTCGTCCACCCGCGCGCCGCGCGCTCGCCGGAACGCTGCGACAGCCGCGCGACCGCCGCGACGGTGGCCACGAGCAGCCACGGAATCCACAGCGCGGCGTAGTGATCGCCCATGCGCCACACGTAGCCCGAGTTCGCGAGCAGCACGATCGCCGCGCCGGGCAGCGCGAGCAGCGACCAGCGCGATCGCAGCGGCAGGAACGCCAGCGGCACCAGCGCCTCGAGCACGTACGTCAGGCGTCCGAACGTGAAGATCGCACGCGCGAACTCTACCGGGTGCACGAACGGCGCGACGATCAGCGCGAGCGGGCCCGCCGCAAACGGATAGACGTAGAAGTGGCTCGGAACCCAGCCGCCGAGGCGCGGCGTGATCGCGCCGTAGTATGCGATCAGCTCGCCCGCGCAGCCGAGCGCCAGCGCGCCGCCCGCGATCGCGAGCGCGCGCGGCGCCGGGGTGAATCCGTCGAGCAGACCGCGCCCCTCCGTCCGGCGCGCGAGCCCGATCGCGCACAGCGCGGCGCCGGCGACGATTAGCGTCAGGGCCGCGTCCTCGCGCAGACCCGCGGCCGCGGCGGCGCAGAGCGCGAACGCGATCCAGCTGCGGCGATCCGCGCACAGCACGATCGCGAGCACGAGCGCCGTAAAGAGCCCGAGCTCGTGGAACTCGTCGAAGCCCAGCGCGAGCAGCGGCGGATAGAGCAGCGCGACGTAACCCAGCCGCCCGGCGAGGCGCGCGCCCGCGTACGGCCGCGCGAGCGCCGCGAGCAGCGGCGCGCAGGCGGCGGTGGCCGCCGCCTGCACCAGCTGCAGCCCCAGCGCGCTGCGCGGAACCGCGACCACCGGCCAGAGCAGCGCGAGCGACGGCGACCAGTGGTACCGGAAGTGCGAGCCCGATTCGACGCCGTCGCGCATGCCGTGCAGCGCGCCGGCGACGATCTGCGCGAAGGTGCCCGTGTCGGAGCCGTAGGTCCACAGCTTCGTGCGAACGACGGCGAGCGCGGCGAGCACCGCGAACTCGGCGATCGCCCACAGCCACAGCGTCACCGGCAGGCGCCGCGCGACCCGCCGGACAACGGCGAAGCCCGATGAAACGAATCTGCGTCTTCTGCGGCTCGCACGCCGGCCGCGACGAATCGTACGCGCGCGTCGCGCGCGACGCCGCGGAGCGCATCGTCGCCGCAGGCTACGGCATCGTCTACGGCGGCGGGAGCATCGGGCTGATGGGCGTCGTGGCCGACGCCGGCATGGCCTGCGGCGGCAACGTGATCGGCGTGATTCCCGAGGCGCTGACGCGCAGCGAGATCGCGCACCGCGGCCTCTCCGAGCTGCACGTCGTGGGGAGCATGCACGAGCGCAAGGCGCTGATGGCCAAGATGAGCGACGCGTTCGTCGCGCTGCCCGGCGGCTACGGAACCATGGACGAGTTCTGCGAGATGCTCACGTGGCGGCAGTTGCGCCTCAACGACAAGCCGGTAGGGTTGGTCAATCATCGCGGGTACTACGATTCGCTCTTGGCGCTGTTCGACACCATGGTGCGCGAGGGATTTCTCGACGAGCGTACGCGGCGGCTGTTCGCCGACGCTCCGACCACCGAAGAGCTCTTGAAGACGATGCGGCTACTCGAATAGCGCCGCGCCGAGAATTCGCTCCTGCTCGACGGCGTGCTGACCGGCGTAGCCTTCGCTGGGGCTCGCGCGGTAGCCCCGCCCGATGTACTCGATGTCGAACCAGTCGCGCTTGCCTTCCAGCAGGCGGCGCCGGACGAAGGCGCGCGCGCCCATGTTCTTCGGCTCCTCCTGCACCCACACGATCTTCTTGAGGTTCGGGTAGCCGCCGATCACGCGGTTGATGTCGGCGACGGGCAGCGGGGCCAGCAGCTCGATGCGTGCGATCGCGGTGCGCTCGAGCGCCGCGTACGACGCGTGACCCACCAGGTCGTGGTAGATCTTGCCGCTGCACAGGATCAGGCGCTCGATCCGGCCGCGGTCGAGCGCGCGCGGATCGTCGATCACCGGCATGAACGTGCCGCCGGCCATCTCGTCGAGCGTTCCGGCGGCGCTCTCGGCGCGCAGCAGCGACTTCGGCGTCATGACGACGAGCGGCACCGCGATGGGCGAACGCGCCTGCATGCGCAAGAGATGATAGTAGTTTCCGGCCTCCGACGGAGCCGCGACGCGCAGGTTGCCTTCCGCGACGAGCTGCAGGAAGCGCTCGAGCCGCGCGCTCGAATGCTCGGGGCCGCCGCCCTCGTAACCGTGCGGCAGCAGCAGCGTGAGCCGTGACGTCTGTCCCCACTTCGCCTGCCCCGCGGCGACGAACTGATCCACGATGATCTCGGCGCCGTTGAAGAAGTCGCCGTACTGGGCCTCCCAGAGCACGAGCGCGCCCGGCTCCTGGGTGGAGTACCCGTACTCGAAGCCCATGCACGCGTACTCCGAGAGCGGGCTGTTGCGGATCTCGAACGAGCGCTGCGTCTCCGTGACGTGCTGCAGCGGAATCCAGACCGCGTTCGTGACCGGATCGTGGAAGACGGCGTGACGGTGGCTGAACGTGCCGCGTTCGGTGTCCTGTCCGGTGAGCCGGATCGGCGTGCCCGTCGCCAGCAGCGACGCGAACGCGAGCGACTCCGCGGCGCCCCAGTCGACGATGCCTTTCTCGGCGATCGTGGCGGTGCGCCGCTCGAACTGGCCGCGCAGCTTGCGGTTGAGCGTGAACCCGGGCGGCACGTCGGTCAGCGCGCGGCTCCACTCGACGAGCGTCGCACGCTCCACCGGCGCGACGACCGTGCCGTCGAACGTGTTGCTGCCCGACATCTTGCGGCCTTTGATGTGCGACGCGAGCGCGCCCTTGACCGCGCGGCGCGCCTCCTGTAATCGCTCCGTCGTCTCCTCGACCATCGCGCGCGCGCGCTCGGCCGTGATGACGCCTTCGTTGATGAGTTTGTTGGCGAAGAGCTCGCGAACCGTCGGATGACTCTTGATGCGCTCCGCCGGCACCGGCTGCGTGTAGGCCGGTTCGTCTTGCTCGTTGTGTCCGAACCGGCGGTAGCCGATGAGGTCGAGGAGCGCGTCGCGTCCGAACGCGCGCCGGAAGTCGATGGCCAGGTGCACGGCGGCGATGCACGCGTCAACGTCGTCGGCGTTGACGTGCACGATGGGAACGTCGAAGCCCTTGGCCAAGTCCGACGCGTAGCGCGTCGAGCGTCCGTCGCCGGGATCGGTGGTGAACCCGATTTGGTTGTTGGCGATGAGGTGGATGGTGCCGCCCGTCTCGTAGCCGGGCAGCGATTGCATGTTGAAGACCTCGGAGACGATGCCCTGGCCCGTGAACGCCGCGTCGCCGTGAATCAGGATCGGCACCGCGCGCTTGCGGTCGAGCGTCGGGATGCCGTGCGCCGTGTCGGTCTGCAGCGCGCGCGCGCTGCCCTCGACCACCGGATCCACCGCCTCGAGATGGCTCGGATTGTGCGCCAGCGTCACGTCGATCGTCTTGCCCTTCGACGTGGTGAACGTGCCGGTCGCGCCGTGGTGATACTTGACGTCGCCCATCACGTCGTCGTCGCCCAGGTTGCCGCGGTACTGCGCGGCCTCGAACTCGCTCATCGCCTCTTCGTAGGGCAGGTTGACGACGTGCGCGATCACGTTGAGCCGCCCGCGGTGCGCCATCCCGAGCACGGCGTCGGCAACGCCGTCGTCGGCGAGCATGTCGAGCATCTCTTCGAGCATCGGCACCATCACGTCGAGGCCCTCGCCCGAGAACGTCTTCTGGCCGAGGAACGTCTTGCGCACGTAACGATCGAACGACTCGACCTGCGTCAGGCGCTCGAGGAAGTCGATCTGCCGCTGCGGCGAGAGCTTCACCTTGTTGCGCCCCGACTCGATGTAGTCGCGCAGCCACACGCGCTGATTGGCGTTGGAGATGTGCTCGATTTCGTACGCGATCGTCGAGCTGTACGTTTCCTTCAGGCGCGGCAAGACGTCGGCGAGCGTGTTGCCGGGAACCTTCACGCGCAGCACCGACGCCGGAATCGCGCTCTGCAGCGCGGGCGTCAGGCCGTACGTCTGCGGCTCGAGCGACGGATCGCCGACCGGCTCCGCGCCGAGAGGATCGAGGTGCGCGGCCAGATGGCCGTGACGGCGGTATGCGGAGACGATCGCCATGCCGGCCGCGACGGCGCGCAGCATCTCGTCCGACGGCGCGGGCGCCGAAGCGCCGACTGGGAGCGAGCGCGACTTGGGGCGACGCCGCGGCCTGCAGCCCGAGCGACGCGAAGATCGCCTCGTAGAATCCGTCCTTGCCCTGCAACAGCTCGTCGACGCGGCGCAGATACTCGCCCGACTGGGCGCCTTGAATCACGCGGTGATCGTACGTGCTGGTGATCTGCATCACGCGCGAGACGCCGAGCAGCCGCAGCGACTGTTCGTTCGCGCTCGAGAAGCCGGGCGGATAGCCGATCGCGCCGGTCGCGAGGATCGCGCCCTGCCCGAGCATGAGGCGCGGCACCGACGCGACCGTGCCGATGCCGCCGGGGTTGGTCAGCGTGAACGATGCGCCTTGCAGATCGCCGGCGGTCAGCTTGCCGTCGCGCGCCGCGGCGACGAGTTCTTCGTAGCGCGCGCGAAACGCGGCGAAGTCGAGCGTATCGGCGTTGCGGATCACCGGCACGAGCAGCGAGCGCGAGCCGTCCTTGCGCTCGGTGTCGACCGCGAGCCCCAGATGGACGCCGGGCTCGAGGCGCGCGGGCGCGCCGGCATCGTCGCGCCGGAACGAGTACGTGACGAACGGCATCTCCTGCGCCGCGCGAACCAGCGCGTAGGCGATCACGTGCGTAAACGAGATGCGTTCGGCGCGTCCGGTGGCGCGCACCGCGCCGTTGAGCTCTTTGCGCCGCGCGTCGAGCACGTCGACCTGCACGGAGCGGAAGCTCGTGGCGGTTGGAATCGTGAGGCTCGTCTCCATGTAACCGGCGAGCGCGGCCGCGGGACCCTTGAGCCGCGTCAGCGCGGCGCCGGGCGGAATGGGAGGCACCGGCGGAGCCGGCGCGGCGGACGTGCGCCGAGCGCCGTCGCCGGCCGCGAGCACGTCGGAGCGCAGGATCAAGCCGTCGGGCCCGGAGCCGCGCACGAGTTTCAGGTCAATGCCCAGCCGCTCGGCCATCCGGCGAGCGGGCGCGTCGGCGAGGCCGGCCGACGAACCGTCGCCCCGCGCGGCCGACGGCTTGGGAGCCGGCGGCGCCGCCGCGGGCGCGCCGTTCCCCGCGGCGGCCGGCGCCGGCGGGCCGCCCGTTTGCGCGGCGGGTTTGGCGCCTTCGGTTTTCGACGTGTCAATCTCGGCGAGCACGGTTCCGACGGCAACGGCCTCGCCCTCGCGCGCGTGGATCGCGGTCACCACGCCCGACGCCGGCGCCGGCACCTCGACGTCAACCTTATCGGTGGTCACCTCGACCAATGCGTCGCCCTCGGCGACGTAGTCGCCGGCGTTCTTCCGCCACTCGACGATCGAGCCTTCGGTTACCGATTCTCCCATCTCCGGGAGGGTGACGCTGACGAGGGTCTCTTCCAAAGCAGTCTTCATCTTACTCGGGCGCGGTGCCGGGGCCTACGACTCCTCCGCGGGCGGGCGGCCTAAAAGTAACGCGCCGGAAGCGCTCGCATCCGCTCGACCGCGCCGCGGACAAACCTGGGCCGCGGATGCTGCAGCACGTACGCGGCGACGTCGTAGGCCTGTTCGAGCGTCAGCGAGCCGGGAGCGTCGAGCGGCATGTTGTATTTCACGAAGCCGGTCATTCGCTCGATGTGCGCCATGCCGGCGCCCGCGTTGAACGAGCGGCTTCCCCACAGCGGCGGAAAGACGCCCGAGACGCCCCTGCCGCTGGCGCGATGGCACTCGGCGCACTTCGCGGCGTAGAGCGCCGCGCCGCGCGCGACGCTCGGCGACGCGCTCGGCACCGGCTCGAGATACGAATCGCCGGCGGAATGCGGCGCGCCCACGGGGGTGTCGCGCGATAGCCACGCGATGTACGCTACGATCGCGATCATCTGCTTGCTCGAATAACCGGGCACCCGGCCGTTCATGCTGTAGAGGAAACACTCCGCGATGCGGTCCTGCAGTGCGATGACGCGGTGCGCGCGCGCGTTCCACTGCGGAAACCGCGCGTACGTGCCGATGAAGCTGCCGCCGCGCAGCCGCGTGCCGCCCGCGACGTGACAGTCGGCGCACGTCAGGTCCGCTCGCACGTAGGACTTCATCAGCACGTTGGTCTTCGTGAGCAGCGCGCGGCCGTAGACGATCGAGTCGCCGACGGGCCCGCTGGGGAGCGCCTGCGGATCGTACAGCTGCGCGCCGCGGTGCGTCGTGCCGCCCGCGCACGCGCCGAGCGCGAGCGCGGCGACTGCGCCGGCGACGGCGAGAGCGGTTCGAACGTGCATGGCGTCTCCCGACCTAGAGCGGCGTGAGATACGCGTAGCGATAGCGCGACTGGAGCACGGCGAGCGTCGCCACCATCGAGGGCACGACGATCGCGCCGGGGATCACGTGCAGCAGGATGTCGGCGGCGACGTCGCCGGCCGAGGCGCCCGCCGGCGCGAAGCCCAGTTTGACGAGCGCGCGCGCCTGCTCTTCGACGGCCGTGTGACACGTCAGCACGATCAGCCCGCGGCGCTGCAGCATCGCGATCGACGCGTCTTGATACATGCCGCGGTCGTCGTCGGGATCGGCGTTCGGATCGTACGGCGCGCGCGCGGCCAAGAACTGATTCGACGTCATCGGTTTGCCGGCGGCGTCGTCGATCTTGAGGAACTCGCCGATGCGATACGCCTGCCACACGTGGTCGGCGTACCCGTACGCGGCCGAGGGGCCGTGCCCGGCGAGGGCGATCGCGATGTCGTCCGCCGCGTAGCCGAAGCCGAACTGCAGCCCGTTGAACGAGTTCTTGATGCTGCCCAGCACCGCGGGTATGAAGGTCGTGGCTTCGTACACCTGGCGGATGCCGGCCGCGCGGCCGACGATCGCGGCGAACCCCGCCTCGTCGAAGTCGGCGCGCCGCTCGACGCGGTGCGTGCCGCCGGGAATCGTCGCCCCGCTCGCCGCGCCGGTTGCGGCCGCGAGCGTCGCCGAGCTGGCCAAGAAGCGGCGCCGGTTCATCGAGCGGTTTTTCGCCGAGCTCGCCGCCGCGGTCCCCTCGCGAAGGGGCAAACAGCCGTTCGAGGATTTCGCTCCGGACGGGTGCAACGTCGAGGCGATGGGCACGCGGCAGATCGACCCCACCGAGGTTGCGTCCGAGAACGTCAATCGCCGGGTCTTCGTCGGCATCTCCGCCGCGGCGACGCTCGGCGCGGGCGCCGCGGCCGCCGTGGCGCAAGAGCCGCTCGGGGCGCCGCACGCTCCGCTGGTGCCCGAGAACGATCCCGCGATCGCGACCGAGCACGTGACGCTGCACCCGGCTGGCGCTCCGCTGCCGGCGTACGCCGCGTGGCCGGCCGGCGCGGGCCCGAAGACGCCGTCGGTCGTCGTGGTCATGCACGTGTGGGGCGTGGACTCCACGATCCGCGACACCGTGCGGCGCTACGCGAAGGCCGGATACGCCGCGATCGCTCCCGACTTGTACGGTCGCTTCGGCGCGCCGAGCGGCGACGGCTCGACCGACTACACGATCTTCCGCCCGTACGCGCAGAAGCTGGATCGCGCGGAGTACGTCGGCGACCTGCGCGCGGGGGCGCAGTGGCTCGAGACGAAGTTTCCCGGCACCACGACCGGCATCACGGGCTTCTGCATGGGCGGCCGGATCGCGCTGCTGACGGCGATCGACGCAAGCGACGCCTTCGTCGCCGTCGCGCCCTTCTACGGTCCGCTCAACGACGTCGACCCGAAGGCGATGCGCGTTCCCGTGTGCGGCAGCTACGGCGGTCGCGACAAAGGCATTCCGGTTGACGAGGTGCGCGCGTTCGCCGCGGCGCTGACGGTGCCCAACGATATCAAGATCTACGACGAGGCCGGGCACGCGTTCTTCGACGACACGCGGCCGTCGTACGTCGCTTCGGCCGCGGCCGACGCGTGGAAGCGCGTGCTGGCGTTCTTCGCGCAGTACCTGCGAGCGGCGTCGTGAACGTCGTCGAGGCGCTGGCGCTCTTCCTCTTCGGCGGCGCGCTGGGCGCGGCAATCGTCTGGCTCGCGACGCGCTCCGAGAAGGCGGCGCTGAACGCCGCGGTCGAGCAGGCCCGCGACGCGGGCGAGAAGGCGGTCGAGTCGCTCGTCGAGCGCGCGAAGAACGAGCTGCGCGACGCGACGGCGACGCGCGCCGGCGAGCGCGTCGGCGAGCTGGTGACGCCGGTGGCGCAGAAGCTCGGCGAGTTCGACAAGCTGCTGGGCGAGCTGCTGGGCCGCACGAACCAGCTCGAGAACGCGACCGCGACGCTGACGACGCAGACGTCCACGCTCGTCACGGCGCTGCGCAACCCCGCGGCGCGCGGCAAGTGGGGCGAGATGCAGCTGCGCAACGTCGTGGAGAAGGCGGGGATGCTGCCGTACTGCGACTTCTCCGAGCAGCAGACCGTGGCGCTGGAAGAGGCGCGCATCCGCCCCGACATGACCGTCAACCTGCCCGGCGAGCGCTTCGTCTTCGTGGATGCCAAGGCGCCGATGGACGCGATGCAGGCGGCGCTCGAGGCGGCCGACGACGACGCGCGACGCGCGCTCACGAAGCGTCACGCCCGCGCGCTGCGCGATCACGTTGACGCGCTCGCGCGGCGCGGCTATCAGACGGCGCACGGCTCCGCCGATTACGTGGTGATGTTCGTCGCCGGCGAGGCGTTCCTCAGCTCGGCGTGCACCGAGGATCCCGCGCTGATCGAGTACGCGCTCGACAAGGGCGTGCTCGTGGCCGGCCCGCTGTCGCTGATCAGCTTACTGCGCAACTTCGCGATGGGCTGGCAGGCGCTGCGCCAGGAAGAGAACGCGAAGCGGATCGCGACGATCGGCAAAGTGCTCTACGAGCGCGCGCTGAAGTTCAGCGAGCACCTGCTCGAGATCCGCAAGCACCTCGAGCGCTCGGTCAACGCCTATAACGGCGCGGTGAGCTCGTACGAGACGAAATTGTTGCCGCAGGGCCGCAAGCTGAAGGACGAGGCGTCGCTCGCGGGCGACGAGCTCGCCGAGATCCCGCCCATCGACGTCGTGCCCCGCGGCGTCACCGCGCTCGACGGCGGAACGGCCTCGAAGCGGCTGCCGCGTTCGCAGCAGCTCTTCGCGCAAGACGACTCAGCCTTGTCATCCTGATAAAAAGTTGTGCGAGGTTTACGGGCTCGGTGCGGGTGACGGCACCGGGGGTTCCGACTGGTCGGTTTTCCACGTCTTGAGCGCGGTGAGCGTGTTCTGCACGTGCAGCGACGGATCGAGCGACGTATAGGTGTAGATGATCGTTCCGTCGGGCGCGATCACGTAGGACGTGCGGTTCGCGTACTGCGGATGTTGCGGAAGAATCGAATCGTACTCTTTCATCACCGTCTGGTTGGTGTCGGCGGCGACGGCGAACTTGCTGCGGCACTCGCTCACCGAGAACTTCTGCAGCTTGTCGATCGGGTCGTGCGACACGCCGATGACGGTGGCGCCCAGCGCCTTGTACTGATCGATCGCGTCGGCGAAGTCGTGCGCCTCGATCGTGCAGCCCGTGGTGAAGGCGGCGGGATAGAAGTAGAGCACGACCGGCCCCTTCTTCAGCGCGTCCGCCAGGCTGAACGTGAACACGTCGCCGCCCTGCGACGCCTGCAGCGTGAAGTCGGGTGCCTTGCCGCCCGTCGGCAGCGCGGCGAGAGCCGGAACGGCAAGAGCCGCCGCCAGAACGAAGGCGGCGACGGTCGGCCAACGCATCGTCATTCGATTCATGCGTTCGTCTTCCGCGGACCGCTGCGGCGGCCCCGCCGGACGGCGGCGTGCGCCTGCAGTGGTATCATGGCGCCATGACCGACGCTACTGCCGAATCGCGCGACATCCGGCGCTTCGTCTGGATCGCCGTCGCCATCGCCGCGAGCCTCGTTGCGGCGATGCTGTTGATGGCGGGCCTCATCGCCGCGTACGTATTGAAGATGATGGACCGCACCGACGCCCACGTCTGCGGACTCGCCGCGGTGCGCCACAGCCCGATCGCCGTGCGCCTGGTCGGACTGCCCATCGAGCAGCGCGGCTTTACCGGCGGCTCGACGTCGTCGGAGAACGGCCGGCTCACCGAGAGCGTCAGCTTCACCGTGGGCGGACCGCGCGGCACCGCGTACGTCGCGTCCGAGGGCCGGCGCTCGCCGCTGGAGTCGCACCTGATCGTGAAGATCGGGCGCGAAGGGCACAGCGCGACGATCTACTCCGGACCGTTCGACTGCGCCGAGCTCCACGCGCGACGCGCCGGCTCGGCAGGCGCGCTATAACCTGAAGGTCACGTCGCCGAACTGCTTGGGATCGTAGTTGGCGTCGTTCGGGGGCCGCGGCGTGTCCTTCCACCACGTGCTATAGGTCGCGAGCCACTCGAAGTTTTCGAACAGGTACTCGTTGCCGCGCGCGCGCCGCAGCCGCCGCACGAACGGCAGAATGGTGTTCCAGCGCGAGCGCAGCATGAAGCCCACGGCGTCGACCAGCAGCGACGCGTCGAGCACGCGCCGCCGCGCGAGGCACGCGATCGTCTCGACGTACTGCGCGACCAGCACCAGCGCCTGATCGTCGGCCGAGCCCTCGAACTCGGCGAGCAGCGTGTTCTCGTCGGTATAACGGTCCGCGATGCCCTCGAGCTGGCCGAACGCGGCGACGATCGCGGGATCCGTCAACCGCCCGATCGCCTCGAGGAGCGCCACCGCGTTGCGCTCGTGCTCGAGCTGTTTGTTCTGGCGCGTCAGCAGAAACGACGAGAAGCCCAGCGCGATCAGCGATACGACGACCGACGACCCCGCGAGCGCCTGATCGGGGCTCACGCGCGGGCGCTCACAGGCCTATGAGACGCGCGAGGATCATGCGCTGCACTTCGTTCGTGCCCTCGCCGATCTCGTTGACCTTCTGATCGCGGTACATGCGCGAGATCGGATACTCGTCCATGAAGCCGTAGCCGCCGTGGATCTGCAGCGCGTCGTTGACGGCGCGATGCGACAGCTCGCCCGCGAAGAGCTTGGCGAAGCTGGCCGACTGCACGAAGTCGCGGCCCTGGTCCTTCTCCCACGCCGCGCGCAGCATCATGAGCTTCGCGTGCTCGATCTCCGTCAGCATGTCGACGAGCTTGAACGAGATCGCCTGGAACTTGCTGATCGGCCGGCCGAACGCATGGCGCTCCTTCGAGTACGCGAGCGCTTCGTCGTAGGCGCCCATCGCGAGGCCGATCGAGAGCGCCGCGACCGAGATGCGGCCGCCGTCGAGGATCGAGAGAAACTGCTTGAACCCCTCGCCGCGCGGGCCGAGCAGGTTCTCCTCGGGCACCTCGGCGTCGGCGAACGACAGCTCGCGCGTGTCGGACGCGCGCCAGCCCATCTTGGAGTACTTGCGGCTGCGCGTGAAGCCCGGCGTCGCCTGCGGCACGACGACGTTCGAGATCTCGCGCGAGCCGTCGGCCCGTTTGCCCGTGACCGCGGTGATCGTGGTGCCGCCCGAGATGTCGGTGCCGGAGTTGGTGATGAACGCCTTCGTTCCGTTGATGACCCACTTGCCGTCGCGCAGCTCCGCCTTCGTCTGCACGTTGCCGGCGTCGCTGCCGGCGCCGGGCTCGGTCAGGCCGAAGCCCCACAGCATCGTTCCCTGCGCGAGCGGCACGAGATACTCTTGCTTCTGGCGCTCCGTGCCGAACAGATAGAACGGCGTGGCGCCGAGCGAGACGTGCGCGGCCATCGTGATCGCCGTGGATGCGTCGGCGCGCGCGATCTCCATGACGGCCAGCGCGTAGCTCACCGTGTCGCCCCCGGCGCCGCCGTACTCCTCGGGAAACGGCAGGCCCATGAAGCCCAGCTCGCCCATCTTTTGGACGAGCTCGTAGGGGAAGCGCTCGTTGCGATCCATCTCTTCGGCGCGCGGCTTCACCTCGTCGCGCGCGAACTCGCGTGCGAGGCCGGCAATGGCCTTTTGCTCGTCGCTTAAATCGAAGTCCATGGCGGAGGTATAGGCCCGACCCTCAGGAAAAGTCCTCTCTCAGCGATGATCTCCCTCCGCGGCGTTTCGCTCGTCTATCCGAACGGCGTGCGCGCCCTCGACAACGTGAACCTCGAGATTGCGAAGGGCGACTTCGTCTTCCTGGTTGGCGACTCCGGAACCGGCAAATCCAGTCTGCTCCGCCTGCTCTACCGGGAAGCGGCGGCGACGGCCGGCGAGATCATCGTCGACGGCATCCGCGTCGATCGTCTGCGCCGAAACCGCGTCCCCGCGCTGCGCCGCCACCTGGGCGTAGTCTTCCAAGACTTCAAGTTGCTCATCGACAAGACGGTGTGGGAGAACGTCGCCTTCGCGATGCAAGTCACCGGCGCCCACACGCGCGACGTGATGCGACAGGTGCCGCGCGCGCTCGATCTCGTCGGCCTCTCGCACAAGAGCCGCATGTATCCCGGCGAGCTGTCGGGCGGCGAGCAGCAGCGCACCGCGATCGCGCGCGCGCTCGTCAACAACCCGAAGATTCTGCTCTGCGACGAACCCACCGGTAATCTGGACCCCGCGAACACCACTGAGATCACCGCGCTGCTGCTGCGAATCAATCTCAAGGGGACGACCGTCGTCGTTGCGACCCACAACCAGGCCGTCGTGGATCGCATGCGCCGCCGCGTCGTGCGCTTGGAGGACGGCCGCATCACGGCGGATGAGGAGCGAGGCTACTACTATCTTGGACTCGGGCAAGGTCAAGTTCTTTCTGGGTGAGGTGTCGCGCAACTTCACGCGCAACACCGGCATGCAGGCCACGGCGATCGGAACGGTCGCCATCACCATCGTCCTCCTCGGTCTCTTTCTGTTCGTGCGCGGCGCGCTCGCCGACGTCGGCGCCAAGCTGCTCGATCAGATCGAGGTCTCGGCGTATCTGAAGCCCGACGTTACGCCCGCGCAGACCACCGCGATCGCGCACTTCCTCGCACAAGACCCGCTGATCGCGTCCGTCCAGTTCGTGCCGAAGAAGCAGGGGCTGGCCGAGTTGCGCGCGCGCACGACCGGCACGATCGACACCGCGCTGTTGACGGAGAATCCTCTGCCCGACAAGTTCCGCATCAAGGCGCGCGTACCCGACGACGTCGAGGCGGTCGCGGCCAGCGTGCGGCGCTTGACCGGCGTGCAGAACGTCGTCTACGGGCAGAAAACCGTGCAGCGGCTGCTGCAGCTGGGCGCGGTGCTTCGCCGCGTCGGCATCGCCGTGATCGTCGTGTTCCTCGCCGTCGCCGGTATCATCATCGCGAACACGATTCGGCTCACCGTCTACGCGCGCCGGCGCGAGATCGCGATCATGCAGCTGGTCGGCGCGACGGGCACCTACATCCGCCTGCCGTTCATCTGCGAGGGACTGCTCGACGGCGTGATCGGCGCGCTCATCGCCGTGGCGCTGCTCGCGATCGCGCGCGCGGCGCTGTGGCCGCGCCTGCTCGAGGCGCTGCCCTGGGCGCAGCTCACCGCGGCGCCGGTGGACGTTCGCATCCTGGCGTTGCAGCTCGTGATCGTCGGAGCCGCGATCGGCGTAGCCGGTTCGTGGATCTCCGTCGGACGCCACCTCCGCACTTGATGCGCCGCGCCGCGGCCGTGGCCGTCGCACTCGCGTTCGTACCGACGCTGGCCGGCGCGAGCAAACCGACCTTGCAGCAACGCATCGAGGCGGAACGCGCGAAGGCCCAGGCGATCCACGCGCGCCTGCACGAAAAGCGCTCGGAACTGCACACCGTGACGCTGCACTACAACGACCTGCAGCGCCAGCTCGGCGAAACCAACGCGGCGATCGGCCAGGTGAGCGACCACATCGACGGCCTGCGCGCGCAGCGCGCGTCCACGCAGCGCCGCATCGACTGGACCACCGTGCAGCTCGACGCGGCGAAGGCGTCGCTCAAGCTGCACGACGACCTGCTCAAGCGCCGCCTCGTGGACGTGTACGAAAACGGGGACCTCAGCTACATGAACGTGCTGATCTCGGCGCGCTCGTTCAGCGAGTTCGTGGAGCGCTGGGAAGACCTGCGCCTGCTCATTGCGGCCAATCAGCGCACGGTGCGCTCGCGGCGAGCCGCGGAGCGGCGCGTCGCCTCGATCGAAGCCGATCTCGAGCGCACGCGCATGGAGCTGCAGCGCGAAGAAGCCGCACAGCAAGAGGCGCGCAGTCAGCTCGACTCGCTGGCGAACGAACGGCAAAACCTGGTGCAGCTGGCCGCCGTCCGGCGCCACAGCGTGGCGTCGGAAGTGGCGGAGATCGAGAGCCTCTCGGCGGCCGAGGAGTCGCAGCTCGAAGCCCTGATCTTGGAGCGCGAGCGCGAGCTCGAGGCCCAGCAGCGCGCGGCGGGCATCGCCGGCGGCGCGGTCAGCCAAGGCAGCCGGGGTGGCTTCTCGTGGCCGGTCACCGGCACGATTACTTCGCCCTTCGGCTGGCGCTCCAATCCGTTCGGGGGCGCCCCCGAGTTCCATCAGGGTCTCGACATCGCGGCGCCATCGGGCACGACGGTGACCGCGGCGGCCGCCGGCACGGTGATCATGGCGCAGTGGTACGGCGGCTACGGCAACTACGTGCTCATAGATCACGGCGGCGGCTACTCGACGGGATACGGCCACCTCTCGGCCATCTACGTCTCCAACGGCCAGACCGTGCAGCGCGGGCAGGCGATCGGCGCCGTCGGTTCCACCGGCCAGTCGACCGGTCCGCACCTCCACTTCGAGATCCGGATCGCGGGCAAGCCCGTGGACCCGGCTCCCCGGCTCCATTAAGACTTGAACAATAGTCTGCTACAATCAGAAACCCGGAGCCGGTCGAGGCGGGTATGAAGACCGGGTATTGATGAGAGGATCGATGAGCCGTTCCCTACGCTTTTTGATGGTGGCCCTGCTGGTGGTTGCGCTTGCCGCGGCCGCCACGCTGCTCGTGGCCCAACGCACCGGCGGCCTGGCGCGGCAGTCGGTGCTCGAAGTCGCCACGACCGGCGATCTGCGCGACCTTTTCGCGTCGCACGGCGATCCCCAGTCCATGCAGGCAAATCTCGCGCTTCGCAGGCTCGAGAGCGACTACTACAAGCCCGTCGACCCGCAGACGCCGATCGCCGGCGAGACGTCGGCGCTGCGCTCGTTCCTGGCGTCGAAGAAGATCCGGGTTGCGTCGCTGCCGGCGCCGATGGCCAACGGCGTGCCGAGCGAGGACGGCGCGCGCGCCGCGAGCGTCCTGAGTTACGCGCAGCAGCATTACGGGTCGGATGTAGGCCCCGGCGCCGACGACGACCTAACCGACGCCGCGCTGCGCGGCATCATGAGCTCCGTGCACGATCCCTATACCGTCTATCTCTCGCCGCGCGAGATCCGCGGCCTGAACGAGTCGCTATCGGGCGGCAACTTCGGCGGCATCGGCGTGTACATTTATCAGCTCAAGGACGGCCGGATCGTCGTGCAGCCGATCGAGGATCTGCCCGCCTCCCGCGCGGGCATGAAGCCCGGCGAGGTGGTGGACTCGGTTGACGGCAAGCCGGTACGCGGCGTGAGCATCGATCGCGTCGAGGTCATGATCCGCGGCGAGGCCGGCACGGTCGTGCATCTGAGCGCGCATCCGTATAACAAGGCCGGCGCCGATCGCACCTACGCGATCGTGCGCGAGATCATCCACGTGCCGACCGTGCGCGCCAAGATGGAAGACGGCATCGACTACATCCGCCTCTCCGACTTCGGCACGACCTCGGCCGAGGAGATGCGTAAGGCGCTGCTCGACGGCAAGGCGCGCGGCGCGCACGCCTACATCCTGGACCTGCGCGACAACGGCGGCGGCCTGCTCGACGCCGCGGTCGCCATCTCGAGCTTCTTCGTGCCGCAGGGGACGATCGTCTCGACCATCCGGCGCGACGGCCAGCGCACCACCGAAGAGGCGCTCGGCACCGCGATCGGCGGGTTGACCCCGCTCGTGATCCTGGTGAACAAGTACACGGCCAGCGCGTCCGAGATCACGTCGGGCGCCCTGCAGGACTACAAGCTGGCCACGCTGATCGGCACGCGCACCTTCGGCAAAGGCGTCGTGCAGAGCATCTTCCCCATGCCCGGTCAGGGCGCGCTCAAGATCACGACCGCGCGCTACGTCACGCCGGCCGGGCGCGACATCCAGCATCACGGCATCGAGCCCGACGTCGTGGTGAACCAAGACCCCAATCCATCGCTCATCGACACGCCGGCGGACAAACAGCTCGCGGCCGCCAAGGCACGTTTACGGGCCTCTCTACGTTAATTTGGAGATCATGAAACGCACGCTCTCGCTCGTCTGGGCCGGCGCCCTCGCCGTCACCCTCGTTCAGCTCCCCACCGCATCGGCCGCGCCGGCGTCGCATCTCTCGCCGACGGACGCCGGCGAGCTCTCGACCGGCTATACGTATCTCACCGACAACTTCTACAAGAAGGTCGATCCGCAGGCGGTGCTCGACTCGGTCCGCGCGCAGATGCTGGCCGCGATGCGCACCGCGGGCGTCAAGCACGCGGACCTTCCGGTGATGCACGCCGGCGACGCGTCGGCCGGCAACGTCCGCGCGATCGATCGCGAGGTCGAGAGCGCGACGGCCGAATCGCGAGGCAAGTTCAGCACGCACGACATGACGTATCTGGCGCTGCAAGGGATGATGCGTTCGGTCAACGACCGCTACACGGTCTTCATGACGCCGAAAGAGTACGCCGGGCTCAATCAGGGCCTCGACGGTGGCGACTTCGGCGGCACGGGCATCGTGATCCAGGTTGACGACAAGACGAAGTATATCTCGGTCGAGAACGTGGTGCCCAACGGCCCCGCCGACAAGGCCGGCGTCGAACAGGACGATCTGATCACCACCATTGACGGCGTGTCGACCAAGGGCATGTCGCTGCCGGCGGCCAGCGGAAAGCTGCGCGGCAAAGAGGGCACCAAGGTCACGCTCACGCTCACGCGCGACGCCGCGACCGTCCCGCCGATCACCATCACGCGCGCCAAGATCCACCAGCTCAGCGTCTACGAAAAGATGCTGCCCGGCAAGATCGGCTACGTCGCGCTCACCGTGTTCGGCCGCGACACCGGCGACGAGCTCAACGCCGCGCTCGAGCGGCTGCAGAGCCAGGGCGCTCGCGCGCTCGTGCTCGACCTGCGCGACAACGGCGGCGGCTATCTCGAAGCCGCGGTGGCCGTCAGCTCGAAGTTCATTTCGAGCGGGCCGATCGTCTCCGTCGAGTCGCGCGCCTCGAACATCACGACGCTCGACGCCGACAACACGGCGATCCCGCCGCTGCCGCTGGTCGTGCTCGTGAACGGGTACACCGCGTCGGCATCGGAGATCACGTCGGGCGCGATCCAGGACAGCAGCGTGGGCACCATCCTCGGCACGAAGACGTTCGGCAAGGGCGTCGTGCAGACGATCATCCCGCTGCCGGATAAGAGCGCCATCAAGGTCACCACCGCGCGCTACCTCACGCCGCGCAACCGCGACATCAACCACCTGGGCATCATGCCGGACATCGTCATCGTGGAGAACAAGCACCCGACCTACGGCACGCCGTCGAAAGACGATCAGCTTACGCGGGCGATTCAGTACCTCGACGACAAGCTGGCCCGTTACAACCAGGAAAACGGCGTCTAGAGTTTAGGCCGCTCGCTCAGGCGGGTGGCTTACGCACCCACGCGACCGCCGCTCAGGACTTCTTGCGCGTCCTCGCGGTCGCGGTCGTCTTACGCTTGCGCGTCGCCGCCTTCGGCTTCGTTTCCGTCACCGGCGCGGGCGCGGCCTCGGCCGCGGCGCCGCGCGGCTTGCGCGGCCGCCGCGTGGATTTCGGCTCGTCGGCCGCAGCGGGCAGCGCCACCGCTTTGGGGGCGCTTGCGAGCTCGCCCGCGGCCTTGGAGCGCGTCGTCTTGCGGCGCCGCGCGGGCTTCGTCGCCTTCGGTTCGTCGGCGGGCGCGCGCAGACTCGGCGGCGGCGGCTCGACGGCGGGCGGCGCTTTGCGCACGGCCGCGATCGCGCGCGATGGTTCCGGCGGCGCGGTGGTGCCGGTGGGATGCGTCGCGCCGTCCGACCCGACTTCGAAGATGTGACGATCGGGCATCGCGGCACCGGCCGCGCCTCCGCGGCCGCGCCCGCGGCGTCCCCGCCGCCGGCGTCGCCGCCGCTGTCCGTCGCCGTCGGCCGGCGGTTGGCTCTCGGGCTGCCGCGGTGCCGGCGCCGGCGTCACCGTCGCCGCGACCGACGTCTCGCCGTTGCCGCCGCGTCCGCCGCGGCCGCGCCGCCGCCGGCGGCGCTTGCGGTGGCCGTCCTCGCCCTCGAGCGTTGCGGCTCCCTGCCCGATGATGATCGCGTCGGGCTGCGCCTCGCCTTTGCGCTCGGCGCGCAGCTCCTTGTCTTGTGCCTCTTCCTCTTCGGACATCGCCGAGATGCCGATCGGCGGCCGCGCGGCCGACTGTCGCGCCGCGTCTTCCGCGAGCTCGCGCAGCTGGCGCGTCTGCTCGGCGGCGGTAAGCTCGGCGCGCCGGCCGCGACGCTTGCGGCGCGGCTTGGCGGCACCGGCGGTCACCAGTTCGGCGAGCACGTGATCGGCGTCGTCGTCAACGTCAATGATGCGGATGCGCGCGAAGTTGCCGGCGTTGTTCGCGGCGCCCTCGACTTCGGCCAGGCGCTCGGCGACCACGGCGACGGCCGAGGTCGCGTTCGGCAGGCGTCCCGGCAACAGCTCGACGTCGTGCTCGTCGCCGACGCGCACCGACGGTTCTTTGGCGCGCGCGGCCGAGCCGACGACTTCGATGCGCGCCTTCTCGGGATGAATCATCGGGTCCACGCGCACGTGCACGGGACGCTCGATGGATCGCGCGAGCTCCTGGCACTCGTCCTCATACCAGTAATCCATCTGCACGGCGACGGTGGGCGCCACGTGCGCCACCACCTCGCCCGACCCCGTGTGGTTCGCCTGATCGGAAATGTGCCGGAAGGTCTCGATCGCGACGGACTGCGCCGACATCACGCTGCCCATGCCCGCGCACGTGGGGCACGCGCCGCGCAGCTGCGCGCCGAGGTCCTTGCCGATCCGCTTGCGCGTGAACTCGAGCAGGCCCAGGTTCGAGAACGACTGGATCGTCGCGCGCGTTCGGTCGCGGCGCAGGTGCTCTTCCATCGTGCGAACGACCTTGTTCCGCGACGCTTCCGACGCCATGTCGATGAAGTCCACCACGATGATGCCGCCGATGTCGCGCAGGCGCACCTGGCGGGCGATCTCCTCGGCAGCTTCGATGTTGGTCTTGAGGATGGTGTCCTCCAGGTTGCGGCCGCCGGTGAACTTGCCGGAGTTCACGTCGATCACCGTCAGCGCCTCGGTCGATTCGATCACGATGGACGCGCCCGACGGCAGGTTGATCTTGGGCCGCATCAGCTTCTGCAGCTCCTCTTCGATCTTATAGTCGTCGAAGAGCGAGCGCCCGGAGTTGTAGTACTCGACGCGGTCGATGTACTGCGGCCCGAGCAGCTGCAGGAAGTGGCGGACCTTCTGATACTCCTCTTGGTCGTCGATTAGCACGCGGTCCACGTCGGGCGTGATGAAGTCGCGCGCCGCCTTGAAGACCAGGTTCATGTCCTTGTGCAGCAGCGAGGGCGCCGTGGCGCGCTTGTACGTCTCCAGGATGCCGTGCCACATGCGGATCAGCACGCCCAGGTCGGCGATCAGCTCGGCCTCGCTCACGCCCGATGCGGCCGTCCGCACGACCGTGGCCATGCCCTCGGGCCGGATGCGCTTCATCACGCTCTTGAGCCGGTTGCGCTCGTCGGCCGACTCGATCTTGCGCGACACGCCGGAGTACTTGCCGGTGGGCATCAAGATCAGGTAGCGGCCCGGCAGCGAAATGTTCGTCGAGATGCGCGCGCCCTTGAGGCCGCGCGGCTCCTTGACGATCTGCACCAGCACCTCGTCGCCGCGCTTGACCTTCTCGCTGATGGTAAATCCGCTATGGCCCTGCGTGATCTCGACGTCGCCGATGTTCAGCGGCTGCTTGTTGATGTCGTCCACGTACAGAAAGGCGTTGCGGCCCAGGCCGATATCGGCGAAGGCCGCTCCCATTCCCGGGAGCACGTTCTGGACTTTTCCTTTGTAGATCGAGCCGATGACTTTCTCTTCGCGCTCGATGTAGAGTTCGGCTAACTCGCCGTCCTCGAGTATGGCGACCCGGTTTTCCCACGGGTCGCTCGAGATCAATATCTCGCTTGACAATTTTCCCTCAAATCGCGAGCCCGTCTATCGCGCGCCGTCCGTTTCAGGGGCGCTTGCGGGCGGCTTCTCGGCCGCCGGCGACGAGCTCTTATAAAAAAATCTTCCCAAAAACCTCTGCCGGCGGCCCTCGTGTACGCACGGAGCCTGCCGTTGCAGCCCCCCTTGCTTCCCGCCCTGCGGGGAGCGCCCCTGCCTAGGCGTTGCCGAGCACGTCGCGGTCGCGCTGCGAGTAGATGTTGAGCAGGATACCGATCGCCGCGAAGTCGGTGAGCATCGCCGAGCCGCCGTAGGACATGAGCGGCAGCGGAATGCCCGTGATCGGCATGACCCCCACGGTCATGCCCAGGTTCACCAGCACGTGGAAGAAGAGCATGCCCACCAGCCCGGCGGCGAGCAGGAAGCCGAAGCGGTCGCGGGCCGCGAGCATCGCGCGGATGCCGCCGTAGAGCACGGCGGCGTAGAGGGCGAGCAGCGTGACCGCGCCGGTGAAGCCCCACTCCTCGGCCAGCACGGTGAAGATGAAATCGCGCGAATGCTCCGGCACGAAGTTCAGTTGCGTCTGCGTGCCGTGATACAGGCCGCGTCCGAACCACTCGCCGTTGCCCACGGCGATCTTCGACTGGTTCAGGTTGTAGCCGGAGCCCTGCGGATCGGCGTGCGGGTTGAGGAACACGAAGAGCCGCGCGCGCTGAAACGGCTTGAGCACGGCGTTGGTGCCGAGCGCCGCGGCCGCCACGACGAGCACGCCGAGCGCGTAGATTCCGAAGTCGCCGAGCTTCGGCAGCCCGAAGAACAGCTCGACGGTGAGGATCGCCAGCAAGACCAGCGACGTGCCCAGGTCGGGCTGTTTGAGGATCAGCAGCGCGGGAATCGCCACGGTGAGCAGCGGCTTCCACAGGTCTTGCAGGTTCGTATACGTGCCGCGGCAGAGCACCGCCGCGAGCGAGATCGCGATCACGAGCTTGGCCGGCTCCGACGGCTGGAACGTGCCCAGCGGGCCGAGCGAGATCCAGCGCTGCGCGCCCAGCGCGCTGTGGCCGCCGCGCAGGATGAAGAGCAGCAGCAGCAGGTTGAGCGCGTAGAGCCCCGGCGCCCACCGCCGCCACGTGCGATAGTCAACGAACGACAGCCCGATCATCACCGGCACGCCGAGTGCCAGGTAGAGGATCTGCTTCTGGAACTCGCCGCGCGCGTCGGGCGTGTGCAGGCCGGCGGAGCGGATGCAAATGATGCCGATCAGCGACACGAGCACGGCCGCGACGGCCAGCGGCCAGTTGAAGTTACGAAGGTAGCGTTTCAGTGCGCTGGAGCCGGCGCGGCGCTCTGCGCCGCCTTCTTCTTGCGGCGGCGCTTGCGCGACGGCGGCTTTGCCGTCTCGGCGGCGGCCGCGGCCGGCGCTTGCGCCGGAGGCGCCGCCGGCGCCTCGGCCTTGGGCGCCGCGTTGCCGTTGCTCGAACCGTTGCCGTTGCTCGCGCCGTTGCCGCCGGGTCGCGTGACGGAGACGATCGGGATGTTGGCGAGCATCGCGAGCGTGCTGTCTTGACGCTCGAACGTCACGTCAATCCGCTCGCGATCCACCTCGACGAACCGCGAGATCACGTCCACCAGCTCGCGCTTCATCGTGTCGATCATGTCGGGCGCGAGCTCGAGGTGATCGGTCATCAGCACGAGACGCAGCCGCTCCTTCGCCGTGGCGCTGGAGCCCTGGTGGCCGAACAGGCGCCTGAGGAACTCGATCATCGCCGCTTTCCTCCGAACAGCGAGCCGAGCCGCTCGGCGAACGACGCCTTCGCGGCTGCGGGCATCGGCGCCGCGACGTCGTCGCCGGCGATGCGCGCCGCGATCGCGTGATACGCCGCACCGGTGGGCGTCTGCGCGCGCAGCGCGAGCGGCTCGCCGCGATTGGTCGTGACGATGATCTCGGGCTCGTCGGCGATGACGCCGAGCAGCGGCAGGCGCAGGATGCCGTTGACGTCGTCAACGGAGAGCATCTTGCCCTTGCGCACCATCTGCGGGCGCAGGCGGTTGATGATCAGCTGCGGCTTGAAGCGGTTGCCGAGCAGCCCGACGACGCGATCCACGTCGCGCACCGCCGCGACCTCGGGCGTGCAGACCACGATCGCCTCGTCGGCGCCCGCGACCGCGTTGCGGAACCCCAGCTCGATGCCCGCCGGGCTGTCGATCAGCACGTAGTCGAAGCGCTCGCGCAGGCTCGTCACCAGCGCCTGCATCTTCGCCGTCTCCACGTCGTCTTTCTCGCGCGACTGCGCCGCGGCGAGCAGGAAGAGGTTCTCGGTTCGCTTGTCGGCGACCAGGGCGTCGTCAATGCTCGTGCGCTCCTCGAGCACGTCGAGCAGGTGATGCGTGACGCGGCTTTCGAGCCCGAGCACGATGTCGAGATTGCGCAGGCCGACGTCGGCGTCGATCATCACGACGCGCGCGCCGCGGCTCGCCAGCGCGGTGCCGAGGTTGGCGGTAGTGGTCGTCTTCCCGACGCCGCCCTTGCCCGACGTGACGACGATCGCGCGTCCCAGCGTCACCGCTGCGCTCGCCGCCGGCGCTTGTTCGGGCGCATTGGCGGATTCGTTCGTCGCGACGTCGTCGGGCTGCAGCTGCTGCACGAAATTACCCCGCTTTCAAGGCGTCCATGAGGCGCCCGAAGAGAGACTGGTTGTCGAAGCTGGTGAAGGGAACGAGCTCGCCCTCGAGGCGTCGCGCGATCTTCTGATAGATCGCCGCCAGCCGGTTGTTCTCGTCGAGCACGATCGGCTCGCCCTTGTTGGTGGTATCGATGACTTCTTCGTCATCGGGAACGATGCCGAGCAGCTCGATCGAGAGCACGTCGCACACGTCGTCCACCGAGAGCATGTCGCCGCTGCGCACCATCTCGGGACGCAGCCGGTTGACGATCAAACGGATGGGCTTGCCCGCGGCGCCGATTTTGCCGACCACGCGGTCGGCGTCGCGGATCGCGCTCACCTCGGGCGTCGTCACCACGATCGCCTCGGTCGCTCCGGCGACTGCGTTGCGGAAGCCGCTTTCGATGCCCGCCGGGCAGTCGATCAGCACGTAGTCCGAGTCCGCCGCCGCCTGCTCGACGATGGACG
The DNA here is from genome assembly GCA_963824595.1 of Vulcanimicrobiota bacterium. Classification (GTDB taxonomy): domain Bacteria; phylum Vulcanimicrobiota; class Vulcanimicrobiia; order Vulcanimicrobiales; family Vulcanimicrobiaceae; genus Cybelea. Next base: position 160,567 of record CAWGPY010000010.1, read on the forward strand.
CGAACTGCTCGGGCGACAGCGCGTCCTTCTCGCGCGTCTGCGCCGCCGGCAGGATGGACAGCGAATCGAAGCGCTTGTCCTTGATCAGCGCCTGGCGCAGCTGACAGCGGCCCTCGGCGACCTCGACCAGATCGAACACGATGCGCTTCTCGAGCCCCAGCACGAGGTCGAGGTTGCGCAGGCCGATGTCGGCGTCAATCAGGATCACGCGCTTGCCGCGCTTGGCGAGCGTGGCGCCGAGATTCGCGGTGGTCGTCGTCTTGCCGACGCCGCCCTTGCCCGACGTGACGACGATGCGGCGCGCGCTCATGCCCGCGCTTCTCCGGGCGTATCGAGCTTGGCGAGCCGCTCGAGCGACACGATCGCGATGCGCCCGTTGCGCACCAGCGCCGCCTCGGGCACCGGCGCCGAGCGCCGGCGCGCGCGTTCGTCGGCGGCGATGAACGTGGCGATGCGCAGCTGCGTGGCGGTGAGCTCGAGCGCGTAGATCCGCGCGTTCTCGTCGCCCTGCGCGCCCGCGTGCGCGATGCCGGCGAGGCGCCCGAAGACGAGCACGTCGCCGGTCGCGATCAGCTCGGCGCCGGGATTGACGTCGCCGACGACCACGATGTTGCCGGTGTGATGCAGCACCTGGCCGCCGCGCAGCGTCGTGGTCTGATAGAGCGTGGTGGGGCCGGCGTCCACCAGCCGCAGCTCGGGCGCGGGGCGCGCCTCGGGGTCGAACTTGACGCGCCGCACGCTTCCCTCGCCGCGCCGCCGGCGCTGGGCGATGTCGCTGCGCGCGCCCGCGAAGTCGGCGACCAGCGTGCGCGCGGCGTCGGAGAGCTTGGCGTCGTCGGAGGGGCGGGGCTCGAACGCCAGGCCCCGTTCGGTCGCGACGCGCTCGACCTCGGCGCCGGCGCCGCGGATCGCCCGAAGCGAGATGCCGGCCTCGGCCAATACGTTGATTAAACGCGTCACATGCGCTGGAGACGGAACGCTGTCACCGACGTTGGCGACCGCGGAGGCGCCGCGATAGAAGCTTGGCTGCTCGGAAAGCCGAGCTTCGAGCTCGGCGATGGCCTCTTCGAGGTCGCGGCCGGTGAGGCTCACTTCGAGGCCGTCCCGCCTCCCTCGCAAGAGTGTCACGCTGCGCTTTGCGAGAAGGGTGCGGAAGCTCCCCCTCGCCATCCACAAATCATTCGCAATTTCTTGATCTTTTCCACATATAATACACAGCGGTTAAACGTACCCTAAGAAACGGACCCGCTCTACCGAAGGAACCTGACTTCCATGCTTCGCCGAACGATACCATTCCTAGCGATCCTCTCGCTCTTGAGTGCCGGCTGTCCGGCACCGGCGTTGGCGATGTCAACGCAGGCCGAGATCGCGCTCGGCCAGAGCGAGGACCAGCAGATCGTCGCCAGCAGCGTGGTCGAGACCGACCCGCTGCTCAATGCCTACGTGTCCGGCGTCGCCGGCAACCTGTGGAATCAGGTGGCGCGCAAAGACGTGCCTTACTCGGTGAAGATCCTCAAGGACCCGCAGGTCAACTCGTTCGCGACGATGGGCGGCTTCGTCTATATCAACGAGGGCCTGATCGACTTCGTCCAGTCCGACGACGAGCTGGCAAGCGTGGTCGGCCACGAGACCGGGCACATCGAGCGGCGTCACGTGATCACCACCAACTCCAAGGCGGAGATCCTCAACATCCTGTTCGGAATCGCGTCCATCTTCTCGCCGATCATCTACGAGTTCGGCGGACTCGCCGAAGCCGGCCTGATGGCCAAGGTCTCGCGCGAGGACGAGATCCAGGCCGACCGCTACGGCCTGCAGCTGATGTCGCGCGCCGGCTACGACCCCGAGTCGATGGTCACGATGATGGCGCACCTCGCGGTGCTGCAGGACGAACACAGCGACGCCGTCACCAAATATCTGCAAGACCATCCCAACCCATCGGCGCGCGTCGCGCACCTGATGGGCTATCCGGAGCTCGATCCGACGACCGTCACGGCGGCGCAGGAGCTGGTGCAGGCGTCGAGCGACGAGGAACGCGCGCGCTACTCGTTCGCCGAGCTGCGCCTCGACCAAGTGCTCAAGAAAGATCCGCAGAGTTCCGAGGCGCTGCTCGACCTCGGCCAATCGGAGCTGGCGCTCGGCTCGCCGCACAAGAGCGAGCAGACGCTCGCGGAGGCCGCGCAGCTCGGGTCGCCGCAGACGCGCGCGACGGCCAACCAGCGCATCGCGGCGCTGCGCCAGATGGACGTGCAGCAGGTGCGGCTGGCCAAGCCCGACCCGCGGAAGCTGCAAGACCAGGTGCAGACCGCGCAGACCACGTCGGAACAGAATGCGGTCGAGATTCACGCCCGCGCGATGCAGGGCAAAGATCAGCTGCGCGCGGTTCAGAACCGCCTCGACACGCTGCAGTACGAAGTGCCCGACCTGAGCCGCATCAACATTCGCCGCGGCTCGCGCGTCGAGGCGATCGTGAAGAACCTCACGTCCATGTCGCGCTCGCTCAACAGCGCGCTGCAGGACACCGGCGGCGACAGCAGCCCGATCGGCGGCGTCGGATCGCTCGAGAAGGGCAAGGAGAGCGGTTCGCTCCGCGACAGCTCCGAGATCTACAAAGAGATGCTGGCGCCGTTCGCGATGGTGCCGATGCCCACCGAGTCGGTGGCGCTGCTGCCGTCGTATCCGCAGATGCTTTCGGAGCTGTCGAGCGCCGACAGCGACATGCTGCGCTCGGTTGACGCCGCGCGCGCCTCGCTGACGCAGCTCGACCAGTCGCTGGGCGACCTCGACGAGTTCCTCAAGGATCTCGACCACGCGCAGATGGGCTTCAACAACGACATCAGCCCGAGCGACTACGCGACGCTGACGCCGCAGATGAAGAAGTGCGTTGACGAGTTCAACGCCGCTGCGAGCGCCGCGTCGCAGGGCGCGCAGCTCTACAACTTCGCGCGCTCGCGTCAGCTCTCGACGCGCATCACGCTGCTCGGCCTCGGCACGTCGCCACAGCTCTACTCGACGCTGCAGTACGCGCTGCAGCAGCGCTTCGGCAGCGGCGGCGTGAGCTACAAGACCATGCTGCACGACGGCCTCACGCCCGGCGACGTGACCGCCGCAACCATCGTGGCCGCCGACATCAAGAGCACGCCCGAGAGCGTGATCGCCGAGGCGAAGAGCTCGAATCAGAGCATCATCGACGTGGCCAACGCGCACAAGATGCACGCGTGGCCGCTGGAAATCTTCATGGGTCTCGTCTATCTCGACTACACCGACGACCCGACCAAGGAGCTGCGCAAGGCCGACGGCACGCTCGCCGTCGACCTCAACAAGCTCGGTTTATAGGAGGACCCCCGTGGCCGCTGCCGCCGACGCACGCCGTCTCTTTTCCATCGTCCGCCAGGGCATCGACCCCCGCGCCATCGGCGCGCACGTTCGCAAGCCGTTCCGCTTCCTGCTCTGCGGCGATCCCGCGCTCGTCAACGAGCTGCGCTCGCTGCTGCTGAGCGGACACGACGGCGGCGCGCCGCCCGAGTCGGCGGCGTGCCTCGAGACGATCCGCTCGGAGACGCCGCTCGTGACCAATCCGGCCGAGGTGCGCGCCGTCGTCTTCCTGGGACGCCGCGGCGACGCGGCCGTCGCCGATTTCAGCGCGCTCGCGACGCTCCAGGTGCCGATCTTCGCGGTGACGGTGAATCCCGAGGCCGCGCCGCTCGTGCCGCAGAAGCTGCCCGCGCCCGGAACGTACGCCGAATACGTGGTGCCGGCGATCTCGCGCGACGGCCTGCGCGGACGCCTGTTTCCGCACCTCGTCGAGAGCGCGAGCGCCGTCGAGATCGCGGTCGGCAGAAACCTGCCGGTGCTGCGCGACACGGTCGCGGCGAAGCTGACGCGCGACGCGGCCAACAGCGCGTTGAAGGTCGCGCTCGCGAGCGCGGTGGTGGATCACATTCCGGTGGTGGGCATCGTGCTGGGCGCGTTCGTGTCGGCCGGCGACATGGTGGCGATCACCGGCATCCAGGTGATGCTGATGCTGCACATTGACGCGGTCTACGGCCGCGATCCCGACGTGCAGCGCACGTGGCAGCTGCTGCCGGTGATCGGCGGCGGGTTCGGCTGGCGCGCGCTGGCGCGCGAGCTGGCCGGCTTCATTCCGGTCGCGGGCATCGCCATCAAGGGCGCGATCGCCTATGCCGGCACGATCGTCGTCGGCGAGGGCGTCACGTTCTTCCACGAGCAGGGGCAGCACATGACCGCCGGCCAGGCGGCGGCGGTCTACGAGCGCGCGAAGGACGACGCGCTGCGCTTCGCCCGCGAGCTGATCGGCCGCTTCCGCAAGTAACTCCACGAATTGTCATCCTGCTCGGAGCGTCCTGAGCGAGCGAAGCGAGTCGAAGGGCGCGTAGTCGAAGGACGAAGGACGAAGCGCTTACATCTAGCGCGTCGTGACGCGGCCGATACCCGGCGGATTGGTGGCGGTGAACCACATCGCACCGTCGGGACCCGCGGTAATGTTCGCAAACCCGGGGAAGGTCACCGGCGCTTTGTAGAGCTTGATCTTGCCCGAGGTCGTGATGCGGCCGATTCCGTGGTTGCGGCTCGAGTCGGTGAACCACAGCGCGCCGTCGGGCCCGGCCGCGATTCCGAACGGGAACGCATCGGGATCGGGATCCTTGAACGACGTGTACTGCCCCGACGTGGTGAGCCGGCCGATCGAATCGCCGCCCGACTCCGCGAACCACATCGCTCCGTCGGGTCCCACGCAGATTGCGGCCGGGCCGAAGCCGACTTTGAAGGACGTCACGTCGCCGTTTGGCGTGACGCGGTAGACGACGTTGGATTGGAAGCTGCCGATGATTTCTTCCGTCACCCAGAGATTGCCGTCGGGGCCGGTGGCGATGCCCAGCAGCTCGGCGTTGCTCGACGACACGGTGAAGTGCTTCACTTTTTTTCCACTGAGCGTCATGCGGCCGACCGTGCCGTTGTACTCGGCGAACCACAGCGCGCCGTCGGGGCCGGTCGTGATGCCGTTGGTATACGAGCCGCCGGGATCCTTGAAGAGTTTGATCTTGCCCGCCGGCGTGATGCGCCCGATGCCGCCCTCTTCGAGCTGGAGCGTGAACCACAGATTGCCGTCGCGGCCCGTCGTGATGCCGCTCGAGACCTCGGTGCCCGGAGGCTGCTCGAGCGTGTAGTCGCCGGCGGTGGTGATGCGCCCGATCGTGTCGTTGCCGGGATCGGTGAACCACAGCGCGCCGTCGGGGCCCGCGGTGATGCCGTCGGGCACCGGATCGCCGAACGTGTCGTCGTAGAGCGTGATCTTGCCGCGTCTCAACGGCGCGGCCGCGCCGGCATTGGAGCGGTCGCCCATCGCCGCGCTCGGCACGGCGGAGGCATCTCGAGCCCCACAGCTCGGCAGTGCAAGGCAGGCCAGCACCAGGGCGCACGCGACTCGGCCGAAGGCGTTCGTAACTACGTGCATAGCCTCAACTATACACGGCTAGACACGACGAATCATGAAATAGAACATCCCCACCGTCGCCGCTCCCATCAGGCTGACCGTCGCCCATCCCCAGACCCGCGCGGCGACCGAGCTTCTCCACTTGCCCATCAGCGAGGAGTCGGACGCGAAGTGGACGATGACGGCGATGATCGGAACGGCCGCGACGCCGTTGAGCACCGCCGACCAGAATAGCGCGCGGATCGCGTCAACGTGCAGCAGGTTCATCGCGATGCCGACCACGATGCCGGCGGCGAGGACGCCGTAGAACTTGCGGGCGCGGTGCGGCGGCTCGTTCAAACCTTCGCGGAATTTGAACGTCTGCGCGGCGACGTAGGCCGACGACCCCGCCAGAACCGGCACCGCCAGAATGCCCGTCCCCACCATGCCCAGCGCGAAGAGCAGCTCGGCGAACCGGCCGGCCAGGGGACGCAGCGCCTCGGCCGCCTGCTGCGCGGTGGCGATGTCGTGCTTGCCGTGCAGGCCGAGCGTCGCCGCGGTCGTCGTGATGATGAAGAACGCGACGAGGTTCGAGAAGATCATTCCCGCGTTGACGTCGCCGTGCATGGTCTTGACGGCTTCGTCGGTCGTTCCGCGGCGCTCCGCGAGGGTCGTGTTGCCGCTCTCTTTGTCTTCCTCCACCATGAGCGAGGCCTGCCAAAAGAAGAGGTACGGCGTGATGGTGGTTCCCAGCACGCCGACCAGCGTGGAGAGCCACGACGCGTCGAGCTGCACGTGCGGAACCGCGAAATGTTTGAGAACCTCCAGCCACGGCGGGTGCACGACGAAAGCGGTGACGACGTAGGCGAACAGCGTGAGCGTCAGCCACTTGAAAATGCGCGCGAGCAGGGCGTACGACAGCCAGGCCTGCGCCGCGAGCAGCCCTACGCCGAAGAAAAAGACCAGCGCGTCGACGGGCAACGGCACGACCAGGTGCAGCGCGTCGGCCATGCCGCCGAGGTCGGCTCCGACGTTGAACGTGTTGGCGACGATCACCAGCGATGCCAGCGCGTAGGCGACCGGCAGCGGCAGACGCTTGCGCATCGCCGCCGCGAGGCCTTCGCCCGTGACCATCGCGATGCGCGCGCACATCCCTTGGATGACGGCCATCATCGGCGTGGAGATCATCGTGACCCACAGCATCGAGAATCCGGTGCTCGCGCCGGCCACGGAGTAGGTGGAGATGCCCGACGGATCGTCGTCGGCCGCGCCGGTGATCAGACCGGGGCCGAGCGACCGCAGGAATTTCCAGACGCTATTCATGTCGTTTCACGGGAACGTACGACATGATGAGGGCGGCAAGTCTTCCTTGTCGCCCGATGCCTGCTCGCCGCACGCCGCCTATTTTCGCTTCGCCCTCGGCCGAGATGCCGTCGCCTTCTTGGCACGCACGGCCACCGAATCGACGACCTCGGCCGCGCCGACGATGATCTCGCCGGCGGCCACGACCGCCTTGCCCACTTTGCGCGCTCCCGCCGCGGTCTTGTGCGCGCGCGTCGCGGCCGCGCCGACCGTGCGCTTCGGATTCGAAAGCGCCTTCTTCCCCGACGCCGCGACTCGCTTCGCAGTTTTCTTCACCCGCGTGGTTACCTTGGCAACCGTCTTCTTTCGCGCGGGTGCGGCCCGCTTTTTAGCTTTCGGCCTTGCGGCGGTCTTTCTCGGCATGCGCTTCCTCCTTGGCTCCCACTCTTTCCCCCAACGCACGCGTTCAAACCGGCGCCGCGCTACCGGAATGAAAGGCACCGCGTGCTTTCGCCCGAAGGCCGACGCGTCATGAGAATTCTCGTTTTGGGCGGCACGCGCTTCTCCGGGCGCGCCGCCGTCGAACTGCTCGCCGCCGGCGGACACGACGTGACGTGCTTCCATCGCGGAACGTCGCGCTTCGATCTGCCGCCGGGCGTGCGCGAGGTGTTCGGCGACCGCAACGACGCGCTGCCCGCCGAGCTGCACGAGCGCCCGTGGGACGTCGCGCTCGACACGAGCGGCCAGCTGCCGGCGCAGGTGACGCGATCCGTCGAGCTGCCGGCGGCGCGCTACGTCTTCATCTCGACGCTGAGCGTCTACGCCGACGACTCGCAGCCCGGCATGGACGAGGACGCCGCGACGATTACGGCGTTCGATCCGGACGACGTCGCCGCGGCGTACGGCGGGAACAAGGCCGCGTGCGAGCGGATCCTCGCGGAGCGCTTCGGCGACCGCGCCACGATCTTACGCCCCGGGCTCATCGTCGGCCCGCGCGACTACAGCGGGCGCTTCAGCTACTGGCCGGCGCGCGCGCTGCGCGGCGGATCCTTCGTCGCGCCCGCGCCGCGCGAGTATGCCGTGCAGTTCGTGGACGCGCGGGATCTCGCCGAGTTCGCCGTGCTCGCCGCCGTCAACGGCATCTGCGGCACGTTCAACGTCGTCGGTCCGGCGGAGACCTATACGATGGGCGAGCTGCTCGCCACGTGCGCGGCGGTGGCCGCGGAGCGCGGCGCTCGCAGCGAGCCCGCCTACGTTGACGGCGACGCGATCGTCGCGGCCGGCGCGGAGCCGTGGAGCGACGTGCCGATGTGGATTCCCGGCCCCGAATACGCGGGATTCTTCCGCGTGAGCAATCGCAAGGCGGTCGCGGCGGGGCTGCGCTTCCGGCCGCCGGGTGACACGATCCGCGCGCTGCTCGATTGGCTCGCGACGCCCGAGGCTGAGGCCGCGGCGAAGCCCGGCTTGTCGCCCGAGCTCGAAGCACGCATTCTCAAGGAGGCCCGATGATGGCGTTTCGTACGATCGCACTCGTCGCCGCGTTCGCCGCGGCGGCCGCGCCCGCCGGGGCGTTCCCGGTCGACTTCGGTCCGGGCTTCACGACGCGCGGCGTCGCGGTCGACGGTGCCACGATCAGCGTAACGATCGGCGGACACGGCCCAGCGGTCGTTCTGCTGCACGGCTACGGCGAGGATTCGCGAATGTGGAAGCCGCTGGCGACCGCGCTCGCACCGCGCTTTACCGTGATCGCGCCCGATCTGCCGGGCATCGGAAATTCGTCGATCCCCGCGTCGGGCATCGACATGACGACGTCGGCGCGGCGCGTTCGCGATGCCGTCGTTGCACTCGGTTATCGCAACGTTCGGGTGGTCGGCCACGACATCGGGCTGATGGTAGCGTACGCGTACGCCGCGTCGTATCGGAGCGAGGTAAAACGCCTCGCCCTGATGGATGCGTTTCTCCCCGGGGTAGCCGGCTGGACGGCGATCTACGACACCCCGTACCGGTGGCACTTCCGCTTCTACGGCCCGACGCCGGTCGCGCTCGTGACGGGCCGCGAGCGCATCTTTTTCGACTATTTCTGGAACGACTTCGCCGCCGATCCCGAGCACTCGATCCCGCCGGCGGCGCGCGCCGCGTATACGGCCGGCTACGCCCGGCCGGGCCGGATGGCCGCGGGCTTTGCGTACTTCGCATCGTTCCCACAAACTGCAACGGACTTTGCCAAACTCGCGCAAACGAAACTTGCCATTCCGGTGCTCTCGATCGGGGGCGATAAGTCGCTCGGCGTCGCGCTGGGCGCGCAGGCACGGCTCGTTGCCAGCGATGCGAGCGTCGTCGTCATAAAGAACGCGGGCCACTGGCTGATGGAAGAGCAGCCCGCACCGACGATGGCGGCGGTTACGCGGTTCCTGGAGCGCCCCTGACGCCGAGGCGCCTGAGGTCGCGGTAACGCGCCTTACGTCCCGGCGATGAGCTGCGCGTACGCGCGGCTCGAGTCGGTGGCTCTGCGTTCGAGGGCCGGATCGGTATCGAGATCGATATGGTACAGCCCGAAATCGTTGCCGTCGCCGAAGCGCAGACCCCACTCGCGGTTCGAGGTGATGCTCCAGCACAGGTACGCCTCGACCGGCGCGCCGCGCGCGACGGCCTTGCGCACCTGTTTGACGTGCGCCGCGAGATAGTCGGCGCGCGAGAAGCCGGGCACCCGCGCGACGCAGCCGTTTTCGACGATCACGATCGGCTTGCCCGGAAAGTCGCGCTCGGCTTCGGCGATGATGAGATCCAGCGCGTCGGGCCACGCGGGCGCATTGGCGTAATCGAAATCCGATGCGCAGCTGAGCCGGTGGATCTCCGACGGCCAGAACGACGGGATGCCCCAATAGTAATCGAGACCGACGTAATCGAGGGCGCCGACGCACTCGCGCGGGCAAAGAAACTCGGGGAGCTTGCCCGCCAGGCCGAGGTTCCACCAGTTCGTGCCGAGCAGCGTCGTGAAGATCGCGAGCGCCTTACGCAGCGAAAACAACGCGTGCAGCCACGACGACCGCGTCGCGTTCAACCGCCGGTCGCCGTGCAGCGGCACGAACGCGACGCGACTGGAGTCGCCGAAGAGCAAGCGCGCCATTTCGCGCGCGATCCCGGGCTCGAGCCCCTCGTACGCTTTGTCACGCTCCGTACACAACCCCGCCACGCCGGGATGCACGCCGACGCGCAGGCGCCCGCACTTGCGGATGCGTTGTATCGCGCGGTCCATGTCGGGGACCGGCTGCGCCGCGGCGTCGTGCTTTTCGCCCTCGCGTCCGACGTCCGCGATCGTCTTGCGGTTGAAGGCGTTGGGAATTTCCGGGTGCGTGCGCCGCAGATTGCGGATGGCGCGATCGGCGACGTTGAGCAGGGTCCGGCTGCCCAGCGCCATCGCGACGGAGAAATACTGCTCGGAGCGTTCGAACGCCGTGACGCCGAGCGCGTCGCCGGCGTACTGCCGCAGCGTTACCTCGTCGTCGAACACCGCGTCCACGTCGCCCCGGCGCAACGCCGCAACGGCGTCGTCCATGGCGTCCGCATACGCGATCGTCGCCGCCGGAAACCAGCCGCCGACTTTGCTCGCGGGCAGCGTGCGCGCCACGACCGCGACCCGGCCGCGCCATTCCAAGACGCTGGCCGGAAGCGCGAAGGTGCTCGCGTGCAGCGCGGCCAGCGGCGTGCAGTAGTACGGTTCCGAGAAGAAAGTCTGCTCGCCGCGCTCGATGGTCATCGTGAGCTGCGCGATCGAGCAATCCACGCGGCCGCCCTCGACGACGGCCGAGCTCGCGAAGCGCGCCGCCTGACGCTTCGCCGCCTCGGGCGATTGCAGGTGCGTGGCGTTGCGGTCGATGAGCCGTTGCAGCCAGCGCGGCAGCCCGAGAACCAGCGGGTTGGTTCCGACGCGCGCGTCCGGCCGGATGCGCTTGATCGCGGCACGCGCCTGCGCGTTCGCCCGAAACAAGTTGGGAATCGCGGTCAGCACGTCGTCCATCTGCGCGTCTGGGCTCTGATACGGCGGCTGCCCGGGCGGCATCGGGTAGGCGCGCATCCAGAAGCCCTTGATCCAGCCGTAGACGAGCTGGTCGGGTTCGTTGAGCGTCACGTAATAGACGATCAGATCGCCGAGCCGCCGCGCGACCTCTTCGGCGTAGCGCGCGACGCGATCGGGAAAGTTCGCATCGAGCGGTCCGGCGCCTTGACCCGCGGCCTGCACGTGCAGCGGCCAGGTGTTGTGCACGAGCGTGACCATCGCCGACATACCGGCGTCGCGAATCGCCTGCAGCACCTCGCGGTAATGCGCGAAGGCCTCGTCGTTCCAGACGCCGCTCTGCGGCTCGAGGCGCGCCCACGACAGCGAGAGCCGGAACACTTTGCAGCCCAGGCCGCGCGCCAGCTCGACGTCTTCGCCGATAGCGGTTCCAGAAGTCGGTGGCGGTGCCGCGCGCGACGAGCCCGCGCACGCGTTCCCACGCGTCGCGGATGTCGTCGTTGCCGTCGTACGCCTCGCACTGGTGGTCGGCGGTGGCGACGCCGAATCGAAGCGGCTGCGGTTGCGCGGGCATGGCGCTTCTTGTTACGCAGCGGGACGCGGCGAGTCCCGCGCGGCCCTTTCCCACGAAGGCGCCGGCGTGATAGACTCACGTGGAGCCATGGGAATTTACGAGATCGTGCTGCCGGAGACGAAGCCCGAGACCGAATGGGTGCGCGGGACGGCCGCTGCAAAAGGTGAGCCCGCAGCGCACGCACTCGCGCCTTCAGGGCGCGATGATGATCCAGCTCGAACGCTGGGCGGCCGGCCGCGGCGAGGCGGGACCCGAATGGCGCTTTCGCGTCGCGCCGCCGGGCGAGGTTCGCCGCCCGCTCGTGCCCGACGTCGCGTACGTGTCGAACGAGCGGCTTCGGCCGTTGAGCGACGCGGAGCTCGAGCTGCCGCCGTTCGCGCCCGACGTCGCCGTCGAGATTCTCTCGCCCGACGACCGGCGCGTTGACGTTGACGACAAGATCGGCGTCTATCTGCGCGGCGGCTCGCAGCTGGTGATCGTGGTGGATCCGCAGCGGCGCGTCGTCGAGCTGCACGACGCCCGCGAAACGCTACTGCTCGACGAGACGCGTGCGATCGAGCACGCGGCGCTGCCGGGCTTTACCTACGCGGTGCGCGACCTCTTCGCGGTGCTGCGCCGACCGGCATAACGCCGGCGCCGCGCGATCGCCAAAACGACGCGATCGCAATCGCTGCCATCGGGCAAGCGCGCCCGAGCTTTTCGCGTAAGCCGGCATCGTCGAGCCACGCGCGTTTGGCCGCGCTCGAATCGAGCTGCATGACCGTTGCGATGGGCTCGAAGCTCCGCCGGAACTCCGGCTCTGCAAAGGCCTGCTGCCACTCGTCGCCCGCGAGCGCCATTCCGTGAACGAACCCTCGCACCCACGCCCGCACCGCCGCCGAGCCGCGCGACGCGAGCAAAGCCGCCGTACCGGCGACGAACGCGTCGGGCGATTGGTTCACCCCGCGCGCGACGGCGTTGTAGGCCTCCATGATGGGGTCGACCGCACGTTGCATGTCGGCCAACGTCCCGTAATCGGCGCCGCGTACGACGATCGGAAGCCACGCGCTCGGAATGACTGGCGGGCCGGCGACGACCGCGGAAAACAGTCCGTGAACGTATTCCTCGGACGGCGGTTCCTGCCTCACGGGATCGCGGAACTCGCGCCGCGCCGCACCCTGGGCGCGCCAAGTCGCAACCTTTGCATCGAGCTCGTCGCCGCCGACGTCCAGGACTTTCGGATAGTGACGGCGATTGGGCACGTCGTACTCGCGCGTCACGTCGCCGCGAACCTCGATCGGCGGATCCGATGCCGAGCACGTGAAACGCGAACCGGAGGCGAGCAAACGCCGCAGCGCCGTTCGCGACCCGCGGCCCTCCGTATACGACTCGCCGCGCTTTCCTCGGTCGGGCAGATCCACGCGATACGCGCCGCGCTCCTCCGTGCCGTAGTCGCCGTTCCAGTCGAAGGCGCCGAGCAGCGCGAGATGCAGATCGAGCAGTACGGCGTCTCCGCTGATCGCGAGCACGCAGCTGCGGCCCGCGCTCGTGGCGCGAACCTCGTAGACGCGCTTGGAGGGCGCCTTCGATTTGGCCATCTCTAGCCCGGGTGCCGGCCCGCTCGGATATTTTGGAGCGTCGCCTCGATCATCGGCCCCGCAACGCGATACATCTTGGTCAAGAAATCGACCGTCAACGCGGCGGGACCCTCGAACGCGAACGGGCTGTTGTTGAACGTGCAGTCGATCAGCTCGCACGGAGCCTTGCCGCTGAACACGATCCGGCAGCCGTCGAAAGCGCAGCCTTCGAAGCTGTTACCGTCGAGCTCGACCCGCGTGTTGGTAAAGAAGCTGCCGTTGTGCCTCATCATGTTGGCGGCCTCCCTCGCCGCGCGTGCCGTAGGCGATAGCGCTCAGGCCTTTCTGCGGGCGAGCAGCAACGCCCCCGGGGTGATCAGCAGCGCGAGCACGCCGGTGACGAAGAACGTATCGCCGTAGGCCAGCGCCGCGGCCTGATCGCTGACTTGCGCGGCCAGCTGCGCCGGCGATCCGTGTTGCAGGAACTGCGTGACGGGCAATCGCGAGAGCGTGACCTCGGCGGCGAGGATCGCCTGGTGGAACTGCTCGCGCCGGTCGAGGAACGCGACGATGCCGGCCGACGAGATCGAGCCGCCCAGCTGGAAGAACAACACGATGAACGAGCTGGCCTTCGCGCCGGCGTCGGGCGCGACGGCGCGCATCGTGGCGACCAGCAGCGGCGAGTAGACGAACGCCGCGCCCGTGCCGATCACGAGCAGCGGGATGACGAACGTCATCAGCTCGCTGCCGGTGGTCACGCCGCGGCCGAGCCAGAGCGATCCCGCGCCGGCGACGGCGAGCCCGCCGCCGATGAGCCAGCGCAAGTCGAGCCACGGGAGACTCGTGAGGCGCCCCACCGGAATCGTGAGGAACAAGACGGGCAGGGCGCGCGCGCCGATCAGGAAGCCGGCCAGCGTGCTGGTGAAGCCGAGGTTGTCCACGGTGAACTGCGGCAGCAGCAGCAGGCTGGGGAAGATCACCGCGGCGTAGGCGCCCGCGATGGCCAGCGCCGCCGCCACGGGCGGCGAGCCGAGCACGCGCAGATCCACGATCGGCTGCGCGACGCGCAGCTCCCACCACACGAACACCGCCGTCGCGGCGACGCACAGGAACGTGCAGATCACGATCGTCTGATTCGAGAACCAGTCGTCGTGCTGGCCCTGATCGAGCACGTATTGCATGCAGCTGACCGCGACGATCAGCAGCGCGATGCCGGTGACGTCCACGCGCTCGCGGCGAGCGCGGCCGTTGTCGCGCATGTAGCGCCACAGGATCACGATGGCGAGGATGCCCGGCACGACGTTGACGTCGAAGACCCACGGCCACGACAGGTTGTCGACCAGAATGCCGCCGAGCGTCGGGCCGAGCGACGGTCCGAGAATGGTGCCGAGGGCGAAGATGGACTGGCTCAGGCCGATCTGCTTCTGCGGAAACGTGTCGCGCAGCACGACCTGCGCCGTGGCGAGCAGGCCGCCCCCGAACGCGCCCTGCACGATGCGAAAGACGATCAGCGCGGTGAGCGAGCTGGCCATGCCGCAGAGCACGGAGGCGAGCGTAAACCCGGCTATCGAGACGAGGAAGTAATTTTTCGTCCGAAGCGTAACTGCAGCCACGGCGTGAGCGGAATCACCACGACGTTGGCCACCACGTAACCCGTGAGCACCCACGTGGCCTCGTCGACCGTCGCGCCGAGGTTGCCCTGAATGGTGGGCAACGCGACATTGACGATCGTGAGATCAACGGTCTGGAGGAGCGCTGCGAGCATGACGCCCGCGACGACCAGAGCGCGACGGGCGCCGTACTCGACGAGCGAGGACGGGGCGGCCGGCGCCTGGGGCGCGGGACTGACGCTGGGGCGAGGCGGGACGACGCCGATCGACTGAGGGCGCGGCCGCGCGGCAACCGGCACGTTGAACTCCGTTTTTGTGGGGTACGTAAACTTGAAACCAGCATACCGGATGTGCGATGCTATGACTAGAACATGCCTTATCCTAGCACTAGCAGTGGCTGGCCTGGGCTCGAGGACGGCTCGATGAACGGCGAGGACCGCCGCCTCGAGCTCAGCGACTTCCTGCGGACGCGGCGTGCGAAGATCGCCCCGTCCGACGTCGGCCTGGCCGACGGGCCTCGCCGCCGGACCCCCGGCCTGCGCCGCGAGGAGGTGGCGCTGCTGGCCAACATCGGCACCACCTGGTACACGCGCCTCGAACAGGGGCTGCCGATCAACGTGTCGGCCGAGGTGCTCGCCGCGATCGCGCGGGCGCTGCGTCTGACGTCCGACGAGCGCCGCCATCTCCACGTGCTGGCCGGCGTGCCGCTGACCGTCGCGCCCCAGGACGAGGAGCGCGTGAGCGACCTGGTGCGGCGCGTGCTCGACGGGCTCGACCCGTCGCCCGCCTACGTGCGCGGCCGGCGGTGGGACGTGCTGGCGTGGAACCGCAGCGCCGACGCGCTCAACGACTTCTCGCGGGCGACCGGCCCCTCGACCAACCTGGTGTGGCGGCTGTTCCGCGACGCGGCGTTCGCACGCCGCCTCGGCGACCCGCACTGCACCTGGCGCCGGTGCGTGGCGCAGTTCCGCGCGGTCGCGGCGAAGTATCCGAACGACCAGCGGTTCACGGAGCTGATCGACGACCTGCGCACGAACTCGCCGGAGTTCCGCACGCTATGGGCCGAGCACGACGTGCTGGGATCCGCGGAGGGCCTGAAGCAGTTCATCCACCCCGAGGCCGGCGAGCTGATCTTGGATCACACCACGTTCGAGCTGCCCGGCGACGGCGACATGTGCATGGTCGTGCTCACGGCCGCGCCCGGCTCGGAAAGCGAACGCAAGCTCCGCGAGCTGGCACCGCTCGCAACTTCTTCGTCACACTGAACGCGCGCCGCCCCTACACCTTGTCATCCTGAGCCGGGCGCGCAGCGCCCGAGTCGAAGGACGCGGCCGCTCCCAACTTCTCCGGATTGCGCACGACGTAGATCGCCGCGATGCGCCCCTCCACGATCTCCAACGCGGCCGCGTCGGCGACGCCCTTCGCGGTGTAGGTCACGATGCCGGGCATGCCGTTGACCATCACGACCTCCATGCGCACGACGTCTTTCCAGCCCTGCGTGGTCTTCAAGCCGAACAGCAGCTTCGTCACGCGGTCGCGGCCCGCGACCGGCACCGTCGCGGCGGGCGCCTTGCCGCCGCCGTCGCTGGTGAACACCACGTCGTCGGTGAGCAGGCCCGCGAGCGCGGCGGGATCGTCGTTGTGCAGCGCCGCGACGAACGCGTCGCGCACGCGCAGCAGCTCGCGCCGGTCGGTCTGCGTTCGCCGGCCCGCGTCGCGGACGTGCTCCCGCGCGCGGGTTGCGAGCTTGCGCACCGCGGGCTCGGCGCGTCCGAGTGCCGACGCGACCTCGGCGAACGGCACGTCGAGCACGTCGTGCAGCAGAAACGCGGCCCGCTCGAGCGGCGCCAATCGTTCGAGCGCCAGCATCAGCGCGAACGAGATGTCGTCGGCCAGGGTCACGGCGGCCTCGGGATCGTCGGGCGCGTCGGAGACCACCGGCTCGGGGAGCCACGGCCCGACGTAGATCTCGCGCTTCGCGCGCGCCGAGCGCAGGCGGTCGAGGCAGAGGCGCGTCACGATGGTGCGCGCGAGCGCGCGCTCGTCGCGCACCGGTTCCGCGTCGAAGGCGGCGCTCCAGCGCAGGTACGCGTCTTGCGCCACGTCTTCGGCCTCGCCGTATTCGCCGAGCATGCGATACGCATGGCGCACCAGCTCGGGCCGCAGCGCCTCGAAGCGCTGCGCGCGATCGTCGGTCACGCGTGCCGGCTCATGCGTACTGCGGACGCGCCATCGCGACCGTCTCGCCGCCGACGCGCAGCCGGACGCACGCGTGCCCGTGCCCGATCGCGTATTTGAACGTGGGATACGCTTGCGCGCCGACGATCGCGTAGGCGAGCGACACGAGCCCGGCACGGCCCCAGCGCTTGAGAATCTCGGCGCGCGCCTCGTCGCCGCTGCCGTCGCGCGCGACGGTCGCGAGCGCGAGCTCGGCGCCGAGCCGCGCCTCCTCCGAGCACGTCGCGTAGTCGCGCTCGAGGATCGCGCGAATCGTCGCGGGCGCGACGCCGGCCGCCTCGGCCATCGAGACGCCCAGCTGCAGGCACGGTCCGCAGTCGGCCGCCTTCCCGGCCGTCAGCGCGGCGCCGTAGTACGCGTCCATCGGAACCTTACGATAACTCCCCAGCTTGCCGAGCCCCTGCAGCGGCATGACGGCGCCTACGCCGGCCTCGTCGACGATCTCGCGGACGTACCCGGTGTCGTAGTTCCAGCGCCGTGCGAACTTCTCGAGCTGCTTCTTGACCAACCACTTGAACATGCTGTCTGTCTTCCTCCACCGCCTAGACGGGGCGGAGGCCGAAAAAGTGACGCGCCCGTCAGTTGCGGTGCATGCCGCAATCGGGCTCGTCGCCCGGCCTCACGAGCAGCGGGCGTCCGCAGTATCGGCAAACGAGAAGTTCGGCCACGCCATCGGGGAACCGGTCCTCGGGGCTGCCGCGCTGCACGTAATCGCTCGGGTCGAAATTCATAAGGCTTTAGGCTACCACGCATGTCAAGGGGATAAACCGGCGCTGCGGCATTCAGCATCGCACGCGACGGTGACACCGCGGCGCGCCTGCGTGTGTTGCACGTGGCACTATGACCCCACAAACCATGCGCGCGGCGGTCGTGCCGTCGGCGCAAGATCATCGCTTGGAGCTGCGCGACGTCGCGGTTCCGGAACCGGGCCCCGGCCAGGTGCGCGTCAAGGTCGAGGCGGGCGGCGTCTGCCACAGCGACGTGCTGACCGTGTACAACTACTGGCCTGGCATCACGTATCCGCGAATTCCCGGGCACGAGGTTGCCGGAACGGTTGAGGCGCTCGGCCCGAATGCCGCGCCGTGGAAAGTCGGCGACCGTGTCGGCTTGGGCTGGCACGGTGGTCACGACGGCACGTGCGACCGCTGCCGCCGCGGCGACTTCATCACGTGCGACAACCTGCGCGTCTCCGGCATCAACTTCGACGGCGGTCACGCGCAATACGTCGTTGCGCCCGCGGTCGCGCTGGCGCGAATTCCCGACGAGCTCACGGCCGCGGAGGCCGGACCGCTGATGTGCGCGGGCATCACCACGTTCAACCCGCTGCGGCATAGCGCCGCGCGCGCCGGCGATCTGGTGGCGGTGCTCGGCATCGGCGGTTTGGGCCACCTCGGCGTGCAGTTCGCGTCGAAGATGGGCTTTCGCACCGTCGCGATCGCACGCGGACGCGATAAGGAAGAGCTGGCGCGCAAGCTCGGCGCGTTCCACTACATCGACAGCACGGCGGGCGATCCCGGCGCGGAACTGCAGAAACTCGGCGGCGCGAAGGTCGTGCTGTCGACGATCACCTCGGCGGCCGCGATGGAGCCCGTGCTGAGCGGGCTCGGCCCCGACGGCCAGCTGCTGGTGGTCGGCGCATCGCAAGAACCGCTCCCCGTCAACACGCTGGCGTTGATGCGCTATCGCAACTCGGTCAAGGTATGGCCGTCGGGAACGTGCGCGGATTCCGAGGATACGATGCGCTTCGCCGTGCAGACCGGCGTGCGCGCGATGATCGAGACCTTCCCGCTGGAACGCGCTCAGGACGCGTTCGATCGCATGATGAGCGGCGCCGCGCGCTTCCGAGTGGTGCTCACGATGTAGCGGCGGCGCCGCCGGGGGATGTCACATCCGCGCGCCGGATTTCGTCTGGTCTGCAAAACTCACCCACGAAGGAGATGCGATGAACCCGGTTAGCCTCATCATTTACCACGCCACGGATGTGGCGAAAACGAAGGCCTTTTTTGCGACGGCGCTCGGTGGCGAACCCTACGTGGATAGCCCGGCCTATACCGGCTTCAAAGCCGGGGACGTCGAAATCGGTATCGTCGCGGCGCGGGGCGGCAACACGGGGGCGGTCGGGTTCGTGACGGTCACCGACATCAACGCGGCGCTGGCGGCCCTCACGGCGGCCGGGGCGGAGAAGACGCAAGACGTCACCGACGTCGGCTATGGACTGCTGGTCGCGAGCGTCAAGAATCCCGACGGAACGCCCGTCGGTCTTCGTCAGTTCCCGCCCGCCTGAAACATCGCGGGCGGCCGCCCGGTAACGAGGCCATGAACGTTTTGCGTTATGCCGCCGCGGGCATTGCCGCCGCGGTTCTCTTTGCGGTCGCGCCGGCGCGCGCCGCCTCGTCCGATCCGCGCGTCGCGGAGCTGATCGCGTCGTCGGGAAAGGCGATCAACGTCGCCGCGCTCGCGCAGGTCTCCACGATCCGCTTCGACGAGAGCATCTCGGCCGTCGGCTTGAGCGGCACGGTGGTGCAGTACGTCAACGTACGCGACGGGCGGTTCGCCGAGACGACGACGCTCGCGCCGCTCGTGTCGCTCGACGGCTACGACGGCAAGATCGAGTGGAGCGGCGACCGCACGCACCTGGTGTGGAATCAGGGCGGCGACAGCGATCGCTCGAGCGAGCTGAATCAGGCGTATCTCGAGAGTTACGCGCTATGGGCGCCCAACGCGAGCGGCGCCGACGTTACGTCGCTGGGCACGAAGGTTGACGCCGGCAAGTCGTACGACGTGCTGGCGATCACGCCGGCCGGATCGAAATCGCCGTTCGAGCTGTGGCTCGATCCCGCGACGCATCTGCCCGGGCGCGCCCACTTCGTCAGCGGCTTCACCACGCAGACGCTCACGTTCTCCGACTATCGCGCGGTGAACGGGCTCAACGTCGCGCACGCGATCCACATTGACTCGAGCGACGGCAACAACTCCGACATCGCGGTGACGAACGTCGCGTTCGATCCGCCGGGCGCCGAGGCGGCGCTGGCGCGGCCGGCGACGCGCCCGACCGACTTCTCGATTACGGGCGGCAAGACGTCAACCACGGTGCCGATCGAGCTGGGCGAAAACCACGTCTACCTCGACGTGATGCTCAACGGCAAGGGGCCGTATCACTTTATCTTCGACACCGGCGGCTCGAACGTGGTGGATCCGGCGGTGGCCAAGGAGATCGGCGCGCTGGGCACCGGTTCGGCGCAGGGCAGCGGCGTCGGCTCGCAGACCGAAGGCTTGAGCTTCGCGAACGTGTCGAAGCTGCAGGTCGGCGACGCGGTGCTGAACGATCAGGTCTTCGCCGTGGCGCCGACGCGGATGGGCTTCGGCGTGTCGGCGGGACGCCCGGTGGACGGATTGATCGGCTGGGAAGTGCTGGCGCGGTTCGTCACGACGTTCGACTACGCGGGCCTGAAGGTGACGCTGGCCATGCCGGGCAGCGCGGCAGCCGCCGGCGGGCGGCCACGTGGTACCGTTCGTGTTCTACGGCACGCAGCCGCAGATCGCGTGCACGATCGACGGCATTCCGGCGGAGTGCACGATCGACACCGGCGCGCGCGACACGATGAGCTTCATGTCGCCGTTCGTCGCGGCGCATCCCGAGGTCGCGCCGGCCAAGATGACGGCGGTCGGCATCAACGGCTTCGGCTTCGGCGGCCCGGCGATGGGCAAGCTCGGACGCGTGCGCGAGGTGGGCATCGGCGACATCACGCTGACCAATCTCGTCGCGGGCTACTCCACGCAGACGGCGGGCGCGTTCGCGGCGCCGTTCGTCGCCGCGAACATCGGCGGCAACCTGCTGCGGCGGTTCACCGTGACGTTCGACTACGACAACGGCACGATGACGCTGGTGCCGAACGCGGCGTATACGGAAGCCGACAGCTACGAGCGCTCGGGGTTGTTCCTGATCAAGCGCGAGGGCAGCGTGGTGGTGGTCGCGGCGCGGCCCGGCACGCCGGCCGCAACCGCGGGCATCGCGAAGGGCGACACGATCGTGAGCATCAACGGCTCGCCCGCGGGCACGATGCTGCTGCAGCAGGTGCGCGCGCTGCTGGCCCAACCGGCCGGGACGGTGGTGACGCTCGAGCTCGCATCGAAAGACGGGACGAAGCGCACGGTGAAGCTCACGCTGGAGGACTACGTAAAACCTCTGCACCTTGTCATCCTGAGCACAGCGCAGCTTGTCACCCTGAGCGAAGTGCGAAGGGCGTGCCGAAGGGCAGCTCGCCTGCATCACGAAGACGCCCGCATGAAACTATCCGTTGCTTTTCTCTTGTGCATGCTCGCGTTGACGGCGCCGGTCGCGGCCGCGCAATCCGATGCCGCGCTAAAAGCCGCGCTGCAGCAGCGACCTAACGCAGTATCTGAGCGCGCGCGCGAAGGCCGAGCACATCTCGGCGATCTCGCTGAGCGTGAGCCTGCACGGCGCGTCGCAGAACATCAACGTGACGGCGGGCACGACGAAATACGGCGGTGGCGTGCCGGTCACGCCGGCGATGCTGTGGCAGATCGGCAGCAACACGAAGGCCTTCACCGCGGTGACGATCCTGCAACTCGAGGCCGACGGCGTGCTCTCGATCAATCAGACCGTTGGAAAGTGGCTGCCGCAGTATCCGGCGTGGAAGAACGTGACGATTCACCGCCTGCTGGATATGACGAGCGGCATCCCGGGCTACGACAACGTGCCGCAGATGCTGGAGGACTACGCGAAGAACCCGACGCGCAACCTGACGATTCCGCAGCTGATCGCGTACGTCTATCCGGGGAATCCACATGCGCCGAAGGCGACGACCGGCTATAACTACTCGAACACGAACTATCTGCTGTGCGAGCTGATCATCGAAAAGGCGACGCACAAGAGCTATTCGAGCCAGCTCGAAAGCCGGTTCTTTCATTCGGATCTGGGGCTGACGTCGACGTACTACTCCGCCACGCAGTATCCGCCCGATGTGCTCGACCGGCTGGTGTCGGGATATTTCTTCAACCACGATCCCGACGACGCGGGGCTGGCGCCGCTGCTCGGCACGGATGTGAGCCGCGACAGCCTGTCGTGGATGCAGGCGGCGGGCGCGATCGCCTCGACGCCCGAGGATCTGACGCGCTGGGCGCGGGCGCTCTACACCGGTCCGATTCTGGCGCCGAAGCAGCGTGCCGAGCTGATGTCGCTCGTCTCGACGAAGAACGGGAAGCCGATCAAGACGACGAGCCTCGCGGATCCGCAAGGCTTTGGCCTTGGCGTGGCGCAGATGACAAAGCCGAAGATCGGCACGATCTGGTTCTACGAAGGCATGACGCTCGGCTATCGCATGCTGCACCTCTACTTCCCGCGCCAAGATGCAGTGATCGCGTTTGGCTTGAACAGCAATCCTGACTCAAAGCAGAACCAATCGGGGAAGCTGGCAATGACCCTTTATGAGACGCTGCATAAGGCGGGGCGGCTTTAAAGCTGTCTGACCGTTCCTCACTCGATTTGCCTGGCCGCTGACGCCCAAAACGGCTGCCTGCTGGCGGCGTGAGCCCCTCCTCCGGAGGCTCAACGGGTTCGATTCCCGTTCGCGCTAAGAACAAAATCGCATATCTCACGAGGGAATCCGGCGCTTTTACCGGTCTAGAAAAGCCGACTTGTCACGGATTTGTCACGTCGGCTTTTTGTTTTTGTCACGCGACTAATCGCGCGAACGCTGCGGCGGCCGCCGCGTCACGCTCCCGATAGACGGTCACGTAACGATCGACTGTGACGCCGATGCAGCTATGACCGAGTCGCTGACTGACCACCTCGATCGGCACGCCAGCTTTTGCCAAGAGCGAAGCGTGGGTGTCTCGCAGGTCGTGTAACCGAATCCGCGCGACCTTTGCCCGCTCGACGAGCCGCTTGAATGCCGCCCCGAAGGCCTCGGGGGAAACCGGCATGCCAGTGGGCATCGCGAAGACCAGGTCGTCCCGGTGGTACCTTTCGCCCAGGTACACCTGCTCTGCCGCCTGCCTCGCTTTGTGCGAGCGCAGGACGGCAACGAGCTCCGAAGTGATCGTAACCGTGCGGACCTGTCCGTTCTTCGGCCGCTTGAACGCGAGCCCCGAGCGCGGCTGGGCGAGCGATTCACGGATCGTAACCGTGCCGCCGTCCAAGTCGAGATCGGGCCAACGCGTAGCCAAGACTTCGCCGCGCCGGGCCCCGGTGTAGGCCGCAAAGACCAACGCCGGATAGAACCAGGGAAGCGACGAGATGGTGCCGCGCTTTTTTGCCAGGAAGGTGGGCGACTGCGCCTCGGCCAGCAGGTGGCGTAGCTCGTTCTCGTTGAGCACCGTGCTCTCGGGTTTGAAGGCCTTTGGAAGGTCGTCGGACGTGATCTTGCCGGCAACGTTGGTTTGGATGTAGTCAAGACTAACGGCCCAATTGAGCGTCGCCCCCAGCAGATCGTGCACGTGCCGAATCGTCCGACCGGAACGCCTCGTCTGCTTCTCAGCTTGCCACTTCTCGTACGCTTCTCACGTGAGGCGCACGTCGTCTTCTATTCGATGGCGGCGTCTACAATTGCTGAGGCACCTCGAGGCATCAATTTTCTTTTCGATCGAAACCGAATCAACGTTGTCGTCTCTCGAGCTCGCTCGGTTGCCGTTCTCGTTGGATCCCAAAGCTATTAGCCGCTCAATGTGGTTCAGTTGAGAGCGCGCAGTCGATGACTACCGTTCTTTCGTTCATCGAATGCTGCGAGCCCATGACGTAGGCTGTGAGCCCATGACGTAACGTAAAATTGAAGGACTGGCACCGGCAGGTTTTAGCGGGTCCAACAGCAGCACCTGGATGTCCGGGTCCGCGCAGCGAGACTCGTTAGGGCGATCGAACGAGGGCAAATCACCCCAACTTCACAGTCTCAGTCTGTCCGAAATTGCGGTCTCAGGTCAGCCCCCAAATCAGGTCGAATACGCCTGCAGCGCAGGTTCTTGAAAGGCGGTGCGAAAACAGTCAACAAATGAGCACGCTGGACGCGGGGATCGATTTTTCGCTAGCACCGACGGTCGGTGCCGCGGGCGTTACCTATCCATATGAACGCCAAGAGGCCAGCAATTGGTGCTGGATCGCGTGCACACGAATGGTTCTAGAGTACTACAAGGTCAAGGCGGACGTTCAGTGCCTACTCGCCGAGTTCTTCTTGAGCGCGAGGGGATGCTGTGCCAGCCCTATTCCGAACGCGTGCAACCAGCCGTATCGGATCGATAAAATAGCCGCGATCTATTCTAGATACTTCGTCGACGCGAGCTACAACGAACCATTTGTGGAAACCGTTATTCGTGCCGAATTGAACGCTGGCCGACCAGTGGAGGTTATGTATCGTTGGACTGGCGGCGGGGGTCACGTTGCTATAATTTTTGGATACTATAACGACGCCGATGGCAGCGTAATGTATCAAGTAAGTGATCCGTGGTTCGGCGAGAGTAAAAATACGTTTAGTTCCATCGCAACTGCTTACGGCCAAGGAACGGTCGGCGCGTGCTGGACACAGATGCAACCTCAAGTGCGCGAAGGGGGCACGTGAAGGGAGTAAGATGACGTGGAATGATGATACCGGCCTAAAGAACAAGGAGGCCCTCATAAAGAAGTTTTCCGCGAAGATCCAACGATCTGGAGAGTTTGTGGGTTCTGCGAGCTTGCATGTTGGTGCGACTTTACCGATCTTTCAGATCGACCCGGAAAGGGCCCGTTCTAGCACCCGATTGGATGAGGCTTGTCGCTCGACCGGGGAAGTGCATTTTCAGATTTCTTCTCCGGCGGTTTCCGATTTGGTTTCGGCACTGACAGCAGATGTAGTAGGGGGGCAGGTTGAAGAGGTAAAAAGCGTTTCGAAGTCTGCGCAGGACATAAACATTGCGGCGGCTGTAGATAGCGTAAAGGATGACGCAACGATAGATGCGGTGCGCATGGTCGTTATGCCTCAGCAATTCATAACAGGGTTGTGGATGCACCACTCGAACGACAAGCCGAATGAAGTCATCCTGGTAGACGCAAAGCCTTCGTTTCCCCTCAAACTACAGGTCAGGTATGACGAGGATCGTCTGTTGGACGTGCTCAGGGAAGAGCCCACGATCATCGGCATTGAAACGTCGCTCGAGACAGAGAAAGCGTCGACCAACGACGCTACGCAATCTGGCGGGGAGGATTCAAAAGCAGGCGTTTAAGCTTGGACTTTCGAGACCGCGGCTGCGTCCGCGCCATTTTCGAAATTACATGTTCATGGTCGAACATTATAAGTCGGCGTTGAATACGCCAGTAAGGTCCTACAAGGAATGTCAGGCCATCCTTTTCCTTTGATTTCGTATGGCTTCGCCATACTCGGAATTATTATTAGTGTAGCGCTGCCAATTCTGAGAGGTTTTCTACCTAAGGCGCCTCAAGTCGTTGGCAGTCAACCGCAACCGCCAAATGCCTACTTAGTGGTTGGAACCTTCTCGCTGTTAACGGCATTGTTGGTCATCGCATTCGCCGGTGACACTGCCAATTCTTGGCCGTGGTACACGGCGCTTTTGGCGGGCTACGCGTGGGACTCTACACTACAAAAGATCGCACACGGATGAGATTCAACCTTAGGGGCATACCCGGTTAACGAGAATAGGGGCCCGATGAAAGCGCGTGATCAGCAGGCGGTCGCGACTCGGCCTTAGATTGTTATTTCGACGGGCGCAGCGCTCACGACGTGATCGACCCTAGCTTCGTTTACATCATCACCAACGCGAGGCGTACCCACCATACCCCCTGGTTGCGTAGAGGCGCGCCAGACCTCCTGTATTGCTGCGCTTGGCCTCGAGCAGCAGACTTTTTCGTGAACCCGTGCGCGATTGCAATAGAGAACTTGTGCTTCTAACCTCTACTGGTTAACCTGCTCCCCCGTTAATATTTGTTTGCAAGCTGAGGTAGCCGCGGCTCCGACCGAACCCGGAATCGGTTTAGGGGGCTGCGCGGGTGGCGGTGTATGATCAGGGCAAGACATTTTACCTAAGAACTGATTGACCACGCCAAGCGCGGCGTTGTATGTCTGCCAGTCTGTTGTGGGGACGCCCGTTACTTGTCCTTCGTACGTCAGTGACGAGCTAAGAAATCCTGCCGCGAACCCGCTAAACTGCGAGGAGTTCGTCACTTTGGAATTTCCAGTTTGGCTTTGCGTCACGACGCCGCCTGGAGGAATTGGTATAGGTGTCGGAAACACAGTCGTATTGGTTGTCGATTTCGTCACGCTCGGCGTTAGGGTTGCCCATGCAGCAATGCCGCTCATCAGAATAGCGATCCCCTGCAGAGGGGTCCAAATTCGAGCATAGTCGTCGTTGTGTCGCACGTCAGTCTTCCACTGGATGTAATATGGGCTCGGCGTCGGCGGCTCTTGGGGCTTCGAGGGTGGCTTAACATATGTAAAATCTTTGACGACGGCCTTCGTCGTAACCCATTTCGTTCCGTGGTGGGTGCCTTTGTTTGCGCTCGAGCCGGGCGGCGCAGTAGACTTTCTAATAACTGTGACGTGCAGCGCACTGGGTTCCCGAAGCGACGCTGTCTCCGGAGTTGGCGAAGGTGTGCTATGTGGCGTGTCACATGCTGAATAGAATAACGTCGCATCGATCATTGTATGATTGTCACGTACGATAACTGCTGAATGTGTATACATCGAGACCTGATCTATACCGACGATCAGGGCGCCGGCGACGCGGTCGTTGTTGCTTCGTGCGGATTGACGACTTCCAATGCACGCCGTGACATAGTCCGAGACCTGCCAAGCGGGCTGCGGGACTAGCCAAACCAGGGCCAGGTTTGTTTTAGATTGAGCTGCATACGCTGCATACTTGGATTCGCTCTCTTCCAGCTTCTGAGTGAGGAGCGAAACCAATTTTTGTTGGGTGGGGCCGTCACCACCGGTTGCAAAGATAAAGAGAACTCCGGGTGCAGCTTCGGGATTGTCCGGATTAGGCACGCCAAGCCGGAACGGGATCGGTAATGACGATGGGGTGGGCGATGGGGCGGCCGATGCGCCGGGATTGGGAACATCAGCGCCAGCATGGAGTGGGACCAAAAAAGCGAGCACTAGTCCAGTAACCGCAACCCTAGAGAGCATGGCCACCTCACCTTGATAAGCAAGCGACGGATTGCATTCTGTTTACCGAACTGGTGGTCCTCCGCACCGGCCAGCGACCCATTGAGCGCTCGGTATCTTGGTGCTGAATCGTGCTGTCATCCTTAGAGAAAATTTGAATTATCGCCCAAGACGGGAGACACGAAGTTAAACGCAATTCGCGCCCATCGCGGACGCAAATCGACGCGGCAAACACAAAGATAATACAAGTGGATTCGATCGCGTGTTGTTGCCGAAGAGTGGAAGGGCAGAAGCGTTCTCAGACCGCCTTACCAAGCGCCCTTAGCAATGCTCAAGAATCAGCGGATAGGCAGGTTCTCGTTCAGGCTCGCCGCGCCGCCGCTATGCTCGATGATAACGCCTACAACCGCTCGAAAGTCAAATCGGGACAAACCACCGACGGTCACCAGTGCCGGGCGCAACGTCAGTGCTTTGGTCTTAAAAATCGCACCGCTGATGGGATCGGGCTTACAATTCGATTCGATCGACGCCACTTCAACCTTGTACGTCGTTGAAGGTTGCAGCTCAAAACCCCGCGCCTCGTAGTAAACGTTCCTCCGGAATGGGGCAGGTGAATGCTTGGGTTTCCGAATTGGACCGAAAAGTGGTCGAGGCGATGTCGTCACGTCCTTTAGCGTTTCCAAAACGAGAGCCGCATCTGCGTCCGAAATGGCGTGATTGGAAACAATCTTTATCGGGCGCGTTGTTGCCATTACGCGCGTTCCCGGCAGCGGATCGGCGAGGGCGAGCTGCGTACCTGTAGAGCATGCCTGTTCAGGCGGCGGCGTAGGCGGCGACGACGAGCCACCCGGGTAAGGGGTTCCAGCGCTCGGATCGCTTGTGCTGCAGGCGGCCAGGCCGCCGATCGCAAGTATGCACCAGGCAAACGCTATGGCGTTGAACCTCTGAAAAGGATTCATGGCTTGTGGCTCCTCCTACGAACACATTTCACATTTTTAAATGGACAAGACTGGAAGCGGGAGCCTTTTTCGAAGGGGTGCGGCATGGATCATGCCTCGAAAACCGTGCGGTCCAGTGGGGAGTTGGATCTTGTTGTTGCTGGCTAGTACTAGCTTGGTACTGCTAGCTAGTACTAGCTAGCTCAGTGAGGGCCCTCCCGGCCGTTCTGGGATTCTTCAGCTGGCCGACAGAGGGATTGCTTGGCCGCTCGTCGCGCATTAAATCGTCACGAGACACACATCCTAACTCGAATGCCGCCGCCATTTCACCGCTGCTACCCCTTATCCCGACAGCATATGCGGCGAAATCTCGCCTCGCGCGCTTCCCAACAAGATGCCCCGCTCTCGGCCTGGTCGTCGTGGAATTCGTGG
Source organism: Vulcanimicrobiota bacterium (assembly GCA_963824595.1). GTDB lineage: Bacteria > Vulcanimicrobiota > Vulcanimicrobiia > Vulcanimicrobiales > Vulcanimicrobiaceae > Cybelea. The sequence continues at coordinate 188,769 of CAWGPY010000010.1, forward strand.
CCCACATTTGGCCCACATACTCTCAACGACTCGAGGCAACCGACGACAACAGAATAACGGCGATCTTCCTTAAAAGTGCCGGTTTTAGTCGTCGTCAGTTGTCTCGGGTTTATCTATAGTATCGCTTTCGATTCCCGTTGGCATCTTAGACGCCAGGAGACCCGACAGGCGGCCCGCATGGTCGAGTAAACTAGGCGACCTGACCGATGCCGCCCAGGGCCTCAGACTTGCCTCGAAAAACATTGGCCAGGGATTGTGATCTTGCAGGCCTTACGGGACACAATGGCTTTTGCCAATTTCCTGTGACCGAGTGAGGGTTTGCCATGCTAGCGAGATCGACTTGGAAGAAGCTCGTCTACGATGTTGTGTTGACGCTTCCGCGCAATTTCGTGCTCGGCGATGTCTTGAAACATCAGCAGGAATTCGAAAGGCATTTCCCAGGAAACCACTTTGTCGACGCAAAAATTCGACAGAGCCTTCAGATCCTTAGAGATCAAGGCTTACTGAGGTTTACCCGGCCCGGGCATTACGAGCGTCTCGACAAGACACCCCTGTTCAGCCCGCTCATTGACTTTACCGTGGCAAGCCAATTCATTAGTCCGGCTCAAGCAGCGCGGGTGGCGCTGAGACCTGGGCGTCGTTCAACCTTTACTGCTTACGCTGCGATCGCAATGAACTCGAGCAGTTCCCGATAACACGCCGGTCGCCGATTTTGAGTGTTTTGCATGCAAGAGCCGCTACCAGCTAAAAGGTAAGAACGGGCGTCTCGGCAAGCAGATTCCCGGCGCCGCCTACCGGCCAACTGTTGAAGCTATCCGTGCTGGAACACTGCCAGACCACATTCTCGTGGAGTTCGATACCCGCTTCGGCACCGTCGTGTTCGTCGACGCATTTCCCGGCCGTCTGATCACGGAGGATCGCGTCATTCCTCGCAAGCCGCTATCGTCGACGGCCAGACGTGCCGGCTGGCAGGGCTGTAATATCATCGTTGATGGCCTTGACCGTGTGCGAATCGTCGAGCCGGCCGGTCTTGACAGAAAATCCGTCAGGCGTAAGTGGAGGGCATTAGGTGCGGTCGGATCTGGTGAGTGAGCACCTCAATCGCTGCCGCCGCCAATAGGGAGAGCGATGAACCGTCAACGTGCGGAATCGCTAAAGCTTAGCTTACAACGCTAGAGTCGGCGTAGGTGACCTTTCGACACAAACCGAATCGGCGACAGCATGCGAGCTGCCGTTCTCACTATCGTAACCCTGTCACTCGTAGCGGCAACGCCAGCGCCTTCGCCATCAGCGCAGACCTTATTGCGAGAGCGCGTCAAATACGTGTTCGTGATCTATCAAGAAAATCGCTCATTCGATCACTACTTCGGCACCTATCCCGGCGCCAATGGCATCTACACGCCGGCGGCTTACCTGCACGGCTTCACGCAATACAATCCTATCGCCAAGCGCTCAACTCACGCATTTCGGGTCACCACGCCCGATCTCGGCCTCGTCAACAACGCCCGTGCCCTCCTCGACACCGCCCTGCACGACAACGCCATGGACCGCTTCGTCACCGCCGAAGGCGCGTGGGCGCAGAGCCTCCCGCCCGCCAGCCAAAAAGCCCTCGGCATGACCGATCCCGCCAGCGCCGCGTCGGTCGGGGACGAGTCGCTGGCACACGTGGATTGCGACACCATCCCCTACCTCTGGGCCTACGCCAACCGCTTCGCTCTCTAGGACTCGTTCTTCCGGCGCGCGCGCGCCGTCATCGCCCAGCAACGTCGAGATCATCGCCGCGCAGAACGGCGAGACCGAGTACGCGCGCTACGGTCCCACCGGGCCGCCCTACACCGCCGATCCCAAAGGCGGCTCCGGCCGCGGCGTGCCCATGTGGGTCGACCTCGACCCCGCTTGGGGTCCCTACAACAAAGACGACTTCAGCAAGAGAAGCAGGTCGATCAAACCTACGCTACCGTTCTGCTCAATCTCGAGGGCGTCGAAGCCGGCCAGGTGACGAAGTACGCACAAGACGTCGCCGACGACATTGAGTTCCTCCGCGCCAAGGGTCAGTCGCCCGTCAACTGGACGTGGTACGAGCAAGGCTACGCCAATCCGGCCGATCCCGATCGCGTCACGCTCGTCACCCACCATCTCGCCCCGCATTACTTCGGCTACGTCGCCAACAACGACGTGATGGACCGCCACGTCGCCGACATCACGCAGTTCGCATCGGACATCAACGCCGGCAAGCTCGGCGACGGCGGCCTCTTCTATCTCAAGGGCGGCTTCGGCAGCAATCTCGGCCTGCGCCCCGCCAGCGCCGCGCCGAACACGTTCCTTGGCGACGACGATCATCCGGGCGAGTCGGATCTGCAGGCAAGTTGCCGAGGCCAACGTCGCCGCGCTCGTCAACCTCATCGCGCGCAGCAAGTACTGGAGCCAGTCGGCCATCGTCATCACGTGGGACGATCCCGGCGGTTACTGGGATCACGTCCCGCCGCCGCAGTGGCTCATCTGCCCCGACGGCCATCCGTGCGGCAACGGCCAGCGCGTTCCGCTGTTACTGATCTCGCCTTACGCGCGCAACGGCGTCGCGCACGAGTACGACGATCAGGCGTCGGTGATCAAGTTCGCCGAGCACTCTTCGATCCCACGCCCGCTCGCGCAGCTGCCCGACGAGGCGCGTTACATGCCGTTCGGTCCCCGCGACGGCAGCGACCGCAACGGCGACTTGGCGGGGGGCTTCGACGAAGCGCGGCTGCGCGGCGACACGCCACCGATCCCCGCGAGCGACGCTATCATCGCCGACGAGGACCAAAAGGCGATTCCCAGTCCGTGGTCGTGCGCGAGCGCTCGGCAACCGCCATCCCGTGCCGCCGCCGGCCGGCGTGTCCGCTATGCGTCGCTGCCCGGTTTCAACCCGCGCGCGCTGGTCGTTCCGATGAAATCACCGTAGCGGGCTCCTTCGACTCCGGCGCTTCGCGCCTTCGGCTCAGGATGACAAGGGCGGCGGTCCCTTTACTTCCCTCAGGATTACGAGGAGCGAGCAGATGCGCCCCGCTGACAGCAGCATGACGATGCTGGTGCTGGGCGTGGCTGCGGGCGGGTATTCCGTTCGCCTGCGGCGTCGCGGTGACCATCCAGAACGCGCTCAAGCTGTTCAAATAACAGCGGCCTTTCGGAGCCCGAGGCTTTGGCCCAGGCCGCGTCGTAAGGGAGCGAGGGGTCGCTGATGACAACCTCGTTAAGGGACACACGGGAGAAGGAACCCCATGCGCGCAATCCTTGAGCGCGCTCTGCTCGTCCTGGGCTTGGGCATCAGCGCATTATCGTTTTGGATCGCATACGACATTGCCGGGCGAGAACGCACGTGGCAGCTTATTTGCGTCGTTATCGGAACGCTCGCACTTGCGACCACGATTTATGGCCTTTACCGAGCACTTCGCAAAGCACGTCGCGACGACGTGAAAAACTCAGGGAGCAAGGGAGGTCCACGTTGAGGTCGGTCGTCACATGTGTGGTCGCCGCCGCCCTAACTCTGCCGTTGCCGGTCGGGCGAGCATCGGCGCAGAGCGGACCGACGCAGTATATCCTGCCGGACTCTTATTACGTAACCAGCGAGTGCAAGCGCCTTGCGACCCTGTATTCGGGCGTCACGTCACTCGCTGGGGCGCACCACGTCATCGCGCTGGCCTGTTCCGCCTATCATGGGGATGGCGATGCGTGGTTCGCGGCCATATCCGGGGCACGAGATGAGATCGATAGCTACAACTCCGATCCGCAACTTCATGAAGCCGTAACGCTGATTCCGACTCAGCCCGTCCCGGTCAAAGTGAATCGCCCCTACGTGCTGTTCCTCGCGCCAGATTTTGCTTGGGTCAAAGCCAATGGGTCGAACTTGTCGTTCCTTCACGACGCGTTTAGCACGTTCGGGGATGCCCTTGGCGGCCAGGGACTCGCGGTCTGGTTTAGCGGAAACGGCGACCCTGCGACGGTGGACGTGTCGCGGAGCGCGCGCTATTGCACGAAGGTGTTTCATTTAGGATCGCGCTACCATCTTTCGCTGAACACGGGACCGTATGTGGTAATAACCGGTATGCGCCCGGATCGTTGGACGACGGCAAACGAC